>CAWCAW010000004.1:0-669269 GCA_963793645.1 uncultured Acidimicrobiaceae bacterium | reverse complement strand
CGATGGCGCCGATCTCGCTGGCAAGTGGACGGCTTTCTCTGGCGTGCTCGAACTCCTCAAGGTGCTCGAAGAGCATGCCTGATCTGGACATGGGCGAACTCGCCCGAGCTTTTCACACGCAGTTGCCACCTCGGAAAGGACCCCTGTCATGAGTCATCGCTCCTCAACTCCTCGCTCACCCTCAGGTGACAGCGGCGACACGCCAAGCTCGTCCTATGGCTGGCCGGTGCCATCGCCCTCCTCGGCCTGGTGGGCGGGGGGATCGCCTCAGCCCACCTCACGTCCTCACTCAGCGACTACGACGCTCCGGGCTCGTCGGCAGTGCTGGCTCAGCACCAGATCCAGCGGGTTACAGGTTCGAATCCCGAAGAGGGGTACGTCGTCGTCGTTCGCACTGCCGCGCCGATCACCACGTCTTCGGTCATCCCTGCCCGAGTCGCATCGGTGGTCTCGATCCTCCGGGGCCGCCCAGAGGTCAAGAGCGTCCTTGATTACTCCAACACCGGCAACCGAAGCATGATCTCGAGCGACGGGACGCTCACAACGGTCGTGGCCACGGTCGGGGTCGTCAACGAACAGAAGGCTGTCGCCGCCCTGCAGAAGTCATCGCGGCCCAGCCATCGCTGAAGGCCAACACCTGGCTCGGCGGCCCCACCGTGGCCGGCGTTCAGATCGCATCCGTCTCGTCGCAGGACCTCGGACGGGCAGAGCTCTACGCCCTGCCGTTCCTGTTGTTGTTGCTCTTCTTCGTGTTCCGGGGACTTCGGGCCGCTGCGGTGCCGTTAATCGGAGCGGTGTTCGCCATCGCCGTCACCCTCGGCGTCATGGGCCTCGCCATGGTGTTGGTCCCGCTCTCCATCTTCGCCCTCAACCTGGTGATTGCCCTGGGGATCGGCCTGTCGGTGGACTTCAGCCTCCTCATTGTCTCTCGCTTCCGTGAGGAATTCCCTCGAGAGCCTTGATTGACTCCGCCCTGGCCACGGTCCGTCGGACTGCGGGCCATACCGTCCTGTTCAGCTCACTCACCATTGCCGCGGCGCTCGCCACCCTGGCTGTCTTCCCCGAGCGCTTCGTCTACTCGATGGGTATTGCGGGGGCCATTGTCGTTCTTGCCGCCGGCGCTTTCGCCCTGCTCGTCCTGCCGGCGATCCTGACCGTGTTGGGGGAGCGGATTGCCGTACAGACGCCGACTGCCGTGAACGAGCCGGCATCCGAGGCAACCACGGGACGCCGTTGGTACCGGATCGCTACACGGGTGATGCAGCGGCCGATCGTCTGGGCAGCAGCGGCGGTGCTGGTGCTCGTCGTTCTCGCCTCACCGTTCCTCCACGTCGCCTTCACCGGTGCCGATGCCAGCGCTCTGCCAGCCAGCAGTTCCGCCGGAGCGGCCTACGACCTGGTCCAGACCCAGTTCCCGTCCTTCTCCGAGGCGCCCGCGGGTGTCCTCGTCGACTCCAGCCAGGTGACGCCAGCAGCGCTCGCCAGCTACTCCAGCACGGTGGCTCATGTCCCGGGCGTCAAGGCGGTGCCAGCCTTCCAGCACCTGGGAGGGTCGCTCTGGGAATCAAACGTGGTTCTGACCGCTGCGCCCCTGTCGCCAACTGCCCAGCGGGCTGTCGAGGCCATTCAGGCCTTTCCCGGCCCCGGACAGGTGACGGTCATAGGCCAGACATCCTCGTTTCTCAGCCTTCAGCACAGCCTGAAGTCCCATCTGCCAGTGGTCCTGGTGCTCATCGTCCTGATCGCACTGGTGATGTTGTTCGCCATGACCCGCTCCGTGGCGCTCCCGCTGATGGCCGTGGTGATGAACTTCTTCACCATCCTGGCTACCTACGGGGTGCTGGTATGGGGATTCCAGCGGGGGCATCTGAGCCAACTTCTGGGCTTCCACACTCCCGGGGCACTCCAGTCGACGTCGCTCATCATCATCTTGGCCGTCGTGTTCGGTCTGTCGACGGACTACGGGGTCTTCCTCCTTGGGAGGATCAAGGAGGAGCACGATGCCGGCGCCTCACCTGACAAGGCCGTCGCCCTCGGCATGGCGCACACCGGGGGCATCGTGACCGCAGCAGCATGCTGTCTCGCGCTGGCGATGGGAGCCCTGGTGCTGTCCCGGCTGGTCTTCGTCAAGGAGATCGGGTTGGGAGTGGCGTTCGCCGTCATCCTCGACGCCACGCTTGTGCGGGCCGTGCTGGTCCCTGCTGTGATGAAGCTGCTCGGGCCGGCAGCCTGGTGGTCGCCCTTCTCCCGACGTCCGGTGCTGCGGAAGGCTCCCACCCCGCTCGCCCTCAGCCGGCCATCCGTGCCGGTGGCGGACTTCGGTGCGGATCTTCCGACGGTGAAGTCATGACCAGCTTCCGCCCATTCTTCAACCCGGCCACTGGTGAGTGGATCGAATACACCACCGTCGCCGAGGAGAGTAATGGAGAGCTGGTCCGCTTCACCTGGCGCGGTGTGCCGGGCGGCCTGATCACCGAGCACATCCACCCAAACCAGGAGGAGCGGTTCACGATCGTCTCGGGTAAGGCCACCTTCACTGTCAACGGAGAGCAGACAACGGCCACAGCGGGGGAGACCGTCATCGTGCCCCCTGGCGTCCCTCACTCCGAAGGGAATCGCGGAACCGTCGAGATCACCGGTGTAGCCGATCGGTGTCCAAGTTGGTCCTGCGTGCTCTCGGCGTGTTCAACCCAGTCCTGCGGTCCATGGTCGAAATGACCTACCAGTTCGACCAGCCCTTCTTGCTCGACACTTCCAAGTACGCCGCAACATTCGGTGACTCCGGCACTCCACTGCCGGAGGCCATTGCCACCACCGTCGCCTGGTTCCAAACCCGGGCCACCGGGCACCTCGCTCAGTCGCGCGGTTGATGGCGCAATAACTCGTTTGAGTTCCCAATACTCGTACGCAGAAAGAAGGAAGAACAATGATCGAGGCAAGACGTCTCACTAAGCGCGACGGCAAGACCGTGGCAGTCGATCAACCAGTACCGCCGGCCCAAAGGACAAAGACATTCACCTGGGCACGAATCGTTGCCCTACTGGTCATCGGGGTGTTGTTGCTCGGTCTGACGTACATCGGGTTCGCACCCGGCGACGCCGCGGTCTCGGTCCCGCAGGGGGCGCTCGCCGGCCAGCTGACCATGCACCCGTGCACCTATGCGGCCGAGAAGGGTGCGATGCGCGCCGACTGCGGAACGCTCGCCGTGCCCGAGAATCGGGCAGACCCCCGGTCGCGCCTGATCGCGCTGCCAGTAATCCGGATCCTGGCTCGCTCATCGCACCCGTTGGAGCCAATCTTCCATCTGAACGGCGGCCCGGGCATCACCAACATGACGTTCGCCCAAGCGAACCGTCTAGCCGCCCAGCACGATGTCGTCATGGTCGGCTACCGCGGCGTCGATGGCTCTTCAGTGCTCAACTGTCCCGAGGTGACGGCGGCGCTGGAGAACTCTGACTACCTCACCAAAGCGTCGCTGAGCGCGTACTCCCAGTCCTTCGCCTCGTGCGCGAAGCGGCTTGAGCGAAGTGGCGTAGACCTCGCCGGCTACACAATGGAGGAGCAGGCCGGCGACATCGAAGCCGCTCGCACCGCGCTCGGCTACAAGCGCATCGACCTGCTCAGCGACAGCGCCGGCACCCGCGTCGCGATGATCTACTCGTGGATGTACCCAAAGAACGTCGACCGCTCGGTGATGGTCGGGGTCAACCCGCCTGGGAACTTCATCTACAGCGGAGCCGAGATCGATCAGGAAATCGAGCGTTACTCGGCGCTGTGCGCGAAGCAGCCTTCCTGCGCCGCCCGCACCAAAAACCTTGTCGCGAGCATGCAGCACACAGTGGCAGACATGCCGAGCAGTTGGTTCTCCCTGCCGATCGAGCCTGGCAACGTGCTGGTCGGAACGTTCCTCGGGCTCACGGATGAGACCACGGTGCTCTCGCCACTGGGTGGCCCGGTGACCCTCGACTCGTGGATCTCCGCCGCGCACGGCGACCCGAGCGGCCTGTGGTTCCTCTCGGCGATGGCCAATCTCGCCCTCCCCACGTCGTTCACGTGGGGCGAGTTTGCAAGCATCGGGATGGCCGATGCGCATCCTGTGGAGCGCTACTTCAGCTCCGGCGCGGACCTGGGCTCGATCATCGGAAATCCCCTGGGGGAATTCCTGTGGGGGGCAGGAGGCCTTGCGCACGCCTGGCCCGCCAACCCAGGTGAGGACCAGTACACCAGTGTGCAGAACTCCAGCGTCCCGACGCTGCTCATCGGCGGCACGCTCGACTTCGAGACACCGGCCCAGAACGCCACCAAGGAGCTGCTGCCGCACCTTTCCAACGGGCATCAGGTCATCCTGTCCGGGCTCGGGCACTCGGAAGACTTCTGGTACTACGAGCCGAAAGCCAGCGCACAGCTGCTGACCACGTTCTACGCCACCGGCCAGGTCGACACGTCCCGCTACACCCCGAACAAGGTCAGCTTCACCACATCGCAACCGCAGACAGGGATTGCCAAGGACATCCTTGGGACACTGGTCGGCTTGGCCTTGGTGGCAGTGATCTGGCTCGTGGTGTTGGCGATCCGGATCCGCCGCCGAGGCGGTACCGGCCGCAAGACGGGCGCATGGATCCGTTCGGCCGGTCCGATCGTGTTCGGACTCGGCGGATGGTGTCTGGGGGCGCTGTTGGTGCTGCGGTTCTGGCCGAGCCTGCCGCTCGACGACCAGCTGTTGGCAGTGGTCTCGATCGCGGTGCCGATCTGGCTCGGGGTCTATGCCGGCTGGGTCCGCACCGACACACCGAAGACGATGCGGACCAAGGGCATCGGCGCCGCTGGTGTCGGTGCGGTGGTCGGAGCAGTACTCGGTTTCCACGTCACCAGCGGGGGCATCGCGTTGATCACGACGATCATCGGTGCGACGGTCGTGTCGAACCTGAGCCTGCTCGTGCTCGACATCTGGACCGAGCGGGCCGCCTCCCGGGGAACGGCCGCTCCGGCGGTGGATGTGTCCGAGACGGAGCACCTGGAGACGGAGCACCTGGAGCCGGCCCTCCACTGATCGCCCGAACGGTGTCTTTGCACTGATCGCCCGAACCGTGTCGGGGAATCCTTGGACGATTCCCCGACACGCGTGCGTGTGATGGCGAGTGAACGGATCGAGTAGGGCGGCCCCCCAGATTCCCCCATCCGAACGGAGCGACGCGTCCCAATAACGCGCCGAACACGCCGGTTTGCCTGTTCCAGTGGTGCCTTACGTGGGGGTTCGCGCCGCCGCGACACTGCCCAATCGGCCAATTCCCGCCAGGACAGAATTGCAACCGCCGAGCGCTGGCGGGTGACCCGGTGGGCTGATTCGACAGGCCGTTGTCGACTGGCTGGTGGCGGACAGAACATTGGCATTCCGTCGTCTGCCCGGCAACAGGCACCGCCGACTCAGGGTCGAAGATGGCCTCTCGCTCGCCGAGGAACGTGATCGTCGTTATCAAGCCACCCGGGAGATTCGCTCTGCGTTGCCAGCGTCTGCCGATCGCACGTGCATACCGATCCGTAGACAGGCTCTATGAACTCTGTCCGAGCGTGTCTTTACGTGTCTTTACCGTGCGGGTAGGGGAGGGATCGTGAGGGAACCTGAGGGGGTCGAAACGCCACGACCAGGAAAGTCCTCGGAAAGACGCTGGTCAAAACGCTGAGAACCGTACTTTCGCAACGTAGAAGTCGGCGGTTCGAGTCCGCTCACCTCCACCTTGATGGCTTTAGTCGAACCAAGGCGAGCCACCTGTTCGAGCACAACGCTCAGCCGGACACGGCGCGATACCGGATGGTGCTCGGACCTGGGTTTGAGGCTAAGCCGTGCGCGCAAGCGGCACTTACAGGATGGACTCCTCAATGCCCTTGTTGGATGAGTCGCTCTCTTAGCTTACGTGCGCGATCGTTCGTCTTCGGCTTCCCAAGGTGAGACGAACGATAGTTGGAGCCAGAGCGAGCTTTTGTCTTTGACCAGTTAGGCGGCAGAGGGTCGCGCCGTGTCAGCTCGATTCGCGTTCCGCCGTCCTCGGCTTTGAACTTGAGAGTGTGGCGATGAAGGTCATTCTCCGGGGTGCCGAGCGGGCCACCTGTGGCTGTGAACTCGAAGGTTAACGGCCGGTCGTAAATAGTCACTTCCAGATCCGAGGGCCAGTCCTTCCCGGCCTGGTGGCCTATGGCCTTATAACGAGCACCCAGGGCTTTCTGGCTTGGATCAACGGACGTGATCTGGATTCGGTTTGTCGCCCATTCCGCGTGCCTATGCATATCGGATACATAGTCGAAGCACACGTCGGGTCGAAGCGGAACCCACATGCTCACGGTCGAGTGTGCGGCCGTCTTGTCCGCCCAGGTGCGCCCTTCGACCTCCGATGATGGCATGTCCGCACCTTGTTCGGTTCCTTGGGGCGAGATCCTATTTGACGATGCCAATGACCGCTCGAGAATGCCGGCTCCTGCGCTGGGGGACTGATGCGGTTGACTGACCCCAACCAGCGGATCCACCACCTATGAGAGTCCTCTTGCCCACGCTGGGCGGGTCCTGCGGGTGCGGCACCGAACCCGAACAGGTGTCTGTCGATCAATGGCGTGCTTGTCTACCAGTACGGCACCGCTTCGTGTGAGAGCACGGCGTCGACGGGCTCACAGCCCAATGTGGCCACGGCGACCGGTGCATACAGTCTCGCGTCGGTGTCCAGCGGGAACCACGAAACGGCCACCGCCGTCGGCGCCTACGACTCGGTCTTCGCATTTAGTGGGACCAATGAGACGGCCACCGCGCTAGGAAGCAACGACTCCATTTACGCGATCGGTGCGAACTCACAGCCACCGCCGTTGGTAGCTACGACAATGTTGACGCAACGGACGCGAGCCATGACACGGCCACCGCCCTCGGTAACGTCGACTCCGTCGTCGCCAACGGGGGAATATCACGGCCTTCGCGCTGGGCAACTCCAACAGCGTCAACGCGTACGGTGGCAACAACGAAACGGCCAGCGCTTTTGGCACGGGCAACGATGCCGACGCCTTCGTGGTCGACAACAGCACTGCAGTAGCGGTCGGCGGTTGCGCCATTGATTCGGAGAACGGGACGGCGCTCAGCTGCCGCGCATAAACGCGAGCAGGACCTGCTCAGGAGTCGGGTCAGGGCGGCTTCCTTTCGCTCGATCGATCGGGCAGGGGCGAAGGGGGCTGTTCAAAAGAGCCACCCGAGATGATGCATCGATAGATTCGGAAGCTTTATCGGCCAAATCGTAGATGGTGGCTCGTGCATGGAATCTGGTCACGAGCCCGTCGACCTCGGGCAGGTCGTATCGGTCGAAGAATCGGCGTTCGCAAAGCGCGTCGTCTTTGAGCCTATGTGCCGTGCCGGCTCGAACGAGCGTGAGCCAACAGAGGCAGGAGCCGCTTCGCTCCGGGGTCGAACCCCAGAACCCGGTAGCACTTGCTGGACACACCCAGGTCGACGGCCACCTCGATGAGCTGCCGGGAGATTTCCGCTTCATCGGCGGAATCATCCAGACCGTTGCCGTCCCACAGCGAGATAACGACGATTTCGTGTCGGCCATTATCGTTCTCGAGGCAGAGGATGCCACGAAATTCGTCATTCTTGGCGAGCTTCTCGGCGGCAACGTCCAACGCTTTCGTCAATCCATGCAGATGTTGGCAGTCGACAGAGAATGTTAGGACCCTGGCTCTCGTCACGTGGTCACCAGCTCGGTCATTATCATCCGTGGGTGGGCCCATCTGCGGACGTCTCGACGTTCCCGGTGGTTGTTGCCGTCGCCGATGTGGCTGAGGTGAATGACGTGTAGACGACGATATTTGACAGGTAGTGCCCCGTACTTGGGTCGAACTGCCCGCCACAAGTCACCAGTTGGAGAGCGCTCGCACCGTCAGATCCGTAGACCTTATTGGCGGGAAACTGGGTCTTGAGGTACTGCACTACGGAAGTGACTCCGAAAGTGGTGACAACGCCGTCGGCTAAGGCGACAAAAATCTGATCGCCGACAAGAAGCTTGCGCAGATTGAAGAACACTCCCGGTCCCCGAAAGGAATCGACATGGCCCAGGATGACGGCTGACCCGATCTGGCCCGGAGTCGGACCCAGGTCGAACCATCCCGGTTGTTGTACATCGGTAGGGACTTGAACCGTGCCGTCGGTGTTGAGTCCCAAACGTGACAGCGACACCGAGATGCCAAGGGCGGGAACCCGAAGAGAGACGGGGATCGAGTAGGCCGCATGCGCAGCGGGGACGCCTGGGGTCGCCGGGGCACCTCGGGCTGCGGGGCCCACTGTCCTGAAGTTCGACTGGGCGACCACCGGAGGCGCAAGTGCGTGGTGATGGACCTGCAGACCGAGGGGAACGCACACCGCCACGAGAAGGAGGAGAGTCTCCGACAAGACCCACCAGCCACGGTTGCCCGATCCTCTTTCAGGCCGAGACAACAGTGTCATGCATCACCATCGGTACCCTCGTCAAAGCATTGAGACGCCGCCAGTAGGGAGCGACGGACACCGATCGTGGTGGCGAGGACCGCTCCGATGAGAGCCACAGCTGCGACGGCGAGAAACATTGGATCTGTTGATCGCGACGCCCCACCCAGTCCTGTGGCCGGGAATCCTGTAGGTACGACGCCACCGCCGAGACCATTGCTGGTCGAGCCACCTACTCCGACATCGTTGTTCGTGGTTGTCCCGGCTCCCGGTGTTGTCGTCCTCGTTGTGGTGTTGCCCTTTGCTTGAGGGGATGCGCCGGAGGTGCCTCCACCTCCCGTACTTGTGCCCCCTGCCTGGGTTGTCGTGGTGGTCGTCGAAGATGACGTCGTGCAGGCCGGCTGGGTAAAGACGTTGTCATCCAGGGTGACTGCTCCATTGCGGGCCAGCATGCGGCCCATCACTGTGGCCCCGGTGTTCAAGGTTCCCGACGTCAGTGCCATGACGGTGCCGACGAACGTGCTGCCCGTCCCGAGGGTGGCCGAGCTGCCCACCTGCCAGAACACGTTGCACCAACTGGCCCCGTTGATGAGCGACACCGTGCTGCTCGACGCTGTGATGAGGGTGGAGCCTGCTAGGAAGATGAACACCGAGTTGGCGTCGTTCTCGCCATTGAGGGTGACCGTCCCGGTCAAACTCAGCGTCGACGTTCCCTTGTAAACGCCGGGGGCCAGGTTGTCGCCTCCGAGGTCAGGGTTGGACTCGACTGTCACCGGCGTACGACCGGCTGCGCTGTTGTACGCGGTCGTCAAGTCACTTTGGGCCTGGAGCGCCACCGCGTCGGCGGCGTGCTCGGTGCCGTTGATCACCGTTCCCGGTGGGAACCCCGTGATGGCGGTGCCAGGGCTCAGACCGACACTCCCGGAGATTACGGAGGGTCCGGTATTCGTGATCGTTGACCCGGCCAGAACCGCAAAGGAGGCCGCCGTGCCTAATCCAACGGGGGCTTGGGCGGCAAACGCGGCTGGGATGGTGAAAGCCAAGGCCAAGATGGTCGCAATCGATGACGTCGCGAGTAAAGAGGTAAAACGAAGGTGCAGAGAGCGCGTATCCATGAACGACTCCTTAGGTCTCCCAAGACCACGGGTCGTTGTCGACGGCTCATCGTTAGGGGTTACCCCCTCATCGGCAGGAACACCTGAACATGTAACGCGTGTTTACACAACATCTGCACTATTAGGGCGAAAGCAGTGGCATACCGCTGGATCAGCCCTGGCTCGAAGGACAAGGGCCACGGAGTGTCGACGAGCTTGAACGGCGACTCGTATCGAGAGGCAGCCCTCCACTCGTTTGAGTAGCGTCAGCCGAGTCCGACCTTGTCGGTTCCTCAGACCAAGCTTGCCGTAATGGGAGGCTAGGGCACTATGCATAACCAGGAGTGGAGCCGTGAGTAGTCGTCTTCCAGGGCCACACCTGAACCTGATGTACCGCTTGGAAGCGAGTGTCGGCGATCCCCAGGATGTCGGTGAGATCTCCGCCGGGCGCCGGCGCATCATTGCGTTGACGGGCGGGCCTTTCCACGGACCTGAGCTGCGCGGCACATTGCTCGCGGGAGCAAGCGCCGATTGGCAGATCGTTCTTCCCGATGGCACAACACGGGGCAATGTCCGCTACGCCCTTGAAACCGAATGGGGAGACTTGCTCTCTGTCCAATCCCAAGGTGTGCGCCACGGCAACAAAGCGGTGCTCGAGCGGCTCGGTGGCGGAGGGGATGTCGAAGCCGGCGAATACACGTTCCGCACGACGGTCAAAATCGAGACCGGGGCCGACCGCCTCGGCTGGCTGAATAAGGGCGTCTTTGTCAGCGTAGGAGGCAGACAGCGCAGGGGAGTGATCCATGAGCTCTATCTCGTCACATGACCGATCCATCTGATTCGACAGAGTCATCGGAGATGCCTAGCGCCGGTATGGCCAACCCCGTTCGCAAAGTCGCTGTCATTACCGGGGCCTCCCAAGGTATCGGTGCAGGCCTTGTTGAAGGCTTCCGTAACGACGGATATGCGGTCGTGGGTTCGTCGCGCTCGATAGACCCTTCCAATGCGTCCGATTTCATCACCGTGCGAGGTGACATTGCGGAGGTCGAGACCGCTCAACTGATCGTTGAACAGGCGGTCAATCGCTTTGGGCGCGTCGACAGTCTGATCAACAACGCAGGAATCTTCATTGACAAGCCCTTCACGGACTACACAGTTGAGGACTATCTCGCCATTACGTCCGTAAACTTGAACGGCTTTTTCCATATAACGCAAGCCGTCACCCGCCAAATGCTCACTCAGGGTACCGGTGGGCACATCGTCAATATGACGACGAGTCTTGTCGACCGTGCCGAAAGCGAGACCCCGGCCGCTCTCGTGGCGCTTACCAAGGGAGGGCTGGCGGCGGTCACGCGGTCGTTGGCTATCGAGTACGCGTCGCGCCGTGTTCGGTTCAACGCAGTGGCACTCGGAGTCATAGAGAATCCCGTCTATGACCCGGCCTCGTATAAAGGTTTGGCACGGCTTCACCCACTGGGCCGAGTTGGCCAGATCAGCGACGTTGTCGAGGGCATCCTCTATCTCGAGCATGCCTCATTCGTTACAGGAGTTGTCCTTCATATCGACGGTGGTAAGTCCGCCGGGCGGTAGTTCGCCAGCTGATATGGCCCGGCGATCAGCCCGACATTCGAAAGCCGGTCCGGCGCGACGCATCCCGCGCAATGCGGTTTGGTACGACGACGAGGGAGTCAGTCCTTTGACCGTGGGAAAATTGCGAAGTCTCGGTTTCAGATGATCGAGGCGGGCTTCTCCCTTCGCTCGCGCAAACTGGAGGCGTGCCATGAATTGTGAAAGTTCGGCAAGATGAGGGCGCTTGTAGGTGCGCTTCTGGCGGGAGTTGTGGTGTTGATGGCCGGATGCGGGTCCAGTCAGCCAGCCCAATCCGGCACATCGATCAAGTATTACGTCTCACTGGGTGACTCATACGCGGTAGGGGATCAGCCGGCTCCTTCGCCGCATGCGACGAGCGGGTTCACCGCCTACGTGGCAACAGCCGAACACCTGCGGTTGCAGAACTTCGGTTGCGGTGGAGCGACCTCTGCGTCGATTCTCGACATTGATGGCTGTACGGGCCGCTATGGCCCGGTTGCTGCTACCGACGCCGTGGCCTACGCCACATCACCGCAAGCAACGGCGGCCGAAACTTTCATCAGGGCTCATAAAAGTTCCATTGGCCTGATCACGGTGTCTATTGGAGGAAATGACGTGACGGGGTGCGCCACCGCCCCAAATCCCATCACGTGCTTCTTCACGGCGGTAAGCACGGTCCAAACCAACATCACCAAACTCGCCAAGGCGTTGCGCTCTGCGGCCGGACCCGGTGTCCCGATCATCGGGCTGACCTACCCCGACTTTCTCCTCGGAATCTGGGTCCATCCTCCGAGCAGTATCCATCAGAGCAGTGCTGATCGAAGCGTCGCTGAGCTTTCGGTGACGGGCTTTCGAGATGACCTCAATCCGGCTCTGAAGATGGCCTACAGCCGGGCTGACGCCAAGTTTGTCGATGTAACCGCCGCCACCGGGGCCTACACCTCGCTTACCCAGATGACGACGGTGAGTCCTTATGGCCAGATTCCCGTAGCCGTGGCGCAGATCTGCAAGCTGACCTGGTACTGCGCCTTAGGCAGCATTCACGCCAACACCGAGGGCTACACCTTCATCGGTCAACAGATTGTCTCGGCATACGCCAAGCTGCCGCACAGCTGAGAGTGCGACCCGGAGTGTTCGACCGCAACTGATCAGAGATCGTCCAACTCGACCGCGCTGACGGCCCAGCCGGCTACACCTTGCCGGGCACGTCAAAATTCTTGTAGATCGTCACCGCGGGAGGGCCGGCGACGCCAATGGCCTCCATGACCTTCGCCACCTTGGCGTTGCCCTCGAAGAAGCTCTGGAAGTGTTCCGCGTTGTCCCACTCGTCGATGACGACGAGCTCACCTTCGCCGGCCACGAAGTTGTGGTGGATGAGTCCAGCGACCTTGGTGTCCTCGGTGATCTCCTCGAGGAGCGCTGCGCTGCTTTGCAAGCCTGCGATGGCCATCTCGACGTCGGCAACGGGAAAATGGGCGATAACGGTGACACTCATAACGGGCCGTTCTCCTCAGTAAATCAGCCGCCCCGTCTGAGGCGGTGCGGCCACCTTACGACACTTCGGTTGGGCTCGCTCGGTGGCGTATCGTGTCTTGATAGAGATGATCGCGTGGTTATGCGGTCTCCTCACAGGATGCCGCAGTACACCCCGCCCGCCCGAGTAGTCGAGGACTGTCGGCCTGAAGTGTTGCTCTGTCATCCCTGCCCGGGTGGGGGCTGAAGCCCAAATCATGGTTTGCCATGCCGTTGGTTCTCGGCCATGTCTTTTTCACCAAAAGGAATGAGTGCCAGCCCTCCTACAGCTCGTTCATAATGACTGACGTGCGACTTCCTTCCTATCGCCGCCGGGGGGTCCTCGGCCTGGTGGCGGTGGGACTCATTGGTAGTGCTGTAGTGGCGGGCATCCTGGCTACGGGCCAATCGCCCCAGGTCGTACTGCCCGAATCTCCGGCACATGAGGCGGGTGTGACGGAGAGCCACTACATCGACCAGACATCGCTCTCGGAAGTGCCGGGCAGACTCGTGACCCCAGTGGCTGTGGTGGACTCGGCCGGAAACCCTCTGCCTGATTCGGCCTCGATCATTTCGACACTGAGTGCACACAACGGTAAGACCGTGACCTTCGAGAGCCCGACCATCCTGGATTTCGGTCACGTGGTGGCTGGTTTCTACACTCGAAGGGGGGCCACCGCAGACCCGGTGAGCGATTTTCCGGGATTCTTCCGCACGATCAATCCGGGCGAGACCGGCGAGCTCACGCTGGCGAACGGTGAGTGGTACGCGGCGAGATACGTGCAGGTTCCAGCCCACGTGCCGGTCGGCGTCGTCGGATTCAGGTTCGCGTCGGATCCAAATACTCCACCGGCCACACTCGCCATCCCAAGCGGCAAGATGCCTGGTGCATTCCTGGCGTCGGACCCAGAGCTCACCCGGATCTGGTATTCGGCGGCGTCGACAATGCAGTTGTCGATGATGACGACGTCACCCGGTGTCGGCTATGAGTTCTATGACAGCCCAGAACGGGATCGTTCATTGTGGCTTTGGTATGACTCCTCGGCCGACAACACGGCCTACTACGCCTTTGGGCAGCTCGCCCTGCCTGTGGCGATGCGCTCGTATGAGGCCGCACGCACAGGGGCAGGAAGGTTCGTCGTTTCTAGCTCTGATGACATCCCCGACCAGAACGGTTTCACCGAGCGCGACCTCGCTTTGCTCTACTCGTTCTACGCGGATCCTTCGATTTTGACGACTTTCTACTCGAGCCTTTTGGCCCATGAAGCGTCCGTGGTCTCGGCCCTCAAAGCGCGTACGGGGCTGTACCGGACGAATGTGCTCCCGGTGCCACCGAGCCCGGCAAATCCAGCCAAGCCCAGCGACCAATCGCTAGAGAACCAGCTCTGGGACTACGCGGGCTTCTTGGGGATGGTTCAGCTCGCCGAGGCGAAAGATGATCCGGCCACGGCTGCCGCGTTCCGCCACAAGGCGGGCATGCTCAAGGAGGCGGTGAACCGCTACCTGTGGGACCCCGCCAAGGGCGCCTTTGTCGACTTCGTTGGTTCCACTCACGTCGATGAAGCGGGGAACTCGATGGCTGTCATGTACGGCTTGGCTACGACGCAACAGGCCGATCGCATTTTGGACTACCTGCATACGCACAACGACCGGATCTACGACGAGACCACGGGGACGTGGACTGCCACCAATCCAGCGGGCTCCACCGACTTCGATCGCCCCTTTCTTCTCGGGGACCCCGACTTCGACGAGGCAGACTGGAGTGCTCCCTATACGCAATGGGGCTGGGACTGGGGCATGGGCTCCAACCCCGACGACTTCAGCAAGCAGTACAACTACAACTACAGCTTGGTCCCATGGGCCGAAGCGTTTGAAGTACAGGCCGACTTCACCGCTGGCGAGGATGCCGCCGGCATCGACCTCATGGATCGGGCCTGGGAGACGATGTTGCGACTGGGTCCGTCAACCCTTTACGAGGCCTCTCGTTACGACGGGACCCCGGCCTACGAGCTCGGGTCCGAGCACGACAGCGTGATACACCGGTGGGCCTCAGGTGTCGGCGCGCTGTTGCAGCAATACGTTCTTGGAATCGAGCCGATCAGCCCCGGTTTCAAGTCCTGGAGGATCGAACCCCACGGAGGCACTCTTACGTGGGTCCAAGGTCGGGTGCCCACTCCTGAGGGCTCCTTATCGGCCTGGTGGCGATGGGTGGGCACCGCGGCCGCAGATCGTAGGTACACGATGGTGGTGTCCGCTCCGAGCGGGACCAGCGGCGATGTGGCGCTTCCGACCCCTGAACGCGGGACAGTCGTGGTCGATGGGAAGCGAGTATGGGGGAGCCATGCTCACTCAGCAGACGTTCGGTGGGACGCCGGTGACGGTCGCCTTTTGATCACCGACCTCGGGCCTGGTAACCACGTGATCACGTGGACGCCGGTGAGCCGTGCCCCTATTGACCATGACGCCACGGTGTGGAAAACGGGTGACCGAAGCACAGTGTCCGACTCCGCAGTGTTTACAAAATGATCGTCAGCCATAGGCATTCGCAAGTGCCCTATACATCAGCCCCGCGGCTACTTGTCCGGTATTCCCGGCCGTTGCCGGGGGCCTCGATGATCTTCTAACGCGTCCCGAAGATCGGGTCGAAGCTGACAAAGTTCACTACGAACGTGGCGGTGGCAGCAGAACCGGTCTTGGCCGTCTTCTCGCTCGAGTAGCAGGGGTTGGGGACGGCTTGCGCCTTTGTCGAGCAGATGACCACTTGCACGACGTGCTCGACGCCGTTGGAGAGCGCTCCCTCGTCCACCCACAGCGTGACGTTGGCGGGCGCCTGGCCCGTAGCGAGGTCGAGGTTGAACGAGAGGGTGGCCGCCAGGGGATGGGTGGCGTCTGTCCACGGCTGGGAGCTGCGCAACGCCACGTCGGCCAGGCTGCCCAGACACTTGTTGGCGCCGCTGCTCGGACACACGGCTGACGAGAACGCCTTGTCGGAGCCCGGAGCTTCGTAGCCGAGGCTGACGCTCACCGACGGTGGAATTGCGAGCGCCGTCTTGGCGGCCCTGCCTTTGCGTCCCGAGTCACGTGTCACGACTCCCTTGTCGAGCGCGGTACCTCCTGTCCTTGCCCAAGGTGGCGCTGCGGATGGTCGTCGGTGGCGCCATGGCCGAGGACGATGACGGGGCCTGGGCGTTCGGGAGCGTCGACGCTCGGACCTTCTTCGGCACCTTGATCTTGACCGTGACGGGATCGAGGATCGTCGCCTTGGTTGCCTGGGTCTTCACCGTCTTTCCCGGTGCGGCCGCGGCGGTCACCTCGAGAGCGGAGCTGGGGGTCACTACATCCACGTCGCTCAAGGTCCCGCTTGTCGACAAGGCGCTTGGTGCGGCCTGGGCGACCTGCACGGTCCCGTCGTCGATGACCGAGCCCCCGGCGAGACCGGTGCTCTCTACATAGGCGTAGACGGTGGTGGTCTGCCCCGGTGCGAGGGTGGCCAGCGGGCAGCTGATGTCGTCACTGCCGGGCGCCGAACACACGCCGGCGAGCCCGCTGGTCGACTTCGCTGTCGTCGACAGGTCGAAAGGAGCACTGGCCGAGGCGCTGAGGGTGAGGCCCGAAATCGACGCGGCCGACGTGTTGGTGACCCCTATGGGCCAAAAGGCTTCGGCCCCTGGGGTCACATCCGCCGGGCTCGCGGCCACGGCACCGATGGGGGCGAGCGACGGTGACGGGCTGGGCGCGTTCACCGTCGTCGAGGTAAGTGTGGGCGGGTTCCCGCTGGTCGTGCACGACAGGGCGGTCGTGCCATTACCGATGCCGTTGACAGAGATGGCGATGGTGCCGGGAGTGAAGTCCACCGCCCCGGTGCTCGCCGTCGCCGACGTCCACGTGACCGGATAGAAGTTCAACAAGCCATAACCGCTGTCCAAGACGTAGGTCTCTGGTGTATTGCTCGAGGAAGCGGTTTCGGTGGCCGCGCTGAACGACGCTGTCGAGGATGCCTGGTCAGCCTGGTCGATGGCCACGGTGGCCGACTGGTACGTGATTTGGGTCAGGTTTGGATAGTCGGCGTTGATCTGGCTGGTCAGCGATGGGGGGAAGGTGAACTGGAAGCTCGGGGTCAGGCCGAGCTTCGCCGGCGCCGTGATCGCACTCGGCGCCGGGGGTGCCTCGGCCACCGTTATGGGCACGTCGAACGACGACGGGGCACCGGCAATGGCGGCGAGCATCGAGCCCGTGCACGAGTAGCTCAGCTCCGTCGCCGCGAAGGTGGTGGAGTCGTAGGCGCCTATGGAGCAGGGGAACGACCGTGTGATCTCGCGCTGATCGGTGTCCGGGCACAGCGAGGAAGCGCGCACCGTCGCGATGGCGGCACTGCCCGGCTCGAGGGCGATGGTCTGGGTGGGACCGCCGTTTTTCTGCAGTCCTGAGGAGTCGAGACCCGGCGGGGTATTGGAGAGGTCGCCGGTGGCGCTCAAGGCGCACGTGCTGTCGTCGGCCAGGTTGTAGCCCCGGTCGGTGAAGGTGCCTCCGGCCAGATCACAGTCGCCATCTGCGGCCGGGTTGGCCAAGATGTCGGCCCCTATAGTCATCGCAGCGTCGTTGTAGATGTTGTCGCCCGAGCCCCCCTCGCTTCCGGCCTCGTTGCCCGACAGGGTGCTGTTGGTAAGGGTGAAGGTACCGCCCAGGTTGGCGATGGCCCCACCGTCATCGGACGAATCGGCGATGTTCCCGCTGAAAGTGGAGTTGGAGACCGTGACCGTCCCGGAGCCGCCGCCATTGCCGTTCACGATGGCGCCACCGTCGCTGTTGTCGGCGAGGTTCCCCGAAAAAGTCGAGCCCGAGATGGTGACCGTACCCGTCCCGGCGCAGGCCCCACAGTCAGCAGCGTGATCGGCGATGTCGACCGCTCCGGCGTGGCCCGATCCCGTGTCGTCGGTGAAGGTCGAGTCGGTGATGGAGCTGGTGCCGCTGTTTATCTGGATGGCTCCTCCTTGTCCGCCCACGTCGTCCGAGAAGGTCGAGTCGCTGACCGTCAGCGTCCCGCCGTCGCCGTCAGTGCCGCTCCCCACCGCACCGGCGCCGTGGTCGGCACCGTTTTCGGTGAACGTCGAACCGGAGATGGTCATGGTGCTGTCGCCTCCGTTGGAGAGCGGCGCTCCATAGCTACTTTCCCCGGTAAAGGTGGAGTCGGTGATGGTGGTGGTGGCCGGGCCGGCCGACAGGCCGGTGTACGTCGGAGGATCGTCGTCGCAGATGTCGGTGTAGAAACCATCGTTGTCCGTAAACGTCGAACCGGCGATGGTCATGGTGCCGCCCAGGTTGTCGATGGCCCCGCAGTCGTAACCAGAGGTGTTGACATTCCCGGTGAACGTGGCATTGGTGACCCTAAGAGATCCCTCGTTGAGGATGGCGCCCGCCGTATAGAACTCGCTGCCGTCTTCGATGGTGAGCCCGGACACTGCGAGGCTCACCCCGGAACTGACAGTGAACACCTGGACGGCGTTGTTCCCACTCACGGCCATGGTGCTCGGTCCGGGCCCGGTGATGGTCACATCAACTTGCGTGGGAGCGATCGGTGACGACAGCTCGATAGGTGAACCTGGGGGGCACGACAGGTTGTTGGCAAAGATGACGGTGTCTCCAGCGCTGGCGTTGGCCACCTCGTAGGGGAGCGAGCCGGAGCTAGAAGCCGACCCGCTGCAGCTGGTCACCACATCCGTAGCGGCGTGGGCCACCTGGGCCGGGAGGATGGCGATGGTGAAGGTGGCAGCCCCGACAATAAGGGCGGCGCCGACGAGTCGACGTGCCCCCCGAGCACCGTATGGACGGGTCGCTAGTGCCTGCATTGAAGCCTCCCACTTTGAAAAGACGCCCGTTATGGACACGGGAGGCCCTTGACCCTGTGTCGACCCGCCTGTGAATCGTTGCAAGGTTAGGGGTAAAGACAGGGAAGAACAAAGGGCTGGCGACGCCCCGCGCATAAACGCATCCCGATGGTCACAATGACCACTCTGGCTACTGTCGCCATGGCCACTGTTCCGACGAAAAGAATGCTGCCAAGCGCGCCGAAGGGCTCACTCGGGTGGTCCCACGCCGGGGCCGATCAAGGACAACCTCCCGCCCTTCTCAGACCGGCGGTTGTCGTATCGATCCGAATGCCGCAGCGTCCCGGACACCGCCGCCTGGGGAGAGTTGCCCCCGCCGAGAACATTCGTGTGTTCCAGGGTTTCGGCTGCACATCGAGAAGCGGGACCCTAGGAAATGCTCACCATCACGCTGCACGACCTCCGGTTCCGGGCCCGACAATTCGAGCCGCCCCTGGTTGTTGCCGATGAGCCCACTGCCCATCTCGATCACATCCAGGTGGAAGGAGTTCTCACACTGGTGTGGGGCCTGGCGACATCGGGGCGTCTGGTGCTCGTCTCGACCCACGATGACCGACTGACCCAAATCCCTGATCGGGTGATCGAGCTTGTCCCGCACTTTTCCGGGGCCGACCGCGAGCCCGAGGCAATTGCTCTTGGAGCCGGGGCAGATCGTGTTCCACCAGGGGGACCGTCTATGCCGTGGAGGAGGGCGAGATATAGATCTACCGGATTCGGGCCGACGGCAGCGGGGAGCCCGTGGCGGTTGTTGGCCCTGGGAACTACTTCGGCGAGCTCGGGCCGATGTTCAACCTGCCTCGCAGCGCATCGGCTCGGGCCCGCACGCCAACTTCTGTCACGGCGTGCTCACTTCGAGCCTTCCGCAGGCGTTTCCCGGCTGCCGCCCATGCGTCGGCGTCCCCCGGGGTCACCGATCGCACCTGAACCCATAGGTCACACACGCCCGGCGGGAACCAGTTCGACCTCGAGGGCCTGAGGGCCGTGCGCCCACGTCACCACAACCGGGTCGTACCGGCCGGGATGGAGGGGGGTCACCGAGGCCACGTTGTCGAGGAACACCTCCACCGCCACCCGAGCCTCGAGTCGAGCCAAGCTGGCCCCCGGGCACACGTGGGGGCCTCCCCCGAAGGCCAGATGGCCAGCGCGGATCGGGACGATCGATTCGAAACCGGTCCGCGTCTTCAAAATGTGATCGGTCGCGATTCGCCGACGCTACCCCGAAGGCAATTTTGTCACGAGGGCAGAGTTGCTGACCGTGCAGCTTTGTGTCGATGGTGCAATTGCGCATCAGAAACCTGATAGGGGGGTCATGGCGCAAGGACTCTTCGACAGCATTAGGAACAAGTCGACGATCGACGCGCAATTGCTCGAGGAGATTGCCATCATTGGCCAGCGTCCACAGGATATTGGCAATGAGGTGTCGGGTGGTCTCGTTTCCGGAGATGAAAAGGAACACAAGCTGGGTGCGCGCTTCGACATCGCTCAGACGGCGACCGTCAACTTCGGTGCTGATCAAACGGGTGATGAAGTCGTCACGTGGCGAGGCCCGTCGCGACGCGATGAGGGCGTCTACATAGGACACGAATTCAGGGTGGGCTCCGGCGAGACCCTCCCCCCGCTCGTTGCGGTTCGCTGTCGGGTAGGTGCCCTGAACGACGTCGTCAGACCACCGAGCCCACAGCAGGAAGTCCTCTGGCGGTGCACCCAACAGCTGTGCGATCACGTTATTGGGCACCGGCATGACATATTCAGCCAACAGATCCGTCGGGCCCGTCTTGGCCAGAATGCTATCGAGCAGCTGCTGACACAAATCACGGCAGAAGGGCTCGATCCGGTTCACGCGATGGGCGGCGATGGCTGAGTTGATGATGCGACGGATTTGGCCATGGCGTGGTCTCGGGATCTCGTTGACCAACTGCTCTTCTTCGGCTACGACCACGCTGGGCTCACGGAAGCTGGCGATAAAGGTGTCGGGGTCCTTGGTAGCAGCCAGGACGTCGTCGAAGCGGGCTAGGAACCAGGCCCTTGATGGGGTGCGGCTCACCGGTTCCTCGAGTCGGAGGCGAGCCAGCTCTTCGGAGTCGAAGTCGGCAGTCAACGGATCGAACATCGGCCCCCCGGGGTCTCTCGCGGTGTGACCCGGCAGAAGGTACCGCGCCAACTGCCTACGCCGCCGACGTCAGACGTCACCCCTGTTGTTTTTTATACAACCGGAGGGATTCATCGACCTGATGCCACTCTTCATGTAAGGCCTTTGAAGCCGACGTCGACGTCGTCTTGTCGAGTTGGTCAACAAACAGCGAGGACCCGTTGCCGCCCGTCGCTGCTCCTCCTGAGACGGCCGGCTCGCTGAAGATCCGGACCGAGTTCGCCCGGGTACGACAAGCGGAGACTCACTCGAGGAGCCAGCCAGATTGTTCCCAGAGGAGGAAAGTCATTCCGTTCGACCGGAACTTTCACTCACGCCGGGATTCAAGACGTTGACGTCCTCGAACATTAGAACTAGAACAAATAGCACTATGAATGCCGTGAAGATCGATTTGGCCGAGGGAATGCCTCTCTACCAGCAGGTCGCCGCCGAAATCCGTCGAGCCATTGCCGACGGGGAAGCGAGGCCCGGTGAACGTATGCCGTTGGCCAAGGACTTGGCCACCGTGCTCGGCGTGAATACCAACACCGTGCTGCGCGCCCTGCGCGAGCTGCGCGACGAGGGGATGCTCGAGTTCCGACGTGGCCGAGGCATCACCGTTGCCGGAACTCCGGAGCGCGGCGTGGTCATGGCGCGGGTGAAGGATCTCGTCGCCTTTGCTCGGAAACAGGGTTACCAGCCCGCTGAAGTCATCGCCATGATCGAGGCCGTGTCATGACACTGCTCCACCCCAGGACCGACCCGGAGCCAATGGGCACGTGGGAAGTCGATGCCCTCATCAAGGAGGCTCGCCGCCTCCGGAGGCGGCGCTGGACGGTCGGCTTCGTGGTCCTGGCCGTGATCGGCGCAAGCCTGGGCTCGGCCCTTGCCGACGGCGTCCACGGACCGCCCACCCGCGACCACCGAGGTGGCTGGGCATCGACGTACCCGGTCGACAGCGTTCGGAACCCGGGCTGCCTGAAGGCCCCTATGCCAACCTCACCGTGGCCGGTCCGCTCGTGGTCGGGCCCAGCGGCGTCCTCTATGTCGCCGATGTCAAGCGCGAACGGGTGCTGGTGCGCCTTGCCGACGGCCGCTTTCGGGTCGTCGCCGGCATCGGCAAGAGCGGTATCTCCGGCGACGGCGGGCCGGCTGTTGACGCAGAGTTCGTCGACATCGTCGACATGGCGGTTGGGCCCGATGGGAACCTATATGTCGTCGACGGCGACCGCGTCCGAGTGGTCGGCCCGCAACGGCGTGATCTCGACCGTGGCCGGCATTCCGGGCGCGAACTGCGCCGGTTTGCTGCTCGAGCACAGTTCTACCGACAGCCGATCGCCAGCGGAACGCCGGCGCGCACCGTGTCGATCGACCAGCTCGATTCGGCGGCCATCGCCCTAAGTGAACAGGGCGTGTTGTACATCTCGACCGGGATGCAGTTGCTCCGTCTGGATGCCGGCAGGCTTGACGTCATCGCCACCAAGGCGATCGGTCCCCCCTACAACGGCCAGCCGCTGGACAGCCTGGGACAGATCGCCGTCGACGGCCAGGGCAACATCGATGTCTCGGGCGGCAACGGCTGGGCCATCTGGCAGGTGGCGCCCGACGGAGTCTGCCACCGAGGTCGGCGCGCCCTACGCCCGGCGCAGCGGCGGCAATACGTCAGTTCTCGAGCGTGCCCCCAGACGGGCTGGTCTACGGCGAGTCAGGGTCAACCTTTCTGAAGGTGCAAAGCTACGGGACGACCCGTGCTTACTCCTTCCCCGATACGTCACGCTCGTACTTCTGGCTCACCTACTTCGCTTTCGGACCTGGTGGCGAGCTCTACGCCGACGAGATCCCGGGGGGCTCCGCCTTTGAGAGGCATCAACAACTCCGTGTCGTGCGAGATGACCGGTCTTCGGTGCTCTGGCAACAGACACCCGCCGACATAGTTTCGGCTTCGTCCGACTACATCCACGGCCCCCAGCAGTAGCTTGCGGCGTCTCGGAGCTGTCGTCAGCGGTGCGACAGGACCAATGTCTGGGCAGTGAAGAAGGGCCTTTCGATTGCTGACACGCCCACGGCTTTGCACAAACGAGCCGATACGCAGGATATGCCCGAAAGTTCGTTGGCTCCGGCACCATTGGGACTCGAGATGATCGACCACCTGTGTCCGTTCCAGGATTCGACCAGCGTCTGACCATAGGAGCCCACGGCCTTGCATGAGCGAGTCGAGTGACACGTCACCCCACCCAGCCCGTTGTCCCCGGTCCCGTTGTTGGGGCTTGGCACGATCGACCATCTCGTGCCGTTCCACGATTCGACAAGGGTCTGGTACGCGCTGGCGCTCTGGTTGTCGTAATCGCCCACGGCCGTGCACGAGCTGCCCGAGACGCACGACACCGCGCTTAGTCCTTGGTCATACGCCCCATCGTTGGGGCTGGGGACGATCGACCAGCTCGTGCCGTTCCACGACTCGACCAGGGTCTGGCCCTCATTGAGGCTCGTGTCGGAGTAGCCGACGGCAACGCATTGGTTGGTCGGTTGACAAGACACACCCGACAGCAGGTTGCTGTACCTCCCGTTGTCGGGGCTGGGGACGATCGACCAACTGGTGCCGTCCCAGGATTCGATCAGGGTCTGCGTGACCTCAGGACTGGTGTTGTAGAGACCCACGGCCATGCACGAGCTGCCTGAAACGCACGACACCCCGCGTAGTCCTTGGTCATACGTCCCGTTGTCGGGGCTGGGGATGATCGACCAGCTGGTGCCGTTCCAGGATTCGATCAGTGTCTGGTCGTACGGGCTGGAGGTCGTGCTGAAGTAACTGCCCACCGCCACACACGAGATGACCGAGACACAAGACACGCTGTAGAGGGTGTTGTCGCCTGTGCCATTGTCGACGCTCGGGACGATCGACCAGGTGCGGTTCCATGACTCGATCAGCGTCTGATTGACATTGCTGACGGTTGCGTCTCCTACCGTGACACAAAATCGAGATGACACGCAGGAAACGCTATTGAGGGTGTCGGTGCCTCCATCGTCGGGGCTCGAGTCGATCGACCAGCCGCCACGAGCACTGGCCGGTGCGACGGTTGCGATGGAGGTCACCCCTGCCAGTAGGACGCCGAGTGCGCCGCCCACTGCCACCGAGTGCCGCCAGCGCCGTGGACTGTCAACCAGCTTGATTGACCGGGACCGTGGCTCTCCGAGGATTCGCATCGTCTCCTTGCCCCTATCTCACCCGCCATCGCTTGCGCCGTGGGTGCAGTTGCAAAGCGTATGCCTTTAGCAGTCTTGGGGATAGGGGCGATAGGAATGGCTCATTACCCAGCGAATTCGGGAATTTCGGGCGCCTCTAACGAGTCATCGCTTCCAGCTAGGCATGGCCTTCGTACGTCTGTTCACGATTGGCGTCGTTGTACATCTCCGACACGATGAGCCACGACCCGTCTCCCTGGCGTTGGAGGACCCGAAGGGAGTGGTTGTTTCTCACCTCGATCTCTCCACCTCCGACGAGCTTCTGCCCCTCGACCTGCAAGTGGGCAGATACGAGCACGACATCGCCGGTGAGCACGCGCAGAGCCGTGTCAGGGGGAGCCTTGAGCGTTCCCGCATTGAAGTTGTCGTCTGCGAAGAGGCCGCGGAGATATGCGACGATCTCGTCTCCGCCCTTCTTTACGGTCCCAAAGGCATTCACCCAATCGGCGTCCGAGGCGTAGATGCCCACGAGCTTCTCAGCGTCGCGCTCTCGGAACCCGGTGATAAGCGATATCAGGGTTGTGCCGATGGCATCTTGGTCAGCCTGGGGAAGCGAGGAAATATCGCTGGAGTCAGCTGCGCTCATCGGCGCTCCTTTCAATGGCGATCATGTCGGGTAACGACGCCGCTTTACGCCGTTGCCGGCGCAGCCTTCGTGGCCGGATCGGACGTGCTGTTGGCGGCGACCGCCGCCGCCCGTCGCGGCGCCACGGTTGCCCCTGCTGAGGTACGGGTGGGGGGCTCTACCTCGGCGATGGCGTAGACGTCGCTTCCGTCGACCGTTTCCCGTTCTAGCAACAGATCGACGAGCCGGTCGAGTTTGGCGCGGTTGTCGCGCAGCAGCGCCACGGCGCGGTCTTCGGCCCCGCGCAAGAGTTTGGACACCTCACCGTCGATAATGGCCTGCGTCTGCTCTGCATAAGGCCGGCTCGAGAATCCTTCGCCGCCGCCGCCGAGGAAGACCGACCCTCCTTGGGGGTATCCCACCGGGCCCACGGCGCTGGAGAGGCCGAATTCCCGCACCATACGAAGGGCAAGCTCCGTCGCCCCGGCCAGATCGTTGGCCGCACCCGTTGAGCCTTGACCGAGCACCACGAGCTCGGCGGCGCGCCCGCCCAGGCGCACGGCCAACGAATCCTGCAAGTAGTCCTCTCCGTAGAGGTGGCGCTCGACAAACGGAAGCTGCTCGGTCACTCCCAGCGCTTGACCAGCGGGAAGGATGGTGACCTTGGCCACCGGATCTGCCTTCGGGCTCAACGCCGCCACCATGGCATGACCCGACTCGTGCACGGCCACGGCGTGCTTCTCCTCTGGAAGCAGGACGTTGGAACCTTCACGCCGACCGAGAATGATGCGGTCCCGAGCTTCGTCAAAGTCGCTCTGGTGGACAGTGTCGCGGTTGGCCCGCACCGCCACGATGGCGGCCTCGTTGGCCAAGTTGGCAAGATCGGCGCCCGAGAATCCCGGTGTTCCTCGAGCCACCACCCGCAGGTCGATGTCGTGGGCGAGGCGCTTGTCTTTGGTGTGCACCCGCAGGATGGCGACACGCTCCTCGAGGGTCGGCAGGGGGATCGTGACTTGGCGGTCAAAGCGACCGGGCCGAAGGAGGGCGGGGTCCAGAATCTCGGGGCGGTTGGTGGCGGCCAGGACCACGACGCCCTGGGCCATGTCGAACCCGTCCATTTCGGCGAGCAGCTGGTTGAGGGTCTGCTCACGCTCGTCGTTGGACACGACGGCAGACCCGCCGCGGCGCTGACCGATGGCATCGATCTCGTCCACGAAGATGATGGCCGGTGCGCGCTTGCGGGCTTCGCTGAACAGATCTCGCACGCGCGCGGCGCCAACACCCACGAACATCTCGACGAAGCTCGACCCGGTCACCGAGAAGAACGGCACCTCGGCTTCGCCCGCCACCGCCCGGGCCAGCAGCGTCTTGCCCGTCCCCGGTGGTCCGACCATCAGCACGCCGCGCGGCGCCACGGCGCCGGCGCGCCGGTAACGCTCGGGAGAGCGAAGAAAGTCGACTACCTCGACGATCTCGCTCTTGGCGCCTTCGTATCCGGCTACATCCGCGAAACGGGTCGTGGGGCGATCTTCGTCGAAGATCTTGGCCCGTGAGCGCCCGACACCCATGATTCCTCCGAGGGCGCCGCCTCCGGCCGCGCCACGCGACATGCGCCGCCAGAACCAGAAAATCACCAAAAACGGCAACAGCAAGATGACCCAGCTGAGCACCTCGTCCCCGAAGGAGGTGCCGCCTGTGGTGGCCGTGATCTTCACGTCGGCGCTTTCGAGCTTGGTGAGCAAGGACGACCCGGCCAGCGACACGGGGATGACGGTGGTGTACTGCTTGGCGCCTTTCAGGGTCCCTGAGGTGGTGCCGTTCGAACCGATGGTGGCCGTCTTCACCTGCTTTGTGGTCACATCGTGGAGGAACTGTGTGTAGGTGAGGCTGACCGGCTGTGCCTGGCGCGTGGCCGGCACGATCAGGTAGAGGATGATGAAGGCGCCTATGGCGATGGCCCAAAGCCAGTGTCGCCACGCCGGTGGCGGGGGAGGGGCCGGCGCCGCCGGTTTGTCTCCTTTAGGGCCTGGGGCTGCGGACTTGGACATTGCGCCCTCCTTCGGGTCAGAGACTAGAGGCGAACAGCCCGGCCGGCCCAAGGCGCCGCTGTTCTGATTGCCGGATGTTGTCTCTCTGCGTAGTGGCACCACCGGGCCTTCGGTGTCGAGCCTGCGAGGGCACTGATGGGCTCGATGATCGGGCTCTTAGAAAGACGCCCAACTTCGAAAAGGCCCGAGCCTCGTGAACCTTCGAGTTCAGCGGTATTCCAGCTTCGATTACAAGCCGGCCACGAGTTCGGCCACGATGTCCGCGGCCGGTTGTAGCTGCGTGGCAAGGGCGACGCTCTGGCCGGCCCACAAGGAGATGGCCTCGATGTCGCCAGTAGTGCCGACCATCGGTGCCGCTGGTTCGTAGCGGAGGATCTCCTCGCCAGACGCGAAATGGGCGATGACGTCCCCCTCGCCTGGGCGGCTACCGGGCGGGGGCTGGCCGGCTGCCTCCCATGCTTTAGCTGTCGAGTTGTGTAGAGACCGGTTGGGCGCATCGGGCCATCCAACCTCGTACAGGTCGGCATACCACCTCGTATCCGTCTCGGCTGCGTCCATCACGCGACGGCGATAGTCCTCGTGGATGGGCATCTCCTGGGCCAGAAGAAAGCGCGTACCGACCCACGCCGCCTGAGCGCCGAGCGCGAACACCGCCATGACCCCCCGAGCGTCTCCAATCCCTCCGGCTGCGATAACCGGCACCGGTGTCACCGCATCGACCACGGCGGGTACGAGGGGAAGGGTCGCTACCTGACCCCACACGTGGCCCCCAGATTCCCAACCCTGGGCCACCACGACATCGACGCCACTGGTGACGGCGCGCCGGCGCCTCGTCGGCGCTCCCCACCGTGTGCAGGACGATCCCGTTGGCCGCGTGAACCTGCTCGACATAGTCGGTGGGATCTCCCCAAAAGAAGGACACGATCTTCAGACCGGCCTCGAGGGCATCGTCCAGGCGACGATGCTGATCGGAGGCGAGAACAAAATTGCCGCCAAAGGGCCGATCGGTAAGGGCGGCGGTCTGGCGAACCACATCACCGGCCGACGAGGACCACGCCAACGCCAACATGCCGAGGGCGCCGGCATTGGAGACCGCGGCCGCCAGTTCAGCCACGGCGGCCATGGGTGCTTGGACGATCGGCCTTTCTATGCCGAGCACCTCGCAGATGGGTGTTCGCATCATGACCACCTCATGGTTCGGCTACGACTGGTACGACGTCGGCATCGATTGCTGCGCACGCTTGTTCCACCCGTGAAAGTGCGAGTAGTCGCCAGCCGTCCAGGCTTCGCGCAACCCGGGCGCACTGAGGTCCCAGTCCGGTCGGACCTCACTGGAGGCGACGCGCAGGTCAGACCAGAGGTCGTAAATCGAAGGGCGTCCCCAGAACCAGTAGCCGTTGTAGACACGATGCACGATGAGACCGGGCTTGAGCACAAGTGTGTGAGGGATCATCGGATCGTGCTCGGGGTCTGAGTATTCCTGGATGTCCAGGTCCTTCTGCACCGTTCGACCGGGGTCGGAGAGAAATGGCCATTGGGCGCCGACTGAGGCGCGGAATTCCTGCGTCGTGTGGTGGTCGTCAGTCGATATGGTGGCGATCTGGGTGTAGGCCACGGCGATCTTGGCAAAGTGCGCGGCGAGCTCGAGGTGTTGCTGATGTTCCTTGGGGCAGTAGTTACCCCGTGCCAACGTGAGGATCATGGGGTCCTCGCCTTGGATCTCGCTGAGCTTGCGCACGGTGTTGGTGTGGTCCGGCAGCGCGTAATCGGGGAAGACGCCGCCCGGCTTTATGTCCGATCGCATGGTTTTGGTCTCCTTTGCTTCAGTGGTTTCTGGGGTCATCGGTGGGGTCGATGTACTCAAGACCAAGGGGTCCGATGGCCGACACCTGCGTCACGTACGTACCGGATTTCGCCCAGTGGAAGTGGGCGGTTCCGCCGGGAAGGACGACCACGGCCCCGGGCGGGTAGGCCTGGAGCTGTCGTTCGTCGAACCGGCTCCCGAGCCCGATGTAGAAGATGCCGGAGATAACCGTGTACACGCGGTCCTCAGGATGCTGGTGCGCCATGAGCTTGATGCCCGAGGGCACCTTGACCCGAATCACATACGGCCCCGGCTCCGATGGATTGCCGACGACGATGGCAAGTTGCACCGAATGCGGAAACGCGGGAAACGGTTTCCAGTCGATTTCCTCGGGCAGGACAGACTTGAAATCGGCTTGATCTGGTTGATGGGTCCCCATTGTCAGTGGACCTCCCTGCGTCGAAGCGTATGGACCAACGTCGGCACAGTTCGCCCTTCACGGTGATGCCAAAGGCACTGTAGCGCGATGACGCTGGGCCGTTTAGGGTGCAGCAGTGTCGGTCTGGACCGACAATTCACTGCAGTGTCGGTCTGGACCGACAATTCACTTCGGAGTCGACAGAGGAGCCTCGTATGAGCACGGTCGATGGACACAATGGCGAAGCAAGCGGGACGGGTGCCGGCAGCGCAGTCGACCTGAAGCTCGAGGCGGTCGTCATCCCCGTGGCCGACGCTGATCGGTCCAAGGCTTTCTATGCCGGCCTCGGTTGGAGGCTCGACGCCGACTTCTCCTTCGACAACGGCTTCCGGGTCGTGCAGTTCACCCCACCGGGATCGCTGTGCTCGATGCAGTTCGGCACCAAGATCACCGCGGCCCCACCCGGATCCGCCCATGGCATGTATCTGATCGTCACCGACATCGAGGCGGGTCGCGCCGAACTGCTGCGACAGGGCGTCAAGGTCAGCGAGGTATTCCATTCCGGAGCACCGGGGGCGCAACTCGATCCCGAGGGAGCCAGTGGTCGCGTCAGCGGGCCGGATCCGGATCACAAGAGCTACAGCTCCTTCGCGACCTTTGAAGACCCCGACGGCAACAGCTGGCTGCTCCAAGAGGTGACCGACCGGCTCCCGGGCCGGGTCGATGCGAGCATCACCACGTTCAACTCTGCCGGTGATCTGGCCGCGGCCCTCCGCCGCGCTGAGGCAGCCCACGGTGAGCACGAGAAGCGCATCGGCAAGGCCGACCCCGACTGGCCCGACTGGTACGCCAGTTTCATGGTGGCGGAACAGGCGGGCCAGGGACTCCCTACTTGAGCGAATTCCGGTCGGCCCCGACTCGTCGCGGCCGCTTTCATTAGACTTCCGCCATGGGGGGTGACGAAGTCAGGGCGCTGTTTTACAACCGCCGGTCCCTCCGGTGGTTGTCCTTGGCAGCGCTGCTGGCCGCTCTCTCCTTCGTCGCCGATGGCCTCGGCCAACGTCGCTACGGCATTGGGCACGGACGGGCGATCTACCTCAACGACTGGCGAGTCGGCACCATCCTCCAAGCGTGCGGCTGGGTGGTCGCCGCCGGCGCCTTGTTCGGGGCCTGGCGATCATCCCGGTCAGGCAGTATGAACAGCAGGAGGAGCGTTCTCGCCGCGCTGGGAGCGGGACTGTTGCTGATCGCGCTAGCGGCGACGGCGACGGCGGCGATTCTCTTCTCTTCAGCAGTCGGATCTTCTCCTCTCGATGGTGCTCATCGTGTCTGGGCTCGGATGCCTCATGGTTGCCAGCGCCATTTGCCTCGTCGTGAGTCGTCCGTTTGGGATGAAGCGGGTCTGGCTTATCGCTATCGGGTTAGGCGAATCCGCGGCCTGTTTTGACCTGAGTGGCTTGAGGTTCCCCTATCGGGGTACGACGAACGACTACCTCTTGACCGGTGGGGGGATCGTTGCCCTCGGTCTCGTGAGCCTCACCAGGCTCGTCAGGGCGAGCGCTCTCTCCGGTAGCCGCGAGCGCCGGGCGGTCGGAATCAGAGCAGTAGTCGCGCTCTCGATCTATCTCGCCATGATCCCTCTCTGGATGCTTGTGTGCTCGCCTTGGGGCGGGGGCGGTCCCACCCTCCCGTTCTCCATGATCCCCGTTTTGTCTATTGCTCTGCTTGCCTTGGGTTCGACGCTTCTCATAGTCGCTCTTCGCCAGCCGGCCGTGCGACCGGCTGCCATTGCCGCGTCTGGGGGAGTTCTTGTTCTTTCCCTGAGTGTGACGATTCCTTGGGTGGCGTCGCTCCTTGGTTTGCCCAACCCGTGGTGGAATTGGACGTCGTTGATCGCGTACCTCGTGACAGCGGGAGGATTGGTTCTGCTGGCCATGGCCGCACGACTTCATGCCGAGCGTCTTGGGGCCGGTGGAGGCGCGCCGACGTCCTTGGTGCGTCCCCAGACCTTTTTGTTGATCGGTACTCCCGCCCCCGTCTAAACAAAACGCCGATCGCCCCGTGCCGACTCCGAAGCGGAAGCGACTCCGTCAGAACGTCGTGCACCCGGCCGTCGGGTCCGTCAGCTGGTCGACGAGATTGGAGGCGAGAATAAACAACGTGACAGCGGCGAGTAGCGCGAGAACTCCCGCACAGACCGTTGCAATCGGGAGCCCACGATCAGAAATGGGAGCTTCACGGCGAGCCCGAAGAACAGCTACTCCGGAAACAGCGAGTAACAGGGCCACGGGGATTCCCAAGACCACGGCGGGACCGGGCTCGAAGTCCCAACGAGTCCAGCCGGGGGGACAGCGGGGATTGAGAAAGCCCGAAACCACGTCGCTGATGAGTGCCAGGGCGAAGAGGACGGCGGCAACCGCGCAGAGCCCAAAGCGCACTCGATGGCGATGCGGGGCCCGGTGGCCGATGTCGACATCACTCATGTTGTCGCACCAATCGCTTATTGGTTAGGTGAGCTTGAGCCACATCCGTCCGTCAATGAGCTCGCGAGCGGCATCGAGGTGACCAGCATGACACGCCGTCTCCGTAATCACATGGAGCAATACGGCGCGTACGTCTGGCAACCGCCACTCGCCGAAGAAAGCCGGCCACATCTTTGGTTCGCCATCCAAAGGTGTCGATGCAATGACGGCATTGGCCAGTTCGATCTCGCGTCGGTACGTTTCGAAAATCGATTCGGCTCGTGTGGTCGGTGAAATCTCCCATGCCGATACGACCGGTCCGCTCGGCGTCAGTGACTCATCCCCAGCGACCACCTCACGAAACCAAAAGCGCTCCACATCGACAGCAAGATGGTGGATCAGCCCGAGGATGGACCAACCGCTTGGTAGTACTGGTCGGTGAAGGTCTTCGTCGGCGAGGCCGTCCACGATCCCAAGCACATGGGCGCGTTGGCTTTCTAGCGAGTCGAACAGGGCCTGCGATTCCGGTGTCACGGCCGTTAATCCTGGCATGGCGAGGAGCCGACCGACAGGGTGTGCCACTCCGATGCGCTCCCCGACACTTGTTCGACCTGCATCCAGGTCGTAGGGTCACCGCCATGAACACCAAAGTGCTGTTGGCCATCGGTGTCCTCAGTATCGCCGTTGTAGGGGGATGTAGTTCGGGGAGCAGTAGCCCGAGTGCCGGCTCAACGGCTCCGACAACGCAAACGGGAAGTGCGACGACGGCCGCTGTTCCCACCACGGCGGCGGCTGCTACCACCAGCGCCACGGTGTGCCCGACCCTGGCTCAGGCAAATACTGCTCTGGGAGGCTCCTACAGCGGTCCAATCCAAAACAACACACCGGGAGGCGGGGTTGTTTGCGCATACACCGGTGGGGGCGGCTCCGCCGTTGTAACGCTCTTCGCCCACCAGAGCGCTTCGGTTTACGCCGGGCAGGTTGCCCACGCCCCCGGAGCCCCCGCTATGGCGGCCATCTCGGGTGTCGGCGACGGTGCCTACGGGCAGGACGTCGGCGGGCGGGCCGTCCTCAACGCCTATGCGAATGGGAGTCGGACTCTGGTGGCGGCCCAAGGGCCTGGTGCTTTGGCGCCGGTTGAGGCACTGGCCCGAGTCGCCCTGGCTGACAATTAAAATCCGAGAGAACTCCCGCCCCGCGTTGCAGCGATCGGCGGCGCCGGGCGCGCTGGCGAGTCGACCTGCTCACTCGGACAACCCGTAGCGTTTGTGCCACCTGGCCAGAGGTCCCGGCGCCCACCAGTTCCACGTCCCTGCGAGGCGCATGAATGCGGGGACGATAAAGCCTCGCACCAAGGTGGCGTCGACCACGATGGCGAAGGCGACCCCCACACCAAGTTCTTTGATGTTGGTGACACCGCTGCTCACAAAGGTGGCGAATACGAGGGCGATGAGGGCGGCTGCTGCGGTGATAATGCGACCCGACCGTTGGATGCCCATCGTCACCGCCGCTACGGAGTCGGCGCCGGCGTCGTGCTCCTCTTTGATTCGCGACAGCAGGAACATCTCGTAGTCCATCGATAGGGCAAAGGCCACCACCGCCACCAACACCGCCGTGGTCGTATCGATCGATCCCGTGACGATGAAGTGCCCCACCAACCACTGCAGGTGTCCATCTTTGAAGATCCACATCAGCACCCCAAGGGTGGCGCCCAGAGTCACGATATTGAGAAGCACGGCCTTCACGGGCAAGACGACGCTGCCGGTGAAAAGAAACAGCATCACCAAGGTGACCCCTGCGATCCACAGCACCGCCAGCAGGCCTCGGCTCGAGATGGCGTGCTGGGAATCGGCGAAGTCAGCCGCCTGCCCGCCCACAAGACTCGGGGCGGGGGGGCGAATGGCCCGGATGTCGGCGATGAGCGCCATGCCGGCCGAGCTCGTCGGCGTCTGGCTGGCCAAGACGTCAATGCGTTGGGAAGTCCCCGAGATCCAGGCACTCGGATCGAGATTGGGAGCGACGACGTGGCCTCTGATGATGACCGACCGCGCCGTGGTGACTTGGGTGACACCGGGCACATGGTCGAGTTCCACCGCATAGTGCTGTACGGCCGAGGCGTCGGTGGCACCGTCCAACACGATGCCTACCGGGCTGGGACTGTGCCCGGCAAAGTCGTGGGCCAGCTCGTTGGAAACGACGACGGCGGGATCATTCGACGGCAACGAGCGGTAGTCGACGGTGCCAAAGCGGGCCGACAACGCCGGTGAAGCCAGCACGGCCATGATCACCAACCCTCCCGCCAGCACCGGCCAGGGACGACGCATGACCCAGCCGGCGGTGCGAGACCACGCGCCATGGGCGCGTGGGGTGAGGTCCCGGTGCAGGATCTTGCCGCGGTCGATCCTGCTGCCCACCACGGCCAGCAAGGCCGGCAGGGCGGTCACCGCCGCCAGCGCGGCCAGGGCGGTGGTGGCGATACCGGCATAGCCGAACGACTTCAAGAAATACTGAGGGAAGAACAGCAGGGAAACCATCACCAGGCAGACGGTGGCGGCCGACATGACAACGGTGCGTCCCGCCGTGGCCACAGTCTTGGCCACTGCTGCGGTGACGTCGGGGTCTCGAGCCAGTTCCTCGCGGAAGCGATTGGCGATCAACAGCGAGTAGTCGATCCCCAGCCCCAGCCCGAGTCCGGTGATCAGGTTCAGGGCGAACACCGACACGTTCGTCCCCAGTGAGATGAGCCACAGCACGAAGAAGCTGGCCAAGATGGCGCTGATGGCCACCGAAAACGGGAGTCCCGCCGATACCACGCTGCCGAACACGAAGAGCAGGAGCACGAGCGTCACGGGCACGGCTATCGACTCGGCTCGTCCGAGGTCCGCTTCGATGCGGCTGTTCACAGCATGGTCGACAACGCCCTGGCCGCCCACGGCCACGCGCAGCTGCATGCCCGCAGCGCGAAAGTCGCCGTCATAGGTCTTGGCCAGGGCAGGGCCGAGCGTGTCGGCGCTGACCCCCGGGCGCGCGTAGACGAGCACCTCGGCGGCGCGACCGCCGTCGCCAACCAGCGCAGCTGGCCTTTTCGACGTCCAGTAGGAGACCACGCCCGCCACATTGCGATTGGCGGCTACCGACGACACCAGGGCCTCACCGGCGGCGGTCGCAGCAGGAGTGGAGACGCCACCGGCCGCCGTGACGAACATGGCGGCCGTCGGGTCGTGCACGGCAAAGCGATCCGCCAAAGTGGTATCGGCGCGGGCCGCCTGACTGCCGGGATCATTGAAGCCACCTGATTTGAGCGCCCCGAAGAGTTGGAATCCGAGACCGCCCGCCACCACCAGTACCACTGCGTAGGTGATCAGGACCAGCCGGTGGCGGCGGGCCACGAACCTTCCGAGGCGGGAGAAGGCCGAAGGGCGGGTGTCGGCGCTCGGCGCAGAGGGTTGAACCCGTTCATAGTGGACGTCGGCGTGCGGGCTGGCAAGACGGCCACTGCTGATGGGCGCCGGGCGACGAGTAATGGCGCTGACCTCTACGGCGTCTGGTCAGCCCGAGACGTACGCCGCCAGATGTTCACCGGTGAGGGTGGAGCGCCCGGCCACGAGCTGCGCCGGGGTCCCCTCGAAGACGACCTGACCGCCTTGGTGACCGGCACCCGGACCGAGGTCAATGATCCAATCGGCGCGTGCCATGACCGCCTGGTGATGCGCGATGACGATGGCTGATTTACCGGTGTCGACCAGTCGGTCGAGCAAGGCCAGGAGCTGCTCGACATCGGCGAGGTGAAGACCAGAGGTGGGTTCGTCGAGGACGTAGATGCCACCCTTGTCACCGAGGTGCGTGGCCAGCTTGAGACGCTGGCGCTCGCCTCCCGACAGTGTGGTGAGGGGCTGGCCGAGGCTCAGATAGCCGAGCCCGACATCGGCGAGCCGCTCGAGGATGGCGTGGGCGGCCGGCGTTTGGGCGGCGCCCTGGCCGAAGAACTCGGTGGCCTCGGTTACCGACATGGCGAGTACCTCGCTGATGTCGCGGCCTGCGAGGCGGTAGTACAACACCGATGCGTCGTATCGCTTGCCATCGCATTCCTCGCACACGCTGGCCACGCCGGCCATCATGGCCAGGTCGGTATAGATGACGCCGGCTCCGCTGCAACTCGCACAAGCACCCTCTGAGTTGGCGCTGAACAAGGCCGCTTTGACGCCGTTGGCCTTGGCGAACGTCTTGCGGATGGGATCGAGCATGCCGGTGTAAGTGGCCGGGTTGCTACGCCGTGAACCTCGGATGGCGCTCTGGTCGACCGAGACGACACCGTCGCGCTGTGATACCGAGCCGTGGATCAGTGAGCTCTTACCGGATCCGGCTACACCGGTGATGACGACGAGCACCCCGAGGGGGATGTCGACATCGACGGCACGAAGGTTGTGGGTGGTGGCGCCGCGGATCTCCAGGGTGCCGCTGGGAGTGCGCACCGATGGCTTCAAGGCGGCCCGGTCGTCGAGGTGGCGGCCGGTAAGGGTGGCGCTGGCCCGCAGTCCCTCGATGGTGCCTTCGAAGCACACCGTGCCGCCGGCCGTGCCGGCTCCGGGGCCCAGGTCGACGACGTGATCGGCGATGGCCATAGTCTCCGGTTTGTGCTCGACGACGAGCACCGTATTGCCCTTTTCCCGCAGCCGCAGCAGCAATTCGTTCATGCGGGCGATGTCATGAGGATGCAAGCCGGTGGTGGGCTCGTCGAAGACATACGTCACGTCGGTGAGTGAGGAGCCCAGGTGGCGGATCATCTTGACCCGTTGCGCCTCGCCCCCCGACAGCGTGCCCGACGGCCGGTCGAGAGACAGGTAGCCCAGCCCGATGTCGGCGAAGGCGTCGAGGGAGTCGCGCAGCGCAGCCACGAGCGGTGCCACCGATGGCTCGTCGAGGCTGCCCACCCACTCGGCCAGGTCGCTGATCTGCATGGCACTGGCGTCGGCGATGTTGATCTTCTTGATTTTCGAGGACCGAGCCGCCTCGCTGAGCCGGGTGCCGTTGCAGTCGGGGCAGGCGGTGAAGGTCAAGGCCCGCTCGACGAAGGCACGCACGTGCGGTTGCAGCGCGTCCACGTCTTTGGAAAGCATCGACTTCTCGATGCGCGGGATCAGCCCTTCGTAGGTCAAGTTGACGCCGTCCACCTGTATCTTGGTCGGCTCTTTGTGCAGCAGGTCGCGTAACTCGGCCTTGGTGTACTTGCCGATGGGCTTGTCGGGGTCGAAGAAGCCACAGCCGAGGAAAATGCGGCCGAACCATCCGTCCATGCTGTAGCCGGGGATGGTGAGGGCACCTTGCCGAAGCGATTTGCTGTCGTCGTAGAGCTGGGACACGTCGAATTCGGTGACCGAGCCTCGGCCCTCACAGCGCGGGCACATGCCACCGACGCGGCTGAATGTCTTGCGCACCGACTGCCTGGTCCCTCGCTCGACGGTGATCACCCCGCTGGCCCGCACCGATGCCACGTTGAAGGAGAAGGCACTGGGCGAGCCAATGTGCGGTTTCCCGAGCCGGCTGAACAGAATGCGCAACATGGCGCTGGCATCGGTGGCGGTGCCGACGGTCGATCGGGCGTCGGCACCCATGCGTTCCTGATCGACGATGATGGCCGTGGTCAGGCCCTGCAGCACGTCGACGTCAGGGCGCGCCAAGGTCGGCATGAAGCCTTGCACGAAGGCACTGTAGGTCTCGTTGATCAGACGCTGGGACTCGGCGGCGATGGTGCCGAACACGAGCGAGCTCTTGCCCGAGCCCGAGACGCCCGTGAACACGGTGAGCCGGCGCTTGGGGATCTCGATGCTGACGTCTTTGAGATTGTTCACCCGCGCCCCATGGACGCGGATGACGTCGTGAATGTCGGCGCCCTTGGCGGCGGGATTGGCGGCGCGCGACTTTGGTTGGGTCAAGCGGGAGCCGGCGATTGCTGGACCAACCGGAATTCGTTGCCCGATGGGTCGCGAAATGCGGCATCGATGGCGTACCCACGATCGCCGGCCGGCCGGGTGAACTCGATGCCCTTGTCCTTCAACTCCTCGTAGGTCGCGAAACAGTCGTCGGTGGTGAAAACGATGGTGCTCAGCATGCCTTTGGCCACCGCTCCGGCGACGTGTTCGGCGGTGTCGTCGTCCATGGGATAACCGGGCTTGGAGAGCACCACAGCCAGGTCGGGCTGCGACTTGGACGCCACCGAAAGCCAGCGGAAATCGCCATTCTTCACGTCCTCTCGGACCTCGAACCCGAGTGTCTCGAAGAATGCCAGCGCTTCATCTTGGTCGCGTACCCAAAGGGTCGCGTACGAAACCTGCATGGCCATTACCCGCTCCTCGTCAGCGATCGGTTTTCATGGCATGGTACCGGCGCGCCGAGGGCCTGTCTTCTCAAATCCTGCTCAATCGAGGACGGCTCACGGCGTGGTGCACGCAGGGGGGCAGCACGCGGTCCATGAGGGCGGGAAGGTAGATCGAGCGGTACTCGGTGGGCGTCTGGCCATAGGCCCGTCGGAACGCGCTGGTGAACGTGCCGACACTGCTGACGCCCACCGACACAGCGATGCGCGCCACTGTGTAATCGGTGTTGCGAAGTAGGTGGGCGGCTCGTTCCAGGCGCCGGCTCAACAGATATTGATGGGGCGTCTCACCGAAAGCACGATGGAATTGCCGAGCGAAGTGCGCCGGTGACTGATGGGCGATCTCCGCCACCGCCGCCACCGGCAGATGTTCGTCGTAGTGGGCGTCGATGAAGTCCTTGGCGCGCAGCAGACGACGGGCCACGTCGGGCGACGGGGTGCGGTGGCGACGTTCACTCGTCATCACTTCACTCGCCGTCATTCACTCACCGACCTCTCCGTCGATGGACTCTCGAAGCACATCGGCGTGGCCATTGTGGCGGGCGTACTCCTCGATCATGTGGACGAGGACCCACCGCATCGAGACGCTTGCCCGGCCGCTCCAGGCCGGATGCATGTGTCCCAGGGTGTCGTCGCCTGGGTGGTCCATCTGGGCACGCACCACGGCCCGGGAGCGCTCGACGCTCTCGGCCCACAGGGCTCGAAGATCGTCGCCGGTGTCGTGCGCGGCGCTGTGCCAATCCCAGTCGGGATCGGCGTCCCAGTCCTGATCGCTCCACGGCGGCGTCGGAGCCGCTTCGGCGACGACCTCGGTGAACCAGTAGTCCTCGACGTAGGCCATGTGCTTGAGGAGCCCACCCAGCGTCATCGACAGGGGCGCCACCGTCACCCGCAACTGGCCGTCGCTCAGCCCCTTGCATTTCCACGCCAGCGTGGCCCGTTGGTAGTCCAAGAAGCCCGCCAAGGTGGCCGCCTCACCGGCGCTCTGGGGCGGCTGGGGTCGGCCGTGGTCGTCGATGTGCGCCTCGTCCACCAAGGCCACAGTAGCGAGTGCCGTTGCCTTGTCGGACCCACGCCGGGCAGTCGTTACCTGACGCCGGCGTCATATGCAGCGAGTAGCGTAAAGGCATGCCAGGGTCTGATTCGACGGCACCGCCGCCCTCGCCGCCGAGCTCTACAGCGGGCGCCGGAACCGGGGCGACCTACGACCCCGAAGCGGTACGAGCCAAGTACCTGGCCGAGCGGGACAAGCGGCTCGTCCCCGGGCGCGCCACCATCCGCGACCTCAAAACCGATGAGCACTTCGCCCGCTACCGCGACGACCCCTTTGTGCCGGTCGTGGACCGGGCGCCGGTGGTCGACGAGGTGGACGTGGTGATCGTGGGCGGGGGGATAGCCGGGGTCTTGGCTGGGGCCCGGCTGCGCCAGGCCGGCGTCGAGCGCATCCGGATCGTCGACCAGGCGGGCGGGATCGGGGGCACCTGGTATTGGAACCGGTACCCGGGGGTGATGTGCGACGTCGAGTCCTATAGCTACCTCCCCATGCTCGAGGAGCTCGACTACATCCCGACCCGTCGCTATGCGTTCGGTTCGGAGATCCTGAGCCATCTCGAGGCGATCGCACAGCGGTTCGACCTGACGTCCGATGCGCTGTTTCACACCGGGGTGACCCACGCCGAGTGGAACGAGGACGCGGCCCGGTGGAATATCCGCACCGACCGCGGCGACGAGGTCAGCTGCCGCTGGTACGTGCTGGCCGCTGGGATCCTGAACCTCCTCAAGCTGCCCGCCATTGCCGGCATGGAGGATTTCGCCGGGCACTCGTTTCACACGGCGCGCTGGGATTACCGCTACACCGGTGGCGCGCCCGACCAGCCCCTGACCAACTTGGGTGACAAGGTCGTCGCCCTGATCGGCACCGGGGCCACCGGCATCCAGTGCGTGCCCTGGTTGGCCGAGGCGGCCAAGCACCTCTACCTCTTCCAGCGCACGCCGTCGGCCATCGGCGAGCGCGGCAACCGGCCCACCGATCCCGACTTCGCCAAGGCGCTGCAGCCGGGGTGGCAGCGCGCTCGGATGGACAACTTCCAGGCGCTGATGTTGGGCCGGCCCGTCGAGCGCGACGAGGTGGACGACGGGTGGACCCGTCACTATGCCGCTGTCCAACATCCCCCTCGACGCGAGGGCATGACGATAAAGGAGTATCTCCGCAGCGCCGAGGAGATCGACTACGGGATAATGGAGGAACACCGCCGCCGTGTCGAAGAGCTCGTCAAGGATCCCGCCACCGCCGAGATCCTCAAGCCCTACTACCGGTACCTCTGCAAGCGGCCCTGCTTCCACGACGAATATCTCCCCGCTCTCAACAGCCCCAACGTCACCGTGATCGGATGTCCGTCGGGGTTCGAACGGATCACCGAAAAGGGCCCCGTCGTCGACGGCAAGCAATACGAGGTCGACTGCATCATCTACGGCACGGGATTCGAAGCAGAGCTCACCCCGCTGTACCGGCGCGTCGGCCACGAGATCGTCGGTAGGGGCGGTCTCACGCTGGCCGCCAAATGGGCCGACGGTGCCGCCAGCCTCTTCGGCATGATGAGCCGGGGCTTCCCCAACATGTTCGTCATGCCGGCACCGGGGCAGCAAGCCGTGGTGACCGTCAACTACACACAGCTCGCTGTGCTCGGTGCTGAGTTCATCGGGGCCGCCGTGGGGCTGCTCGTCCAAGGAGGCGTGGAAGTTTTCGATGTCAGTGCGGAGGCCGAGGCGGCCTGGACGAACACGGTCGTCGAATCGTTCGTCGACGGCAGTGCCGTCATGTCGGCGTGCACGCCCTCTCGTATCAACAACGAAGGCCATCCGGAGGCCATGAACCCCCGCAACGGGAACTTCGGGCGGGGCATGGGGGACTGGTTCGGTTATCGCCATCGGCTCGAGCAATGGCTCGAAGCCGGCACCTTCGAGGGCCTCGAGGTCGAGGTCCGGTCGACCGCATCGTGAAGGCGCGTCAGCAGGTTGCCGTCGTCACCGGCGGCGGCGGCGGGATCGGGGCGGCCATCGCCGAGCAGCTGGGTGGCGGCGGATGGTTCGTGGTCACCCTCGATCCCCTCGTCACCGTGGACGGCGCGGAGCGTATCGCCGAGCCCACCGAGACCACGGCGGGTCGCATCGTGGCGGCGGGCGGCTCGGCTCGGTCCTCGGCGGCGTCGGTGACAGACGCCGGCGCCGTGCGCGCCTTGTTCGAGGAGCTGGTGGGCGAACACGGCGGACTCGATGCCGTCGTCAACGTGGCCGGCATCACCCGGCAATCCGGTTTTGCCCACGGCACGGAGGACGATTGGCGGGCCCTGCTCGATGTGCACCTGGGGGGATACCTGAACATCCTCCGCGCCGCGTTGCCCCTTATGGCGGCGGCGGGACGAGGACATGTCCTCGGCGTCACCTCCGGGTCGGGGTGGCGAGCCGCCGACGCCGGTGGCTACAGCTGCGCCAAGCGCGTGGTGGCCTCTTTGACGTGGCAGCTGGGCCGGCGGCTGCCGGCGGGTGTGACCGTCAACGCCATGTCGCCCATCGCCGCCACCCGGATGGTGGCCGCCGCCTTGGAGCGCGCCCGCCAGGCAGGACGCAGCTCGGGCGGGGGCGGGCTTTCGCTGAGCTCGATGCTGGGCCCCGAGGATCTGGGTCCGATGGGCGCCCATCTGGTGGAGGACGCGCTGGGCTGGTGCAGTGGCACCGTCTTCTTTGCCGGTGGTTCGGAGCTCGCCGTCATCGACCCGCCTCGTCTCCTCGAGGTGGTGCGCACCGACGGCGTCGCCTCGCTGGCGGGAGTGTTCGAGGCCGTGCTCCCCAGAGCCTTCGCCCGGGCCGAGGCCAACCAGGCCAGCGACGGCGCCACCAACCCCCGTTTCGGCCCCATCTTCGGGGAACCTGCGCCGGACGAGCCGGCCCCGGCCGAGCTTGCTTCGGGGGAGGTGCGATCCTGCCTGCTCGTCTCCGACCGTCCACAGCTGGCCGACTCGATCACCGCCGCGCTGGAGGCGCGCTCCATCACCTGTCACCGCGCCGATGCGCCGAGCGGCTTCGCCGCTGCCGCCGAAGCGTTGCGCACCACCGTCGACGCGGCGGGCCACGTCGATGCCATCGTCGTAGCCGTGGCCGCTGCCGTAGCCGGTGGGCCGCCGACCAGCGTTACCGACGGTGAGTGGGACCAGATCCTCGGCGAACACGACGGCATCGTCGAGCAGATCCATTTCGATGCCGGATGGGCCCGGGCCGCCGCCGATTACGCGGCGGCAGCGGACCGCCCTGTCCGACTGGTGACCCTGACCGACGCCACCGGTGCCGGTGGCCGTAGCCGCGCCCAGGCCTCGGCCCAGCTGGCGCGTGTGGCCCTGGCTACTACCGAGCGGCGGGTGTCAGCCTTCGCGGTGAGCCTCGAAGCATCCGAAACGGTCGCTGCTGCATCGGGCGGTGCGGTGGTCGGGCACCTGCTCGGGCACCCTGACGCGCCCGCCTTGGCCGGTGCAGAGCTGGTCATCGGCCCCGGCTGGCTCGGGCTGCGGGCCCATCCTCGACCCGCCACCAGCATCACCTACGGCGGTCCGGCCGTTCCCGACTGGCTCGACGACACCATCAAGGAGATCGTCGGCGCCACGGCCGAACCGGCGGGCACGGAGATTCGATGACAGCCGGAGGTTCGACCGCAGTGCGACCCACCCGCGTCGTCGACGCCCACGTGCATCTGTGGGACCCCGCCCGCACCGACTGGTACCCGTATTTGGCCAACCCCCAGCATCTCGGCTTTGGTGATGCCACCCGGATGTGTCGCCGCTTCGACGTCGAGACGTATCAGTCCGAGGCAACCGGGTGGAACGTCGAGAAGATCATCAATGTCGCCGCCGCCACCGGTAGACACTGCATCGACGAGACCATAGAGCTCGATCGCAATGCTGGCGCCAGTGGCCAACCGGCCGCCATCGTCGGCGGTCTGCCGCCCACCGACACAGTGGCAGACGCCATCGAGGTCATCGACCAGCAGATGACGGCGTCGCGCTTTGTTGGTGTTCGACCCATGGGCCCCATGGGGGGGCCGCTGCCTGATCCGGCTGTGCTGCACACGTTGGCAGAACGCAACCTCGTCTTCGAGTTGATGACGCACCCCGACCAGCTCCAGGTAGCCGCGCAGCAGCTGGCCGGCTTCGAGGACCTTGTCGTAGTCGTCGAGCACACCGGCTGGCCCCGTTCGAATAGCGAAGAGGAACGCCGGTTGTGGCAGGGGGGTATCGACGCACTGGCCGGGGTCGGTGACAACGTCGTGTGCAAGCTCTCGGGTCTGGCCATGCCGTTTCGATCCATGCAGGTCGACGTGCTGGCTCCCTGGCTCGAGTACGCCATCGAAGCCTTCGGCGTCGGCCGCTGCATGTTCGCCAGCAATTTCCCGGTCGACTCGATGGGTGGCACCTTCGACGAGCTCTATGCCACCTTCAACACCATCACCAGCGGTCTGGGAGACGAGACGCGCCAGAAGCTCTTTGCCGGTAACGCTGAACGCGTCTATCGCTGTTAGGCCGGCTTCGATACTCTGAGCATGACGGAAACGCTCACCTTTCTCTTCACCGATATCGAGGGCTCGACCCGGATGCTGAGTCGCCTCGGCGCCACGGCCTACGCGGCTGTGCTCGAGGACCACCATGGGTTGGTGCGCTCCGAGTTGCGCAATCATGACGGCCGAGAGGTGAGCACCCAAGGCGACGGGTTCTTTGCCGTGTTCACGTCGCCTGGCGCCTGTGTGGCGGCCACCATCGCCATGCAGCGCTCTCTCGATGCACACCGGTGGTCGGCGGGCGAACGAGTCCGCGTGCGCATGGGGCTGCATGCCGGTGAAGCATCCCAAACAGCCACCGGACTGGTCGGTCTCGACGTTCACCGCGCCGCCCGGGTGGCGGCGGTGGCCCATGGCGGTCAGATCCTTCTCTCCGAAACGGCGGCGGCGCTGGTGGCCGACTCGCTTCCCGGTGATGCGAGCCTTCGGGATCTCGGTTTGCACCGTCTGAAGGATCTGGGTCGGGCCGAGCGCATCTTTCAGCTGGAGGCTCCCGGCCTCGAGGTCGATTTCCCTCCCATCGCCACCCTCGATCGAGCCCGCCTTGCCCATAATCTGCCCTCGCAACCGGCACCGTTCATTGGCCGGCATCACGAGCTCAAAGAGGTGTGCGAGCTTGTGGCCACATCCCGCCTTGTCACGTTGACGGGGGCCGGGGGATCGGGCAAGACGCGCCTCGCCCTGCAAGTCGCCACCGACCTGATCGGTATGTGCGCTGACGGTGTCTGGCTCGTCGAGCTGGCCTCGATCTCTAACCCTCACGCGGTGACATCGGCGACGGCCCAAGCGATCGGTATCAGCGACCGATCGGCGCATTCAGCCGTCGATGCGCTGACCGTCACCATCGGCCAACAGGACATGTTCTTCGTTTTCGACAACTGCGAACACGTGATCGACGCCTGCGCTCAGGTCATCGACACCATCGTCCGCAACTGCCCGCACGCACGGGTGATGACCACCAGCCGGGAGCCTCTCGGTATTGGCGGAGAGACCATCTATCGGGTGCCGTCGTTGTCGCTGCCGGGCGCCGATGATTCCTCGGCGACAGTATTCGAGGACTCCGATGCCGTGGCCCTGTTCGTGGAACGAGCCAGATCCCAAGGCATCGAGCTCGCCTCCGACGCGGTCACCATCCGCCTCGTCGTGTCCACGTGCCGGCGCCTCGACGGTATGCCCCTTGCCATCGAGCTGGCCGCGGCGCGACTTCGTTCATTGCCGCTGGCCGAGTTGCACAGTCTGTTGGATCAACGCTTTTCTCTGCTGACCGGCGGCAGCCGCAGTGCCCTCGAACGCCAGCAGACGCTTCGAGCCACCGTGGATTGGTCCTATTCGCTGCTCGACGAGCGTGAGCAGAGCGTATTGCGGCGGCTGTCGGTGTTCGTCGAGGGCTTCGACCTCTCCGCGGCGCGCGCCGTGTGTGGATTCGACGGGATCGAGTCCTTCGATGTGACCGACCTGCTCGGATCCCTCGTCGACAAGAGCCTTGTGATGGCCGAGCCGTCGGAGGGGAGCTTGCGTTACCGTTTGCTTGAGACCATTCGACAGTTCGCTGCCGAGCTCTTGGTCGCCGGAGCCGGCGACGAGGCGCGCCACGTCGCCACGGCACATTGCCACTACTTCTTGACGCTCGCCGAAGAGGCGGCCGACCATCTCCATGGCCGAAGTCAACCCGTGTGGTTGGCCCTGCTGACAAAAGACGAGGCCAACCTCAGGCGCGCCATAGAACATGCCGCCGGTGATGAGGACAAAGCAGTGCTGGTACTACGCTTCGCCGTTGCCCTTCGGTTTTTTTGGTCGGCCCGTTCCAAGGCGGGGGAGGTGCTCCCCCTCTTACGCCCCGTGCTCGACACACCACTGGAGGGGGCCGATCCTGCGCTGGTCCTCGAGGCCACCATCGCCATCGCCATGATGGCGAGAGCAGTGGACATCGGGAGTGCCGGCCGTCTCGGCGAGCGGGCCGTGGAACTGGCCGCCGGCGTGGACGACGAGCGGCTGTCGATATGGGCCCAGGTGGCTTTGGGGGGCACCAAGTACTTCAGTGGCGACTATGAGCACGCCTTCATCCTCGGGAGCCAAAGCCTGGACAGGGCGCGCCTGGTGGGCGACGACACCTTGTTGGCGGTGACGGTGAGCCTGTGTGCCATGGCAAGCAAGGTCGTGGCACCCTCGCAGACGGCTTCTTTCTTCGCCGAAGCGAGCGCGTGCGCCGATCGCACCGGCAACTTGTTCTTCACAGCCGATATTCACAACACGGCGGGGCTGTACGCGCTCGACGACGGCGACGTGGCCGAAGCTCGACGGCATTTGGAGAAAGCCGCCGCCGCCCAGGAACTGGCCGGTCTGCACATGCACCACATTTCCATCAACTTGGGCGTTATCGCGTGGGCCGAAGGAGATATCGCCGGGGCCCGGACGATGTTGGTCGACGCGCTCCACATTTGCCGCCGTAACGGTGATCGCTTTGGCATCGCTTATGTCATGCTCGGTTTCGCCACCATTGACGGGGATCGAGACCGATGGCGCCGCGCCGCGCAGCTTCACGGGGCGGCGCAGTCGTATCTGGAGCAAATCGGGCAACCATGGCTCTTGTACTATGGACAGATGCGGGAGTCGAGCATCGACGAAGGGCGGGCCGTCCTCGGTGAGACGGAATTCAACCGTTGGTACGCGCAGGGAATGGCCATGAGTGTCGACGAAGCGTTTGATCTTGCTCTGGCGCCGGAGTTCGACGGCGCCGATGCGTAAGCACGCAACAACCCGGGCTTCGGCGGTATGACGGATTTCTTTCCTGACGGTTTGCATCTCGTCGGACGCCTCGGTGTACGGGCCCAGTACACAGATGGCCAACTGATCTTGACCCTGGAGCCTCATGCCCAGGTGATGCGCCACGGCGTGGTACGGGCCAGTGTGGTGGCGTTTCTCATCGACGCGGTGGCCGGCGTCGTCGCCGACAACGACCCCGAGGCGTGGGCCCTCACGTCAGACATGTCAGTGCGGATGCGCCTGGTCCCGGCCCCCACGAGCATCACCGCTACCGGCACCATCGTGCGCGCCGGCCGGCGGTCGGTGACCGCCATGGCCGAGATCACCGGCGACGACGGTGAGCCCGTCGCCACCGGTGCCATCGGATTCGCCAAGCTGGCCCGGCGCGAAGGCGATCCGCCCAAACCGCAGGTGTCAGCCGACAACGCCAGCCGCATGTTCGGCCGCCTGGGCTCGTTGTCCCGACCGTTGCGAGCGGAAGCCGGCATCGAGGTCCTCGACGCCGCCGCTGGGGTGGTGCAGTTGACAGTTACTCCCGAGCTGCGCAACCCGGCCGGCACATTGCAAGGCGCTCTGGTTGCCCTGCTGGCCGAAGCCGCCGCCGAGGACTTCGTGTCCACGCGTTTCGACGTGCCGGCGGTGGTGACCGATCTCGATATTCGCTATCTGGCCCAGGCCCGTGTCGGCCCCGTGCGAACCAGGACCCGCTTGCTCGGTTCTGACGCGGGTGCGCCGATTCAAGTCGAGCTCGTCGACACGTCAGTCGATCGGGTGACGACGCTGGTCTACGCCCGCGCCGCCACGGTTCGCTAGCGGAATGTGGCGGTGACGGGGAGGTGCTTGACGCCCCCCACGAAATTCGCCTCCGCCCATTGCGGGTCCCCGTCGATCTCGATGGTGTCGACGGCGGCCAGCAACCGGGGTAGGAACGTGCGCAGTTCGCGCCGGGCGAACGTGGAGCCCAGGCAGAAATGCTCGCCGCCGCCGAATGCGATCATCCGGTTGGCATTGGGACGTGAGGCGTCGAACTCCATGGCGTCGGTGAAGACCCGCTCGTCACGGTTGGCCGAAGGGTAGGAGAGCAGCACGCGATCGCCGGCGGGAATCTCGATGCCCGACAAGGTGGCGGGTTGGGTCAGGTAGCGCAGGAACTGGCGCACCGGGGAGGTCCAGCGGATCATCTCGTCGACGGCGATGTTGATCAAGGTCGGATCGCCTTGCAGCTGGACGACTTGATCGGGGTGGCGCAGTAGCGCCTCGAGACCACCGGCCAAGGCGTACGACGTCGTGTCGTGCCCTGCTGTGGCCACGATGGTGTAGTACCAGAGGCTGGCGTTGCGGTCCATGGGACAGCCGTTCACCTCGCCATTGGCGAGCACGCTGGCCAGGTCGTCGGTCGGGTGCGCCCGGCGCCGCGCCGAAAGCTCGCTGAAGTACTCCTCGAACTGGTTGATGGTGTCGGTGAGGAGGGCCATGGGGTCACTGAGGTCACCGAGATATTCAGGGTCGGCGGCTCCGAATATCCCTTGGGTCAACTTGAGCATGATCGGCTCGTCCTCGGGGGGCACCCCGAAGATGTCCATGATCACGTGCAGCGTGAAGGGCACAGCGATGTCCTGGGCGATGTCGCAGGTCCCGTCGAGCTGGCGGAACTTCTCCACGAACTCGTCGGCGATGGCATCGACTCTGGGCTGGCGCTTGGAGACGGCCCGGGGCCGGAACCAGTCGTTGGCGAGCTCGCGGTGACTGCGGTGCTCGTCGCCGTCCATGTGGATGAGGGTGTTGGGCTCGATGCCGATGGTGGTGAGGAACTCGAGCTGGGCGTCGGGCCCGAGTACTGAGTTTCGGGTGTTGAGGAAGTGCTCGTTGTCCCGGGAAACCGCAAAGACGTCTTGGTGGCGGGTGAGCGCCCAAAAAGGCGCATGGCCCTCCTCGTCGATGCGCAGCACCGGGGCTTCATCGCGCAGCTCGGCGGCCACGGCGTGCCAGTGAGCCTGATCGGCGTAGCCGGTGTGGTCGATGAAGATGTTCCCCCGAGGATCCGAATCACTCATAAAGGGCCCCCACGCTCCCGATGTGACGAGGCGTCATTATCGCAGGGCGCCGGGCGCGCGCCGATTCCCGCCGCCTAGGTCACGACAGGTTGTTGGCGCACGTGCCGTCGTCAGCATTGCTGTTGGTGCCGTCGGGGCAGGTGGTGTTGGACCAGACAACGGTGCTCAGGCTGCCACTTTGATTGAGGTCAGTCGCCCCGTCGAGATCAGCGTTGGTGAAGTTCGTGTTGCTCAGGTTGGGGGGTGGGTATCCGGGTCCCCCCGTTCCAAAGATGGCATCGACGAGGTTGGCACCGGTGAGGTCGGTTCCCGACAGGTCGACGTTCTCGACACGGGCGTTGTCGAGGTCGGCATTGGCCAGTTCCTCATCGGCGAAGTTGGCATCAGACACGTTGGCGCCCGGCCCCACCAGGTACCCATTGACCACAAGCCAGTTGGCCGGCAGAGCGGAAGGGGTCCCGATGATCCCGCCTGAGGACACCCCGCCGCTCAAGTCGGCACCGGCCAGATCGGCGCCGGTGAGGTTGGCGTCGGTGAAGAAGTCCCCCTTCAGATCGGCCCCGCTCAGATCGGCACCGGCCAGATCGGCGCCTTGGCCTACGAGATACCCGTTGGCGAGGCTCCAAAAGGCCGGGAGCAGTTGCGGCGTGCCCGTGATGCCTCCGGAGCTGACACCGTCGAGGTTGGCGCCATAGAGGTGGGTGCCGTCGAGATCGGCGCCGGCCAGGTCAGCTCCTTGGAGGTCGGCGTCACCGAGGTTGGCGCCGGGGCCCACCAGGTATCCGTCGACCAGAAGCCAGTTGGGGGGCAGAGCCGACGGCGTCCCGGTGATGGCGCCGGTCTCCACGCCGTCGAGACCGACCACGCCGCCGAGTCCGGCGCCGGCGAGGTTGGCGCCCGTTAGCACGACGTTGTCGAGGTCAGCCGCGCCCAGATTGGCGCCAGCCAGATCGGCATTGGCCAGGTCGGCACCTGGTCCGGCCAGATAGCCGTTGACGACCACGCAACCGGCGGACAGGTCCGACGGCGTTCCGGTGATGGCGCCCGAGATGACGCCGGTGACGGTGACACCGCTCAGATTGGCGTCGTTGAGGAAGCTGCCCGTCACGATGGCATCGGTCAGGTCGTCGTTGGTCAGGTTGGCGCCGTCGAGACGCGCCCCGGTCAACTGGGCCTGCGGACCCACCAGGTACCCGTTGACAAGGGCCCAATCGGCCGGCAACGCGGAGGGCCGGCCGCTGATCTTTCCCGACGACACCCCGGCGAGTTGCGCACCGGTCAGGTTGAGACCGCCCAGATGAGCGTGAGCCAGGTCCGCTCCGCTGAGATCCACCCCGGGACCGACGAGAAATCCCCGCACCACACCGCACCCAGAACAAAGAGTCGACGGCCTTCCTACGACCTTGCCCGAGGTGGTGCCCATGAGGGTGGCGCCGCTGAAATTGGATCCGGTCAGGTGCGTCTTCACCAGCGAGGCGCCACCCAGGTTGGCTCCGTCGAGATCGGCGTCCTTGAGGTTTGCCTTGTCGAGGTTGGTGACAATGTCGATGAGGCTGTACTCGCTGTACGCCGACAGGTTGGCGCCGGAGAGGTTGGCACCCGTCAGTTTGGCCCCGGCGAGATCGACGCCAGTCAACTGGTCGCCCGACAAGTTGGTGTCCTGGAGGTTCACATCGGCCAGGGCGCTTTGACTGCAGACCAAGCCGACGTCAAAGGTCTCCGGCGCGCACTCGCTGAAGGTGGCGTTGGTGAAGCTGGCGCCCTTGAGGTCGTCGTGCGAGAGCATGACCCACGAGAGGTCGTCACTGTTGAGGTCAGCCCCAGCCAAATCGGTTTGGCTCGCGCTCACCCCTCCACAAAAGGAAAGCTCGGGCCCGGGGTTGCCGTATTCGGTGAACGTCACACACGCCGAGGTGGTGACATCGCTCAGGTCGGTCGCCGTCATGTCGGCCCTGTCGAAGTTGGCCGCCTGGCACGAACCGCCGTAACCCGATTCGCTTATGGTCTCCATGCACGCCGATGCCGTGGAGCCCGACAAGTTGGCGTCAGTGAGGTTGGCGGAGGAAAAGCCGGTGCCCACCAGTTGATCGTCGGTGAGATCGGCGTACTGCAAGTCAAGGCCCGCCAAGTCGACGCCGTTGAGGCTTGAGGTGTCAGTGCAATCGGTGTGATCGGCTGGGGTGGGGTTCGAAACGATGGTGCAGCCATTGATCACGGTATCGGCGTAGGCCGGTGATGCCGCCACTCCCACCGAGACAACTATGGCCACGAGCATCGCCCCGCACAGCCCGGCCCCCAGGAGCCGTCGGCATCGAAGCGCATCACCGGTGGTGGCCGGCCTCACACCCAGTAACGACATGGCATCCCCTCCCCCTCGGGGTTGTGGCGCCCACATCGTGTTACCGACGTGACCACTACAGCCGGGTCAACAGTACTTCTCGGACTCCTCCCGTGGGGGGCCGAGTCGGGTCATGCCTAGAGGCGCATCGGAGCCGAGGCGGGACGTGCCTGGAGGCGTTAACGGCTACTTTGGAGCTATGGCCGGCGAGCGATTCGGGTCCCTTGACTTCGACCGCTTTCACCTCGACACGCTCCCCGCTGCGCTCGAGGGCTGCGGACCCGTGTTCTCCGACGCCGATATCCGCGTGGTGCGACCTTTGGCCTTTAAGGTCGGCGGCGGCGACGCTTTCACCTATGACCCCAGCGGCCATACCTTTTCCGTGCAGCGCGGCAGCGATCTGGCCCACACGATCATCGAGCTTTCTTTACCGGCGTGGAGCGCGTTCGTGTGGGAGCTGAAGTCTTCTTTCGCTCTTCTCTACGCCGATGAGATTTCGATCACCAAAGGGGACTTCGGCCAACTGGCCCGGTGGGAGCCCTCACTGCGAGTCGCCTTCGACGGACAGGACCTGTACGACATCGACAACCCTCCGATGGTGAACGATGCCGACGGGCGTCTCATCGATCTGCATCGGACCTTCACCTTGGGCGACACCGACGATGAGATCGCCGATTTTTTGCACCGGGCCGGCTTCGTCCACCTCGTAGGCGTCATGACTCCTGACGAGATCGAGGCGCTGCGTGCTGACGTATCTGTCGCCGTGGCCAGGGCCAAGCCCGACGATCGGCGATCGTGGTGGACGCGCGTCGATGGTCAAGACGTGTGCTGCCGGGTCAACTACCTCAACGACCAATCGGCGCGCATCGCCGGGTTGGGCGACGATGAGCGCTTCGTACGCATAGCCGGTCTGGCCGGAGGCGAGCTGCGCGACGCGCACGACCGGCTCGATGGCAACGGCGTGGTTATCAAGGTGCCCGGTGCGAGCGAAGGCCTCGCCGACCTGCCGTGGCACCGTGACTGCGGCATGGGCGGGCACGCCGTGAAGTGCCCCATGCTCAATGTCGGTATTCAGCTCGACGCCGCCAACGAGGCCGCCGGGCAACTACAGATGATCGCGGGTTCGCATCGAGGGACATCGCGGCTTCCGGGTCCTCGACATGCCGGGCGCCTGCCGGTCGTGGCACTCGGCACCGATCCCGGTGACGTCACCGTGCATTTCGGCCATACGCTTCACGCCGCCCCGGCCCCGATTGGTCGACAGACCAGCGGACGACGGGCCCTCTACCTCTCCTTCGTGCCGCCGCTGACCTTTGAGATGGTCGGGCCTGGCCAGGGATACAACGATGTGTTGTTCACCCGCGATGCGGGGCGTGTGCAACACGCCGACGCGCTGCACTGACCTGGCGAACGGCGCGGCGCCGAGGCGTGCGTGATCTCTGTACAGACGCGACAACGGCCGACGGGGACCCGTGGGGGTCGGCCGTCGGCCGTTGTGCGATGGGGAGGTGGCCCCCCGGATTAGAGCGTCGGTGCGAAACCGACGATCGGCGTTGAGTTGGTTACCCCGGTGTTGAGCAGCTCACCGGGAACCGATCCGAAGTACTTGGCGTCACCATAAGCAAAGACGCCACCATCGGATCCCACTACCCAGTAGCCGAGGCCATCAGGCGTGTAGTCGATGGCCACCATGGGGGCTCCGGCCACACCCGACAGCAGTGGCGAACCACCGAAGTACGGCGTGCCAAAGGCGAACACGGCGCCATCGCCCTCTGCTACGAGGTAGCCCGTGCCAACCGAGGAGGCGGTGATGCCGACGACAGGTGAAGTCGCCGCCGCGCCCGTCTTGGAGTACACCGAACCCGAGTAGGCGGCCGTGCCGAAGGCGAAGACGCCACCGTCACTGCCGACCAACCAATAGCCAAGGCCGTTGGCGGTGATCGTCATGCCGACGATGTTGCTCACCTTGACGTGCATAGCCGGCAGCGACCCGGCGTAGGTGGCGTTACCAAAGGTGAAGATGCCGCCGTCTGCAGCGACCAGCCAGTAGCCGGCGTTGCTGGGCGTGCTCACGATGCCGACGATCGGTTGGTTGGGTGTTACATGCAGGGCCGGCAGTGACCCGTAGTACTGGGCATCCCCATAGGCATAGACGCCGCCTTTGGCGTCCACCGCCCAGTAACCCTTGCCATCAGTTGTGCCCGCAATTCCCACGATGGGCGCTGTGGGCGCCACTGAGATGGGTGCCCCGATGGGTCCGGTGACGCCGTTTACCGTTGCCGTCACGGTTTGCGCACCGGCGATGCTCCACAGGGCACCGTTGTTTCCGATCTCCCAGTAGCCAGTGGCTGTGGGAGTGGTGGCACTGGCGGGAACGACGCCGATCATGGCGGCGGCCCCAACGCCGACCGCTGAGAGCAGCGTGATCGACCGCCACCTGCGGCGGGAGCGAGTTACGACCCGCTCAGAGTGGGGAGAAATGACATCGTTGTGCACCAGACAGCTCCTTTATTTGGTGTTTTTCAATCTCGACGTGTTCTACCACTGCTCGTCGAACTCGAAACAGGACGCTAATACTACTTATACTAGCGGTAAAGAAGGGATTCAGCCCACCTTGCCGGTGACGTAGGCCTCGGTGCGGGCATCGGACGGTGATTCGAAGACCTGCGTGGTGGGGCCGAATTCCACCAGTTCACCAACGCCGGTATCACCAAGGAGGAAGACGGCGGTGAAATCGGACACCCGCGTGGCTTGGAACATGTTGTGTGTCACCAACCCAATGGCCATCTCGGATGACAGTTTGACGATGAGCTCTTCGATCTGCGCCGTCGACACCGGGTCGAGGGCCGAACAAGGCTCGTCCATCAGCAGGACCTCAGGTTCCACCGCCAGAGCGCGCGCAATGCACAGCCGCTGCTGTTGTCCCCCAGAAAGTTTGATGGCCGGTTGTCCCAGACGGTCTTTGACCGTGTCCCACAACGCGGCGTGGCGGAGGGCAGACTCAGCGGCGTCTTTCAAGATGGCCTTGTTGCGGACCCCGTTGAAGCGCAGCCCCGACACGACGTTGTCGATGATGCTCATGGTCGGAAACGGATTTGGACGCTGGAAGACCATGCCGATCTTGGACCGCACCAATTCGGGTTGGGTGCTCGAGGCGTAGACGTCGAGGTCACCGAGCCGGACCGATCCTTTGACGACACCGCCGGAGCGGTCGTGCATGCGGTTGATGGCCCGCAAGATGGTTGTCTTGCCGCAACCGGACGGACCCACCAGCGCCGTTACCCGGCGTGCCGCCAGCGGTAGGGTCACCTGGCGCACCGCTTCGAAGTTCCCGAAGCGGACCGATACGTCGGTCAGCGTCACCGCCTCGACATCGACGGTCGGATGGGGCAGGTCGAGGTTGCTCGGTTCGGGGTGGCCCGGCTGTGGCGCCGAGGCGGGATTCACCTTGGTTACCGTATCAACGGGCTTTTCGATCATCGTGGCTCCTTCTTGCGATCTGTCTAGGCCCGGGCCCGCCGGGTGAGCCGTCCTGCTACCAGTCGTCCCACGATGGCCAGCGCCAGGACGATCACGAGGAGTACGAGGGCGGCTCCCCACGCTTGCTGCTGCTGGGACTTAAAGGCACTTTGGGCGTCCAACCAGATGACATATGGCAGCGTGTTCATCGGCCCCAGCGGCGAGGTGTTCATTGTGTAAGAGAACACGGAGACGGTGAACAAGATAGGAGCGGTCTCCCCGACGGCGCGCGACAAGGCGAGCAAGTTGCTGGTGACGAGGCCAGGCAGCGCCGTGCGAACGACGACGGAGCGAACCACTCGCGAGGGACGGGCTCCGAGGGCCATGCCCGCTTCCCACAGGTCGTCGGGCACGGTGCGAAGAGCCTCTTCACTGGCTCGCACCATGATCGGCAACATGATGATGGCCAGTGCCACGCTGGCGGCGATGGCGGAAAAGTGTTTCAAGGGCTGCACGATGATGGCGGCCACGAACAAGCCGATGAGAATGGTGGGCAGGCCGGTGAGGATGTCGGCGCCGAAGCGAAGCATATTGGCCAGCTTGCCGGTTCTCTCGGCCAAGAAGATGGCCACCATCAGCCCTACCGGTATGGCCATGGCCAGCGCGATGCCGTCGATGATGCCCGTGCCCACCAGAGCGTTGGATATCCCGCCCCCGGGAATGCCTTCGGGCGTGGGGAGATGGGTGAAGAAGTTCAGCGACAAGGCGCCGACCCCGCGGTAGACCACATACCCCACCAGCATGCCCAAGGGCGCCAGGGTGATGAGAAACGCCGCCAGGCATGTCCAGCGCATGACTCTTCCGATGGCGTGTCGTCGCCGCAGCGACTCTGCCGCGGCGGCCTGGACGACCTGGCGTCGTTCCACGGAGCCGGTATCGAGGGCCAAGGGGGTGGTGGCGAGTGCGCTCATAGCGCCACGTCCACCATGGCTGTTCGAGCCGGCCGCCGCCGCCCCCGCAGCAGCAGCTGGCCGCCGCCGTTGATCACGAGTCCCATGACGAGCAGGATCACACCCAGAGCGACAAGTGACCCCAACTCGTGGTGGACGGTGGAGGCGTCACCAAACTGGTTGATGATGACCGAACCGAGGGTCGCCCCCGGGGCCAGCAGGGAGTGGGGGATGGCGTAGTCGTTGCCGATGACCAACGTCACCGCGATGGTTTCTCCCACGGCCCGACCAAGTGCCAGCACGACGGCCGCCACGATGCCTGAGCGGGAACCCGGCAGCACGACAGAGCGCACCACTCGCCACGGGGTGGCCCCGAGCGCCATGCCCGCTTCGCGTTCGGCCACGCCCACGCCGAGCAGCGCTGTGCGTGAGAGAGCCACGATGGTGGGGACGATCATCACGGCAAGGATCACCCCGGCCAAGAAGATGCTCACACCTAACGGCGTCCCGTGAAACAACCACTCGATCACGGGGATCTTCTTCATGAACGGCTCTACGTCGCGTGCGAACACCGGCGCCACCACGAGCAGGCCCCAGAGACCGACGACCACACTGGGGACGGCCGCGATGAGATCGACGAGGACACCGAAGGGCCGCAACCACCGCGGGGCCATCTCCGTCAGGTAGGCGGCGCAGGCGATGCCGACGGGCACCGCCACCACCAAGGCCAATGCTGTGGTGACCAGGGTGCCCACGATAAAGGGCAGCGCCCCGAACACGCTGTGCACGGGATCCCACGTGCGCGACCAGATGAAGCCGAGCCCGAAGGTGGCCCACGCGTCGCGGGACTTGTAGATGAGCGTGACCACAACGGCCACGAGAACGACGGCGAAGATGAAGGCGAAGAAGCCGAGCAGGACGCGGTACGCCCCTTTCGGGAGCAACGGCGACCGTCGTCGCCAGACTCCGCGTGCCGCCGGTGCGGCGGCCAAAGCGTCGTCTACGTCAGTTCCGAGGTCTCCCACGAATCAACCGGTGAACAGCGCCTTGCCGTTGAGCTGCATCTCCAGGATGGTCGAGTGCGCCAGCGCTTGGATGTTGCTGGGCAGCGGCGCGTAGCCGATGGCGGAGGCTTGGCTCTGACCCGAGTTGGTCTCCCAGTCAAAGAGCTTGCCAAGCGCCACGGCGTCAGCCTCATTGGTCTGGTTCTGGTAGACGAGCGCCCAGCTGTAGCCGCAGATCGGGTAGCTGCTCGCCCCCGGCGCGTTGACGATCGGGAAGTTCGTGTAGCTCACGTTGGGGAACTGGCTGGCCGCCGCGGACACGGTCGACAGCGTCGGGTACTGGTAATCGCCGGCGGCGTTCTGGATTTGGGCGTAGGTGATGCTGCTTTGCAAGGCATAGGCCAGCTCGACGTACCCGATGGAGTACTGGGTGTTGGCCACATCGGCGGCCACGCCGGGGTTGCCGCTGCCCCCCAGGTTGTTGGGGTTGCCCTTGGTCCAGGTGGGGGACTTGCTCACGCCGGGGCCTGAGGAGGACCACGCCGGGTTCACCGTGTTCAGGTAGTCGGTGAAGATGTAGCTCGTCCCGCTCGAGTCCGACCGGTGCACCGTCTCGATGGTCTGGTTGGGGAGGCTGACACCCGGGTTGAGGGACTGGATCGCCGAGTTGTTCCACGTGGTGATGTTGCCGAGGTAGATGTTGGAGAGCACCGTTCCGGTCAGATGCAGGCCCTGGTTCACACCGGGAAGGTTGTAGGCGATGGCCACGCCGCCGAGGGCCACGGGGATCTCGAGGATGGCCCCGCCGTTGCCCGATGCCGGAGTCAAGGGAACGTCGCTGGCTCCGAAGTTCACCGTCTGGGACTCAATGTCGGACTCGCCGGTGCCGCTGCCCACCGCCGCGTACGCCACGGTGACCTTGGAGTTGGCCTGGCTGTAGGCGTAGAAGGCCCGGCTGAACAGGGGCTGGTCGAAGGTGGAGCCCGCCCCGGTCAGCGACGCCGAGGCGTCCTTGGTGTCACAGGCCTGGGTGAGTGTGGTGGCACAGCTGGTCGTCGGCGTGGTGGTGGCAGTTTTGGCCGCCGTGGTCGTCGTCGACGCCGCTGCCTTGGCGGCCGTGGTCGTGGTCGATGACGACGTGGCGCCCGCGGCCGGCGCCGTGGTGGTCGAGGTCACGGGTGTAGATGTCGAGGTGGTCGTGGTCGAGTTCTTCTTGGCCGCGCTCGGGGTGCTCGAGCTGCAGGCGGCCGCGAGCAGGGCTACGGCCAGTACCGCGAATGCAGCCTGCGAGGCTCGAATGGACCGCCTGCGATGGGGGTGGATCACCGTGGTTCTCCCGGGTTGAAGGTGTTCGACACGTGCTTCTCCTTTGCGCGAGTCGATACGGTCCGTTGTCTCAAACGTCCGCGAACCCATCTGTACCCGTCCGAGGTGAACGACAATTGAACGGTAGGTAAACGACCTTTGAACGCGAGGTGAACGTTTGGGGAATTTCTCAGGGGCCAACGTTCACCTCAACGAATCTGAACGCGGTGATTACACGCGTGTGCTTACGGCCTCGGCACCGCCTACGGTCTCGGCAACACTGAGGTCGCCGGTATCTGGGTCGTCCGGGCCACCCGTGGGTAGTCCGGGACCGTGACCACGTGGAGCCGCTCCAGGGGTCCCGACGCGTCATCGTGCAGGCGGTCGGCGGCGGCCAGATCACCGGTGCGCCGGGCCAGCCTGGCCAAGGCCACCAGGGTCAGGGCAATCTCGTAGTCGCTCTCTTGGCGATGGGCAGCCTCCAAAGAGGCCAGCATGGCGCCGTGGGCGGCCTCGCTTCGCCCTAGCTGCAGCAAGGCGTAGCCCCGTAAGCGCTCGAGTGGGGGGCCGAGGGTACCGGCCTCGGCGTCAGAGTTCGCCGGCTCGTCCCCACCGAGGAGCTGTTGGGTAAGGACGAGTGCTTCGTCCGCACGCCCTTGGAGCACGAGGCTCTCGACCATGCTGCCCTCGACCATCCGCACCTCGCCGTCGATCTGGGCAGAGGCGAACTCGTGGTGGGCGGTGGAGAAATGCGCGTCGGCCTCGTCGAAGCGTCCCGTGCGCGCCGCCACCCGTCCCAGCAACAAATGGGCGAAGCCGATGCCATGGTGGTAGCGGGCTGCTCGCCATACCCGCAGGGCCTCGTTGACGGCCGCCTCGGCCTCCTCGTAGCGCCCTTGGTCGGCCAGCACCTCTCCGATGTTGCAGGTGCCCGACGCGCCGTCAACGTCATTGCCGGTGACGAGACGAGCCGCTCGGCCTTGCTCGTAAAAGGTGATGGCCTCATCCCAATGCCCATGCACATAGGCAAAGCCACCCAGATTGTTGAGCACGACGGCTTGTCCGCCCATGTCGCCGAGCTCGGTGTACAGCTGCAGGGCTCGGCGGGAGTTGGTCACACGGTCCCAGCGGTCGAGGCAGACCCACGCCCAGTCCAAGATGAACAGTGCGTGGGCCTCAGCGGCGGGGCTCCCAGCCTGGCGAGCCTCTTCGATGGCCGATTCGCACCACGACACGGCTTCGCGGTGGCGCCCCTGGGCTTGGCGAACCGCCGCGCACCACGCCAAGAGCTCAGCGCGGCGCTGCCCGGCTTCAACCCCATCGATTCCGTCGAGCTCCTTGAGACCGCGCCGGATCCAGCGGATGGCTTCGGAGTGCCGTCCGACGCGCTCGGGCATCCATGCCTGTTTGAGAAGGAGCCGAGCCTGCGCCACCGGCGTTCCGGCGGTGAGTCGCCGGGCATCGCTGAAGGCGCGCGATGCGGTGTCGTACAGGCCGGCTCTGACCCGCACGTCCCCCAACGCCTCCCAGGCGTCGGCCACCTCCACGGCGCCGATGGTGGGGACGCGCCGCGCCGCGGCCAAGGCCCGCTCGAACATGGCCGCCGCTTCGACATTGGCGTAGCGGTCGCTGGCCCGCTTGCCCGCCGCGCAGGCGAAGTGCCACGCCCGCTCGAAGGCCCCGGCGTGGAAGAAGTGCATGGACAGCAGCTCGGATTTGGAGTCGATGTCGTCGCCGTAGCGCGTCACCAGAGCGGCGGCGGCCCGGCCATGGAGGTCACGACGGCGCCGGAACGGCAGCGCCTCGTACGCACAGTCGCGCACGATCGTCCATCGGAAGCGAAGCACGTCGGACTCCATGGATACGAACTCGCCCAGATCGCCAAACGCACCCACGTCAAGAGCGTCGTCTGTGGTGTCGAGGATGTCCGACAGTTCGCGCACCGTGAAGACGAGCCCGAGAACAGCCGCGCACCGCAGAAGATGTCTCTGATATGGCGGGAGGCTGTCGAGCTTGGTGTTGATCACGGCGTCCACGGTGGCGGGCAGGTCGTCGATGTCGGCACCGTCGAGTCGAGACCGCAGCAGCGACTCCAAGAACAACGGATTGCCCGAGGCGCGCGCCGCGAGGGCCCGCAATTCGTGCGGCAGGAGGGGCGCCTCCTCGGTAGCGGTGACCAACGCTTCGACGGCCGCCTCGTCAGCCAGCGGACCCAGATGCACCGTGGTGAGCTCGTCCTGGTCGAGGAACGACGACGTGGTCTCGCCCGTTCGGCGCGTCAAGACCACGAGTACAGAGTGGTCACGGTGCACATCGATCATGGCCCGCAGCAGCTCCTGAGACGCCTCGTCCATGTGGTGGACGTCCTCGAAGCACACCAAGCACGGTTCGGGAAGGACTCGCGACAAGAACTCCGCGGTGCTCTGGTGAATGCGGCCACGTCGGAATTCCGGCTCGAGCCCGGCCGTCTCGGGGGTGTCGGCCATGTCGAGGCCGAGGGTGGCACCCACAAGCGGCAGCGCCAGCGCCAAGGCCGGCGCGGCGCCCTCCACTTTGGCCTGCAGGCGATCGAGGATGACCGAGCTGGGTGCTTCGTCATCGAGACCAAGCAGGTGCAGGCCGAGCAGCCGAAAAGGCGCGTAGGGCGTGTCGCGGTCGTATTCCTCACAGGCGATGGTGATGGCGGTGAATTGGTTCGCCTTGGCCCGCATCTCCTCAGCGAGTCGTGACTTCCCCATGCCGGCGCCACCGATGATCTCGACGACGCGCGCCGATCTCGCCGCCACCGCATGTTCGAGCTCGCCTTCCAAAATGGCCATTTCGTTCTGCCGGCCCACCAGACCCAACAGGTGTCCACTCGACGTGTCGACACGGCGGGGAGGACCCACCTCCATGGCCGTCACCGGGGCGCGCTTGCCCTTGACGAAGAACGGCTCCAAGGCGGTGGTCCGGTACTTTCGGCGGCATCGTTCGAGCACGTCTGCTGTGGCGAGGACTTGGCCGGGCGAGGCTTTGGCCATGACTCGGGCGGCCAGGTTCACCGTGTCACCCATCACCGTGAAGGTGCGGCGATAGGGGGGACCGACATCGGCGGCGAACACCGGGCCGCTGTGCACGCCGATGCGCACGGGGAGAGCAGGGTCTGATTCGACGACTCGGCGCAACGCGGTGACAAGGCGATCCTCGTCCTCGCCGAGGCGCCGTGGCACGCCCGACACCAAGATGATCTTCCCGCCGTCGAGATCGATGTCGGTGCCCAAGAAGGTGACATTGAATTCGTCGGCGGCGTGCTGGGCGATCCGCACCAGCTGGTCGAGCCGCAGCGCGAGCTCCTCGGGACCCTCGTGTTCGATGATCTCGTCGGTACCGTCGAAGTGGATGAAGGCCACCGACGCCCGGCGGTGCTCGGGGTCCCTGGCTCCGCTCATCAGATGTTGGCGGATGGCCACGGGGACCAGGGTGGCGACGTCCACGCCGGCGTCGTCGTCTCTGCGCACGCGACGCTCGCCGTCGAGCGCCGGCGCGCCGTGTAAGAGATAGCCCTCGGAGCGAGCCGGGCCACGACACGACGCCGGCAAGGCGGCGGCCGCTCCCGCACTGATCACGATCTCACCGGCGCTGGCCGCTCCCTCGGCGCGCACGGTGGCACTGGCCCCTGATCCAGTGATGAGGAACTCGCGATGCGAGTCGCCCACCAAAAAGGCGTGGAACGTGCCGGCGTGGACCCCGATGGAGATCCGCAGGGTGACGATCCCGGCGGTGGTACGCAGCCGCCCTACCTGGCGCAGTCGCGACCGCATGCCGGCCGCCGCGTGCGCGGCACGCCGGGCATGATCGTCGCCGGCGAAGTAGAGCAACAAGGCGTCCCCACCGAATTTGAGCAGGCTCCCGCCGGCCCGATAGGCGACGTCGAGCAGCGCCTCGAAGCAGGTGTTGATGGCGTCGGTGACCTCCTCGGCGCCCACCTTGCCGTGTCGGGCCAGTCGTTCGGACATCTTCGTGAAGCCCGATACGTCCCCGAACACCATGGAGCCCTCGAGGACACGCCACTGGGGCCGGCGTCCGACCCGAGTTCGCCCGCCCAACTCAGCGCCGGGCCCGGCACGTAGGGCGTGAAGACCCCCGAAGGCGGGTCCTCCGCCGTATGACTTCCTTCAGGGATGTTGTTCACCGATAGAAGAATTTCCTGCGATCGCCTCGAATGAGAGGCGACAGATACTCGCGACCGCCCTGCCTAGTACACCAGCTAACTCGCCAAACAAGGGCAAGCCGTCACCAGAATTGATGCTTCACTCATCACGTTCGTTGGCCCACTCTGAGCGCGAAAAGATACAAATCACAGGGCCGGTCGCCGAGCCGACTGGTAGGCCAGCTCGACGAGCTCGTGGGCGATGCGGGCATCGCCGAAACCGGGTGTGGCGGCCCGCCCCTCGCGAACACTGCGCACCCAGTTCCGGACGGCGGGGTACGTATAGAAGAGGAAATCTCGACGTTCGAGCCCGAGTTTGGTGAAGTGCTCCGCTCGCAGGGCCTCCAAGTCGGGACGTTCGGGCGGGCTGTCGGGGCGCTGGATCAAGAGGCTGTCCTCGGGGGCTCCCACGATGAAGTCGGTAGTGGCCTCGACGGCCCCACGCTCGAAGAACACCTCGAAGCGCCGTTCCTCGCGCCCGCGTACCCCGTTGAAGATGGTGAGCAGGGTCCCCACCACGCCCGATTCGTGCTCGATGGTCAACGCGGCGACGTCTTCGACGTCATATCCGAACACCGATCGGCTTCGGGCGTAAACGCTGCGCGCCGGTCCGAAGAGCCACGTGAGAATGTCGGCACTGTGGATGGAGTGTTCGAGCAAGGCTCCGCCACCCGCTTGCACGCGCTGAGAACGCCATGAGCTGTGCCCGGGCACGATGTCACCGGTGGGCCAATACTGGTCGTCGCGCAGCACATATCCCATGGGTCGCCCGAGCTCCTCGGAGTCGACCTTGTCACGCATAAGGTTCATGATCGGGTGGAAGCGAGAATGGAACCCGACCTGGGCCACCACTGCCGAGGAGATCACCGCATCGCACACGTCTTGCACCTCGGCCCACGTGGGTGCCAGCGGTTTCTCGCAGAACAACGGCTTGCCGGCGGCTACTGCCGCCCGTACCAACGCGCTGTGGGTGGCGGTGGGAGACGTGATCATCACCGCCTCCACATCGGGATCCTCGATCATCTCCAACGGATCGGTGCCGGTGCGAGCGAACGGGCAGTTCTGCAGCACCGCCTGGCGCGCCGAGTCCGAAGGATCGACAGCCATAACAGCGACAACCTCGCCGTCGTCGGACAGCTTGCGCAATCCGTCGGCGTGGATCTGTCCGATCATGCCGCATCCGGCCAGACCGATACGAAGTGGGTCCTGCGTCACGGTCACTCCCGCTCGTCACGTACGCCATGTCGTGGTACGACGCGCCAGCATGGCACCTGTCGCAAACTAGCGTGTGGTCTTTGGTGACAGTCGGGACGACTTGGTCGGCGAAAAGGCGAACCACGTGACGAGCGACCGTCCACGCCGTCGGTTGGCGAGTTGGCCTGTGCTCAGTTGCCAAGTTGCCGCCGCCTTGGCCTTCGCCGGCTACCTGATCGGGGAAGCGGCCAGCCAACCGCCGGCGGTGTGGCAGGACAGCGAGGCCTATCTCGCCGTGTCCGCACACGGACTGTTCAGCCCGGAGCTGTGGACCGGGCCGAGGGCGCCGCTGGTGCCATTGCTGTTGAAGATCACCGACGGCTATGGCCCCTACGTCATCGTGCAAAGCGTCCTGGCGGTGTTGTGCTGGGTGTTTCTGGCCTGGACGGTGTCCCGACTCGTCCGTTCCGGTTGGCGCCAGGTGGTGATGACCTGGGCTGTGTTGGGTTTTGCCGCCGCCCCGCTGGTGGTGCAGTGGGACTGGTCGGCGCTGTCGGAGAGCCCATCGCTGTCGACGTTGGCGTTGCTGTGCGCGGTGGGGATCTGGTTGGTCCGGCGCTTCACCTGGACTCGACTCGTCGTGCTCGGCGTGGCGGCGTTCGCCTACGAGGGCCTGCGCGACGCTGATATCTGGAGCGTCACCATTGTCGCCGTCGTCATCCTGGCAGTCAGCGCCGCCAAAACGTTGAGCGGGGCGGCCCTGGGATCGGACCGTCTGGCGGTGACGCTGCGCACGCGGTGGCGACACAACCGCCACACGGCATTGGTGGGGATCGTTCTCATCGCCGTGTCAGCAGTAACCGGGATAGCCGCCGAGGCGTCGCACCGCAACGTGTTGAACATCGAAGAGGCGTTCTACGTCCGCATCTTTCCCTTTCCCTCTCGGGTGGCGTGGTTCTCAGCGCACGGCATGCCCCAAGGCCGCGCCATTGACACCTTGGCGCACAACACCGCACCGGCGACACCAACTCAAGCTCAGGTAGTCGCACCCGAGCTGACGTCGGCCACCTGGGCCCCGTTGCTCGCCTGGTTCCAGACGACGGGCCTGACGACCTATGCGTTCTACTTGTTCGAGCACCCCTATTACGACGTCACCGCACCTTTCGGCACCCCCGCCCTGACCTATAACAACGCCCAAGGCGACTTGAGCTTCTATGAGGCCGCCGGCCATCAGCCCATCGCCGCCGCCGAGACGATCTTCGCCCCTAACCGGGGCGTGGAGATCATCCTCGGATTCCTGGCGCTTGCCATCGCGGCCCAGCGCGACACGCGACATCGACGCGAGTGGCGATTCTTGGTGGCGTTCGTGCTCGTGGGGCTGTTCTCCATGCTCGTTGCCTGGCATGGCGAAGGTCAGGAGGTGACCAGGCACATGGTGGAGGGAAACGTCGAAGCCCGGCTGGGTGTGCTGCTTTGTTTCTTGTTGGCGCTCCTTGGTGATCGCTCCTCTGTGGCGCGCCACTCCCGCCGAGAACACTTCGTCATCGAGGCCGATAAGGCCGCCGCTGAGAGCGCCGCTTCCCCGTCGTCGACGGCTCCGCCGCCGCTGCCCACATGACGCCGCTTTATCGGGGGCACATAGCCGCCACCGCCCGGCCCCCTGCCATCGGGGAGGAGACCGAGACCTTGGCCGACGTCAATGGCGTCGCCATCGAGCACATCCTCAGCGGCGTGGTGACGGGTCCGATCGACTATCTCCAGCACCACCACGAATGGGTCCTGGTCATCGAGGGCCGCGCCGTGCTCGAGGTGGACGACATGACCGTCGCCCTGGATGACGGTGATTGGGTGGTGCTGCCGGCCGGTGTGGCCCACCGCCTGGTCAGTGTGGAGCCGGGGACCCGATGGTTGGCCGTTCGAATCCCGGGCGTCGACCCGGCCTGACCCGCTGGGCGGCGCGCTGCACGTCTCCCGGGGTGACCAGGCCGATGTATCGGCCCTCGGCGTCGAGGACCACGGCGGGGCCTCCGTGCTCTTGCATCCGGGCGAAGAGGTCGGGCATGGGCTCATCAGCGTGGGCGACGAGCACCCCATCCATGGGCGTGGCGATGTCACCGATCCTGGTGGACGCCCCCGCGTGGGCTGGTACCGACCGCAGTTGCTCCTCGGTCAGGACTCCTTCGAGCCACCCTGATACGCCCACCACCGCAATGGCCTCACCTCGCAGCCAGGGGATATAGCCACGCCACACCTCGGCCACCGTCATCGCCGCGGGCAAGGCGGGGGGTTGGTGCAGCATGACATCGCCGACGCGCTGTCCGACCAGGCCACTGCGCAGCAGCGCCCCACCTTCCTCAGCCCGAGCTGCACTGAACAGGAACCACCCCATGAACGCCAGCCACAGCCCGTAGGCATTACCGCCGATGAACACGATGGCCCCCACGGCGATCAACCCGATGCCGAACCCTCGGCCGGCGCGCGACGCCGTCACCGAAGCACGGACCTGGTCGCCTGAACGCCGCCACAGTCCGGCTCGCAGGATGCGCCCGCCGTCGAGCGGGGCGGCAGGGATGAGATTGAAGGCGGCCAGCAGGATGTTGATGTAACAGAGCCACTTGAGAACATCGATGGGGAGCCCCTGCGCCCCGGCCCGCTGGGCCAGGACTTCTAGCGACCCGAACAGGCCGCCGAGCACGATGCTTGTCCCCGGACCCACCGCCGCGATGCGGAAGTCTGCGCCTGGGTTCAAGGCTTCTCCCTCGAGCTGGGCTACACCACCGAACAACCACAACGTGATCGAGTGCACCCCCACCCCGTTGCGCCTGGCCACAACGGCGTGGGCCACTTCGTGGGCGAGCAGCGAGAAGAAGAACAGCGCGGCGGCCACCACCGCGGCCACCCAGTACGACGGTTGGGTGCCGCCCCCGTAGTCGGGGAGGATCACATCGGCGAGCTCCCAGGTGATGAGGCCGAAGATGACGACGACGCTCCAGTTCATCCCGATGGGAATGCCAGCGTAGGTACCCAACCGCAGCGACTGTCTCACCCCCACATCTTGAGCGCTGCGGACTCGGAATTGCAGTCACGTCTCGGGCCGTCTTCCCGTCGCCACACTCGGTGGCAGGAATCACCCTGCCGCGGTGTGGTAGGGATGGAACGTGTCCCCAGGCAACTCGCCGGCGCAGCTCACCGGGGCCGTGCGCACAACGCTGCGTGATCATCGACCGGTCGACCGCCGCGAGTTCGACGCCTGCGCGGCGGTGCTGGCGGCGCTCGACGAGCTCGTCAACCCGTTCACCACGTCTGGGGACCCTCGGCACATCACGGGTTCGGCGGTGATCGTCGGCCCCCGGGGCACCGTGCTCCACCTGCACAAGCGCCTCCAAAAGTGGATTCAGCACGGCGGGCACCTGGAACCGGGTGAGGCACCGTGGGAGGCTGCCTTGCGGGAGTCGGCCGAGGAGACGGGGCTGACGGTGGCCCACCCCGGTGGAATACCGCATCTCATTCATGTGGACGTGCACGAGGCCGCCGACGGCCATGTGCATCTCGACCTGCGCTACCTCCTCGAAGCCGAAGACGCTGATCCAGCCCCACCTCCGGGCGAGAGCCCGCATGTGCGGTGGTGTTCATGGGACGAAGCCATGGAGCTCGCCGACGATGGCCTTGTCGGCGCCCTGAGCGTGGCTCGCCACGCGGCCCATGGGGTGGTGCCGCAATGACCTCTGAGTCTGCCCACGGCGCGTTCGGCCGCCTTCTCGAGGTCCAGGACCACGACACCGTCATCGATCAGATGCGTCATCGACGCGACACCATGCCCGAGCGCGTCGAGCTTGCCGACATCGGGCGGCGCCTGGCCGACATCGAGGTTCGCACCAAGGACGTGCGTGCCGAGCGTGACGAGCTCGGGGCTCGGCAGGCCGCCCTCGAAGCACAGATCGAATCCGGTCGAGCGCGCCGCGTCGAGATCGAGAAGCGGCTGTACGGCGGTCAGGTCACCGCGGCGCGCGATCTCAAGGCCATGGACGACGAGGTCCGCCACCTCGCTCGTCACATCTCGGAGCTCGAAGACCGGGAGATCGAGGTGATGGAAGCGCTCGAACCCATCGATCGGGTACTGCAACTCGCCGACGACGAGCGCAGCGGTCTCCGCAGCAACGCCGAACGGCTGCGCGAGGCGGTGGCGGAGGCCGAGATCACCATCGAGGCCGACATTGCCACCCAGACCATCGACCGCCAGGCCGCCGCCGCCGCCGTCCCCGCTGATCTTTTGGCCCGTTACGAAGTACTGCGCACGAGGCTGGGTGGAACCGGTGCGGCCCGACTGGTGGGGGAGTCGTGTGGCGGTTGCCACCTGGCCCTTCCCGCCATGGAAGTCGATCGCATTCGAAAGGCGCCGCCCGACGTCGTCATCACCTGCGACCAGTGTGGTCGCATCCTGGTGCGGTGAAGAGAGTCCCGTGCTCGTCCTCGTGCGCCATGGCGAAGCGGCCGGCAATGCCGCTGGGGTGTTGCTCGGCCGGTCCGACTCACCGCTGACCGACCGAGGCCGGGCCCAAGTGGCCGCTGTGGCCGGCGCGTTGGGTGAGATCACCACGGTCATCACGAGTCCCTTGGTGCGAGCGCGCCACACCGCCACCGTATTGGCACGTGGCCTGCCGGTTTCGGTCGACGAGCGGTGGATCGAGGTGGACTACGGGGACCAAGAGGGTGAGGCGCTGCGCGCCGTCCCCGCCGCGGTATGGCAGCGCTGGCGGACCGACACCGGCTACCGGCCCGCTGGGGGTGAATCACTGGCCGAAGTCGGGGCGCGCGTCCGTCGGGCCTGTGAGGAGCTGTTCGCCCACCATGGCGAGGGGGCCCGCAGCGATGCCGGGGACGTGGTCGTGGTGAGCCACGTCTCACCCATCAAGGCCGCCGTGGCGTGGGCGCTCGGCGTGGGTGACGACGTGGTCTGGAGGCTGTACCTCTCGACCGCTTCGGTGACCAGGATCGGATGGGGGACAGACACACCCGTGCTGCACCACTACAACGTCACCGTGGCTCCACCGGGTCCGTCGTAAGACCCGGCGGGCGCTTCAGCCGGCCGGATTCGAGCGCACGAAGTCGATGACGGCGGACGCCAGCGGTTCGGGCCTGTCCTCTTGGAGGAAATGGCCTCCGCCTTCGATGGTGGGGTGCTGTCGGCCCTGGGCACCGGGAACGAACTCGAGGAACAGTCGGTCGGCGCCTTTTGTGATGGGGTCGCTGTCGCTGAAGGCACACAGGAATGGCTTGTCGAACTCCTTCAGAACCTCCCAGGCCCGGCGGTTGGCGGCGGTGGCCGGGTCGTCGGGCTTGGTCGGCACCAGAAGCGGGAACTGCCGGGCCCCCTCTTTGTAGGTCTCGTCGGGGAACGGTGCGTCATAGGCCGCCACCACGTCATCGCCCAGCTGGGTGGTGCAGCCGCTCGACACGATGCGCCCCACCGGGAGCTCGGGGACCTCTTGGGAGAATTTCTGCCACGCCATAAATGCCTCGCCCATGTCGGTGTCTCCGGTGGGCAGACCCGTGTTGGCGGCCACCACGCGCCGGAACCGATCGGGGTGCTCGGCCACCAACCGCAGTCCGATGAGCCCTCCCCAGTCCTGTCCGACCACGGTGACGTCCGTCAGCCCCAACGCGTCGAAGAGCGCACTGCGCATCCATTGCACGTGACGTTCGTAGGTGTAGTCGCTTCGTGCACCGGGTTTGTCGGATCGGCCGAAACCGATCAGGTCGGGAGCGATCACCCGTAACCCGGCGTCGGCCAGCACCGGCACCATCTTGCGGTAGAGATACGACCACGACGGCTCGCCGTGCAGCAGGATCACGATCTCGGCGGCTGACGGTGAGCCTTCGTCCACATAGTGCACGCGCAATGTGCCGCTCGAGTCGCCCGCCGGCACCTCGACGTAGTGTGGTTCGAAGTCGTAACCGGGAAGCCCGGCGAAGCGTTCGTCGGGGGTGCGCATCACGTCCATGGGGCCCAGGGTACTCATGATGGCTCCGGTCGGCTCCCGTCGGCAGCGGTGTGACTAACCTGCAGGCGTCCGCGTCGTGGTGTGCAATGAGCTCGGTTCGCTTGACTCTGTGGGGGTCGAGCACCGCCCTGATCCCGGTCCGGGTCCCGGCCAAGTGGTGGTGGAGCTGCGCGCCGCGGGGGTGAACTTCGTCGACGGCTTGATCTGCCAAGGCCGCTATCAGATGAAGCCGCCGGTTCCCTATATCCCCGGCGGAGAAATGGCCGGGGTGGTCGGTGCCGTGGGAGATGGTGTCACCGAGCTCGGCGTCGGAGACCGGGTCATGGCCATGACGGGCTTCGGAGCCTTTTGCGAGCAGATCGTCATTCCCGCCGTGGCCGTGAGGAAGATCCCCGAGCACCTGAGCTTCGGCCAAGCGGCGGCTTTCATCCAGAGTTACTCCACGGCCTGGTTCGCCATGACTCGACGTACGTCGGTGGTGGGCGGCGACTGGGTGCTCGTCCTCGGTGCCGGCGGCGGTATCGGCCTGGCCGCCATCGACGTGGCTCGGTGTCTGGGGGCTCGCGTCATTGCCGCCGCATCGAGTCAGCCCAAGTGCGCGGCGGCGACCGCCATGGGGGCGCAGTTCACCATCGCCTATGAGGACGAGGACCTCAAGACTCGGGCCCGTGAGCTCTCAGATGGCGGCGTCGACGTGGTCATCGACCCCGTGGGAGGTCGCCATAGCGAGCCGGCCCTGCGCGCCACCAAGGAGTTCGGCCGCCTGTGCGTCATCGGGTTCGCTTCGGGGCCCATCGCCTCGGTGCCGCTCAACCAGGTGCTTCTGCGCAACCGCACCGTGGTCGGTGTCGACTGGGGGGCGTGGGCCATGGGCAGCCCCGGCGGGAACCGGGAGGTTCTCGACGAACTGGTCGCGCTCGTGGACCAAGGGCGGCTCCATCCCACCGCGCCGCAAGAGAGGCCATTGGCCGATGCCGCTGCCGTCATGGCCGCGTTGCTCGACCGGTCGCACACGGGCAAAGTCGTGCTGGTGCCGTAGCGGGCTTTATTCTTTGGTGTCCCACCGGCTCGAGAATTCGAGCACAGCGCCGCTGGCAAACGACGAACGCGCCTCGAAGATGCGGTCGTAGCCGGTGTGCTTGATTTTCCAGGCGTCTCCCACCTTGACGTAGTCGTCGTGGTAGATGCCCGTGCCGAGCAGCCGAAAGTCGTGCGCCGGGACGAAGACACGGTCCTCGAGATACCAGGTGCCGGTGGCCGTCGTGTCGTTGGTCAGCGTGATCTCGGGGTGGTGGCCGGTGTGCATGGTCACGATGCCACTATGTCCGAGGCTCGTCTCCAAGAACGTCACGATGGCGGCCCGGCCGTCATGCGACAGCCGGCCCGATTGGAACGACGACGTGGCGTCCTCGGTGAGGAGTTGCCCGAGTTCGGTGAACTCTTTGGTGTCGAGGAGCCGGAAGTAGGCGTACTTCAGCTGTCGGATGGCTTCGACGTCGTCATGGGGCATGTTGTCTCCGTGGGGGAGGCATCACCCTAGACGGCCGCACCGGCCTCGAGCCAGCGCTGGGCGCGCCCGAGGACGGACCGCACGATGGCCTCGATCTCGTCGAATTCGCTGGCGCCGCATGACAAGACGGGTGCAAATCCACGACCGGGTCGACGCGGTCGTCGGCCCGGCAGATGAGCCCGGCCTCGAGCAATCCCGGTGCGACATGGCCTCTGATAAGTGCGGAACGTTCGGCGGGGGTGAAGCACACCGTGGGGTCGGACGGGTCCTTGAGCAACTCGATGGCCCAGAAATACCCGTCACCGCGGACGTCGCCCACGATGCCCAGCTCCTTCAATGCGCCGAGACGTTCCGCCAACGCGGCGCTGTGGGAGGCGACGTGGTCGACGAGCCCCTCCCTGTCGAGAACGTCGAGGTTGGCCAGAGCCACCGCGCACGACACCGGGTGGCCTCCAAAGGTGATGCCGTGGGCGAAGCTGGCATCGCCGACCAGAAACGGTTCGGCCAGGAACTCCCGGCAGATGACCCCACCCAAGGGGGCGTACCCCGACGTCACCCCTTTGGCGAAGGTGATCATGTCGGGCTGGTACCCATAGCGCTGCGCACCGAACCAGGTTCCCAGCCGTCCGAACGCGCAGATCACCTCATCGGAGACCAGCAACACGCCGTAGCGATCGCAGATCTGGCGCACCCGGGCGAAGTAGCCCGGCGGCGGCGCGAAGCACCCTCCGGTGTTCTGCAGCGGTTCCAAGAACACCGCCGCCACGGTGTCGGGCCCCTCGGCGATGATGGCGTCCTCGATAGCCTGCGCGCAGGCGTCGGCGAAGCGCTCGTCGTCGGCGGTGATCTCCGCGCTGAATGCCGACCGGTACCGGTTGGTGTTGGCGACATGCACGGCTCCCGGTACGAGCGGTTCGAACTGGCTCTTTATGACCGGTACCCCGGTGAGGGCCAGAGCCCCCATGGTGGTGCCGTGATAGGCGAGGTGGCGCGCCACCACCTTGGTCCGTTGCGGTTGACCGATGGCTTGGAAGTACGCCCGGGCCAGCTTCCATGCCGATTCCACTGCTTCGGACCCACCGGTGGTGAAAAAGACGCGGTTCAAATCGCCCGGCGCCAGCGTGGCCAGCCGCTCGGCGAGCTCGATGGCCGACGGATGGGCGGCCGACCAGATCGGGTAGTAGGCGAGCTTCTCGCCCTGTTGGCGCGCCGCCTCGGCCAGCTCGGCGCGCCCGTGGCCGACCTGCACCACAAAGAGGCTCGCCAGCGCGTCGAGGTACGAGCGACCGTGTTGGTCGAACAGTCGCACGCCCTCGCCGCGGGTGAAGATGGGAATCTCCTTGTCGCGGTAGGCACCGAGGCGACTGAAGTGCATCCACAGGTGTGCCTTGGCTGCTTTCTGCCAGGCGGCAACCTGGTCCTCGGGGCTGGCCTCGTCTCGGGGCGCACTCATCGTGCCCCCCACTGGTACGTCTCTTTGTGGATGCGCAGATAGAGGTAGGCCTCGGTCTCCCGGACGCCTTCGATGGTACGGATCTTGCCGTTGAGGACTTCGATGAGATGCTCGTCGTCCTCAACGACCACTTCCACGAGGATGTCGTGGCTCCCCGCCGTGAGCACCACGTACTCCACCTCGGGGAGAGCGGACAGCCGGTCGGCCACCGTTCTGGTGTCGCCGGTGACCTTGATCCCGATCATGGCCTGCCGGGAGTAGCCCATGACGCGGGGATCGGTCACCGCCACGATCTGCATGACACCGGCGTCGATGAGGCGTTGCACGCGCTGGCGGACGGCCGCCTCGGACAAGCCCACCGCCGGCGCCATTTGCGTATAGGGACGGCGCCCGTCTTGTTGCAGTTGCTCGATGATGCGCTTGTCGATGTCGTCCAGGACGATGGCCTCTGGTGGCGTCATGGCGCGGCGTCCTTGTTCGTAGGGCGCCTCGGTGCCAACCTTGTCGTCATGTGCCGCCCGCCTCGTCGCCGCCGGTCGGGTGTCCCACGGACGTAACCCCGCTGACGCCGACATATGTTTCGGCCCCGTACTGGTCCGACGGGGTCGTCATGCCCGCCGGCTCGACCTCCGCACTGCCCCGCCAAGCCGATGTCGTCGTCGTCGGCGCCGGGTACACGGGTCTGGGGGCGGCTCTCGAGCTGTCGCGTCGGGGCCGTCATGTGGTGGTCCTCGACGAGGGGCCGGTGGCCGGCGCCGCCAGCAGCCGCAACGGCGGCATGGTCCATCCCGGCGCCAAGCATGATCTTGGTTCGTTGCTGGCCCTTGCGTCGGGTCGTCGCATGTGGGACGAAACCGTAACGGCCTTCGAGGAGCTGTCCACCATGATCGGGGACCTCGGGATCTCCTGTGGTTGGCAACGCACCGGTCACGTCGAGCTCGCCCACCACCGCGCCCAGCATGCCGCATTGCGCCACGAGGAGGCCGCCTATCGCTCGGTGGGCGAGGAGGCCTGCTATTTGTCCGGTTCTGATCTGGGCGCCGAGATCGGGTCGGACCGATTCGAGGCCGGCTTGCTCGTCACGCGCAGCGCCGCTGTCCATCCGGGCCGGCTGGCCGCCGGGCTGGCCGAAGCCACCATGGCGGCGGGCGCCGAAGTGCACGCGTCGCAGGCGGCGCTCGCCATCGAGCGCGACGGCGCCGGCTTCGTAGTGGCCACCTCGTCGGGTGCCATACACGCTCAGGAGGTGGTGGTGGCCACCAACGGGACCACCGACCAGCGCCTGGTCCCATGGCTGGGCCAACGCATACTGGGAGTGGGGAGTTTCATCATCGCCACCGAACCAATCGACGCCTCGCTGGCGGCGTCGGTGAGCCCCCACGGTCGGCTGTTCTTCGACACCAGGAATTTCCTTAACTACTGGAGGCTGTCGCCCGACTCCACCCGTGTCCTGTTTGGAGGTCGGACGTCGTTTGCAGCAACGACGGTCGAACAAGCTCGCGACCGCCTCTACTCCGCCATGGTGCGCGTGCATCCTCAGCTGCGCCATGTGCGCATCGACCGCGCCTGGGGTGGCCAAGTGGCCCTGACCGTCGATCGGCTGCCCCATGTGGGCCGCCACGACGCCAGCGGGGTTGTCTACGCCATGGGCTATTGCGGCACCGGGGTGGCCATGTCTACGCACTTCGGCCGACGGGTAGGACGATGGCTGTGCGGAGACGACGAGCTTCCGGTCTTTGCCGAGCAGCGCTGGTCGAAGGTGCCGGCGCCGGCCCGCAGGCCGTGGCTTCTTCCGGCTGCCGGGTGGTGGTACCGAGCCCGCGACATCTGGGGTCGGTGACAGTTGGGAGGTGACCGGTGTCCTCCCGTTCATCCCGTCACGGTCGAACAGAAATCGGCGAACACCTCGGTGAATTGGTCGATGTGCCCGTCATCGTGCTGCACCGACAGGGTCCACTGCTCTTCGTTGCCCGGCGTCATGAAGATGCCTCGATTCACCAACCATGCCCACGAAGCGTCGAACAGGTCTGCGTTGGTCTCGAGGAAGCTTCGGTAGTCAACCAACGGCTGGCGCCGATACGAGACGCACCCCTTGCACCCGAGGTCGATGACATGGGCACCGATCCCGGATTCGGTGATCGCCTTCTGGCAACCTTCGGCCAGACGATTCCCGAGATGCTTGAAGTGCTCATAGGCATCGGGGGTCAGGACTTCGGTCAACGCCGCCAACGCGGCGGCCGCCGCCAGCGGGTTGCCGTTGAACGTTCCTTGCTGGGCGATGCCGTTGCCGATCTCGTCCATGAGCTCGGCCTTTCCTCCAAAGGCGCCCGCGGGCGCCCCACCGGCGATGGACTTTGCGAAGCACGCCAGGTCGGGCTGCACACCGAAGCGTTCGATGGCACCGCCCGCCGCGATGGTGGCCCCACACTTCACCTCATCGAAGATGAGCACGACGCCATAGCGCGTACAGAGTTCCCGCACGCCTTCGAGGTAGCCCGGCCGAGGCAGGACGATGCCGATGTTCATCATCACGGGCTCCAAGATGAAGCAGGCGATCTCGTCGGCCCGGTCCGAAAAGAGGCGCTCGATGGCGTCGAGATCGTTGAAGGGGACCGCCACCGTCCACGCTGCCATGCCGGCTGGAATGCCTTTTGAAGCCGGCGGTTGGCTACCGGTGCCGCCGCCGTCGCCCTCGAGCTCGGTGAGGCTGGGAGTCACCGAGAACATCACGGCGTCGTGGTGCCCGTGGTACGAGCCCTCGATCTTGCAGATGACGTCTCTTGCGGTCACTCCCCGCGCCACGCGAATGGCATCCATGGTTGCTTCGGTGCCGGAGTTGGTCATGCGCACGCGATCCAAGCGGAACCGCCGGCACAGCTCCTCGGCCAACAAGACGGTGAGTTCGGTGGTCACCGCGAAGTGGGTGCCGCTGTGCGCGGCGCGTTCGATGGCGGTGGCCACGGCGGGATGGGCATGGCCGACGGCCATCGAGCCGAAGCCGTTGTGGAAGTCGACATAACGCGCCCCGTCGACGTCCCACACCTCGGCCCCCTTGCCGTGGGACAGGTAAATCGGATACGGGTCAGCCGCTTGGAAGGACGAGGCCACACCCAGGGGCATCGTGTGTCGCGCCCGCTCGAAAAGCTCGTGTGACCGCGGCGTGCGATCCATAAGCCGGGCGTGCTCGGTGGCGAACACTTCCTTGGCCCGGGCCGTTACCCGTTCATCGTCGATTTGGTTTTCGGTCGTCGTCTCGCTGGTCATCTCTATCGTCATTTCACTCGTCGTGTTGTCCATCGAATCACCACTTAACCATCACGTGTTTTGCTTCCGTGTAGCTCTCGATTGCGTACATGGACAGGTCCTTGCCGTAACCGGATTGCTTGAACCCCCCATGAGGCATCTCCGACACCAGCGGGATGTGGTCGTTGATCCACACCGTCCCGAAACGGAGTTCGGCGGCCGCTTTCATGGCTCGACCCACGTCTTTGGTCCACACGCTGGCGGCCAGCCCGTAGTCGACGCCGTTGGCCATGGCGATGGCCTCGTCGTCGTTGGTCATGCGCTGCACCGTGACCACCGGCCCGAACACCTCTTGCTGGACTATCTCGTCGTCTTGTCCGACGCCGAAGAGGACCGAAGGCTCGTAGAACCAGCCCGGACCTTCACCGCGTCGACCACCCGTGGCGACCGTCGCTCCGGTGGCGGTGGCTCGTTCCACGAACGCGGTCACCCGGTGCTGTTGTCGTTCGGACACCAGCGGGCCGAGCTCGGTGCCTTCGTCGGACGGGTCGCCCATGGCCAGTGACCGCGCCCCGTCGCGCAGAGCGTCGACGACGTCGTCATGGACGTTGGGCCCCGCGATGACGCGAGACGCCGCCGTGCAGTCCTGACCGGCGTTGAGGAAGCCGGCCAGCTTCACTCCTTCGGCCACGGCATCAAGATCGGCATCGTCGAAAACGATGACGGGCGCCTTGCCGCCGAGTTCGAGGTGGACGCGCTTGAGGGTGCGGCTGGCCGCCTCGGCAATGGCTTTGCCCGTGGGGACAGAACCTGTCAAAGACACCATGTCCACGTCGCCGTGCTCGACGAGGGCGGCCCCCACCTCTCCAGCCCCCGTGACGACGTTGAGCACGCCGGAGGGCAGTATCGGTGCCACCAGTTCGGCGAACTTCAATGTCGACAAGGGCGTGAGCTCGCTGGGTTTCAGCACCACGGTGCACCCGGCCGCCAAGGCCGGGCCGATCTTCCACACCGCCATCATCAGGGGGTAGTTCCACGGCGTGATGGAGGCCACCACCCCCACCGGATCGCGCCGGATCATCGAGGTGTAGCCGCTCAGGTACTCGCCGGCAGCTCGACCGTCAAGCAGCCGGGCGCCGCCTGCGAAGAACCGAAGATTGTCAACGGCGAAGGAGATCTCCTCTTCCATGGCGCTGATGGGCTTGCCCACGTTGAGGGACTCGAGAGCACTGAACATCTGGGCGTTGTCCTCTATGGCCTGCGCCATGGCCAAGAGCGCGGCACTGCGATCGCCGGGGGTGGAGCGGGCCCAGCCGTCGAAGGCCCCTCGTGCCGCCGCCACGGCATCGTCGATGTCCTTCGGGCCGGCTCCCGTCACCTCGGCAATCGGTGCGCCGGTGGCCGGGTCGACGATCGTATGCCGCGTGCCGTGACCGGCCTGAAATGCACCCCCGACGAAGTTCTGGAGCGTTATATCGGTACTGGCAACCGTGGTCACGGGAGCCTCTCCTCCGCTTGCCCGAGATCGTGCCTTTCGGAGCCAAATGGCCCGCTAGCACAAAGGAATTAGTGGCAACATAGCCGATTGGCCACTCCTTTGCTTGTCAGAGCCCAATTTCTCTGCGAATATGCGCCGAAGCAACCGAGAACACGGGGAGGGGGTTGTCGATGACGGCCATCACGGGCACCGGTGAGGCTGGCGCTTCGACGGAAGGCGGCAAAGGCCTCAAGACCGGTGCACTGGGGCTGGTGACCAGCCTGGTCATCGGAGTGGCATCGACCGCCCCGGCCTACAGCCTGGCGGCGACCCTCGGCTTCGTGGCCGTCTACGTCGGGGTCCAATCGCCGGCGGTCATGCTGCTCGCCTTCTTGCCCATGTTGTTCATCGCGGCCGCCTACTACTACCTGAATCGCGCCGACCCCGACTGCGGCACCACCTTCACCTGGGTCACCCGCGCCATGGGACCCAAGACGGGGTGGATGGCCGGCTGGGGCATCTTGGTGACCGACCTCGTGGTCATGCCCAATCTGGCCTCCATCGCCGGCGTGTACACGTTCTCTCTCTTCGGTGCGCACGGGATCGCCGCTGACGGCTCCGGCTTCTGGGTCACCTTCGTCGGAGTGGTCTGGCTCATCGTCATGACGGCCATCTGCTACATCGGCATCGAGTTGTCGGCTGCCACCCAGGTGGGTCTGCTCGGCGCCGAGATCCTCATTCTGGTGATTTTCTCGGTGGTCGCCTTGGTGAAGGTGTACACGGGCCACATCGCCCACAGCGTCCGACCGTCGATCGGATGGTTGGACCCGTTCAAGATCCATCCCATCGGGGCACTGTCGGCCGGGATGCTCCTGGCCGTCTTCATCTACTGGGGATGGGACACCGCCGTCAGCGTGAACGAGGAGGCCAAGGACAGCCGGCGTACGCCCGGTCGGGCTGCCTTGTGGTCCACTCTCGTTCTGCTGGCCATCTACGTGATCGTCTCCTTCGCCGCTGAAGCCTTCAAGGGCACTGGCTTTCTCACCAATCAGAACAACATCGGCGACGTGTTGAACGCGCTCGGGAGCGCGGTGTTCGGATCACCGTGGAACAAGCTGCTCATCATCGCCGTACTCACCTCGGCGTCGTCCTCGACCCAGACGACGATCTTGCCCGCCGCTCGGTCCTCGTTGTCGATGGCCGTGCACAAGGCGTTCCCGAAGCGTTTCGCCGACATCCAGCCCAAGTACCTCTCCCCGGGGTTCTCCACCTTGATCTTCGGGGCCATCTCTGTCGTGTGGTACGTGTCGCTCACCCTCATCAGCCCCAACGACGTCCTGGCGAACTCCATTGAAGCCCTCGGCTTCGGCATTGCGTTCTATTACGGCCTGACGGGATTCGCGTGCGTCATCTATTACCGCCACCACATCTTCGACAACTTCAAGAACTTCATCTTCATCGGCCTGGCCCCCCTTCTCGGCGGCCTCATCTTGGCGGTGCTCTTCGTCGTGGCGATCTTCTACTACTCGGACCCGGCGAACTCCTCCTCGGGCACTCAGGCGTGGATACCGGGTTTGCATTTCAGCTTCCGCATCTTCCATTGGCACCTTTACGTAAAGAAGGGTCTCGGCCCCCCTCTGGTCCTCGGTGTCGGCCTTCTGTTGATCGGAGTCCCACTCATGTTGCTGTGGCGCATCGGGCATCCCGCCTTCTTCAAGCGGACCCGCGAGGTGGCTGAATCCGTCGACGCTGCGGCCCCGCCCCTCACCCCCGGCGTGGTCCCGGTGACCGACTGATGGCCGGCGACATCGTCCTGGGCTACGACGGCTCCGAGGGGTCGAAGGCGGCCCTGGCGGTGGCGATCACCGTATCGAGGGCATTCAATGCCACCTTGGCCATCGTTTTCGGCTTCGAGCCCAACCCCATGGGTGGTGAGACGGCTGACTACAAGGCGCAGCTCGAGAAGCTCGGCAGTGGTGTGGTGAGTGCGGCCCTGGCTGAGGCCAAGCAGCTTGACGGCGAAGTCGTGGTTGAAGCTGTGGTGGTTCCCCTGCGACCGGTCGAATCGCTGTTGGCGGCGGCCGAGCAGCGAGAGGCTCGAGTCATTGTCGTAGGAGGCAACAGCGAGCGGCCCATCATGGGCGCCATTTTGGGGTCGGTGCCCCACAAGCTCCTGCATCGGGCGTCGGTGCCCGTCCTGGTGGTCCCGGCGCCTGAGCAATGACCGGGCTCGAGCTCGGTCATTGGGATGCCGCCGATGGAGTCGATTCGGCGGACTCGGCCGGGGTGGGCCGCACCGTATAGGCGCACACGTGAGCCCCGTCCATGAGGTGGGCCACCCGCTCGACCTGCGCCCCGGGCAGGGCTGCGCGGATAAAAGCGATCTCGCTCGAGCATGCTTGGCGGAAGCCGGTGGCCACCGACAAGATGGCGCAGTTGTGCTCTGTGATGAGCCAGCTTCCGTCTTCGAGGTGCTGCACGTCGGCGAGATAGCCGTCCTCGTCGAGGATCCGGGTCAGCTCGCCCACCTTTTGGTCGAGAGACATCTGCTCCAACCGGGCCTGGGCGCCGACGAGGCGCCGCTGGCGTCGCTGATCGAAGAGATCGGTGACTTGGGTGCTGTCGGGCCCGCCGAGATAGCCGAGCAGCTCGGTGGTGAGATCTCCGTAGCGCTTGGGGAACAGCGTCTCGCCCAAAGCGGCTAGCTCATAGACGTGCGACGGCCGGCCTCGACCGTCGGGCTCGCGCCGATGGCGGACCAGACCGTCTTCTTCGAGGCGGCCGAGCTGCTGGCGCACGGCCGCCACGGTGATGCCGAGCGCCTCGGCCAGATCCTGGGCGCGTTGCACGCCGCTGCGCTTGAGGGTCATCAAAATGGCCCGGCGGGTAGAGGGCATCACTGCCAGCGGCGCTTCGGTGTCCGTTGCGATGCTGCCCGCGTTACCGGTGGCGGTGCCGGTGGGAGTGGTGGTGCCGGGGTCGTTGCCGGGGTCGTTCACGGGGTCGTTCACGGGGTCGTTCATGGATGGACGCCTACGGCAGCACCAGATGCACGTCTCCGAATTCGTGCCACAGGTAACCCTCGACCAAGGCCGCTGCGTAGGACCGCTCCACCAGCGAGCGCCCAGCCACCGCTTCGAGCATGGCCAGATGCGATGCTTCGGGCTCGTGCCATCCGGTGAGCATGCCATTGACCGACGTGACCGGGTGATCCGGCGTCACCACCGTTTCGGTCCATCCCTGGCCACCGTGCACCTTTCCTCTCGAGTCCACCACCGTCTCCAGGGCACGCACCACGGTGGTGCCGATGGCCACCACCCGGCCGCCGTGGCGGCGCGTGTCGTTGACCCGATGAGCGGTCGCCGACGGGACCCGGAAGTACTCCGGGTAAGGCGGTTCCGAGGCTTCGAGCGACGCCACCCCGCAATGGAGCACGATGGGGACGACCCCGATGCCACGAGCCACCAATCGGGTGAGTACTTCGGGTGTGAACGGTCGTCCCGCGCTGGGCATCTCGGCCGAGCCCGGCTCGTTGGCGTAGACGCTCTGGTAGGCCGAGATGGGCCAGCTGCCGCGTACGTAGCCGTAGCGGATCGGTCGACCGTGGGCGGCCAGGTAGGCATACAGCGGCTCGGGCGTCTCGACGGTTGCCACCCACAGCCGCACCCCGCTGCCATGCGAGGAATAGGGCGCCAGCAGCCTGACCTCGCCGCCGCCTCGAAGGGCAAGGGTCAGTGGGCTGTGCGCGTCGAGCCGAGGGCCACCGTCGCGACGCAGCTCAAGGGTCCACAAATCGGCCGGGAGCCGGGTGGAGAGGTGCACCTCGACCGCTTCTGCGTCGGGTCCTGTGGCGTCGATGGCGGCGGGCAAGGTGCCCGACGTGTTGACGACGATCAGGTCGCCTTCGTCGAGGAATCGGGGTAGCTCCGAAAAGGTGCTGTGCACCAGGGCATCCTCGTCGCGGCGGTAGGCCACGAGCATCCGCACGGCATCACGCGTTATCCCCCGGGCCTCAGGGGGAACCGCCGCCTCCAACTCGGCCGGCAGCTCAAAGGTAGGCAGCCCGGCAATGCTGCGGTCTTGGGTGGCCACGATCGTCATGAGAGTTCCTCCTGTCCCGTTGCCGCCACGAGCTCCGCGACCCGGTAGCGCCCGCTGGGAAGCGCTGACTCGATGAGGGTCACGAACCCCGGGGCCACGGCGTCGGGGGAGGGGCGATCCGAGATGTCCTCGCCCGCAAAGGCGTCCTGGTGCATCTGGGTCTGCATGTCGCCGGGATCGACGGCCCAGACCCGGATGGAGGGTTCCTCCACCGCCAGTACGGCGCTCAGGTGGTCGAGGGCGGCCTTGGAGGATCCGTAGCCACCCCAACCTTCGTACGCCTCGACCGATGCGTCTGATGTCACGTTCACCACACGAGGATCGGGCGACAGGCGAAGCAGCGCCACGGCATCGGCGAGCAGCGCCAGCGGCGCCACCACGTTGACCTCGTAGATGCGGCGCAGGACATCGAGCGGGTGGTGCTCAAGCCGGGGCAGTGGACTCGTGCCGAGGGTGCTGGCGTTGTTGACCACGAGATCGAGGCCACCGAACGAGGCGGCCGTTTGGATCAACCGCCTTCGGTGGTCAGGGTCGGTCACGTCTCCGACCACGGCCACGAGTGACGCGTCGGGCCACAGCCGGCTCCGGACCTCGGTCTCGGCGTGGGCGAGGTCCGCCGCGCTGCGGGCATCGATGATCAGTGACCAGCCTTGGTCGGCCAGCCCCCGACTCAGCGCTCGCCCCAATCCTTGGGACCCCCCCGTGATGATCGCGATGGCCATGGCGCACACCTCCTCGGGCGCCCGACTGGGCTCCCGCCGTAGTAAAGATAGATTTCTCTATTTTTATTCCGGGGGGCAAGTGCCCAGTTCAAGGGCCCTAGGCGACGGCGTCGAGGCGGCCGTGCATCGAGGCGCGCCAAAACCACGACTGATGGCATCGTCAGAGCGAGGCGCCGTCATAGGCGCGGGGGTGCTGGTCGCCAGGTGGGCGAGCGTATGGCGCGCACCACGTGGGGCCGGGACGAGAACCCTCGCCCCGGTTGATCACACCGGGCCCCTGGCGGGGCCCGGTGTAACTCCTTCTATCGGCGGCGAGCCGCTGTCTTCTTGGCGGTCGTCTTCTTGGCGGTGGTCCGGCGTACAGGTGCGGACCGCTTGGCGACCTTCTTGGCCGGAGCCTTGCGAGCCGGTGCCTTACGAGCCGGTGCCTTACGAGCCGGGGCCTTCTTGGCCGGGGCCTTCTTGGCCGGAGCCTTGCGAGCCGGTGCCTTCTTGGCCGTCGCCTTGCGGGGACTGGCGGCCGTCTTGGTGGCGCGGGCGGCAGGCGCTGCAACCGTCTTCCCCGCGGCGCGCACCGCTTCGTCGTTCGTCGGCCAGACACCCCGCTTCAAGGTGGGCGCTCCGCCCGGGGACATCACGGCGTCCTTGAATGCCTTGACGGGCGTGATGCGCGCCTTCTTCGACGCCTTGATCCGGATGGTCTCCCCGGTGGCTGGGTTGCGACCCATTCGTGCGGGGCGATCGACCTTCACGAACTTGGCGAAACCGGTGATCGCCACCGGCTCACCTTTGGCCACGACCGCCGTCACCACTTGGGTGAAGCTTTCGAGGACGGTGGACACGGTACTGAGGGTCACGTCCGCCTGGACGGAGACCGCTTTTGCCAACTCTCGTTTGTTCATGGGCCTTATTGTGCTCCACCAACACGGCGCGGGGCTAACTCATCGGCGATCGGCCTTTGGATCAGGCATCGATTCCTTGCGGAAAACGACCATACGCTCGCAGTCAGCGCGCGAGTTGTGACTGCTAGAGACCGCCGCATGTGCCCTGCGGCGGGCTCTTTGTGGCATCGGTGCATCGGACAAGGTGGCGTCTTGTCGTCGTTACAGCGCATTGCCTGCAGATGACAACCGCCGCTCGACACGCACATTGCCCGCGGTTTCGCTGTGACCGGGTGACGCTGCTGACCTGTGGCCCCGCGGCTCGTGTGGCGCGGCTGCGTCCATCACGATTCGGCACAGACTTGGCCATTGCCGGAATGGGTGGTACCCCTCGGCGGCGACGGCGATGTGGCTCGCCGGCAGAGGTCAGCCAGCGGGCTGACCCTTGGCTGCCGGTGCCGAGAGTCCGTTCGTTTTGGGCCAAAATGCGGAGCCCGAGTCCCAGGGGCCAGGGTTCGGCCGGCCGGCCCTGGCCTTGGCGCTGGTGGGGGCCAGGAGTGGTCCGATGAGCGCCAAGCGGTCCGTCGGGTAGACTTTCTGCCCTGGGGGTCGCTGTCGCGCTGACCCCGGGTCCGCCGGTCAACTGGTTTCGCCGTCTCGGGCTTTGTCTTGCACGACGCGCGACCAGTTCGGAGATCGAAACGTGTCAGCCGCCAACAACAGGAAACGGACGTCGCCGAAACCGAGCGAGACGGCCAAGGGTCGTCTGCGGCGCGGACGCAAGAAGGTGTGCGCGGTGTGCGCCGACCAGATCCAGTACGTCGACTACAAGGACACGGCGCTGCTTCGGCGCTTCATGAGTGACCGGGGAAAGATCAAGTCCCGCGCCAACACCGGTACCTGTGTGCAGCACCAGAGCGACGTGGCTATCGCCATCAAGAACGCCCGCGAAATGGCACTTCTTCCATACGTGGTCCGCACGCTGTCGGGAGACCGCGGTGGGCGACGAGGAAGAGGTCCCGGCACAGGCCGACCCCGCGAGCACACGGGGGCGCCTCGGCCTGACGCGCCCGCCGCACCGTCGGGTGATCAGGATGGCGCCGTTGTGGCGGCCGACCCTGATGCCCTGGTTCTCGCCGCCGTGGAAGCGGGGGGAGCTGCTCCTGTGAACGACACGGAGAGCCCGGCTGCCGGTCCATCCGAGGACTGAACGGGATGGCCCAACGAAGCAGCTTTTCCAAGCTCCAGCGCGACCCGCGACAAACAGGCGAAGCAAGCGGCCAAACGCGATCGTCGTCAAAATCGTGACGCCACGTCGGACGAGGTTTCTGATGAGGAGACCGAAGGTGTCGTCGAGGTCGAGGCCAGCGAAATCCTTGCGCAGGTCGAACAGCTTCAAAGAGAGTTTGATGCTGAGGTCATCGACTTCGAGATCTACGAGAAGCGTAAGGCGGAGTTGTTGAGCCAGATCCAGATCTGAGTTGGTCGGACGCCGTCAGCCGGCGTCCACCTTCAGGTTCGAGCGTCTAGGCCGGGGGCTGGACGAACGCATAGATGCTCTGGCCCCACCAGCTGGCCGCATCCGCCGTCGAGTACGGCCCCAACTCCTGTACGGCGGGTACTCCGCCGGCGTCGGCCTCGTTGCCACCAACGGTGACGAACGATCCGTCTGGGTTCACGGCCACGACGATGTTGACATGAAGGATGTTGGCTTCTGTGAGCCCCGGACCCGGCCATGCGGCCGTGCTGCCCGCCGGTTCGTAAAGCACGGCATCGCCGATTTGGGGTGTCGCGCTGGGGGGGAGAAGCGTGCCGCCGTTGTCGGCCGCCCAGGTGCCGATGTTGTAGGCAAGGCCAATTGACCCAATCGGCAGGCCCGCTTGCTTGTAGACCCACGACGTGAAATATGCGCACCAACTGGTCGCCCCTCCATACTGCGAGCCGTTGGTCTGGCCAACCTGTGACGTGGCGACCTGGACGATGCGAGAGGCGTAGGGATCAGCCCCCGTTGCCGCCGACGTTGCCAGGTAACCGCCTCCCATCGACCCGTAGTACGCGGCGTTGAACCCAAAGACGCCGCCGTCGTATGCCGCCATCCAATACCCATCTGTAGCGGGGTCGTCCACGACACCCGTGACCGGGCCCGTCAGCACATGGCCACTCATCGACCCGTAGAAGGGTGCGTCACCGAACCCAAAGACGCCGCCGTCTTTGGCCACAAGCCGGTACCCCAAACCAGCTGACGTCGAATCCATTCCGACAACCGGATCATCGAGCCGAAAGCCTCCCGCCGATCCGTAGAACGGCGCGTCGTAGGCGAACACGCCACCATCCGAAGCCGCCAGCCAATATCCCCCCGTGGACGGATCGGGGGCCATGCTCACGATCGGGGCGTGGAGACGAGCGGCCCCCGCCGATCCATGGAACACGGCGTCGCCGAACGCAAAGACGCCGCCATCGGAAGCGACCAACCAGTAGCCGCCTCCGTCGGGCGTGACGGCCATGCCCACGATCGGGGCATAAAGATGAGTGGCCCCCGCCGATCCGTGGAACACGGCGTCGCCGAACGCAAAGACGCCGCCATCGGAAGCCACCAACCAATAGCCGCCTCCGTCGGGAGTGGCGGCCATACCCACGATCGGAGCATGGAGGTGAGTGGCTCCCGCCGATCCGTGAAAGGCCGCACCGAAAGAGAAAACCCCGCCATCGGAAGCCACCAGCCAATAGCCGCCGCTGTCCGAGTCGAGGGCCATGCCCACGATCGGCGCAGAGAGCGATGCGGTCGCGGCCGACGCCGTGTCGACGATGAACGACGCGGGGATCGCGACACCGACCATCGACACCAGGGGGAGTGAAGCGAACCAGATGCTGCCAGCCAGACGCCTGCGTCCCCACGAGCGTGCGCGTGAAGGAGCAGAGCTCTCGCACCGTGCATGTCTCGAGCTGTCTCGACACGCGCTCGTTGTCGCGATTTGCGCCTCGGACATTGGAGTGTGTTAGTGGAGCAAACGTCGGCCGTGCAAACGCCGATGATCAGATCATCACTCCACAGGTGGCCGGGTGCTTCTCGCTTGTATCGTGCAAACGAGCGATCTATCTAGGAAAAACGCTTAAACGGCGCATGCCATTCAGCGTCCGTTTTGCCCATTCGGGTAAACATTCTCCCATTCGTATTTCGAGTGTGTTTTTGCGTTGGCATGACGCGCTGGTCATAGGGAAGTGCGATCGAGTTGCCAACCAACGTATTTGTCGCCAATGACGCCACCAAAGCCTCGGCGTCAACGGTCAGCTACAACGATCTCCGAGCCAAGGCTGCTCGCCATCGAGGGCGTAAAGCGCGATCGCCACCGCGTTCTGATTGGCAGGGGAGGCCACGTTCGGACGCACACCCACCAGATCCCAACGTCCGATCGCCTCGGCCGCGGTGTTCCATGTGGCCTGGCTGAATTGAAAGGCGCCCATGTACATGCCATTTGGTGACACGGCTCCGTAGTTGCCACCAGATTCTGCTTGTACGACACATTCCAGATAGGCGTTGAGGGCGGGCACCGCCCCTGATGCCGAAGGGGCCGACGTCTTCCTCACCGCCGCCGCCTGTGCTCGGCGCGCCGCGGCTACCGCAGCGGCGGCGGCGGCTGCTTCAGCAGCGGCCTGCTGGGCAACCGCTTGGGCCAACTGTCCGGTGACCTGGCTTTGCAAGGACGCCAACTGTGCTTCTGTGCTCTGGGCTTGGCCCAGGTCATTGGCCTGCGCCATCTGCTCGGCCTGATCTTGACGTTGTTGGGACTGCAGCGTCGCCCGCTGTGTCATCAACGCGTGTTGTGTGGTGCGCAGTTGGTCAAGGGTGGTTTCGACATTGCCGGCAGCGACGGAGGCGTATTCGTTGGCCGCCTGCACTGTCTCCTCGTTGCCGGCAAAGAGAACGGCATCGGAACCAGACAGCTGATCGTCAGCCGACATGTACGAGCTAAGAGCCTGCTGGCGTACCAAGGTTGTCTCTTGGACCATGCGCTGCACGTCTTGGCTGATCTGTTGACCGACCGCCGAGATGGTTTGCGTATCGGCGGCAACCTTCTGTGACGCCACGGAGTATTGCTGCTCGAAGGTGCCCACCTCGAGCTGGTCCTGGATCAACTTCTGTGAGATCGACAGGGCCTGAGCACGAAGATTGGCGATCTGGTTGGCGCCCGCGGGTCGTGGAACGAAGACCACCGTAAGGGAGGTCGTAGTGACGACGGTCGAAAGGAGAGCGGCCAGAACGATGCGTCGGCGTCGTTCCCCTCGGTTTGACCCCGCCATCGGCGTGAACCCGAACGCGACAGGCAATGGACCAACGAACCTACCCGTTGCGGCCCGGGTTGACAAAAAGTGAGGACCCCCACCCTAAAACCCCTTGTCAGCGGGATTGGTTGGTCCGTAGTGCTAACAACGGGAACCCTACGAAGCCATGTCGACCGCGTCTGGTTCACTCAGCCGATTGGCCACATCACGTTCGGTCTCGTTGATATGAAGCACGTGGTTATTTTGTGCTGTCGCGTCGCTCAGTGGTGTCATGGCGATGCCGATGTACCCTCGACGCGATGACGCCAGCGCTCCCCGAGTTGTTTTCTTTGGACGACCGCGTCGTACTCGTCACCGGTGGCAATTCAGGCATCGGTCGATCCATGGCTGAGGCGCTTGCCGATGCCGGCGCTTCAGTCGTTGTGGTCGGGCGCAATGCCGCAACCCTTGGCGATGTGGAGCGCGCCGTGGCTGCTCGGGGAGGGCGTTGCGCGGCCGTGGCGGCCGACCTGGCCGATCGTGATGAGCTTGACCGGGCCGCCCACCACGTGGCGGCCATCTTTGGGGAGCCCGATATTTTGGTCAACGCGGCCGGGGTAAACGTGCGTCCGCCGCTTGACGTACTGACCGTTGAGCAATGGGACACCACCTTGGCGGTGAATCTGACCGCACCGTTCTTACTGGGTCAACGATTCGGTCCGCCCATGGCGGCGCGCGGCTTCGGCCGCATCATCAATCTTGGCTCGCAGCAGTCGTTCAGGGCATTTGGCAACAGCGGAGGCTACGGCGTATCCAAGGCTGCGGTGGTAGCGCTCACCCGATCCCAAGCCGAAGCATGGTCACGGGATGGCGTGTGCTGCAACGCCATCATTCCTGGGTTTGTGCGGACGCCCATGACCGAAGAGGTGTTTGTGGATGAGCAAAGAGTCACCGAACTGGCGGGGCGAGCCATGATGGGACGAAACGGAACGGTTGATGACTTTCGCGGCGCGGCCGTGTTCTTGGCGAGCGCGGCGTCGTCGTTTGTCACCGGTCAAGCCATCTATGTCGACGGAGGATTTTCGGCGACCTGAACGGCCTGGGGCGCTCCTGAGCGTTACGGGGAGTGCAAGGAGCCCACGTCGGCAACGGTGAGCAAGCTGACCGGGCATCGCCACACGGCGTTGTCGTCTACCACCACGGGATCCAGAGGGTGCGAGTTGCGGTGCTCAGGACACTCCGGCCACGTGGCATCGCGCCCCTGATTCCACAGCTCTTCGATCGTCCATTCCTGAAGCTGGTCCGCCACGTGCGCCAGTTGCCGAGGAACCGGGTCATCGGTGATGACGTAGACCCCTGTCCCTGACCCGTCAATCGAAAAGACCATGGCCATCTCCCGGCCGTCCAAGCCCGACCAACCCGGATAGCGTTCGTCTCGCACTTCCGGCGTGAGCCCAGTTGTGCGCCGGAGATCGGCGAACACGCGCTCAAGGGCGGACCGTAACGCGTCATGCACGGCGAGTCACTCGGTCCGGTCGCACCAGGCCTGGATTACAGCAACAGCCGAGACGCTCGGTGGCGTGTCCGGCTGCGGCGACGGCCGCTGTTACGTTCCTTGCCACCTCACCCGGCCTTCTGCGACCCGGCCCCCGACAATCATTTTGCCTGGGTCAACAGCCGTGGTCCCCTTGTTGTGTCAACTATCAACAGGACCGATGAAGGGCGCAATGGTGAAAACAACCGTAACGAACCGAGTGATATCACCTAATCATCTGGGCACGAGCCAGGTGTAGGCGCTACGGGCGGCGGTGAACGGGCGTCACAAGGCGGGCGGTCCTGGTGGCGCCTTCAGGCCGCGTAATTGCGAAGGGCACGAAGAGCGAGTCCCCCATAGGGCCCGCTGGCTTCGAGCCCTGAACGTTCTGGAGCCATGCGCTGTGCTCCCACTCGGCAAAACGATGCGGCGGTGCCGCGAATAGCGGTCACGGCTTCGGGCGATCCATAGGTCCATGCTTCTCCGGCCGGCCCGACCAACTCGCAGTAGACATGGCGAGGTTCTTCGCCGAGCAGGGAGAAGCCGTAGGGCAGTGAGCGATGGCCCAGCCAGGCGACATGATGCAGGCGCGACGTGTCGGGAAAGGCGATCCCGAGCGGCCTCGTGATGTCGAGTCCGTGGGCCCAGTGCTCGGCCAGGCGAGTGGTGGCGAGGGTGGCGGGGCGAAGAGGGGCGGCAGCCCATGCCAAAGGTTTGGACCCGTCGGCGTGGCGCAGCACGTCCAACGCGGACCGCCGAGCCAATCGCCAGCGATCAAACACGGCACCGGCGTCGGCTCGATCCGACGCCACCATGCGGCCCATGACCTCGTCGAGGGTGCCTACCTGACGATCACTCCACTGCGTCGTCGATCCCGCCTGGGCAGTGGCGACGACGGCCTCCTCGCTCTGAGCGAGGTGCAGGACGACATCGGCCACGGTCCACAACGCGGCATCGGACGGAGACAGCCACTCGTCGTCATCAAGGGCGTCCAGAATTGCTTCGAGGTTCTCCTCTTCGGCTTCAAGATCATCGAAGATGTTCATGGACTCACCACCGGCCTCACCCTACGGCCTGCGTCCACCCAAGGCGCCAGCGGCCTAATCGGCCACCGAGCGGCGTTCATCGCTCAACCGCCGGCCGTCCCAGTAGCGGGCGAGCTCCCGATTGACTTCGTCTCGGTACCAACCTGAAGGCAGGCCTTGGTACAAGGCGAAAGGTGTTAACACGTCGGGACTGATGGGCACCACGATGCGTGAGTCGCGACCCAGAGTATTCCCGTCCCAGTAGCGGGCGAAGTTGCGGTCAGACGGATCACGGTACCAACCAGGAGCGAGGCCTTGGTAGAGGATGGGACCTTGTGCGCGATGGGGTGATGCGGCGCCTATGGGGGCCAGCGTGTGTTCGGGGCTTTGTCGGCGCGCACCTCGTGCCCCTCGATGCCCGAGGTTCATGTGACCCAGATCCAGAACCGCCAGTCGCTTGAGCAGTCGGCGTGGGCTGTCGACGAGCAAGAGAAGGGCCGCTCCGATGAGGACAAGGACGCCACCGGCTAAAGCCAGCCACCCAATGCTCTTGCCGGCTCCCGTATAAGCCAGGCTTCTCGTCGGGGGCGTGACCGCACCAGAGGTGATCGACCTGGCGGAGTCCAGGTGCGCGTAGGCGACGACAGCCGAGCCCGAACCGTGGCTGTCGATCATCGCCCCAACCGGGGAAACAGCCAGGATCACGAGTCCGATGGCGAGACCCAACGTCCCCATCGACTGCGCGCCACGTCGTGTCGACAGCATCTCGCCTCCTGTCGAGAATCAGAAAGGGTCGTGCCCCGCCTCGAAGTCCGCCCCGCGTCAATCTTACGACGTGGCAAGCCTCTATCTCGCCGGCCACAATCATTTCTCGCAGTCGGGGCGACCAGGGCCGATAGTTCATGTCGGCCTCGCTCAGGGGGCGCTTTTGCCCCTGTTGAGCTGCCTTTTCGGGCGATTACGGGCGCGAACGTGCTCACGGTGTTCCTAAATGGCGCTCAGCGTGAATTCCTTAAGGGCACTTTCAGCGCCGCCGATGCAGGTAAGAGAAGACCTGGCTACGCCGGAGGTAGGAGATGTTGGAGCCGACCATGGCAGAAACGACCAAACCAAGATCAACGAATGATCTGCCGCCCATGCCGAAGGCGACGATCGTCGTGTACGTGATCGCCGCCACCATTGTCGTGTTCGGCCTCGGCATGGCCGTCGGTGGTCACGAGTGGCAACGGATCGGCATGCAGACCGGCATCGTCCTGGTTGCTGGTGCCGTCGCCCTGGCCATCTGCACGGGCCTTATGCACCTCGCCTACAGCGCGGGTTGGAAGAAGCGGGGAATCGTGGTCAACGTGGCCCGCGCCAACGCGCAAGATCTGTCGACGGAGCAACCCAGCGCGCCGACTTCACTCGATGCGTCCACGGCACTGACCACCTCGCATAACCCGGCGGACGTCGAGAGTGGTGCCGGTGGCGCCGCCCGGGTGCCCGAGCCCCACGTTGTGGAGGCCAGCCATAACGGCTCGAAGGTTCCGGTCGGCAGCCGCTAAGGCGAACGCTCCTCGAGGAGCGGTCTGAATACTACGGTGACGGGATCGGGTCATCTCGAATTCCCCTTGCTCGCCGAATCTGTACGGCCCTCCTGATCACCTTGACGTTGGGGTCGTGTGCGACGGCATCAACGGCGTCAACGGCGTCAACGGCATCCCCGACGCCCACGTATACGGGCTTCGTCCATCAACGGCCCGTCGACATCCAGGGGTACTCCGGCGCCGCCATGGAGCCGTACATCTCGCCCGACGGCCGGTATTTGCTGTTCAACAACTCAAACCAGGCAAGTCACACGGTGCTGCTGTACGCGACCCGCAACGATGACGGAGCGTTTACCTTTCGAGGGCAAATTGCCGGAGTCAACGTTCCTACGGGCCTGACCGCCGTGGCGGCGCTGGCCCAAGATGGCGAGCTGTACTTCATCTCGACGAGGAGCTACTCCTCGACGCTATCCACGGTGTACGCCGGTACGTTCACGGCCGGATCCGTAACCGGCGTGCATCTCGTTCCCGGGGTGTCCGAACGTACCCCGGGAGTGGTCGAATTCGATGTCGACGTAAGTGCCGACGACAAGACGCTGTTCGTATCCGTTGGACAATTCGGGGCCGGAGGGACGGGCCCAACCAGCGCTTCGATCGCAATGTTTGATCGCGCTGCCCATGGGTTCGTCATCAACCCCAGGAGCCAAAGCCTCTTGAGGTTCGTGAACAAGCCGGGCAGCCTCACCTATGCCGCTGATATCTCGCCTTCAGGTCTCCAGCTGTTCTTTACCCAAGTCACCATTGGGCAAGGGCCACCGGCCATCTACCGGGCCCAGCGCACCAACCTGGGCCAACCGTTCAGGGATGTCAAACGGGTGGCGGTGGCGACGGGCTTCGTCGAGGCGCCCTCTCTCAGTTCTGACGCTGACACGTTGTACTACCACCGCAAGGTCTCTGGCGTGTTCAAAATCTTCAGCGCCACGTTCCGGTGAGCTATTCGGCGACCAGGCCTCGCTCGTCACTGAGCGTTACGCCGTCCCAATAGCGGGCCAGGCGCGGATTGTCCTCGTCTCGGTACCAGCCCACGGCCAGGCCCTGGTATGCCTCCAGCGAGGTTCGGGACCCGTTCACCGCAACCGGACGAGAGTCCTTGCCAAGGGTCATGCCGTCCCAGTAGCGGGCGCGGGTGGCGTCATCGGCATCCCTGTACCAACCCGGAGGGAGGCCCCGATGCGGGTCCAGACCCTGCACGGGGGCGTCCACCGGCACCGCCGGAGCGCCCGCCGGCGTGCCGGGGTTCGCCTTTTCTCGTTTCTTTCCTTTGGCGGCATGGGCGCCACGGTGTCCCAGGGTGATGTAACCCAGGTCCGGAAAGGCAAGCTTCTTGACGACCTGCAACGCACTGTCGCCACCCCCGCGGCCGCGTGCGTTGACGGTGGCCTTTTGCCGAGCTCGACGCGGGGCGCGTTCGGATGTGATGAGGGTCGACTCCACTGTGGCGTCGACCAGTGGCGGTGTTGCCGCTGCGATCGGGGCTGGCACGGCATAAGGAGTCTCACCTCGAGGGACTTCTCCTCGACGCTTGCGCGTTGGGGTCCCTCGCCTGACCACCACCGAACGTGAGCGCGCCTTCAGCACGGCTTGGCGCCCATCAGGTGTTTCGAGCAGGCGCTCGACAAGCGCCTCGTTTTGGTACTTGCGAATAAGACGCCGGCGAAGCCGGTCTTCAGGTGACTCGGCCATGAGTCAACCACGTGCCGCACCATCGGCAGGCATCGTCAGACGGGCAGAAAGGACCACAGTGGGTGCGTGGACACGGCACATGCGAAAAGAATCGGCATCCTGAGGGGCTTGCTTGAATCATGCCGGCACAGATAGCGCACCTTGGTATCGCGCCTGGTCGCCACCGTGATGGCGGCGGCCCGGCCCGGGAGCGGATCCGGCCCATCAAGGGGTAGACCGGTAAGCGCCTAGCCCTGGCTATCGAAGGATGTGCCCGAGGGCGATGACGTTGTTGGCGCCGTCGAGAAGGTCGATCTCGCCGCAGCGGTCGTCGACCAGTGTCGCCACACACCGAAACCCGGCTCTCGAACCGGGGTCGAACACCGGCAGCTCCTCGGGGTCGGCGTCGGCTCCCCGGCGCAGTCGTGCCGACGCCAAGTCGGGGTGGGCGACACCGAGAATCACTCCCTTGAGGTCACTGTCCAACGGTCCTACATATGACCAACTCGAAGGCTCGCCACGTGGGGGAGCGAGGTTTCCAGATCGTCCGAAGTGGAGCTCTCCTCCGTCATGAGAAAGGACGGCGATGCTGGCGGCGTGGCTCAAAAGACTCTCGCCGTAACGGACGGTAAAAGACCGGTCCAGGGCGGTGCCTTCGAAGACGACGGAGAGATGCTCGTCCTCTAGAGCGTGATCCCGGATACGAATTTCAATTCCCGGACCGAGTGACGTCATGGTCGGCTCGAATCCGAGAGCCTCGTATCCGACGTCTCGAGGATCGATGCCTCGATCCTTCAAAAACTGCAAAGCAGATGAAATGCCGTCACTCAGATCGTGCAGTGTGGTCCCCGAGGTGCGGACGACCGAGTGCCATTCAATGCCCTCGACATGTGCGAAGGCTGACATGTCGATGCCTCCCGGCTTTGAATGATTACGGTAAAAACCCGGTTTACGCCGCGCGCCGGTGTTTGAGCAACCGTCAATAATGACGAAACCACATCCCACATTTGGTGGAGGAGAGTATTTGTGCTGGAGCTTCGTACGCACGGCAATGACCCACGAACGGCTCGTGGGCCAAACGGGGTTGGGTTTTTTGCACTTCCGGGCAACATGTCACGACGCGTGCGGGCAGCCAAGATCTTGGCGCGCCGGGATGTCACGAAGGGTGCTGGTTTTTACGACGGACGGTCATCCGCTTCAAGTCGAGGCCAACTTCTGCCGACATTGAGTACGTGTACGTTGCCATCGATGTCGTTTTGATCCTGACCTTTGCCGGAGTCCTGGCCGGCCGGGGGCTCCTGTGGCGGCGTCGGGGTCAGGCGACAGACCCGAGGTTCGTGCAGAGGGAGATCGCTTCCTGGCTCGAACGCGTCCTTGACGTTGTCCACGACAATGGGGACGCGCATCACTCGGCCAAAGACTCGTAAGCAAGGATCCCGCCTGCCCGACTTGGGACTGCGTTCGGCCGGGCCCAAGTATCACCTGCGGAACGCGTCTGTCCCTGCCCCACCGCGAGCATCTTTGGCTTAAATCGTCGCGCTCGGGCGGCGGGGATGTGTGAACGCCGGGTCCAACGGGACGCCCTCGAGTGGATCAGGCATTGTCGGGTGTCGTGTATGGCGTCGTCCGGACTGGCAGGCTGCAGTCGCCAGCATCACCTCACACCGACAATCGAGACAAGGAGCCACGACCGTGAAGCGCGTGAACCTAGGAACTCTCGATGTCGGCCGGATCGGGCTCGGGACGATGGGTATGTCGTCGGCATACACGGGTGCCGGCTCCGACGATGCTGAGTCGATTCGCACCATCCTGCGAGCCCTTGAATTGGGCGTCACACTCATCGATACCGCTGAAGCCTACGGACCTCATACAAATGAGGAGCTCGTCGGTAGGGCCATCAAAGGTCGCCGCCACGAGGTCGTCTTGGCCACGAAGTTTGGATTCCTGTCGAACACGGGTCGTCGGGGACCCGACAGCACGCCGGCCAACGTTTGTATTGCCATCGAGGGATCGTTGCGGCGCCTTGACACCGATTACATCGACCTTTACTACCAACATCGGATCGACCGCCAAACGCCGATCGAAGACACCATTGGCACGCTCGCCGAGCTCGTGTCCGAGGGCAAGGTCCGTCACATCGGGTTGTCCGAAGCGTGGATCGGGACGATCCGGCGTGCGCACGCCGTGCACCCGATCAGTGCACTGCAGTCGGAGTACTCGCTGTGGACACGTGACCCGGAACAAGAAGTCTTTCCCGTTCTGCGGGAGTTGGGCATCGGCTTCGTGCCCTACTCACCACTTGGCCATGGCTTTCTGACTGGGAGCATCCGCTCACTTGACGAGCTCGCCGATGCTGACTGGCGCAAGACCAACCCTCGTTTCACAGGCGACAACTTTCAGCGCAACCTTCGCATCGCCGATGAAGTCGCCGCTGTGGCCACCGAAGTCGGCGCCACGCCCGCGCAAGTGGCCCTGGCATGGATTTTGGCTCAAGGCGACGATCTGGCTCCGATTCCGGGGACCAAGCGCGTGGCGCGCGTTGAGGAGAATACGGCGGCTGGAGACCTCGAGCTGAGCGTGGATCAGGTCAGGCGGCTCAACGACCTGCCGCCCGCTGCCGGCGACCACCACAACGAGGAACAGATGCGGACGCTCGAAAGGTGAGCTGGCCCTCCGGGTGACGCGCCCGCTATCGACCCGCGTCGACGCCGAGTTCGTCGAATCCCTTTTCCACGTCTAGACATGGTGGACGGGATCATGCGTGATGTACCGAGCGAATGAGCCAACCGTGAACCGGCGCCGTCGCTACGGGATCCCGGTCGTTGCCACTGAGCACCAGGGACTTCGTCCAGGATGTCAGCCAACTGACCAGCAGCCGAGTTGAGCTCATCGACGACTTGGTGGGGGTCCTGCGTGACGTAACCATCGTTCGTTGCGGTTTCGTCCTGATCCCAGTTGGCGAACTGCGGGTCGTCCTCGTCGAGCATGAGGGATATGCGGTAGTGCCCGATGCGGTAGACGTCTCGAACATGACACGCGTACTCAAGGGCTGACCACGTGGCTTCGCTCGGACGGGTACGCGCCACGTTCTCCGGATGGCCGAGCAAAGTCTCCACTGCTGGGCATTGTGTCGTATTCGCGTCGCTGAGCGATAGCGGATGTGTCAGGTCGGCGATGAGCCCGTCGCTTCAGACTGACTCAGCTCTGGCAGACGGAGCGTCGCCCACCCTGGACCGGGTGATACCGCTTGGGTTGCCAGCCCAAAAGAACCAGCAGCAAGCCCACCTCGGATCCGGCGGCGATACTGTGCATATGCCAGCACACGGGCGAGGCCGACTTTTCGACCCGCAGTCTGGCGACACGCACCGTTTGGCCCTTGTTCGAGCAAGCTATAACGACTCTGCCCTCTATTATCGGACCGGAATACGGGGGAGCGCATGACCAATGGCGGTGGTAGTGCACGATGACAACGCGCCCGCTCTCTCTCAGATCTGAGCCCTGCTGGCGCTTGCTCGCTGTCGCCACATTCTCGGTCCTGATCGCGCTGACCGTCGCCGAGCTGGCGATGTCCGCCCCTGCGGAGGCGTCGCCGGCCACGAAGGCGACACCCGGGCTGGGGGGGCCATGCCCTCCCGACTGCGGTCGGGTGGCGGCCGGCGATCCGCTGCTGGTTCGCTACATAACCAACCCCGGCCAAGGCTGGGAAGCTTTGCCCGACACCTCCGTCGAGGCATATACCCATGAGTTGAAGCAGAGCCTTAGCCGTGTGGCCAATGGGACCCTCGTCAACGTCGCCGCGGCAAGATGGGACGGGGCCTTCCATGGCTACCGTCTATTCATCGTGTTGGTGTCATCGCCATCTCTGAAGAAGGTCCATCTACAGAGCCCTGCGCAAGACGCGGGGGGTCTGTGCCTTTCATCTGGCGGTGTTGCGGTCAGCGAGCCAGTGTCGGTGCCGGGGATACCGACAGCGCTGTACGGACAGTGCGGTTTTTCGAGGGTCGCGCCGGCCAGTGGCGCGCCGGCCAGTGCAACCATCGTCGCCTTCACTCGGGCAGACGTCGCCGCTTTGATCGAGATAACCTCGCCGACTTCGAAGCCGATAGCCTCGGGAACCGCCACCAGCGTCGCTTACCTGCAATACGAGTTTCTGCCGGCAGCTGGTGTCCCGGTCTCGTCGAACGGGCTTGATCTCGGGCTCGTCCTCGTCTGGCTCGGCATTTTGGCGGCCGCCATCTTCGGTATTGTCGATTGCGCCCGCCGGAGAGGGACCTGGCGGGGGCCCTTCAGGGAGGTAACCCAGGCATTCGGACGCCGCAAGCTCGCCCTTGGCGTCTCACTGGTGGGGGTGGTCGGCGCCATGGCATTTGCCATGACCGATGCCGCAGTCCTGCACGGAACCGGTTCTTGGCTAAACACGACCTTCGGCGACTTCTGGGAGACGTGGGCGAGCGCGGCCAGCATCACCTTCGGCGGAGGATACGGTCACATCTACATGCTCGATCGGGCTCTCGAGACTGCTCCCGCCATCGAAGTACTCATCGCACCGATTGCTCGGATCGCCTTCCACCTTCCCTTCCCGCTCCAAGGCTTGGTCATCTATCCGAAGGCGTTCTTGATCGCCACACCGCTCTATCTGAGCTTGATGGCGCTTCCCATATGCGCCGGTGACCGATTGCTCTCCTACATGGGGGTCACCGACCTGCGTCGGCGAGTGATCGTGCTCGGCACCATGGCGGCCATTCTGCCCACGCCCGCCTTGGATGGGCATCCGGAGGACTTGGTGGCGTTGGGCGCCATGCTCTACGGGCTCGTCGCCGCACTTGAGGGACGACGTCGCGCCTGCGGGTGGTGGCTCGGCACCGCACTGGCTTTCCAGTTCCTGGCGTTTTTTGCGGTGCCCATTGCATTGGTGCTCCTCAAACGTCGGCAATGGCTGGGCGCGGTCGTCCCGATGGTTCTCGTCCCTCTGGGCGTCATGCTCGTCCCCTTGATCAGCGCACCGACGGCGACAGTGTCTCAGCTGCTTCACCAAAAGGTCTTCGACATCTCGGGGAACATCACGCCGATCTGGAATCTGGACCCGGGGGTGGCATCGGTCGTGCGTGGCCTCATCGCCCTGGCCGCCATTCCAGCCGCGGTCGTGCTGTGGCGTGCCTTTCCCAAAGACCGCCGAGCGGCGGCCAATCTCGTCGTATGGATGTTGGCACTGCTCTTCGCCCTCCGAGCGTTCGAACCCGAGCTGGCTGCGTACTTTCTGGCGCCGGCTCTGGCCTTACCCGTCCTCGACGCGTGTCACGAGCGCCTTGGTGGCGACTTGCGTGCGCGTGTGTTGGTTCGCTCTGGTTGACCTACTGGCTGCATGCCCCGGTGGGAGCCCGATGGTCGCAGTGGCTGTTGCTATTGGCACAGCTCTGTGTTCTCGGATGGCTCGCCATGCCCCGGAACCTGCGCTCAGCAGATCAAGGCGTGAAGAGCGCGGCCGACAAGAAGAGCCCGGCCGACAACACGGCTCGGGCACCCATAAGCAGCCGCGGCCGCCAGCGCGCCCCGGCCAGGGTGCGCTGACTCGCCTGCCTCGGGTCCTCCACGGTGTCGGTGTGAGTCAGAGGTACCCGGGGGAATGGCTCTGCACCGTCAGAGTCAGGCAGGCGTTGCCGTCGGTGGACGACGAGGCTCATGCCTGTGGCGCGGCGGCGCAACGTGGTGCCGAGCGGCGACGGGTTAAGAAGCGCCTCTTTGCGACGCAGCAAGGGCGCGCTCTTTTCGGGGCTATGCGCTGCCGGTGTCGTCCACGGCGTCCGACGGGTTACACCGGATTCGGATAACTGGCGGGAGGGCGATCCGCACAGTATTCGCGTCGCTGAGCGATAGCGTCGTGGGCCAGATCGGATGCGAGTCGTAGCTTCTGGCTTTCTCGGCAGTGGCAGATCGGACGTCGACCCGCGCCGGTAAGGGTGATTGCGATCGGGGCGTCAGGGGGTCGGGCTCGCCCTGCCAGGGTGCACAGAACCGGCATTGTCGGGCCATCACCCGCTCGGCGGAGGTCCATGGCCGATGTGTTCGAAGACGAATGTATTAGACAGCGAGTGCAGCAATCGAAAGTTGCGATTGAACCACGCCGCCAGCTCCGGTGTCCACGGGATGGAGCTTTCGCCTCCCGATATCAGCACGACATCGTCCGCTCGGTTCAGCCATTGCCCCCACGTGGCCACGAAAGGCTCAAGATACGACGCAGGGTTTCGTGGACGATGAGTCGGGAGAGTCGCCACCTCTACGCCGAACGGGTCTACGACTGCCGGGCAGCCCTTCCCCGCAGGATCGAAGCGATTCCCAATGATCGTAACGCTCACCACGTTAGAAACGACGCATGCACCGAGCGGTATGAATTTACTCACAGTGGGACCGGGATTTATCGGGCTCGAAAGATAGCTCCGGGCAAAACTGAGTTGCTCAGGCACTAGCACCGCCATCGCCAGAAGTGAGACGACCAGTGGGATAACAAGGGCACCCAGGTGACCAATGAATCGTGGGTCCCGGGTTCCACACGCTCTCACGGCTCGAGAGAAGCAACTTCCGACCAGCATGGCTACAAAGGCAGCAGGGAAGTACGCGTAATGATCGAAAAAGTCATGTGGAAGGAACATTACCGTCGTAGCGCCGCTCGCGGAGCCCAACAGAAACCAGTCTGCTCGGGTATTCGAACGGGGTGTCCATCCATAGACGAGGGCCACAAAAATCACGAGAGCCACGGAGACGCAGAGGGCCAAGGCTGTTTTTAAGTGGAGAAACGAGATCCCCCAGAAGCCCGTCAACTGAAGGAGGCGCAGGCTGATTGGGGCTCCTGCCGTTCCGGGAGCCGCCTGAGCCAACTGCACGACAAATACGTCGTGGAAGAAGGCGTGTGGGGCCAAAACGGCGAACGGCAAACAGGGCAGCACGAATCCGCAGATCGTGCCTAGAGCAAGTGCCCGAACGGCCTTCCATCGAGGCAGGCAGACGGCGAGGGCCACGAGTATGGGAACAATCGCCCAGACTTTGATCGCACCGGCAAAACCAAAGGCGATACCGGCGACAACCAAACGATGAGAGGAGGCAATCTCACCACCGGTGAACATGGCGATCATGCCGATGAGGCAGAAGCACACGAGATACGGTTCGAGCAGAAGAGTGTGATCAGCTGCGACAGCCAATGGGTAGCACGCCAGCGTTGTCCCTGCGATCACCATGGCTCCGATGCCCCAATGGCGAACTGCAACGGCCGCCAAAGCGACGCTTGCCGCGGTCACGAGAGCGGTAACCAGGCGGGCGAGTGCCATTGCGTCCCGTGTACCAAAGATGTGGCCGAGGACGGCAAGTGGGGTCATGAGCAAAGTGACGCCGGGAGGGTGCAGCAGCACAAAGTCCCGGTACGGAAGCACACCGTTCACAAGACGAAGTGCCGCGCCAAGGTACACGCCGTCGTCATATCCGTTGCCCGTCGAATACTGAAACCCAAATAGCACGTTGGGAAGCGAAAGTTGGTAAATACAGACCCCAAGGGCAACGACTCCAGGCACGATGGCCGCTGCAGCAACAATGGGGGTAGCAAGCTTGATGTTTGCCTGGGCGGCCGGGGTCGATCCTTTGATCCGTCTCCGCGTGTCCGATGACCTGCTGGGTATCAACCGCTCTTGGCCAGACGCCTTTACTCCCCTCATGGACTTTTAATGGTACGGCTTCTCCTGACCATCCGAGTAGTGCCGCTTGCGAGCGGCGTCCTGGTCCGGAGTCGACCGGGCCAGGGCATCCGGTACTCGGAACTTGCGAGCGGTCACGCCATGGGTCTTGCACCGCTTGCCAGAGGCAGCACCGATCGCCATCGGGCCTCGGTGACGACCACCGAACCGGCGATCAGGGACAGGTGCGTTCATCGCCGTTGGCTGCTCCCGCCAGACCATCCGAGAACCGTCATCCGACGTCGTCTAATCCGCAATATCTGCCACTGCGGTGACTTTGACACGGTGTAGACGCAGAAGTAACTCCCCCTCAACGGCGTTGCGTCTCCCGTACTCCTCGGCCAGTTCGTCGCCCATGTACCGACGAGCAATGGCGACCGACGCCGGGAGCATCGCGTTCAGATCCCTGGAGATCGAGACAGTACCTTCGATGATTGCGAAGGCGTAGGGAGGCTGCTCGTCGTCCACCGACAGCGCAACCCGAGGATCTCGCAGCATCGCTTTGCCCTTGACTGTGCTTGCTCCAGTCATGAAGATCAAGTCGTCGCCATCGAGAATGAACCAGATAGGAGCGACGTGTGGGCTTCCGTCAACTCGCATGGTGGCCAGCTTCCCGGTACGGGTGCCTGCTCCTAGGAATCGGTCAAGTTCGTCGCCAGTCATTTGGTGTGCCATGTCCGAGAATATTGCCAAACGTTGCCGTGACGCACAAAGAGTTGGGCACTACCAGGCCTTCATGTACCGAGTCGATCACCTTCCCGGCGTACTGGGACACTTGCAAGTGGAACGATTGATTGAGACTCACGGGCCACAGAGGTAAAGATGTTTGTGTGGAAGAAGCGATACCAGTACTGAGGGTTTCAGATGTTGCCAGTGCCGTGACTTGGTATGGGCGCCTTGGCTACGAGCAAGATTGGGAACACGTCTTCGAACCTGGCCTACCTCTGTTCACTTCTGTCTCCCGAAGCGGTGAAGCCCGTCTGTTCCTCTCGGAACACTCCGGCGACGCAACACCCAACACTCTCGTACACCTGCGGATCGATGACATCGACGCGGTTGCCCGAGAATTCGGAGTCGATGTCTTGGTCAAGCCGTGGGGTCGTGAAGTTCACCTTGTCGATCCAGATGGCAATCGATTCCGGGTATGCGCAACCACAACGAGTTGACGCCTTCTGCTGACCGCCACCCGGCGGTCGGGTGCCCCGGATTCGGGTGGCCCGGCCGAATGGCGACCCGCACAGTATTCGCATCGCTGATTGATAGCGGATGGGTCAGGTCCGAGGCGAGTTCGTCACCTTCGAGCTGACTTGGCGTGGCAGGCGGAGCGCCGACTTGCGCTGGTCGAACCAGGAGGTCACTCATCCCGGGGACAAGCCGAGTGTCGAGAGTGCTCATCTCGAGAGCCTTCCCCCCAAGCTTTGACATTACGGGACATGGCTTTGTTTAGTTGGCCGGGGCAGCCGAGTAGGAGGCTCCCCACTTCCACGACTGCGAGGCGATGGTCACCGGTGTGCTCGCGCTACAAGTCGCCGTCGTCTTCTTGGAGTAGTACACGCCGGCCGTCGTCAATGCCAGCCCGGCGACCTGCTGGGTCTGGGGTGCAGACGACGCGGCGGTCGTCCCGGCCAGGAACTGGGTCGACCCCGTTGTGTCGGTAAATGCGGTGGAAGATGGGGGCTGCTCGAGATCCACCACGTACCAGCACGTTCCGGTCTTGCTCCGATCGGCCAAGATGACGCCGTAGCCGTCGTTGGCGGTAACCACGTCGACGGGGTACTCGCTCAGACACATCGTCGACGAGGTCAAGGTGCAGCCCGAGGTTCCTTGGTTCCACGAGAACTCGGGTGCTGACGACGTGAGCGAAGCAGCCGGCAGCGTCCCGGAATTGTATGTCTGGCCGCCCTGGTACATCGCTTTGATTTCGGTTAATGCATTGGTCAGGTTCGACTGCGCGGCGCGGTCGTTGGCCGAGTTCGTCACGCCGAGAAACGTCGGGATCGCTATGGCAAGCAAAATGGCGATAATCAACAGGACTACCATCAGCTCGATCAACGTGAAACCTTCTTCTCCATGGAAAAACGACGCGCTCGGGCTCACCGCTTCCATGTCCGTTGGTATCGACGGCAACTTCATCCCCCGAATCTCGACAATCTGGATGCCGCCCTTAAGAGGATCTCGGAGGTTGCATGACACGTAACAGCCATATTTAGCTGGGATCTCGCTGAGAACCGAGGTGGCTCCATATGGGCGGCATGACGAGCTGGGAAGACGTTTCCACCGCCGGGTGCGGCGCCACGGAGGATGCGCCGGTCGAGGGGCCGAGCCCACGCATATTCGGGGATCCCGCTGGGGTTGTGTACGTACACGGGCCGAGCGGGAAGTCGAGTTGCTTGTCACCGTGCATCCGAGACAACCCGCAGCGGAATTCGCGGCGCTGGCCCAATGACGGTGAGCCGGCCTGTAGGCGGGGTTCTGTCCGCCCCAAGGGGGCGGGGTGACCATCCATCTATGCGGCTTACCTGGAGACTGCCACCCTTACGGTGGCGGACGGGCCGCCCATGTCCCACGCTCAGCCTTGCTCCGGGTGGGGTTTACCTAGCCGGCCGAGTCACCCCGGCCGCTGGTGCGCTCTTACCGCACCGTTTCACCCTTACCTGTTCGGGCCGAGGCCCGTCATCGGCGGTCTGCTCTCTGTTGCACTTTCCTTCGGGTCGCCCCGACTGGCCGTTAGCCAGCACCCTGCCCTATGGAGCCCCGACCTTCCTCGACACGGTCCCCGTCCGAAGACGGACCCGTGCCGCGGCCACCCGGCCGGCTCACCGTCGGGGTCAGTCTGTCAGGTCCGAGCACCCTGTCGATAGGGTGTCGTTCGTGGCCGAATCGGCGGGCGCGCAACTGCTTCCTCTCGAGCGCACTGACGCCCTCTCCATTGCCGCGCTGTACCGAAAGGTGCACGGTGCTCTGGTCAGCGCATTTCCCAGGAACCAGGCCCTCTGGGTCCGAGGCGAGATCCAAGCCATCTCTGATCGCACCGGCCACTGTTATATCGATCTGGTTGACCCTGATGGTCCTCGAGATCGCCCGCCCGTGTTGAAGGTCAGGTGCTGGGGCCGAACGTGGAATCCGCTCAAGGCTTCCTTGGCGCGCCAAGGGGTGACCCTCGAGGTGGGCATGGTGGTGGTGCTGCGCGGGGCCGTCGATTTCTACCCGGCCAAGGCCGAGGTCAACTTTCTTCTGGTCGAGGTCGACATCACGGCCTTGCTGGGCCGACGGGCCGCCCAGCGTGCCGCTTTGCTGGCCAAGCTCGAAACAGAAGGTTTGCTCCGGCGCAACCACGCATTGGTCGTGACCGAGGTACCCCTGCGCGTCGCTTTGGTGGCGAGCCCGGGAACCGAAGGTCACCGCGACTTCGTCGGTCAGCTGTCGTCCTCGGGTCTTGCCTTCGTCGTGGTGCTGGCCGCGGCCCAAGTGCAGGGATCGGGAGCGGCGGAATCAGTGGCCGCCGCCATTCGGGCCGCGTCCGGAGCGGGTTGTGACGTGGTGGTGGTCGTGCGGGGCGGGGGTTCGCGCGGCGACCTCAGTGCCTTTGATGCCGAGCCCATCGCCCGCGCCATCGCCACGGCCCCGGTACCGGTGTGGACTGGCATCGGACACACCGGTGACCAGTCGGTGGCGGACATCACCGCCAACAGATCATTCATTACGCCGACCGAATGTGGTCAGGAACTGGTGCGCCAGGTTGGTGCTTGGTGGCGGTCGGCGGCGGACAGCGCCGACGCGGCGGCGCGTCTGGCTGTTAACGCCGTAGAGCGCGCCCAGCATCTCGACAGCGCAGCTCGCTCTCGTCTCGTGGCCGCCACCTTTCGTCAGCTTCAGCACCACGCCGAGCACCTGCGCCAACGAGCGACCACGATCACAACGCAGTCCTCGGACCGCATGATCGACGCGTCATCGGCCTTGGAGCGCCGATCGATCCGTATCGGAGGTTGTGCGCGCGCCGCCGTCGATCGTGACGCCGAGCGGGTGCTGTCGTGGCGTCGCCTGCTCGACGCATATGACGTCAACCGCCAGCTCGAACGGGGCTACACCATCACCGTGGGCCACGATGGGCGTATCGTGCGCGCCGCCGCCGCCCTGCGGCCGGGCGAGGTGATCTCCACCCGGTTCTCGGACGGCTCCGTGCAATCGGTGGTGGGAGACGGCGTCACGAGCGCCATATCGACGTCGGGCGGCGCGCCAGGCGACTCCGAGTCCACATCCGATAAGACACCCGACATCAAGGAGGCGTGAGGACGTGTCCAACAACCTCACAGGCAGTACCGACGCAGAGGCGCTCGTGCCGGTGGCTGAGCTCACTTACGCACAGGCCAGTCGCGAACTCGACGTCATCGTCGGGTTCTTCGAACAACGCGACGTCGATATCGATTTGCTCGTGGCGCGCCTCGAGCGAGCCACGGCCATCGTCGACGAACTCGACCGGCGTATCCACCACACTCGGGCCCAGGTCGACGAGCTCGTGCCCAAGCTCGAGCGGATCACCCAGGGCGGGGCACGCTCCGACAGATCAGAAGACGAAGCAATTTCAGGTGCACCTAAGGCCAGCGGGGACCTCGTCGAGGAACCGGCTGAAAACGATCAGCCGCTGTTCTGATCCGGGTTGGGGAGTGGTCAGTGCACCCGACGTTCATGACCGCGCCAATACGGCTCGCGTAGCTCGCGTTTGAGGATCTTGCCCGACGGGTTCCGGGGTAAGGCGTCGATGAAGTCGACCGACGAGGGGCACTTGTAGTGGGCCAACCGGTCTCGACAGAACGCCATGATCTCGGCGGCGGTGGCGTCATGGTCGACAGCAGCAGCGTCAGGATTGATCACTACGACCGCCTTGACCGTCTCGCCCCACCTGTCGTCGGGTACCCCGATGACAGCCGCATCGATGATGGCATGATGAGCAAGGAGCACATTCTCAACCTCGGCCGGATAAATGTTCTCACCACCGGTGACCACCATGTCCTTGATGCGGTCATGTAGGTAGACGTAGCCGTCGTCGTCGAAGTAAGCAGCGTCGCCGGTGCGCAGCCACCCGCCGGGAAGCATGGTGACGGCCGTTTCGTCGGGCTTTGCCCAGTAGCCGAGCATGTTCATCGGTGACCGTGTCACCAGCTCGCCCACGGTGCCGCTGTCGACGTCGTGTTGGGTTTCGGGATCGATGACGCGTAGCTCGATGCCCGGGATAGCTTTACCGGCGGCGCGCAGCAGATGCCGACGTGGGCCGTCGGGATCGTGGTCCTCATACGCTAGACGGATGATGGCGCCGGTGGTCTCGGTCATGCCGTAGACCTGGGAGAATTGGCACCCAATGGTTGTGAGGCACCGCACCAGGACGTCTTCGGAAATCGGCGATGCTCCATAGAAGATGGTGTCCAGGCTGGACAGGTCGGCTTCGGCGGTAGCGGGACAGGCGAGCATCGACATCAGCACGGCGGGGACCACAAAAGTGGTGGTGACGCCCTCGCATTCGATCAGTCGGACCAACTCGACGGGATCCATCTCCCGAAGGATCACCGAGACCCCGCCGCGTGACATGCCTACCAGCGCCCAACCCGAGCCCCCGATGTGGAAGCACGGCATGGCGACCAGGCTGACGGCCGACTCGTCGATGTCGAAGCAAGTGAGAGCGGCCTGTCCAATGGCGAAGGAGAGATTGGCGTTCGACAACATGACACCTTTGGGAAGGCCGGTGGTACCCGAGGTGTAGAGCTGCAACGACACATCGTCGGACGCGGGCTGATAACCGGGATCGAGCACCGAACGGTCGGCGAGCCAGTCCTCGTAACCGACTCGACGTGTCCGGTCCGATGCTCCTCCGCTGTCTGCGTCGGCGGCCGGGTCACCGATGACGACGATGCGCCGTACGGTCGGAAGTCCACTTTCCATGGCGGCCAGACACGGCGCGAACTCGGCATCGACGACGAGGACCGTGGCTCGGGAATCATCGATGACCGCCGCCATCTCGGCGGGAGCCAGTCGCCAGTTGACCGCTACGTTCACCGCGCCCAGGAGCGCCCCACCGAAGAGGACTTCGAAGTAGGCGAGCCCGTTGCGATCGAGAAAGGCGACGCGCTGTCCTGGACCGACGCCTTCGGCCTCCAAGGCCTGAGAGACGGCGCAGGCTCGAGCGAAGTGCTCGGACCACGTGGTGGTCGATCCCTGGTAACGGAACATGGCCTTGGCCCCGTAGTCGGCAACGTTGGCACGCAACATGCCCGCCACAGTGAACCTGTCCATCAGCGCCCTCCCCACCGATCCGACCCGGCCCCGGGTGCTCGACGAATTCTAGGGCGACCACGACGCGCCACAGTTGGAGCCCACCCATGGGGCAAGATGATCACCATGCCCCGATTCTCGCTGAGCGCTCTCGGCGTCGACCGCCCTGGAATCGCTGCCGCGCTCAGTGCGGTCCTCGTGGACCTTCAGTGCAACCTGGAAGACTCGACGATGTCGATCCTCCAGGGTCATTTCGCCGTCCTCCTGGTGATTGCCGCGCCGGATGCGGTCACTGTCGAAGCCTTGGACTCGGCCCTGGCCCCGGTGGCCCGCGAGCTGGATCTCGTGGTGGCGGTGCGATCCCTGACCGATACAAGGGTCCCGAGCGCGCCGGCCGACGGCACGGCGGACTCGTCGGGCGAGCCGTGGACGGTGGCAGTTCACGGGGCCGATCACACCGGGATCGTGCACGGCATTACCAGCGCCCTGGCCGACGGCGGCGGCAACGTGGTCGACCTGGCCACCCATCTCGTGGGTGAGCCCGACGCGCCCGTGTACGTGATGACACTGCGCGTCGTGATGCCGGCCGGACGCGCCGGGGAGGTTGCCGCCGAGACGATCCGCCAGGTGGGTGCTGAACTCGGAGTGCACTGTACGGTGCTCCCGGACCCGGCGGACATTCTGTGAGGACGCCCGTATCTCAACAGCGCCACTGCGAGACGAGCAAGCGGCATTGGCGGTTCGAGAAGTCCTGAGGCTGCCGCATCCGGTGCTGACCACGCCCTCCGAGGCGGTGGGACAGATCGACGCGGCCGCTCGACAGTTAGCCGAGGACCTGGTGGACACCATGCACGTGTCGCCGGCGTGTGTCGGCCTGGCCGCGCCGCAAATCGGCGTGGGTCGGCGTGCTTTTGTCATCGACGTCACCGGCCATCGCAAAGCACGTTCGTGTCACGGGACGGTGGTGTTGTTCGACCCTGAGGTGTTGCACGCGGAGTTGCCCGAGCTGGCGCGCGAGGGTTGTATGAGCGTGCCCGATCTGACCGGCGATGTGGCCCGCGCCACGCGCCTCACCGTGGCCGGACTTGACATCGACGGGCAACGACGCGTGCTCGACGTCGACGCGTTCGAGGCGAGGGCCGTGCTGCACGAGCTCGACCACCTCGACGGGATGGTGTTCTTGGACAGGGTGGGCGGGCCTCATGCCCTGTTCAGCCGGCGCGTCTATCGTTAACGGCGCCGAACTCGTCCAACGGTGATTGACGCCGTCTGGCACCGGGTAACCTCACCCTCGGCATGGATGACGACCAGCTCTATTTCCGCCAGCTTCTCTCCGGACGTGACTTCGCGGCCGACGATCCCATCGCCCAGCAGATGGTCAACTTCACGTACCTCATCGGCGATCGGCGCAGCGGTGAGGCATTGGTTGTCGATCCCGCCTACGACGTGTCCGAGCTCGTCGATATTCTCAGCGCCGACGCCATGCACGTGGCCGGTGTCCTCGCCACCCACTATCACCCCGATCACGTGGGCGGTGATCTGATGGGCTATCGCCTCGAGGGTGTCACCGACTTGCTCGAATCCGAACAGGTGCCCGTGCACGTGCAGCGGGCCGAGGCGCCGTGGGTGGTTCGGGCCACCGGCGTGGGGGAGTCCGACCTCACCCTCCACGACAGCGGCGATGTGGTGACGGTGGGTGCCGTCGACGTCGAGCTCATTCACACCCCGGGGCACACGCCGGGCAGCCAGTGCTTCTGGGTGCGCGACCGCCTCGTCTCCGGCGACACCTTGTTCCTCGACGGGTGTGGACGCACTGACCTCCCCGGCGGTGATCCCGAGCAAATGTACGAGTCGCTCACCACCCGCTTGGCCCGCTTCGACGACGACACTGTGCTGTATCCGGGCCACCTGTATTCGCCGGAGCCCTCGGCCAGCCTGGGTGACACCCGGGCGCGTAACTACGTCTTCCGACTGCGCACGCCCGAGCAGTGGATGACCATGTTCGGAACCTGACGGTTGGCCTTACACCGTGATGCGACCGTCGTCGTCGTCGGCGCCTCCTTGGCCGGACTGCGCGCCGCCGAGACCCTTCGGACCGATGGTCACCGGGGACAGATCGTCCTGGTAGGCGCCGAGCGCCATTTGCCCTACGACCGGCCCCCACTCTCCAAACAGTTCCTGGCCGGAACGTGGGGTCTTGATCGCGTGCGGCTGCGAGACGACGACAAGCTCGACGCGCTCGGGCTCGACCTTCGCCTGGGAACGACGGCTACCCGGCTCGATGTCGAGGGTCACGTCGTTCACCTCAACGGTGACGAAGGTGGCGAAGACTCCATCACCTATGACGGCTTGGTGATTGCCACCGGCTCTCGTCCCCGCACCCTGTCCGGAGCCGAGGGTGTGGTCGGCGTGCACACCTTGCGCACCCTGGACGACGCCATGGCCATCGCCAGTGCCACCGCCCTCGAGGCGACGAAGCTGATCGTGGTGGGCGCCGGGTTCATCGGGGCCGAGGTGGCGGCGACGTGTCACCAGCGAGCCGTGGACGTCACGGTGATCGAGGCTCTGGCCGTTCCTCTCGGGCGCGCTCTGGGCGAGGAGATGGGCGCCGCCTGTGGCGCGCTCCATACGCGCCATGGCGTCGACTTGCGCCTCAGCACGGGAGTGGTCGGGCTCGTGACCGAAGACCACGTGGCGGGCACGTCGGTGAGCGGCCCGGGGGGCACCACCCGGGTGGTCGGGCTCGAGCTCTCCGACGGCTCGGTACTCAACGGCGACATCGTGGTGGTCGGAGTCGGGGTCCAACCGGCCACCGACTGGTTGGATGGTTCGGGGCTCGAGCTCGATGACGGGGTGATGGTCGACGCCACCTTGCATGCCACCGACGACATCGTGGTGGCCGGCGACGTGGCGCGTTGGTTTTCCTCGCGCCAACAGGCGCATGTTCGCATCGAGCACTGGACAAACGCGGCGGAACAAGGTGTGGTGGCTGCCCAGAATCTGGTGGCGGGACGAAGTGACGCCCAGGAGTACGCGCCGGTGCCGTACTTCTGGTCCGACCAGTACGAGGTGAAGATCCAGATGATCGGCTACCCCTCGCCCGATGCCGAGGTGGTCGTGGTCGACGGTTCGGTGGACGAAGGCCGCTTCGTGGCGCTCTACGGACAACAAGGCCGCCTGAGCGCGGCGCTCGGCTTCAGCCGTCCGCGCCAACTGATGGGGTATCGGGCCCTTCTCGAGGCGGGGGCGAGCTTCGACGAAGCCCTGGCCCACCAACCCTGACTTCGTTGCCGGGGCCCGCAGTGCCGGAGCCGTCCCCGTCGTCGCCGGGTGCGTCACCGTTTCGCGGCGCGCCGGGTTGGCCCCGAGCCCGCCGGCGAGGCAGTCGCAGCGAGCGTGACATGGCCAGCGCTTCCTGGCGACGCTGGTCGAGGCCGGAGTTGGGATCGCCGTAGGCGGCGGCCTCCACCATCCAGGCGAGCGCCCGCCATGAACCGGAACGGTCGGCGGACAGATCATCGAGGGCGGCCGCGTACTCGGCCAATGTCTCACCGGTTCCTCGGCGCCGCCCCGCGTGGGCCCCTTTTTGCTCGATGCGTCTGGCTACGAGCTCCATCCAGTTGGCCGGGCGGCGCCGGCGCCACACCATGAGCACCCAGATACCGGCACCAACGGCGAGCGGGATGCCGACCGGGAGGGCGGGGACGTGACGAAGGGCATCGGTGGCGTCGTGCACCAGGGTAGAACCGGGAGCCGGATTGGCGAGCGGCACGACAGCGGTGGGATCGAAACTCTGCCAGCCGTAACCGGGGAACCACACCTGCACCCAGGCGTGCGCGTCACGCGGCTTGGACCTCCCACAGATCGGTGATGGGGTTGTATGACCCGGGGACGTACCCAACAGCCTCGCGAGTGGCGATGCCCTCGGTGCGGAGCATGACAGCAAGCGCAGTGGAGATCTGTTCGCAAAAGCCCACGCGCTGCTGGAAGAGAAACGTGTTGACGGTGTCGGCTCCAGGCGGCAGCGGAGGGATGTCGGTGGAGTACTTGACGTGCTTGGCCATCCAGCCGATGAAGGCGAGCACTTTCTCGTAGGTGGTGGTGGCCTTGTCGGCGGCGATGACCGACTGTGCCAACGCATAGGCACGTGGGTAGGCGTAGGGGAGCTCGGTGTAGTCCTTCGACGCCTTGTTTCCGAGGCCGGCGGTGGGGTCGGTATTGTTGGCCGCATCCAGCTGGGCCGCCGTGACCGGATCGACCACGGAGTCGACCGTATAGATGGCGCCCGACCCCAGTCCGATAGGCGAGACGATGGTGTCGTCGGGGTCGACGAAGATGTCACGAGCCGGGAACCACACCTCGCGTACGTCATCGGCGTGGAACACCAAGTCGGGCGTCGACTGGGCGACGTAGAACGTCTGCAGGTCGTTTTGTCCCCCGGGGAGTTCTCCTTGGGCAGGAGGGAGGTAGTACGGCGAGCCTGAGCTCAAGATCAGCGGCTGTACGTAGCTGGCCTTCCAATTCTCTCCGTTCCAGCCGTCAAAGGTCTCGCCCACCCAGTAGGAAGGTCGCTGGGCGCGCACCCGCATGACCACGGTGTTGCCCAGCGAACCTCGTAGTGCCGTGTCGAGCCGGGTGGAGAATCCCAGGTACCCGCCCACCCGGTCGGCACCGGCCGGAGTGCCGGCTCGGGCCGGCTCCGATGCGTTGTTCGCATCGCCGGCCAGGCCCCCGGGGTTGGCCACGTTCAACCCGGCTCCGGCGTTGGCCGGAAAGTCGATCCGTCCGGCCACATTCGGCGCCGGAAGCACCAAGAGCACGGCGGTGGTGAGCACCGACACGCCGACCAAGGTGGTCACAAGAGCGCGCCACGACACCCGACCACCACCACTGGCGGAGTGCCACAGACCGACGAGTCCCCACAGGCCGAAGGCGATCCACGGCAACGCGTAGAGCGCGAACGAAAGATTGATGGCCTGGGCGGCGGCCACCGCCATGAGGCTCGCCGATCCCGCCAGCGAAAAGGCAAGGTCGCGCCGAGCCGGCACGTCAAAGGCATGGGTGACCTGGATCCATACGAACAGCACGGCCAAGGGGTCCTCGACGGTGTTGATGTCGTAGAGGCCCTGGCCGGTGAGTTGATGGAAGAACCAGAAAAATGCGCTCAACGCTCCCAGCGCCAACAGCACCTTGACCCAGGCGCGCGGCCGGTTTCGGGTCAAGTACGAGAACAACATTCCGATGGTGACCAGGCCGACGGCGGTGACGGTTACGACAGGGGAGAGCTCGCCTTCGGCCCAGCATGCCGCCACGCCAATGACCACAGCCGCCCCACAGGCGACGCGCAGGGCGATCGAATGCTCGGGCGGCCCGGGTCGATTGGCGCTCTTGATGCGGTCAAGAAGGGTCATGGCGGTCCCCGCCGAGCCGAGCTTCGGTCGTCGCCCACCACCACGGCGCCATCGGCGTCGGCACCGGTGGGGCCATCGGCACTCGCGGAGCCGTCGCCGCCGTTGCTGATGGCTCGAGCCAACCGCCGCGCCGCGGTGAGCCGGTCGCCCACCGGGCCGGTACATGGGCCCGACGCTTCATCGGTGACGAGCACGACGACGGTACCGGCGTCGAGGAGCCTCACCACGGTACCGAGCGCTCGTTCGGCCAAAGATTCGGCGCGCCCGGTGTCGGCGGGAAGCCGCACCGTCACCGTGACCGGTTCGGCGCTGGGTCCCTCCATCTCGCGCACCATGAGATCGCCGCGGTGTGCGGTGGCGGGCCAGTGCACCCAGTGCCGGTGGTCGCCGGGCCGGTAAGGACGCACGGCACGGGGCTCGCCGATCACGGCGGGCACCCGCTGTCGGCTGTCGCCATTGTTGTGCTCGACACGGTTGGGAGCCGCGTAGGGCTCACCGAGACGCGGCCCGATATGGAGGTCGGCGGGCAGTGACAGCGTGACCCGCCGACGCCACCACAGGAACCCGAAGGGAGAGGCAGTGGAGATCTCCATCGCAAGCGTCGTGTGCACGCCGCGACCGGTGGGGAGCAAGGTCACCGAGTCCGGTGCCCGGGAGCCTCGGGTGTCACCGACGGCCGGCCCGACGAACTGCTCGGGTCCAGCCGGATCGATGGGCCGGATGCGCAAGCGCGTCGCGGCCGACACCTGCACCTCGACGGGCAGCCCGGCGCTGGCGTTGCGGGGGGCGGATACCACGCGCACGGTGGCACGCGCACAGATGACAGCGGGAGCCAGCAATCCGAGCACCAACGTTCCGCACACCACGTCGCCGAGGGCCTGCACCCACCCCGCCCCGCTGTTGTGGGCGACGAGCTGCCACGCCACCACCACTGCCGCCGAACTGATGACCGGTACGGCCGGGCGCATGGGACCGAAGCGTCGGCGTGACCCACGATGCAAGCGTCGGGGAGTGCCGGCGTGCCCAGGGACGTGTTTTTCGCCTGCCCGGCGCCATCGGGCGGGCGATGCGCTCACGGGCGAGGTGCCGGGGTGGACTCGAGAAGGTGTCGGACCACGCCCGTGCCGTGCTCGACGCCGGCGTCGGTGACCATCCGGTGGGCCAGACAGGCCACGGCCACCGACTTGATGTCGTCAGGGGCGACATAGGTGCGTTCGGACAGCACGGCATGCGCCTGGGCCGACCGGATGAGCCAGATCGCGGCGCGGGGGCTGGCCCCCAGGCGAACTCCCGCCACGGTGCGACTGGCTCGGCACAGGTCGACGGCGTACTGGGCCACCGGTGTGGCGACGGTGACCGTTTCGGTGGCGCGTTGGGCCGCCATCCACGTCGACGTGGTGCACACCGGGGCGAGGTCGTCGAGTGCGAACTTGCCGCCGTGGTGGGTCACCAGTTGGGTCTCGGTCTCGGCGTCGGGATAACCGATCGCCATGGCCATGGCGAAGCGGTCCAGCTGGCTTTCGACCAACGGATAGGTCCCGAGCTGGGATACCTCGTTCTGCGTGGCGATGACCATGTGTGGCCGGGGCAGGGGCCATGAGGCGCCATCCACGGTGACCTGGTGCTCTTCCATGGTCTCGAGCAGCGCGGCTTGGGTGCGAGGCGGCGTCCGGTTGAGCTCGTCGACCAAGACGACATGGGCGAAGACCGGCCCGGGTCGGAACTCCCATGTCCCGGTGTCGGGGGCGAACACCGACACGCCGGTGACATCAGACGGCAGGAGGTCGGGGTGCCCCTGCACGCGCGACAGCTCGGCGCCGAGTGACGAGGCCAGTGCGCGCGCCAACACCGTCTTGCCCACGCCGGGAACGTCCTCGATGAGGAGATGTCCACCGCTCAGCGCGGCCACGGCGGCCGCCACCGGGGCGGCGGGCACGCCGAGCAGAACCCGGCTGAGGTTGTAGACGAGCGAACGCCCAAGCTCGATGGCACCGTCGATGCTCATCGGGCCGGAATCGGTCGGCATGTCAAGGGCAACCTCGAGGGCCGCCGTCCGCCTTGTCCCCTCCACGCTGTCCTCGATCCGGCTGGGCCTACCTTTCAGGACACGTTATCGGCCCCGCGGTCGAATTCTGTAACTGTCTCCGACGTCGAAGCTCCGTGGTCCCACCCGCCGCGCTCGATGCGGTCAGAACTCGAGTGCGGACAGCTCGGGAATGATGCCGGTGGCGCGCTCGACGGGCTTCGAGCCAGCGTGTCCGCCGCGCCCACCGGGTCACCTCGGTGATGGCCGGTTCGACCACCTGGCTCGGGCGCCAGGCGGCGGCAATGTCGGACTCGTCGTTCCACATTCCGATGGCCATGCCGGCGAGGTATGCGGCCCCCAAGGTGGTGGCTTCGAGCACCGGGGAGACCTCCACGGGCCGGCCGATGGCGTCAGCCAGCGCTTGGACGAAGGTGACGTTGGCGGACATCCCCCCGTCGATACGCAGGGCCGGGACCGCCAGCCCGGTGTCGGCTTCGGCCGCCTCGAGGAGGTCGGCGCCGCGCTGGGCGATGCCTTCGAGCACGGCCCGGACCATCTGGGCGCGGCTGGTTCCTCGGGTGATGCCGACGAAGGTGGCCCGGGCCCCGAAGTCCCACACCGGCGTACCCAGTCCGAGCAGGGCGGGAACGAACCACACATCGCCGGTGTCGTCACAGCTGGCGGCCACCTCGTCGGACTGCGCGGCGGTGTCGATGATGCCGAGATCGTCTCGCAGCCATTCGACGCAGGTGCCGGCCGACAACATGACGGCTTCCACGCCCCAGGTGACGTGACCGGCTCGACGCCAGGCACAGATCGGGAATGTGCCGGCGCCGCCTCGACGGGCGAAGGCGGGCCGGGTGTCACCCACGCAACAGTCCAGCATGCCGCCGGTGCCGAAGGTCGCCTTGGCCAAGCCCGGGCTCGTGCAGCCCTGACCGATGAGCGACGCCTGCTGGTCGCCCGCCATGCCGCAGATCGGTGGAGACCCGGGCAGCGCGGTGGCCACGCCCACCTCGGCGCTGGAGTCGACGATGGTGGGGAGTACCGACGGAGGGATGCGCAACGCTTCGAGCATGGTCGGGTTCCAACCCTCACCGTTGCCATCGACCAGTCCGGTGACCCCGGCGTTGGTGGCGTCGGTGACATGCAGAGCACCGCCGGTGAGCGTCCATGCCACCCAACTGTCGACGGTGCCGAAGCACAGGTCGCCATGGCGTTCGGGATCGGCCAGGTCCAACAGCATGGCCAGCTTGGTGGCCGACTCGTTGGGAGCCACGAGGATGCCTTGGCTCCGAAGCACCAGGCACGTCCCCACCGTGCGAAGGTCCTGCCAGCCGATGCCCGGCCCTACCGGCTCCCCGCTGCCGCGGTCCCACACGATGGTCGACGAGCGCTGGTTGGTGATGCCCACCGCCTCGACCGGGCCGCCCGAGGCCAGTGCCCCGAGTGCCACGTCCAAAACGGCGGCCGCCATCTCGGCGGCATCGAACTCCACGAAGCCGGGGGCGGGCGAGGAGGGCAACACCTCTTTGTAGTGGACCGTCCCCACCGTGCCGTCGGGGTGGACGATTCCGGCGCGCACGCCCGAGGTCCCGGCGTCGACCACAAGGATGCTCATGACCGGTCCACGGTGTCGCTCACGGCCAGCCGAGCTCCCCGAAAGGCGACGGGAGGCCCAACTTGCCGGGGTTGAGGATCCCCCGGGGATCAAGAGCGTCCTTGACGGCCACCAGCGTCTCGAGTCCTTCGCCCAAGGCCCTGTCCATGAACCGTGCCCGGTTGACGCCGATCCCGTGGTGGTGGCTTATGGCGCCACCTTGCGCGAGCACCTCGCGCATGACGACGTCCCAGCCCCCCACGTAGTAACGCTGCGCCCAGGCGTCTTGAGCAGCGGGGTCACCAGCTCCGGGGTCCTGGGCGGGCATCTGCCCGGCGAAGGTGAAGTACAAGCAGGCGCCGTCGCCATAGGCGTGTGACTGGTGGGCGGACGCCGCCAGCGTTCCGGGCAAAGACTGCAGGGCCGCCACGCATGTCTCGTACAGGGCGGGCAGCGCGCTCCAGCGCGCCGAGATCTCGATGGTGTCGACGACGATGCCGCCTCGGTACAGCGGCGCCAGGGCCGAGACGTCGTTGCGGTGTCCCATCCAACGTTCCACCAGGGCCACGTCGAGATCGGTGGTGGCGCTGCCGATGCACTCGTCCTCGACGATGGCCATGGTGGCGGCGAGGAGCCCGGCGTCAGCTTCGTCCAACACGATGAGCACGCAGTGCTCGGGCACCTCGAAGTTGCGAGCCGATTCGGTGTGGTCGTACAAGCGGAGCACGGCGGGGGTAGCTCCTCGGCGCAAGATGCGCCGGCACGCCTCCAGGCCTTCGGCGAAGCTCGAAAATCCATAGGCGCACCGGGCTTCGGCCGGGGCTACGGGGTGCACCCGCAACAGCGCGCTCGTGATCACGCCCAACGTTCCTTCCGAGCCGACGAAGAGCTGGGTGAGATCGGGCCCGACAGCGGCGCGCGGGCCAGCCGCCGCCGGTGCGGATGATCCGTCCGTCGGCAAGGACCACCTCCAAGGCGCTCACCATGTCCTCGATCTTGCCGTAGCGGGTGGAATACTGCCCCGCCCCGCGGCAGGCCAACCATCCACCCACGGTGGAAAGGTCCATGGACTGCGGCCAGTGCCCGAGGGTCACGCCCTCAGCGCGCAAGGCGGCTTCGAGATCAGGTCCGAAGGTACCCGGGCGGACTTCGGCGAGCAACGATGTGGTGTCCACGTCGGTCACACCCGACAGTCCGCACATGTCCAGCGCCACCCCACCAAAGGCGGGCACACTCGCCCCGCAGACTCCTGATCTCCCCGCCATGGCGGTGACCGGGACTCGGGCCTCGTGACAGACAGCCAGCACGCCGGCCACCTCGGCGGTGGAGCCGGGTCGGCATACCGCCGCGGGCCGAGCCGGGACCTCGCCGCGCACGGCCCAGGCGATGGCCAGTGGCCACCAATCCCGTCCCGCCTCGAGGCGGGACTGGTCGTCGGTGTCGACCTGGGGGCACACAGCCCGCAGCCCCGCCACCACGACGTCGTCGACCGGAACTCTCGGACCGCCCAGACGCTCGCCCACGGTGGCGGCATCGGCGTCGACGGGGGTGACCGGGGTGGGAGCGCTCGGGTTCATGAGACGGGTTCTCCGTGATCGGCACGTTCGCCACGTTCGGCGGGTTCGGCGACGAGACCGCTGGGCAGTCCGGCGCGCGCCAGGGCGGCCCGAGCATCGTGGGCGAAGGCGTCGGCCTCGTGCTCGACATCGACGGCGGGCCGATCCCACCGCGCCGCCAACAGCGCGCCCGTCGATCGTGCCGACGCGGCGGCCGATTCGGCTCGTCGCAAGAGTGATCGCGTCCGGCGCGAGAGCACGTCCTCGACGGTCATGGCCATTTCCTCGCGCACGGCCCACAGCGCCTCCACCTTCAGGTGGGGGAGCCCCGGGACCAACGGCGTCAGCAACTCGGGATCTCCGGAAGCCAGCTCGAGCACCTCTCCGGTTTCCCCACCATGGCGCCCCACCAAGGCGGTGAAGACGTCGCCGTCGAGGCCGTAGCGCCCGGCCACCCCGGGACGACGCCAAGCATCAAGGCCCGACGATCCCCGTATGGCCAGACGTCGGGTGGGGCAGCGCGCCGCGTTGTCGGGTGCGGCGTTACCAAGCACAGCGACGACGGCATCGACGGTGTCCTCGGCCATGCGCCGGTAGGTGGTGAGCTTGCCGCCGGTGACGGTGATCATGCCGTTGGGCGATGTGTTGACGGTGTGGCGTCGTGACAGATCGGCGGTGCGGGCGCTGAGGTGTTTCGACGTGGTGCGATCGAGCAGCGGGCGCAACCCGACCCATATTCCGGTGACGTCGTCGGTCGACAGCGGGTCGGTGGTGACGGCGTTGGCGGCGTCGATTAGATAGGCGACGTCCTCAGGCAGAACCGTCGGGTCGTCGAGCGGCCCGTCCCAGTCGGTGTCGGTCGTACCGAGGTACACGTCGTCACCGTCGGCCCATGGCACCACGAAGATGGAGCGACGATCCTTCGGCACAGGGATGACCGCGGCGATGTCAGCGGGGAATTTCGAGCGCCCCACGGTGATGTGAATGCCCTTGGCCGGTCGGATGGAGTGAGGATGCGTGGCTTCGTCGAGGGCGCGGACGTCGTCGGCCCACACGCCCGTGGCGTTCACCACCACTTTGGCCTGCACCTCGAATTCGGCGGCGGCGGCGGCGCCAGGGACCGGGAGCTCAGCGCGCACGCGGGCCCCGGTGACCTGACCGCCGGCACCGTGGAGAAGACCCAGCACGTCGGTGTAGTTGGTGGCCACGGCGCCGTAGTCGAGGGTGGCGGTGCGTGCGATGGCGAGCGTCAGGCGGGCATCGTCGGCACGAGCGTCGTAGTAGAGGAAACCCGCCGCCAGCCGATCGGTTCGCAACGTGGGCAGATGCGCCAACGCTTCGTCGCGGCCGATGCGCCGGTGACGCCGGCCGATGCGCCACCCTCCGGTGATGTCGTAGAGCCACAACGCCGTGGCATAGGTGCGCGCCACGCCCTTCTGCACCACACCACCACCGCCGAACAGGGGGATGAGAAAGGGCAGCGGGCTCACCAGATGGGGAGCGTTGTCCAGAAGGCGCTGACGTTCGTGCAGGCCTTCGTAGACGAGGCGAAAGTCGTGCTGCTGGAGATAACGCAGCCCCCCGTGGACCATCTTCGACGACTTCGACGACGTGCCTGAGGCGAAGTCCGCCCGCTCGACAAGAGCGGTCGAAAGGCCGCGGGCAGCCGCATCGAGGGCCACGCCGCAGCCGGTGATGCCACCTCCGACGACGAGGACGTCGAATCGCTCCGTGCGCAGGCGCTGCAGGGCTTGGTCCCTGTCGAAAGTGCCTCGAGGAGCCGCCGCGGCCGTCACCCGGTCAGCCTGCCACAGGCCATCAATGGCCCTGCTTGGCGAGCCGCCCCGGGGCCGAGATCACACAGGGCGGTGGCAGCGATGCCGAGAGGGACATTTCGACAATGATTGTCAATCAACAATCCTTGGTGATAGCTTTGGAGTCGTTATGAAGTCCCCCGACGAGCTCACCGGGCTGTTCCGCTCCCAAGGCCGCAAGGTCACGGCCCAGCGCCAGTGCATTTTCCGGGCCCTGCAAGGTGACGTTACCCATCCCACCGCCGAATCGGTGTTCGCGGCGGCCCGAGCCGAGATGGAGACCATCTCGCTGAAGACCGTCTATCAAACCCTCAACGAGCTGGCGGCGATGGGGGAGATCTCAGCGCTCGACGTGGGGACCGGAACAACGAGATTCGACCCCAATGTCGAAGGCGTTCACCACCATCTGGTGTGCCGCTCCTGCGGCAAGGTGCGCGACCTCCACGTCGACTTCAGCGCCGTCGTCGTTCCCCCTGACCTCGACGGAGGTTTCGAGGTGGGCGAGGCCGAAGTGGTCTTTCGCGGACTGTGCCAGCCGTGTCGGGCCCAAGGCCGTACCGGTGACAAAGCTCGGCGGCGCCCGTCGTCTTTCGCTGTGTGATCTTGCCAACCGATCTTGCCAACACCACCTGAGAAAACAAAGGAAGGAAACACACTGTGTCCGAGTTGAAGGGTTCCAAGACCGAGGGCAACCTCAAAGAAGCGTTTGCGGGCGAGAGCCAGGCCAATCGCCGGTACCTCTATTTCGCCCAGAAGGCCGACGTCGAGGGCTACCCCGACGTGGCTGCGCTGTTCCGCTCCGTCGCTGAGGGCGAGACGGGCCATGCCTTCGGCCACTTCGACTTCTTGAGCCAGGTGGGCGACCCCGTCACCGGCGTGCCGGTGGGACCGACTGACGCCAACTTGAAGTCGGCCATCGAAGGCGAGACCTACGAGTACACCGAGATGTACCCCGGCTTCGCACGTACCGCCCGCGACGAGGGATTCGAGGACGTGGCCGAGTGGTTCGAGACGCTGGCCGCGCGCCGAAAAGAGCCATGCCGGGCGTTTCGGCGAGGGGCTCAAGTCAGTTTCCTGACAGCTCCGCCCCATTCTCGAGGTTCATTGCGCTCGGGCCAGTCCGCACGGCGGGCTGGCCCGATGCGGTCCACGAAGGAGAGGCAACTCCATGGCGGTGACGTATGACCCCCGACATCCTGACTACTTCAAAGAGGCCGACCTCCGCGCCGAGCTCGATCGGGTCTTCGACCTCTGCCACGGGTGCCGGCTGTGCTTCAACCTGTGCCCGTCATTCGGCACACTCTTTCGCACCATCGACGACGCCCATGACGGCAATGCCACCGCGCTGACCCCGGCCGAACAGGACCAGGTCGTCGACGAGTGCTACCAGTGCAAGTTGTGTTACGTGAAGTGCCCCTACGTGCCTCCGCACGAATGGGACCTCGACTTCCCTCGCCTCGTGATGCGAGCCAACGCCACTCGTCAGCACAACCACCAGACGAGCGTCAAGGAACGTGTCACCGATCAGGCCCTGGCTCGCACTGACATGATCGGCAAGGTCTCGGTCGCCCTGGCTCCGCTGGCCAACCGTGTCATCGGCACCCCCGGATCATTGGCTCGCAAGGTCATGGAGAAGACGGCCGGCATGGCGTCCGAGCGCGTCCTGCCGCCCTATGCACGTGAACGCTTCACCACCTGGTTTCGCAAGCGTGGGGAGGCGAGATCCGCACAGAGCCACCTCGCCGCCAGCCCCGCCGGCAACGGGCTCGTTGACCAACAAGGTGAAGTGACGATCTTCCCCACGTGCTTCATCGAGTACATGGCTCCCGACATCGGCAAGGACGTGGTGCGCGTCTACGAGCGCAATCGGGTGTCGTGCACGGTGTCCTCGGGCGCCTCGTGTTGTGGCGCACCGTGGTTGCACAGCGGCCATGTCGACAAGTTCGTGGAGGTGGCCGAAGCGAATATCGAGGCGCTCGTCCCTCACGTGCGGGCTGGACGAGAGGTGGTGGTGGCTCAGCCGACGTGTGCGTACGTCTTGCGATTCGACTATCCCCGCTACGTCCGAAGCGCCGACGCCGAGCTGGTGGCGGCCCACAGTGTCGATCCCGCCGAGTACCTCATGCGCCTGCATCGCCACGAGTCGACCGAGCTCGACACCGACTTCCCGGGTGTGCAGTCGGGGGCGGTGCCCGACAAGGTCACCTACCACGCCGCATGCCACCTGCGCGCCTTGAATATGGGCCTCAAGAGCCGTGACCTGTTGAAGGTGGCGGGAATCAGCGCGGACGTGGTGCAGCAGTGCTCGGGGATCGACGGCACCTGGGGATACCGGGCCGAGAACTACGACATGGCGCGCCGGGTGGCCAAGAAGATGAAGGCCGATATCGACAAAGCCGGCAACGCCGTGGTGTGTGGCGACTGCCATCTGGCCAACGGCTCGATCATCCAGGAGACCGGCATCACGCCGTCGCATCCCATCCAGCTCCTGGCCCACGCCTACGCGATACCCGAGGACGCCCCATGACCGAGGCCACCCGGCGACTTACCTTGGACGACATCGAGGATGCGCGCGCCTATGCACGGGGACGCCCGGCCTATCGCGAGCAGGTCATCGCTCTGAAGCGCCGCCGCCGGGTGGCGGTTGGCCCCATCGTGACCATGGTGTTCGAGAACCGCGACACCATGCGCTTTCAGGTCCAGGAGATGGCTCGGGCCGAGCACATGCTCTCCGACGAGCAGATCCAAGGAGAGCTCGACACCTACAACGCCCTCATTCCCGGTCCCGGTGAGCTTTCGGCGACGATGTTCATCGAGCTCACCGGCGAGGAGGCGCTGCGCGACTGGCTACCCAAGCTGGTCGGCATCGAAAGGGCTGTCGAGCTGCGACTCGCCGCCGGGGATGTGGTGCGCTGCGTGCCCGAGGCGGCCCATGAGGAGGCCCTCACCAGAGAGCACGTGACCGCCTCGGTTCACTACATCCGATTCCTGCTGACAGCTCCGCAGGTCGACACCTTCGCGTCGGGCCGGGTAATCCTGGCCGTGGCGCACCCTGCCTATCGCCACGAAACCGAGCTCACCGACGAGGTGCGAACCGAGCTCCTCGCTGACCTGCGATGAGGAGTGACGCACGTCGCCCCGCGGCGGTGCGAAAAGAGGCCCTTGACGGCGAGGCACCGGGCTCTGACCTGCGATAGCGAAGGTTTCTCGCCCCTCCGGCGGGCTCGATCACGGGGGGTGTTCTTTACAACACCATTGCGGGTGCGCCATACTGTCGCTTCCGCTGCTTCTCCTCCGAGGGGACTATTGTCCCTGGTCACAGGGTTGTAGTGGACGAATACCACATATAGAGATAAAACAATCACATAGAGTGCTTGAGGAAGTGACCCTGATGACCGCCCTCACGATGGCGACATGGCGTAAGAGAGCCGCCTGCCGGGGTATCGACCCCGAAATGTTCTTCCCGGTGACCGATGAGGACGCCGAGGAAGCGAAGGCCATCTGCGCAACGTGCCCGGTGCGAGAAGCGTGCCTCGAGCACGCCCTGGCGCATCGCGAGCGTGAAGGGGTATGGGGTGGAGCCACCGAGCGCGAGCGTCGCCGGATCATTCGGCACCGTCGCAAGTCGGCCTGACTCCGAGACCTGGTCGCCGTCCACCTGTCGCCCGTCGTCATCGTCACCAAGGCGACGACGGCGGTGCGATGCGACCGCCCAGATAGCCTGCCGAGTCATGGACTTCGAGCTGTCTCCTGAGCTCACGGAGCTGCAAGGGGTCGTTCGACGTCTGGCTCAGGACAAGGTGCGGCCCCGAGCCCGTGAGATCGACAAGACCGGCGCGTACCCGGCCGATCTGTTCGCGGTATTTCGCGACGCCGGTCTGCTCGGTTTGTGCATACCGGTCGAATTCGGGGGCTCCGGGGCGGGCATCTTCGGCATGGTCATCGCCATCGAGGAGGTGGCCAAGTACTCCAACGCGGCGTCGCTCATGCTCCTGCTCACGCGCCTACCCACCGGGCCGGTCATGATCGCCGGGACCCCGGAGCAAAAGCAGCGCTACTTGCCGGGCATCGCCGACGGCTCGCGCCGGGCCGCCTTCGCGTTGTCAGAGCCTCAGGCCGGCAGCGATGTCATGGGGATTCGCACGCGCGCGCTGCCCGACACGAAGAGCCCCGGGGGTTGGGTGTTGACGGGGACGAAGTGCTGGATCTCAGGGGTGAGCGAAGCGGACTGGTTCACCGTGTTCGCCAAGACATCTGACCCCGCCAGCCGCGCCCATGATTCGGTGACCGCTTTCATCGTGGAACGTGACTGGCCGGGCGTCTCGCTCGGTCGGACCGACGACAAGATGGGGGTGCGGGGCGTGAACACCGGCGAACTCCTCCTCGACGCCGTGCGCGTGCCGGCGGAGAACGTGATCGGGGACGTCGGCGGTTTCCAACTCGCCATGCTCGGGCTCAACTCGATGCGGCCCGTGGTGGCGGCCCGCGGCATCGGGCTGGCCGAAGGCGCGCTCATGTACGCCACCGAGTACGTCAAGGGGCGATCCGCCTTCAACAAGACGATTGCCGACTTTCAAGGCATCCAGTGGGAGATCGCCAAGTGCGCGGTCGACATCGAAGCGGCCCGCCTGCTCACCTATCGCTCCGCGTGGCTCGCCGACCAAGGCCGCTTCACCAAGGAGTGGGTGCCCATGTTGTCGATGGCCAAGTACTTCGCCACCGAGCTGGCCGTGCGGGCGTCGGGACTGGCGGTGCAGTTGCTGGGTGCGGCTGGATATATGGAAGACCACCCGGCCGAGCAGTGGTACCGGGACGCCAAGCAGCTCACCATCGTCGAAGGTTCGAGCCAGATCCAACTCGGGCTCATTGCCCGTGGGGTGCTTGACGGCCATCTCTGGTGGGACTGATGGTGGATTCCCAGAATTTCGATGAAATGGGTGGATGGCGCGTCGTGCTCGGCCGCTTGATCGCGGGCCATGACATGTCAGCCGACGAGGCCGCTGCGGCGCTGGGCGAGATCTTGGCGGGCCGTGCCACCGAAGCGCAGATCGCCGCCTTCGTCACCGCCCTGCGGGCCAAAGGCGAGAGCGTCGAGGAGATGACGGGCATGGTGCGCGCCATGCTCGAGCACGCCGAACCTCTGCGCATCACCGGAGACCTGGTGGACACCTGCGGCACGGGAGGCGACGGCAGCCGTTCGATCAACGTGTCCACCATGGCCGCCTTCGTGGTGGCCGGCACCGGGGTCAAGGTGTGCAAGCACGGTGGTCGGGCCGCGTCGTCAGCGGCGGGATCGGCTGACGTGCTCGAGGCCTTGGGGGTGGTCGTCGATCTCGGTGCGCACGGGGTGGCGCGGTGTGTGGAAGAGGTCGGCATGGGATTTTGTTTCGCGCCGCGTTTTCATCCCGCCATGCGTTACGCCGGGCCGGTGCGCCAGCAGTTGAAGGTGCCCACCGTGTTCAATTTCCTGGGCCCTCTGGCCAATCCCGCACGGGTGCGCCGCCAGATGGTGGGCGTGAGCGACCCGGCCATGGCGGACAGGATGCTTGGCGTGCTCGTGGCGAACGGATGTCGTCGTGCCATGGTCGTCTATGCGGACGACGGTTTGGACGAGCTGTCCACTCTCGGGCCCACCACCGTGCTCGATGTGCGCGTCGAGGAGTCCGACGATGGGCCTCCCCACGTGCAGCGCAGCACCGTTGATGCCACCGCGTTGGGACTGCGGCGGGCCAGTCTCGAGGACATTCAAGGCGGCGACGCGGCCGACAACGCGGCGGCGCTGCGTCGCGTGCTGGGCGGAGAGGCGGGGGCGCATCGCGACATCGTGGTGCTCAATGCAGCGGCCGGGCTGGTAGTGGCGGGAACGGCGAGCGATCTGGCCGACGGGGTGTCCCAGGCCGCGGCGGCCCTCGACGACGGCCGAGCGCAGGGCGTCCTCGATCGGCTGGTCGAAGTGTCGCAATCGGCGGCGGCCGCACCGGCCTGACGTCGCCGCACCCACTGGCCCCTGGCTTCGACCCTCACAGAAATTTCCTGGCATCGGGCCGCCAGGCCGAGCGTCTATCGACGTTGTACTTCCAGAGGCACCCCGACACCCCCCAAACCGACACGACCCAGTGACGGCCCGACGCTCCGGGACCGATCCACTGGGTCGTGTCGCGCCTCTCATCCCGGTTACCGCAGGTGACACGGCGGCCGGATTCACGGCGCATGGATGCGACGGACGCAGGTAGCGTGACGCCGTGACCGTCACTCGCTACCGCTGCGCCGGATGCGGCAACCTGACGCGCTTCGACGTCGTGACCGACCGCCGCACCCGCGCCTTTCACCACTACAGCGTGGGCGGCGAGCTTGTCGTCGAGGACGAAACAGTGGTGTCCGAAGATGTCATTGAGGTGAGCTGCCGGTGGTGCGGGCACGGACGTGGGGTCGAGCCCGTCGAAGCCGTCGACGAAGCCGTCGACGAGGCGGCTTCCTGAGGCTCTAGCGGGTGCTCGGCTAAGACCGATACACCCTCCTGTCATCCTGGCGCCATGCTCATCGATTGCGACCAGTGTGCGCTGCAGCACACCTCAGCCTGTGATGACTGCCTGGTGAGCTTCGTGCTCGCCCGTGACCCCGACGACGCCATCGTCATCGACGTCGAGGAGGCGCGGGCCATGCGCATGCTGACCCGGGCGGGATTGATCCCCGAGCTTCGCCACACCGGGTCGATGGAGAGCTGGGAAGCCGGCTGATCCTCGGTTGATCTCGGGGCGGGCCGCCGGGGCGGGGGCACGGCCGTGGCACCATGAGGCGGTGTCGGTCGGCGGGGTGTGCATGTGACCCACGTATTGGTCACCAACGACTTTCCTCCCAAGGTGGGAGGAATCCAGGGATATCTCTGGGAGCTATGGCGACGGCTCGACCCGGATTCGTTCGCCGTGCTGACTGCTTCGTCGCACCCGGGGGCGGCCACCTTCGACAGGGCGGCCGGGGCGGCGGGCATCCGTATCAATCGGTCCCCGAACCGGGTGCTGTTACCCACGCCGAGCACCGCGGCGCGGGCCCGGGCCTTGGCTCACGCCCATCGAGCTTCATTGGTGCTGATCGACCCGTTGCTGCCCCTCGGGATGCTCGGGCCGATGATGGGGTTGCCCTACGGGATCGTGCTTCACGGTGCCGAGGTCACCGTCCCCGGCCGGCTCCCGGGATCCCGCCAGCTCTCAGCGGCGGTGCTGGCCGGGGCCCGAGTGATCGTGTGCGCCGGTGACTATCCGGCGCGCCAGGCGGCCCGGATCCTCGACGCGCCACGGCCGGACACCTCACGCCGCCCGCTGGCAACGCCCACAGTGGTCGAGATACCTCCCGGCGTCGACACCGAGCGTTTCTCCCCCCTAAAGGCGGCCCAGCGGGCCCAGGCGCGTGCCGCTCAAGGTCTGCCACCCCGGGGGCCCTTGGTGCTCAGCGTCAGTCGGCTCGTTCCTCGCAAGGGAATGGATGTGCTCGTCGAGGCGTGCGCGGCGCTGCGCCCGTCGTTTCCGGACCTGACCCTCGCCATCGGAGGCGAAGGGCGTGACCAGGCCCGCATCGAAGGGCTGGCCCGAGCCCGGGGGGCTCCGCTGCACATGCTCGGTCGAGTGCCTGATGACGAGCTCCCCGCCCTCTACGGCGCCGCCGACGTCTTCGTGATGGCCTGTCGGGACCGATGGCTCGGCCTCGAGCAAGAGGGTTTTGGCATCGTTTTCCTGGAGGCCGCCGCGTGCGGCGTTCCCCAGATCGCCGGCCGTAGTGGGGGAGCCGACGATGCCGTGGTGGACGGTGAGACCGGCCTGGTCATCGACGATCCTCATGACCCAGGCGCACTCGCTGTGGCGCTGCGCAGCCTCCTCGTGGACGACACCCGCCGCCGGCGCATGGGCAAGGCGGCCCGGAGCCGGGCAGTGGCATCATTCGGCCACGACCACCTCGCCCGTAGGCTGGCCGCGGCGCTCTCAGACGTGGAAGGCTGAACGTCCCGTAGCAACGAGCCCGACCGAAGACTCAGCCCCGACCGACGACCCAGCCCCCCGACAAAGGAGCCAAAGTGGCGGAACTGGCCACCGAGCACATGGTCGTCTCAGCCGCGCCTGAGCAGTGCTTCGCCGTGGCGGCGGACATCGAGCAGTATCCGCAATGGGCGGCCGACATCAAGCAGGTGACGGTCATTCGTCGCGACGACAAGGACCGCCCGGCCGAGGTCACCTTCCGCGCCGGCGCCTTCGGGCGCAGCACCAGCTACACCTTGGCCTACGACTACTCCAACTCGCCGGGAACGTTGGCGTGGAAGCAGACGTCAGGCGACCTCACGTCCAAGCTCGACGGCGATTACCGCTTCGAGCGAGCCGGCGACGGCAACACCGAGGTCACCTACACGTTGGAAGTGGAACTGCGCGTCCCGTTGCCGGGCTTCATTAAGCGACGGGCCCAGAGCCGCATCATGCACACCGCCCTCGAGGAGTTGAAATCACGCGTCGAGTCCTCGCTCACGACGTGAGCGGGCGTGGCAGCCGGCGCATCGACGGGCCGGTTCCACGACGAGGTCGCCATGTCTAGCGACGTGACCATCGGTGTTGATGTCGGAGGAACGAAGCTTCTCGGTATCGCGCTCGATGATTCCGGCAAGGTGCTCGCCGACGTACGAGCACCGACGCCTGACCCTCACCGGCTCATCGGCACCGATCGCAGCGGACCGGAGGTCTTCGTCGACACCGTCAGCGCTGTGGTCGACCAGTTGCGCACCGACCTGTCGCGCCCGAGCCCGTCCACCGGGGACAGCCCGGAGATCGTCGGGATCGGTGTCGGCATGCCCGGTCTGGTCGACGACGCCGGGGTTCTGCGTTTTGCCCCCAACCTGCCCATCGTCAGCGGCATCGACGTCGCCTCGTTGCTCGCCCGGCGTTTCGGGCCGGTGACGACGGTGGTGGAAAACGACGCCACCTGTGCGGCCATCGCCGAGCTTGCCTACGGAGCCGCCGTGGGCGTGACCGACTTCGTGATGGTGACCCTGGGTACGGGGATCGGCGGCGGCATCGTGGCCAACGGTCAGGTGTTCCGCGGCGCCCATGGATTTGGCGCCGAGATCGGCCACATGGTGGTCGACCCGTCGGGCCCCACCTGCCCGTGCGGCCGTCGTGGGTGTTGGGAGCGCTTTGCCTCGGGCAGTGGGCTCGGGCGCTTGGCCCGTGACGCCGCCCATGGCGGAAAGCTGGCCGAGGTGGTGCGACTGGCCGGCGGCGACCCCGAGGCCGTGCGCGGCGAACACGTCACCCAGGCGGCGGCAGCCGGGGATCCTTCGGCCCAGGCCGTCATCGACGAGCTGGCTTGGTGGGCCGCCCTCGGCATCGCCAACCTGGCCAACGTGTTGGACGCCCAGTTGTTCGTCATCGGCGGGGGACTGGTGGAGGCGTTCGACCTCATGCTCGAGCCGCTGCGCAAAGCGCTCGATGAAATGGTCGAGGGCGGCGCCAACCGGCCCCGCATCGATCTGGCCACGGCGGTACTGGGCGAGAGCGCCGGAGCCATCGGGGCTGCCTATGTGGCGCGCCACGGCGACCACCACCGAGCCAGCCCGGCCTGACAGGACGGTTGACCCATGCGGGTGGGAGTGACGTTGCCCTCGTTTCGCGACGACACGGCTGCCTTGGACTCGGCGCGACAAGCCGAAGACCTCGGCCTCGACGGCGTGTTCGTGTTCGATCACCTGTGGCCCCTGGGCCGCCCCGATCGCCCGGCCCTGTCGGCCTTTCCGCTGCTCGGCGCGCTGTGCGCCATCACCACGCGCGTCAGCGTGGGCCCGTTGGTGGCGCGCATCGGGCTTGTCCCCGACGACGTGCTGGTGGCCGAGTTCGCGTCGTTGGCGCGCATGGCTCCGGGTCGGGTCATCGCCGCGCTGGGCACCGGTGATTCCAAGAGCGCCACCGAAAACCAGGCCTACGGCATTGCCTTCGCCCCCGCCGACGAGCGCCGCCTCGCCCTCGAAGCGTGTGCACAGCGCATCGTGGCGTTGGGAGTGCCGGTGTGGATCGGGGGAGGGTCGACGGTCACCACCGACATGGCGGCGAGGATCGGCGTGGCGGTCAACATGTGGGAAGGCCAACCTGCCGCGCTGGCCGCCTATGCGGCCCGTGGCGAGGTGACATGGGGCGGGCCCGTCCCCGGCCAGGTGCCCAGATCGCGGCGTGGTTGAGCGAGTTGTCCCAGGCCGGATCGACGTGGGCGGTATGTGCGTGGCCCGAATCGTTGGAGGCCGTGGCCGAGGCCGCTGAGCTGGTGCGAGGACGTCACTGAGCCCGGAGGTCGCCCTGTAACCTTTCGTGATGGAATTCCGGCGCATCAACGGACTGCCCCCGTATGTCTTCGCGCACATCGATGCGCTGAAGCTTGGGGCCCGCCGAGCCGGTCACGACGTCATCGATCTCGGTTTTGGCAACCCCGACATCCCGTCTCCGGACGTGGCGGTGGAGAAGCTGGCCGAAGCGGTGCACAATCCGCGCAACCACCGCTACTCGGCCAGCAAGGGAATCCCCAAGCTTCGCCAAGCCATCTCCGCGCTGTACTTGCGCCGCTTCGGTGTCGAGCTCGACCCCGATACCGAAGTGGTCACCACCATCGGCGCCAAGGAGGGCCTCAGCCATCTGATGTGGGTGCTCCTCGGTCCCGGCGACAGCGCGCTGGTGCCGTCGCCGTCGTATCCGATCCATATCTACGCCCCGCTGTTCGCCGGCGCCGAGGTTCGCCAGGTGCGCCTCGGCCTCGACGGCGCCGAGAACGCGCCTGAGGCTTTCTTCGCCAACCTCATGGAGTCCTGGGAATCGGCGTGGCCCAAGCCCCGCGTCATCGTGCTGTCGTTTCCCCACAACCCCACCACCGCCTGTGTCGATCTGGCCTGGATGACACGCATCGTGGAGTTCGCCCGGGCGCACGACATCGTGCTGGTGCATGACTTTGCTTATGCCGACATCTCCTTTGACGGCTTCCGGCCGCCTTCGATCCTCGAGGTGCCCGGCGCCAAGGACGTGGCGGTGGAGCTGTACTCGCTGACGAAGTCGTTCTCCATGGCCGGATGGCGGGTGGCGTTTTTGGTCGGCAACGCGTCGGTGGTGGCCGCCCTCACCAAGTTGAAGAGCTACCTCGACTACGGGACGTTCCAGCCCATTCAGATCGCCGCCATCGTGGCCATGAACGAGGCGCCCGACTACCCCAAGGTCGTCAACGAGACCTACAAGGCGCGTCGCGACGCGTTGTGCGAGGGGCTCGACCGCATCGGCTGGCACATCACCAAGCCCAAGGGGACCATGTTCGTGTGGGCGCCCATTCCCGAGCCGTATCTCGAGATGGGCTCACTCGAGTTTTCGTCTTACCTGGTGTCCGAAGCCGGCGTGGCCACCTCGCCCGGGGTGGGATTCGGTCCCGGAGGCGACGGGTTCGTGCGGTTCGCGCTCATCGAGAACGAGCAGCGCATCGGGCAAGCCGTGCGCAACCTGCGCCGCACGCTGACCAAGCTGGACTGAACCGCTGTCGGCACGTCTCAGCTGACGGCGCGTCTCAGCCGGCCGCACGCCCGAGTCGCTGCGACGATGCCTCGGGGGACAGGATCCCGCCCAGGCAGAAGGCAATGGCGGCCGCAGCGGCCTCGTCGGCGGGCCGGCCCGCTTCGAGCACGAGCACGCGCGCCAGGTGGTCGGTGGTCCCCAAAATGGCGTGGGCGAGCACCAGAGGGTCCTCGCGGCGGATCATGCCCGCCGCTATCCCGGCTTTCACGTGAGGCAGCGCGTCGGCCACGGTCTGCTCCTCGCCTTGGCGGATGAGCGGTGCGAAGCGCTCTTCGGTGCGGGCGAACTCCATGAGGACGAAGAGATGCCGGTTGGTGTCCAACCACATGACCGATGCGGCGATGCCAGCCTGGATGCGCCGTACCGGGTCGGGTTCGTCGGCAATGGATTGCCGTTGGGCGCGCCGCAGGTCGCGTTGCGCGTCCACGATCACCTGACGAAAGAGCTCCTCCTTGGAGGCGAAGTACCAGTAGAAGACCCCTTTGCCGACGCCGAGCCCGTCGACGATGTCGGTCACCGAGGTGGGGTGATAGCCCTGGGAGGCGAACTGCCGGGCCGCGAAGTCGAGCAGTTGCTGGCGTCGCCTCTGGCCGCGGCGGTAAGACGATGGGCCACGGTCGACGACGCTAAGGGTCCCTTGGCGCGCTGGTCAACCGACCGGTGATGACCACCGTCGGTTGTGCCATAGGCAGGCGACGGCGAGCGCGCTACCGTTGCGCCGTGGCGTACTGGGTGATGAAGGCCCTGCTCAGCCCCATCTTCTATCTCTTGTGGCGGGTGAAGGTGGAAGGCCGGGAGAACGTCCCCAAGCGGGGACCGGTCATCCTCGCCCCGAATCACGTCTCGTTCGTCGATTCCATGTTCGTCCCCTTGGTGCTGGCCCGGCGCGTCACCTTCGTGGCCAAGGCCGAGTACTTCGACTCCTTCAAGACGGCCTGGTTCTTTCGCGCCGCCGGGCAGATCCCTATGCGTCGCGACGGCGGCAGCGCGTCCGAGCGCGCCCTCACCGCGGCGCGCGATGTGCTCAATGGCGGGGGGGTACTCGGCATCTATCCCGAAGGTACGCGTTCGCCCGATGGCCGCCTGTACCGGGGACACACCGGGGTGGCGCGATTGGCGCTGGGGTGTAAGGCGCCGGTGGTCCCCGTCGGCCTGATCGGCACCACCGACGTCCAGCCCATCGGGGCCAAGTTCCCCCGTCCGTTTCGCCGCGTCACCGTTCGCTTCGGTGCGCCCCTCGACATGTCTCGCTTCGAAGGAGAGGCGAGCGAGGACCCCTTGGCCCAGCGCACCGTCACCGACGAGTTGATGTTCGAGATCCGCCGCCTGTCGGGCCAGCAGTACGTGGACCGTTACGCCAAGCGGCACAACGTGGTGGGCGGTGCGGACGTGGCCAAGGTGCGCCACGCGGTGGCGGCCAACGGTGATGGTCACCCCCCGGGGCCGATACCTCCGTTCACCGGAGAACGAACACCGTTGGCGTCGTCGGAGCCTGCGGCCTGAACCCTGCGGCCTGAACCCTGCGGCCTGAACCCTGCGGCCTGAACCCTGCGGCCTGAACCCTGTCGCTGTGGCGGCGGAGACTCAGCCGAAGGTGAAGTCGTAGGCCTGGATCCCCGGGGACACCGACAGGACCAACTGCGACGTTTGGTATCGCCCGCGCACGAGCGTGTAGAGCCGGGGAATGCCGTGGACCGTGATCGTCTGAGTATGGGTGCCGTTCACCGACACCCCGATGGTGCCCGAGCCGCCCAGCACGAGATAGACGTCGTCAGCTGAGAAGGCCAGCTCCAACTGGGCGTCGGGGCCGGACGTGGCGAACTCGGCGCCCTCGTCCCACGTCCCCGAGAAGGCCAGCTCGTTGGGGGGCAGGGGGTTGGGGAACTGGTACGCCGAGGCATGGTTCTCGTCGATCTCGGTGCCGGCGAAATTCTGCAACCGGTCGTAACCCACGTACGACTCTCCCGTCAGCGGCTCGACGGGCGTCAAGTTGGGCGTGCCGGTAGGCGACGGGAGGCGAACGGTCGGGTCGGCCGCCACCAGCAGTTGGCGGATGAGTGACTCGGTGGTGCCATAGTCGCCCTCTCCGAAGGCGACGTGGCGAACGTCCCCCTTGGCATCGATGAGGTACTCGGCCGGCCAGTACTCATTGGAGTACGCGTCCCACGTCTTGTAGTTGTCGTCCACGGCGACCGGGTACTTCACCCCGAGCTGCTGGGAGGCCTGGGCCACGTTGGACACCACGTGTTCGAAGGCGAACTCCGGCGTCGACACGCCCACCACATCGAGCCCGGCGCCGTGATAGGCGCGGTACCACCCTTCGATGTGCGGCAGCGAGCGCTGGCAGTTGATGCACGAGTACGTCCAGAAGTCCACCAGCACGACCTTGCCCCGCAAGGCGGCCAGCGTCTCGGGCTTGTCGCCAGGCGTGTTGAGCCATGCCGTGATCCCCTTGAAGTTCGGCGCCGTTCCGCACTCGCTCAAGGTGGTGGTATTCGAGGGGCAGTTCGACAGCTTGCCAGCCGTGTTGGTCAACGAGGCCAGGTGCTTGCGGGCGTACGAGCCGGCTTCGACGTGCTGTTGCAGGACGCTCGTGTAGCCCGGCACGTCGCGTTGCAACGCGTCGGTCACGTTAAAGGCGATGAGGGCGGTGGTGGCCAAAAGGACGACGCCGCCGATCTGGCGAGCCATGGCGGCATGGTTCCGAAAGGCGGCCACGCGATCGCCGACGCGCTGGCCGGCCAGCGCGAACACCAGCAGCGGCACCGCGGCGCCGGCGGCGAAGTCCACCGTGAGCACCACCGAAGCGAAGCTGACGCGGTGATTGGCCCCGACCACGGTGATGGCCGTGAGCACCGGGCCCGCACAGGGCACGAACACGGCGCCGAGCCCGAGCCCGAGCACGAAGGCACCGCCGTTGCCGTTGGGTTGCGAGCGCACCAGCCGGGCAAAGGGGCGTTCGAGCACGATGCCCAGCGGCGGGATGATGAGGCCCAGAGCCACCACACCGAGAACGACGAGACCGGCGTCGCGCAGGAAGTCTTGGGGAAGGCCCAAGGCGCTGAGCAGCGCCGAGCCCACCAAGGTGAACACGCTGAAGCTGAGGATCAGCCCGCCGATCACGGCATAGGCCCGGTAGCTGCGTTTCGTCGCCACGACCGTGTCTGTGCCGCCATCGGCTGTGTCGGTGCCGCCACTGGCTGTGTCTGTGCCCGCGGTGCCGGTCGTCCCCGCCACCAGGATCACCGGGAGGACCGGCAAGATGCACGGCGAGATCCCCGCGATCAGCCCGGCCACGAATCCGATGAGGTACAGCAACACCACGGCGCCTCTCTCTCGTCATGGGTCGCGTGCCCACGGGCCCATCGGCCATCGTACGAAGCGTGGGGGCCGATGAGGGGTCGGGCCGGTCCCCTCGACGGCGAGCGGCCCCCCGGTATCGTGGCCCGGTGAGTTCGAGCACGACCGGTTCCAACCCCACCGGTTCGCGCACCGAGGGCGCCTCCGACGCCGTTGCGTCGCTCGACCTCTCTCGTGCTCAGGTCCGCCTGGTCATGGTCGGGCTCATGCTCGGCATGCTCCTGGCCGCTCTCGACCAGACCATCGTGGCTACGGCGTTGCCCACCATCGTGGGCGACCTGCACGGGTTCTCCCATCTGTCGTGGGTGGTGACCGCCTACCTGTTGGCGTCCACGGCGTCCACGCCCATCTGGGGCAAGCTCGGCGACCAATACGGCCGCAAGAAGTTCTTCCAGGCCGCCATCGTCATCTTTCTCATCGGATCGGTGCTGGCCGGTCTCAGTCGCAACCTCAACGAGCTCATCGCGCTGCGGGCCGTGCAAGGTCTCGGCGGGGGAGGGCTCATCGTCGGGGCCCAGGCCACCGTGGGCGATGTCGTCTCACCTCGTGGAGCGCGGCCGCTACCAAGGGGTCTTCGGGGCCGTCTTCGCGGGGGCCAGCGTGCTCGGTCCGCTGCTGGGTGGGTTCTTCGTCGACGACCTGTCGTGGCGGTGGATCTTCTATATCAACGTGCCGCTCGGTGCCATCGCGTTGGTCGTGACCGCGGCGGTGTTACCGGCCTCGACTAATCGGGTCCACCACGTCATCGACTATCTCGGCGCCGCCCTGTTGACTCTGGCCGCCACGTCCCTGGTGCTGCTCACCAGTTTGGGAGGCCTCACCTACAAGTGGCTGTCGGCCCCCATCGTCATCATGGGCGTCGCCGCGGTGATGTTGCTGGTGGCCTGGGTGTTCGTCGAGCGACGCGCCGCCGAGCCGGTCATCCCCCTGCGGCTGTTTCGCAACCGCACCTTCGCGTCCACCGAGCGCGGTGGGATTCGTGGTCGGTTTCGCCATGTTCGGCGCCATCACCTTTCTCCCCCTGTACATGCAGGACGTCAAAGGCGTGACACCGACCATCTCCGGACTGCGCCTGGTCCCGCTCATGGCCGGCCTGCTCATCACGTCCATCGGCAGCGGGCAACTCATCACCCGCTTCGGCCGTTACAAGCCCTTCCCGATCGTGGGCACCGCCGTCATGGCGGTGGGCCTGTTCTTGTTGTCGCGCCTCACCGCGGCGAGCCCGTACTCAACCGCGGCGATCGCCATGGTCGTGCTGGGCCTGGGCTTGGGCATGGTGATGCAGGTTCTCGTGATCGCCGTGCAGAACGCCGTGGAGTACAAGGACCTGGGCACCGCCACCTCAGGGGCCACCTTCTTCCGGTCCATCGGAGCGTCTTTCGGCGTGGCCATCTTCGGCGCCATCTTGTCCAACGTGCTGGTGGGCAACATCAACCGTTACGTCGGCCACATCGCCTTGCCGGCCAATTTCTCCGGAACGGCCGGTTTGACGCCGGCGCTGCTGGCCAAGCTGCCCCCGCCGTTGCACCGCGGCTTCGTCGACGCCTATGCGGCGTCCATCCAGACCGTGTTCAAGACGGCGGTGCCCATCGCGGTGGCGGCCTTCCTTCTCACGTGGTTCATCCCGCAACTGGCCCTGCGCAAGACGACGAGTGCCCCCGACCCGGCCGACTCGTTGGTGCCGACGGCCATACCGAGCACGCGGTCGTCGCGTGACGAGATCGCCCGCGCCTTGAGCGTGCTCGTGTCCCGGGAGAACCGTGAGCAGATCTACCGGTGGCTCTCGACCCAGGCGGGTGTCGATGTGTCTCCGGCCGCGTGTTGGCTGTTGTTCCGCCTTCAGGGCCACGAAGGCCAGACCGTCGACAGCCTGGCCGATCACCTCCATGTCCCTCGGGCCGACCTGGCCCGGGTGGCCAACTCGCTGCGCGCCGACGGCCTGGTCTCCATGGCCCCGCCGAGCCCCGCCGACCAGGGTGGCGAAGCCCTCGTGCTCACCCCCGCCGGGCACACCGTCATGGACAAGCTGGGGGAGGCCCGCCGCAAGGGACTCAGCGAGGTCCTGGCCGACTGGTCACCCGAGCAGCACGCCGAGGTCACCCAGATGGTGGCCCGCCTGGCGGCCGACTTGCTCGTGCAGGAGCCCGCGCAGCGTGACCTCGTCAACTGAGCTTGGCCCACCCCAACGACCGTTGCACCGCTTCTCGCCACCGGCGGTAGGCGGCGTCGGCGGCGATGGTGGAAACCTCGGGCTCGCGGCGGTGCTCGCATGTCCACAGCGACGACAGCTCGTCGAGCGAGCCCCATACCCCTTCGGCCAGGCCGGCCAACATGGCCGCACCCAGCGCAGTGGTCTCGGTGGAGGCGGGTCGGGTCACGGCCACGCGCAGCTGGTCGGCTTGCATCTGCAGGAGGAGATCCATCACCGCCGCCCCGCCGTCGACGCGTAGCTCGGCCACCTCGCTGCCCGCGGCGCGCATGGCGTCGACCACATCTCGCACGGAAAAGGCCATGGACTCCACCACGGCCCGCGCCATATGCGCGGCCCCCGTGCCGCGGCTGAGCCCCACGATGGTGCCGCGTGCGTAGGGGTCCCACCACGGGCTGCCCAACCCGGTGAAGGCGGGCACCACGGTGACGCCCTCAGTATCGGGCACTGATTCAGCCAGGGGACCGACGTCGGCCGAGCTGTCAATGATGCCGAGCCCGTCGCGCAACCACTGGACGGCTGCGCCGGTGGCGAAAACGGCGCCCTCGAGGGCGTAGGACACCGGCGAGGCGCCGCCTCGCTCGCCCAGGTCCCAGGCGACAGTGGTGAGGAGCCCTCCGGAAGGCGGCGGGCACCACTCACCGACATTGGCCAACACAAAGGCCCCTGTCCCATAGGTGGCTTTGGCCATGCCGGGGGAGAAGCAGGCTTGTCCGAACAGGGCCGCCTGCTGATCGCCGGCCATCGCACTCACGGGCACGCCCGCCAGCGCGGCGCTCGCCGTGGCGGCTGCGGTCACCGTGCCGAGGCGCCCGCACGAGGGGCGTACCTCGGGCAGGACATGCAGGGGCACACCGAAGAGCTCGCCCAGCTCGTCGGACCACCGCCGGGCCGTGATGTCGTAGAGCAGGGTGCGGCTGGCGTTGGAGGGATCGGTGGCGAGGATGCCGCCGTCGGGACCGCCGGTCAGGTTCCAGATCACCCACGCATCCACGGTGCCGAGGGCGAGGTCGGCGGTGACCTCCACGCCGCCTTGGTCGAGGAGCCACGCCATTTTGGTGGCCGAGAAGTAGGGGTCGAGCACGAGGCCGGTGCGCTGGCGCACCAGCGGGAGATGGCCGGCGGCGCGCAGCTCGTCGCAGCGCGCCGCGGTGCGCCGGTCCTGCCACACGATGGCGCGGTGCAAGGGGCGGCCCGTCGAGCGATCCCACGCCACCACCGTCTCGCGCTGATTGGTGATGCCCACGGCGGCCACGGGGCGCTGGGCGTGGCGCTGGCGGTCGGCCACTTCGACCACGGTTTCAGCCACCGCCTCCCATATCGCCGCGGCGTCGTGTTCCACCCACCCCGGCTGCGGGAAGTACTGGGTCAGCTCCCGGTACGACACGTCCACCACGGCCCCGTCTTCGGTGACCGCCAGGGCTCGCACCCCCGTGGTCCCGGCATCGATGGCGATCACACAAGCCATGGGCGGCGACGCTACCGGGACGGCCAGGCACGGGCGGAGGCCCATGCCCAGCGGCGCCGCCGGGCCCGCTGAAGAAATCTTTGCGAAGGGCCTTTCACCAGGGCCGACGGTGGGCTCTGACCGTTGACACCCCCGTAGTTACAGTGCTGTAATAGCTACCTCATCTCGGGGTGGGTTCAGCGACAACCACAACATCTTGTGGTCCGGGGGGATCTTGAGGCGCACGGGCGGCTCGGTGCTCCCACCGGCAACCGCCATAGTCTGGGACAGAAGGAAAGGGTGGGAAACACAATGGCCATCGCACCGCAGCGGACTGCTATCGGCATCCGGCGGCACTTCACGACCGACGGGGTGCACCCCTATGACGCGGTCGTCTGGGAGAGGCGTGACGCCCGCATCACCGACTACCGGACGGGGGCGGTGGCCTTCGAGCAGCTGGGTGTGGAAGTGCCTTCCACTTGGAGCGTGAACGCCACCAACATCCTCGCCCAGAAGTACTTCCGAGGCACTCCTGGTACGTCCGAGCGCGAGACGTCGCTCAAGGAGGTGGCCGACCGCATCGTCGACACGGTGGCGCAGTGGGGCATGAAGGACGGTTACTTCGAGGACGACGGGGAGGCCGACGCCTTTGCTGACGAGCTGAAGCACATCCTGGTCACCCAGCGCGCCGCCTTCAACTCGCCGGTGTGGTTCAACATCGGCGTCGACGGCGTGCCCCAGCAGGCCTCGGCGTGTTTCATCTTGTCTGTCGAGGACAACATGGACTCCATCCTCAACTGGTACCGCGAGGAAGGCATCATCTTCAAGGGCGGATCCGGGGCCGGGGTGAACCTGTCACGCATCCGGGCATCGGTCGAGCGCCTTCAAGGTGGGGGGACCGCATCAGGCCCGGTGTCGTTCATGCGGGGTGCGGACTCCTCGGCCGGCACCATCAAGAGCGGCGGCAAGACGAGGCGAGCCGCCAAGATGGTGATTCTCGACGTCGATCACCCCGACATCGAGCATTTCATCTGGTGCAAGGCGCTCGAGGAGCGCAAGGCCCGGGTCCTGCGTGACGCCGGGTTCGACATGGACCTCGATGGGGTCGACTCCTTTTCGATCCAGTACCAGAACGCCAACAACTCCGTGCGGGTGACCGACGAATTCATGCAGGCCGTCGTCGACGACGGCGACTGGGCCCTGGCCTCTCGTACCAACGGCAGCGCCGTGCGCACCGTCAAAGCGCGCGACGTGTTCCGTCAGATTGCCCACGCCGCCTGGGAATGCGCCGACCCCGGGATGCAGTTCGACACGACCATCAACCGTTGGCACACGGCCCCCAACGAAGGCCGTATCAGTGGGAGCAATCCCTGCAGCGAGTACATGCACCTCGACAATTCGGCGTGCAACTTGGCCAGTATCAACCTTCTCAAGTTCCTCGAGCTCGACGGCAGCTTCGACGTCGACGGCTTCAAGTCAGCCGTCGAGGTCATCTTCACCGCGCAGGAGATCCTCGTCGGCAACGCCGACTACCCGACGCCGGCCATCGCCGAGAACAGCCGCCGCTACCGCGAGCTCGGTATCGGCTACGCCAACCTGGGCGCTTTGCTCATGGCCCAAGGACTTCCCTATGACTCCGACGAAGGCCGCGCCTGGGCGGGCTCCATCACCGCGTTGCTGACCGGTCACGCTTATGCCACCTCGGCACGCACGGCGGCGCGCATGGGGCCGTTCGCCGGGTTTCACGCCGACAGCGACGCCATGCTCAACGTGCTTCGCATGCACCGCGCCGAGGTGGCCAAGATCGACGAAGAGCTCGTACCTCCGGAGCTCCTTTCGGCCGCCCAAGAGGCGTGGGACAGTGCCGTCGAGCTCGGAGAGGAGTTCGGCGTCCGCAACTCCCAAGCCAGTGTGCTCGCCCCCACCGGCACCATCGGATTGCTCATGGACTGCGACACCACCGGCGTCGAGCCCGACCTCGGGTTGGTCAAGACCAAGAAGCTGGTGGGCGGGGGCACCATGTCGATCGTCAACCAGACAGTGCCCCGAGCCCTGCGCCGCCTCGGCTACGAGCAGGACCAGATCACCGAGATCGTGGCGTACATCAACGAGCACATGTCGATCCTCGGGGCTCCGCATGTGGCGCCTGAGCACCTAGCTGTGTTCGCCTGCTCGATGGGCGACAACACCATTCACTATCTTGGCCATGTCCGGATGATGTCCGCCGCCCAGCCGTTCATCAGCGGCGCCATCTCCAAAACGGTGAACATGCCCGACGACGTCACCGTCGAAGACGTCGAGCAGCTGCACCTCGACGCTTGGAAGATGGGGATCAAGGCCGTCGCCATCTACCGGGACAACTGCAAGGTGGCCCAGCCGCTTTCGACGACCAAAAAGGCGGTGGCCGCCGACGCCGTGGACGCGGTGGCGCTGGGAGGCGATTTGGCTCCTCCGGGATCCGACGCCGAAGCGCACGACCGGGAGATGGCGGTGCGCATCGCCCAGCTCGAATCCGCGCTGGTTCGTGAGCAGGAGAGGCAGGCCGACACGGTGGTGGTCGGTGCGGTCCGGGAGCGTCTGCCGCGCCGGCGCAAGTCGAGCACCTTCGCGTTTCGCTTGGCGGACTGCGAGGGCTACGTCACGGTGGGGGAGTACGAGGACGGCCGCCCGGGCGAGGTGTTCATGAAGGTCTCCAAGCAGGGCTCCACCCTGGCGGGGATCATGGACGCCTTTTCGATCTCGGTCAGCCTGGGCCTCCAGCACCAAGTTCCGCTGGCGACGTATGTCCGCAAGTACACCAACATGCGCTTCGAGCCGGCCGGGATCACCGACGACGGCGATCTCCGCATCGCCACCAGCTTGGTGGACTACATCTTCCGGCGGCTCGCCCTCGACTACTTGTCGACCGAGGAGCGCAGCGAACTTGGCGTGCTGTCGACCAGTGAGCGCATGCAGCCCACGTTGCCGGGCGTCGAGGAGGCCTCCATCGCCGTGGAGGACCTCGTCGAGGACGCCGGGCTCAGCTCGGTGCCGCCGTCGGATCAAAACGAGTGCGCCGGCGCTGCGCAGATCCGTTCCAACGGGCGGCCCAAGGCGTTGGAGACGTCGGGAGGCAGCGGACCGTTGATGCGCCCCGAACAGCGCGACGCGCCGCTGTGCTATCAGTGCGGCATGGTGATGCAGCGTGCCGGCTCCTGCTACGTGTGCTCCAGCTGTGGGTCGACGAGCGGTTGCTCGTGATGCGGGTCTAGCCAGGTCGTCCCCTTGGGCGTGCAGCTCGACCACACCATCGTCTACTGCCGGGACAAGGAGCGTTCCGCCGCGTTCCTCACCGGCGTGGTGGGCCTGCCGGCTGCCAAGCCGTTCGGGCCCTTCCTTGTCGTCGAGCTCGACAACGATGTCTCGTTGGATTTCCATGACGTCGACGAAACGGTGGTGGAGACGATCGTTCCCCAGCATTACGCCTTCCTCGTTTCCGAGGAGCAATTCGAAGGCGCCTTCGGCCGTATCGAGGAACGTGGCCTTGAGTATTGGGCCGACCCTGGTCTGCGGCGGGCGGGCGAGATCAACCGGAACGACGGTGGGCGCGGCGTGTATTTCCGGGATCTGGACGGTCACCTTTTGGAGATGATCACCCGGCCCTATGGGAGTGGCGGGTAGCGCCCTTGCCTGGCCAGGGTCGCTCCCAGAAGCTCAGGGGGCGCGGGTGGGCGCTCAGGGGGCGCGGGTGCCGACGACGGCGAAGAGCCCGACCGGCAGCTCTTCTTCGCCGAACGAGGGCAAGATCGTGGCGGTGATCCCGTGGTCGGCCAGAAGGCCGGGCACGGTGGTGGTGTCGATCAACACGTTGTCGTGCCTCTCGTCATCGCGTCGCCACGACCCGTCCTCGTTCTTGACGAACGTCGTCATCTCACGGACGAACTGATTCGGGGCCGGCACCGAGAACTCGGTGACGAGCAGCCAGTCGTCGTGGCGCCACAACTTCGGCGGCGCGTCACGACGGGCGGCTCCCCACGACAAGTCGCACAGATCGAGGGCGATGACCCCGCCCGGTCGCAAAGCTCCGGCCAGCGCCACCAGAGCTCGGTGGACGGACGCCTCGTCGTCGAGGTAGTTCAGCGCGTGCCCCACGCCCACAATGGCGTCGGCCTCGGGGACCGGGTCATCGGGAAGGGTGAGCAGCCGAATGTCCTCGGCGCCCGGCACATTGCGCCGCGTCAGCTCCACCATGGCGGGCGATGCGTCGGTGGCCATGACCCGGTGTCCGGCCTCGACGAGGTAGGAAGTCAGGAGCCCACTGCCACAGCCGATCTCTACCACGAGCCCCTGGCGCTCGCGTACCGGAGCGAGCAGGTCGAGGATCCCCGCCTGACAGGCATCGGCGTGAAAACCGAAACCGAGATGATGGACGAGAGCCAGGTCTTCTCGGTAATAGGTCGGGTGCACCGGGTTCCGGGTGGGTCGGGCAGATCAGGCAGGTCGGGCGGTTGGGCGGTTGGGCGGTTGGCTCAGCCCACGTCTCGCAGCGCCTCAGACGGCGACATGCGTGCCGCCCGCCATCCTCCGACCGCGCCGGCCAGCAATCCACCCACGACGGCAAAGGCGACACCGATCAAAACAGTGGCGACGTCGAGGGGGGCGGTGAGGCGGACGGTCGACTTGGCCGCCGCTTGGGTGGCGAGACCGAACAGCTTGCTGACACTGGACGCACCGACGGTGGCCCCCGTCGACGTGGCCGCCAGGCGAGTTCCGAAGGCGCCGATGGCCGCGCACACGCCGATGCCGATGCCGACACCAATTATCGCCCCGAATATTCCGATCCCGAAGGTCTCCGCCACGATCTGGCGAACGACTCGACCCCGCGACCAGCCCAGCGCGCGCAGCGTGCCGATCTCGCGCACGCGCTTGGACACGTTCGACAACGTGAGGAGCGCGGCGATGAGGAAGGCGGCCAGCACGATGATCACGGCCAACGCACTACCCAAGCTCTTAGCCAGCTTGTGCGCGTTTTCGAGGCTTCCCGACACCTGGTTGTCAAGGTCGGCGTCGGTGAGCACCGAGGCCCCGGGCAGTTCCTTCCTGATCCGAGCGGCCACCGCGTTGACGTCCGAGGACTGGGCCACCTTGACGAGGATCTCGTTGACCCGATTCGAGTCCGAGGACTGCGATTGCAAGGTGTTCAAGTCGAAGTAGAGATCCGACTCCGAACCAGTCAGGGTCGGGTTCACCAGCCCCACCACGTCGAAGGCCGTGCTGTTGATGGTGAGGGTCTGGCCGACCTTGATCCCCTTGGTGTTGGCGTAGGCCGTGCTGACGAGGACGTCGCTGGCGGGGTCGGAGCCGAACCACTTCCCCGATGCCAGTTGGGCTTTGGTGACGAGGCCCGAGTTCGGTGAGTTGGGGTCGACGCTACCCACCGTGTAGGTGTTGGTCATGGTGTTGGTCGACGGTGGGTTGACGACCTGCTCGAGGGTCAAGGCGGGCACGATGACGTGGGCCACGAAGTTCTGGTAATCCGCCGGCAGGCACTGCTGGAGGAGGGGACCGAGGCTCGGAGACACGGCGCCGCCGGACCCGGCTCCGAAGATGGCCGAGAAGTCGGGGCTCGAGATGATGCAGTTCTTCACCGAGTTGCCCTGGGCGGCGGTCAGCGGAGGAAGGTTCTCGAGCTGATTGATGGTCTGGCCGCCGGTCTGGAAGGTGGCGGTGATCTTCGGGACCGTTCCCGTTTCGTGCAGCGCCTGCATGGACAGAGCCGGAATGGCGCTCTGCACGCCCCTGACCGATGCCACGTCCGCGACGGCTTGCTGCTGGGGGAATGTGATGAGCGTGCCCGGCAAGTAGAAGTCGTGGGTGAACTGGGTTCCGGCCGGGCCCAACTTGGAGAGGTCGGTGAGGACGCTCCCGTTGGAGTCGAGCAAGGAGGCCGCGTCGCTGGCGTTGAGCTTGCTCAGCGCGCTGCCGGCACCTCCGCCGGCGGAAAAGAACTCGGCGGCCCCGCCGTTTAGCGCAGTGCCCGAGGTGGCGTTCGACGCCGCCGCTGCGTTACTGGGTGCCACCGTTCGCGTGACGATGATGTCGGTGCCGACCGACGAGAGCGGTGACAGTGCCTTGTTCTGCGCGTCGGACAATCCATTGGAGACCCCGATGATGCCGACCACGAGCCCCACGCCGGCGGCGAGCCCGAGCGCGGTGACCAGTGTGCGCCCGAAACGCCGGCGCAACTCGTTCAGGGCGTAGCCCAAAGAAAACATCGATCCCCTCATTCCCCCCTACCGCCCCGGGCATGCTAGCGGGGGTCGGGCCTTCGGCGCCGGGTTGTGGGGCAGTAGCCTCGACGTTCATGGCGCGCAGAGCGAGGGCTCCTAGGTGAGCGAACCTTGGGAGATGGGTGAGCCGCCCGCCACGTGGAGCGTTGATCCGTGGGCTGATGACCCGCACGTCGGCCCCGTGGTGGTGAGTGAGGATCAGCTGCGGCGGCGCGTCATGGAGCTCGGGGCGCAGATCACCGCCGACTACGCCGATCATCCTCCGCTTCTGGTGGGGGTGCTCAAAGGTGCTTTTGTCTTCATGTCCGACCTGTCCAAGGTGATTCGCCTCCCCGTTGAGATCGATCTCATGGCCATCGCCTCCTACGGCTCGGGCACGACCACCAGCGGCGTGGTGCGGATCATGAAGGACCTCGATTCCGATCTCGCCGATCGCCATGTGTTGGTGGTGGAAGACATCGTCGACAGCGGGATCACGCTGTCGTACTTGCGTCGCTACTTGCTGGCGCACAAACCGGCCAGCGTGGAGGTCTGCGCGCTGCTCGTCAAAGAGGGGCTCCAGCGCACAAAGGTGGACCTCCGCTACACGGGATTCACCATTCCTCCTGACTTCGTCATCGGCTACGGGCTCGATGTCGACGAGCGCTATCGCAACCTTCCCGACGTCAGGATCTACGTGCCCGGCGATCCGAGCGAGCCCGGCGATCCCGGCAGCGCCGGCGCCTGATGGTGGAGTCAGCCGGGACCTACCGGACCCAAGTGGGGTCGCAGCCCATCGAGCTGCCCCTGGTCCCCATCGCCGACGGCCTGGCCATCGCGTTGCTCATCACCGTCGACCACGGGGTGAACTTCGTGGCCCAAGCGGGCCGCGAGCTGGCCGAGGTCATCGCGCCCTTCGAGGTTGACGTGGTGGTGTCGGTGGCCACCATGGGCATCCCTCTCGCCATAGAGGTGACGCGGGCGCTCGGGCTCGACGACTACCTCATCTTGCAAAAGACACCCAAGATCCATCTCAAAGACGCCATCGACGAGCCGGTCACGTCCATCACCACCGGGTCGCCGCAACGGCTGCTGTTCGACCGGGCCCGGGTACACGCCGCCGCCGGCAAGCGCGTGGCGGTGGTCGACGACGTCATCTCGACCGGGGCGTCGGTGCATGCTGCACTCAACTTGATGCGCCGTGTCGGTGCGGACCCGGTCGTCATCGGAGCACTCGTGACCGAGGCCGCCACGTGGCGCCGGGCGCTGGGCGAAGATGCCGACTTGGTGCACGCGCTCGGCGCCCTGCCGTTGTTCCGCACGTCCACCGCAGGTGGTTTCGTCGAGGACTGGGAGGGCGGCAGCGATTCCGAAGCCGCTATCGAGGCCGCCGCCACGTCGGCCACGTCGGCCACGTCGGCGACGTCCGCGCAATAACAACCGCCCCTTTACGCCCCGGTCCCCTCGGCGGCCAGCATCGTCTCTTGCTGTTGGACCTGTCGGCCCACGCTGCGGCGCGCCAATACGAAGTACACGACCCCGGCGGCGACGAGCCCGGTGAAGACGCTGAAATCAGCTCCTCCACCTCCAGCCGCCCGGGCGATGGGGCCGGCATAGAACAGTTGGTCGAGGGCCAGCACCGAGGCGGTCGAACCGACGCCTTGGGCGACGATGGCCGGCCAGTGGATCCCGCCGGTGCCCCAGTACAGGCCGCCGCCATCGGTGCGCTGGAGCTCACCGGGGACATAACGCCACTTCCGCATGGCCCAGTCCACCAAGAAGATGGCCACCCAGGGGGCGATCCAGCAGATCACCACGGCGACGAAATCGCTCAGCAGCGTCCGGAACGACGAGTTGAACTCGGCGTAGCTGGTGATCCCGAGGCAGATGACGGTGTCGATGAGAACGGCCTGGTGGCGCTTGACGCGTAGCCCCATGGCTTGCAGCGTGACCCCCGAGGAGTAGAGGTCCAAACTGTTGATGGCGAAGATCTGGACGACGGCGAAGATCAGGAACACCACCACAAAGGCGCTGGGGATGGTGCTGGTGTGGGCCAACGGGGCGAACGGATTGGGCGAACTGCCCACCGTGGTGAGGAAGGTCCCCACCGCCGCGCCCAGCAGCATCACGAGGATCTCGGGAACAGCCGTGCCGAGGAAGACCCAGCCCACAATGGCGCCCTTGGAGGATTCCCGGGGCAAGTAGCGCGAATAGTCGTTGCCGTTTTCGGTCCATCCCAGGCCGCTCAAGGTGATGGTGAAGGCCAGACCGACCATGAAGGTCTGCCAGTTGGCTCCGTGCGCCACGGCGTGCAGGTGGACGTGCTTGGCCGAAAAGCCCAGCAGGATGGCGAAAAGCGCCACGAAAGGCAAGATCAGCGCGCGCAGCGTCTTGACCATGGTGGCGTGGCCGAACAGCGGCAGGATCAACTGGATGGCCACCGCCACGATGATGAAGGCCACTTTGGCGGGCGTCCCGGGGAGAAATCCCGCCTTGGCCGTGAGCACCAGGCCGGCGCCGACGATCAGGATCAAACCTTCGGTCTCGAAGCCGATCTGCGTCAACCAGTTAAACAGTGAGATCAGCCGGGATCCGTTGGGCCCGTAGCTGGCCCGGTTGATGGCGAAGACCGTGGTGCCGGCGTCGGGTCCCTGCAAACTGCACAGCCCGAGCAAGACGAATGACAGGTTGCCGAGCACGATGAGGATGGCGGCCTGGGCGAAGGTGAACCCGAAGGTCATCAAGATGGCGCCGTAGACGAAGTACTCGATGTTGACGTTGGCACCCGCCCACATGCCGAACAGGTCACGGGGCCGGGCCCAGCGATCTGACTCGGGGATGTAGTCGATCCCGTGTTGCTCGACATGAAACGCCTTGTCGGCCTCGGCCCCCGCCTCAACCGGGGCGTCGGCTCCCCTGGGCCTCGGTACCGCCCCCGCGACCGCCCCCGTCGAAGCGTCGGGTGCGGACCCGTCGGTGATGGCAGCCACGGTTCCTCCTTCGCCGGCGAGGCGGCCTCCTCGCCGGACTGACAGGGAGCACCATGTCGGCCTGGGCGGGCTCCGTCAAGCGGGGGCCCCGAGACGGCGGGCGTCACTACACTCGGCACCGGCTGAGGACGGCTATCCGCCGTCAGCCGCCAGAAGCGAGGGTCGTGGGCGAAGAACTTGAACCGCATGGAGGACAGTCGCTCGACTTCGACCTTTTGGCGGCGTCGTTGCGGGCCGACGCCGCTGATGCCGACACGTTCTTTCGCGTGCTGGCCGCCAAGCTCGTCGATGCGCTCGGGGACAGGGTCACCTTGGAGCGGGCCAAGGGGATGTTCAAACGGGATCGACCCGTCACCGGTGTCGTTGTCGACCTCTCTACCTCGGGGGCGGGCACCGTGCTCAGCGCCCGCCAGGAGCACAACGACGTGGCCTGCGCGGTGGCGCGCCCGGTGCGCGGCATCGTTGTCTCCAACAAACCGGTATCGATGGCCGAATGGATCGAAACGCTCGTCGCCGCACTGGCGCAGGAAGCGGACCGTTCGGAGCAGACGTGGAAGGCCCTGCACGGGCTGCTGTCATGATCGCCTATTCGTCGTGTCCACTGTGCAAGGAGCCTGATGACTGAAATCCCCCAACAGCAACTGCCGGCCGATGCCATTCGGCGCTTGAAAGAGACCGAGGAACCCGGCGGCAAGAGGCTGTTCACCTCCGACCTCAGCGTCAACGAATTCCTCCTCGTGGAGGAAGCCGGATTCACGCCACTCGGACTGGTGATGGGGAGCTCGATTTACCAGATCGGCATCCAGACACGCCGGTGGAGCCAGTCCACCGAGCTCGACAAGCTCACCCAGGCCATGTACACCGCCCGCGAGCTCGCTATGGCCCGCATGGAGGAAGAGGCCGACGTGCTGGGAGCCGACGGCATCGTGGGGGTCCGTCTCGACGTGAACTATTACGAATGGGGCAAGTCGACCGCCGAGTTCATCGCCGTGGGCACCGCCGTCAAGGCCAAAGACGGCTCATCATGGCGAAACTCCGAGGGGAAGCCCTTCACCTCCGACCTCTCCGGCCAGGATTTCTGGACGCTATTGCAGGCGGGCTACGCGCCCCTCGGGCTCGTGCTCGGGACATGCGTCTTTCACGTCGCCCATCGCAGCTTGATGAACACCATGGCTTCGACAGGACGAGCCACGGAGCTCCCCAACTTCACCCAAGCCCTCTACGAAGCCCGGGAGCGGGCCATGACCCGCATGGAAGAAGAAGCCGCCCGTCTGCAGGCAAACGGCATCGTCGGTGTGCAGCTGGTGGAGAAGTCGCACATGTGGGGCAGCCACACCATCGAATTCCTGGCTATCGGCACCGGGGTGCGCTCGTTGCGTGACGATCACGTGGTGACACCGCCCGTCCCGGTCATCACCATGGACAACTGATGACCTCAGCAGGCGCCGATCCTCCCGCCGGCCCCGCCCCCGGCACCCCCGGCACCCCCGGCACCCCCGGCACCCCCGGCACCCCCGGCACCCCCGGCACCCCCGGCACCCCCGGCACCCCCGGCACCCCCGGCACCCCCGGCACCCCCGGCACCCCCGGCACCCCCGGCACCCCCGGCACCCCCGGCACCCCCGGCACCCCCGGCACCCCCGGCACCCCCGGCACCCCCGGCACCCCCGGCACCCCCGGCACCCCCGGCACGGCCAGCCGGCCCTCGACGAGCAACTTGTCGGTGGCGGAAGCGGCCGCCTTGCGCCGCGTCGGGCTGGCCCCGGTCGGCTTCATCATGGGTTCGGCGGTGGTGCAACTCGTGTCGGGTGTGACCGGCCAGATGTACAGCGCCTGGGGTGGCTTCGGGATGGGCGGGGGGTACTCCCAGTCGTATGGATGTAGCCACACCTATGCGATGGTGAGCAACGTCAGCGAGCATTTCGGTTTCAACGCCGAAAATGTCGTGCTGGCCTCTTCGATCGCACTCGGCTATGAGCTGGCATTGACGCGCCTGCAAGCTGAGGCGGCGCTCATTGGTGCTCACGGTGTCGTCGGGGTCGACCTGCGCTTCGAGGACCTCGTGGGTGGGTACGGCACGGCCACGTTCCTGGCTACTGGCACCGCCGTGGTCCATCCCGGTACTCCGGCGCTGCCGGCTCCGTTCAGTACCAACGCGTCAGGACAGCATTTCGAGCGGCTGGTGGCTCAGGGGTTCGTCCCGGCCGGAATCAGCGTGGGCGTGGGCATGGTCTACGTGCAACCCAACTGCCGGGCCCGGGGCAACCTGTCGGCGGTGGGCTCGAACACCCAGATTCCCGAGGCGATGTCGGTGGCGCGCACTCGGGCCCGTGCATCGCTGGTCGAGGAAGCGCAGAAACACGCTGAGGGAATCGTGCACACCAAGTGGACCGATCGACGCATCAGCCGCTACGGCGAGTCATGGAACCAGATGGCACTCGCCATCGGCACTGCCGTGCGCCGTTTCAGCGAGGAGCATGAGCCGGTCATGCCCCGCCTCGTCGTCCCCCTGCGACCATGACGACCGCCAACCCGACCACGCGGATCGAAGAAGCGTTGGCCGCGCTGCGCACGCCATTTCGACCGGGCGATCAGCCCAGTTTCGTCTCCGACCTCACGGTGGGGGAGCTCATCTTGTTAGAGGAGGTTGGCTACCGACCCGTCGACATCGTCTGGGGGGCGGGATCGGCGAGCTTCAACCCGCAATTCACCACCGCCGGCATGGAAGCCGACTACTGGGGCCAGTCGATCGCATCGGCCATCGATCATGCCCGCGGTGCCATCGCCGAAATGGTGCAGCGCAATCGAGCCGCCGGCGTCGTGGCCATGCGTTTGGAGATCGAACGCGAACCGTTCAACGTGATCACCTGCAGCCTGATCGGCACCGCCATACGCCCCGCGCACGAGAGCCGACACCCGTCGCATCTCGAACCGTTCACCACCACGTTGTCGGCCCGGGACTTCCATGTCCTGGTGCGCGCCGGCTATGAGGCGGCCGGCATCGTCAGGGGAGCGTCGGTGGTCGGCTTCGCGCAGCGCTCGGTGTCGCAGTCATTGGGACTGGCCCGAGACAACGTCGAGCTCGTGGACCAGACCAACGCCTTGTATTCGGCCCGGGAAAAGGCCATGGAGGCCATTGAGCGCGAAGCGATCACCCTCGGCGCCGACGGGGTGGTGGCCCTGGAGCTTCACGAGCGTCCGGTCAGCTCGATGCTCACCCACGCCGTGGAGTTCATCGCCATCGGCACGGCCGTGCGCAAAGGTGCCGGACACGCGGCGGTGGGTTCCTTGCATCCCGAGATGCAACTCACCCTCGATGATGCGCCCGGGGTGTCCTTCAAGAGCGAGTAGCCCAGGCCGGTACCCTGCACGGCTCAAGCGCCGGCTGGTGTCGCCGATCCTCCGCCCACCGCCGCGCCCGCGGCGGCCGCAGTGCCGGCGTCAGTGAGTAACGCCCCGTCGCGGTAGGTGACGCGGTTGGTGCGCAGCGCCGGCACCCGGGGACCGGGCAGCACGATGCCCACGACGTTCAGCGGGTCCGCCGCGCTCAGCGCCACGGTTTCGCCGGAGCGTTGGTCGCGTCGCACCCGGCGCAGTTCCTCGACCGCCTCGGGCAGCGCATATTGCTCGCCGGTGAACCCGTTGACGAACCGGCCGCCTCGCACCACGCCCCTGGCCTCGAGCCGCCGTAGCGCCCACACGATCTCGCGCCACGGCACGCTCAGGTTCTCCCGAGCGGTGAGGTCCCAGAAGACCACCCCCCATCGGGCCAGGAGTTGTCCGGCCACCTGTTCGGCCAAGGTGTCGATGCTCTCGTCACCGCCGACCGCCGGCAACAGGGCCCAGCGCCCCTCGCCACCTTGGCGGAACGTGGCCGTGCGCCGTCCTCCCACGCGACTGCGGACTTCGTGGCGGTGACGACGGTTCCAGGTCTCGCGCGCCGAGAGCAGCGACCGCACCGCTTGGAACCCGTCGGCGGTGACGATGCCTCGGGCCACCAGGTCCCACAGGCCCTCTTCCACTTCGACACCCAGGCGCCCGGTGATTCCTCTGAGCTCGGCATGGAACAAGGCGCCGTGCTGGCGCAGCGCGTCGAGGACGTCATGGCCGGCACCGTGGGCCGGATCGACCGGACAGCCCGAGCCTCGGGCCGACTGCAACAACCAGTCCAGGTCCTCGCGGAATGCAAAGGTGACCGGCGTGGCCCTTGACGGGGTCGCCGAACCACGGCGAGCCTCGTCGTCACCGTCCGACGGGCGTAAGGAGAAACGTCCCCACACGAGCTCGCCGGACAGGCAGAGGTCTTCGAGCCAGCGCGTCTGGTAGTTCTCCACCCGGGCGGCCAGCACATGGTCCTCCCACGCGCCGGCGGGGACCTCGAAGCCCTGGAGCTGATCGATCACGGCCAGCACCCCAGCGCGACCTTGGCGCTGCGTGCCGGGAGCGACGTGCTGCCAGCGCAACAGGAAGCGGACGAAATCCTGGGCCGTCACCGGCTCGATCTCGCGCCGGAGGCGCTGCTGGGTGTAGGCGTGAATGCGCGCCAGGAGGCGACGGGCGCACCACTGCTCGCCCGCCCCGGGGCCGTCCCCCTCGGCCCCGGTAGCGTCGGCGAGTGTGGGGTCGAAGTGGCCCCGCATGGCGAATCCCTCGGCTTCGAGCCGGCCCAGACCGACCTTCACGCGGGAGGTGGTGACACCGATCCGATGCGCCAACTCCGCCACCGTGACAGGGCCGCTCACGTCCAAATAGCCACGGACCGATTCGGCGATAGCCACGTCCGCATCGACTTCATCTCCGGCGCGCGTTTCCGCGGGAACGTCGCAGGCGGGCCGCCACGGTGCGTCGGGGAACAGCGCCTCGACCATGGGGCGACGTTCGACCGCACTCCACAACACGCCCGTCGGCGTCACCACCTCCATGGCTCGACCGGCGCCAACAAGCTCGCCGAACCATCTGACCGCGGCGTCACCGCAGTCGCCGGCATCGGCCAACCAGTCGGGGCGCAAGACGACCAGCGATAGCAGCAGGTCGTGCAGCTCCTCGCCGTTACGCAGCGCCGGGGCGGCCTCGGCGCGCACCCGGTCGACAGCGCCCCCGTCGAGCTGCCCCAGAGTCGCGCCTGCAGTGGGAGCCCACGGCGCATCTGCACGGCCCGGGTGCGGCGCTCCTCGAGGGGGGCGTCGTCGAGGAACGTGTAGGGCTTGCCGTTGAGGATCTCGTGCGACAGCACCGAAGGCTCGACGGATTCCACGAAGTGCGATGCGCATCGCCCCGGACTCCATGGTTTTCAGCAGGTCGATGAGGCCGTCGACGTCCATGGCTTCGTGGAGGCAGTCGTGCGATGGTCTGGCGTACGAGCACGTGGTCGGGGATGACGATGGGGCCCGCCACGGCGTTCTCCTGGCAGGCGGCCAGTGCGGGGAAGACGGCCGCCATGAGATCGTCGGACTCCATCCGCTGGATGGGCAGCGGGTTCTTCTTCCCGCCCCGAAAGCGCAACACGGCCAGCGAACGGTTGAGGTTCCAGCGCCAGCGCGAGGCGAACATGGGCGAGGCCAACACGGCCTGGGTCAGGCTCTGCTCGGCCGTGCTGGAGTGCAGCAGCTTGGACGCCGACTCGAGCGGGAAGCTGTGCTGGGGCCCGAGCGAGAGCACGACGGCGTCGTCGGTGGCGGCCGCCTGCAGCTCGAAGTCGAACGTGGCGCAGAACCGCTTGCGCAGCGCCAGCCCGAGGCCCTTGTTGATGCGCCCGCCGAAGGGGGCGTGCACCACCAGCTGCATGCCGCCCGCCTCGTCGAAGAAACGCTCGAAGACGATGTCGTCTTGGGTGGGCAGCACCCCGAGCTCGCCCAGCCCCGCCGCCAGGTAGCTCACCAGCTGCCGGGCGGCGTCGGTGGCGATCCCGCAGGAACCGGCCACATGCGCGACGGCCGCTTCGAAGCCGGCCGGGGAGGCCGAGGAACTTTGGTGGGCTTCGCCGGATGCGCCGGAGTCGGTGAGCAGCGCCCCCACCGCCCCCCGCAAGGTGGACACCTCGGCCGAGAGCTCAGCGGTGCGACTGGGCGCTTCGCCCACCCAGAACGGAATGGTGGGGTTGGCACCCTCGGCGTCTTGCACCCGTACCTCGCCCTGGGTGACCCGCCTGATACGCCAGGAGTGGGTGCCGAGGAGAAAGACGTCGCCCGCCATGGACTCGATGGCGAAGTCCTCGTTGACCGAACCAACCGGCGTGTCGTCGGGCTCGGCGATGACGCGGTAGTCGCCCACCTCGGCGATGGCTCCGCCGCTGGTCAAGGCGGCCAGCCGGGCGCCGCGCCGGGGTCGCAGCACCCCGTTCACGCCATCGCGATGGAGGTACGCCATGCGTTTGCCCCGGCCGGTGGTGATGCCGTCAGAGGCCAAGGTGACGACGTCGTCGAATTCGGTCCGCTCGAGCTCGCCGTAGGGGGCCGCACTGCGCATCAGCGTCGTAGAGGTCGTCCTCCGAGCACTCCTCGGCGGCGGCCACCTCGGCCACGATCTGCTGGGCCAGGATGTCGAGAGGGGCGACGGGCGGGATGGTGGCGTCCAGGCGCCCGGCGCGCACCGCCGCCATGAGCGCGGCGCACTCCACCAGCTCGTCACGCGTCATCGGATAGAGGATGCCCTCGGGCGTTCCCGACTTGGAGTGGTTGGAGCGGCCGACCCTCTGCAAGAACGTGGCGATCGATCGCGGCGAGCCCACCTGGCACACGAGCTCGACGGGCCCGATGTCGATGCCGAGCTCGAGTGAGGCCGTGGCCACCAGGGCCCTCAGGTCACCGGCGCGCAGGCGGTCCTCGGTGCGCCGGCGCCGATGGACAGACAGTGACCCGTGGTGGGCGGCCACCTGCTCGGGCCCCAGTCGCTCACCAAGAAGATGCGCCAGCCGTTCCGACATCCGCCGTGTGTTGACGAATACCAGCGTGGTGCGGTGCTTGCCCACATGGGCGGCGATGGCGTCGACGATCTCGCCGAACTGCTCGGTGGAGGCCACCGCCGAGAGCTCGGTGTCGGGCAACTCCACCGACAGCGTCAGGTCGCGGGCGTGCCCGCAGTCGACGATGGTGGCGTGGCGACCCTCCCCGGCCCCGACCAAGAGGCGAGCGGTTGCTTCGATGGGCCGTTGCGTCGCCGACAACCCGATGCGCTGCGGGCGTGAAGGAGCCTGCAGGTGCTCGAGGCGTTCGAGGGTGATGGCCAGGTGCGAGCCACGCTTGTCGCGTGCCAGGGCGTGGATCTCGTCCACGATGACGGTGTCGACGGCGCCGAGGGCGACCCGGCTGCGCTGCGCGGTGACGAGCAGGTACAGGCTCTCGGGGGTGGTGACGAGGATCGTCGGGGGCTCACGCACCATGGCGGCGCGCTCGGAGGCGGTGGTGTCGCCGGTGCGCACGGCCACCGAGATGGGAGGGACCTCGAGGCCCATGTCCCGCGCCAAGGCGCCGATCTCGGCCAGCGGGCCCGACAAGTTCTGGTGGATGTCGACGGCGAGGGCCTTGAGCGGCGAGACGTAGACGACCCTCGTCTGCCCGGTGATGCTCTCGCCGGCGTCGTGGGCGCGATACAGCGCGTCGATGGCCACCAGGAACCCGGCCAGTGTTTTTCCGGTGCCGGTGGGGGCGGCCACCAAGGTGTCGTGCCCGGCGCGGATCTCGGGCCAGCCTTGTTGCTGGGGCGCGGACGGGCCCTCGGGGAAGCGCTGGGTAAACCACGCCTCCACAGCGGGATGAAAGCTGCTCACAGGGCTCATTGCACCACCGGTGTCATTCCATCACCTGGGTGTGCCGGTGAGCTCAGAAGTGCCCGAGGACGGGGTGCGGGACGTAGGGCTCCTCGAGGCGCTTGATCTCCTCGGGCTCCAACGTGAGTTGCTCGGCGGCCAGGGCGTCTTGGAGGTGGGAGAGCTTGGTGGATCCCACGATGGGGGCCGTCACACCCGGTCGTTGCAAGAGCCACGCCATGGCGATCTGGGCCGGCGTCACGGCGCGCTCGGTGGCCACCTCGGAGGTGCGCTCGACGACGTCGAAGTCGGTGGGCTGGTTATAGAGGTAGTCGGTGAAGGCGTCGGTGTCGGACCGGGTCGTGAGGCGCTCTCCCGAGCGGGTCCGGTTGCCGGCCAGCACGCCTCGAGCGAGCGGGCTCCACGGGATGACGCCCACGCCCTGGTCGATGCACAGCGGGATCATCTCGCGCTCCTCCTCTCGGTACAGGAGGTTGTAGTGGTTCTGCATGGAGACGAAGCGGCTCCAGCCGTGGCGTTCGGCGGTGTGCTGCGCCTTGGCGAACTGCCACGCGAACATGCTGCTGGCGCCGATGTAGCGCGCCTTGCCGGCCCGCACGACGTCGTTCAAGGCTTCCATCGTCTCCTCGATAGGCGTGCGGGGATCGAAGCGGTGGATCTGGTAGAGGTCCACGTAGTCCATGCCCAGGCGCTGTAGCGAGGCGTCGATGCCCGAGAGGATGTGTTTGCGCGACAGGCCGCCCCCGTTTTCGCCCGGGGTGACGGGCATGAACACCTTGGTGGCGATGACCATCTCGTCGCGGCTGAGGAACTTGGGCACGATGCGCCCGGTGGCCACTTCGCTGGCGCCGTTGGAGTAGGCGTCGGCGGTGTCGAAGAACGTCACGCCGCCCTCGACGGCGGCCTTCACGATGGGCTCGGCGGCGTCCTCGTCGATGACCCAGGCCCGGTCGCTGTCGTTGCCGAAGCCCATCATGCCCATGCAGATGCGCGACACCCGCAGGCCGCTCGCACCGAGGTTGAGGTATTGCATGTCCTCACCTTATGCAGGCGGGGAGATCGGGCGATCCTCGCCTCCCCCTAGGCTGGGCCCATGCCCGACTACCAGGATGTCGTCACCGCACTCAGCCATTCGCACCGCCGCCTCCGGGCCCTGGTGGAGCCCCTGTCCCCGTCCCAGGTGGCCGCACCCTCCTACGCCAGTGAGTGGTCCATCGCTCAGGTGGTCTCGCACTTGGCCAGCCAGGCGGAGGTCTTCGGCTTGTTCCTCGATGCCGGGCTCCAAGGAACAGAGCCCCCGGGGCAGGACGCCTTCCCGCCCATCTGGGCCGTGTGGGATGCCAAGACCCCGGTCGACCAGGCCGCCGACGGGTTGCGCGCCGACGGCGATTACCTGGCTCGCCTGGAAGCCTTGAGTGCAGAAGAGGTCGAGCGGTTCCAGGTGAAGTTGTTCGGGTTCTTGGAGGCCGATGCCCCGACCTTGGCCCGCATGCGGCTGGGCGAGCACATCGTGCATACGTGGGACGTCGCCGTAGCCCTCGACCCCAAGGCCACCTTGGGCGACGACGGCGTGGAACTGCTGGTGGGAAACCTGGGCCAGATGGTCGAGCGCATCGGAAAACCGCCCGACCAGCCCCTGCGCCTGCACGTCCGCACCACCTCTCCGACGCGTGACCTCGTGCTGACGTCCTCGGAAGGCGTAGAGCTCGTTGACGCCCAGGGGGACTCCGACATCGGGTCGCGCCTCGAGCTGCCCGCCGAGGCGTTCATCCGTCTTGTCTACGGACGGCTCGACGCCGACCACACGCCTGCCGGGGTGACCTCCTCGATCGACCTCGACGACCTGCGGGCGGTGTTCCCGGGGGTCTGAGCCTCCGACCAGCCGGATCGGCCCGGCCGATCCCACCGGGAATCCCGGTACCGTCTCGGTTGTTGCATGTGCAACTACCTGGGGCCGGCAAAAGGAGCCGGCACCCGGAGACGGAGGAAGACAATGGCTGAACTGAACCAAACCTTGCCGCTGCTGCCCTTGACCTCGGGCGTGGTCCTTCCGGGGATGGTGTTCACCATGGCCCTCGAGAGTGACGAGGCTCGCACGGCCGCCGAGGCGGCCGGCTCGGTGGGTGGGGAGCTCGTCCTCGTCCCCCATGTGGAAGGCAAGTACGCGTCGGTGGGCGTGGTGGCCAAGATCCTGGAAGCCGGTGAGCTTCCCGGTGGTCAGCCGGCCGTGGTCGTCTCCGGCACTCGCCGGGTCACGTTGGGCACCGCCGTGCCCGGGACGGGGCGGGCGCTGTGGGTCCAAGTGGAGCCGGTGCCCGAGCCCCAGGAGGCGACGTCGGTGACGGAGCTGGCTCGGGAGTACCGCGCCGTGCTCGAGAACATCTTGCTGACCCGAGGGGCGCGGCGCATGGCCGAACGTCTCCGTGAGGTGACCGACGCGTCACAGATCGCCGATCTGTCGGGGTACTCGCCCGATTTGAGCCTGGCCCAGAAGGTGGAGGTCCTCGAGACCATCGACGTCGAGACGCGGCTGCGATTGGTGTTGGCGTGGGCCCGCGAAACGTTGGCCGACCTGACGCTGCGCGAGCAGATCAAGACCGACGTCGAAGAGGGGATGGAGAAGACCCAGCGCGAGTTCTTGCTGCGCCGTCAACTCGATGCCATCAAAAAGGAGCTCGGGGAGCTCGACGGCACCACCGACGAGGGCACTGCCGACGACTATCGCCACAAGGTCGGGGAGCGCGACCTTCCTGATGCCGTGCGAAAGGCGCTTGAGCGCGAGGTCGACAAGTTCGAGCGGACCAGCGAGCAGAGCCCGGAACACGGGTGGATCCGCACGTGGCTCGACACCATCTTGGAGATCCCCTGGGGCGTGGCGTCCGAGGACAACTTGGACGTGGCCGAGGCCTCGCGCATTCTCGACGAGGATCACGAGGGGCTGACCGACGTCAAGTCCCGCATCATCGAGCACCTGGCCGTGCGCAAGCTTCAGACCGAGCGCGGCTTGGTGACGGTGGGGCCGCGTGGGGCCGGCGCCATTTTAGCGTTGGTGGGCCCGCCGGGGGTGGGGAAGACCTCCCTCGGTGAGTCGGTGGCCCGCGCCCTGGGTCGCAAGTTCGTGCGCCTAGCCCTGGGCGGTGTGCGTGACGAGGCCGAGATCCGTGGCCATCGGCGTACCTACGTGGGCGCTCAGCCCGGTCGTTTGGCGCGCGCCTTGCGCGAGGCGGGGACCATGAACCCGGTCATCGTCCTCGACGAGGTGGACAAGCTCGGGGCCGACTACCGCGGCGACCCATCGTCGGCGTTGCTCGAGGTCCTCGACCCCGCCCAGAACCACACCTTCCGCGACCACTACCTCGAGGTCGAGCTCGACTTGTCGCGCGTGCTGTTCATCGCCACTGCGAATGTGGCCGAGACCATTCCCGGTCCGCTGCTGGACCGCATGGAGGTCATCCGTCTCGACGGCTACACCGAAGACGAGAAGCTGTCCATCGCTCGACACCACTTGCTGCGCCGGCAGATCGAACGCAACGCGCTGCGGGTCGAGGAGGTGGACGTGAGCGATGAGGCGCTGCGGGCGATCTCGGCGGACTACACCCGTGAGGCGGGTGTCCGTAACCTCGAACGCGAGATCGGTCGTCTCCTGCGCAAGGTGGCCACCAAGCTCGCTTCGGGCGAGGCCACGGCCCCGGTGGTGGTGGACGGGCCCGACGTGCGCGGCTGGCTAGGACGGCCCCGCTTCTACTTCGAAGCAGCCGACCGCACCAGCGTGCCGGGCGTGGCCACCGGTTTGGCTGTGACGGGCACCGGAGGCGACGTGTTGTTCGTCGAGGCGACGGTCATGACCGGGACCGAGGGGCTCACGCTGACGGGTCAACTGGGTGACGTCATGAAGGAATCGGCCGAGATCGCCTTGTCGTACGTGCGGTCGCACGCCGAGGAGCTCGAGATCGACGCCGGGGCCTTTACGGGCAAGCGCTTCCACCTGCACGTGCCGGCCGGTGCGGTCCCCAAGGACGGTCCGTCGGCGGGCGTCACCATGACCACCGCGCTGGTCAGCTTGCTGCGGGACCAAGCCGTGCGGCCCATCGTGGGCATGACCGGCGAGGTGACGTTGCAAGGTCGAGTGCTGCCCATCGGCGGCGTCAAGCAGAAGGTGCTGGCCGCCTACCGGGCCGGGCTCACCGAAGTGGTGCTACCGGCTCGCAACGGGCCCGATCTCGAGGACGTTCCCGAGAGCGTGCGCGAGGCCATGACCTTCCATCTGGCCGAAACTGTTGGTGATGTGTTGGCCGCCGCGCTGGAGACGGCGGCGGCCGGCATCACCGCCGAGGGTTCCGAGGTCCGTGTCCAGGTGGACGCTGTCGTCGCCGCCTGACGGTTTTGCCGGTCGCTGAGGCCGGACGTTTTGCGGGACTTGCCCTCGCGTGCCGCCGCTTGCCGCTTGGCGCCGGCGCCCTCGTTGTTCCGTTGAACCGAGGGCGCCGCGGCTCGTCGGTCGTCAGCTGACGGGGGCCGACTCGTCGGTGTGTTTCTCGGGGTTCTCGTCGGGGTGCTCGTGGGGGCGCTCGTCGGCTTGCTCGTCGCCTTGCTCGTCGGCGTTGTGCCCCTGGGCTGTCGTGACGAGGTTGTGCAGACGCACGGCCCACGGTTGAGGGCCGGCGCCGGTCGCCTTGCGCTTTATCTCCTCGAAGTGCTCGTAAAAGGCGATGGAGCCGGCACCGAAGGCGACGAACAACACCATCGAGACGATCAGTGGGCGATGCGGATGGCCGGCGATGCCCGGTTGCAGCAGGATCTGCACGATCCCAAACCCGCTAAGGGCGAATCCTCCGATCCAGGCCCGGCGGTTCCAACTCTTGATCGTCCACCCCGGCAGCCCTTTGATGGGCATCATGCCGATGAAGGTTCCGACCAGCCCACTCACGAAGACCGCCGCCAAGAAGTCGTCCAACAGCACCAACAAGGGAGATGCTCCGTGCTTGAGGGCGGCCGAGCTGACCGGCCACCACACGAGCCACGCCGTGACGCTCACTGAGATCACGGTCAAACTGCCCAAGGCGGCCACGCGTCCCTTTTCCTTCGATGTCAGCTCTCGCGTGAAGAAGACCCCGCACACCACGCCGTAGACGTATCCCGGCTCGAAGCCCACCAGACGGCTGAAAATGACGAAGAGCAACGCCACCGCCAACCCTCCGGGCACGGCTTTGAGCTGACGGGGAGCCGAACCGTGGCGTCTGAGGTGGTACATGCCGGTCGCCACGGCCGGCCCGAAGATGCCGACTCCCAAGGCCAACACCATGGCGAAGTACGTGAGCACCGACGCACTCTTAAACCCGAAACCCGGATCGTTGAACGAGCAGAAGAACGCTCCCACCAACAACACCGCCGCGAAGAGCGCGTCCTCACGGGCTTCGTTGCGGGGCGCATTCTCGGCTTTTGCGAGGGCAGCGCCCTCACCGAGGCCGCCGCCGCCACCGTGGGCGGCGCTGTGGGCGTCACCACCACCGGGGCCGTCGGATTGCCGCCCCCCACTCATGGCTTTCAGGCGGCCGACCACGCGGACGAGCCAACCGAAGCGCTTTCTCCACCATCTCGATATTCGCCCGTAGTTCTCCTCGAACGTGGAGTCGAACAGCTGCGATGGAAAAGTGAGGAGCATGGTCACCGCGGCCGTGATCCCACCGCCGATGGCCACCGACTTCAACGACCGGAAAGCCTCAGGTGGCGTGGGAACTGAGCGGGCAATAGTCGACACCTTTGACGCCGTGATCTCAGGGACGGCCGTGCCGGTCAAGTAGTACATGGCCGCCGCGCCGGCACTGAAGGCGATGCCCCGAGGGCCGGCGACGAGGTTGGACGCGCACCCCGGGGACGTGTAGTCGACCGCGTCCTTCCCCGACGAGTGGTAGTAGCCGTACACGCTCCACACGCAGCCGAACCACGCGCTGGCAAACCACACACGTCCGTCGGGCCCGACGGCGAGAGAAGCGGGGAACACGATGGGGTTTCCGACCAGCTCCTTGGGCTGCAACGCCGAGGTGAGTTCGTCAAGCCCGTCGCCCCACGTGAACCACACATTCCCTCCGGGCCCCAGGGCAAGGGGGCCAGCACCGGGGGCGGTGATCTTGTGGAGCTCGGTTCCCGCCGAGGTCACTTCGATGAGCACAGATCCGGCCGCATCGGTGCCGCTGACCCAGAGGTTGCCGTCAGGTTCGACGACCAAACCGTAGAGACCGGTGAACCCCATGGCAGGGAGCTCGGTCACGTTGCCCGCCATGTCGACCTCCCCGATGCGATTGGCGTGCACTTCGAGGAACCAGACGACGTTGTTTCCGGTGCCTGTGCCCGTGCCGGATTGGTTGGCCGCCACGAACTGGGGGTTGCTTCCCTGCGCCGGGACCCGGAAGAAGGTGGTGACGTGCGTGGCGATGTCGAAGCGCGCCATGGCCGTAAATACGACGCCGGCCTTGGTGGTTGCATCGGGGTCGGCGAACCACAGGTTGCCGTCGGGACCGACGACGAGGCACTGCGAGTCGGGATCCGGTGGCGGGGCTCCGGGCACGGCAAACAAGTGGGCGGGTCCGGAAGGAGGGACCTCGATCATCGAGAACGGGGTCTCGCGATTCAGGGCCCAAAACGTCCCATCCGATGTCGCTGCCATGCAGCCCGGAACCTCTCCGGCGGCGAGTGTGATGGTCCGAAGTGCGCCCTCACCGTGAGAGGGTGCACTCGCTCGGCCGGCCAGGCCGACGATGGTGGTCGTCGTCGTGGGGGCCGTCGGTGGGCGTGTGGTGGTCGGGCCGGGAGCGGCCAGTGCGAGTGTCGGAGCCAGAATCAGCCCGGACGTGAGCACGGCGACCAGAGCCAGCATCCCCCAGTGCTGTTTGGACACCCGCACCTCTGCACCCCCCGAACCTGCACCCCGAGCCCAGGGCTGAGCCAGGCCTGGGCTTGGACCTGGACCTGGGCCGAGATGGTAATGCGGGGTGACATTCGGGGCCGAGGTCCGGGGGCGGGGTTCGGGGCCAGGGTAGCGGCGGGCAGAGGGATGAGGGCAGGGACTGCGGCGCCCGACGCCGGTCGGCATGCCACCGGCCCTTTCGGCGGGTGACGCTTATCCACCAATTGTGCGATCTCGGTACCCTCCAGCCGACGCCGGCGGCCGAAAACAAACGAGGGTTGAACGGAGGTTGAACGCAATACGAACAAGCGGGCGCGTCGCGGTGGCGCGAAATCGCCGTTATGAACGACAGACCAACTCGACGTGACACGACCGTGAACATTCTGGGTTTGATGCCCTCGGGCATCCACAGCGATGTGGACGAGAGGTGGAAAACATGCGCGATTGACGCCTGAATCCCGGTGTTCGCGCGCCGTGACCTTGGGGATAAATCTCACAGCTCCAACACAACTTGACCATAAGTGTTGTCCGGAAAATGTGTCTCGTCCGGGCAGGTGCCTTGGTCGGCGCGTGTGTATCCGTTGGTTGCGTCAGCCCTTGGTGACTGGTGGGTGGCTTTCCACCAATTGCGTGGCGTCCGATGGGGTGGCGCCTGGGCTCACCCAAACCGGAGGGTCCCGTGCCCGCTGCCACAGATTGGCGGCCGGATCCGTCGGCGTGGGCATTTGGGCTCGCATCAGGCTTGGCGGTGGCCAGGGCATTGGCCGGGGCCGAACCCGGATCGTTGGCGTTGGCGTTGGCGTTGGCGTTGGCGTTGGCGTTGGCGTTGGCGTTGGCGTTGGCGTTGGCGTTGGCGTTGGCCGGGGCTCATCACGTGTGTGGTTCATGACTACAGCGTGTGCCGCCGCCCTGTGGTGCCAATCCGAATCGACTGTGGATCAGTTGAGAGCGCGTCGCACCGCAGCAACCTGCTCGTCGAGCGCCCTTCGGCCCACCGCGCTGTGCGGGACGATGAGATCGAATCCGTGGCACACCGCGGCTAGGCAATGCAGCTCGGTGGGCACCCCTGCGTGCAGAAGCGCAACGGCGTATTCGATGCCCTCGTCGCGTAGCGGATCATGCTCGGCCACCATCACGTAAGCGGGCGGGAGTCCGGAGAGGTCGGTAGATCGGCCGGGCGCCGCATACGGCGAGAAGACTCCGGGGTCATCGCCCAGGTAATACCGCCACATCACCACGGCATCGGCGCGACGAAACAGGGGAGTGGCCTCCGCGCTGCGCATCGAGGCCGTTGTCATCCGGTCGTCGATGACGGGGTAGATCAACATCTGAAATGCCAGGGCCGGCCCTTTGGAATCGCGCGCCATCAGCGCGACCGCCGCCGCCAACGCCCCACCCGCGCTGCTGCCGGCCACGCCCACGCGGCCGGCGTCGATCCCGAGTTCGTCCGCGTGTGCCACGGTCCAAAGCAATCCCGCGTAGCAGTCCTCCACGCCCGCCGGGTAGGGGTGCTCGGGACTCAGCCGGTAGTCGACCGAGACCACGACGCAACCACCGTCGGCCGCCAGCCGCAGGCAACGGAGCTGTTCGATGTTCAGATCCCCGAGCATGAACGCGCCACCGTGGAAGTACACGATGGCCGGTGCCGGTTTCTCGACCTGTGTCGGCATGTAGACCCGGACGGTGGGCTGGTGATCGGCGCCGAGGCCGGGGATGGCGCGGTCCTCGATGGCCACCCGGTGATCGGCGCTGTTCCCGGTTCCCAAGGCCGAGCCCACGCCTGTCGAGCGCAAGGCCCGAATGAGGTTCATGTCCTCGAAGACTGATGGCGCCGAAGGGTCCGACGTCAGGCCGACCAGGCCTGCCTCGAGCTCGGGGTCGAGGATCATCGGCGGAACTTGGGAATGACCTCGGTTCCCATCAGCTCGATGGTCTGCATGACGGCTTCGTGGGGGATCTTGTAGGGGTTCACGAGACACAGGAGCAGATCGATGCCCGCTGCCTCGTACCATCTGCACATGTCCTGACGCAGTCCTCGGGCGTGCCCACCACACAGGCGTTGGAATCGACGAGGTATTCCATCGTCAACATGTCGAGGAGCCCGTCTTCGTCGACCTTTTTCATGTCGGCCGAGTAGGCATAGGAGCCCAGGTCCTGCTGTCGCTCGATCATCCAGTCCGTCAACGAGGCGATGAGGCGGGCGCCTGCCTTCGGGTACCACTCGAAGGACTCTCGGGCCGTGGCGATGGCGTCGTCGCGGATCTGGTGCAGCACAGGGTCATGGTGAAGGTGGCCGCATGGTTGTTGACGAAGGCGCCGATCGGTTTGCTGCACTGCTCGACAGCAGCCCGGTAGATGTCGACTTTCTCTTTCACCTGGTCAGGAGACACGCCGACGGCGAAGGAACAGAGGCCCAGGCCCAACGATCCCACTTGCCGGTGTCCGTCCTCGGAGCTGGTGGCTCCCCATATGGGCGGGTGCGGGTCTCTGTAAGGGCTTGGGCAGCACACGGCGCTTGGGCATCTGCCAGTACTTCCCGGCGAACTCGTACTCGTCATGGGTCCAGCACCCCACCACGTGCTCGATGGCCTCCTGCCACATCCCCCTGGTCTCGGCGGGATCGACGCCAAAGCCCTCGAGCTCGGCTCTCGTCGATGATCGACCGGTGCCGAAGTCGACACGTCCGTCGGAGATGAGATCGAGTACCGCCGACCGATTCCGCCGTCCGCACGGGGTGGTTGTAGGGCTGGGGCATGAGCCGGACGCCGTAGCCAAGACGAATGCGCTCGGTGCGGGCCGCGATGGCGCCGTAGAGGACCTCGGGATTCGAGCAATGCGAGTACTCCGACAGGAAGTGGTGCTCCACCGTCCAAAAGCGCGTCCCACCCGAAGCGCTCCCCGGCCACCGCTTGCTCGAGCGTGTTCTTGTACGCCGTGATGCTCGTCGTCTTTCCCCCACGGCGCCGGCACGGGGATCTCGTAGAACAGGGCGAATTGCATGACGGTTGTCCTCTTTCTGATTTCCGATAGGGTCAGGTTTCAAGCAGCCAGCCCGGCCACGAGGTGGTCGCGCACGAAGGCTCGAACGTCGTCGGGATCGTCGAGATTGACGGAGACCGATGGCATGACGGCGAACGACAACAGCAACCGGACGATCCACTCGCCGGCCCGGGCCGGTCCAGATCAGCCGGCGGACCTCGCCTCGTTTCTCGCTTCGACCAAGAACGGGATCCAGAACTCCACCCACTGGGCCACCAGCCGATGGATCTGGGCCGTGAGCACCGTGGCCACCAGGCTCTCGTCGTCGGCCTGGAGATGCAGGGTCAGCAACTCGTCGCCGACGTGCTCCCGGATGAACACGGCCGCTTCGGCGACCTGTCCGGCCAGCGTGCGGCGCCGACGAACAGCCGGCTCGCTGCTGGCCACGAAGCGGACGGCGACCCGTAGGAGCACGGCGTCCACCAGGGCAGCACGGTCGGCGAAGTGGAGATAGACAGAACCCCGTGAAAGCCCGGCACGAGTGGCGACGTCAGCCATGGACACCCGGCGCAGTCCGTAGCGACCGATGCACTGCTCGGCGGCGTCGAGGATGCGCTCTTGGGTCGTCGAGATGGTCGCCGTGGTCGAGATCGCCTCGGTGCGCAGTGTGTTGTGCGCAGTGTCCAAAGCCGAGCCTCCCTCCCCGTTCCCAAGCACGACAGGTGTACAAGTTCTATCATGTTGTTTAGTAGCGGGCAACCGAGTCGGGGAAGCCGCTGAGGAGGGTCGATGCAAGGTCTTGCAGGCAAGAACGTGATCGTCACGGGGGCCGCCTCGGGCATCGGCCGGGCCACCGCCCGGCGCCTCGTCGACGAGGGGGCCAACGTCCTGGGCACCGACGTGGTTGCCGGCGCCCCGGGCAGCACGGGCGGCACGGGGGAGTTCGAGTTACTCGACGTCACCGATGAAGCAGCAGTGCAAGGACTGGTCGACCGGGCTGTTGCAGCCTTCGGGCGTATCGATGGACTGGTGAACGCCGCTGGTGTGGCCGGGGGCGGTCCGGTGCATCTCGTTGACAATGGGGAGTGGGAGAGGGTGATCGCGGTGAACCTCTTCGGCACGTTCGTGACGGCCAAGCACGTCATCACCCGCATGCTCGAACAGGAGCCCGTGGCCGGCGAGCGTGGTTCGGTCGTGACGATCGCCAGCATCGAAGGCCTCGAGGGCACCGCCGGCGGGAGCGCCTACAGCGCGTCCAAGGGGGGAGTGGTCATACTCACCAAGAACATGGCCATCGATTACGCCGGGCGCGGCATTCGGGTCAACACGATCTGTCCAGGCTTCATCGACACCCCGATGACGCAGTCGATTTTCGGCATGGAAGGGATGGAGGAAGCTCGCCGGGGGATCATCGCCGAGCACAAACTCGGCCGGTTCGGACAACCGGAGGAGATTGCCGCTGCGGCTGCCTTCTTGCTGTCGGCTGACGCCTCGTTCATTACGGGGCACGCGCTCGTCGTAGACGGCGGCTATACGGCGGGTCGCGACCACGGCGTGACCAAGATGTTGGGACTGTCCGGCCCCTGATCAAGGAGCATGGCCATGCACGCACGGCAGATTGTCGTCCCCGGTGTCGTTATGGTCACCGCACTGACCTTCGCCGTCGTGATTCTGAGCGCTTCGGTAGCCGGAGGACCGGGAGCCCAGCCGCCCCGGGCCGTGTCCGCCCGTGCCGAGACTGCGGCGACGTCAGCGACCACGACTGGGCCGAGCACCACGATTGGCACGGCCCCGGACGGTTGCATCAACGGTTTGAACGGTGCGGCGACCACCGCCTGCCAAGCATTCTCAGCCCAACAGTCTCAACAGAATGCAACGCTCTACCCAGCGACGGGGACGGTGATTTCTGCGCATCAGGCTATTGCCGACGCCACCGAACCCGCTGATCCCGATGAGACCGGCGCCACCTTTGACGCCATGGAGATGACCTACGCCAAGGCCGCGCACTACATGGAAACCGGCAATCCGAACCTCAGTCTCACCATGCCCGTGTACATCGTGACCGCGCACCTGGCCACCCCGCAAAACATCGAGATGGGCCCCACCGACTTGTATGACACGAGCTACACCTCTATCAGCGTCTTGGAGAACGCCGTCACCGGTGAGGCGATCGACTCTTGTTCGGGGTGCGATATCGTCCGACCCGGTAACACAGCCGTGAGCGCATTGGGCTAGCCGGCAGCTTCGGAGCCACGTCGGTGGTCCTGGTGACCACGGCTGCCTTCCAGTCGAAAAGGGCGTCCCCGCCATGCGAGTCCATCTAGTCGACGGGACCTACGAACTCTTTCGTCACTTCTTCGGCCAGCCGCCGAGGCCGGCCACCGACGGCACAGAGGTGGCCGCCGTGCGAGGCGTCCTGCAGACCGTGGTGGGAATGCTCGGCGACGGGGCCACCCACGTGGGGGTTGCCACCGATCACGTGGTCGAGTCATTTCGCAACGACATGTGGCCCGGCTACAAGACGGGAGAGGGCGTAGCTCCTGAGCTCATGGCCCAGTTCCCTCTCCTCGAGGAGGGCCTCGAAGCGCTGGGTGTGAAGGTATGGGCCATGGTGGATCTCGAGGCGGATGACGCCTTGGCATCGGCAGCAGCTGTGGCCGCCGACGATGATGCCGTCGAGCAGGTCGTCATCTGCACGCCGGACAAGGATCTCGCTCAGTGCGTGGTCGGGCGGCGCGTCGTGCAGCTTGATCGCCGTTCGGGGAGGGTGACCGATGTCGATGGTGTCCGGGCTAAGTACGGAATAGAGCCCTCGTCGATTCCCGATTGGCTGGCGCTGGTAGGTGACTCTGCCGATGGGTTCCCGGGACTCAAAGGTTGGGGCCCGCGTACGGCGTCGGTCGTCCTCGGGCACTATGGCCATCTCGACGTCGTTCCCGATGATGCCGGCGCGTGGGATGCGGACGTACGCAAGGACGTGCGAGGATCGCCGCGTCTTGCCGAGACGCTGCGCGCCGAGCGAGACATGGCGCTGTTGTTCAGGGACCTTGCCACCTTGCGCGTCGATCGGACGCTGCTCGATGCGGTAGACGACCTTCGTTGGCAGGGGCCCAAAGCGGAGTTCGCGGCGATGTGCGCGTATGTGCGCGATCCTGCGCTCTTGGAACGAGCTTCGGCCCTGGCGTCGAGGCGCTGACGGGTAGACACAGGGCCAGGCAGGGCGAGTGCGAGTGCGAGTTCGAGTGCGAGTGCAGGGTTGAGGGCGAGGGCAGGCCGAGGGCGAGGGCAGGCCGAGGGCAAGGGAACGGGGGTAATCATGGCGAAGACGGGTGCAGACATCGTCATCCGAGGTGGGCGGGTGGTCGACGGGACAGGTGCGCCGGCGCGCCGGGCGGACGTGGCGCTGACGGGCGGTCGTATCAGCGCCATCGGGGATGATCTCGACGCTGGCAGGCAGACGTTGGACGCATCCGGTCAGATTGTGGCGCCAGGTTTCATCGACATCCACACGCACTACGACGCCCAGGTCTTCTGGGATCCATGGCTCACCCCGTCGTCGTTCCACGGCGTCACGTCGGTGGTGGCGGGGAACTGCGGATTCTCGATAGCGCCGGTGCGACCTGAAGGGATTGGGTTATTGGCCCGGACCCTTCAACACGTCGAGGACATGAGCTTCGACACCTTGTCGGTGGGGGTGCCTTGGGACGAGTTCGAGACGTTTCCCCAATACCTCGACGCCGTCGAGCGGCGTGGTGTCGCTCTCAACTACGGCTGCTACGTGGGACACACCGCCGTCCGCTTGTTCGTGATGGGCGACGATGCTTATGAGCGGCCGGCCACGCCCGACGAGATCGCCTCCATGCAAGCGGTGGTGGCGCAGTCCATGGCCGCCGGTGCCATGGGGTTTGCTTCGAGCGCATCGCCGACGCACAACGGGGACGGTGGTCGACCCGTCCCGTCGAGGGTGGCCGACCTCGACGAGTTGCGCAGCGTGTTGGCGCCGGTGGCGGCAAGCGGAAAAGGAGTGGTGGCCTTACTGCCCGGCGGGGTGATACCCAACCGCACGCTCTTCGATATCCAGCGCGAGGTCAATCGTCCCATCACGTGGACGGCGCTGCTCACGGTGAAGGGTTACCCCTATCACCTGAAGGTCATCGAGGAGAACGACGCGGCTCGAGCCGAAGGGGTCGAGGTCTGGCCCCAGGTGTCGTGTCGGCCCCTGGTCTTTCAGATGAACATGGAGGAGCCCTTTACGCTCAACGCCCGTCCCAGCTTCGCCAAGTTGATGGGGCTGGACCATGACCAGCGTCTGGCCGCTTACGGCGACCCGACCTTTAGGGCCGCCACCTGGGACGATGTGAGCGGCGGTGGCGGCATGTTGCCCGTGAACTGGCCGTCGATGTCGGTAGCCGAATCCGGTACTCGTCCGGAGCTTGTGGGAAGACGGGTTGTCGACCTCGCCGAAGAGTGGGGGTGCACACCTCTCGACGTGTTGCTCGACGTATCGCTGGCTGACGACCTCAAGACGCGGTTCTGGTCGGTGCTGGCCAACGACGACGATGAGGGAATCGCTTGGCTCCTGCCTCGCGACAACGTATTGCTCGGCTTGGCTGACTCGGGTGCCCATGTGTCGCAACTCTGCGATGCGTGCTTCGCTACCGACCTCTTGGGCAACTGGGTTCGAGAGCGTCAGGTGATGTCGCTCGAGCGTGCCGTACACAAGCTCACCGGTGAGCCCGCCGGCGTGTACGGCCTCGACGACCGAGGCACCGTTGAGGTCGGCAAGGCGGCCGACGTGTGCGTGTTCGATCCCGACACCGTGGCGCCGGGCCCATTGCGCCGAGTTGTGGACTTTCCCGCTGACGGGGAGCGACTGACGGCCGATCGTCCCGTGGGGATGACGCACGTCATCGTGAACGGCGTGCCCATTCGTGTCGACGGGGAATCCTCGTCGGAGGGTCTGGACCGTCGCCCTGGTGTCGTCCTGCGCAGCTGAATCCTGCGCAGCTGAATCCGGTGCACCTGAAGCGCCGCGCCGCACGGCGGCACCGGCCGCACCAAGGGCGTGCCAAGGCCCGGCCTTGGGGGGAGATATCACCCCCATCTGTCCGGGGACGCGAAAGCGCCGACAATCAGTCGCCTGTTTCCAACGTTAGGACCGGTGGACGTCGTACTCTTCTGGATGATGGATGAATCTGTTCCCGAGGATTACCAGGCTTACGTTGGGCGACAAGACAGATACGACATCATGGGAGCGACGCAATTGGCGCTGCTCTATGCGCTCGGTCTCCGATCCAAACATCGGTTGCTCGATGTCGGCTGTGGTTCATTACGAGCCGGAAGGCTATTGATCCCGTACTTGGATCCGGGGTGTTACACCGGGTTGGATCCAAACGAATGGCTGGTCGAGGAGGCCCTTGATAAGCAGCTCGGGCGAGAGATCGTGGCTATCAAGTCGCCGGTGTTTGTCCACAATGATTCGTTCGACGTGTCGGGTCTCGGAACGTTTGATTTTGTCTTGGCTCAATCAATTGCGTCTCACACAGGCCCGTCGATGACTCGAGCCCTTCTCTCAGCCGTCAATGAGGCGCTCGCTCCGACCGGGTACGCCGCCATCACATTCGTGCATGCCACAAACAAGGACAGTGTCATCGAAGGGTGGGTGTACCCAGGCTGGCGGACGTATAGGCGGGGAACAATCGCTCGCTGGTTGCGCGACGCTGGGTTGAAGGGAAGACCCATTCCGTGGTTTCACCCGGGCAAGCAGACATGGTGGATCATCGTTCATTCCGATGCCGAACTTCCGCCCGCGAGCTTCATCGCTCAACTGCGCGGCATCAACCTGCTGCGCCCCGACAGTTGGCGTCCCCGGTCACAAGTGAGGAAAAAAGTACGCGCCTTTAGGCGCTCAATCTTCGGGTAACGGGTTACGCCGGCGCGTTAGTCGAACAAGGCCCGCCGTTCGTCGGCTTCTTTGGCCAAGGATTCGACCACCTCGTCACTCAAGATGCGCTCACCGTTTTGATCCAGCCCCTTGGGGGTGATCCAGGTCCAATTCCCCGGTGTGCCGGTGATGGCAAAGCCCCGGTGGGTGACCAGTTGGTGATGAAAACTGCATAGCCGAACTAAATTTTCCAACGATCCCTTGCCGCCTTGGGCGAAGGGAATGATGTGATGGGACTCCAGACCGTGAGCCACGCCACAGCCCGGCACCACACAGATCCGGTCCCGGGATTCCAGCGCACTGAGCAGATGAGCCGAAATGGCCCGTCCGGCATGGGCCACCGTGGTGACGTCCACCCCGTCCTCGACGAGCACCTTGACGTAGGCAGAGGGGAGAACGGCGTGCACGGCGGCCAAAGGAACAGGTCCCAGGCCGGCGATTTCACAGGTCTCTGTCCCTTGGAGTTTGCTCCGCTTTAGGGCCGCCCCGGCCACGTGGAAGACCACCGTGGAGGTGGTGCCGCCTTTCGGATCACCGTCTCCGGTGACCAGTTCCACCAGGGCATCGAGCTGATAAGCCTCGGTGGGCTGGCGACGCCCCGCCCGTCGAGCGGCGTGAAACAGGGCATTGGAGCGGGTCTCTAGAGCAGCCAGGAACCTGGCCCCGTCTTCGGCGGTGGTCCGGGCTCCCAGGCAAAAGGCCCCTTCGCTGTCTCTCCACCAGCGCAGATAGCGGTTCTGGCGGATCCGTTCATTGCGAGCCAAGGCCTCGGCCTCAGAGTCGTGCTGGGCCAGAATGCGACGGCACTGGTCCTTGAGGCCCTTGACGGTGCTCTGGGCGGCGGTCTCGATCAAGGCCTTTTCGGTGCTGGGGTGCCCAGCTGCCACGGCGGTGATTTCACGAGCCTGGACCGACGACAGCTGTCCGGCGCGCAGCGCATCGACAGTAAGGGGTAACGAACCAAGCGCTTCGGCGGTTTTCAAGGTGTCGACGGCCTCTCCGAGCCCTACCCCAGACTTCTCGGCCAGCCAATGGGCCGCCGAGCGGTGCCCGGCGTCTTTCCATACCGGAGACTGAGCCATGCCTGTCGCGTAGAGGGTCTTGACGGCCGCCGCCTTGCGCTCGATGGAAGCGGCGATGGTCACCACTAGCGCAGCGTCGGAACTGGCGGTACAGGTCGGGTCGGCCTTGGCCAGGAACCGGTCGAGAGCGGCCTCCGACTCGCTGAGATCAGCGGACATGTCCACATTGTCCTATGCGGTTGTAACGGTTAAGAGGAGCGAAGCGCAGACGCCTCCGATGGAGAACAGAGGCACAGGAACCGGCGATCGGGTAGAGGTTGCCGTGCCCCGGGTAGTTTCGTCACATGGTCGAAGTGCGCACAATCAATCCGGGCGATATCGAGACGTGGGTGCAGTGCATGGGCACTGGCTTCCTGATGCACATTGCCGACGGATTCGCGGCCTATGAGCTCGACCACATCGACCTGACCCGCACCTGGGGGGCGTTCGACAACGGCCGGGCCGTGGGCACGCTGCGGTCGTTTGCAACGCCATTTACCGTTCCGGGGCCGGGGGAGGTTCCCGCGTCCGCCCTGACCAACGTGACGGTGGCGCCCACCCACCGCCGCCGGGGACTGCTCACCTCCATGATCACCGCCGATCTGCACGATTCGGCCGAACGGGGCGAAGCCGTCAGCATCCTCATCGCGGCGGAATACCGCATCTACGGGCGCTTCGGATATGGAGCGGCCGTCGATGGGGCCCGGTACACGATCGATGCCGAAGCCGCCGAGTTCGTCACGCGGCCGGCCGGGACGGTCGAACTCGTCGACGAGGCCACCCTGCGCTCGTTGGCGCCACCGATCTACGAGCGTTTTCGGGTGGCTCGGCCCGGGTCCATCGGTCGCTCCGAGGAGTGGTGGGACCGGTCTCTGCACCAGGTGGAGGTGCCGGGGCGCCAGCCGTACAAGGGGTATCTGGCCATCTACCGGACGCCGGGCGGGGAGCCCGCCGGCTACGTCCGGTACCAGGCCGAGAACAAGTGGGAGGACATGCGGCCGCGGGGCTTCATGAACGTCGACGAGCTGGTGGCCAACACCGCCGACGCGTACAACCGCCTGTGGCAGTTCTGTTGTGAGGTCGATCTGGTGGTCACCGTCAACGCCGGGGACCGCCCCGTGGACGAGGCGCTGGTGTGGTCCCTCGCCGACGGTCGGGTGCTGAGCCAGACGGGTCGTTGGGATTTCGTGTGGGTCCGGATCCTCGACGTCGTCAAAGCGTTGTCGACCCGGCGCTATGGCATCGAAGGGCGAGTGGTCATCGAGGTCGTTGATCCCATGGGAATCGCCGGTGGTCGTTACGTCGTCGAAGGTGGTCCATCGGGCGCGTCGTGCATGAAGACGAGCGATCCGGCCGGGCTCACCATTCCCGTGGACGTCCTCGGATCCATTTACATGGGATCGGTGTCGCTGCGTCAGCTCGCTGTGAACGGTCGGGTTGGGGCCCATGACCCCGGCGCACTCGACATCGCCGACGCCATGTTCCGATCGGGGGTCACGCCGTGGTGCTCGACATGGTTCTGAGAGCGGGACGTGGCGCGCTGTGCCAGGTGGGCCAGCGTTCCCGGATCTCGAATCCGAGTCGTTCGTATATGGCCAGGCCCATGGGGCTCGATTGCAGCAGAGCCCAATGGGCCCCACTGGCCATGGCGTCGGCCACCACGTGGGCGGTGATGGCAGCGCCGTAGCCGTGGCCGCGGTGCTCCTCGGCGGTGGCGATGTCGAACACGCCCACCATGTCGCCCACCGTTATCCCCATGCCGGTGGCCACCACGGTGTTGCCGATCTCGCCGACGTAGCAGCGCACACCGGATGCTTCGAGCAACGGCGGCACCAGGAATTGCGTCATGGCGTCGACCGGAGCGCCGAAGGCGGCGGCCACCAAGCCAGCATGGATGGACGCTTCCTCGGGTACGAGCGGGCGGATGGCGAAGCCCTTGGCGACAGCGGGGATGGTGGCCAGGCGGCTGCGGTCGTCGAGGACCATCAGCGGGGGGTCGCCAACGTGGGTCATGGCGCGTGCCTCGGCCAGGGCCGAGATGGCGCCGTCGGTACCGGGCCGCACCTGGAGACAGTGGGGGAGACGGGTGCCCTCGAGCAGGTCGAGTAGCTCGGCAATGGCTTCTTCTTTGACATCGGTACGCACGCCGAACACCCCGTTAAAAGGTGGGTGGGCCACGCCCGACACAAACGCCACCGCACCCTCTGCCTCCACCATCCACGCATCGGCGAGGGAGTCGGTCATCAGGTGCAATGTCGCCATCAATCCACGAGTGGCCTCATTGGCGTTTGGCACGAGCGGAATCGTACCGATGCGACGGGCACCGGCCTCACTGGGTGCGCGACGCTGAGGGCATGGCTCCTTCGAGCAGCAGCAGTGCCATCGCCGTGGTGACTGAGATCGGCGACCGTCGTGTGTTCGCCAGCGCCCTGGACTGGCCCGGGTGGTGTCGATCGGCGAAGGACGAGGCCGATGCGCTCGACGCCTTGGCGGCCTACGCGACCCGGTACGCACTGGTGGCCCGGGCCGCCGGCGTGAGGTTCCCGGCCCGCGGTTCCGTCGTTGCCGGTTCGTTCGAGGTGGTTGAGCAGCTGAAGGGCTCGACCACCACTGACTTCGGTGCCCCCGGAGCCATCGCCGAAGCGGACCACCGGCCTACGACGTCAAAACAGGCGAAGCGTCAGGCCGACCTCGTCAACGGCGCCTGGGCGGTCCTCGACTCGGTGGTCCATGACGCACCAGCCCTTTTGCGCAAGGGACCCCGCGGCGGTGGGCGTGATCGGGATGCCATGGTCGACCACGTGCTCGCCGCCGAGGTGATCTACGCCCGCAAGCTCGGGTGGCGGGGTCGGCAGCCGGCCGCCGACGATCGGCCTGCCGTCGAGGCGCACCGCCGTGGCATCTTGGACGTGCTCGCCACCGCATCTGACGGAGCGGTGGTCGGTGCCACCGGGTGGCCGGTGCGCTATGGCGCTCGGCGCATCGCATGGCACGTCCTTGATCACGCTTGGGAGATCGAGGACCGATCGACTTGAATGGGGCGATGGCGGTGGCGTTCTCCCATCTCGGTATCTGCGTGTCCGATGTCGAGCGTTCGGTGCGCTTCTACTGCGAGGCCTTGGGCTTCGAAGCGGCCGAGGTCCATCACGTGGGTAGCGAGTTCGGTCGGCTCATGGAGTTGGACGATGTGCGTGTCGAGTCCCGCTTCATCCGCGGCCACGGCATGGCCATCGAGCTGCTTTCCTTCGAGTCCCCCGGGCACATCGGCGAACCTGTCCGGCGTCCCATGAACCAACTCGGCCTGACTCACCTGTCAGTGCGAGTGGACGATGTCGATGCCGTGGCGGCGAGCGTCGCCGCCTTGGGTGGCATCGTGTTGGCCGAGACGCGCACCACCTTCGAGATGGGCTCCACCACCCTCGACTTCGTCTACTGCACCGACCCCGACGGTGTGCGCATCGAGCTCATGCGACTCCCGGGCTGAAGACGGTAGCGTCGGGGCCCGTGACTGACAGCGCCACCGCCATCGGAAATGTCATCGCCGCCTACGCCGAGCTCATGGACAACGGCGACATCGCGGGCGTGGCCGCACTGCTCTCCGACGCCATGCTCGGATCCATGGGCGCCGAGGGATTCGTGGCGGGTCAAAGTGCCATCTACGACTTGTTCCACTCGACGGTTCGGATCTACGAAGACGGCACGCCGCGCACCAAGCACGTGACCTCCAACTTGCAGATCGAGGTGGACGAGGAGGCCGGCACGGCAACAGCGCGGTCGTACTTCACCGTCTTGCAGGCCACCGCCGCGCTGCCTCTGCAACCCATCGTGGCGGGCCGCTATCACGACCGCTTCTTGCGGCGCGACGGGCGCTGGCGCTTCGCCGAGCGCCGGTTCTCCACCGACCTGGTCGGGGATGTGAGTCAGCACCTCTTGGTCGGCCCCGAGGTCCTCCGAGCCCCCCCGCCTTCCTGAACAGCTCGGGCCCCGGTCGGATGACCGAATTCGGACGGTGCCCGGGATTGCTCAGGACCTGCTGGCGAGAATCGACAACCCCTCTCCGGTGAGATCCGGCTGGGCCCGTTTGCGTCCGGCCATGGCCAATATCAGTGAAATCAGGGGACCAGATACTTCGGGGCCCTCGCCGTTGGCCCAGGACGCGTCAGTGGCCCGTAGTTTGAGGCCCGCGATTCGGCGTTTCGCTCCAATCAGAATGTTCGTCTTCCTGTAGTTGTTGGCCACCGCCAGAAGGGCTTCCTCTGGGTACTGGTGGGCAAGTCCCAGTGGTCGGCGAATGTCTTGGCCGTGGACGACGATCTCACCGAGCATCGCCATGACCGGAGCAGGAGGGTGATTCGTCGTCGAGGTCCGTGCTCGGAGACGACGAACCAGTTCGTCCGGGCCGAGGGCCGAGAGGCCCGTGGCGTCTCGCTCCACAAATACGTTGAACTTGAATCCGGCCGAGATCATCTTCTTATAGAAGCTCAGCGGAGTCTGTTCCGCCGCGGCCAGGATATGACCCGCTGTCACTTGGACAGACCAACCTTCGCACCAAGAAGGCGCCGCCCACTGATCGGATGAGAGAGAAGCGAGGGTCTCTGCCATCTCCGCTCGTTGCGTGTGAATGTGCTTCCACGTTTCGTCGGTGTTCACGTCAGACTCCTCATTTCCCCGATGGCCTTCGGCGAGCAATCGTCACTGCCGCCACCTTACGCCTGCCCCTTGCTTGCGAACCCCTATGTCGTTTCAGTCGAGAGCCCGAAAAGCTCGCGTAGACGCGACAGGTTGTCTTCCCACCGGTCGGTTGCCTCCACGCGCAGATCGCAGTCATCAGGCGGCTCCCAGCTAGAGAGGGTTGCCTGCACGTGTTCCCAATCAAGGTCGTACCAGTTGGGGATGACTCGCTGACGTCCATCGATGCGCGACCGGTGGACCTCGGGGTGAGAGCACTGGGTCAAGATCAAAACCAACCTTGCGCTCATATCTTCGGCCGTATCTCGGCACATTTGGATCTCGGGCGATCGGGCCACGCCGTCGAGAACGACTGAACAGCCTCGTCGCAGCTGCGCTCGGGCCAGAGAATCCAAGATTGACCACCCGACGACTTGGTGCCCGGGCGGATCCATGGCATCGAGTGCTGCCTGCAACTGAGGATAAGGACGGAAGGCGCTCATGGCCCAGTCATGAGCAAGCACCGATGCTCCGAGCATGCCGGCGGCGGCCTCTGCCACGCTGGACTTGCCCGTTCCTTGTACTCCAGTGACGACGACCAGAAGGGGCTGTATGGATTCAGCCGGGCCGGTATCGGTCGTCATCGTCACAGAAGCCCGCTTCCGGGGCGGCCTGTGGAGAGCACCGTTCATCACAGCCGGAATTGATTCGGCGCGGGAAGTCCGGACCGATACTGTGGGCGCCGTGACTTGGGGGTCAAGGCTGACCACGGTGAGTGTCGTCGTCGCCCTGGTGGGCGTTGTCGCCCTGTTCGGCATGCTGGGGATGCCGGCGACGTCGGCGAGTGCGCAGGCCGCCACCTTCGGCGCCTACGAATGGAACACGTCGACATGGTGGCCCAACGCGTCGCAGTACGGGCCGACTCTGGTTCGGCTGCGCGCTCTGGGGGTCAACACGCTGTACGTGGACATCACCGAGGCCGTCACATTGACCCAGGACGACTCGAGTCAACTCGGCTCGTTCCTCTCGGATTTCTCGGACTTGGTTACCGAGGCGGACGCCGGGGGATTTCACGTCGTCGCCGTGGGTGGTGAGGCGCAATGGGCGACGACGAGCCCCGGGGGCCCGGCCGAGCTGCTGGCCGCTGTCGCCCGCGTCACTCAGTCGTTGCCGGCCGGTGCCCTGGAGGGGGTCCAGTTCGACGTCGAACCATGGGCCATCAAAGCCTTGCGCCGCCACGCCGCCACCTACGCCCTCGATTGGCTGCAATTCGTGCAGACCACGGTGTCGGCGTGGCGTAGCGACGCGTTGACCGGAAGTCTCGGCTTTACGGTGCCGTATTGGTTCAACGGGGACTCATCGGTGCCTCAGGTCACCTTCGCCAGTGAAACTGGCTATCCCTTCCAACTCGCGCTCGGGCTGGTGGCTTCGCTCCCGCAAACGAACTTCAACGTCATGGCGTATCGCAATACGACGAGCGGCGTCAACGGCTCGGAGGCACTGTTCAACGCCAACCTGCAGCTCGTTGCGGCCGGATCGCACACCACGCTCCTGCTGGGCCAGGAGACGGGGCGCGTCAAGCCGAGGTCGATCACGTTCTACCGAAAGGGTTGCGCCGACTTCGACAATGCCGTGAGCCAGATCGGCGCCACGTTCGGCGCCAACGCCCACTACGGCGGCATTCCCGTTGACGACGTGGAGACTTTGCTCGCCCTCTGTCCCAGCACCTGACCGGGCCACGCTGAGCCGGGCCACGGTCAACCGGGCAACGCTGATCCGTGCAACGCTGAATCGTGCAGCTCGCGGATATCGACCTCACCGACCTCGACCTCTTCGGCCAGGGGTTCCCCGATGATGCCTTCACGTTGCTGCGAAGGCAGGCGCCGGTGTGGTGGCAGGAACCGACGGCGCACACTCCCGATGGGGTGGGCTTCTGGGTGGTGAGCCGCCACGCCGACGTGCTTTCGGTGGTGGCCGACGCCCCGGCGTTCTCCTCCGAACGTGCCCCGGGTGCGGACGGCGGGGGCACCCTCATCCAGGACATGCCGTACGGCTTTGCGTCCGGGGTGCTGCTCAACATGATGGACGACCCCCGTCATCACCACATTCGCCGACTCGTCACGCCGGCGGTGTCGCCCCGATCGCTGGCTGCCATGGAGGCCGAGCTGCGCGCTCGCACGGGGGCGATCTTCGACGCCGTGCCCGACAACGGGCGGTGTGACTTTCTCCTCGAGGTAGCGGTCGAGCTGCCCCTGCAGGCCACCGCCATCTTGTTGGGGGTGCCCCAAGACGACCGCCATGCGCTGATGCGGTGGTCGAACGCGACCTTGGACTTCGAGGGCCGTGAGCTCGGGCAGTCCAACACGGCTGCCGAGGAGGCCGGCGCCGCCACGGCCGCCTACGGTTCGGCGCTCATCGCGCAGAAGCGACTAGACGGTGGCGACGACATGCTGGCGACGTTGTGCAAGGCCACGGTGGAGAGTCCCGATGGCAGCGCCGAGCCCCTGTCGGACCTCGAGTTGCTCATGTTCTTCAGCCTCCTCATCGCGGCGGGGAGCGAGACCACCCGCAACGCCATCGCTTTGGGCACCGCCGCGCTCATCGAGCACCCCGAGCAGCTGGCCGCCTTGCGCGCCGATCCGGGGTTGTTGTCAACGGCGGTCGAGGAGATCCTGCGCTGGACGAGCCCCACGCTCTATAACCGCCGCACGGCCACCGCCGATGTCGAGCTCGGTGGCCAGACGATGGCGGCAGGGGAGAAGGTGACGCTGTGGTGGGCGTCAGCGAATCGCGACGAAGAGGTATTCGACGACCCGTTTCGATTCGACGTAGCCCGCAGCCCCAACGCGCATGTGGCCTTCGGCTATCGCAGCCACTTCTGCCTCGGTGCCAGCTTGGCGCGCCTGGAGATCCGCATCGTCCTCGAGGAGATGTTGCAGCGCTTCGACACGCTGCAGCTCGACGGGCCCATCGAGCGCTTCCGGACCAACAAGCACGCCGGGGTGAAGCACATGCCCGTCGTCTTACGCCGCTGAGTTACGCCGCTGACTTACGCGGCGTTGTCGACGACAGCCTCGGCCAGCTCCTGGCGTGTGGTTCCTCGTGATGTGGCCGCTCGGCCCATGAGCCCGTCGAGATAGACGGCCAAGCTGAGCGCTGCGGTCCGGCCGTCGCGGGCCACCAGGGGGACCGGCTCGCAGCGCTCGTCGAGCCCGGAGGCGATGATGATGGCCGACCGCAGCGACAACAGGGCCTCGACGGCGGTGGCCAGGTCCACCCCGGCTCGTTTCATCCAGGCGCTGAGCCCGAAGGGGAGGGTGAGGCACCCGGCGCTGAGGTCCTCGGGCGTGAGCACGGCCAGGCCCCGGGCCACCTCGGCCATGAAGCCGACCCGGTTGTCCTGGGTTTCGGCGGCGGCCGAACGGTAAATCTCCATCTCGAGTCACCTCCTGGCGGCAAGCTCCTGACCTGGGCTCAGTGTCCCAATTGGGTGTAACAGGGTGGTGGACTCCGGTACATACCCTGGTCAAGGCCTTGTAGGCCTGGGAGACTGGAGCGCTGCCTGCCGAAAGGAGTGGCCATGGCGAGGGCAATTTGGACCGGGATGCTGAGCTTCGGCTTGGTCAATGTGCCGGTCGGCCTGTACTCGGCCACCGAGGACAAGACCGTCCACTTCAACCAGTTCCAGGCCGGGACGTCCGACCGCGTCCGCAACCGCCGGGTCAACGAGCGCACCGGCGAAGACGTCGAGTTCTCCTCCATCGTCAAGGGCTATGACCTCGGCGCCGGCGAGTACGTGATGGTCAGCTCCGAGGAGCTGGAGTCGGTGGAGCCGGGTGCCACCCGCACCATCGAGCTCACCGACTTCGTGGACCTCGAGGAGATCGACCCCATCTATTACAAGGCCACCTACTACCTCGGCCCCCAAGGCAAGGACGCCCAGCGTGCCTACGCCTTGTTGCGCAAGGCCATGGAGTCCTCCAAAAAAGTAGGCATCGCCACCTTCGTGATGCGCTCCAAGCAACACCTGGTGGCCATCCGTCCCGAGAAGTCCGTGTTGGCTCTGGAGACGATGTACTTCGCCGACGAGGTGCGCGACCCCACCAAGGAGATCGATGGCCTGTCGGTCGACACGGAGTTCAAGGGTCGCGAGCTCGACACGGCCAAGCTCCTCATCGAGTCCATGTCGGCTCCCTGGGACCCCGTCAACTATGTCGACACCTACCGCGAGCGCGTCGAGGCGCTCATCGAACGCAAGCGCAACGGCGAGATTGTCACCATCGAGGCTCCCAGTGCGCCCCCGTCACCGGCGCTCGACCTCATGGCGGCGCTGCAAAAGAGCGTGGAGGCAGCTCGCACCCATCGCGTCGGCAACCGCCCCACCGCGGCCCGCCCGGCACCGAGCACCAAGAGCTCAGCCAACGCCGAGCTGAGCAAGGCTGAGCTCTACGAACAAGCCACGCAGCTCAAGGTGCCGGGCCGATCGAAGATGAGCCGCGACGAGCTCGAAGATGCCATCCGAGCCGCGGCCACGGCCACACGCAGCCGCAAAGCCTCGTAGGTCGGTGGCCCCGGCCCGAGCGCTGTCCCCAGCCCCGGTCCCCGCGGCGGCCCCGGGGACCTGCCCGTGGGCGGTCGAGAGCCCGGCCATGCTCGCCTACCACGACGACGAATGGGGTAACCCGGTACGAGACGAGCGCGGCCTCTTCGAGCGCATCACCCTCGAGGGCGCCCAAGCCGGATTGTCGTGGGCCCTCATCCTCTCCAAGCGCGCCGGCTATCGCCGGGCGTTTGCCCGATTCAATCCGGCCACGGTGGCTCGCTTCTCGGCTGCCGACGTCGAGCGGCTCATGGCCGACGCCAGCATCGTGCGCAACCGCGCCAAGATCGAGTCGACTATTTCCAATGCCCGAGTGATCGTGGCCCTGCGCAAGGAGGGGACGACACTGAGCGAGGTGTTGTGGTCGATCGTCGACGATGTGACCCATCACAACGCGTGGAGGTCGATCGACGAGGTCCCGGCCACCACCGCCGCGTCGAAGGCCATGAGCGTGCGGTTGCGACAACTCGGATTCCGGTTTGTGGGCCCCACCACCTGCTACGCCACCATGCAGGCGGCCGGGTTGGTGAACGACCATCTGGCCGGCTGCCCGCGCTGGGCCGAGCTCGGCGGGGGCGCCGGTGCGGGCGCGCCGGCGCAGGGGCGCCAGTAGGGTCGGTTGTGTGACTGAGCCTCTGGAACCGGACAACGCCACGCCGGCGGACGACGAACCGGGCGAGGACGCCATCGACGAGGCGAGCGACGAGTCCTTTCCGGCCAGCGACGCCCCCCAGTGGTGGTCGGGCCCGCAAGACGAACCCAGCTGACCACAGCGCCGGTCGCCGTGAACGTAACGCGTTCGGTGCTCTTCACCGACCTGGTGGCATCGACGGAACTGCGGGTGCGTCTGGGCCAGGACGAGGCCGAGGCGTTGCGGCGCGAGCACGACGCCATGTTGGGCGACGCTGTCGCCGACCACAGCGGCACGGTGGTCAAAGGCCTCGGCGACGGCATCCTGGCCACCTTCGAATCAGCCGCTGACGCCGCCGCGGCCGCCATCGCCATTCAGCAGGCGGCCGAACGCCACGGGCGGAACCACCCGGATCGGAGCTTCGGGGTCCGGATCGGGGTGTCCCTCGGAGATGTGTCGGTGGAGGCCGGCGATGTCTTCGGGGTGGCCGTGGTGGAGGCGTCCCGCCTGTGTGCGGCGGCGACGGGAGGCGAGATCCTCGTGGCGGATCTCATCCGCGGTGCTGGCGCGAGGGCGCGGCGCGTTGGGCTTCGACCCGTTGGGCGAGCTCGAGCTCAGAGGCCTTCCCGATCCGGTCGCCACGTGCCGGCTGCGCTGGGAGCCATTGGCCGAAGATGGGGCCGAGGTGGGGGGACGGGGATCCCGTTCCCCGGCCTTTTGGATATGGGGGCGAGGCGTTATGTCGGGCGCTCCGATCTGCGGGCGCATCTGGCCGAGCGCCGGCGCGCTGTCGGCGTCGGGGGCACCCACACGGTGCTGCTGGCCGGCGAGCCCGGGGTGGGCAAGACACGTACCGCCGCCGAGGTGGCCCGGGCCGCCTACGCCGATGGCGCCATGGTTCTCTACGGGCGATGCGACGAGGACGTGGCCGCCCCGTACCAACCGTTCGCCGAGGCCGTCGACTTCTACGCGGCGCACTCCACGAAAACAGTGGGCGTCACCACTGTCGGAGCGGCGGTCGCCGCCGCCGGCCACAGCCACGGCCACGACGAGGCGCACGACCACACCCACGCCACCGCCGATCTGGTGCTCGGGCACATGCCCGGCGAGCTCGTTCGCCTGGTGCCACATCTCGCCGCCCATGTCCCGGCGTTGCCGCCCCCGGTGTCGTCGGACCCGCGATCCGAAGAGCACCAGCTCTTCGAGGCGGTGGCGTCGTGGTTGGTGGAGCTCGCCACCGGGCACGAGACCGTGCTCGTCCTCGACGACCTGCATTGGGCCACGCGCCCGACACTGCTCATGTTGTTGCACGTGCTGCGAAGCGCCACCGCGGCGGGCCCGGACGTGCAGCTGTTGGTGCTCGGCACCTACCGCGACACCGACATCGACCGCAGGCACCCGCTGTCGGCCACCATGGCCGAGCTGCGCCGCCTGCCCGCCGTCGAGCGCATCACGTTGCGCGGCCTGTCGGAAGCCGAGGTGGAGGCCTTCATCGTCCAGTCCGCCGGCCACCCCCTCGACGACGACGCCCTGGCCATGGCGCACGTCATCTACACCGAGACGGAAGGCAATCCCTTCTTCGTCACCGAAGTGCTCCGCCACCTGGTGGAGACGGGCGCCATTCGCCGTCGCGATGACCGGTGGGTGGTGGTCAACCCCGGCTCGTTGTCGGTTCCCGAGGGTGTGCGCGACGTGGTGGGCCGGCGCCTGTCGCGCCTGTCGGTCGAGGCTAACGAGGTGTTGGCGCTGTGCTCGGTGATCGGGCGCGAGTTCGACGTCGAGCTCCTCGCCTTGCTGAGTGACCTCACCGAAAGCGCCCTGCTCGACGCGCTGGACGAAGCCGTCCTGGGCCGCCTGGTCGAGGAGACCGGGGCCGATCGCTACTGCTTCTCCCATGCGCTGGTGCGCGCCACGCTGTACGAGGAGATGTCAGCCACCCGCCGGCGTCGGGTGCATCGCCGTGTGGCCGACACCCTGGTCAAGATGGGATCGGACGATGCCGTGGCCCTGGCGTATCACTTCGTCGAAGCCGGGCCCGATGCGCATGACATGGCACGCGCCCTGGGCTACGTGTTGGCGGCCGGAGAGCAGGCGCTGGCGGCGCGTGCGCTGGCTGATGCCGAAAGCCGGTTCCGCCAAGCCCTCGAGCTCCTCGAGGACACCACTGAAGATCACGGCGCCGCCCACATTGCCGCGCTGTGCGGGCTCGGAGAGTCTCAACGCGATCAGGGCAATGCCGCCTTCCGCGACACCTTGCTCGATGCGTCGCGCCGGGCCCTGGCCGCCGGCCAGACGGCGCTGCTGGTGCGTTCGGTAGTGGCCAACTCCCGGGGCATGTCGAGCGTGGTGGGCAACGTCGACCTCGAGCGCATCGCCCTGATCGAGGCCGCCTTGGACGCGGTGGGGCCCGCCGCCAGTGCCGATCGGGCCCGGCTCCTGGCGCTGTTGGCCGGCGAGGTCACCTTCGCGGGGGACCACCCTCGACGCCTCGCTCTGGCCGATGAGGCCGAAGCCATGGCCCGCGGCATCGGCGATCGTGATCTGTTGGCGTGGGTGCTGGTGCGCACCGGCTTCGCCTCGTTCAGCACCCGACGCATCGAGCGCACGCTGCCGCGCAGCATCGAAGCCGTGGGCCTGGCCGACGCCAGCGGCGATCCGGCCCTGCGCTTGCTGGCCCGGCTGTGGTGGTCGTCGGCGCTCATGACCCTGGGCGACCTGGACGGCATGCGCCGCGTCACCGCCGAGATGGTGGCTTTGTCCAAAGACGCCTCACCCACGTTGCGCTGGACGGCCATGGCCTTTTCGGTGCGCGTCCTGCACATCGACGGCCGCCTCGACGAGGCCCACCAACTCAACGACGAGTGTGCCTTGTTGGGCGAATCCATCGGTGAGCCCGACGCCTGGATGTGGTGGGGAGCCTTGGCCTCGGCCGAAGGCCGGCTGCGCGGCGAGGCCGGCGCTACCGCCGAACAGGTGGCCGACTTGGCCGAGCAGTTCTCCGGGTTGCCCACGTGGCGGCTGGGCCAGGTGCAGTTCCTCGCCTTTGAAGGAAAGGTGGACGAGGCCCGCGCCTTGTTGGCGTCGTCGGGGCTGAGCCCCGAGGGGCTTCTCGACGAGCCCTTTCCCATCTGGGGACCGGCCCAGTTCGCCGAAGTGGCGCTCTCCTTGCGCGACAGCGACATCGCCGCCCACGCCGCCGAGGTGCTCGAGCCGTATCGCGGCATGTGGAGTAACTACCTGCTGTCGATGGCGGCGCCGGTCGAGTCATACCTCGGCGTGTGCAGGATGCTCACCGGCGAGCTCGACGAGGCGGTGGCGCTGCTCGAAGACGCGCTGACCACCATCGAGACCAAGGCACCGGGGTTGCTCCCTATCGGCTACCTGAATCTCGGCGAGGCCCTGGCCACCCGAGCTACACCTGACGATCGAGCCCGGGCCGCCGGGATCTTCACCCGGGCCCGCCACGAGGCCCTGCGCATCGGTTCGCATGGGTACGTGAAAATCGCCGACGACATGGCGGCCGCCCTTGGGGACGCACCGTGATGCGCATCGGCATCACGTCGTTTTTGACCGAGACGAGTATGGCGCCGCACACTTTGGCGGCCGCCGTCGAGGAGCGCGGCTACGACTCGTTGTACCTTCCCGAGCACACCCACATGCCTGTGGCCCTCGCCACTCCGCCGAGCCTGGTCGAAGGCGTCGACATCGGTGAATATCGCCACAGTCTCGATCCGTTCGTGGCCTTGGCGGCTGCTGCCGCGGTGACCGATCGCATCCTTCTTGGCACCGGCGTGTGTCTGGTGGCGCAGCACGATCCCATCGTGTTGGCCAAACAGGTGGCCACCCTCGACCAGCTGGCCGGCGGACGCGTCGTGTTGGGCGTCGGTTTCGGGTGGAACCCTCTGGAGGCGGCCGACCACGGTGTGGACTTCACCCGTCGCCGACAGGTGGCCCGGGAGAAGGTCCTGTGCATGGAGGCGCTCTGGCAACACGACGAAGCCGAGTTCCACGGCGAGTACGTGGAGCTCCCGCCCAGTTACTCGTGGCCCAAGCCCGTGCAACGCCCCCGCGTGCGCGTGCTGGTCGGGGCGGCGCCGGGACCCGCGCTGTATCAGGCGGTGGCCGAGTATGGCGACGGATGGATGCCCATCGGGGGGAGGGGAGTGGGTGACGCCCGCGCCGCCCTACGCCAGGCGATGTCCGAGGCGGGGCGTGACCCCGACTCATTGCACGTGGTGCCCTTCGGCACCATTCCCGATGCCGGCAAGCTCGAGCATTACGACGAGGTCGGGTGCACCGAGGTCGTGCTGCGGGTGCCGTCGGGCCCGGCATCGGCCATGCTGCGCACCCTCGACGACTACGTCCGCTTCCTTCCCGGTTCCTGAGCCGCCGACCAGGCGCAGCCCCGGGCGCCCGGGAGTGTCAGCCCAGGCGGCGCCGGATCTTGGTGAAGGCGTTGAACGCCTGCATCAACGTCTTGTCGGCGGAGGAATCCTTGCGGGGCAGGAGCCCCATTTGCCGGGCCACGTCGAGACCGTCGTAGTAGATGGTGTTGCGTTGGATGAGACCGTGTTGGATCTCCATGGCGTCGACGCCCCGAAAGCTCATGTCTTTGCCGGTGGGCTCGATGCCCTGGTAGGCGGCCCCCGAAAAGGTGCCTTGCAGGTGCCATTGGACCACCGCGGTGGTGTCGTCGCTGACGATGCGCTCCACCGTCAAGGCGGCGTCGGGCATGGCGGCAAAGAGCTCCACGAAGTACTGACGCACGGCGTCGCGGCCGTACAGGGTGCCGGTGGGGAGCACGTTCTCGACGATGTCGGGGGCGTCGAAGGCAATGAGTGTTTCGAGGTCCCGTTTGTTCACGGCGTCGAACGCATTCTGGGCGAGCTCGGCATTGGCGCGGGCTTTGGCCGTTGGCATAGTGGCTCCTTCGTGTCGGCGGATCGGTTTACGTGGTGGACATCTTCGAGGCCGCTACGGGCGCGTCGGCGACGGGCCGGCGCTGCCACGTGTCGAGACAGCTTTCCGCGCAGAACAGCAACGGCTCCGGCGCGCCGGGGGTGGCCGGGCGCGAGTACAGCGCGCTGGCCGGCGTCAAGGGGATGCCGCACACGGGATCGGCGACGGCGTCGGCACCGACGCGGAGCAGTCCGAGCCGAGTCACCGACAACGACTCGGCCAGGCCCCGCACCATGACGTCATCGGAGCCCAGGGCCGCCCCCCACGGGGGCAAGAAGGGGAGGACAGCGGCGTCGGCGAGGACCTCGTGGTCCGGCGCGGCGTCGCAGAGGCGGGCGGCCAGGTTCACGCTATGGCCGATGTAATCGTCTCCCTCGAGCAGGATCACCGGGCCCATGGTCACGCCGCAGCGAACGGCCATGGGGACCGACTGGTGAGGGCCTCTCCACTGCATCTCCAATATGGCGGCCAGCAATGTCGAGCAATCCACGCCGACCAACATGGCGCCGTCACCGAGCCATTTGGCGATGCGCACACCACGGCGCGAGCAGATATCGCGCAAGGTGGAGCGAAAGACGGTCAGGACCGACACTGCCCGCTCGTCGCCTTCGGTGGCGGTGAGCGTGGTGAACCCCGAGAGGTCCAAAAAGGCGAAACTTCGCCTGACCCGCACCGCCGCATGCTGGCACGTCCGGGGGGCGCCGTGCGATTCGAGGCACGCCCCAGGGCCGAGCCGGTGCCTCAGCCGGCGGCGAAGATGGCCGAATACCCGAGAATGCCTTGGACGTAGGTCTGGGTAGAGGGCAGCATGCCGCTTTGCTGGACCGACAGCAGGCCCTGGTAGTAGCCGGCCAGAGCCAGGTGTTCGTTGTCATTGGTCTTGGAGAGAAGGTCGCCGAGAAACGCGGCCGCCAACTCGATGTTCTGCGCCGGAACGAGCGGGTTCAGGTTGGCGCCGTTGAGCAGCGAGCTGTTGACGAATGCGGTGGTGTACGGCTCGAGCTGACATTCGCCCACCGCACCGGTGGGAGAGGTCACCGTGGCCTGCCAACCCGACTCCCACCAACACATCGCCTCGAGGAGACTGAGCGGCACGTTGTACGTCTTGGCGGCGGACATGAAATCGGGAACCAGCGCCAAGGCGGCCGGATCGTTCACCAATGCGCTGGGCCAGCCGTAGTCGGCCAGCACCCATGTGGACGGCAGGCGCAACAGCGTGCCCGCCGTCACGAAGTTGGGATTGGTGATGTCGTTCTCCGACACCAGGTCCGCCACCGTGGTGTTGTAGGTGGCCGCGATCGACGTCAAGGTCTGACCCACGGCCACGACCACCGTGGTGGGGACGGCGGGGGCGCTGGCTGCCGCGGGGGCCGGCGCGCCAGCGGGGATCTGCACAACGGCCCCGGCGTAGACCAAGTTGGGGTTGGCGATGCCGTTGGCCGCTTCGAGGACGGCCACGGTGGTGTTGTACTGCGAGGCGAGCTGGATCAAGGTGTCGCCCGGTTGCAGCGTCACCTTGGTGGCCGGCGCCGGCGCTCCCGGCGATCCGGGGATCTGCAACACGGCCCCGGCGTAGACCAGGTTGGGGTTGGTGATGCCGTTGGCCGCCTCCAACGCCGACACCGTGGTGCCGTAGTGGGAGGCGATGGTGAAGAGGTCGTCGCCGGGCTGGACGGTGACCGTCGTCGCCGCGGCTGTTCCCGCACTCACCGCGATCGCGGTGACGGCGATGGCGCTTCCCACCACGACCTTGCCGAACCGGCCCAATCCGCCGAACCGGCCCAGCCGGAACCTGGCTCCCCACGGCCGCCGGCCGCCTGGTGTTGTGCAAGTTGTGGGTGAGGCAGGGGTGACTGCCGTGGTCATTGAGGAAGTATCGGCAGGTGGGAGGCCTGGCTTCAGTGGCCGTTAGACACAGACCAGCCAATCTCGGACCGCGGCGGCCACGGTGTCATCGTGCTTTCGCAGGCCGTGGTCGGCCCCCTCGATCCATACGTGGGTCACCGGTCCCGGAATACCAGCGGTGGCGGTTTCGAGCTCTTGGGGGGTGCCAAAGGCGTCCCGGGTGCCCGACACGAACAGGCACGGCAGGTCGAGGGCGCCCAGGTGCTCGGTGCGAGGGCGCTCCGGCCGCCCCGGCGGGTGCAAGGGATAGCTGACGAGAACGAGGGCGGCCGCGCCCAAGCCACCGGCCACGGCCATGGAGCACATGCGCCCGCCCATGGACCGGCCCCCCAGGGCGATGCGTTGTGCCTCCACCCCGAGCTCGGCGGCCAGCCCATCGGCGGCGTTGACGATGGTGCCGATGAGCACCGGCGGGCGATCCGGAGCCCGCCGGCCGGCGAGCACATAGGGGAAGTCGATGCGCTCCACGCGTATACCGGTGGGGCCCACAGCGTCGTCGATGGCGACCAGGGCCGGTTGGTTGCGTCCGGCGCTGGCGCCGGGCGTCAGGAGCAGAGCCGCGACCGACGCCGGATTTTTGGGTTTGGAAGGCATGCGACAGGGAGCGAACCGGCGCTCAAAGAAGGTAGCGACGGACGGTGGCCTGCAGGGCGGCCGTGGCGAAGGGGCGTCCCAAAAAAGAGTCGACGCCGCGTTGCAGCGCTTCCTCGCGACGGCTGTCATGCGCGGCTGAAGGCGATCACGGGAACTCCGGTGAGACCCGGCTCGGCGCGCAGCTTGGGGAGGATCTCGAGCCCGTCCTCGGGCCCGAGCGCGAGGTCCAACAACACCAGAGCGACGCCACCACTACGCAACACGTCGATGGCGTCGTTGAGCCCGTTGGCTTGCACCACTTCGACCGCCATGGCGTCGAGGCACATCGACACCAGCGGACCGATGGCAGGTTCGTCGTCCACCACCAGGACCCGACCGCCCGGCGCGCTCATATCGTCACGCCGAAGATCCGTTCCACCCTGTGCAACAGCGCCACCGGAGAAAAGGGCTTGGTGAAATACCCGTCGGCCCCGGCCGCCTCGGCCTCCTCGAGATCGGACCCTTGTGCCTTGGCCGTCAGCATGACCACCGTGGTGGCGGCCGACTCGGGGTTGGACTTGATGATGCGGCAGATGTCGATGCCCGAGGAGTCGGGCAGCATGACGTCGAGCAGGACGAGATCGGGATGCTGATGATGGACGAGCGCCATGGCCTCGTCCCCGTCGCGGGCTTCGAGGATCTCGTAGTTGCTGCTCTCGAGGGTCATCTTGACGAGCGAGCGCACGCCGTCCTCATCGTCGACGATCAACAGCTTTCGCATCTGTGTCCTCCTGTTGCCGTCAGAGGGGTGAGGACGGCGCCGCACCGTCTGGCGGAGCTCCCACCGATATCTTGGTCGGCGCGCCCGGTTGGTGGGGCTCCAGAGGGCCGGGCACGCTCTTGTGCCCCGCCGCGCCGCCGTGCCCCGTAAGGCTGTTGTGGCCCGTCAGGCTGTTGTGGCCCGTCAGGCTGCTGTGCCCCGTCACGTCGCTGTGCCCCGTCACGTCGCTGCGCCCCGCGGCGCCGGCCAATGGCAAGGTAAAGGTGAACGTGCTGCCTTCACCGGGTCGGCTGCGCAGCCACAACTGACCGCCCTGCATCTCCACCAGGTTCTTCGTGATGTAGAGGCCCAGGCCTGTCCCGCCCACCTTGCGCACCTCGGGACGGTTGGTGCGGGAGAACTTCTCGAAGATGGCGTCGGTGTCGGCTTCGGTCATCCCGATGCCGTGGTCGATGACGTCGACCTCCACATGCTGCGCCACCGTGCGGGCCACGATGCGTACCTCCGAGCCCACCGGCGAGTACTTCGCCGCGTTGGACACCAGATTGGTGAGGACCTGAATGGTCTTGTCCCGATCGGCCAGCACGCGCCCCAACTGCGGCTCGATGTCGGTGGTGAACGGGTGATCGGCGGCCGACGCAAAGGCGGCCTGGACCTCGCTCACCACGCCCGGCACGTCGAAGGTCTCGAAATCCGCCGTCAGTCGCCCGGATTCGATGCGCGACACCGACAGCAGGTCGTCGATGAGGCGGCCCAGGCGCTGGGAGGAGAGGTGGATCTCGTTGAGGGCCACCTGGGCCTGGTCCTTGCCCAGATCGGTGCGGGCCAGCAGCAGCTCGGAGAACCCTTGGATCAACGTGAGGGGGGTGCGCAGCTCGTGGGACACGGTGGACACCAGCGACGACTTGAGTTGATCGACCTCGCGCTCGTTGGACACGTCGCGCACGACCACCACCGCTCCGCTGCGCGTGCCGGGGTCCACGACCAGTGGGGCGGCGGTGACCGCCACGGGTAGGCGCCGGCCGCCGGCGGTCTCCAAGGTGAGCGAGTAGCCGCGGCTGGCGACGACGTGGCGTTGGGCCAAGGCCTGCGCCACCGCGGTGTCCGCCCACGCCATGGCCACGCCCCGCTCGTCGAAGAGGACGAAGGCCGATGCCCACGGTCGGTGTTCGACGTCCGCGCCGCGTTTTCCGGCCAGGCGTTCCAAGGCGGGGTTGATCTTGAGCACCGTGCCGTCGGCGTCGACGGTGGCCACGCCCTCGCCCACACTGACGAACAAGGCGGTGGCCTCGTCACGCTGGCGGGCCAGTTGGCGCATGACGCGCCACAGCAATACGGCCGCACCCAGGGCGATGATGACCACGATGGCGGTGATGCCGGCCAGCCGGCCGGTGAGCCCGGCCACCGGTTCGTTGAGCGCGGACGACGGGTCCTCGACGACAACGGCCCAGCCCAACGAATGCACCGGGGCGAAGGCGACCAGGCGGGTGCCGGAGAACCCCGGCACCCGGCTCGAGTTGGTCCCGGCGTGGCCGCTCAGGGCGCGTCGCAGCGTCGGGGTCTTCGAGAATGAAGGAGAGGTGCCGTCGGAAACCGTAGGCCCGGTCAGGGCGTGCCCGCCTCGGTCATAGACGACGAGCGATCCGCCGCCGGGCAGTGCGGTGCCCCCCACCGCCGAAGACAACGAAGAGGACGGCACCGAGGCTTCGATCATGCCCACCAATTGCCCGGCTTGGCGCACCGGCACGGCGATCTCGATGGCCAGTCCGCCCGTCGGCTGACCGAAGACCTCGGATGCCGACGGATGGCCCGAACGCATCGCTTGTGCGTAGGCCTGCCGGCGAGCCGCGGTGACCGCCGACACGGGGGGCCACGCCGGCTCGCTGACGAGAACCGTGCCGCCCACCTCGACGATCGACATGCTCGAAAAGTCGGGATACAGCTTCAGCAGCTCGCCCACGGTGGCCCCGATCACCATCGGGGAGCTGGTGGCGATGAAGTTGGCCGCCCCCGCTTGACCGGCCAGGTTGGTGAGCGTCTCCATGCGGCTGGTCACCGAGCTCGACACGGCGCTGGCGGCCAGCCGGGCGGCGGTGAGCTCGCCGTCGACGATCTGGGCGCGCTGGGAGTCCCGGGCCGCCACCACTTGCCACACACCGAGAATGGCCACCAGAGCCACCAATACGGCGATGGCCGCCAAGGTGGCTCGAAGCAGGGGGTTGCGGCGCGCCATTACGAGCCCGCCACTACAAGCCCGAGCTCCCGAAGGTCTGCGCCTGGATGCTTTCGAGGCGTTCACCCGGGATGGCCATGAAGGCGTCGACGGCGTCGGGCCAGAACTGGCTCCCCGACATGCGACGCAGCTCGGCGAGCGCATCGCCGATGGCCAGGGCAGGCCGGTAGGGGCGCGCCGTGGTCATGGCATCGAAGGCGTCGGCCAAGGGAAAGATGCGCGCCCCGAGGGGGATCTCGTCACCGACGAGCCCGCGTGGAAAGCCGGTGCCGTCCCAGCGCTCGTGATGCGCGTAGACGATCTCGCTGGCGCCGGCCAGAAACGGGATGCGGCTGAGGATGTTTCGCCCGGCGGCGGGGTGGGCGCGGATCTGGTCCCATTCGGCGTCGGTGAGGGTTCCCTCTTTGGCGAGCACGTTGTCGGGGACAGCCAGCTTGCCGATGTCGTGGAGGAGGAATCCGTATTCGAATTGCGGATCATCGGCGTGCTCGGGGGCGATGAGCGCGGTGACGGCCAAGCCGTAGCGGCTGACGCGAAAGAGATGGCCGCCGGTGTATTCGTCTTTGGCCTCGACGGCCACCGCCAAGCCGCGCACGGTGGCCTCGTAGGTCTCCTCGAGCTCCACCAAGGTGCGGGCCAGCTCGTCGGAGTGGGCTCGTTCGGAGAGGTACACGGAGCGAAGGTCCACCGCATACGCCTCGAGTTGGCGCCGGGCTCCTTGCGCCTCGGCCATGCGCCGCTCCAGCGCGAAGTGCATGCGGGCTCGGTCAGCCGCCAGCCCCAACGAAATGGTGGAGCCCAGCTTCTCCAAGTCGGTGTCGATGATCGAGGTATCGTCGGGCCGACGTCTCGCCACCAGGACACAGGTGAGATCCCCTTCGACCACACACGGAACGCTCAAATACGTCTCGCCGTCGGCGGGACCACCGACGCGTTCTCCGGGCGTCACCAGCAGGGCCCGTCGGGCCTCGAGGCCGCGCGCCGCGGCCCGGCCGATGGGGGCGAGCTCCTCGTCGCCGCGGACACGCGACGACACCAGAAGGTTGAGGATGCGTGGCCCGTCCACCGTGAAGAGCACCCCACCCGATGCGCTGAGTTTGTCCAAGGCATCGTCGAGCAGCGTGCGGCACGGGGCCAGCACGACCTGCAGTCGCCGCGCCATGGCGGCGCGCTCGGGGGTGAGCTCATCGCTCGCCGATTCAGCCACGAGATCCTCGAGGTGCAACGCCGCGAAGGCCTCGTCGTCCATGGCGGCGATGAGCTCGGTGATGCCCGCCTCAACGGCATTGACCTTCTGGGCGTCGGCTACCACGGCGGCGACGACGGTCGTATCGACTTCGGCAGCGCTGACTTCAGCAGTGTCGGCTTCGGCGCCGCTGACGGCAGAAAACTCAGGCTCCACCGCCGCGTCCGGGCGCGTCGCCCCCGCGGCTTTGGCTTGACGCGCTTTTGCCCTGCGCCGAAACGGTCCGTGCGAATCAGTAATGAAAGAAGCTTAGGGAACCTCGCCGAGTTGCCACAGGGTGTGTGAGGGGGGTCTTGACATGTTGTGGGTGAGTTGTGACGAATGGTTGTGTCGATCAGTCCGCCGGCCCCGGCCGGCCGCGGCGCGTGGTGGGGACCAGAGGGATGCGCACCGTGAAGCGCGTGGCGTGTCCCGGTTTGCTGTCGACGGTCACCGAACCTCTGTGCGCCTCGACCAATCGCCCCACGATGGCCAAGCCCAGTCCGGTGCCCGATGCCTTGGTCGTATAGAACGGCTCAAAGGCGCGTTCCGCCGCGGCTCGCTCGAGGCCGGGCCCGGTGTCTTCAACCGTGATGATGGCGGCGCCGTTGTGCGCCGACACGCCCACGCGCACGGCTCCGCCGTCGGGTAGTGCTTCATAGGCGTTGGACAGGAGATTCGAGACGACCTGGGCCAGCTGGCCGCCATCCGCGCTCACCGTGACCGGCGTAGCGTCCACATGCACGTCGACGCCCGAAGGGGGCGCCAAGGACTCGATCACCTCGGCCACCAGTTGCTCGAGTTCGACGGGCTCCATGGTGGGGGCGTGCGGTCGTACGTAGGCGACGAGATGTTCGGAGATGTTCACGGCCCGCGCCATCTGCGTCTCTGCCATGTCGAAGTGCCGCTGCAGTCGAGAGGCTTCTTCCTCGCCGATCCCTCGGCGCAACAAGTACAGCGAGTTGGTGACAGCGGCCAGCGGTGTGCGCAAGTCGTGACTCATGGCTGAAGCCATTTCTCCAATGGCGGCCAGGCGTTCTTGGCGCACCAGGGCACGGGCCAAAAAGGCCACGATCATGAATGCCACCGCCAGCGTGGCCATGGTGACGAGCCACAAGGCCAAGGTGCTACCGGTGTCGGCGACGATCACGACGATGCCCGACGCCACGGCGCTGAGCAGGACGTAGGTGGCGGCTCGGAGCCGTGGGAACCACATCGGGGCGGTGAAGCCCACCCACACGTAGTACGGCATCAGCAAGGCCGGGTACACGTGCAAGAACGTGAAGAAATTGGCGACGTCGATGAGTAAGAGGCTCCCCACGATGGCCACGTCGCCCACCCATACAGGCAGACGGTGGCGCAGTACCCACATGACGACGGCGGCGAGGAAGACGAACGACACCAGCACGGCCATGGCGGCCCGATCGGCGACGGCGTGAGGATTGGCGGCCCATCCCGTCACCACACCGATGTCGCCGGCGAGGTAGGTGAGGGCCAGGAGCTCGCCGCGGCGTTGCTCCATGATGCGGGCGGGCTGGCCCAACCTGCCCTGGCCAAAGCGCCCCTGGCCCCTGTGCCCTTGCCCCGTCGTCACGATCTGTGGTCCACCTGCACCCGGCCGATGCGGTCAGATTAGGCCCGTATGCTCGACGTCCCATGACCCGAGTCGAGCTGTCCAGCGCGCACAGAGATCTGGCCCGGCGCGATCCGGTGCTGGCCGCCTTGGTCAAACGCTACGGGCCGATGTCCGCGCCACGCCGCTCGACAACCGGGGCTCGTTTCGAGATCCTCGTGCGAGCCATCGTCTACCAGCAGCTCGCTGGCAAGGCGGCCGCCTCCATTTACGGGCGGCTCGTCGAGGTCCTCGGTGGCGAAGTCACACCGCAGCGCGTCCTGTCGACCGATCCCCAGGCGCTGCGCTCCGCCGGCTTGAGCGCGGCGAAGGCGGCCGCCATCACCGATCTCTCCCAGAGGGTGGCGGCCGGGCAGGTGTCACTCGAGCGCATCGGCCGGCTCTCCGACGAGGCGGTGGTGGAGCACCTCGTGCAAGTGCGCGGCATCGGGGTGTGGACCGCCGAGATGTTCCTCATCTCCAATCTCGGTCGGCTCGATGTGTGGCCGGTTGGTGATCTCGGGGTGCGCGCCGGGTTCGCATCGGCGTGGCAGCTCGACGAGGTGCCCTCACCCAAAGAGTTGATGGAGCTCGGCGAGGCGTTCCGGCCCTACCGGACCATTGTGGCCTGGTACTGCTGGCGAGTCATGGACGACCGCTAAGCAGAGCGGGCCCCCACGGCCAGCCCGTCCAGCAGCGCCCGCGTGGCCCGGGCCACCTCGGCCACGGCGGCGTCGAAGACTTCTTGATTGGCCTTGGACGGGGCCCGGTAGCCGCTGATCTTGCGCACATACTGCAAGGCGGCCCCCCGCACCTGGTCGTCCTCCACGGCTTCGGCGCCCCTCAGGGTGACGATGCTTCTGCACATGTCGTGCACCTCCCTTGTGATCTCGTTCCCCGGTACCATGCCCCATGCTCTCCACCACTGTCACCGACACCTTGGCCGACGCGCTGACGGACCGGCGCCTGCTGCTGCACCCGTTCTACCGGCGCTGGGAGGCCGGCGAGCTGGCTCCCGGTGAGCTGGCCGCCTACGCGGCCCAGTACCGGCACTTCGAGGCGGCCCTCCCCGAAGTCCTCGCCGCCATCCTCGACGCCACCGGCGACCCCGAGGTCAGGCGCATCGTGCAGGCCAACATCGACGACGAGCGGGGTGTGCCGGCCCCGCACCTCGAGCTGTTCGACGACTTCGCCCGGGCCGTCCGGGCGCCTGCCCCCGCCCAGGTCGAGGCGACACCGGCCACCTTGGCCCTGTTGGCCACCTACGCCGAGTTGGTCGAGGCCGGCCCCGTCGCTGCGCTGGCCGGCGTGGCCGCCTACGAGGTGCAGTCACCCGACATCGCCGCCTCCAAGGCGGACGGTTTGCGCCGCCATTACGACATCGAGCCCGAGGGCACCCGTTTCTGGGATGTGCACGGCACCGTCGACATGGTGCACGGCCGGTGGTTGACCGACGCACTGGCCGCCTTGGCGAGCGATGACAGTGCCATCATGGCGCCCGCCCGCCGGGCCGCCGATGCGTGGTGGGCCTTCCTCGACGAGCGCGAGGAGGCGGCTGTCGCCGCGTGAATTTCTTTTCGTTCGAAGAGATCACTCTCCGCACCCGGAAGTGCACCATATGTAGCGGATCTCAAGACCGCCGCGTGATGGGTCGATGGTTCGCTCCATGTCAACCCCAGGTAACGACCAGCTGCTGACGGGCCTACGACTCGACCAGGAGCGCCGTGGTGTGCTCCCGAACACGATCTACAACCGGGAGCGGTGCATCTTGGGGTTCATGGCGTGGCTCGGGTCGCGCTCGGTTCTCGAAGTGGCCCAAGAGGACATTCAGCTCTACCTCGACGGTTTGAAGCTCAAGGCGAGCAGTCGGACCAACTACCTGTCCCACTTCCATGCCCTCTATCGGTGGGCGTCACTCCAGGGGCTCATCGATGAGGTCCCCACGGCCCGCATTCCACGACCACGACGCCGGCGTCGTCTGCCTCGCCCGATCGCCGACGCCGACCTTCTTCGGGCCATCGAGCGGGCACCCGGGCAAGTGAAGTGCTTCCTCTTGCTCGCCGGCTACGCCGGCCTGCGGGCCCAGGAGATCGCGGGCCTCGCTGGCGAGGACGTTGACCGGGAAGCCGGCGTCCTGACCGTTCGGCACGGGAAAGGGGAAAGGGACCGCACCATTCCGTTGCACCCTTTGGTCGAAGAAGCGCTCGTCCCCAGGTTGACCACGGGGCCCCTCTTTAGGAGCGGGCAGGGGTTGCCGCTGCGGCCCCACAACGTCAGCCACGCCTCCAACCGGTACCTCAAGCGTCAGGGCATCATGTCCTCGCTGCACTGCCTGCGCCACGCTTTCGCCACCGGCCTCTATCGGATGACCCTTGACATCCGGCTGTGTCAGGAGGTCCTCGGCCACTCGAGTCCCACGACGACGGCGATCTACGCCGGGTACGACCCGGCGAGCTCCGAGGCGGTTCGACGCCTGGAATATGGGTCAAAAGCACAAACTTCTGACCCAGCAACCCCGGACGAGGCCGCCTGACCTACGCTGCCGGGCGGTGCCCGACGTCGGCTGGTATCCCGACCCTGCAGGGGCGGACTGCTTGCGGTGGTGGAACGGTGTCGCTTGGACGGCAGGCCTGGGCTCCTTACCCACCGCCGATCGACGAGCAGGGCTACGGATTCGAGGTCGGTCACACGCAACGCGTTCCAGCTCGGAACCGACTCAGGGTTCAGCATTACGGGGGCGGTCGTTCTCTTGCTCGGCGTAGAGGCTGCGGCGGTCGGAATCGCTCGACTGACCGGATCGGCCGCCCCCCGTCTTCTACCCGCTTGGCATCCGCATCACCGTGGCGAGGTCGGCAGTCGCTTGCAGCGTCGGAATCGGCATCGTCGCTGCACTGCAGATCGGACCAACCCAGGCCCTTGTGCGACACGTCAAGGCGGTGGATCGGCTCGCCATAGCCTCAGTGGGCTACGGCCTCTACGTCGTCCTGGTTGGAGCAGCCATCGCTGCTGTCGGAGGTGTTGTGCTCTCACACGAAGAGGGGGGCTGACGGGGGCTGAAAACAGCGAAACGCCCCGCCCGAAGGGCGGGGAGTCTCGCTTCGGCTGACGGAAGGGAGACCGTCAGGCGGTTGTGGTGCCCTGCGCCCCAGTCGAGTCGGTCGAGGCGACGCCTTGCTCCCCTTGAGCGTCAACGGCCCCTTGCACGCCTTGGACGCCAGCAGGAGGCTCGGCATCGGACGCCGGGTCGTCGCCGCCACCGCCCAGCTCGCTCTTGACCCACGCGACGGCTTCCTCGATCTCGGCCAGAACGGCAGCCTTGCCCTCCTCGCCGAGCTCTTCCGCCTTTGCGACTAGCGCCTTGGCTTCATCCAGCAGTGACATGGTGATGTGACCTCCTTGGTCAGGTTGTTGGTAGAAGGCTCGGCACACCGAACCACAGGCTCAGGTGTGCCGGGGTGGTGCTGTACGGCGATATCGGGGGGATCAACCCGCCTCGCTCCAGTGAGCGGGTGGCCTGGGTCGAGCACACCATCCGGCTCCCCGTCGACAAGGAGAGCTCGAGGCCCGTCAGGGCGTTGACGAGGTCGGCGAAGATGGACACGAAGCCATAGCCCGATCCCACGGCCGCATCGGCGAAGCGCACGACCTCGTCGCGGAAGATGGGCCCGAACTCGATCGACACCACCGCATACCAGACGTCGTCGAAGTCGGCCAGGGGGGCGAGCACGTCGCCGTGGCCCTCCTCCTCGCTGACAACTGCGTCGGCGCCCCCTTCGATGACGATGCACGCGTGGTTGACCGTGCAGGCCGCTCGCCACTTGGCCTTGGAGACGCCCTTGGGGCGCCGCATCCGCTCACAGAAGCGGATGGCCTTGGCCACGAAGGTGGCGTGACGAACGAGGACGAGGTCCCCCGGTAAGGGGCACACGGCCCGCTCGCCGAGCTTGTAGACGGTGATCTCGAGGTCGCCCTCAGGAAGCCGAAGATTCACGCCGCGATGTTCTGCAGGTCGGCTTCCCACTTCGGCAGGAGCAACCCGCTCGGGCCTTTGCCGGCAGCCAACGCCTGCGGTGACACCAGAGCGTGGGCCTCGTCGATCGTGTTCATCAGGAACTGCCACGTGCACTGGATCAGCTGGCCCCAGGTGACCAACGCCACGTAGGTGTCGGTGTAGCCCGTGAGGTACACGCAGTGGCCACCGAGGATGGGGCTCGACGGTTGCCAAATCCACTCGTTGGGGAACTGGTCTTCGGCCGACTGAGGCAGCTGGAGGCCGATGTAGAGGCCGCCGGACAGGGCCATCCCCCACATGAGGTCGCCCTGGACCTTCGGGTTCACCGGAGCGGTGAAGGGCAGCTTGACGCCGTACTCCTCGGTCTGACACCACGTCGTCAACGTGTTGGTCTCGTCCTCCCCGTTGTCGTACTTGTCGGGGTCCGAGAACAGCTGCGCCGGCGTGCAACCTTGGGCCACACAGTACTGCTCCACCACCCCGTTGGGGGTGGGGACGGTGACGGACTGGCCGTAGGCGTCGAAGTCGGAGACGGCGAGGAAGTTGCGCTTGCCGACTTCGGTGCAGTCGCCACATCCGGGCCAGCCGGCCGGGGCGATGGTGACCTCATCGTCGGGCCCGTTACCGTCCATGGCCCACGGGATCGTGACCCTCCCGCCCCAGTGTGCTGACGACGGTGGCGTTCCCAGACTCTCCGTGAGGTAGGTCTTGAACTCGCCGAAGGGTGACGCGACGGGCTCGTTCTTACCGAGCTTGAAACCCCTGGGGGTCGTGATCACGGGCATCACCGCACCGCCTTTCGCACTCGCTTGGCCGGGGCCTTGACCACCGGCGTCTTTTTGACCGGAGCTCGCTTCGCCACACGTTTCCCCGGCACCTTCTTGGCAGCCGCCTTCGCTGGGCGCTTCCTCGTCCTCGGTGCCCTCTTAACGGCGTCGCCCATCGCCCGGGACACCGAGGCGCCATCGAGGACGATCGGCGGCACGGTGATCGTCGGTCCATCGACAGGAGGGGCATCCCACTCCAACGACCTCGACGACGAGGTGACAGCCGTGGCGACGGTCCCCGTCAGAAGGGGTAGAACTTCCTCCCTGCCGTCCGGGCCGAACGTGGTGAGGCCGGGCTCGCTGATCCACCTACCTTCGGCGTATCCACCCACAGGTGGCAGCGGTGGGATGTCCGGGTGCTTGTCGATGATGTGGTCGAGCTTCCGATGCAGCTCGGCATGCTCGGCCTGGAGGTGGCGCTTGAGGAACTGCCCGACGGCGTGACGTAGCGGGGGCCAGACGGTGATGGTGACGGCGCCGGCGATCACCACCCACACGAAGGTGGCGATGATGTCGCCGGGGATGCCCCCCGATCCTCCTGCTGGCCAGATCCAATGGTGAACAAACATTGACGCGGTGATCATTGGTGGTCCTCGTTGATATGGGGCAGTTCGAGCTCGTCGATGCCCTTGCCGATATGGATCTTGCAGAGCCGGTGACCGGCTTTTGTGATGTGGTGCGCCCACCGTCTGCAAGGCCGATGCGCGCACGTGTGTGTCCGGTAGACCTGGACGATGCTGGCGAGGATCAGGAAGTCGGGGATCGAGCCACCAAAGCCCGACCAGAAGCCGTACCAGCCGCCTGCCTCGTTCCGGGATCCGGTGATGATGAAGAACCAGCGGACGAGTTCGTGCATCAGCCGCTCGACTTCACCGGTGGCACGGTGAGCAGCGCCGGGGCGATGCACAGAGGATTGGCACTACAGATCGCCTTCTCGAGGTTCAGGAGGTTCGCTTCCTCAACCGCAGCCGCAGCGAAGATCTCATCGAGAACGATGTTGGATTTGTTCAGGGCGGCGATCTCTGCAGTGTGGCGAGTGGCGCCGCCTCGAGGATGCGAACCTCATGGGAAAGCGTCGTGAGGATCTGATGGTCGGTGCTGCCCCGATCGTTCGATTGGTGCTGTGTGTAGAGGCCGTCGGAGATCCCCAACACGCCGACTAGGACTGTCAGCCCCACGATCCATGCAGCCGCTTTGTCCCATAGTCCTTCGAAGCGTGCTTTCATGTGTGCCCGTTCCCGTTCTTCTTAATGTCCCGTACGTTGGAAGCGATCTCCTCGACCGTCCCGGCAAGGGACCCGACCGTCTGCATGAGACCGTCGCCCCTCGGCCTTCCCAGGATGTCGGTGGTCCCCACCACGGCGTCACGGACCTCCTTGACGTCGCTCTTCAGCTCGCTGATCTGCGTCTCGTGGCGTTGCAACATCTCGCGGTCCTTGACAGCGGGCTCCATTCGATTGGCCTTGCGGCGGTTGTAGACCTGGACCACGGCGCCAGCGATTACGACACCGACGACGGGAACTGCGCCGTCGAAGAGGGTGCTGGTGAGGGAGGCGAACACATCAGGACCCCGAGGCGAGCGAGAAGATCTCGTAGGTGTATGCAGTGTTGGGTGCCCCACCGGTGAACACGAGCTTGCCGGTTTGGGTCACACCGGAGAACCTCGGAGGATCGGGGTAGTTGTTGGGAAGGTTGGGCACCGTGCCAGGGTCGGGCACGACCGCCACCACGTTGACGACGGTGTGGTCGTCGACCGGACTCGTCACCCAGCCGTTCCCATTGCCATCGGTGGTAAAGCTGAGCGTCGTGACTTCCATATCGTCGGCTCCTATCGGTTGCGGAGTGGGTTGTGGTTGCGGCTTGGGTACGGTGCGCGTCCACCAGGCGAGAGGTTGGAGCACGGCGTCCTCGTCATAACCACCGCCGGGAATGGCCGGCAGCGTGGGTTTGACTCGTTGGTACAGCGCGGCGTTCGGGCTGACGACGTCGCCCGGGATCCCGGAGTCGTTCTCGGCGTTCTGCCACCAGGGGCCGGAGCACCCCGCCGCCACGAGCTCGTCGATGATGAAGGCCGTGGCGTACCCTCCGGCACACCGAGGCCCGGCGGACCGTGCTGCGCACACAGCCTTGAAGGCGTTGTAGTACGCCTTGATGAAAGCGATCTGGTCGGGAGTGGCCGGGAAGTCCCCGACGGTGACGAAGATCGGTGAGGCGTTGGGATAGCCGAGTGCGTCGGCCTGAGCGCAGGCGACGTTGGCGTCGGCTTCACCCTGCTGTGCACCGAGGAGCGCCTGCTGTTGGCTCTGCTCCCAGACGACGAGGATGCCGAGCCCGGCCTCTTGCAACCCCTTGGCTTCGGCCACCGTGATGGCTTTGGGACTGCCGGGAGCAGCGAGGTACCGGAGCACCCCCATGTAGCCCGATGTCTTGATGGCAGCCGGTGCTGGACGGGCGTCGCTGTAGTCGACGGCGAGCTGCTGCGTCATTGCGCACCGTCCTGATGGGGATCGGCCGGGGGCGAGCCCTCTGACGTCAGCCTGGCCCCCGTTTGGTGGGGCTCCAGGGCGATAACCGAGCCCTCGCTGTCGATGAACTCAAACGAATCTCCGACGTGGTTGCATCGCGCCGCCTCGAACGGCCCCGCTGTCGTCCCATCGGGGTTGTGGATCGTCCACGCTCTCATGTCGGGGGGTCCTCCTTTTGGTTTGGTGAACATGGTCCATTGGCTCTCCCCTCAGACTCCGACTAGCCCGACGTCACCCGCGCCGGTCCACGTTGTCGCTGAGCCTGTCCAGCTGATGATGACCTCGCCGTTGCCGCCGGGGCCGCCGGTCTCAGTCCCACCACCCGATCCGGTCCTCGCACCCGAACCACCACTCCCAGGCTGTGTGCCGCTGTTGCCGTTGGCGGCTCCAGTCGTGACACCAGCTGCACCAGCTGCACCGGCTGGCGATCCGGTACCCGCTGCACCTGCTGTGCTGCCCGATGCGTTGCCGCCGTTACTCGATGTGCCGGGACTCCCCCCACCAGCACCCGAGGCAACGGACGACGTGCCGGTGTTGGCCGTGTTCCCTCCGACGCCGCCGTTGTAGGCGATGACGAGCCCACCGCCCGTGGGGTTGTTGTGGGTCGTGGTGTTGGCCACTGCGCCACCGGTACCCGAGGATGCGTTGCGGTGCCACCTATTCCTCCGTAGGCATAGATGGCAAGCCAGTTCCCCACCGCTGACGTCACTGATGTGGTACCCCCGTTGTTGCCGTTGCCGTTCGACACTCCGGTTCCACCCGATCCGACAACGACGGTGAGCTTCTGACCCGGCACGACATTGAACGATGCTTCTGTGAACTGACCCGAGCTGGCACCACCACCTGCCTTGTCGGTGCCACCACCGACGCCACCGCCCGCGCCGCCGCCGCCCCACGCCTGGATGGTGATCCCAACGACGCCATCTGGAACGATGAAGGTGTACGTGCCGGGCGTGCTGTAGGTCTGAGATCCCATCAGGCCAGAAGCACCGTGAGACCAACGGCTCCAGTACCGATAGCCGACGTCTCGAAGTAGATGTAGTCACCCGAGCCGTTCAACGAGAGGGACGCCGCAAGCGATTGCACCGAGGACTGCGTGCTGGCCGAGATCGAGTAGCTGTTCAGGAGGCTTCCGTTCTTGTAGAGCCCCACGGTCACCGACCCCGAAGACGATACGGTCCCCAACGCCAGGCTGATCTTCGTGAACGTCACCGCTGCGGGCGGGCAATAGAGACCGGATTGGAAGCTGTTAATGAGCACACCGGAAAAGAAAAACGCCGGGGCGGCAGGCCCGGCTGTACCAGTGGAACCCTGATTCCCTTGGTTGCCCTGGGTACCCTGCGAGCCCGTCTGTCCTTGCGGTCCTTGGGTGCCTTGAGAACCCTGGCTGCCCTGAGAGCCAGCCGCCCCCTGAGGACCCTGGACTCCTTGTGCACCTTGGGCTCCACTCGACGCCCGCCCCCACGTCTGCGCCGTTGTGTCAATCGTAAGACCAGTGGCGGTGGCGGTCAGCGCCCAGATGGTGTTGGCGTAAACCGTCCCATGGACCACCAGGCATGTGCGGCCTCGTTTAACCACGCCGCCGGTCGGGAACTCATGAGGGCGAGTGAGCGCCGATGTTGAGCCGTTCCACGTCCACACACCATTCTGCGATGTCGTGGTCTGGGCGGTGAGCAGGATCTCGTCGTTGGTCTGGAGCGTGTACCCGTCCAGGGTCGCACCAGGCGACGCGATGTTGATGTTGGCGACAGCGACGGCAGCGGCCGGCGACAGTTCCGGAACGGAAATGTTGAACCGTGACGACCCGCATCGGCAACGTCGGACAAGTTGTTCGCGACGAGAAGAGAGTGAAGGTCGACCAGCTCGGATGATTCCGGGTTGACGCCACGGGAGATGCCACGGACGGTCCCGGTACGAACGAGGCCTGCTTGTTCCGGTATCTCAAAGTCCGGGGCCGGGACCAGGCGACGCAGAAGCTCCTGGCGTGAGCCGCTGCGGTAGATGCCACGATGGCCCGATCCGGCGGTCTTCTTTGCCATTAGTCAGACATGGCCTGCGCTGTGAGCCAGTACACGCCCGGAGGTGCTGTGTAACTACCCAGAGCGATGTTCAACCCTGTCGGGATGATCAGCTCGCCCTCTTCAAACTCCCTCGGTATGTACCCCCGGTGTCCTTCGATCGGCATGACCCCCCATGGGTGGTAGTCAGGTGTCACCGGGTCAACGACAAAGATCTCAAGCCGAGGGAAGGATGTCGGCAACTCGCTGATTGCCGGCCCATCCTGAGTCAAGGACGTGGCTCTGAGGGAAACGATTTCAAGGCCCGTCGACCCGGGCAGCGTGCCGGTCCAGCCACTTCCGGTCCACCACTGCATGATGCCGTTTGACGTTGTCAGTCCGGCAGGAACGCCGAAGCCGCCGACAGTGAGCGCTCGACCAGGCCACCCGTCCGAACTGTGCTTTGCCGTAGAACGTTGCCGACATGGGTGGGTTTCTCCTTAGAAGAAAGCCAGCTCGAGGATCTGGGTGGCGTCATCGAGCGTGGGAGACTCGACGAGCCAGCCACCATGGCTGGGATGAGAGCAGGGCTGACGGTCTCGATGACAGTCAGGTCAGACGCCCAAACGATGTCGGCTTGGTAGTCCTTGTTGGCCGGGAGCCCTTCAACCAGAAGAGTCCCCTCCGAAGCGGCGTACTGCAGAGCGATGACACCGAGTCCCACCCAAGCCAAGTTGTTGTAGTTGGCGGCGAAACCGAGGGCCTCGTCATAGGGCTGGTTGAAGGTGCTGAACGTGGGCGAGAGCCAATACCCCGTCGGCCACCCCATGCCGCTTGAGACATTGATGGAGTCGATAGACAGCGTCGTTGCCGATGCCGATGCTGCGGAGCTGAGTGTCACGACCTGCCCGTTGGGCATTACGATCTGAGCGCCTGCTGGGAGGGCGTAGCCGTAAGCAGTGGCCAGTGTGAGCGATGTCACACCCGTTGTCCCTCCGGCCACCGAATGGCCCGTTGCCAGTGCAGGCAGAGCGTTCGGAAACAGGCTGGGCTGGGCGCTGTGGAGGTCGTAGAAGGCGTACCAGTAATGCGGCTGGACCACCCCTGCTGTGTTGAAAGCATTCCAGACGTCTTCAAAGTGGGTGATGTCGACGTAGACGATCGGGTCGTACCCGAGTGCCCGACGCGACAGGACCCACGTCACGGCGTCCGAAGGCTCGGTGAGTTGGAACGCGATGCCGTCGGGGTCCTCAAGGTCAAGGACATCTGTAGCCGGCAATGCAGCGCCGACGCCACCAAGGCTCGGCGGACAGTCTTGGCTGTAGGTCCACTTCCGCGCCGAGGCATAGGCCGTCAGCTGTGCGCTCGTCCAGCCGGTCGAGCTGATGCCGCCCAGCCCAGCAAGCATTGGCGTCCATGGCGCCACCATCGGGGCGTTAGCTGGGAGATTCGCCACGCCGCCGGTCTGGCAGTCGTACATGGCCCAAGTGACCGAAGGCGAGATGGCTGAGACGTCGCCCGTGTAGATCGACCCTGGGTTGCCGGCTATCTCGCTGGCGTCAAAGGTCTGGCCTGGTGTCAGGAGCGTTTGGTTCGTCGGCGAGAGTGTGGCACCACTGGCCCACCCGGCTCCGCTCTGCGGGGTGGCCACCCATCCCCCTCCGTCTGGTGGGGCGAGTTCGATGACGGTTGCACCCGCTGCAGCGTCGGCTGCCGTCATCAGGTAGTCGGTGTTCGATCCGTTGGGAACGCTGATGAACGATCCTGCAGGGATGAGACTTGGCAGTGGGTCGACAACGACCGAGGGGACATACCAGGAGATCAGGCTGGAGTTTGCCCACCCGACCGAGCTGAAGGGGTTGCTCGAACCTACGACGTAGGGGACGATCGACAATGTGGTGGCACCGGACGCAGCTGGGGCAGCCAACACCGGCTGGTCTCCGTTGGCCATCGTTAGCACCGTTCCAGCCGGAAGGGCACTGGGGATCGCCGCGCACGCAATGGACGACTGCGTGGTGGTCACGGCATACCCACCCGAATGGTTAACCGTGGTGGAGTAATTGCTCAGCGTGTAGGCGGCGTTGAGGGTCGTGGCAGGAATGCCGTTGGGCCTTGAGCGACCCAGACGTCAGCGATGGGGTCGATGTTTTCAACCGTTAGCGCCGTGCGCGACGAGTTGGCTGGGCGGACGATATCGCTCAGGCCCTGAACGGCATAGGCACGGCTGGTGGCCGTAGCGACACTGCCACTGGATGCTTCACTCGCCCAACCCGTTCCCGTGCTGGTGAGGACGTTGCCCTCTTCCCCGGTGCCGGTAGATCCCCGAAGACACTCCGGTACTCGCCGAGCCACACCCCGTCAGCCGCGTCGAGAGAAGTACGACCCCGGCATTGAGCGTGTCCAGCGTCACCGACGATGTGCCATCCGCGAGCTTGTCCGACCCTCCGGTCCGACGACTACCGGGTTCCCGGTGCCGAGGTGGTGATTTGCACCCCGACCACGGTTCGGTTGGGAGGGGTCGTGGGAAGGGCGATGGCGAACCCACCCGCTGTCGTGTTGCAACGGATGAACTTAAAGGATGCACTGGCGATGCGGCCGCCGGTCTGGATGGGCGGGAAGGTCCACGGCTCCGGGCCCGTGACGGGGGCGACACCCGTGTGGATGTCGCGTAGCCACCGCTGGACCTTCTGCTCCAGCTTCTCGGGGGTGAGGTGCGGGTTGCTCCGTGTCACCATCAGCTGATCGCCGAGAAGGTGAAGGTGACCCTGCAGGCGGGTCGGCACCCACTGGATGTCGTCACTGATGCCGTCGATGTAGGCCCTCTGTGTGAAGGGGGACCCGTCGGCCGGGTGGCGGTTGATGGACGTCAGGTCGTAGAACTGGGCACCGAGCACGTAGGGAAGGACACTCGCCCCTTGGCCCAAAGTGAGCAGGTCGATGGTGACGCTTTGGACCCGGGGGACCGGGTTCTTGCCCTTCCCCACGATGTACTCGGAGTGGGACAACACATCGAGGGGGTTGGACTCGAAGGAGCTGCGCTGGTTGAGCCGGGGCAGGAAGCGTGTCGTCGATCGGGCGTCGGTGTCGGTGTCGGGCGGAAATCCGTTGGCGGTGACGACGGCGACGTTGAACAGGTCGGTGTCGTCGACGATCACGTCGGCGATGCGCCCTGGTACATCACGCCCTCGGCGTCGCCCTGGTCGTTGATCACCATTTGCACCGACAGCGACCGGGCGTTGGTGGTGAGGAAGCTGCGGTCCCGGAACCACACGTTGCCGGCGAGGTCCTGCCAGAATCTCGCCTCCTCTGTGTCGAGGACGTTGTTGATCTCGGTGAGCAGCGACGTCGGCGTGGGGTCCATGGCCTTGGCCTGGATCTGCACCGTCCCCGGGTCGATGCTGATGAACCCGATGGAGTTGGCTGAGTTGGCCAGGATGGCCGCCACCCGGGCCCCGGTCATCTGAGACGGCCATCCGGTCTGCGAGGCCTGGTAGTGGGCAGTCACCGTCGCCTGGCCGAGGATGGTGTTCCAGAGCGAGACATTCGCCATATAGCCCTCGAAGGCCCCGCTGCCACCGATGGACATGACACTCAGGTCCACGCCCGGGCTGTAGGTGCCACCGGTGGGCTGGTTGATGACCTCGTTGCCATCGACGTAGACGATGATGTTGCCGCCGAGCCCCGGCATCGACGTGGTGACCACGATGTGGTGCCACCGCTGGTCGTCGATGGCCGGACCGCCGGAGAACACCGACGCCGTGGTGAACCCGGCGTTCACCACCCCACCCGAGGTGGAGAGTGTGAAGCCACCGAGACTGGCGAGCATCACGGAGTCCGCGACACCTGGACCAACAGCTCGATCGAGCCGGCGGTGACACCGGTCATGCAGCCCGCCGGCGTCACCGCGTTGCCGCCGATAATCGACGGGATGAATACGGCGTAGCCGGCCGTCGGATCACACAACAACGAGCCAGACCCGTACAGGTTGTTTTCTGGAGACAGAGAACCGGTCAGGTCGATCCGGCCCTGGACCGGCGCCGAGTAGTTGTTTGAGCCGGCGTCGGACAACGACGTGGCGAACTGTGCGTCGTCGCACGGGTAGTAGGCGATGGGCTGGGCGTTGAGAATCAGTGTCGAGTAGTCGATGCCGGTGAGCGAGGCGAGGTTGGAGGCCTTCAGATAGTCCGAGGCCTTCAGCACCACGTAGGTGTCGAAGCCGGCCTCTGCGGGCCACTGCATCTGCCACGAGTCGGAGTAGCCGGCCCAGCGGGGGTACTGCACGCGGTCCCAGGTGGCCACGAGACGTAGGGGGACATTCGGCACCAAGGCCCCGGAGTTCACATCTCCGTTCTCGTCGACGATGGCGCCGGGCACCCAGGTCTGGGTCGAGCCGTAGAACAGGCCGGCACCGGCGGCGAAGTGCAGCTCGTTGGCCGCCGCGGCCGCCTTCACCGTGGCCACCACCTCAGCGAAGGCAGCATTGGAGGGAGCCGTGAGGTCCCCCCGCCTGCACCCACTCGTCGGCCACCTCGGTGTTGGTGTTGAACGAGGACGAGATGTAGGCGCCCGCCGAGGTGTACCAGGAGATCCCGGCCTCAACGGTGCGAAGGGTGGACCCCGAGGGGGTGAAGGCGACGAAGGCGGAATACGACTGGCCGCCCACCACCGCATACAGCGAGGGTGACGTCTGCGCCGTCATATCGCCCGCCGCGACGGACTCATGGCCATGGAGGTCCCGAAGTGCAGACCCTGAATGTCGGCGACCGTCAGCGGCTGGCAGTTGGCGAACACCGTCGAGGTGCCCACGCTGGCGATGAAGTCGGCGTTGTCACCGATGAGCCAGTTGAAGAACCGGCTCTGGTTGTTGAAAGGCGAGAGCCGCCCGGCGGGTCGTTCGTGAAGGCCTGGGAGTCATCGAGCACCGCCGTGATGGTCCCGGCCTCGAAGCGGTCGAACTCCTTGTCCTTGCCCGAGCCCGGTTGCAGCGTGACATGTAGTCGGAGAGGTCGGTCCAGATGAGGACGCCGTTCTCCTCGACGAAGGCCGCCTCGAAGGTGAGCGTCGGCCGTCGAACTGGGGCAGGTACTTGAACAGACTGCTCAGGCCGGCGCAGCTCGTTCCCCGGGCGCGGCGATGGTGACGTTGACCGAACTCGGGACTGCGGCAGGGGCCAGCGCCAGGATGACGGTGTCGCTCACCACGGCAAACGACAGCGCGGCGGTGGCACCGAACATGACGGCGGGGCGCCGCTGAAACCTGCACCGGTGATGGTGATGAGCTCGCCGCCGTAGGAGGCCCTCGTCGGCGCAGCACCGATACGGCGGGACCGGCGGGGTGGCGATGAAGACCAACTGGTCAGCCGGCTCGTCGTGCTCGTACCGCCCGGTGTCGTGACGGTGACGTTGATCATGCTGTCGCCGTGGGCCGGGATGTCGGCCAGGATCGTCGTGGGCGAGATTACCGTGAGGCGGCTGACGTCGAGCCGAAGTGGACCGTCGTTGCCCGGTAAAGCCGGTCCCCGTGACGGCGATGAAATCGCCGCCCGGGCGTTGCTGGTCGATGGCTCACCTGTTCACCGTCGGCGCGCCACCGGGGAATTGATGGTGAACCGGTCCCCCGGCGACCGAGGCTGTTTCCGGCGCGACGATGGCGATGTCTTGATCTGTCCCGGTGACTCCGCCGGGGACCGCTCGGTACCGTGAGCTCGGTGGCCGAGATGACGGTGATGCTCGACGCGCCGGTGCTCCCGAAGATCACTGGACTGTAGAGTTCGAGGAAGTTGATGCCCGTGAGGGTGACGGGCTGACCATGGCCGGCTCGAGGCCGACTGTTCGACTAGAGGGCCGAGGATGACCTGGGGCGCGGGTGCGACGTAGGCGAGGTGGCGCTGGCCGAGATCAGACTCGTCCCAGGAGGCGTGGTGACCCGGAAGTTGACAACCCCTGGGGTCCCGGAGGGACAAGGACGGTGATCTCCTTGGCCGAGACGACCGAGAAGAAGCACGAGACTCCATCGATGGTCACCGCGGTGGGACCTGTGAGTTCGGCCGGCCACGGTGACGGTCTCGACCCTGCCGGTCCCCGACGTCGGGGTTATCCCCAAGATGTCCGGGGGGTGGTGCCGCCGTGACGCATCCGAAGCGGTCGTCGGAGGGCGGACCGAGCGCCGCCTGGTGTCGTGATGGTGACGTCGATGGTGTCCCCCGCAGCGCCGGCCGGGGTGGTGGCGATGATCAGGTCAGCGGCCACCGAGGCGATGGATCCGGCCACACCACCGAATTCCACCGCGGTGGCGCCGGTCAGGTTGGTGCCGAGCATGGCCACGGTCGCGCCGCCGGCGGCCGTTCCTGTAGTGGGGAGCACTCCAGCGAGGCCGGCGCTGTCACGTCTGGTACGACAGAGCCGGGGCGCCCTCGTGTCGCAGGTGGGAGGCCACGACCACGCCGACCCGATGCCACCCGGAGCGGTTCGAGTACCTGGCTGCCGAGCACTTTTCCGTCGAGCACGCTCTGCACCGTGAGGTTCACCACGATGTCACCTCCGGGCTCACCGGAGAATCCTCCGCCGCCTTCCACGTCGCTCGGATGTCTGCCGGGCCAGCTGTCGCGGCTCCGCAGCCAGACCAGCTGGGCCGACGCTGCCGGTAGCTGCAGTAGGCGCGGGGTGATCGACACCGTCTCGACCCGCTCCAGCCCACCCACGATCGAGGAGGTTTCACCGACGACGTCGCCGACGAGCTGACTCAGGTAGGTGGTCTGTGCCAGCTGCTGGGAGACGCTCGTGGAGAGGAGGTTGTTCGTCTCGTTGGCGGCGCCGGCGCTCTGGTCTGTGTTCGAGCTCGTCGTGCTCGCGGAGGTCGAGACTGACGTTGACGACGGCCCGATGTCGCCGCCGATGATGTTCCCCCCGACATTCCGCCCTCGGCGAAGAAGTGGACACCGGGTAGGTCGCCCGCCCGGGCCCCTTCGAGCCACATCGACGCAGCGTTGGGGAAGAGCTGGCTGAAGAGCTGCATAGCCCGGCTGGGATCGTCGCCGGGGATGACCGCCTCGGCTGCACCCGCCTCGCCGATGACCGCCAGCGTGGGGCTGGTGATGATGCCACCATCGGCGAAGCCGGCTGCGGCCAGGTTCTGCGCCACAGCGGTCGGGGTGTTGGCAGCTCCGGCCGTCGACACGTTGACGGTGACCTTCGGAACCGGCAGCGGCGGAAAGACGATCGACGGCATGGTGCGCACGTCGACACCGAGGTCCTGATCGAGCCGGGACCGCAGTCCGGCGTCGGTCGTGTTGACCGTGTCGATCGAGGTCTTCAGGGTCTGAGCGTTTGCGAGCTCCTGGTGATCGGTGGCGAGGCCCGACATGGCATTGTGGATCGCCGCCAGATGGTCCTTCGATTGGGAGATGTCGGACCGCTGCTCGTCGATGGCGGACTTGGTCTGGTCGATCGACGCCTTGACCGCCGCTTCGCTCGCGTGGAGGTTCTCCAGCTTTGTGAGCAACGCCTGGTTGTTGTGGAGCTCGGTCTCGTCCTTGGCCAAGGACGACTGCGCCGTGTGGATGGCGGAGAGGTGGTCACGGGCCTGGTCGAGATCCGACTTCTGCTGGGAGATCTGGTCCTTGGTCTGCTGGATGGCGTCGGACGAGGCGCCGAGAGTCCGCTCGGTGGCGAGCCGGGATTCGAGAATCCGGAGCTGGGCGGTCCCGTCGCTGATCTTGCCTTCGGTCTCCTTGGCGGTGGCGTCCTTGTTGAGCGCGTCGAGCTTTGCCGACTGGGTGACCACACTGCCTCGGAGCGATTCGATCCGGGTCTCGACCTGATGCGTCGTGGCGCCAGTGTCCTTGACGGCCGAATGGATGGCCGACAGGTCGCCCTCTTGGGTCTGGAGCTTCGCCGTCATCTGGAGCAGGTGTGAATTGCCCTCGGTGATCTTGGCCTCGGTCGCCTTGACCGAGCTGTCCTTGGTGAGGGAATCGAGCTTCGACTGCTCGCTGCTCACTTTCCCTTCGAGGGAGGTGATGTGCGTTTCGACGCCCTTGGTGTCTTGGGTCTTCGCCACGCCCGGCAACCACTTGGCGGCGGTCGACTGCAACGCCTGTTCGGCAGCGATGGCCTGAGGGCTACCGGCACCGAACTTCGCCGTTGCCTGCTGCACCGCACCTTCGAGTTGGGAGAGCAGGGAACCCTGCTTCTGCAGGGTCGAGTCCTTGGCGGCATCGGTGACTTCGTCCCATGTTGACGTGTGGCCGTGGCTTGTTCGGCGGGTGTCAGGGTGACGTGGACGGGATGTTTGGCGGCCGCGTGCTGGAAATCGGCCGGGTTGTTGACGTGGACCTTCAGCTCCTGGTCGAGCTTCGCCACCATTTGCTGCATGTAGCCGACCGCTGCGGTGTTGGTTCCCGGAGCCGTCGCTGCAAGATCGCTACGGAGTTGGCCAGATTGAGCGGAGGGTGAGCCGGCCAACGGTGCGTAGGCCTGGGCGAATTCCTGTTGGCCGGTGATGCCCTTCTCGGAGCTCGACGACGCTGGCTGGCGGCCTTGGGAGGAGGCGCCTTGCGCCGGCGCCAGACCGAGGTCGACGAGGAAGTCGTGAGGTAGGTCCCAGTCGAACCCACCGAGGCCGCCGTTTTGGCCGAACGGTTGCTTGAGGTGATCGCCTGATTTCGTCGGGTTTTGGGTGATCAACGAGATGGCTTGTGCCAGCTCGTTGACGGAGTCACCCTTCTTGGTGTCCTTCTCAACCGTGTCAGCACTGAGATGCAGACCGATATCGGCCGCAACTGGCAACAGGGCTGCCCTGAAGGCTGTGCCGAGTGCATCGCCACTCAGTCCTTTCGCACCCAGTCCTACGCCGGCGCCACCGGCCAAGTCACGCCCTACGACACTCCCTTCCGTCTCACCGGTTGCAATGGTCGCTCCGGCTGCAACTGCTCCGGTCTCTTCGCCCGCCGCGACGGTTGCCGCCCCGACCGTGGCACCTGTCTCTTCACCGGTGGCGAGTTCGCCCGCACCGATAAGGGCGCCCCCTTCCTCGCCTCCGGCCAGTGTGGCTGGCCACCGTGGCTCCAATCTCCTTACCGTCGCCAATTCGCCAGCGGCATGAGAGCTCCGTCGTCTTCCCCTCCAGCGAGAGTGGAAGCACCAGCCGTGGCTCCAAGTTCTTCACCGCCCGCCAGGGTGCTCGCGGCCCACAAAGCCCCGGTCTCCTCCCGGCGCCGACCTCGGTCCCGGCCACGGTGCCACCACTCGCCAAAGCGCCCTTGATCGCATCGGCAGCGGACGCCCCTCCGGCGGTGACGCTCTTTCGATGGCCGAGGCCGCTTCGGTTCCACCGGCGCTGAAGGCACTTTCGATCTCGTAGTCCGTCCCGCCGTGTCGCTCGTCGCCGCCGCAATGGCCGTCGAGCTCGGCGTGGACGCACCGGGAAGCTCAATGCCGGCGAGCTTGGACGTAAGGACCGAGACGTCGGAGTAGATGCCCTTGATGCCCTTGGCCAGATCGGCCAGCTTCCCGTACGTGAACACGCCGACGGCGGTGGCGAGGACACCACCAACCACGACGCCAAGGGCCTTCGCCGCCACCTCGTTGCGATCGAAGAGGTCGAGGGTTTCACCCAACGCCTTGGCGCCGTCGAGAGCGGGCACGAGCTTCTGACCGAAGGAGGTCCCATCGTTCTCCTCGTCGATGTGTAGCCGTTCCATCTCACCGTGCAGATCAGCGGTGCCCGGGCGGCGGCGGTCTGCACCGAGTTGTGCTGGGTGATGGACGTGGTCGCCTTGTCGAAGGCACCGGAGCCGGCCAGGATCGTGTCGAGCAGCTGGCGGTTGGCGCTCGATCCGAAGATGGCCTGCAGCGCCTGCATTTCCTGCTGAGGACATAGCGGCCAGCTTGGGTTGCAGCTGGTCGATCACCGACCCGATGCCAACGAACTTGCCATGGCGCCGTACAGGCTGACGCCGAGGGAGTCCAGCTGGTTTCGCGCCGAGGTCGCTTCATCGACCCCAGTTGCGCCGAGGTCTCCTTGGCGGCGTTGACGAGGTTGGAGGAATTTGTTACCAGGGTTGCAGAACTGGGCGGCAAATCGTCAGGGCCGTCTTCAGATCCTTGGAACTGATGGTGTCGTCCTGGACCTCCTTCGCCAGCGGTTGCAGGGAGGGAGGCAGCGAACGGAGGGCCGCTTCACTTGGGCCTCGGTGGCCGGCACGGCCGAGCTCGTCTTGAGCAAATCCGTGAAGGCGGTGTTCGTGGCGGACAGGGCCTTGCGTCGTCTCGCCGTGTTCGGTGAGGTCGTCGAAGAACCCGGCGGTGTCACCCAGGCTCGGCGCCACGGCACCAGGGGTCGATCGCAGCTTGAGGAACGAACCCTCGACGGTGTCGACGGTCTGACTGGTCAGGCGGCTGGTGTTGTCGAGGATGGTGGCCGTCGTGGCGGTCTGGTCGGCCTTGAGGTTATAGGCCTGGATGGTCTGGGCCAGATCGGCGGTAGCGGTGTTGAGGTCCTCTCCCGACGCCGCAGCCAGGTCCTCGGACGAGGCCGACTTGATGGGCCTGGGCGGCCAAAGGACGTGGCCCTGGGTCTGGTCGAGTACCCCGGCCTCGGTGGCATAGGCAGCCGCCAGCTGGGCTCCGCTGTTCGACACCGACCCTGGTGGACTTGAGGAAGCTGGCCCAGATCTTCCCGGCCGCCGCGGCGGCGATGCCGGCGTCAGCGGCGATCTTGTCGGTCGCCTGGTCGAAGCTGTCAGCCAGGTGGACGATTCGGCGCCGATGCCGACGAGGGCGACGAGGGTTTCTTCGCCCAAGGAAGACAGGCCTTTCTTGAGGCCCGAGGTCTTGCTCGAAGCCTCCTCGAGGCCCGTCGATATGTTGCGCCCGGCGGTCGTGCCCGCCGCGCCGGCGCCGAGCAAGGCACCTCCGCTGTCCTCGGCGGCGTCCTCAGCAGGACGCTCTTGCCGGCGGACCCGTCATGGCCGTGTCAATCTCTGAGCCCGCCCCAGCGGCCACCACGCCGGCCCCGGCGATGGACTCCTCGGTCTCCAGGGCGCTGTCGCCGACGGCGGCCACGTGGGTCGAGGCCTCGTCCATGGAGGACCCGAGTGCCGAGCCCGATTCAGCAGCGCGGCACGCCCGGCCGCCAGGGCCGCATCGGCGTCGAGCATGGAGGCATCGAGGCCGCGGCCCGGGTGGAGGCCCCTTCGAGGGACGCATCGACTTCAGTCCCGCTGGCGGCGGCTGTGGCCGCCACGCTGTCCATGGAGGCGTCTGCGCCAGCTAGGGATGCGGACATCTCCTCGAGCTCGGCAGCGGTGGCCTCGGCCGAAGCGGCCGTCTGGTCCAGGGCTGCCTCGGCGCTGGCCGACTCTCCCAGGATGATCAACCGAAGTACAGATCCATCAGGCCGCCGTTCGTACGCGATGAAGCGAAGGGTGTCGGTGATCACGGTGGCGATCGCTTCCCGGGCTTCAGCGCCCTTGGTCTCGAGGCCCGGGTCCAGGAAGGGACGAGCCATCTGGCCACCGAGATCGCGCGGTACCAGGAACGGGTGACGGAAGGTGCCGGCGACGCCCTTGTGCTCGAGCACCGAGGCGTCGAGGGCCTGGGTCCGCCGGCGAGGATCGTTACCGAGCCGGTCGATCGAGTGCGCACTCGGATGGATCTGGGTATGCGCGACGAAAAGCACGCCCTTTCACCGGCGTCGCTGCAACGTTATTTCCCCGGCTCGCAAGCCGGCCAGAAGGCCGGTCCGCAGTTGCGGCTCTGCCGCACGCACGGCCTTGGCCAGGTCGGGGAAGGACCGGAATCGATGCGGAGTTCCAGCCTCACTCACTGTTTGTTCGCCCTCTTGATTTGTTCTTCGATTTGCTCCGCTTGTGCTGCGCCGAGGCATGAGGTTCTCGACGTCCGCCAGGATCAATCCGTCCCATTCCCAGGGTCTGATTCCAAACCAGTGGGCGAAGTCGGCGAGGTAGTCGTTCCGTCGGGCGACGAGGAGCCGTCGGTCTCGAGGAGCTCCGGCGCCGCGGCGCCCTCGTAGGAGGAACTGCCTCCGGTACAGCCAGGTCGGTGTACTCCGTCTCGACCTTCCAGTCGCCCCGGGCATCCTGTCGACGTCTGCCATGGTGAGACCCGGACGTCTTGCTTGAGCAACACGTAGATCAGCGCGGCCCGGGCCGCCATGGAGTCGTCGACGAGCTCCTCGAACGTGGCCATGGGCGCCCCGTATACCCGTTCGATCTCCTTGCACTCCCCGAAGGTCAGACCGTGCGAAAGTCCCACTCCTCGGCCAGCGTGGTCTCGCCGATTATGAGGGTCTTGTGCACGTCGACCACCACGGTCTCGACCTCTTCGTCGCCGAAGTACTGCTTGTCGTCTCGGATGACGACCTGCGAGCCCTTCTGGCCGTGGGCCGTGACGACAAGGTGAGTGTCGACCGTTCGGGTGACAACAGCTCGGTAGCTCATAGCGCGGGTTTGAGCCTTTCTTGGTGGGAGGTGTGGATCAGGGGGTTGTGTCGGAGCTCATGTAGTCGATCTCGAACGTCGGATCCGTCCCGTCGTACAGAGCCTCGAAGCTGCACTTGGCCTTGACCACGTCCATGTCGGCCGCCGTCGTGGGGCAGTCGTCGAACACGGCGTTCGGGATGATGAACTGCGTGAACGGGTAGTACGTCGTCGCGATGGCTGTCGGATCGGTGAAGCTGATCTGCAGCGCCTGCTGGGTATCGGCGAGCTCGGCGTTCTTGTAATCCCCCAGATTGGCGAACTCGATGGTGACCGACCCGGCCAGGTCGTAGAGGTCGTTCTCGAGCTGCTCACCCTTTGAGTTCTGGCCGATGTTCACCCGCTTGGTGTTCATCTTCCGGGTGCCCTTGATGGACACCTCGGAGACGAACCCGGTCGGTGCGGTCCCACCGGCGATGGCACAGACCCCGGCGGTGGTCGTCGGCGTCCCACCGAGGAGGACCGCACCTTCACCGAAGTGCATGATCTTGTTCCCGGTTGGGTAGGAGGGCGATGCGTAGCCCAGGCCCGTGCTCTCGCCCTTCATCCCGTCGATGGTCAGGTCGATCGAGGCAAAGTCACCGACCTTGCAGGTGAGCTCGAAGTCGGTGATCTTGCAGCCGGCGTAGGTGAAAGGCACGATGGTGCCCGAGGTTTCCGGCATGCCCTTCTGGACGGTGAGGGTCAGGCCCCGCACCCCGCCGGTGTCGTTGAACGGGTACTGCTGCAAGTAAGCGGCCGTGGTGGACTGCTGCACCGCAGAGGCGGCCGTCCCGGTGAGATGGCGCCAGATGAGCCCGAGGCCCTTCTCCATCAGGTCGACCGTGAACTTGCCCTTGGACTCGGAGTACCGAGCACACGGCGGTCGGCCCGCTTGGACATACCGCCATAGGCCGCCTTGGACTGGGCGGTGACCTTGTTGTTGGCCAGTGACTCCCCCCAGTGGGGAGAGACCCACCGCATGCCGCTGGTGGTGCCCGTGCCCACGGTGCCTTCCTGAGTCACTCCGAGGGTAAAAGCAAGTGCGGTGCCAAAAGCCATGGATCAGTCCTCCGGGGTTGAAGTCACCGACGAAGCCGGCGAGCTGAATGCGGGAGGCGCGGTGGATGTGGAGACGGGCTCGTAGATGCCCTCGACGTGGTAGGTCTCGTCGACGTCGTCATCGACGGTGAAGACTTCGTCGCGCTTGACGACGGCGGGACGAGGGTTTCCGTGGAGGAGCTCGACCTCATCGTGCTCGCCGACGTAGCGGTGCTGGCCCATGGGGGAATCTCCTTGTTCAGATGACAGCGGTGATCTGGACGGCGAAGTCGATCTGGTAGACCTGGCCTTCGTCGGTGAAGAAGGGAGTGCCGGATATCGGCTTGAACTCGATGTTCTTGATCTGCGCACTTCCATCGGGAAAGGCCGCAGCGATGGCGGTCGATACCGCTCCACTGCCTGATCCGACGAGGGGACGGAGTTGCTGCTCGACCAAGGCCGCCAGTGCCCAGGCCGCTTCGCACTGCTCCTGGACGGATGCGCCGGGTGTCCTCTGGCTGATGAAGCCGTCGATCTTGTAGATCTCCTGGCGCTTGAAAGCGCCCACGTTCCGCCAGCTCTCTTCGTCGTAATTGACAACGCCGGTGATGCAAAGGTTCTGACGCTGGGCGTCCCGGGGGTTGCTGCCGTAGAGGACCTGGACCCCATCGACATCAAAGGCGGTGGTAAAGATCCCGACGAGGAAGGCGATCATCGCCGGGGCTGTCGAGGTGGCCATCAGCGCCTACCGCCGTGCCACGTGCTGAACCAGGAGGGATCGGTGTCGATCATGTGCGACGCCGGCACCGGGTCCTGGTCGTCGTACTGACGCGTCGAGTACCGGTCATAGGCGGCGTCGACCTCGGGGATCCCCGTCTTGAAGGCCTCGGGCTGGTCGAGACGGAACACCATGCCGCTCTCGGTCGAGAACTGCACCGTCCGGTCGGGAATCACACTGTTGGGCCGGTTGAGCAGGTGGCGCAGCCGGATCATGGCGGCCGTGGCAAGCTCGGCGGGCGGCATGTCATATCCGTGCTCGTACTCGATACAGACGTTGCGCCGGCCTTCGTCCCACACCCCGCCGTCATTGCGCTGGATCTGGAAGTCGTCGTCGAGCACGATGGCCGAGAGCTGTGCGGCAGTGAAGACGATCACCGATCCAGTGGCGCCCACTGCGGACCCGATGCCCGTCGCAGAGCCGGGGTCGATGTTCGTGGACACCGTCACCTGGTTGAGTGCGGGCACTGCGTCGACGACCCAGGAGCCGTTGTAGGCGTAGGGGTTGAACCCGTTGAGGATCAGGTTCGCCCCGGGCCCGAGGGAGTGTGACGCCGCGAAGGTGACCGTGAAGGTGCTCGAGGAGCAGACGATCGAGGTGACCGCCGGCAGGTCGACGTAGGCGCCGCCGGTGGTGTCGGCCGTGATGATCATGGCCGAGCGAATGGTGCGCAGCTTGGAGTCCGGTAGGTAGATCTCCGGCTCCGCCGTGCCATCAAGTAGGACACGGTTGTAACGGGGCACGAAGGCCACGTCACAGATGAACTCGCACTCCTCCTCGACCGGCTGGCGACCGGCCAGGATCACCGCGTTGGGGTAGTTGGTGGTGTTGGCGAGCGTGGCGTCCGAAGCGCGGGCATCGGCCACGGAGAAAAGGAACCCGCCGCACACCTCGTGGTCGGAGGTGACGACCGAGCCGCCTGACCCTGTGTCGGTCCACGTGGCTGTCCACTGGTCGAGCTGCCACGTCTGGGTGGCAGTGACGGCGATAGACATGTTTCCCGATCCGTCGACGGTCGCCGCCGTGCCGGGCGGGATGATCGTCTGACCCGAAGCCGACATGACACCGACCGTGACGCTGCCGGTCGGGGTCGTCGGGTTGCCGTTGGTGTCGACCATGGCCGCCGACAGGGTGCCCGGCTTGCCGATGAGGAGGCGCTGGACCGTATTCGGCACGATCAGCCCTCCCGATCAGACGATGTAGATGGAGCCCTCGACCGCGCCCGTCTCGTACTCGACCCAGATGCCATTGGTCACCAGCACCGGAGAATGGAACTCCTCCGTGTCGAAGGACCCGTTACCGGAGCCGGTGAGCTCGATGACAGCGAGGAGAGTCCCCGAGGCCTCCGTGGCGTTGTCCCAGAGCCGGACGATCGCGGGGGCTGAACCGGTGGCGTGCATCGTCCAGCCACCGAGCGATGGCCCAGGAACGCCGACGTCAGGGAGAAGCCCGGAGCTCGCCGGCAGCGGGATCGGGGTTGCGCTGTGACCCATCAGCTGAACTGGTAGGTGACCTCGACGATGCCGGCAGGAAGCGCGAGGCCGGTTCCCGAGTGAAGCCTCTGGACCGTGAGAGTGTGCCCGCCGGCGATGATGAGGTTGGCCGCCGTCGTGTCGAGGATCATCGACTCCGCCACGAAGGCCACCGAGTCCGTCGCCGCGTACGAACGTGTCGCGAGCAGCTCCGTACCCGAGGCATCGGCCTTGCGGTCACGCACGGCCAAGGTGGTGTAGTTCGAGGCGTTGTGGGTAACGGCCGCATCAGGGATCCACTTGGCGCCGGTGATCGTCACGAGGGCATCGGTGTCGGTTGGGACGAGACCGAGCGCGAACTCGTCGTCCGCCGTCGCTCCGGTCATGGCCGCCAGAGCGAGGCGCAGAGTGTGCGGACCAGGGACGTCGATATCTCCGGGCATGGGAAGCTCCTTCTATTGAGCGAGGGTGAATCGAGGGGTGCGTTGTTTCGCCGACCGCCGGCTCCCAAGAGGGACCGCGCGACCCTCCGAGGAGACCGGCGGTCAGGCGATCAGGAGTTGCCTCGGTACAGCCCCCGGTATTCGACCGGGGTCCCCGAGTAGATGTGGCGGATCTTGTAGGTCAGCTTGTCGGCCGTGAACACGGACCCGACTGTCGGGTCGTTCTGCACGAACAGCTCCGGGTCGACCTGCCCGTTGTAGAAGCCCAGCTCGATGGTGGGGATCATGTTCGGGTCGGCCACCAAGAACCACGCCGTCGAGGATGTCGCCGTCCAGTAGTCGACGACGATGGACTGCATCCCCTGGTGAAGGTTGGGGATGTTTGACGCTCCACCGTCGGGCGCCGTGGTCGGAAGGGCCACGGCGGACTCCGTGAGCTCGTAGGCGAGGGCCTCGAGGTCGGAGTTGACCACCAGAAGCTTCGGAATGATCGACAGGATGTCCTTGGTGTCGCCGTAGGCCGTCTGCTGGCGCATGGCCGCACGCGCCGCCGACAGGTTGCCGTTGGAGAGCACCGACGAGGCGGTGTTGCTGTGACCGTTCGAGAAGACGGTGGTCGAGTCCGGCGTGTAGGTCCCGTTCGTGATGAACATGTCCCACACGAACCGGTACAGCGTCTGAGCAGCCGCCAGGCCGAGCAGGGTGGGGATCCGCTGGACCGCCCGGATGTCGTCGTTGGCGATGGTCTCGAGCGTCAGGTCTTCAGTCCCACCCCGCTTGCTGATGGAGTAGTTGGCTTCCTCGTTCCCGGGGGTGTTGAGGGGCTGGTAGGGAGCGCCCTGGTTCACCCCGGGCAGGGTGCCGTAGCCACCCAAGCGCTCAATGCGCTGCTCGCGGAAGTCCACGATCGGCACGATCGAAGAGACCACGGCTCGCCACGTCTGCAGATTGGGCTGCTGGTACATAGAGACCAGGCGGCGGGTGATCGAGTCACCGAGGATCAGGTTCCAGGTCCCGGACTGGGCCGACTCCGTGCTGCGGACGGCACCGGAGTCGTACTGCTCGGTGCCGATGGACTCTCGCATGATCATCTGGGCGAGCTCGAGCCGGCTCATGTTGCCCGGGTTGACGCCGGTGATGTCACAGAAGGCCTGGGACAGCGATCGGTAGCCCTCGAGCTGTCGGGTGGGGTCGAAGATGGCGTCGAGCGCCTTGATCTTCTTGTCCCGCTCCTCGCCGGTGACGCTGATATGCGGGGCGTTGCCGCCTTGCTTCACGAGCTGCTCGGCTTCGAGCTCACGACGCATGTCGGCGAATACCCTCATCGTGTTCATCAACTGGGCCTCGGTAAACTTCTCCGGCAGTCGAGTGGTGATCGACTCGAGGTGCCGGTCTTCGATGCTGAGGCTGGACGCTGCCGCCCGGATGAGCATGCCGCCCACGATCGAGTTGCGGGCGAAGGATTCGGTCGCCCCTACAAGCACCGGGTCGGCCGCGGGGTCGACAACTGGCGCCGGTGGATCCACGGCAACCGGGTCGGCAACAGGGTCGGCCGCGGGTGGCGTCGGGGCCGGCGACGGGTCGGTCAAGAGGCGTCCGATGGCAGCCTCGTCGAGCTCGTACTCGTCAAGGGTGGCCTTGTGCTCCGTCAGGAGCTCGGTCCGCTTCTCGGGAGTGGCACCGCGCAGAGCCGCGAGCAGTTCCTTCAGTGTCATGTCGATGTCCTCCTCGGACTCGTCGTCGGGTCCACCGGCGACCATTCGGGTTGCGCGTCCCCCCGCGGCAGGGTCAGCCACAACATCTGCGGAGTTGACCTTGACAATCCGGGTCGCCTCCAGGAGCCGCTTCCCGCCAGTAGTGACGGGGGCGTAATACGCCAGTACGTCGTGGCTGATGCCAACAGCCGGCGCTTGTCCATTCGATTGAGCGGTCAAGCTGGCATCCAAGGCTTCGGCCGCGTGAGTGGCAGAAGGGAGTAGGTGCAGCTCCCCTGCCAGTCCGGTCGGCATCACCTTGACGTTGCGGTAAAAGCCCACCAGTCCACTGATCGTGGAGGAGCCGAGCTCTTCCTCACTGCGGTGGTGGTCGAAGGCCTTCGCTCCTTCGTAGAGCCCCGCGGCCTCCTGCATGACGGCCTGCGGGTATCGCTTGCCGTTGCGGCTGTCGCCGTACTCAATGATCTGAACGTCATAGACACGGCCGCCGGTTGAGTCCGTACCTTTGGCCTCGAGTACACGCCCATGGATCCGATCCTGTACGGCTTCGGTACCACCCTCGACCGTGGGCGGGATGACAGCAGAGTTGGACTCACCGTCGTCGTTAGCCACCGGCACGTACACCCGTCGAGGCTCGACCTCTGTGGGCTCACCGAAGGCGATGGTCCCGTCGTCCTCCATCGAGTAGGCGGCCTGGAAGTGCGTCCCATTGGCTTCGTAGGCAACCTTGTCGTCGTCAAGGTCTGCCAGCCATGGGTACTGGTCGCTCAGGTGCTCCCGAAGCGCGTCTTGAACAAGGCCCTTCACCTCATCGAACGATCGGCCACCGGCGAGCGCCTCCCGGAGCACGGCGGGCGTTGGTGCCTCGCCTGGGTGGCACTTCTTCCACGCAGCGAGGACCTTCTTCTTGACCGCGGCCAAGTCGTCAGCCGGGATCTGAACCTTCTGGCCTCGGAAGCCTTTGCCGAGCGCGGCCACAGCGGTGCCGACGATGCTGGAGTCGGGACCACCAGTGGGCGTCTTCCACAACCGAAGCTTCCACGTCGATGGCTTGGTCGGGTCCGGGACGTAGGCGTACGCCGCCGCGGGGAAGTTGGCGCCGTCCTCTGTCTTGGTCACCGAGGCCTCGGTGAAACGAACGGGTGGTCCCGCCCATCGCCGACGACGGCCCATCAGGTCGAGGTCTTGGCCTTCACCGGCACAGCCGCTTCGGAGGTCGCGGCCGGGGGTGTGTCGGCAGGTGCAGCCTCATCCGCTGCGGGCTCCGTGGTGGTGGCTTCGGCCGGCTCCGCTTCGGAGGTCGCGGCCGGGGGTGTGTCGGCAGGTGCGCCACCCGCGAACACGGGGAAGGTCCCGTTGTACTTCTCGGTGGGCGCCCGGAGGTACATCAGGCCGGTCTTGCCTTCGCTGTCGGGGTTGTCTTTCGGCACCTTGATGTACGAGCTGCCGTCGAACATGCGCGCCACGATGCCGGCGGCCGTGTCTTCGACAGCCTTGATCTCGGTGGTGGGCACGCCCATCACCTGAGCGAGCTTCTCGAGCAGTTCGAGGTTGTCCACTGATCAGCCCCTCTTTCGCGTTCTCTTGGCGGGGTGCGGGTGCACCTTCTTGGCGGGGGCCTTCTTGGCCCGGCTGTAGGGCGACGGTCGCTTGCGCCGTGGCTTCGGAGCGGCTGCCATCACATCTTCAGAGAGATCTTGAGGTTGCCGGCGGCGGCCACCTCGTCGATCACCCCGGCGAGATCGTCCGCACGAGAGCCATCGGGCTTGTCGAGATCCGCCGTGTAAGGGATCCCCACGAACTGCTCCCAGGCTTTCTTAGTGGCGAGCTTCGCTGCAGCCGGCTCGAGCAGCCCTGCGGCCACGAGGGTCACCACCGACTGCGAGAGTTGCACCAGTACGCCGGCGGTGACATCGGAGTCCGATGCCGCCACCTCGGGCCCGTGCACTGTGACCGCACGCGACGCCGGGATCTCCTGGGTGGTGTCGGAACCACCTATCACCGGCACGGTGACCGTCGGCGGAAGACGCTTGGCCATGACGGCCTGGTCGACGACGTAGCGCAGGAGCTCGGTCATGTGTCCGAGCCAGATCCTCTGTACCGAGCGCACCCGGCGGCGGATGGGTTCGGCCATGGAGAGCGATGTGGCACGGTTGGCGCCGTCGGGCTCGGCCAGCCAGGTCTTGCCCAGTCCCGCGCCGCCGGCGATGTTCGTGAGCACCGAGAGGCGAGCGCCGCGTCCTCCTGCACCCCGGACTCTGCGAACACGGGCTTCCACTCGACGCCTTGTTGTGCGCCTCGATGGAGCCTGACCGGGGCACGTGTGTGCCACCACGGTCCTTGATGAACTTCTCGAGGATCTTCTCGTCGCCTTTGACTGTGACGTCCCAGACCATGTAGCGAGCCAGGGCGGTACGGTCGACCAGGTTGGAGATCACCGAGTCGTAGTTGTCGAGGTCGTCGATGATCGGCGCCAGGAACGGGTCACCGCGCTGGTCCGAGATGAGGGTCTTGAACGACCGCCAGTACTGGACCTCGCCCTCGATCCCCGCGGACTCCTTCTGGGCCAGGGGTGCACCACGAAGGCCGGTGAGATCGTCGACCTGGGCGATATTGAAGATCAGGTCCGCTGCACCGAGCTTCGAGACGTGCAGCCGTGCCGGCCACAGCATGTTGCCGGCCTCGAGCTCGACGTCGGTGACCCTGGTCGGGTCGACCGGGTTGAGTCGGACTACACCCGTGGTGGGCCCGACGAGCATCTCGAGGATCGTCTCGCCGTAGATCAGGTGCTCGCGGAGGTAGTCCTCCTGCATCTCGAGGATGCGCACCCTCGGGTCGTGGCAGAACTCGTCGCACCACCTGGTCCACGCCAGGGTCACTGCACTGGACCTTCACGCCTGAGTCGCCGACACAGAAGGCGACGTAGGTGTCGATGACGGCCCGGGCCATCGGGTTGAGCCGATAAGCGGCCACCGAGTACGCCCGGAGCTTCTCCCGGGTCCAGATGGGGATCTGCCGGCCGGTCTGACCGACCCGGACGAAGCCGGCGTCGCCGTCAATCGGGTCGATGCCGTACGTCCCAGCGGCACCGGTGGCGATCAGCTGGTCGATGGTGGCTTCGGTGGCGCGCATGCCCGGTGAGACCGGCGATGCCTCGGTTGCACGAGTCGGGAAGAGGAGAGACCGCATCAGGCGACCGCCTTACACCGGCGACGCGCCTGATGGGACTGCTCTCGCTTCAGCTTGCGCTGGCGCGGGGTGATCCAGGTGGTTCCCGCCACCACCCCGATGAGCTCGATGTTCGCAGCGACCGTGAATGTCTCGGGGCCGTCGCTGGGTTCAAAGTCAGCGATGCGATGGGTGTTGAAGCCGTGGAATGCCTCAGTGCGACGGCGCGCCGGTTGCAGGGGCGGTCGCAGAACGCACGGCAAATGCGCCATGAACGCCAGGTATCGCTCCCCCGAAGGGCCGGGCAGCGCGAGTTCACACCAGGGGCATCGACCATCAGCGTTCATCGTCAGCGCCCTGGTCTGTTTCTACGGCAGTTCCTGCCGACGGTGTCTGAGCCTGCGTGTAGAGGGCGTACACGGGCAACAGGAGAATGACGCCGAGAACGAGGAGGGCAACAGGCCAGGTGGCAAGTGCGGCCACGGCCACGACGATGCAAGCAATGGCGATAAGGCCGAGAACGTTGGAGGCAAGCATCAAATCCGCAGCCTCTCTTTCGGCCGGAAGAAGTCGTCGGTCGGCTCGGCAACACGAGCGGTCGCCGGTGGCGGCTTCTCGAGCTCTCCGGGCGTGACCGCCAGCCACAGCGCCATCACCAAGGCGATGCAGGCATCGATACGGTTCCTGCTGCGGGTCTTGGAGAGGCGGGGACCGTCCTCGGACTCCTTCCACACGGCATGTCGAACGTGCTGAGCGAGCACCGGGTCGCCGTTGTGCACGACACGTTGGTCTCGGATCAGCTCGAGGGCGTTCCCACAGGCCGGCACCATGCGCTGGCCGTTCTGGGGGAACTCGATCATCGGGAAGCCCTCGTCCTCGAGGATCTGAGCGGGGAGCTCGAAGAACCTCGGGTCGTAGGCGACGCCTCGGATCGGCAACGCATCAGCCACTTGGCGGATGTACGCCAGGGCTTCCTGAACGTCGATTCGCTGCCCGTCGAGGTTCCATACCCGGGCGTAGACGGGGATGGAACCGTCAGGCATCAGCTGGGCGGTGATGACCGCGACGCTGTCTCGCTTCTGGGCGAAGTCGATGCCCATGACAGCGCGGCTCTCACCCGTGAGCTGCGAATCGAACTCGACACCGCCGAAACACTCGTCCCAGATGCCGGGGTAGTCGTCGAGCCAGGACTCCCCCGTCGTGTCCACCCACTGGTTGAGGTTGTAACGGCGGAATTCATGACGAGGAGTGGCCGGATCGTGGTACCGAGCCACCAGGTTGGAGGCCGGGTAGAACACGTCGACCGCCGGGTTCGACTGGTAGATCGCCGACCTCAGCTGCTCGGGATCGTCAAGGTCCCAGGACTCGTCGGCTTCCACCCAGTCGATCAGGGTCTCGTCGTCCGGGGAGTGCCCGCCGTCGATCATCGCCTTGAGCTCGTAGGCGTCCTCGGCGACGGAACCGAGCCCACGGCACCGGCCGTGGTGATCTCGAGGATCCAGGCGTCGGTCCGCTTGTAAACGCCGCCCTTGATGATCAGGTGGACGCGCTTCTTGTTGCCGGTCCACTCGTGAGTCTCATCGAAGGCTGCGAACGTGGGTCGCCGGCCATCATTGGTGCCGGCCACTGCGGCCACTCGGTAAAGCGTGCCGACCGTACCGTCCTTGAACTGCATCTCGGCCTCGAAGACCTCGATGTAGTCGTCGAGCGGGCCCTCCTTGACCATCGCCGAAGCGGCTGAGTAGAGCAGTTTGGCCTGCTCGTAGCTGGCCGCCGCGACGGGATGTCGGGCGAGATGCGCCGACGAGCCCGGGGCCTGCCGCTGTCTGTCCACCCGGAACACGACCGGCCCGGCAAACTCGGCGATCGCCACGCTGCCGAGAGCTCGGTCTTACCGTCGCCCTTGGGCCTGCCCCGGACCACCCGCCGCCACCGCCGGGGGCCATCGTGCGAGCTCGTACGCCCGCTATATGAACGCCTTCTGGTCCGCCCGGAGTCGAAACGGCTGACCGAGGTAGTCGCCCGGGCCGTGAACGAGGTTCTCTTCGATCCATCGACAGACGATCGGACCCGAGGTGGGGGCGGATCAGGAGTTTGCGGCGTCTCACGGGGCGTGATGTCGACGATGCGCGGGTCGTCCTCTTCGTCGTCGTCGACCGGGGCTTCGTCGCCGTCGCCATAGATCCCCTTCGAGAGGTCGTCGAGGGACCGGCGGGCCTGGCCGTAGTTGATCCCGAGCTTCAGCAGCGACGAGACGGTGAGTCCGAACTCCCGTTCGAGGGCCAGGATCTGGCTGTCGATCTGGTTGATCCGGGAGAACACCGGGTTGAGGACCGGCTGGCCCATCGACCCGGACACCACCGCCTCGCCTCGTCCGACATCTCGGAGTCGATCGTGCTCGATCACGCAGGTCGAACAGTCTTCGGAGGGCGGCTCGTGGAGCTTTACGTCAAAAGTGCTGGCCACGGTGTGTGACCAAGGGCACGCCATTCGACCTTGGTGCGCTCTCGCCAGTCGGTCGCCGGCTCAGGCACCTGCGCGATCGGGGTGGTGGCCCTCCCGACCGGTTCGAGGGTCGGGCGCTTGTTTCGACGCTGTCTGCGTTCAGGCGGCTTGGGCGGAGGGCCAGGCAAGACGCCCTCCTGGGAATCGGCCGGTCAGAAAAACAGCGGCCATCCCGTACGGAAAAAATTTGCACGGTCTGGGTTCGTGAAATGCTATCCGAAAATGGACTTTTTTCTAGTGAATCGGTAGGAATGGTGGACTATCGGCGCTTCGTCGCCACCATCTTGATGCCCTTCGACGAGTTGCAGCGTCGACACAGCACCACTCGTCGCTGCTCGTTCGTACCACCCTTCGCCAACGCGATCGGATGGTCAGCGGTCAGGTCGACGGTCGCACCGCAGGGGCCCTTGTGAAGCCGGCAGCCGATGCAGGAGCACACTGGAGACGCCTCAACGACCACCTTGGCGATCGTTTTGTCCTGCCAGCGTTTCGACTGCCGAACGTGCTCGTGTCCCGGACAGCGGCTTCCACGTGTCAGAAGGGCGCAACCGGGCTCGATGCAGAGGCGAACGGGCATCGTTCAGCCGACACCACAACGAGTGTAGGGAATCGTACAGCGCCGCCGGGAACAAGCACGTCAATCGGGGGAACATTCACGAGCCCGTTGCAGCCTCCGGTATCGGTTGGTCGGGCTGCTCGGCTTGCCGCTTCTCGGCGAGCTTGCGCTGGCGCCTGATGATCCAGGGCTGTCGCTCCGGTCCACCGTCCCTCACCCAGCCATGCGGCAGGCGTCGCACAAACCACCTCGAGTGTGGTCCTCAGCCGTGCCGGCCACGGCTCGTTCACAGGCCATGCAGCGTTGGCCCAGCGGCTTCTCGCCAAGGATGGCGCCGGCGTCTTCCACGGCGCCACGTAGCCGCTTGAGCCGCTTCACGTGGCCACACACCTCGGTAGTGTGCCGAAGATCTCTTCGAGGTAGTCCCGCAGTGGGTCGGCCACTTGGATCCGAAGCTCGGTCAGATGGCGATCGAGCTCTCGTACCTTGGCTCGGTCGCCAGCCTCTTGTGCTTCGGCCCGTTCGACCAGCAGTGCGGTGGCTTCGTCGTAGCGGATGCGAGCATCGGCAGCGTCCAGCACAGCGTCGCTATCAGTGCCACGGCTACCGTTGCGAGCTCGTGTGGACGTGGGCTTGCCGTCGGCCTTGGTGCTGTACTGGGCTCGACGCAGCAGGTCGTAGATCACCGACTGGTCCCAGTCGAGCATCTCCTTACGGAGCTCGGTGACCTCCTTGGCGATGCGTTCGGCTTGATCGAGCAGCGTCACGCGTGCTTCCCGTTTCCGTTGCCGGTCAGGTCCTGTGGCACCACCATGCGCGGTATCTCGAGCTGTGGCCCGGTTTGGGCACTCTTGCGAAGCTGGCTGGCCAGCCTGATGGCACTGTCCCGGTCGAGGAGGACCGTGAAGCTCGATTCGGGCGTCTGCAGGAACAGGGTGATCACAGCTTCGCCATTTTGGAGCTGGCCGGGCTGGGTCACCCAACCAAGCGGCCTAACCGTCGGCGTTGCGAACATCTGCTCGACGGCGGCCTGTTCGGCAGCCGCTTGTTGCTCTGGCGACATCATCGGTTCGTCCACTACCGCAATACCTCCTCGATCCGACCGGCTTTCCAGTCGATTGGTCTCCACACGTACGCTCGATCGCCCAGTTCCACGATCGCCTCTGTCGGACTTCAGCTCGGCGAAGACGACCACCCCGCGTCTCGCGAGCACCAGATCGGGAAATCCGGCTCCGTCAGCCGCTACCGGCGTCGCCCATCCGAATCACCGTGCCGCGCTGGTCGAAGTCCGCCACCTGCCATTTGAGAATGTGTGCGAGGTCGACGACAGCCGCCTGGAGCTGAGCCTCGGTCACGGGAGTGCGAATTGCCGTCTTCATGCGTCACCACAAGCCGTGAGCAAAATCGGTTCCGTTGTTGGGAACCGATTTGTTGTTTTCTCACCTCGAAAATCGGTTCCTGACCTGCATAGCTCCCAGGCACGATCGGTTCCGGTTCCCGGCCCTAAGGGCCGGGAACCGATGCGGAACCGTTCGTCGCCGGTCGAGGTCGCTACCGGTTCCGGGAACCGATGGGAACCGATCGGGAACCGATCGGCAGGAGGCCTAAATGGCGCCATCGGCAACCACCCATTGTGGTGGTGTGTTCGATCTGGCCCGTTGTGTGACGCACCACGGCAGGTGGTCGGTTCCCAGACCCTCCATCTCTCGCGTCGGCCTGCAATTGCAGGGGACAATGGCGTCCGGGGCGATACCGACGGGTCGATCATCTGGGACAGCGATGCTGGTGCGGTTACGGATCGGACCTTGCATCCGAGAACGTTGATCGACATGCCACTCGGACCCTCGACGCGAGCGATCCAGTTGGAGTCAGTCGAGCGTGTCTTGAACCCGACGAGCTTGACGTCCTCCAGGATCGTCACCTTCCCCTGCGATGGCGTAGTACCGACGAGCCTTGAACGGGTCCAGGTAGCTTTCGTCCCCAGTGAACTCCACCAGACCGCTGAAATGCTTGGTGATGTAGTCAGGATCTCTCAACGCGGTTCTCCTTCTGCTGTTGGCGCCAACGGCGGGTGATAGCTGTACATCTTCCGGTTCCCGACCTTGTGCATGCTGATGCCTGACTTCGAATCGGCGGCCAGCATCGCGGCGGCGTCGGCGATGTTCTCTTTCCGAAACGGCAGAGCCGACGCCAGCTGGTTGAGGTGGAACTCGCTGCCGGTGCGACGTAGGAGCTCCACGAGCTCGTCCGTGACCCGCTGCGGGGCGTCCACATGTTCCATGGGGTCTTCGGCTGGAGTTCCACGCGCAGCCGGCCAGCGAGGCTCGGCTCAAAAGACACCAACGCCGCCACACTCCCGCGTGGCCCGATGACACCCCACCGGTCCTTCTGGACCCGCAAGGTGGAGCTGCCGCCGCTCGAGCGAGCGAACGGCCGCACGCTTTCGAGGCTGAACGTGGCGTCGACCTCGCCGATCTTCGCCCCCGATCCACGGGCCCACCGCCCGCGGCCCTCTTTGTCCTTGGTGACGTGGTCGATGATGGTGACAGCAGCGCCGGCATGTGCAAGTGGTCGAAACGCCCGCATCATCACCAGGGCGTCCTTCGCCTTATCCTCGTCCAGGCCGTGCTCGTTGAGGATGGCCACCAGCGAGTCGACAACGACCAGCACAGGGTTCCAGGTGGCGATCTCGCGCACGATCGCCGCGGGCGGGATCCCCCCGGGCCAGTAGTACCGGAGGTGAGCGTCGATCGCCTCGACCGGGACGCCCAGCTCGAGGAGACGCTCGGCCATCCCGAATTCGTCGCCCTCGTAGTCGACCATGGCGACGTTCTGACCTTGCATCAGGGTCTGGCGGATCGCCTCGGTCATCAACCAGCTCTTGCCCGCTTCAGGCTCGCCGAAGATGAGGGTGAACTTCCCCTCGACGACGAGCGCCTTGCCGTCAGTACGTCGCAGCAGGGTTGGCCTGACGGCTGGCACCCCGCGACGCATGATCTCGCCGATGTCGATGTGCTGCAACGGCCGGACGCCGGTGTCGATCTCGTTGAGCTCGATGGTGAGCCGGTCGGCCTTCTCGAGGTCGCCAGCCTCGATGGCTTGGTGGATCTCGCTCAGCTGGTGTAGGCGGGCTCGTGAGCGGCTGTGGGTGACGACGATCTCGGCGTAGCTGACCGCATTTCCAGGCGAAGGGACGCCGTTCTGCAGCGAAATCAGGACACTCGGGTCACCGACCTCAGCGAGGACACCCATCGCCTTGAGCTCGGCGCCGACGGTGACTGGGTCAACCGGGTCCTGGCGCACTGCGAGGTGGGCCATGGCCGTGAAGATATGGACGTGGCTCGGTTTGTAGAAGTCGCCGGCGGAAACGGTGGCGATGCCGGCACCCACCGCTTCGTCGCGCAGCAGCATGGCGCCCAGGAGCGATTCCTCGGCCTCGAGGTCGTGTGGCGGCTCGTGGCCGGCGACGCTAAGACGCCGTGAACGGCGGTCGTCGCCACCATCGCCTCCATCCCTTTGCGGACCACCAAGGTCACCGATCCCGCCGCAGTTGTGCACGGGCGCTGTCGATCCACCTGGCAGCCTCTTGTGGGCCTACAGCCTCCTCGGTGTTATCGATGGCCAGGTCGACCTTGGCGAGCTCCGCCATGAGCTCGTCGTGAGCGTCACGAAGTCGGTCCTGCTCGGCCTCGTTGGCGTTGATCTTCAACCGCACCATGTCTCGACGCTCGTGGAGCGTGAGAAAACCTGTGGTTTGATCCGGCGTCAACGACAACGCTCGCAGTACTTGCGGGGACCTCGTCCTGTGTAGGCGTCAAACTCGGTGCCGCATTTGCCACATGGCCGGAGATGGACGACTGGCCCCTTGTTGGCCTCGTAGTACGCCCGCTTCTTCTCGGCGATGTCGGCCTTGTTGGCCTCGTAGACGCCCGCTGCTTCTCGGCGATGTCGGCCTTGTTGGCCTCGTAGTACGCCCGCTTCTTCTCGGCGATGTCGGCCTTGTTGGCCTCGTAGTACGCCCGCTGCTTCTCGGCGATGTCGGCCTTGTTGGCCTCGTAGTACGCCCGCTGCTTCTCGGCGATGTTGGCCTTGTTGGCCTCGCGGTACGCCCGCTTCTTCTCGGCGATGTCGGCCTTGTTGGCCTCGCGGTACGCCCGCTTCTTCTCGGCGATGTCGGCCTTGTTGGCCTCGTAGTACGCCCGCTGCTTCTCGGCGATGTCGGCCTTGTTGGCCTCGCGGTACGCCCGCTTCTTCTCGGCGATGTCGGCCTTGTTGGCCTTGTGGTACGCCCGCTTCTTCTGGCGATGTCGGCCTTGTTGGCCTTGGTACGCCCGCTGATATTCGTGTTCAGCGGCCTTTTTCTCAGCAGCAGTGGTGCAGCTTGATGAAGAAATCACCTCCTTCCTCATCATCGAGGGAATGGTGGTTACAGCCGCCGGCGCCGTCTTAGCCCGGCTGAGCTCTCGATCGACAGCCTGTCGATTGGTGTGACGACATGTGCACCGACAGCGCGACGAGATGCACTGGCCGTGTGAGCCGGCACGGCAGCTGGTAGACCAGCCAGCCTTCTCGTCGACGACTGCGGCTGTCAGTGCCAAGGCCCTTACGACGCCCGCTCGAGTTGCGTACTGCTCCGGGCTCACGTTGAACATCCACGAGACCGCCGTGAGGGCGTCCGGCATGTCGGCGGGAACGGTCAGCCCGAACCGGCGCACCGTGCCATCACGCTCGGGGCTGGCGTTGGTGCACAAGACCACCCGGGCATCGAAGCCAAGCAAATCCGGTGGCACGTCATAGAGCGAGAGCGTGTGCGGAGCGTTGGCCGGATCGGGGCACTCGTTGACGAGCGAAAGGTCGGCTTCCGGCACAAAGCGGTCCCATCCGAAACGCTCGATGGCGACGCGGCGCACCTCGGTGTTGCTCTCGGCCATGATCGACTTCGGCGTGAGCTCGTGAGGACGCATGACGATCTGTTCGGTGACGCGGACCCCGTGGATGGCGTAGATGCCCTACCATTGGGGTACGTGATGGCCAACCCGCTCTCGTTGTGGAGACGCCCTTGGGCGTCGCGGTGGAGTTCGTTCGGTCGCTCTGTGAAGAGGACCGCTCCGCGATAGAGCCAGCACCATCCGGCGTTTGTTGCGACCTGCATCAGGCCTTCGAGCCGTGAGGGGCCCTTGATCTTCGTGGCCCGGCGGAAGTAGTCGACGAAGCCGAGCCAGCTGGCGTCGTGCTGGCCGAACATGATGTTGTTCCACTGGTCCCAACCCGGGTTCCGACCTGGGTCCCAACCTGGGTCCCAACCTGGGTCCCAACCTGGGCCCCAACCTGGGCCCCTGAGAGGTCTGGCCCGGGCAGAACACCTCGAGAAGCTTCACCAGATATACGGCGCCGAGCGAGCCGGCCATGGGCTCGTCGAGCCACACGATGATCGGCGGCTCGGCCAGCCCCGCCTCCTTGTACGTGTGGCGAATGCCGGCTGCAGCCTCGGCTCGATCAGCCGGTTCCGTCGACAGGCCGCGAGCCAGCCAATCGTCGCGGACGACGGGGAGCAGTGCGCCCTGCTCCGGTGATAGCGCGGTGAGTTTGGACATTGCCGTCAGTCGGAGACGAGCCGCACGACGTCGGCCTGCTCGCGTTGGCGAGCGATGACGTAGGAACCGGCACCGATCCCGGTCGCCCCGTGTTCGGGGTGGATGAGGTAGGCGCTCTCGTCGCGCTCGACAACCAACGTCCCCTGGATCAGAGGGTCGGTCGTGTTCGGCGCCCGCATCCCGGCACCGACGAGCAGGTGCGTGTTGCCACCTGCTTCACCGCGCACGACAGCGATTCCCTCGGCGGGGATGGCCTTGAGCCCCGCCACCTTGCCCTTGCGCATGGGCACCACGATGACGTCGCCCTGGCGCTGCAGACCATGGAGCACGGGCACCTCAAGCGTGTTCACGAAGCTCTCCTTTGGTTGGTCTCACGAGGACGAAATGCCGGACTCCAGTCGCGCTCGAGGAGCCGGTTGAGGCGCATGGCATCACTGCGCGAGAGCGGCCCGCCGGCGAACATCGCCCGCCGGCGCAGCGACGACAGCTCCAGCGCCCGGCGCTCGTCGATCCGGTCAAGGATCGGGCCCGTGAACGGCCCGGACAGTGCGGCGAGGATGAGGGACGCGCAGGTCCACGACGCCCCGGGCCAGAACGTGATGCACAGGCACAGCGCCACGAGGATGTTGAACAACGAGATGTTGGCCACTCGGCGGTAGTTCACGACCCGGACCTCGCCGCGTCCTCGTAACCCTTCACCGTCGCCTCGAGCTCGTCGAAGTCGGCCTGGGCCATGGGCATGCCCTTCTCCCGGCGCAGCGCCCGACACGTCTTGCGGTCCTCGTCGCCCAGGCACTCGATGCGCTTCACGAGCGCGTTGACGGCCTGGGTCTCGGCCATGGCACCGCCACGTGGCAGCGACTCGGTCGAGTCGACGTCGATCACTTCGGGCATCTCGTCGGCCGTGTAGAGCCCGCTCAGCTCGAGCGGGAAGGCGGCGCGCAGGGCGGCGGCCTCGGCGCACTTGCCCAACATGAGCGCCGGCATCTGCTTCCACACCGGCGTGTCCTGGTTGAGTTCAGACCAGTGGGCGATCGTGTAGAGCGGCTGTACCCAATCGGTGCGATAGACGCCGGCCCGGGCGGCCACCGGGGGATCGTTGCTGAGCCACACGTCGGTCCACTGGCCGTCAGCCCCACACCACTCCTTGGGTGCCTGACCGCCGTACGATCCGCTGCGCTCAGCGATGAGCCGAAAGCCGTCGATGCCCGTCTGGATTGAGACCTTCGACTTATCCGCACCGGTTCGCTTATCAGTCCATTCCCGCTTCACGAAGTGGATCTGGCGGTTGAAGGGGTCAAGGCCGGTGCGGTTGCACTGCTTGACGAACAGGGCGAGCTCGTCGTCGGTCGCACCTTCGGCGATGGTGCGCTTGATCAGCTCGACCTCCGGGCCTGTGAGCCCGTGTTGCTCGGCGAGGCTCGTTCCAGGGCCTTGGTCGCCTGCCGGTACGAGGGCTTGTTCGTCGCTCACTGTGCTCCCATTCCGAGGGCGTCATCGACGAGCCCTCCGAGTTCCTGGTGTTGCGCGGCCCACTCCTGGAGGAGGTTCATCTGGGGTGAGAAGACGGCGAAGTCACAGTCGGCGCCCCGGCAGCGCCCCACGTACCAGCCCTCGCGGGACTCGTCAGGGGTGATGTCGATGCCATGGGCATGCGCCTTCTCCCACTCGGCCTTGGCCAGGTTGGCGTTGACCTCAGCCGTTTCTCGGCCGAATGCGGGGCTCATGGCTTGCACTCCGGGCAGTCGCACCACGAGTAGTGCTTGGGCCTCGGTCGGGCGCCCCGGGCCCGCGACGGCTCACGAGGGACAGGGCGCTCCAGCTTCGGTGGTTCCCGGTCGAGCACGATGGGCGGGAGGTCGATCGACGCCTGCGTCGTGGACAACCGGAGGTTCCCGCTGCGGTAGTCGGCCAGATCGGCGTGCATCTTGCAGCGGCCATCCGTGTCGCGGTACTTCGGTCGCTCACACCCGTCTTGCGAACACGGGGTCGCTACGGGTGGGGCGACGCGTAGATCCGATGTCAGCAGATCGTCGGGCACGCCACCAAGGCGGTGCCACCCACTGCCGCGCACCGTCGCCATGGCGGTCATAGCGGGTTCCCGTCCCAGTCGTAAGCCATGGCCAGGTGTGGCCGTGCTGACAGAACGAGTGCTCAAGGTCACGCCACGCTCCGAAGGGGAAGCCGGAGCTTGATCAGCCAACGACGAACCGTCTCACGAGAAACCGGGAAACCCTCGCCGGTTAGGACCTCGGCGATCCTCACCATCGACCAGCCGTCCTCCCGCATCCGCCGGATACGGGTTTCGAGCGTGCCCTGAAGGGCTCGGTCCACCAGCTCGAAACTGTCGGCCATGGAATCTCCTGAGATAACATCAAACATGTAGTTACGCCATGGAAATACACGAACTACAGAGGTGTGATACACGAACCGTGCATACCATCGCGCTCACCACGAATCGTGTCAAGCACTTCGTCAGGAAAGGTTGCACTTTGGCCGTCGGGCATGACACGATTCGTGTATGAGCTACTTCACGACACGCGTGGAAACCGATTCGCTCGGGCGCCTTCTGACTGTCTGGCGAGTCGCTGGAGGGCTGACTCAGGCCGAGGCGGCTGAGTTCGCTTCTTGCTATCTGCCCTACACCATCAGTCGAGAGATGGTGCGGCGTCTCGAGGCTGGTCCGAAAAACGACCCGGACCCGATCGTGGTGGCGGCGTTGACGTTGGCGTATCGCCACAGCCTTGAAGAGCTACCCGAGTCCGTGCTTGGTGGGGTCATACTCGTGTACGAGATGTTGGCGGCTAATCTTCAAGGACTGCTCAATAATCGTTCCACTTGATGCCCTGGCCGTACCTCGACGGGCCGCGGCAGTTCTTGCGGGATCACGAAGCGGCCTGGGTCACGCTCCCCAACACCAACTACGACGCCGGGCGCGGCGGCGCGCTCTACCGGCGTTACCTCGACGAGTTGGTGGCCAGCGAGACCCTCGGGCTCGACGGCGTGGTGGTCAACGAACACCACCAGAACGCCTACGGGCTCATGCCGTCACCCAACTTGATGGCCGCGGCGCTGACCCAGCGCACCGAGCGGGTCAAGATCTGCGTGCTCGGCAACGCCGTGCCGCTGTACAACCCGCCCACGCGCATCGCCGAGGAGATGGCCATGCTCGACGTGATGTCGGACGGGAGGTTGATCGCCGGTCTGGTGGTGGGGGGCGGTCCCGAGTACTACTCGACGAACGTGAACCCCACCGAAGCGCGCCCTCGCTTCCGAGAAGGCGTCGAGCTCATCGTGCAAGCCTGGACGCGCCCCGGCCCCTTCAGCTTCGACGGAAAGTTCTACCAACTTCCCTTCGTCAACCCGTGGCCCCGGCCCCTGCAGCAGCCCCACCCTCCGGTGTGGATCCCCGGGTTGGGGTCGCCGAGCACCATCGAGTACTGCGCCGAGAAGGGCTTTGGCTACATGGGGGTGGCGTATTACGCCCCGCCCGAGAGCTTCGCCCGCCAAGCGGCCGCGTACCAGCAGGCGGTGGCGGTGGCCGGCAAGGACTATGACCCCGAGCTGCTGGGCTGGCTGGCCACCGTCTACGTGGCCGAGACCGACGAGCAGGCCGTGGAAGAAGCCGCCCCTCATCTCGCTTACTTCCAAGGCACGCTGGCCGCCGGGTTCGTCGGGCCCGGCAAGGTGTGGATGCCACCCGGCTACATCGAACCACCGGCGTTGGTCCAGTTCCTCTCCGAACTCCGCGGCCTCGTCGAAGGGCCCCGTCCCACCGATCCCAAGGTGGCGATATGGCGGCGTTCGCCGCTCATCGGCAGCCCCGAAACGGTGCGCCAGCGTCTCCTGGCCTTCGTGAAAGAGCTCGGTGTGGGCACCGTGCTCGCCCTTCTCCAATTCGGATCGCTTCCCGCCGAGCTCACCGCCAAGTCGATGCACCTCTATGCCACCGAAGTCGTGCCCTACGTCCGGGCCGAGGCTGAGGGCTACTTCGCCTCACAGGGGTGGGCGAGGTGAACACGCTCGACCCACGCGCCGCGCCGACGCGCGCCACGGTGCCGGTGGCCGGCAAAGAAGTCACCGTGCTACGCGGCGGAGCCGGTGACCCGGTGCTTTACCTGCACGGCCTGTGCGACATCCACGCCAACTTCGACGGCTCGCAGTGGACGACGTTTCTGGCCCGGTTGTGCGATCGCTTCGCCGTCATCGCGCCCGCTTTGCCAGGATACAACGGGAGCACGGGATCGCTCGAGCTCGACGACGTCGAGGATTACGTGTGGCACCTCGTCGACCTCCTCGACACCCTCGGGCTGGGGCGTGTCGACGTCGTCGCCCACAGCATCGGTGGCTGGTTCGCCGCCGAACTCGCTTTGCGCCATCCCGAGCGCCTGGGCAAGCTCGTCTTGCTTTCTCCCTTGGGGCTCCACGTACCGGGCTTGGCCATCGCCCCGTTCTTCGGGGCGGTGGCCCCTCGAGGCGTAGGCGGATTCGGTGAGGCGCGCCGCCTGTTGTTCGCCGATCCCGACGGTGAGGCCGCCACCGCCGCGTTGCCGGACGCTATGGCCGAGCCGCAGCAGCTGTTGTGGTTCGCCGGCCTGGCCGGGGCGGCCCGCCTGGGGTGGAAAGCGCCCCATTTCCAGTCCGCCCAGCTGGCACAGCGCATCGGACGTATCGGCGTGCCGACCTTGGTGGTACGCGGTGAGCAGGATCTCCTCGTACCACGGCGCGCCGCCGAATCCTGGGCGGCCGGCCTGGCGCGCGCCCAGCTCAGCGAGGTGCCCGACACCGGGCACTGTCTTCCTCTCGAATGGCCCCCAGTGGCCGACGAGGTCGATGGGTTCCTCACCGAGTTCGACGGCGTATGAACGGGGACACGATGAAACTGCACGGTGCCGGCGCTTTGGTGACGGGAGGATCGAGTGGTATCGGTCGTGCCGTGGTGGACCGCCTCGCCGATGCCGGAGCACGCGTCGTCAACATCGACCTCCACCCCGGTCACGAGCGCGCCCAGCTAGAACTTGTCTGTGACATCGCCAGCGAGAGCGAAGTGACCGCCGCCATAGCCCGCGCCATCGAGGAGCTCGGTGGCGTCGACGTAGCCGTATTGAACGCGGGGGTGGGGGGCTTCGGCGCGTTGGTCGACATGCCCATCGACGAATGGGACCGCGTCATGGGCGTCAATTTGCGGGGCACGTTCCTGTGTCTGCGCGAGGTGGCCAAGTCCATGGTGGCCGGCGGCCGGGGCGGGGCGGTGGTGGCGGTGACATCGATCTCGGGCTTCCTGGTCGACCGCATGATGGGGCACTACAGCGCGTCCAAGGCGGCGGTGGCCGAGCTCGTCAAGGTGGCGGCCCGAGAGCTGGGGCCGGCGGGAATCCGAGTCAACGCGGTGGCCCCGGGGACCACCGACACCCCCATGTTCGCCACCACCGACCGCTTGCCCGGCTATCGACAACGCGTGGCCAAGCGCAGCGCGCTGGGCGAGGTGGGCACCGCCGATGCAGTGGCGCAGGCCATCGTGGCGCTGCTCGGCCTCGAATGGGTGACCGGGCAGGTGCTGGCCGCCGACGGCGGGGTCTCGCTGTGGTCGCCCATCGACCCCGTCGAGTCGATGGAGAAGCCGTGACGGCCGAAGTGACGGCGGTGCTGGCTCCGATGGTCTCCGAGCTGCGGCCGTTGCTGGCGTCATCGTCGCTGTCGCGCCAGGCCTTCGGCACCGGCACCCTGTACCGGGGGACGTGTGGCTCCACCGACGTGATCGCCACCATCACCGGCATCGGCATGACGCGCGCCACCGAGGTCACCCGGCGCGTCGTAGAAGAGCTCGGCGTCAGTCGCGTCGTTGTCATGGGTATCGCCGGGGGAGTGGACGGCGCGCTCGACATTGGCGACGTGGTCGTGCCCGAGCGCGTCACCGATCGCCATGGCGCCGACTTCCGTCCTGCGCCCATGGGCGAACACGTCGCCCGCGGCGTGCTCGTCACCTCCGACACCTTGTTCGGGCCCGACGACATCGCCGCGCTGCGCCACAGCGGTGTCGTGGCCGTCGACATGGAGACCTCCGCCGTGGCCGCTGTCTGCGCCGCCACGGGTGTGCCGTTCTCGGTGTTCCGGGCCATCAGCGATCACGTGGGAGAGGCCACCGTGGACGATGCCGTGCTCGGGCTCATGCGGGCCGACGGCAGCCCCGACGTACGCAAGATCGCCAAGTACCTGGCCGTCCGACCCGGCCAGCTCGGGCGCCTGCGGGACTTGGGGCGCGGCACCAAGGTGGCCGCCGCCGCGGCTGCCGCGGCGGTGCTCCGCGCCTTGAGCAACGCCGATTAGGGTGCTCGTCGTGTTCACTTCCCGTTGGACCAGCCCTGTTTCTCCGTCGGATCCAGCCCCTGACCACGGCGGCGTCGTCCGGCGCGGCGCCGTCGGAGCCATGGTGACGCTCGTGGTGGCTCTGACCTTGGGGGCCTGCTCCACCAGCACGCCTTCGACATCGTCGCCGTTGAACACCGAGGCGACCACGGCACCGACTCCAGCCGGATCGACGGCAGGGGGGACGCTGCCGGCCATCGGCAAGGCCACCAACTTGACCATGGAGCCGACCATCAGCAAAGACACGGCGGCGGCGCCTTCGAGCCTCAAGACTCAGGATTTGGTGGTGGGCACCGGCGCCACTGCTGTCGCGTCTGACACGGTGGTGGTCCAGTACGTGGGGGCCGACTACACGACGGGCGCCGACTTCGACTCGAGCTGGTCACGCGGCATGCCCTCGACGTTCCCCTTGAGCGGCGTGGTGCCCGGTTTCGCCCAGGGCATCGTGGGCATGAAGGTGGGGGGGCGTCGCGAGATCGTCATCCCGCCGGCACTGGGATATGGACCCAATGGACAGCCACCTGCCATCGGGCCCAACGAAACGCTTGTCTTCGTCGTAGACCTCAAATCCATCGCACCAGGGACGAACTGAACATGCCGAACGATTTCAACACGCCCATCATCGAAGAGTTCCGGGCCAACGGTGGCCGTGTCGGTGGGAACTTCGAAGGCGCCCCTTTGCTGCTCCTGCACTCGACAGGGGCACGCAGTGGTGCCGAGCGGGTCAACCCCATGATGTACAAGCAGCTCGAGGGCGACACCGTGGCCGTGTTTGCCTCCAAGGCGGGCGCTCCTACCAACCCCGACTGGTATTACAACCTGGTGGCCCATCCCGAGGCCACCGTCGAGGTGGGAACCGACACCTACAAGGTGCGAGCCCGGGTCGCCACCGGCGATGAGCGCGAGCGCATCTGGACCGAGCACAAGACGGCCAACCCCGGCTTCGCCGACTACGAGCGCATGACGGACCGCCAGATCCCCGTGGTCATCTTGGAGAAGATCGCCGCCTAGTTGAGGGCTTTGCGCATCTGGACGGAGCTCTCGGCGTAGCCCAACGACGTGTACAGGCTTCGGGCTACGTGATTGTGTCCGAAGACGTTCAGCCCGAGGGTCGTGGCGCCGTTGGTGCGGGCCAATTGCTCGGCCAGGAGCATGGCCTTGCGTCCGTAGCCTTTGCCTCGATGGCCCTCGTCGACCTCGATGTTCCAGACCCACCAGCGTTGCGGGTCGTTGCCGGCGGGTCCGACCCAGAGCTCGCCGACGGGTCCACCGTCGCAGACCACCCGCCCGACGAGTTGGCCCGGAGCCGGTCGGCCTCCAGGAAACAGGCGCTCCATATTGGCGTTGGCGTTGGCCGTGGCTTCGGCGAGGGTGTCGCCGCTGGCGACCCGTTCGGTGACGTAGGTCTGTTGCGTCTGTGCCAGCCACGACGCCAAATCGGCGTCTGCGAGGGGATCGAAGGTGGCGTCGGTCATCACCGTCACTGTGCCACGCACAGACGCCTCGGCGTCCCTCGAACGGGACAACGGACCAGGTGAAAAACTTTGGTCGTGAGCGAAGGCTCGAGGTTCCGCCTCGAACAGAGCCCCGTCCACCTCGGACTTGGGGCCACGGTGATTCCCCAACCGCCGTTCTCCGAGGAGGAGCACTGGTACGAGCGCTATAGCGAGCGCCAGGCCGGCGACGGAGCCGAAGGGCGCCTGGTTTCGATGTACAGCTTCGACGAGTCGTAGGACACGTGGGAGGTCCATCCCGAAGGCCACCAGCTGGTGGTGTGCGTCATGGGAACCATCACCTTGCATCAAGAGATCGAAGGAGTGGTGCGCACCATCACGTTGCAAGCCGGTGAGGCCACCATCAATCCACCGGGAGTGTGGCACACCGCCGATATGAACGGCACCGTCTCCGCCATCTTCATCACGCCGGCGTTGGGCCGCGAGAACAGGCCCCGCTGATTGGTGTCTCCGATCAGGCAGGCAGCGACACCACGGCGTGGCCGGCGCGCACGAGAGCCTCTTCGGCTTGCTCGCTGAGAAGCTCCACCAGTGCCGTCGCCGACAGGATCTCGGTAACGAGATCGATGGCCTCACTCGCCCAAATGGGGACGACACCCATGTCGCCTCGAGCAGCAGCAGCCCGGAAGCCGGCTTTGGTCTCCTCGTCTGTTTCGAGCTCGTCCTCTCGCCCGCGCCACTCATCGAGGAAGGCGTTGCGCAACGTACGAGCCGGATAACGCGCCGGCCACGGGGCACCGCGGGCGATGTCGAGGACGCGGCTGCGCTCGGTGTCCTCCCCTCGACCATCGACGATGGCCTTGACCTCTTCGGCCGCCATCAACGCCTCGGTGGTAGCCAGGAATCGGGTGCCGATCAGAGCGCCACTCGCCCCCAGCGCCAAGGCGGCTGCGATGCCGCGTCCGTCGGCAATGCCCCCGGCGCCGAGGACCGGTGTTGGTGCGGCCATGTCGACCACGATCGGTACGAAAGGAAGCGTGGCGCGCCTGCCGCTGTGGCCACCGGCCTCGGTTCCTTGCGCCACGATCACGGCGGCGCCGAGGTCGATGGCCACCTCGGCTTCGGCGCAACTGGTGACCTGGATGATCAGCGGCACGTCAGCTGCCACCACGCAGCTCGCCAGGGGTTGAGGATCGCCGAAGGAGAGCATGACCACGTGCGGTTCGAACTCCAAGGCACGCGCCACGACGTCGGCCGACGTCGACCACGACTGAAAGCCCACGCCCCACGGCGCGGCGGTGCTCTGGGCGGCCAGGGCCAGCTCTCGTTCCAACCACGCCCGATCTTGCCGACCGCCCCCGACGAGCCCGAGGCCGCCGCCGTTGGAGACCGCCGCCGCCAGCGCTCCTCCGGCCGAGCCCCCCATGGGCGCCAATGCGATGGGCGATCGAATGCCGAACAATTCGGTGAACGCGGTGTGCAGAGCCATCGTTGCATGCTGACACGTGCACCTTGGCGTCAGGCCAGGCGCCAAGGCCCCGGTCGACCGACCATCACGGAGGACCAGGTGGCCACCACTGAGATGAGTCCGACTACCAGGCCGAGGCCGGCACCGGCACCGAGATGCAATACGAGCTCGGCGCCAGAGACGGCACCGACGAAGATGGCGCCGATAGACAACAGACGTCGTCGCATGGCGGGCCGGTGCTTTGGCGTCCACAAGTCAGCCGCCACGCCGGTGAGCGTCGAGGTGAGCACGTTGGTGGTGGTCAAGTCGGGCACCGCCAACCGTCGCGCCATGGCATTCTGCATTCCCATTGCCAGCGCGCACAAGGCCGCCACGGCGTCGGTGGCGTCGGCACCCAGCGGGGCTCCCACCACTAAGGCCACCACCATGGCCACCCCCAACAGGGCCAGCTCGATGACGACGACGCCGCGTACGAGCAGGGCGCGGTCGTGGCCCAGGTGCCCAGCGAGCAGGCCGCCCACGGCGGCGCCGGTCGAGAACCCGGCCAGTGCGAAGAGCGACGCACTGAGCGAAAAACCCGGCGCGTGAGCCAAGGCAAAGCCGACGAACACGACGTTGCCGGTCATGTTGGCCACAAAGACGCGTCCGAGACGCAATACCGCCACGGCATCGACGGCGCCGGTGGCCACCGTGAGGACCAGGAGCATGCCCGGCAGCGGGCCGTAGTGGGGACCGGCTTGGTTACCCGGGGGCGCCGCGGCCACAGCCAAACGTACTGCACCAGCCCACGGCCCCCTTGGTGCGGGCATCGGGAGCACAATGGTCGGCCATGAAGCTCGACATGATGGTGGCGGCTGCGCCGCTTGCGCAGATTCAATCGCTGGCACGCGACGCCGCCGATGCTGGTTTCGACGGCTTGGTGATCACCGAAGGGGGGCGTAGCGCCTACCTGTCGTGTGCGGCGGCGGCGCTGGCCGCCGATGTGGACCTCGCCACCGGCATCGCGGTGGCGTTCCCCCGTAGCCCGATGGTCACCGCGTCCATTGCCTGGGAGCTGGCCGAGGCCAGTGCGGGCCGCTTCCGGTTGGGGCTCGGCACGCAGGTGCGGGCGCACATCGCGCGCCGCTATGGCACTGAGTTCGACCCGCCCGGGCCCCGCATGAAGGAGTACGTCCTGGCCCTGCGGGCCATCTTCCGGGCCTTTGGTGGGGAGGAGGCCTTGGCCTTCGAAGGCACGTGGTGGTCGTTCTCGTTGTTGCCCGACCAGTGGTCACCCGGGCCCATCGACGTGCCCGACCCGCCTATCGACATCGCCGCGGTGAACCCCTGGATGGTGCGCATGGCCGGCGAGGTGGCCGACGGTGTGCACGTACACCCGCTCAACAGCCCCACCTATCTGGAGACGACCTTGCTTCCCGAGTTGATGGCCGGGGCACGTGTGTCAGGACGACAGCGCCACGACCTGACCGTCATCGTTCCCGTCCTCACCGCCGTGGGGGACACCGAAGAGGAGCAGGCGCGCTGGCGTGAGTTGGCCCGGGTGCAGATCGCCTTTTACGGATCGACACCGAACTACGCCTTCATCTTCGAACAGCTCGGCTTCGAAGGCATCACCGAACAGGTCCGCGTCCATCACAAGGCGGGCGACGTTGCCAAGATGGCTCAGGTCATCACCGACGACATCCTCGAGCACTTCATCGTCACCGCCACCTGGGCCGAGCTCGGCCCGGCGTTGGTGGCGCGCTATGCCGGGAAGGCGGACCGGGTCGTGGCGTACTTCGCGGGGCCGATGTGGCTGGCCGAACACGCCGCCTTGGAGCGGTGGAGCGAAGTCGCCGCCGCTGTCAAAGGGGCGTCGACGTGATCGCACTCATGGCGCCGCGCCCACCTGGTGCAGCTCGACGGGGTTGCCGGCCGGGTCGTTGACGAAGGTCTGCCGGTTGGGTCCGACGTTGACGGGATCGCCGACGTCGATGCCTTGGGCGCGTAACTCGGCCACCACGGCGTCGAGATCGCCGACGCGGATGGCGAAGTGCTGGCCCAAGTTGCGCGGTACCGGGGCTTCGACGAGGTGGACCTGCTGGGTGCCCAGATCGATCCAGGCTCCGGCGATCCCGAAGTCAGGACGATCGGGCCGCAAGGTACCGCCCATCACCTTGGTGTAGAACGCCACTGCCTCCGGTACGTCGGCCACATTGAGAGCGACGTGGTGGATCGACAGTGGTTCCATGGCCGCAGTCTCGTCGCACCGGAGTGCTCTTGCAACGAGGGGCCCGAAAACCGCCGGTGTGCTCAGGCCATGCAGGGGAGGGGCTTGCCCCCGTTGAGGGCGACCATGTCCATGAATGGGGTCAAGATGTCAATCGGATCGCCGGGGCGGGCCCCGTCGCACTCGGCGTAGGCGCGGTGCAGGTTTCCGGCCAGACGCTCGGGGTGCATGAGGTCGGTAAACGGCCCCAGGTCGACCTGCCGAGCTGCCTCTAGGGGGCTCAGTCCGGCGGCACGGGCCTCGTCGGCGGTGGTCTGGAGGAAGCGGAGGTACTCCCCGATGCCATCGACGACCTCGATGCCGCATACGTCACCGTGGCCGGGCACGATGATTTCCGCATCGAACTCGAGCAGAGCGTCGAGGGCAACGAGCGATCCCTTCACCGAGCCCATGAGGACGAACGGCGTTCCCCCGTTGAAGATGAGGTCGCCGGTGTAGAGGACCTTGTGCTCGGGGATCCATGCCACCACGTCGTTGGTGGTGTGGGCGGCCGTCCCGAAATGGTGCAGTTCCACCAGCATGTCGTCGATGTAAAGGTCGAGGCGGTGCTCGAAGGTGACGTTGGGGGCGCGGGCTCCAGCTCGCCCCAATCGACGTGCTCCCAGATGCCTTCGGGTCGGGAGATTCCCATGGCCAAGATGGTCTCCCGACACCCGGGGTGGCCCACGATGGTGGCCTCGGGGACCAGGCAATTTCCGTTGGTGTGGTCCCCATGGTGGTGGGTGTTCACCACCGTGCGCGGCAGCCGGCCGGAGACCTCCACAATGGCGTCGAGCAGCTTCGTGGTTCGTTGTGCGGTGGCACACGTATCGACGCTGACCACCCCACTGTCACCGACGATGAAACCGGTGTTGTTGATAAACCATCCTCCATCGGGCTGCACGTAGGCGTAGACGCGCTCGGCCACCATCTCCACGCGAGGCGGGCCGCCGGCATGTCCGGCGGCGTGGAAGAAGGGACTGGAGGAGTCCAGAGGCGAGCCGCTCATGGGTGTCGTCTTATCACCGGTCCTCGCTATGCGCCCCTGGGGCCCACCCGATCGTGGCGTCGTGGTGGGAGTCGGTAAGGTGGGGGTGTCTCATCCAGAGAGACCCGAGGGACCTGGCCCGACGACGGTCCGGCAGCCGGCCACAAGGCGCGGTGCCACCGCCAGGATCGATGAGGAGGTGCGCCATGACCGGCGCTAGACGGGTGTACTTGAACGTGTCTTGGGCTCTGATCGAACTTCCCGACATGCACCGCCGGCGCATCTTGGAAGCGTTGGCCGAGGCCCGGGCGGATCAGGCCCAGGGGTCCCTACCCAAAGAGGTGGGACCACCTCGACGGGAAATTGGGCCTGGAGCTGGTCAGATGCCACTCGCCACAACGACGTCACTTCTCGGAAAACAGCCAGATCGGCACTCAAGGTCCCGGGCTGGAGCGTCGACCTAAAGGGGGTCCCACAACGGACCGAGGGCGCTCACAGGTGGTGAGGTCCGGCACGTCGGAAACGACCAATCCATGGCGACCACACGATGACCATCCCCCCGGCTCCCGGCCGTGACCTCTTTGTCGTCAAGAAGGGGAGGATGGCGCGCGCCTCGGGGGCCATGTTTTCGGGTCGATCCGATCGCCCCGACACGGCGAGCGAGGGGCGTGAGCCCCGGGACCAAGCTCTGTGGGAAGAGCGCCGGGAGCTCATACGCGTCACCATCGCCAATCAATCGTTCGACATGGTGTTTCAACCCATCGTCGACCTGAAAGGGGGGACCGCGGTCGGGGCGGAAGCGCTTTCACGATTCCCAAACGGACCTGTCCGCGCCCCTGACGAGTGGTTCGCCGAAGCCGCCGCCGTCGGTCTGGGTGTGGAGTTGGAGTTAACCGCATTACGTCTTGCTCTCGAACAGCTCGGTCGACTTCCCGCTGGTTTGTACCTCTCGCTCAATGCCTCGATTGAGGCCGTCATGTCCGATGAGTTCCGGGCATCGATGAACGGCGTTCCCGCCGAGCGTGTCGTCTTGGAGCTCACTGAGCACACCGAGGTCCAGGACTACACCCTCTTCCGCCAGACGCTCGAGGAACTGCGGTCAAAGGGCCTTCGACTCGCCGTCGACGACGCCGGAGCCGGCTACTCCAGCTTCCGTCACATCCTCAATCTCCAACCCGACGTGATCAAGCTCGATATCGGCCTCACCAAGGGCATTGACCGCGACCCTGCTCGCCGAGCTTTGGGATCCGCCCTTCTCGCGTTCGGCTTGGAGGCTTACAACGCGTCCGTGGTGGCCGAGGGCATCGAGACCGAAGGAGAGTTCAGAACGCTGCAGGTCCTGGGCTGTCCGTTGGGCCAGGGTTACTACCTGGGCCGGCCCCGTCGGCTCCATTCACCGGAGCTCGCCGTTCGGCCGCCCGCGCCGATGCCGTTGCGACTCGACAGCAGTGCCGCTTTCACGCTGCCGGCCTGGTTGCGAGATGACGAGGAGTCAGACGCGTCGGCACCGTCCGACATGCCAACGGTCCGAGACCAACTCTTTGCTGACGATGTCAACGGCGACTTCGCAGAGATGATCGCCCTTATGGATGTCCTGCAGGAGTCTGAGGGGACAGCACCCCCGGGCACCGGCACGTTGGTAGCCCGGCGTTAGAGCGCGTCAGCGATGGCGTCGACCAGGGCCCACACGTACTCGCCAGAGCGGCCCCGGGGCTCCTCGCCGAAGTGGTGCCAGCGCCGTTGCTCGTGAAACAGGCTGGCGCGCAGCTCGGGCAACCCACGAGGTAACACCCGGTCGCGGGTCCACTGCTGCATGGTGTCGTGGGCCAGCGCGCCGAGGTCGTCCCAATAAGCGTTGCCGTCATAGGAGAGGGCGAACACGCTCACCAGATCCCATCCATCGCCCCGCTGCGGGATGTCATGCGCTCTCAGCTGTGCGTTCGACAAAGCGGGAGCAAAATCGCTGGGCGGCGAATGCTCGTCGTCGGGCCACTTGAGCCGGGGTTCTCGCCGAGAACTCGTTGACCGCATGAGATCCCCGCCGTTTTCGCGGTTTTGGCCGGTTGCGCCGTTCTCGCCGTTCGATGTGGACGCCCCCGGGCGCTCATCGGGCTGGGCTCGCCGCTGACGGCTTTTCGTCGCCACCGAGAGACGCGACGCCAGTGACCGCAACCCGTGGCTGGCGGGGCCTGGGGTCGGCAGTTCGTGGGGATCGATCACGGCGTGAACCTGTCGTCCACGACGATCTGGCCTCGGCCCGTGTCCTTGGCCCGGTAACAGGCGATGTCGGCCTGACGCAGCACTTCGTCGACGGTGGTGCCTGGCGAGGCCACCGCCAGTCCGGCCGAGAATTTCTGGGAGTTCGAGGACGACAGTCGGGTAAGCACCTCAACGGCTTCGGCTCGTCCGGTCGAGGGAAGCAGGAGGACGAACTCGTCGCCACCGGCGCGCGCCAGCACGTCGTTGGTACGCAGCTGGGCGTTCCAGCTGTTGCTGACCTCGGCCAGCAGCCGGTCGCCCTCTTGGTGGCCGCGTTCATCGTTGACGATCTTGAAGTGGTCGAGGTCGATGATCACGAGGCTCACGGGGTGACCCAGGCGCGCGCAGCGAGTGAGTTCCCGGTCGATCAGGGGCTCGAGGGCACGACGGTTGACGAGCCCGGTCAACGGATCGGTGGTGGCGGCCATCTTCAAGGCTTGTTGAAGGAGATGGACCACGGCGCCCACGGTGGTGCAGGTGCCCATGGCGACGGCCCAACCCGCGGCCGCACCAGTGATCCCCGAGTCGAGGAGCACCACCCCCGAGGTGGCGGCCTGCACGGCCAGGTACAGCGCGAATACGGGACTGGCGTAGAACGAGGCCGTGTAGATGGTGGGCAGCACATAAAGCCCGGCCACCGCGAAGGCCACCGGGCTGTCGTGCGCGCACAGCACCGCCACGCTGACGGCGCCGAGTGCGAGCACCGACAACACGTACTGGGCGTAGAGGGGCTGGCGAGCCCCGACCCACAGCGTCCATACGGCCACGACCGTGGCGAAGACGGCCAGTGCGGCCCAGCCGTCGACGTTCACGTTGCGTCCGTGGGGGAGGACGATGAGCAGTGCGCCCACCACGGCGCCGATCGACCACAAAAAGGCCGAGAACCGGGCCACCTGCTCGGGAGAGATGGCGGTCTCGATCCCCTGGTGGCGTCCCGGGCCCTCGGTGCCCTTGGCCCGCCAGGGCGCCGAAGACCGCGGTCGTAGCAACATTCCTCTAGGTATCGGCATCCCTGATGGAGGATTGAGGCCGGGCCCGACATGGCGCCCGGCGACCCGTGGTACCCGGAGGGCCCCGGTGCACCGTCTAGCCTGCGACTTCTGTGCCTGAGGTGGTACTGGCCAGCTACAACATCCACGGTGGCATCGATGGTTGGGGCAGGCCCTTCGACGTGGAGACGCCGTGTCGCGCCCTAGAGGCGGACGTGCTCATCGTCCAAGAGACGTGGACGCCCGACGCCGGAGCCTCGTCGGTGTCTCGAATCTCAAAAGCCACCGGCTTGGAGCACGTCTTTGAGCTGGCCATGGCACCCTGCGTGTTTCTTGATCCAGCCGTCGGGACATCGAGCCGGCGATGGGGGCCGCCTCTGCACCGTCGGGGGCCCAGGGGGCTGCAGGCCTACCGCCTCGGTGTACGCGACGGGCCTCGCCAGCAGCGGCGCCTGGCTGCCATCCCTCCCACGCGGCGAGGCGTCATCGGCGTGGCCGTGCTCACCCGGCTTCCGGTGACCAGCCACCGTGTGGCGGACCTGGGGAGACTGCCCCGAGACCCATCTCGGCGAGGTGTGCACGTCGTCGACCTCGACGTGGACGGCTCGCCCCTGACGGTGCTGGGCACGCACCTGTCGCACCTGGTGCAGGGGTCACCGTTGCAGTTGGCTCACCTTCGTCGTCTGCTGCCCAGCCGCCATGACACCGCCGTGCTGGCCGGTGACATGAACCTGTGGGGACCCCCCCTGTCGGCCGCACTTCCGGGTTGGCGGCGCGCCGTGCGGGGCAGGACGTGGCCAGCGACGCGGCCCATCGCCCAGCCTGACCACATCATGGTCACGTCGGCCACCACCATTCGAGACGGGCACGTGGTCGCGCTCAAAGGTTCCGACCACCTTCCCGTGCGGGCGCGCATAGTGCTCTGAGAACTCCCCGGCGACGCTTGACAACGAGCGTCCGAACCCGAATACTCTGAATAGAGTATTCGAACGGCTAGCCGCGCAAGAAGGCGCCGGTAGGAGCAGGCATGACCCGAAGGAAGGTGGGCAACCCGTTGGCGTTGGCGGTCCTCGCCTGCCTGTTCGAGCGGCCCATGCACCCCTATGAGATGGCCAGCACCCTTCGGGAGCGCCACAAGGACGAGAGCATCAAACTGAATTACGGATCGCTCTACTCGGTGGTCGAGGCACTGCAACGTCATGGGCTGATCGAGGCGCAGGAGACCGAACGCAAGGGCCGACGACCTGAGCGGACCGTCTACGCCATCACCAACCCGGGCGCCTTGGAGCTGACCGACTGGTTGAGCGAGTTGCTGAGCACGCCCGTCAAGGAGTACCGCCAGTTCGAGGCGGCCTTGTCGCTGCTTCCCGTGCTCGAGCCTCGTGAGGCCATGGTGCTACTCGAACAGCGCTGCCGGCGGCTGGAGACTCAACTGAGTCAGCGCCGAGCCGTGACGGAGATGTTGGAGAGCCGACGGCTCCCGCGTTTGTTCTCGGTGGAGTTCGAGTACTCGACCGTGCTTCTCGAGGCCGAGCTTGAGTGGGTCCGCGCGTTGGTGGGCGAGATCGACTCGGGAACCCTCGAGGGCAGCGAGTTCTGGTCGGCTATTCATGGCGACCGGGCCTCGCCACCGAAGGCGCCGTCCTCTGACGACAGCCCCATGACCGTTCCGACAACCGCACTGAGAGAGGGAGCCGTGAAATGACCTACGCCATCGAGGCCGAAGGTCTCGAGAAGACCTTCGGTGGCGAGGTACGAGCCCTCGACGGGGTCACCTTCGGCGTCGAAGAGGGGACCGTTTTCGGATTGCTCGGGCCTAACGGTGCCGGCAAGACGACCGCGGTGCGCATCTTGACCACGATCCTGCCGCCTGACGCTGGACGTGCACGTGTGCTCGGCCATGACGTGGTCAAAGACGCGCAGTACGTCCGCACGCAGATCGGTTTGGCGGGTCAGTACGCGGCGGTCGACGAGAACCTCACCGGTCGAGAGAACCTGCAGATGGTGGGACGGCTCAACCATCTGTCGCGCCCCGCCGTGGCGGTGCGGGCCACCGAGCTGTTGGACCGCTTCGGTTTGAGTGACGCCGGCGACCGGCCTTTGAAGACGTACTCGGGCGGCATGCGACGCCGACTCGATGTAGCGGCTGCTTTGGTGGCTCGGCCCAAGGTGCTCTTCCTGGACGAGCCCACCACCGGCCTCGACCCCCAGAGCCGTATCGACTTGTGGGAGATGATCGAGGTCCTCGTCGACGGCGGTACCAGCGTGCTGCTCACGACGCAGTACCTCGAGGAGGCCGACCGCCTGGCCCGCCGGGTGGCGGTGGTCGATCACGGACGGGTGATCGCCGAAGGTACGCCAGCCCAGCTCAAGGCCGATCTGGGTGCCACCGTGCTCGACGTGGGCATGGCCGACACCGCCGCTGCCGCTCGCGCCACCGAGGTTTTGGCCACGGTCGGAACCAAGGCCCCGAGCGTTTCGGGCACGTTGGTCGAAGTGGCGGTTGACGACGGACCGCGAGCCGCCATGGAGGCGCTACGCCTGCTCGACCAGAACCATCTGACCCCGACCACCTTTCGCTTGCGCGAACCCAGCCTCGATGACGTTTTTCTGGCCTTGACCGGCAAGCACACCGACGAGGAGTCCGACGCCGGCACTGACGGCGCCAGCTCCAAGGTGAGCCGCCGCCGGCGCGGACACTCCGAAGCAACAGCGATTGCAACCGACAGCGCCGCAGGAGGAATTCGATGACATCGACCACGGCAGTCCTTCCCGACCTCACCGTCGCCCCCACCGACAGCGGTGGCGGCCGATTGCGATGGGCGCTGGCCGACGTGCTCACGGTGACCAAGCGCAACCTCATCGCGTACACGCGCATCCCCGAGGCGATGTTCTTCTCGACGCTGCAGCCCATCATGTTCGTGCTGCTGTTCCGCTATGTCTTCGGCGGGGCCATCCATCCCGGAGGTGGGCTCAGCTACATCAACTACCTCATGGCCGGGATCTTCATCCAAAGTGTGGCCTTCGGGGGCATCGGCACCGCCGTGGGGCTCTCCGAGGACTTGCAAAAAGGCCTCATCGAGCGCTTCCGGGCGTTACCCATGGCCCGCTCGGCGGTCCTGGCGGGGCGGACGCTCGCCGATCTCTTGCGTAATGTCTTTGTGATCGGGCTCATGACCGGCGTGGGTGCCCTCGTCGGTTTCTCGTTTCCGTCCGGAGCCTTTGACTTCATCCTGGCCATCTTGTTGGTGCTCCTGTTCTCCTACGCGTTGCTGTGGGGCTTTGCCTTCATCGGGTTGGCCGCGCCGAACAGCGAAACGGCCCAAGTCATGGCCTTCCCATTGCTCTTCCCGTTGATCTTCGCTTCACCGGCGTTCGTGCCCCTGAGCTCCATGCCCGGCTGGTTGCAGGCATTCGCCGCCCACCAGCCGGTCGGGGTCGTGATCGAAGCCGTCCGCTCGTTGTTGATCGGACCGAAGCTGGGCGTGCCCACCGGCTCGTACGTGCCCCAAGCCCTGGCCTGGTGTGCCGGCTTCTTCGTGGTGCTGGTGCCGTTGGCGGTGTGGCGCTATCGCCGCAGCACGTCGTAACGCTGGTTCAGGCCAGCACGGTGGGGCCGGGACTCGAGGGATTCGTCGTCCCGCTGCCGCCGGTGGCACCGCCCAGGGACGTGTAGGTGACCGCGCCGGTTGGGGTGTTGGCCACGACATGCTCATGCCACCGGCTGAAGGTCATGGTGGAGTCGAACTTCACGCCCATGGTCGAGCCCCGCTCGTCGTAGGCAACAGGGAGGTGCGGCGTCGCCTGTGAGACGTACAACGTCGCGGTTCCCTTCACGTCGGTCTCGCCCAGAGCGGGGAGGCTCTTCATGGCGCCGCTCACCGCTATGACGGCCTTGCCGTCCACCGTTTCGTCGCCGAGGTTGTGTTGGGCTTTGAAGGCGACGTTGTCGGCCAGAGCCGAGGACGCCGTCACCGCCGCGTAGACCGCCGTATAGGGCTCGTCGGACGGCGCCAAGGAGATCCACTGTTCGCTGTGCGAGGTGGCCACCGACGTCGACATGTCGAGCTCCTGCTCCATGGCTACGGCGTTGCCCTTGAAGTAACACGACGTCCCCACCACGAGCACGGTGAAACGCTGGCGCCCGGTCGTGATGAACTGAGTTCCGTTGCCGACGCCGGCATTGCCCAGCGTGGACTGTGTCGTTCCGGCGGAATTCGAGACCGAGACGTAGTGGAAGCCCCCCGCTCCCTGAGCGGAGTGCAACGCTTCGCTCAGCAGCGACGCCGCGCTGGCTGAGCTCGATGAGCCCGTGAGCACGGCCGCCCCGCCCGCACCGAGCAGGCCGACGATCACGATCAGCGCCACCACTACGAGCGTGTTGCGCCGACGGCGAGGCTCGAGCGCCGGTGCTTGGCCCGGTGAAGGTGCTGACAGCGCGGGCCCGTCGTGGCCCGGTGGCACCGGGGCGGTGCCGTAGAAGCCCGGAGGGTTCAGCGGTGCCGGCGCGGGACCGCCCAGGGTTGGTGTGGCGCCTGGTGTAAAGCCGGCGGCGGCATAGGCGGGGTGGCGGGGCGGCTCGTACCCCGGTGGCGGCCAGCCCGGAATCGGCGGGGGCCCCAGAGGGGGGCTGCCGACGCCAGCGGGCGCAGCAACGTACCTCGAAGTCGGCGAGGGCGCGTCGCCTGGGGTGTCGTGCACTTCTTCGTCAGGCACCGCTTCAGCCTAGGCCCGTGGCGACGAATTTGGACGCCACGCGACGCACAAATCGGCGCCGCCCGTCGCCCGAAAACTGGTGCTCAGGCGGAAGGGGCTCGAGCCACAAGGAGGCGAGATGAAGCCTGTACACGCAACACACCGTCGTGCTCGAAGGGACGAAGCAATTCGGTGGCGCGCGAGAGGAACTGGATACGGGCTTGCTGGTCACAGTCCTGCCATGCCCGCGACAACGGGGGGAGGCTCGGGTAGACCCGAACCCATTGCGCCACGGGGGGCAGCGCGGCCAGCATCCGCACCGTGCGGGTGGAGATGTCCACCAAGCCGGTCTTGCGGGCGAGCTCTTGGAGATCTTCCATCCGATGCATCGAAAAGGCTTCCAGCAATCCATCGACGACGTCTGACCCGTTCAAGCCCGCCTTGACCGCGGCGTCGAGCTCGGCGGCGTAAGCGGGGTTCTCCTCGATAGGGCCCCATGTGGTGATGCCCAACCGACCACCGGGGGCGAGGACCCGGCGCATCTCGCTGAGGACCAGTTCGGGTTCCGGGAACCTGTGCAAGGCGTGCTGGCACGCCACGACATCGAAGCTCCCGTCCTCGAAAGGAAGGCGAAGGTCGTCCCAATGGACCCATTCGACGATGCTGGTGATGTCGATGCGGCGCGCCGTGTCGACGGCAATGCGCGATGGGTCGATACCCACCGTCCGCCCCGACGGGCCCGAGACATGGGCAGCCAGTCGGGCAAAGATGCCGGTGCCGCAGGCGACGTCGAGCACCCGCGCCCCTCGCACGGCGACCAGGGCGTCGAGGGCGCGTTCCGCAAAGCGACGTCCAAAGACAGGGTCGACATGTTGGGCACGCGCCGTGGCCCACGGTTGTTCGTCGTACTCGTCGTATCGCAGGACGGGGGCGAGCGTCTCGTTACGGCTGTGCACCACGGGCCACGACCCTAATGCCGTGGTTCTTGTGTTTCGCGGACCGTGACATTGTCGACGTCACCCACCGTGATCCCATCGCCGCGCTCAATCAGCTTGATCCCGCCACGGATCGGGCGGCGGCAAAGTGCTCGGTCAGTTCGGCCGCACGCGCATGGGCGTTGGCACCACTGGTCGATGGCATCACATAGACGGGTCGCCCGGCAAAAGGTTCGCGTTGCCATCCCGCCATCGCGTCGCGGTCGACAGCCACGCGCCACCCGGTCAGACCGACGAAACACACCGCACGCGGTTCGAGCCATTGGACCAGGCGTTGCACCCGGTTCATGCCTGATCGGTACTCGAGGGAGCTGAGCTCGGCGGCCTTGGCCGTCGGCCGTTTCACGATGTCGGTCATCCCCACGCCGTCGACGCGCAATGCATGAAAGGGGTCTCTGTCCTTGCTGAGAAGTCCCGACGCCATGGCGGCGGGCCAAAAGCGGTTGCCGGGCCGGAAGTAGCCGACGCCGACTTGGGCCGAATAGACGCTGGGATTGAGGCCTACCACCAGCAGGCGCATGTCTGGTCCGACGGTGTCCGCCAGTGTGAGTACACGTTCAGCGCAGACCCGCACCACATCATCCTCAATCTCCATAGCCGACACGGCGAAACCGGCGCCCTCGAGCACGTCGCCGAGCGGGCCGGGTTCCCACGACGCAAAGAAGCGCCCGCCCACGTCGTCGTGCGGTAAGTCGTTTCCCTCGTAGTCGCCGTGAAGCACTTGCAGGTCGACCGGCGCTCCCACCTGCAGCACCCTGTGCAGTTCGGCCAGCGCCATCGCTAAACGTTGGCGGGGGATGTGGAGGTAGCTCATGTTGGCCCAGCCTCCGCCGAGCGATTGGGCTGCGAAAGGCAGCAGCTCGAGATCTCCCTCGACGAGCACCGCGCCCGGCACCAACCGGCGGCATTGATCGAGCATCGTCCATGACGCGTCGAGACCGACGGCCGGGACTCCCACGTCGCCCAGATAGCGCCCGGCCCCACATCCGAGGTCGATACGCGGCGTCCCGGACCCGACTCGACCGCCAAAGGCGCGAGCGTCTGCCTGGCGCACGGGCCGGCGCGACGCCGCCCACTGTGCGCCGCGCTCCTCGTAGATCTCTACGGTGCCTTTTTCCACAGAAGAGCGCGCCTGTTCACTCGGGGTCACCCTAATAGGGAAGCCGCCCGGGTCATGGTGCCGTCGGTAGCATCCGCCCGTGCCCTCTGATGCCGACGTGCTGATCCCGTTGCTTTTCGAGGTGCTCGAGCCCGTGCGTGGTCCCGTGGCCGCCATCACCGGTCTTACCGCCCTCACGGGCGGCGCGTCGCGCCAGACGTGGCGTTTCGAGGTGACCGGTGCCGACCACAGTGTCGAGCGGCTCGTATTGCGGATGGACCATGCCGGTGCGCCGGCCTCGGGGTTGCGCCTCGAGGCGGATCTTCTCGACGCCGCTCGACGGGCCGGCGTCCCTGTGCCCGAGGTGGTGGTGGGCGGCGTCGCCACCTCGGCTCACGGCGCGGGTGCCAGCTACCTCATCATGCGCTTCGTCGACGGTGAGACCATTCCGAGGCGGATCCTTCGAAACGACGACCTGGCCGCGGCCCGGCGGGTGCTGGGCTCCCAGTGCGGCACGGTACTGGCCGCCGTGCACCGCATCGTCCCCACCGACGTGCCGGGCCTGCCCGGTGGCGACCAGCTCGAGAACCTGCGCATATTGCTCGACGAAGTGGGGGAACCCCATCCCGCCTTCGAGCTGGCCTGGCGCCACTTGGCCCAGAACCGGCCTCCACCGAGTCCCTCCGCCGTCGTCCACGGCGATTTCCGAAATGGCAACCTCATCGTCGGGCCCGAAGGAATCCGGGCCGTCATCGATTGGGAGCTGGCTCATGTGGGTGACCCCATGGAGGATCTCGGTTGGCTGTGCATCAAGGCGTGGCGTTTCGGCTCGGAGCTCCCCGTGGGCGGCTTCGGGTCGATCGACGCGTTGGTGGAGGCCTACGAGGCCGCCGGCCGCCCTCCGGTCGATCGCCACGCGCTGGCGTGGTGGGAGATGTTCGGCACGCTGCGGTGGGGGATCATCGCCATCGTCCAGACCATGACGCATATCTCGGGGACCCTTCGATCCGTGGAGCTCGCCGCCGTGGGCCGGCGCGTGTGCGAGATGGAGTGGGACCTGATGGAGATGTTGCCGTGAACACCGGCCCCCATGACGTTCCCTCGGCCATCGAGTTGCTCGACGCCGTGCGCGAGTTCATCGAGCGCGACGTCATGTCCAGCGCCGATGGACGCGTCGCCTTTCACGCCCGGGTGGCGGCCAACGTGTTGTCGATGGTGGCCCGGGAGCTCGCCCTCGGGCCGCGACACGCCGCCGACGAGGAGCGTCGCCTGGCCGCCTTGGGCGTAGCCAGCCAAGGCGAGCTGGCGGCTGCCATACGCCTCGGAACGCTCGACGACCGGTGGGACGAGGTGCGCGCCGTGGTCCGGGCCACGGTGGCCGACAAACTGTCGGTGGCTAATCCGAGCTACATCGTGGACTGAGCGCGCCGCACCGGTAGCCTGCGCAGCGCAGGCGAGTGCAAGGAGCAAGCCATGCGATTCGGTATTGACGTGGCCCAGCAGCGTATGGAGTTCGACGAGATCGTGGCGCGGGTGCGATTCGGCGAAGAGCTCGGCTTCGACGGTGCTTGGGGCTTCGACCACTTCGTCCCGCTGTACGGCGAGGGACCGGGCAACTGCTTCGAGGGCATGACGACGTTGGCGGCATTGGCCGGTTTCACGACGCGCATCCGCCTGGGGCTGCTGGTGACCGGCGTCACCTATCGCCACCCCTCCATGCTGGCGGCCGAGGCTCTGACCATCGACCACGCCAGCGGAGGCCGATTGGAACTGGCGCTGGGGGCGGCGTGGTTCGACGGGGAGCACCGGCAGCTCGGCATCGAGTTCCCGTCCACCGGCGAGCGTTTCGACCGGCTCGAAGACGCCCTCGAGATCGTCACCCGTCTCAGCACCGGAGACGTGGTGTCCTACCAAGGTCACCACTTCGCTTTGGACGGCGCCCAGATGCGTCCGGTTCCGGTGCAACGTCCCCACCCGCCCATTTGGATCGGCGGCACCGGCATGCGTCGCACCTTGCCCTTGGCGGCTCGATTCGCCCAGGTGTGGCACGGCTATGGAAGCCCGGCCCAGCTCAGCGCCCTGTCTGTCCACTTGGATGCGTTGGCCGAAGAAGCCGGGCGCGACCCGTCCACCATCATGCGGGCGTCTTCGCTGTCGCTGTCGGAGCCGATGGACGTCGTGCGTCGCAATCTCGATGCCATGGCCGAGATCGGCATTGGCTATCTGGTGTGCGGTTGGCCCGGCGAGGGCCGCGCCCGCGTCGAGGAGTTTGCCGCCGCCGTCATCGGCGACTTCGATACTTGACGAAGCGGTGGCGCGGGTCGCTACCGACCTTCGAAGCGAGGTTCTCGACCTTCGAGCATGGCCTGGACGCCCTCGACGGCGTCGGCCGTCCCGGCCAGGGCGCTTTGTTCGGAGAGTTCGTGGGCCATGGCCGCGGTGACCTCGTCGACCAATGACCGCCGCAGCGTGGCGCGCGTCGACGCCACCGCCAAGGGTGCGCCGCTGGCGATGGTCTGTGCCATCGATAGCGCGGCGGCGAGCTCGGTGCCGGCCGCCACGACCTGGTCGGCCAGGCCGATGCGCCCGGCTTCGGGCGCGTCAACGCGCCGACCGGTGAGAAGCAGCTCAGCGGCCCGGCCCGGTCCGACGAAGCGCGGCAACATCGTGCTCAACGCAAAGCCGGGATGGATGCCGAGGCGGACGAAGTTGGCCTGAAACCACCCGCCTTCGCCCACCACACGGACGTCACAGGCGAGGGCGAGCCCGAAGCCGGCGCCGATGGCCGCACCCTGCATGGCGGCGACGAGCGGCATTGGCGATGCGAATATACGGGCGGCCTGCTCGTAGAACGCTCCCGTGCGTTGGGCAAAGGAGTCACCGGAGCTGGGGTCCGGAGCGTCGCCCGAGCGAAAGTTCGCTCCGGCGCAGAACGACCGTCCGACGCTGCAAATCACCGCCGCCCTGGAGTGGCGCGCCTCGCCGTCGATGGCGTCGGCCAGTGCGCGCAGCAGAGGCTCGGTGAGAAGGTTGTGCGGCGGGTTGCGAAGTGTCACCACCGACACCTCGGCGTGTGTATCGACGGTTACCTCAGGTTCGCTCCCCCCCATAGTGGTGATGCGGTGGGTGCGTAGCTAACGCGCGGCGCGACGGCGACCGCGGCGGCTCTTGAGCAAGGCAGTGTCCGCCCGGGCGATGAGGTCGTCGATGGTGTCGTTGTCGTGCAGCTGGGCGAACCCCACGCTGGCCGATCCTCCGGGAGCCTCTTCGGCCAGGATGACGGCGAACTCCTTGAAGCGCAATTCGGCGGTGGCGAGGTCGGCCCCGGGAAGTGAGAAGAGGAACTCGTCACCGCCGAGGCGGCAGATCACGTCGTAGGAGCGCAACGTGGCCCGCAAGGCGGCGGTGACCTTGCGCAGCAGCTCGTCACCGGCCCGCGGGCCCCGGGCGTCGTTGACGACTTTGAGCCCGTCGACGTTCAGATATCCGAGGACGAAGCGATCGCCTGAGTGACGGCACCGCTCGATCTCCTTGGTCAGGGCCGTGAAACCGGCCTGACGCGTGAGCACCCCGGTGAGCTCGTCACGGGGCAGGGGATCGACGGCGAGCGGCCCTTCAGCGGCCGTCGGGGGGCGGCGGTAAGGATTGACGTGCTCGGTGTCGGTGAGCTCGGTGATGGTGCGTTCGGTGATGGTGCGTTCGGTGGGGACACTGTCCTTGGCAACGGGGCGGAGGTAGTCGTCGGTGGGTACGGGGGGGTGCAGGTCCGCCACCGCCACCAGCGGTTCGCGCCGTTGCGGCTCATCGAGGTTCCAGTCCTGGTCGACGGTGTCGGTCTCGGGCCCCGTGGCGATCACGCCGCGTACCAAGCTCGTCCACAACGTGACGATTTCGTTCAGATTTCCGGCCACGATATCGAGCACGGCGTCTCGATCGGCAGGCGGGAGATGGCGCAACTGGGCATGGACGCGCGCCGCGCCCGCCGACAAGGCGGCGGCGACATCCAACAGCTGGTCGGCGGGTACGACCCAGTCGTGGTCGCGACTCTCGGGCTCGGCCCCGGAGGCACCGCCACCTTTGAGGGCCGGGGGCCGACTGCGCCTGTCCCAGGCGTCCTCGTCCTGCATCTCAGAATCTCCCTGTCCAGCCCTGGGCGATGGGCCGAAACTACACCATGGTGTGTTTCAGGCCACGGATGGAGCTAGCACGTCCGGGCTCGCTCCAAGTAGGGCTCGAGCGCGTCGAAGGCGGGCGCAATCTCGGCCGCCGAGGCAGCGAAGATCAAGATGGCGACGGCGTCGGCACCAGCCTCGGCGTAGCGCTCCACGTCCTGGGCGTGCATCTCTTTGAAGTACGGGCTGACCGTGACGGTGATCTCCGCCGACGTCCGCCCCTCGGCGGCGAGGAACTCATCGAGGCGCCTCAAGGGGACATCCAGCTCATCGGGCGACCGGTTGAAGCTGTGCCAGCCCTGGCCATGGCGCGCCGTACGCCGCAGGGCGGCGTCGCTCTCGCCGCCCACGTGGACGGGCGGGTGCGGAACCTGCACAGGTTTGGGAAAGAAGTTGCAGGGCGGAAGGGTGTAGTACGTGCCTTGGTGTGAGGACGGGTCCTCGCACCACAAGCTGCGCAACACGTCCAGGTACTCGTCGGTACGTGCGCCTCGCTGTGGCCACGGCACTTGCAGCGCGTCGAATTCCTCTCGGAGCCATCCCACCCCGATGCCGAAATCGACGCGACCGCCCGACAACCAGTCGACGGTGGCGACCTCCTTGGCGGTATAAACCGGGTTGCGTTGGGGAAGTAGGCACATGGCTGTCCCCAGTTCGCGCTGTGGTGGTGTGCGCGGCCAGAAAAGACAGGGTGGCGAACGGCTCGAGCAACCCCATCCCCGGTCCGGCCGGCATCCGCCCGTCCGCCGCGTAGGGGTAGCTCGACTCGTAGTGATCGAACATCACGACGTGCTCGCCCACCCAGATGGTGCCGATCCCGCGCGCCTCGGACTCCCGCCCCACCGCGGCGAGGTATTCGCCGGTCGTAAAGGGGTTGGCGGTGGGTAGCCAGACGTCGATCTTCATGGTCATCCTCCTCGATGGCGTGCGTTTGGGGTGCCGTTGCCGTGGCCTGTCGGCCGGTGCTCAGCGCAGGTGCAGACCACCGTCGACGAGGACGGTTTCTCCGGTCACGTACGACGCCGTGGCCAGGCTCACGATGACGTGGGCGATGTCCTCGGGCAACCCGCTGCGCTTGAGCGGTGCTTGTTGCGTGACGAAAGCCCGCACCACGTCCCAGTCCTCGGTCCACGGCGTGTCCACCAATCCCGGAGCCACCGCGTTGACACGGATCTCGGGCCCGAGCACGTTGGCGAGCAACGTCGTCATATGGCTCACGGCGGCTTTGGAGGTGGCGTAGGGGATGGAGCTCCCTGCCGGGCGATGTCCAGCGATGGAAGAGACGTTGACGATGGCGGCGTCGCCCGCGGCCCGCAAGTGCGGGACGGCGGCCACCGACACCTGCCACGTGCCGATCACATTCACGTCGAGGATGCGCCGCCAGATCTCGGGGGTGACGGCTTCGAGATCGTGATGCGGGATGACTTCGGTGGTGCCGGCGTTGTTGACCAGGATGTCCAGGCGCCCATGGCGCTCGACGGCTTGGGCCACCAGGCGGCGCGCCTCGTTCTCGTCGGCGATGTCTCCTTGTACGTAACTCGCCCCGGGGAGTTCGTCGGCGAGTGCCTGACCGGCCTCAACGGAGCGGGCCGAGTTGACCACTACCGAGGCTCCGGCGTCGGCAAAGGCTCGGGCCGTAGCCGCGCCGATCCCGCTCGAGGACCCCGTCACGAGGGCCACCTTGCCGTGTAGGTCCTTGGTCATCGATGGTTCCTCCCGGCTCTCGACATCGGCGGCCGCACGCTACCGCCGTCGGGGCCGGATCGGTACGGTGGCGGCGTGCGCCTGGTCGAGAACGACGGTGGCTGATCCGCAGAGCGGGGCGTCCTTGGGCCACGACCGTGCTCGGCTCGCTGACGCCGACGCCCGTGGCGGTGCCGGTGGCGATGCCGACGCCGATGGCGGGGTGCCAAGCGGTGCCGGAGGTGGCACCCAGCCGCTTCGCGCCGAAGGTGCCGTGCTGCGAGTGACGGCGCGGGTGGCCATTCCTCTTGATGAGCTCCAGTGGCGCTTCACCACCAGTGGCGGTCCCGGGGGGCAGCACGCCAACAAGGCCAGCACGCGCGCCGAAGTGCGCTTCGACGTGGCGTCGTCTCCTTCGCTCGGGCCCCGCCAGCGGGCCCGGCTGATGGACCGGTTGGGTCCCGAGGTGCGCGTGGGGGTGGGGGAGGAGCGCTCGCAGGCTCGCAACCGTCAGGTCGCTCTGACGCGACTAGCCGCCCGCCTGGCCGATGGTTTGCGCGTCGAGCGACCTCGCAAGGCCACTGTTCCCTCTAAAGCGGCGCGTGCCCGACGCCTCCAGGACAAACGGCGTCAGTCCGAACGAAAGCGTGACCGGTCGTTTCGCGACGGCGACGGATAGAGCCGCGCTGTCGGCGAGCAGGTCCTGGCTCAGAGCCCGTTGGGTCGGAGCTGCGCATCGGTGCCGCCGTCGACGAACAGCACCGATCCGTGCACGAACCCGTTGGCAGGATCGAGGAGAAAGGCGATGGCGGCGGCGATCTCGGTCGGCGTGCCCCGGCGCCCGAGCGGGATGGGTAATGCGTCGACGAGCGGGCCGAGGACCGGGTCGCGCCGCGATCCCGCCAGCAGCGGGGTGTCGATCGGTCCGGGCGCCACTGCATTGAGGCGGACGCCGGCGTCGGCCCATGGCTTGGCTCGCCGGCGCAGCGCCCGAGTCAAGGCGAGCTTGCTCATGCCGTAGACGGTGGCGCCGTCCAGAGCATTGGACAGCGCGCGGGCGGCCGCCTCGTCTCCCGACGCGAAGGCGTCGAGCAGCCCTTGGTGTGGGGGGGTGATTCCGGCCGAATTCGAAGCGATGACCACCGCCGAAGCCGCCTCGCCGTTCGACAATGTCGGCAAGAGCCCGTCGAGCACCTGCAGGGTTCCGAAGAAATTGACCGCGGCTATCACTTCGGTCGGGGCGGTGTGCGGGCCGACGCCGGCGCACAGCACCGCCCCGTCGAGCTGACCTGCCGTTTGATCCGCCACCGCGGCGACAGCCGCCGCTCGGCCTGGTGCTTCGGCGAGGTCGGCGGTGACCTCGGCGTCGTGGAGATCGACTCCGACGACCCGTGCCCCGCTGCGTTCGAAGCGCGCCCGTACGGCCGCTCCGATCCCCGAGGCACAACCCGTGACCACGATGGTGCGGCGTCGCCTGGTGGGGGCCAAGGTGTGATCGACAGGACCAGAACCGGTTTCAGGGTTACTCACGGCCGCAGTTGTAGCGGACGAGGAGCCGCCGGGGCACATTGGAGGCCGAGCTCGGCGTGCTGAAGGCGGTCGTCGCTCTCAGGAGGCGCAGTCGCGACATGTGCGCATCACGACGTCGGCCAGAAGCGCGTCGCTACGAACCAAGAAGCATGAGCGGCACACGAACTCGGCCGGCCGTGCCGGTCCGATCGAGCGCGCCGCGGCCGGCGCCTCCGGGCGCTCGTTGTGGTCCGCCTCGTAGTGATCCGACTCCGTGCGGCGTTCGAGGATGCGGTCGAGACTCTCCTCGAGGTCTTCAAGGTCCTCCAGGTCCAGGTCGTCCAAGAAGTCGGCGTCCACGGGGGCCGGCGCGCCGATGCGGATCGCACCGTCGGTCTCGTCCTCGTCGTCGTCCTCGGCGCTGACGAGGTCCTCCAGCGTTTCTTCCAAGAGCGTTTCCTCGACGTCTTGTTCGAGGACGTCTTCGTTGTCGAGGCCCTCTTCGAGTTGGGCCTCCTCGTCGAAGTCCCCGATGGCAAGCTCTTCAGGAGGCTCGAGCTCGGGCTCGCCTTCGACGAAGTGTTCCTCTTCGGTGTGTACGGACAGCACCTGACGACGCTCCCATCACCGTGACGACAATCCCAGCTTCTGCCCGCCGACCCCCTATGGCAAGGGGTTTCTCGCTCCTGGTGCCCGGCCCGTCTCGACGCTGATCCTCGGGTGCGGCGAACTTGGCCCCCATTGGGTCCCACGGGGCGGCGGCCAACGGGCAGAATCCCTCCATGCACATCCCCGCCAAGGTCGACTACGGCATGCGAGCCCTGCTCGTGCTGGCCGACGAAGGAAAACCCAGCACGACCGAGGCCTTGGCCGAGGGGCAGGGGCTGCCGGCCAAGTTTCTGGGCGCCATCCTCAACGACCTGCGCCGGGCCGGGATCGTGGCCAGCCAGCGGGGCTCAGAAGGTGGGTATCGCCTGGCTCGCCCGGCATCGGCCATCAGCGTGGCCGATGTGATGCGGGCACTCGACGGTCCGCTGGCCGAGGTGCGCGGGCTACGTCCGGAGATGACCATCTACGAGGGCGCCGCCGAACACCTCCAAGACGTCTGGGTGGCGGTCCGGGCCAGCCTGCGTTCGGTTCTCGACCACGTGACCCTGCAAGACGTCGTGGCTGGGCGCCTGCCCAAGCGGGTGGCCAAGCTCACCGAGGACCCCGACGCGTGGGCGCCGCGTTGACCGCTTGACCGCCAGATGGCTGGGGCGGCCCGCCGTGGCGAGCCCCCGACACGTGGCGGTCAGGCGCCCCGGGCCCGAGCCGCTCGGGGCACCGCCGGCCGCCGCAGCCGGGGCCGGCCCCACACCTGCTCGAGGAACTGGGCGATCTCACCGGTGAGGCGATCGGGGAACACGCGCAGCTCCATGATCGAATGCGCCTCGAGCAGTCGGGCGTTGGGTAACTGACGGGTGAGGTGGTCGGCGTCGGCGAAGGGGTGGATGAAGTCGACCTTGTGACCGATGACCAGCGCGGGAGCCTTGATGGATTGACGCTGTTCGTAGGTCGGCGTGATGGGGCCCACGAGCATGCCGTGAAGCACGGCGGCGGCTTCCTCGGGCTGAAGCGAAAACGTCGTGATCAGACTGTCGAGCGCACCGATCGATGTCTTTGGGATCTTGCGGGCCACCGATGCGATGACTCTTGCCACCGGACTGATGTAGTGGACTCCGAGGAGCATGGGCAAGAACACCACGGCGGCACCGGGTACGGCCCACTCCAGGACGGGCATCTCGACGAGCAAGCCGCGCACCCTTTCGGGCGCGTCCACGGCGACTTGCAAGCTGACGTTGGCTCCCAGTGACACGCCACCGACGACAGCTTCATCGATGGCCAGCGCGTCGAGCAGGGCGACGACGTGGCGCGCATAAGAGTCGATGCGATGAGCCGATGCGTGGCGCGGTTTGTCCGAACGACCGTGACCGGGCAGGTCGAGGAGAATGACGCGAAAGTCGCGTTCGGCCAGATCGGCGGCCAAGCGGCGGTTCATCTGCGTGTCCAAGAGCAAACCGTGCAAGAACACGACGACGCGTGGTCCGCTGCCGTGTGACTCGTAGTGGAGATGGCGCCCGTCGACTTCGAATCCACCTTCATCGAAGAGCCGTCGTTCGAACAGCCCGGTCATGGAGGAGACCCAACGTCGGGGCTTCGACGCCACCGACGTCGTAGCCCCTGGGTCTTTCGAGGCGTGATGTCCTTGGCCAGCTGAGCTGGCGTCGCTACCGCGAGCGGCCGTCTGACTCATGGCATGACCCTACCGAAACGCCACGAAGTGGGGAGCACCCCTGGTCAAATGGTCGAAAAAGGCGCCCCGCAGCTCGTTGGCGTGGGGGTGGTACGTCGGTGGCGGTCACGACCGAGGACGCCACGCGTGTGACCTTCGACATGACGTTCGACATCACGTCACGCCGAGGTCGCGCCCGCACACCGGCCACTGGGCCCAACCGCTGCGCGCTTCGAGTTCTTGAGCGGCGTGGTCCTGTATGGCGGCGGGAGCACTCGAGGGCAGACCGCTCAGTCCAAGGGAACGCCACGTGGACAGCGCGAATTGATAGGCGCCGTAGTACCCGTTACCGGTGTTGTCGGCATAGTTGTCCCTCGATTCACACCACCGCAACTGGGCCCAGACGCCCGGCGTTGCTGGGCGCGCTATAGCCGTCGCCACTTGAACGTGGGTGGCGGCCACCGCCGGCGCCCGATGGGGCGCCGGTGGCGCCGCGGGCGGCGGGGGAGGTGGAGGTGGCGGTGGAACGAATGACGTGAGTGCCGTCAGCGTGGCCCCGTTGGCTGTTTGCGACTCGGAGAGGATGAACTTATCCGTACCGGGTCGAAGCGTCGACGGGGGGCGAGTGACGGCCCCCCGTTGATCGCTGTACTGCTGTCGCACGGAATAATCCGCCGACACGAACTGTGAACTGGCCCGACTTGAGTCGGTACCGGTGATGACATGGGCAAAGATCGGTCGTGGGTTTAGTCCCACACCGAGAAGCACGGCGATGACAACGCCATAGAGTCGGTGCTTCCGCATCTTGCGCCTCCTTGAAGTCTCGGAATCCCCGGAGGGCTCCAGATCGGCTTGGGAATGCGGGCGTCCGTCGTCTGAGCATTCGTCTCGCGGAACCGGCGCCGCGGCGCGGCGGACGGCCCTGGACTTCAGTCCGAACGAGGTGCAGACGGAGCAGCCCTGGGTCTAGGCGTCAGGCGCCTCCCGTGCTGGGTCTGCCATGGTGTCGGTTGGTCATATGTGGTGGGTTGGACCCAGCCGAAAGCGGCGGACGAGACGACGGGATCGGCCCATCGGCATGTCCACGCGACCGCACGTCCCTCTTGTCCAGAACGACAGACTCCTCAGGCTGTCGCCAGGACGTGGTCCGGCGTGGTTCTTCAAGAAGCGTAAGCAGCTTGTGCGCAGGGGCGCAAACTTCGACCGCAATGCGTGAGGTTCGACGGCCTGGGTCGACCCCGGGTTGGGCGCCTCTTTAACAGCCTTGAACAGCATATTTATCAGAAATCGCTGGTCTGACGTTGCGTCATGACACCCCAGATCCCGTCGCTCCACGTGATGCTTCGGTGTGGCGCCGGGCCGTCAGAAGTCGCCGAGAGGGTCCCCGGGCCGCGGTCGGGTGGTCGGTACCTTGGGGCTGTGCAACTGATCGGGCGTGGGTCTCAGGACGGAGCCGGAGACGGAGCCGCAACGGGCGCGGAGGCGACGCCCCCGGACAACGTGCGACCGACATCGACGCCCGGATGCGACCTGTCGACGATGTGTTTGGCATGCGGGTCGGCCATGGCACCGGAGCACGCTCATTACCGGTGCCCGGCATGCGGCTGGCGCGACAGCTGCTGCGACGGTCCTTACTGACCGTCGACGCCCAGGCCCGTGTTCCCCTGGTCGCCGGGCCCGACGCCCTCGACGGCGTACAGGGCCTCTAGTGCGGCGGCGACCACATCCTTGGACTCGGGTCCCGCTTCTCGTATCCCCACCAACGGCGTCAGCGAGGCGAACCCGTTGGCCAACAGCCCGCTATCGGTGCCGGGGTCGTCGTCGCGGTTCGATCCCGGGGCGACCAGATCGAGTCGAAGCGTTCCCGACGGTGCCGCCGGCAATGAGAGGTGAGGCAGGTCGGCGCCTCCTGGGCTCTCCTGCACGGCCGACCGAATGGCACCTCCACGGCCGAGAGATCCGTGGCGCAGACCGCGCAGCTCGGTCAATGACACATCAGGGACGTTCAGATTGAGCATGGTGCCGGCGTCGGCATCGACCAGCACGGGAATGAGAGCGGCGGCCAACGAAGCCGGGCACTCCCATGGCACCGGAGCGTCTCCGTAGCGGATCGATACCGCCAACGATCGCAATCCGAAGTGGGCGGCGGTGAGAGCGGCGCCGACGGTACCCGAGTGCAGTGCCGAGCGGCCCACGTTGACCCCGTGGTTGATGCCCGACAGCACGATGTCGGGACGAGGTCCAAAGCCTCCGACACACGCCAGGATGACCGCCAGCGCCGGGGGGCCGTCGATACCGAAGGAAGGGATCCCATCGAGCCCGGCGATGGCATAGGACTCGTAGTCCACTCCGTCACGCGAATGGACGGGGCCGACGGCGGCGCCGGCGCCGCTGTAGTCGACCATGGGGGCGACAACGACGATGTCGTGCCCACTGTGGGCAGCCACTTGTGCCAGCGCGGCGATGCCGGGGGCGCGTACGCCGTCGTCGTTGGTGACCAAAATGCGCACTCGACCACCTCGCTGTGGATGCAGGGACGCCCAGGGTCAAGGCACCGAAATATGACCTGGCGTCTACCATACCGGTGCCCGCCTTCGGCCCCATGAAAGATCCCTCATGCCTGTATCGCAGCACCCGACGCTTTGCCCATCGGGGGAGCAGCACGTCATCGGCCATGGCCGCCACACAGCCGTCATCACTGAGATCGGCGCCACGCTGCGCTCCTACACGGTGGGGGATCTAGACATCATCGACGGGTTCGCGGCGACGGAGATATGCGCCGGTGGCCGAGGGCAGGTGCTCGCTCCATGGCCCAACCGACTCGGGCAGGGGCGATACATCTTCGACGGACGTCACGCCCAAGCGGCGCTGGACGAGCCCGCCCGTCGCAACGCCATTCACGGCTTGATGCGATGGATGCCGTGGCGCCTCGAGTCGAGGGCTCAGAATGTGGTGACATTGGGTTGTCGCCTGCACCCCCAACCCGCCTACCCGTGGGCTGTGGACTGGCTCATCGAGTATCGATTGGGACGCGAAGGGTTGAGCGTCACCACCAAGGTGACCAACGTCGATGATGTGCCGGCTCCGGTCGGTCTCGGATTTCATCCGTATGTCACGGTGGGAACGCCGACGATCGACAGCGCCCGGCTCCAGGTACCTGCCCGCCTTCGACTCATCACCGACGATCGCGGCCTGCCCGTCGAGGAGACCCCCGTAATGCGCACGGAGTACGACTACACGGCAAGTCGGCCCGTCGGTACGACCCGCCTCGACACCGCCTACACAGAGCTCTCCCGGGATGACGATGGGGTGGCCCGTGTGGAGATCGACAACAGCGAGGGCACTCGCGGGGTGACGTTGTGGATGGACGAACGTTTCAACTACGTGATGGTTTTCACGGGCGACACCTTGGACCCGAGTCGGCGGCGCTTCTCGATTGCCGTCGAGCCCATGACGTGCCCGCCCGACGCCCTGCGAAACGGCACCGACATCGTGAGGCTGGAGCCGGCGGCGACGTGGCGGGCCAGTTGGGGCATCACGCCCCGCTAGTCGGGGAGCCAAGCCCGTTCGCCTCGTCGCCGCGGTCGCCCAGGAACACCTCCGGCATCGATTAGCCCTGCTCATAAGCCCCAGAGCCCACGTAGCCTGGGAGGATGATTACCGACGATGGTGTGTGGCGATCTCCCTCCCCCAAGCTGTGGGAGATGCGTTGTGTCGAGGTCATCGCCCTCGGCATCGTGACCGTTGTCATTGTCGGGGTGTCTCTGACGAGCCTCGGCGCCGTGACCGCGGTGGGGTCGGTCGCCGCGGCCGTGGCATGTACGGCGGCGGCCCTCGTGTTCGTGCACAATCGCTTTCGATCGTGGCGCTACACCGAACGCGATGAGGACCTGGTGGTGGCCAGAGGCGTCATGTTCCGGCGCCTGTCTGTCGTCCCCTACGGCAGGATGCAATTCGTCGACGTGACGGCGGGGCCCATCGAGCGACTGTTCGGACTGGCCACCGTCAAGCTGCATACCGCCGCGGCAGCAACCGACGCCCGCATTCCCGGGCTCGATCACGAGGAAGCCGCTCGGCTCCGAGACCGGTTGGCCTCCTTGGGCGAGGCGAAAGCCGCCGGCCTGTGAGCTCAGGCTGGCAACGGCTCCACCCGCTGTCGCCGCTCATCCGAGCCGGACGCGTCGTGGTCCCGGTGGTGCTCTTGTTGGCAGCCTCGGCGGCACATCCCGGCGGTGGCGGTGACTCTTTACAGGTCGACTTGGCGTTGGTGGCAGTAACGGTCGTTGTCGGCGTCATCCACTGGATGGTGACGAGGTGGCGCCTCGAGGGGGCCACGCTGCAGATCGAATCGGGTCTACTGCGCCGCGACTCCCGACAGCTGCCGGTGGCCCGTATCCAAGCCGTCGACGTCATCCAACCGTTCCTGGCCCGGATCTTCGGCCTCGCCGAGCTGCGTATCCGTCTGGCGGGATCCACGTCGGCCAGCGGCAAGCTGGCCTATCTCTCGGAACCGGTGGCCCTGGAACTGCGGGCCCGTCTGTTGGCCGGCCATCATGGCCTTGATCCCTCGACGCCGGAGCCCGGCGAACGCCTGGTGGCGAGCGTGCCCACCGGTCGTTTGGTGGGTTCGGTGGTCTTGTCCGCCTCGACGTTGGGCAGCGTGGTCCTCGTCGTCGCCGTGGTGGTGGCGTCCCACATTTCCAGGGCTGCGGTGGTGGCCCTGGGAGGCGGTTTGGCGATCTACGTACTCGGGCTCGTACGTTCGATATGGCGCCTGGTGTCCACGCAGTACGGCTTCACCGTGGCAGAAGCTCCCGATGGCATTCGCATCCGCCGCGGCTTGCTCGGCACCGTGGCGGAGACCATCCCCATTCGTCGCGTCCAGGCGGTGCGGCTCGTGGAGCCCCTGCTGTGGCGAGCCTTCGGATGGTGTCGTCTCGAGGTAGACATCGCCGGATCGGCCGGACGTGACCAAGGGCCCCGATCGGGCACCGTGACCAAGGCGCTTTTGCCGGTGGGCCCCGAGAGCCTGGCCCGCCACTTGCTCCAAACCGTGATCACGGCGCCGTCGCCGGTGCTTGAGCGGCCACCGGTCCAGGCTCGCTGGAAAGCCCCGCTCAGCTACCACTTTCTGGCCGCCGGCCACGACGACACCGTGGCTATGTCTGTCACCGGTCGCGTGCGCAGGGTCACGTGTTGGGTTCCCCTCGAGAAGGTCCAAAGTGTCCGCCGCATTCAGGGACCGGTCCAACGCGCTTTAGGGCTGGCTTCCGTGCACGTCGACGCGGCAGGCCGGCGCGTCCGGGCCGAGTTCCGAGACCGCGGCGTGGCTGAGGCAGATGCACTGCTCGAGGCCATCGCCACCTCGAGCCGCCATGCCCGTCGCCGCGAGAGCCTCGAGGCCAAGACGCCCGTGGCAGTAGCGGCAGTGAACGGAGCCACTGGGCCGGTGTTGGCCCCGCCGCCGCCGCCGCCGCCGGCCGCGGCGGTGGTTCCGGCAGGGTGGTATCCCGATCCTGCGGCGCGCCACCAGCTTCGCTACTTCGATCAAGGGCAATGGACCGTTCATGTGGCCGACAACGGCACAGCCGGGGTGGACCCTCTATGACGCCGGCGATCCCGCCTGGCAGATACGTGATGTGCCCGCCGTGCTCTCGACGAGAAAGGCCGGGTAGTCGTTCGTCGGGATGTTGAGCCACTGATCACGCGGTCCGATGGTGACGAAGTCGACCGCTTCGGCATCCCACGACCTTTCCTCGGGGGCCTTGGCATCTTCGGTGGCGTTGGCGGTGGTGAAAAGAACCTCCAGCGTCGAAGTGTGTCCGAGCGACGTCACGTGCACCGAACCCGGTGCGAGTCTCGGTCCGGGGTTCACGGCCAAGACCTGAGACGTTTCTAGTGACGCGCACCGCACGGGAAAGGCTCGCACCAAGGTCATCACCTGCGCGTACTTAGGGCTCGATGATACGAAGACACCGTGGACGTTTTTCTCGGCATAGAAGTCGGCGACAGCGACGCTGTACGGATGCCGGAGCGCCATATGGGCCGCCACCGAGTTGGAGAACAGGCTGAGGTGCCTGTCCTTGGCGATCACGGCCAAACGACGAACAAGTTGGGGGTTGTACGAGATTTGGTAGAGGACCACATGGTCGGATGCCTGAGAGAGGTTGACGACGTAGACCTCTTCGGTCTTCATGGATGCCTGCCACTGCCGGGCACCGGTCAGGCCGTGAGCGAACCCCACCACCACTTGGAGGCCGATCACGCCGACGACGAGCGCACGGATGCCGAGGATTCCCGCTCGTCGTTGCCGTGTCGGGGAGGTAGAAGACCTTGGTGGTCGACCCAACACGACCAGATAGCACCCCACCAGGATCAAGAGGTCCATGGTGGGGTAGAGGGGAGAACGGGCTGCCTGCAACCCGAAGGATGATCGTCCAATGGCGATGGATGCGGCGAAAAGCAGACCGAAGCATGCGAGGGCAATGCCGATCGGCCGTTGGCTCAACTCGTCGCGGCGCAGGCCGTAGATGACGATCAAGGACACGGCTAAGGCGAAGATGACGATACCCAGGATGAGCACGCCGTTGTTCGGGGTCGGTACCCCGACCACATCACCGATGGCAATGAAGAAGAACTTCACGACAACGACGAAGTGGTGGCGAGCAAAAGACCCGTTGCTGGTGCCGGGTGCTGAGAAATTGAAGTTTATGAAGTACAACACGGCCGTCACGACGCCCGATGCGATCCATATGGCGATCAATTTCCACGAACGTCGACGTTGGTACATGAGCAACGCCCCCACCGGCCAGATGAACAGGCCCTGCAACAAAGAGAAGCTGCCCGCCACAGCGCCGGCCAGGGCCCCGATCATCACCGGCGTAGAGAGAACGGGTCGATCCAGGAACAGCAACGCCGTCGCCAACCCGATCAAGACGAAGTACCACGCCACCTGGAATCCCCAAAGCGTGTCGCCGAACTGAACGAAGGAGAACATCAAAAGGGCTACGGGAAGGTAGAGGATCCAAGGTGAACGAGAGCGGAGCCGGTGTGTGACGATAAGGATGCCGATGGAACACGTGAGCAGCGCCGCGCTGATGTACATCTCGACGACGACGTTGAAGTGACTGGTCTCGGCCAGGATCACCACGACGATGTTCGAGAAGAAGTTCCGCTCCTCGTTGTGCTGGGCCCACAACGTGCTCAGGCTGAGGGTCCCCGAGTACAGGTGGTGGATGACCTGGACGTCAGCCCACTGGTCCCCCCAGATGGTGTTGACGCCGTAAGAATGGATCAGCCAGAAGTACGCCACGGCGGGAATGGCGAAGACCAGTCCTGTGGCGCCAGCCCAGATTCCGCCCCAGCGTCGACTGGCGTGGCGCGGCCCACGTTCTTCGACGTCGGACTCGGTGGCGTCAGGCGTTGGTGTCATTTCTCGTTGCATCCCGACCACGTCGACCCACGACGTCTCCCCCAGTAGATCAAGGCGCCCGGGACTCCGTGAGTTCTCGACATCAGCGACATCTCGGCGGAGGGATGTTGCCAAGGCACAGGAGCCACCCAGCTGGACGGGTCCTCAAGTGCGCCCCGGGGGATTCGAACCCCCAACCTGCGGATTAAGAGTCCGTTGCTCTGCCGTTGAGCTAGAGGCGCAGGGGCGAGTGTATGTGATTCGACCGGCGTCCAGGAGCGTCCGATCGACTAAATTTGGGGTGACCGAGGGGACTTGAACCCCCGACCTCCAGGGCCACAACCTGGCGCTCTAACCATCTGAGCTACGGCCACCGTGAGACCACCAGCATGGCACACCGCTCACCGACCCTCGGCAGCCTGCCGAGTATCCTCGTGGGGCAAGCGGCGCTCACCATCGGTATCTGCACGCTTGCTTTCGCCCCTGTAGCTCAACTGGATAGAGCGGGTGGTTTCTACCCACCAGGTTGCGGGTTCGACTCCTGTCGGGGGCGCCGGTTGCCAGGGCAAGGCTCCGGGGAATGAGGCGGGATCCCGACGCCAGGGCCCCGGCCCGGCGCCGCTGTGAGGCGGCTAGTGAAGCGAGCTGGGACGAGCGAAACGGCTCGAACCTGAGTCGCAGCTGAGGCTGACCAGGCTGACGGTTGCCTTGACGTGTCTCAAGCGCCATCCCGCCGGCTGGATCTGGACCAGTGGTGGGAGCGCCAACAGGGGTCCAAGCGAGTCGTCGGGTCGATTGTTTGCTGACCGCCGAACATCAGTGCGTGTCCAGTCCGTCACGGCATGCGGTTTCATTTTTTGGGTCCCGCGTGCCCGAAGGCGGAAACGATTCCTCCCTCTAGACTGCGCTCGTGGCACGGGTCGTGGCTATTGCCAATCAGAAAGGCGGCGTCGCCAAGACGACGACCGTGCATTCCCTTGGCTTCGCGCTCGCCGAGCTGGGCCGGCGTGTCCTGCTTGTCGATCTCGACCCGCAGGCGTGCCTGACATTTTCGGTTGGCATCAATCCCGACATGCTCGAGCACTCGCTACACGACGTGTTCGTTCGCACGTTGAAGGTTGCTGATGCACGTCGTGGCGTCGACGGTGCGGAAGGTCTCGACATCTTGCCGTCGACCATCGATCTGGCCGGGTCCGAAGTGCACCTTCTCACCCGCACCGGACGGGAGCACGTACTTGATCGGGCTCTGGCGACCGTGCGCGACGATTACGACATCATCCTGATTGATTGCCCTCCTTCGTTAGGCGTTCTGACCATCAATGGATTGACGGCGGCCTCAGAGGTGCTTATCCCCTTGCAATGCGAGGCGTTAAGCCATCGGGGGGTGGGGCAGTTGCTCGAGACCATTGACGACGTGCGTATGTTCGCCAACGCCCAACTCGAAGTACGTGGCGTCATCGCCACCATGTACGACGAGCGCACTCGACACGGACGTTCCGTGCTTGAGGACGTCAAGGAGCGCTACGGGCTCCCCGTGCTTGAGCCCCCGGTCAAAAAATCGATTCGATTCGCCGAGGCCCCGCAATTCGGTCGCTGCATCATTCAGCATGCCCCGGCGTCACCGGGGGCGGCGTCCTACCGGGCCCTGGCCCGCGAACTCGACGCCGATCCTCGTCCGGTTCACTGAGCAGACAGGCGGAAATGGTCGACTCTCCTGATCCCCTCGGCAAGCGGGCCCTGTTCTGGGCCCCGGCCGAACGCGATGAAAGCGGACCCCGCTCCGGTGTCGACGAGGAAGCCTCCGGGAAACACGCCCTGTTCTCGACACCCCCGCTCCGTGCCGCCGCCAAAGGGCGGCGCCGCTCCATGGCGGGTGACGGCGGCGAGCCGACCAGGCACCATCCGTCGGGTGCCGGCAACGACGTCCGACCGGTTCGGTCGGTGGGCCAAGCGCCGAAGTCCGGTTCGGCCAACGGGCTGGCCGGTACCCGCTCCACCCACCCATCGCATCAAAGCGCGGGGATGTTCGGTCCCATCGGAGTGGAGTGTTCGTCGTGCGGCGCCCACAGCGACGTGGACATGCTCGAATTCGCCATTCTCCACCTGCCTCTTTGGTTTTGGCGACCGGGGCGAGGGTTTACACAGTTCATGACGTGCCCAGCATGCCGGCGACGGACATGGATGAGCGCGTCGTGGGCTCCCCGGTCCCGCTGAACGCATTTGATCGTGTCCGCCGGCTCTCGGCGGTTGCATGATCGGTCGGTGGCGCCGATGAGGCTCGACACGCCGCCGGTGCGCCCGGGATTTGTGGGGCTACGTTGACCGGCTCCATTCAGTCGTGGCTGCTCCACTTGCACGGGCCGGTCGTATACCTCGTCATCGGCCTGCTGGTCGGGATCGAGGCGGCGGTGCTCGTCGGCTTCGTGGTCCCCGCCGAGCTGTCCGCCGTCATCGGCGGGGTGATCGCCAGCCAACACCGTGCCAACGTGGCGGTGATGGTCGTGGTGGTGGCCACGATGGCGTCGGTCGGCAATGTCGTCGGTTACGAGCTCGGGCGCCTCATTGGTCCGTGGCTCTTGAGGCACCGACCACTGCGGGGAAATCGCGCCGTGGTCCGAACCGAAAAGCTCATCGCCGAGCACGGCGCGCCGGCGGTGTTCTTCGGTCGTTGGATCATCGTGGTGCGAGCCCTCGTGCCCGGAGTGGCCGGTATGTCGGGAATGACTCGACGGCTCTTCGTCTTGTTCGCCACGCCCTCGGCCGTGCTGTGGGCCGTCACCTGGGTACTCGTCGGGTACGCGGCGGGAGACTCGTACGGCAAATTGGTGAACACCTTCGGACAGTGGTCTCTGGTGATCCTGGTGGCGGCTCTCATCGTGGCGGCCGCCTTTGTCGTCTGGCATCACCTGCACCGTCGACGACGCGATCGCTGAAGACGACGAGCCTCGCCAGGTGTTACGAGCCGGCCGGTACGGTCACGCTCTGCACGGTGGAGACGGGAGTCCCGTCGGTATCCCCGCCCACCAGCCACATGGTCGTGCCGACGACTGTCACGCCGCTGTAGGACACGGCCACCGGGAGCTGACCGACGACCGATACCTTGGCACCCTTGGGCGTGAAGCTCCAGATGGTGGTGGAGCTCGCCGTCGTGCCGTTGTGGGTGGCGATGGTGGCTCCCGTGCCGGTGGTGCCCGTGTTTCCGCTGTTGCCGGCGGTTGTTGTCGTTGTCGTCGTCTTGGTGGTGGCGGCAGGTTGGTTGTCACCTCCGGCAATCACCACCACGTCTCCGACGACCCCGGCGGCGGCACCGGCCACCGGAGCGGGCAGCCGGCCGGCCACAGACGCCTTGCCCTTGGCGAGGTTCACCACCTGAATGGTGTCGATCGGTTTCCCCGTGTCGGGGCCGGACATGGCCACCCCGCCAAAGACGAAGAGCTTGGTCCCCACGACGGCAACGGCGGCTGAGCGTACGGGCACGGGCAATGTCGCCACCGTCATAAAGGTCTGGCCGTTGTTGCTTTCGATAACGGTGGGATCGGCGGAGGTCCCGTCGAATCCGCCCACCAGATAGACGTTGCTACCCACCACGGCAATGCCTGCCGCCGAACGTGGCTCGGGCAGTGTGCCGGTGACGGTGGCGGGCGAGAGCTTGGCGGGATTGGTGGCCGACGGCGCGTAGGCCTGAATGGTGTTCACCACCCCGGGGGTCGCCCCCCCGAACGCGGTGGGCTTCCCGCCGACAATGGCGCCGGCCGCGTCGTCGAGGTCGGAGGAGACATCGCCGAGCTGCGTAAGGCTCCCGTTGGTCGTGTTCAGGGCGAAAATGCCATCGGCCAGCAAGTCACCGGACGTGGCCCCACCCATGATCACCAACTGCCCGGTCGATCCGGGCAGGAGCACCTCACCAGCCAGAGCGGCGGCCAGCATCCACGGCTCGGCTGCGGCCGTCACCATCACCGTCGTGGCGTGATCGGGCGCGGTTGAAGTCGTAGTGGCAGAGGACCCGCCGGTGTGCTTGTTCTGGCTGGCGTGGGCGATGGCGAGCACGGCGCCGACGGCGCCCACGACCACGATGACAACGGCGGCCACGGTGAGCCGATGCATGCGACGGGCTCGCTGGGTGGCGTGTCGAGCCGAATAGCCGGGAAGACGATGGGCAATGGCTTCGTCGTCCTCACCTGCATGATCGCCTGGGGTCATGCCTTCACCGCCCGTTCACGTGGGAGGGAGTAAATAGAAGCGCGCCGGGAACGATCCCTCCCGTCCCACGCGTTGATGGATTTCGAGAAGCACGATATGGGCCAGGGTCTCACCAACCGCGGCACGTTGCATGTGGTCCGCAATTTCGTGCCACGGCCGAGACCATTTCAGGGCCACCGAGATGTCCCATGCGGTCGATCCCGGGTGCTCGTCGATTAGGCGTTCGATCTCCGCCAGGCGCTCACCATGGTGGGCGAGGATCTCATCGAGCCGGCCGCGCAGGTTGGCGAAGCGGTACTCGTGGGCCGGGAGCACCTCGTCGACACCGAGGTTCTGCACCTTCAGGAGGGACTCGAGGTACTCGCCGAGCGGATTGGGAAATTGCTGCGTGTGGACGCCGATATTGGGCGTGATGCGCGGCAGGACATGATCTCCGGAAAGCAGCAGGCGGTGTCGATCGCTGTAGAAGCAGACATGGCCGGGGGAGTGGCCGGGAGTCCAAATCGTCTGCAGATCCCATCCCGCCACGTCCACCCGTTTTTGGTCCTCGAAGAGGACGTCGGGCTCAGCCATGGTGACCTGACCCCGGATCATCATGGACGCCAAGTTCAGGTCGGGAAGCTTGGTGGCCGGCACGCCCGCATCAGAGAGGAAGTCGCGCATGCGGGCCAGGAGGTCGTCGGTCTTGATGTAGCGAGCCTCGAGCATCTCGGCATCGGCTGGGTGCAGGCCGATCCAGGCTCCCGACTCCTCGCGTACCCGCCCGGCCAAGCCGTAGTGGTCGGGATGGATATGGGTGACCAGAACGGCCTCAACGTCGGTGATCGACCCACCCATCACCTCGAGTCCCGTCGTCAGCGCCAGCCACGCGTCTTCGGTGTTCCAGCCGGCATCGACGATCGCCACGCCGTTGTCGAGCTCAAAGGCGTAGACGAGCACGTAGCGCAACGGGTTGTCCGGAATCGGCACCGGAATGGACCACAGGCCGGGCCGCACCTTCTCGACGGGCGGCATGACCATGCGGTCCCATGCTTCTTTCTGCAGGACCCCCGTGACCTCGATCATTATCGGGCACCGTAGGCGCCCCGACCGGGTCCCGCACGCATTCGACGGTCTCGTTACCGGGTGAAATCGGAACACAAAGTGGTGGAGACGACTCGTTCAGTGAGTTATCCCCGTTCCTTTAACTATTTTCACTTTGGTTGCATTGACCACAGCAGGCACAACGCTTACGATTCGCCACGCTGAGCGCCGTCCTCTTTTCTGGCACTGGGCACCGGAAGCGGGCGGACGAGGAGCGTACGACGGGCCGGTCAAGGGCACACGACAGCGGGCGAGAACCGCCGCTGAGGCCGACTCAAGACAACGGAGAGCGATGGTGGGAGACCGGGTGACCAACATCCAAAGCGCCCGATCCGGCATCCGGGGGACCGACGAAATCGCGGTGGGGCGTTGGCGGACCCGGTTCCAGCACCTACTCGACTTGTCACGAGACGGATTCCTCGAAACCGACGGCGACGGTGTCCTCACCGAGTGGAACCGTCAAGCCGAGCTGATGTTCGGGTGGTCACGCGACGAGGTGCTGGGCCGAACGATTACCGATTTCCTCATCCCCGAGCGCTACATGGGCCGCTATCGACACGACCTTGAGGCCGCTCGAACATCAGTGAACGGCATGGAGCGCACCCGGCCCCGAGAACTGCAGCTCATGCACCGTGAGGGACACGAGATCCGGGTGACCGGCACCGCCTATGTCATCGGGACCGGCGCTGATCTTCGTATCGGTGGGTTCGTGCACGACCACGACGAGGAGAAGGCGGCCGAGGAAGCCTTGGCGCACGCCTACCTGCACGACTCGCTCACCGGGTTGCCGAACCGGACCTTGTTCACGTACCGGCTGGCCTATGCCCTCGCCAAAGGCACCAGTGCACCGGGCTCGGTGGCCGTGCTCGTGCTCGACCTCGACCGGTTCAAGGGCATCAACGACGCGCTTGGTCATGAAGTTGGCGACGAGGTGCTGGTGGCGGTGGCGGCCCGCCTCATGCAGTCCGAGGGGACCGCTGAGGTGGTGGCCCGACTCGGCGGTGACGAGTTCCTGGTCCTCTTCGACGGTCACGACGCCGAGCGTGAGGCCGTGAACTTTGCCGATCGCGCCCTGCACGCTCTCACCACCCCCATCTCGGCTGCCGGCGGCGAGGTGTTCATCACCGCCAGCGTCGGTATTGCCTGCACCACCGAAAGGATCAGCGAAGCCACGCCGCTTTTGTCGAATGCCGATGCCGCCATGTACCAGGCGAAGAAACGTGGGGGTGGCGGTTTCGAAGTGTTCGGCGAGGCCATGCGGGTGCGGGTCCTCGATCAGATGCACACCGAGCACTCGCTTCACCGCGCCCTCGAGCGCAGCGAACTTCGCCTCTTTTACCAACCCGTTGTCGAGATCCGCGACCAGCAGGCCGTGGGAGTAGAGGCGCTCTTGCGTTGGGACCACCCCGACCACGGCCTGGTGGCGCCCAACCGCTTCATACCGGTAGCCGAAGAAAGCGGTCTCATCATCCCGATCGGGGCCTGGGTGCTGCAAGAAGCGTGCCGCCAGTTGCGCACGTGGCAGGCCGATCGGTGGAACGGTCCGCGGGGCGCCGTCGAGGTCAATCTCTCGGCTCGCCAGGTCGACCATCCAGAGATCGTCGAGACCGTCGAGCGGATTTTGTCTGACACAGGACTGTCGCCTGCCAATCTCACCCTTGAGATCACCGAGAGCGCGCTCATGAACGACGCCGCCTCGGCGCTGCGCGTATTGCGCGCCCTCAAGGACCTCGGTGTCACCTTGGCCATCGACGACTTCGGGACTGGTTACTCGTCGCTGAGCTACCTCCAGCGATTCCCGTTGGACATCTTGAAGATCGACAAGAGCTTTGTCGACGAGCTCGGTGATAATCCGGGCGGAGCTGAGATCGTCGCCGCCGTCATCAAACTGGCCCACGCGTTGGGTCTACAGGTGATTGCCGAGGGCGTTGAAACTGAGCAAGAGCTCGACGTGCTCCGTCGGCTGGACTGCGACTTCGCGCAGGGATATCTCTTCTCGAAGCCAGTGCCCGCCCATGAGCTGGTAGCTAAATACCCGCTTCGACTCGGAGCGTGACGCCCCAACACGCTTCGGCGCACCTGTCCGATCGCCGACCCGAAGGTCCGCTCGTCAGGGCGAGGTGTGGTTGGTCCACTCCTTGCCGTCCCACCACCGCACGCGGGCCGTGCCGTAGGGATCGTGGTACCACCCCGCTGCGGGCAAGTCAGGTGTTTCGGTGGCTACCGCGGCAACGGCGCTTTCCGTAGCCGCTGGTTCGGTCGACGCTGGCACCGTGGCTGGCGCAGGGACGGTGGCCGCCGCGGGGACCGTGGTCGTCGCCGGCACGGCGGCCGGACCGTTATCGGACACCACGGCCTCAACTGGTAAGGGGGCAACCATCTCCACCGGCACCGCCGCGACCGGCTCGACGCGAACAGGGGCGAAGGTTTCCACCGGTACGGGGGCGACGGCCTCCACGGGAACCGGAGCAACCGGCGCCACGGGTACAGGGGCAACGACCTCGGCGGGTACGGGGGCAACGGCCTCGGCGGGAACCGGCACCATGGGAACAGGGGCAACGGTTTCAACGGGAACCGGGGCAACGACCTCCACGGGAACCGGCGCAACGGGTGCAACCGGAGTCACGGGAACGGGAGCAACGGCCTCGACGGGAACCGGTGCAACGGGCGCAACTGGCGTCACGGGAATGGGAGCAACGGCTTCAACTGGTACAGGTGCCTGCACGACAGCGGGGACGGGTTGCGGCGCAACGCCGCCCGGGCGATCGGCTTCGACCTCGTTGAGTTGGCGACGAATGTCGACCACGAGGGTGTCGGCGCTGACGTGGAAGCGGGCGATACCCAATGTCAGCGAGAACCGGAAGGCCTCGGCATGGGCCGGGTCGTAACGAACGCCGGAGATCTTGTCGCGTCCTGCCACAGGGATGGCCGTCCACGGGGGGTTCTCGGCATGGAAGAAACCGAGCACATCGTCATACGGCCACTCGTAGGTTCCCTGGGTACCGGAGAAGACCACCCGCCGGTCTGTCACCGTCGTGGTCCCGGTGTCGGTCACAATGGCTTCGTCGCCGTTATCGGCGCCCGTTGTCGACCGGTAGTGCGCACCTCGTTCGACCCAGAAGGTGAAACCGGCACGGTTGCCGATCCAATGCCCCGCTAGGCGGCGAGGCTCGACAAGCGAGACAGTCGGAAGGACGAGCAGGGCGTGCTCGTCAACTTGGAGCTGCACCGGGATCGTCGGGTCCTCGGCGTTTGTCACGCCGGCAAAGCTCTCGGCCCTGGTCAGGAACCACTGCACGCGTTCGTGCGCGGTGTTCCAGGCCGCCAGCTCGGCCTCTTGCTCCCTCTCACGCCGTTTCCCCCCGGGTGCCACGGAGTAAGCCTAGCTGTGCAGTCGAGGATTTATCTAGGCCCGATCGCGCCAGACCAGACAAAGCAGTCACGGAGAGGCGTTTCCAGAACGAGAAGGCCGCCGGCTCGGGCAGGCCCTGAGAAGCTGTCTCCCCAGGCCCTGGTCTTGTTTGGGGCCGGCCGCTCTCCTTTTCACCTCGAAGACCACCCGGCCCGCCGAACCCTATGGGTGGGGTGCTGATGACTGTGGGTCGTGAGGGGAGGACCGCCACTGGCGTTGCTGGACGCCTCGAGACGGGAAAATGGCCCCACGGCCCCGCCCTACTCAGGCCACTATGGGTACATGGAAGCTCACGCACACGAGCGGCGCTGTGGTCGGGAGCTACGTCAGATCGTGCCTCGAAAGGCGCACGCGGTGTGGAGCCCGGCGGTCAACCGGCCCGATCCGCTGGCCGTGTTGGAGGCTCAGAACGTCACCCGGCTCCCTGAGCTCGTGGCGGTGCGCTGGGGCCGGATGCTCGAGTCCCCTTTTGCCTTTTTGCGAGGTTCCGCCGCCGTGATGGCGATGGACCTGTCCACCTCAGCGGTCACCGGCATCAACGTGCAGGCGTGTGGGGATGCCCATGTGGCCAACTTCGGGCTCTTCGCATCCCCAGAACGGAGCTTGCTCTTTGACGTAAACGACTTCGACGAGACGCACTCGGGGCCGTGGGAGTGGGATCTCAAGCGATTGGCCGCCAGTGCGGTGGTGGCCGCGCGCGGTGCGGGTCTTAGCCCTGACGAGCAGTGGCAGGTGGCCCGCAACGCGGCGCGCTCGTATCGACTCCACATGGCGCGTTACGGAAGGATGACCCTCGTCGACGTCTGGTACTCCAAAGTGGAGGCCAAAGCGGCCATCAAGCTGTTCGGATCGGCCTCGGTGCCCATCAAGGCGTCGGTGGCCAGTGCTCGGCGTCACACCTCAGCGGCGGCCATGCCCAAGTTGACCGAGCTTGTGCGAGGAGGGGCCCGGCGCATCGTCGACCATCCGCCATTGGTCACCCACGAGGGAGTCGACGAGCACACTGCGACGTTGCGTGCTTTGTTCGACGACTACGTGCAATCACTTGACGACGCCCACAGTGTCCTCATGCGGCGATTCCAGCTCGTCGATATCGCCCTAAAGGTCGTGGGGGTGGGAAGCGTGGGGACCCGTTGCTTCATCGCATTGCTGCAAAGCGACGTTGGCGAGCCGCTGCTGTTGCAAGTCAAAGAAGCGCGCGCGTCGGTCCTGGCCGCCAACCTTCCCCACCTGCCCCAGGGGGCTGAACGCAAGGCTCGAGGCCACGTGCCGCGCCTGCGGCCGGTGCTTCCCCAGGGACGTCGGGTGGTGGCGGGGCAGAAGATCATGCAAGCCGCCGCTGACAGCTTCCTCGGATGGTCCATGTCACGGGGCGTCGATTACTACATCCGGCAGTTGCGCGACATGAAGGGCTCGATCGTCCTCTCCTCCATGGACGCCCGATCGCTTTGCGACTACGTCGAACTCTGCGGTTGGACGTTGGCTCGGGCGCATGCCCGCTCCTTGTCAGCAGCGCGCTTGGCCGGCTATCTCGGTGGCAGTGCCGGTTTTGACGAGGCCATCGCCGGGTTCGCGCTGTCCTACGCCGATCAGACCGACGCGGACTACGCCCTGCTCGTCGACGCCGTCGCCTCGGGACGGATCCAAGCCCGCACCGGGGTGTGAGCCGCCGGCGGGCCTCGGTCTGTTACGGCCGCGGCGCCAGGGCGTCGATTTCGGCCACGTCGGCATCGGACAAGACCCAGTCGGCACCCGCCGCGTTCTGGTCCACCTGCTCGGGCCTGGTGGCCCCCGCGATCACCGAGGCCACCACCTGGTGCGCCAGCAACCAGGCGACGGCGAGCTCGACGAGATTGTGGCCACGCTCGTTGGCGAACGCGGTGAGCGCTTCGACGACGGAGAAGGTCTCGTCGCTCAGCACGGCCGCGGCGCGATCGGGCATGCTGGCCAGACGGGTGCCGGGCGGGACCGGTTCGCCGCGACGGTACTTGCCGGTGAGTACGCCCGACGCCAGTGGGAAGTAGGGGATGAAGGCCACGTCGTCGCGTGCGCATTCGCCGAGCAGGTCGGCCTCGGGCTCGCGCTGAAGCAGGCTGTACTGGTTCTGCACGCTGACGAAACGGGCCGCCCCTTGGGCCACCGCCTCCTCGGCTTCGCGCAGCTGCGCCGCGGAGAAGTTCGAGCAGCCGATCTCGCGTACCTTGCCGGCTTGGACCAACTCGTCGAGAGCGGCCAGGGTGTCGCCGATGGGCGTGTCGGCATCGGGGAAGTGGAGTTGGTAGAGGTCGACGTAGTCCGTCCCGAGCCGCCGCAAGGTGTCCTCAATGGCGCGTCGGACGTAGTCGGGCTTGGCTCCCCGGCGTTGGTCGTCGATCTGCATGCCGAATTTGCTGGCCACCACCACCTGGCCGCGGCGGTCGCCGAGGGCGGCACCGAGGACTTCCTCGCTGCGAGTGCCTCCGTAGACATCGGCGGTGTCGAAGAAGGTGATGCCGGCATCGATGCACGCGTTGACCACCGACGTGGCTTGGGCATCGTCGATACGGCCCCCGAAATTGTTACATCCCAGCCCGACGACGGAGACCTCCAGCTTTCCGATCTTCCTGGTGCGCATCAGGACGCATCCTCCTTGTTGACCACCTCGGCCGGCATGACGGTGGAGATGTCGATGTTTTCGGGCCAGCGGCGGACGCTGATCGACTGGCTGGCGGTGGCCAGCAAGGTGCCGTCTTCGGCCCAGAGGTGTGCGAGTCCCTGCGCGAACCCGTTGGCCAGCGCATGCATGCGGATGTCGCACAACACCCATTCGGTGGGCACGAGGCGGGCCATCCTGATGGAGTTGTCCAGGCTGCGGCCCATGGTGTGTACACCCAGGGGCTGGGACACCCCGCCCGACACGTAGTCGCCGATCACAGCCAGCGTGGCGGCTGAGGGTTCGAGGTGGCCTGGCACGCGGGCCCAGAACGCCGAGTTGGGTTCTCCGGCACTGGCCGTCGAGCTCGCTGAAGAGCCTCCCGTGGGCCACTCGGTGCTCGACACGTTGCAGGACCGAGTCGGCGAACCAGCTCGGGATTTCTTGAAGGCGGCAATCGCCCGGCGATGGTGTCGCCGGCGGCGTCACCCATGTGCCCTGCAGATCGAGGTCGTGGCGCCCGAGGGCGGCGTTCACGGTGAGGACTTCCTGGTCTCCCAGCCTTCCGATGGCCCGGCCTTGGGTGGTGTAGCGACCGGTGGCGGCCAGGATCACCTCCCAGTCCAAGGTGGTGCCGGTGGGCGCGTAGGTGAGGTACTGCGCGCTGGCCCACACCGTGGGGCGCTGGGAGGCGATCTCCAAGGCGACGATGCCCGCCGCCAGGCCGCACCCGCCGTAGAGAAAGCGCCCTGGTGTGGACACTGCCGGGGTAACCGCCAGCCGCCAGCGCAACGGGTCGTCGGTGGCTTCGAGGCCGAGAAAGTTGAGTGCGTCCATGTCCGCCTCACCCTAATGGGACCTCGAATCGGGGCCGGACAGCGGCAGGATCAGTTGACGGTGCGGTCCCGGCCCTCCCAATACGGCTGGCGCAGCTTGTACTTCTGTAGCTTCCCGGTGGCGGTGCGAAGCAGGGTGTCGCGCATCTCTACGGAGGTGGGCGCTTTGAAGTGCGCCAGGTGCTCCCGGCAGTGCTCGATCAGCTCGGCCTCGGTGACCGAGGTGCCGGCCTTGATCACCACCAGCGCCTTGACGGTCTCGCCCCACTTGTCGTCGGGCACCCCGATCACCGCCACCTCGGATACGGCGGGGTGCTTGTAGAGGCAGTCCTCCACCTCGATGGACGACACGTTCTCACCGCCGGTGATGATCACGTCCTTCTTGCGGTCCGAGATCACCGTAAAGGCGCCGTGGAGGTGCCCACCGTCACCGGTGTGGAACCAACCTCCCTCCAGGGCGGCGGCGGTCTCCTCGGGTTGCTGCCAGTACCCGGCAAAGACGTGATTGGAACGGGCCAGGACCTCGCCGTCCTCGTCGACCCGGACCCGTACTCCGACCGCCGGCACCCCGGCCCGGCCGAGGAGGGCGGCGCGTTGGGTCTCGTCCATGGTCTTCCACTCTTGGGGGGCGCGGTTGATGGTGAGGAGGGGAGAGGTCTCGGTGAGGCCGTAGATCTGGATGAACTCCCACCCGAGCTCGCGTTCGACTCGTTCGATGGTCGTCGTCGGCGGCGGGGCCCCGGCCACCACCATGCGCACCCGACCTCGCCCCGGCACCTCCTGGCCGGCGCTGCGGCGAGCTTGGGCGGCGCTCAAGATGGCCGACACCACGGCGGGTGCTCCGCACAGCAGTGTCACATCGTGTTCGGCGATGCGGTCCAAGATGTCGTCTCCGTCCACCTTGCGCAGCACGATGTGCTTGGCGCCCATGGCGGTCACCGCATAGGGCATGCCCCAGCCGTTGCAGTGGAACATGGGCAAGGTGTGCAGCAGGGTGTCGGCCTCGTTCACCGTCGTGTGCCAGCCGAATGTGACGGCGTTGAGCCAGCAATTGCGGTGGGTGAGAGCAACCCCTTTGGGGCGCGCCGTAGTTCCCGACGTGTAGTTGATGGAGCAAGTGGCGTCCTCATCGCCTTGCCAGTCGACAGTGGGATCGGTCGCCGCGCCGGTCACGGGAGCGAACAGTTCGGCGTCGTCACCGCTGCCATCGAGGACGATCCTCACCTGGGCCCGCACGCCCGCCAGCGCATCATCGAACTCGGGGTCCACCAGAAGAACGGTGGCGCCTGAATGCTCGACGATGTAGCGCACCTCGTCGGCGTTCAGCCTGAAGTTCACCGGGACGAGCACGCGGCCGAACCCGCTTACCCCGAAATACGAAACGAGGAATCGGGCTGAATTCGGGCTGACGATGGCCACTCGTTCGCCGTGGCCGACGCCCAGGGCCCCGAGGGCGGTGGCCATGCCCCGAGCCCGAGCGGCCATATCGGCGTAGGTGACGGTGCCCATCGCCCCGTCCACGCCGGGCTCGTCGACGATGGCGACGCGCTGGGGGTGGACCAGAGCCGCTCGGTCCAAGAACTCCCCAATGGTGAGCGGGACCCGCACGATCTTCTTCTTAGTCCTGGAACGTCGGTGGGCGCTTCTCACGCCGGGCCCGTATGGCCTCCTCGAAGTTCTGCGTCGTCAAGCGCACATAGAGCTGGGCTACGCCCTCGTGGCTCATGTGGGCTTGGAGGCTGGCGGCGTCGAGGCTGGACCACAGCAAGCGCTTCGTCAGCTCGATTCCGGCCCGGCTGAAGCCGATGATGCGATCGGCCAACCCGTAACACGTCTCGAGCAGCTCGTCCCCGGCCACCACGTTCGACACCAAGCCCATGGCAGCGGCCTCGGTGGCGTCGAGATCGCGTCCGGTGAGCATCAGCTCAAAGGCTCGAGACGAACCCACCGCCCGCGGCAGCAGGTAACTGAGGCCCAGCTCGCTCGAGGTGAGGCCGTTGTTGATGCCGGCGGCCCGGAAGTACGCCGAGCGCGACGCCACCCGGATGTCGGCGGCCAGGCTCAGGCAGAAGCCGCCCCCGATGGCGGGGCCGTTGATGGCGGCGATCACGGGCTGGTGCATCTTGCGCATGGCCAAGATGACGTCGTCGAGAAGCTCCATGGCTCGCAATGCGATGGTGGGTACCGTGAGGCCGCCGATGTTGGGAATGCTGCCCGCATCCTCGAGATCGGCCCCGGAGCAGAAGCCCGTCCCCGCTCCGGTGACGACGACCACACGGACGTCGTTGTCGACGCTGACCGCTTCGAGTGCCTCTCGAAACGGGATCATCACGTCGAAGGCCATGGCGTTCATGCGCTCGGGCCGATTCAAGGTCACGAGGGCCACGTGCGGACGGGGTTGGGTGACGACGACGAAGGACATGACGACGGAAGCCTCCAGGCGGGTCAGTCGGTGCGCAGGACGGGTCAGGCGGGGAGCGCTTGCTCCTGGGCCCAGCGGTAATCAGCCTTGCCGGCCGGAGAGCGCACGATGTGGGGAACAAAGACGATTGCTTTGGGGAGCTTGTAGCGAGCCAGGTGGCGCCCCGCTTCGGTGACGATCTCCGACGTGGTCACGATCTGCCCGTCGGCCACCTGCACGATGGCCACCACTTCATTGCCCCAGCGTTCGCTCGGTCGGCCCGCCACCACCACGTCGGCGACGGCCGGGTGATGAAGGATGGCTTGTTCCACCTCCTCGGCGAAAATCTTCTCTCCGCCCGAGTTGATGGTCACCGAATCCCGCCCCAGCAACTCGATCTGGCCGTCTTCGAGGAGTCGAGCCCGATCGCCGGGGATCGAGTGAGGTTCTCCATCGATGAACGGAAAGGTGCGAGCCGATTTTTCCGGATCGCCGAGGTAGCCGAGAGGGACCGAGCCTTTCTGGGCCAACCAACCGATCTCGCTCTCACCGGGCATGAGATGCCGGCTCATGTCCGCACTCACGACGACTGCTCCGGGCCCGGGGGTGAAGTGGGTGGTGCCCACTGACCCCGCTACCGAGATCTGGCCCACTTGTACGCCGGTTTCGGAGGCTCCGGCCACATCCGAGATGATCAGGTTGGGCAGACGCGCCAAGAGCCTCTCTTTGAGCCCGATGCTGAGGGTGGCACCGCCGCTTCCAAACGCCATCATCGAGGCGGGGTCGTAGTCGCCTCTCTCCAGTTCCTCGATGACAGGGCGGGCCATGGCATCGCCGACCACCGAGATGCCGATGACGCGTTCGCGCTCGACGGTTCGCCACACGTCTACGGGGTCGAGGGAACGAGTATTGGTGGGGAACACCAGCGTTCCGCCCATGGTCATGTAATAGAAGGTGGCCCACTGGGCGGCCCCGTGCATCAGTGGAGGGATGGACATGACACGGATGATGCCGCCGGGGTCGACCTTGGAGGCGATCTCCTCGTAAGACGTGTGCAACTCCCACGTTCCGTAGACGCGTCCGCCCATGGCAGCCATGAAGATGTCGTGCTGGCGCCACAGCACTCCCTTGGGCATGCCCGTGGTGCCGCCGGTGTACAAGACATAGAGATCGTCGGGTGACAGTTCGACGGGGGGCAGCTCGGCGGGAGCCGACGCCAGCGCCTCCTCGTAGTCGACGGCACCGGGGAGCAGGTCGTTGCCTGACTCGTCGGCCACCTGCAACAAGACGGTGAGCTCGGGAACCTCGGGCCGCACACGCTGCAAGATGGGGGCGAATGAGGCGTGGTAGATGATGCCTTTGGCCGCGGCGTCACGCAGGAGGTAGGTCAGCTCCTCTTCGACGTATCGGTAGTTGACGTTGAACGGCACGCCCCTGGCCTTGTACGCACCCAGCATGCCCTCGACGTACTCGTTGCCGTTGTAGAGGTACAGACCGACGTGGTCCTGGCCCGACTCGTGCGGCGCCAAGGTGTTTCGCTCGGCGTGGATGCCAAGTCCTCGGCCGTGGAGGTACGACGCCAACCGGCGGGAGCGATCGGCGAGCTGGCCGTAGGTGATGCGCCGGTCTCCCCACACCACGGCCTCACGATCGGGAATGACCGCAGACACCGCCTCATGGACGAGTCCCAAGTTGAACTGCTGTCCCCCCACCGCCCACCCTCCGTTGCCGGATCGCAGTGCCTCTGTGCAGGGCACTGTCGCTTCGGCGGCATGCTACTCAGGACCATGCCGACGTGAATGCCTCCATCAACATCCTCGAGCCGGTAGGGCTGGGCAGCCCTCAGCTGCGTAGGGTCAACCGACCCCACTGCATTACTGGCGGTAGTCCTCCACTACGGGTGCCGGTCGCAGCGTCGCCTCGTCGGGATCCTGGCCGGCGCTGCGGCGGGCGCGGCGCTGGCGCAGGAGGTCCCAGCACTGATCGAGGGCAACCTCGATGGTTCGGAGCTTCTCCTCTTCTTGAGGAGTCAAACCCTCTCCGACGTGGGCTCCTTCGAGACGGTGCTCCTCGTCGGAGAGTTTCGAGATCTGGTTGACGATCTCCTCGTCATTCACGGTTTGCCTCCTTGGCGGTGACGGCACAGCGACATGGCCTGCATCACCGTACCTACTTGATGAGACGCGAGAGACGACGGTCGGCCAAAGGCTTGCCGTCTGTCTGGCAGGTGGCGCAGTACTGCAGGGACTTGGTGGCGAAGGAGACCTCACGGACCACATCGCCACACTGCGGGCAAGGCTCACCGGTGCGCCCGTGCACGCGCATTGACCGCTTCTTGTCACCCTTCAGGTCAGAGGCCGCCATTCCTTCGGAGCGGCCCACGGCCTCGGTCAAGATGCCGACCACGGCGTCATGCAGGCGCTGGACTTCGTCGGCGCTCAGCTTGGCCGCCGACTTGAATGGGGAGAGGCGGGCCAGGTGCAAGGCCTCATCGGAGTAGGCATTGCCTACGCCGGCGATGACGGACTGCTTGACCAACGTGTTCTTGATGGTGCCCGTCTGGCCGGCCAGCACATCGGCGAGGACGGCCACGCTGAAGCCGGGGTCGAGGGGGTCGGGCCCGAGGCTCGCCAGCGGCTCGACATCTGTGGGGTCGGCCACGACCCACAGGGCCAAGCGCTTTTCGGTTCCCATCTCGGTCACGTCGAACCCCGAGCCATCCTCGAACCCCACCCGCAGGGCCAGGGGACTGCGGGCCGGGCGCCCTCGGGTGGCGGGAACCATGTCCCACCATTTCACCCACCCGCCTCGGGCCAGATGCACGACCAGCCAAGTGCCGCCCATGTCCATGCACACGAACTTGCCGCGTCGGGTGACTCCTGCCACCGACCTTCCGACCAGCGATTCCAAGGGAGGATCGAACGTCTTGAGGGCGGCGAAGGAGGCCAGCTCGCAACGCGTCACAACTTGGCCCTTGGCGTGCTCCTGCAAAAAGGCACTCAGTGCTTCGACCTCGGGGAGCTCCGGCACGTCTCAAATGTGGCACACCTCTGCGTGGGCGCGCCGGGCGCGCCGGGTAGCCATGCCACAGTGATCACGTGCACACCCGACACCGTGCCACCACGCACCGAGTCGGTGGCGACCCTCGGCGCCATGGCGGCGCCGCGCTCCACCGCCGGATCTGGGGGGGCGCGGTTGTCGCCACGGCGCTGTGCCTGGCGGGATGTGCGGGCAGCGTGGCTCCCACGGCATCGCACACCATTCGACGTGGTCCGAGTCGAGATGTTCCGAGCGCGTCCACCACCACGGTGGCCACGACGACCACCACCACCGAAGCGCCCCTACCGGTGACCCCGGTGCAGTGGACGACGTGTGGCGATGATCTGCAGTGCGGTTCGGTCACCGCGCCCCTCGATTACACACACCCCGACGGCTCCACCATCCAGATCGCCGTGGAGCGACGGCCGGCCAATGACCCCTCGGCGCGCATCGGCTCGCTCGTCATCAACCCCGGAGGGCCGGGCACCTCAGGGGTGAGCGACATGGCCAACGAGCTGAGCGTGATGCCTCCGGCCCTGCTCGACGACTTCGACATCGTCACCTTCGACCCGCGCGGTGTCGATCGCAGCAGCCCGGTCGGCTGCGGCCCCCCCACGTCGGGGTCGTCGCCCAATCCGGTGCCCACCACGCCCGCCGGCCAACAAGCGCTATGGGCGGCCGACAAGGACTATGCCGCCGCCTGCGAGCAGTACAGCGGCAGCATCCTGCCCTACGTGGGCACGGTGGAGGCGGCCGATGACCTCGACCGGATCCGGGCCGCTCTCGGTGATGCGCGGCTGACCTACATGGGCCAGTCCTACGGCACCCTGCTCGGGGCGACCTACGCGCAGATGTTCCCGACGCATGTGCGCGCCATGGTGCTCGACGGCGCCATCGACCCGGCGCTGAGCAGCGAGCAGTTTGTTATCGACCAGTCCGAGGGGTTCGAAGAATCCCTTACGAGCTTCTTCTTGTGGTGTTCCACCGCGCACTGCGCGTGGCGGCCGACCGTTGATCCCACCACCGCCGTCCTCGACCTCATCGATCAGGCCGGGCTATCGCCTTTGCCGGCCGGCGACGGGCAGACGGCCGGTCCCGGCGACATCTATGACGCCTTACTGGCCGGCCTGTACTCCGAATCGGACTGGCCCCGGCTCGCCGCCGCGCTGAGCGAGGCCGCCGCCGGCGACGGTGGGGGAGTGCTGGCCATGACCACTACCTACAACACGGCCGGTTCGAGCAATCTGGCGGAGGCCAACACGGCTATCAACTGCCTGGACCATCCCACGGCCACGCAGCTGTCTGCCTACCCCCAAATGGCGGCCGCGGCGGGGGCCAGTGCTCCGGTATTCGGCCCTCTATTGGCCTGGGGACTCCTCCAATGCGCCATGTGGCCGGCGCCCCCCACCCGTCAGCCCGAGCCCACAACCGCGGCGGGGTCGAATCCCATCCTCGTGGAGGGCGCCACCGGCGACCCGGCCACGCCCTATGAGTGGGCCCAGCACCTGGCCGCCGAACTCCAGCACGGAGAGTTGGTGACGTGGCAGGGCATGAACCACGTGTCGTATTTCTACAGCTCGTGCATTCGCGCCATCGATCAGAACTATCTCGTGGCCGGTACCTTGCCACCCGTCGGCACGGTGTGTCGCGACTAGTGGGTATTTCCTTGGAGCTTGAGCGCCACTGCGGCGTCGGGCTCGATGACCTGGAAGGTGAAGCTTTCCTCGAAGTACAAGCGGACAGCCTCGGCATCATGGTCCAAGTAGCCGATGGCGATGTCCTGCCCGAGTCGAGCGCGAAGTCTCCACCGCGCAGGCTGAGTACGACGCCACCTTCGACTCCCGGCGCCCACACGACGGGTCCACCCAGGATCTGCCGCAGGTGCTCGACGACGGGGAAGCCGCCGTGTTCAGTGGACTCGATGATCCCCGTGTAGATGCGCGGCGCGATGGCGAGGCCGAAAGGACCTCCGATGCCCGATTGCCGCAAGACGTCCACGGCTCGGGCCACTGTCGTCGGGTAGTGCTCGAAGTCACTACCGAGGGCGATGGGCTCGTGCGACGTGCACTCGGTGATGCCCTGGATTCCCGCTTCGGCGTAGCCGTGGAACACGGCCGCATTCTCGCTTAGAGCGATACGCTTGGCGGCGTCGTCGAGATCGTCGAGATCCAGGTCGACGGCCCCCCGCTCGGCGTCGTCAATTTCGGATCGAGACACTGTGAACTCCGTGCGGATCTCCACCAGCGCCAGCACCCGGCGGCGCTGGGCCGATACTTCGTCCGCGGGGCCCACGATGTGGCCGACCCTGCCGACATTTCGGCTCGAATGCGTCCAGCCGCGTGGACCCTCGAAGTCGACCAGCTTGCGCGCCGCCAGATAGGTGGTGAGGCGCTGCTTGGCCTCGGTCTCGATGGCCGACCAGCCGTCCTCGGGGATAGGTGCGAGTTCTCGCAGAAGATGGTTCATCATTCGCTCCCTTTAAGGCTGCCGATTCCCAGTGAGTCGCCGCCGTGGCTTCGTGCCGGGGGATCGGCGTTGGCCCCCGACGATGGCACCAATTCGGCTTCCGCCTCGATCTCGGTGATCGGCGCCGTGGAAAACAAGTAGGTCCGGAGGTGCTGGTCAAGGACAGGATCCCGCCGGCGCAACCACTCCAGGGTCATCGCCGCGTGTTCCTTCTCCTCGTCGCGATTATGCGCCAGGACGGCCGCCAGGCTGGCGTCGTCGGTGGCGTCGACCCGTTGGTCGTACCAATCGACGGCCTCGAGCTCCTCGCCGAGGGACACCATGGCTCGGTGGTGGTCGATCGTCGACGCGCTCAGCTGCTCAATGGGCTCGTGCAACCCTTTGCTTGCCACCGAAGCCCACCTCCTCCACGTCGATCAGGTCCCCAGGCACGATACCCGCGTTGTCGGCTTGCCTACCTCGAGTGGCTCGGGATTACGGTCGACACGTGCCCGCCCCGCCCATTGTCATCATTGCGGGGCCTCCCGGAGCCGGAAAGACGACGATTGCAAGATCGTCGCCGACCACTTCGACAAGGCCGTCTGTATCGAGTCGGACTGGTTTTGGACGACGGTGGTTCGTGGGTTCGTGCCTCCCTGGCGCTCGGACGCCGATGCTCAAAATCGGGTCATCCTCCGGGCCGTCGCATCGGCGGCCGCCGCCATGGCCACGGGTTATGCCGTTGTCCTCGACGGTGTGTTTGGTCCTTGGTACTTGGACATCGTGCTCGAGCAGCTCGATGTCGTCGGGGCCCGGGCCGACTACTTCATCCTCCGACCCAGCCGGGAAGTGGCGCTGGCTCGAGCGACGTCTCGCGCCGGTGACGAGCGCGTTCCCGGACACCCCGCCTTGACCGACGAGGGACCGATTCTGCACATGTGGGACCAGTTCGCCGACGTGGGTATCTACGAGGATCGTGTCATCGACAACACCGAGATGAGCGCCGAAGAAGCGGCGGCATTGATCTACCAGGCGGTGTCGGCGACGACCTGACGTCGGAACTCCTGAGCACGTTGGCGCCTCCACTTCGTGGGGAGGGTCGGGGCCACCGCTATCGGCGATGATGTCCCCATGCCCGAGCGGGTACCCATGGCGACGCTGCTTTCGTGGCTTTGGATCGCACACACGATCGAAGTGGATAACGCCTTCGAGGCGGCCGGGTCGAAGCAGTTGGGACGACGCTTCCGGATCTCTCTGCCGCTATGGACCAACGGTCTTCGGTTCATTGCGGAAGACGGCATCACGGTTGACTCGCTAGGTCGAGAAGCACACGCCACATGCAATCTGGCCGGACTCGAGCGTTGGGGTTGGATAACGGTTGGCGACGACGACGGAGTACGGCGCCCGGGCTTCGGCACCCAGCGGGGCATCAAAGGCACCACCGTCCTTCGCCCCACACGTGGCGGTAGCTATGCGCGTCGAATCTGGCCACGCGTGGTGACGGAGATCGAAGATCGTTAGCGAGCCCGCTTCGGCCACGACGCTATCGACGCGTTGAGGGACATCCTGCGCACCAAAGAAACCACGATGCCGTGGTCTCCACCGGAGGTTCACCCCTCAGACGGGTTTTACACCCACGTCGTCCATAGCGATGCGAGCGCCAGCGACGCCGACATGAACGCCTTCGAGGGTTCACGCCCACTCGTTGCCCTCCTCGGCCAGACGCTGACCGAACTGACGATTGACTATGAGAGCAGGGCTGAGGCCTCGGCTGCGGTCACTGCCAACGTCCTGCGTGTGGTCGGCACCGGGATCGTTGCCATCGGTGATCTGCCCACGCGCACCGGACTGTCGCGAGAAGGGATCACAATGGCGGTCGGGTTCATGGAGCGAACAGGGCTTGCCACTTCAGCGCCGGGGCGTCTTATCTCGCTCTCACCCAAAGGCGCCCTCGTCCTCGACGGGTACCGGAGCTGGGCGACGCGTGGACGACTCGACGTTGCGCAGTGCCATCGAGGCTGTGGTGGTGCAGGGCGACGGGCTCTCGGCAGGCTTGGTACCCCCGGCAGGGTGCTGGCGTGGCGAAATGCCCTATTTGGCGCAGACACAGCGCCTTGTCGCTGACCCCACGGGGGCCTTGCCTTGGCACCCGATGGTCCTGCATCGTGGCGCCTGGCCCGACGCCAGCTGAGGCCGTGCCGTCACGCCGGGACGAAGAGGTGAGGGGCGTATGGCCACCTTCGGTAGGACAGCATTGACCCCTGTCGTGCTCATAGTGGTTGCCGGCGCATGTACTTCCAGCATTCCTGTTGATACTGCTGATACGCCCCGCTTGATTCGACAAGTCATATGACACGTTCTTCAACGTGGCCAACGGGAACGTCGATCTCGTAGCCTTAAGTGACCGGTCTGAGGGCGCCCTGAACAGTCAGCGGGGATCTGGGTATGTCAACGGAACGCCGTAGTCAAACGTGGAAGCATCGTGGATGTGCACAGGTCTGTGACTAGGGCCACCGCTGGTCGTTGCCTCGTTGCTGTTGCAGTGGTGTCTAGCTTCATTTCAGCGGCCGGATGCTCCTCGCCCACTTGGCAGGGCACCCGAAGGACCGTTGTCTCGACCAGTACACGGCCGACAGAGCCACCCCTCACCACGCTTCCGCCGCTAAAGGGATTTCTTCTGCAATCTGTTTCATTCATCTCGCCCACGACAGGCTGGGTATTCGGAGAGTCTCCGTGCTCGGCCGGTCGCTGTTTCGCTTTGTATGTGACGGCCGATGGGGGAACCACCTGGACAGCGGCGTCCTCGCCGCCATTTACCGTCTCTCCCTCGTCGTTATCGTTCGGCTCCGCCACGATCTCGTTCGCCACCGCGGACGACGGATGGGCATATGACACTGGCGAGACGCAAGTTGGCGGGGGAAATGGTGACCAGTTCTTCTCCACTCACGATGGCGGCATGAGCTGGACACCGGTGACATTGGAGGATGGCGATCAGTCCAGCGTGGCAGACATAGCGGATGACAACGAACACATTTGGGTCATAACGTTTGACGGGGTCGGAGACGATTTTTTGATTTATGGCAGTCCCGTTGACCGTGACGACTGGACCCGGGCTCCACTGTCGTTTGCCCTTAACGCCGGGCCGGTTACGAGCTTCTCCATTGCACTTCATGGTGGGCACGGGTGGATCGCGGAAAATGACCGTGGCGTCGTCACGGGAGCATCGTTGGATGACAACATCTGGACAGCGTGGACGCCGCCATGCAATGGGGCGACTGGCTTCTACGACGACGAATCCTTGGCTGCCATCAGCTTGGAATACGTCGTGGCGCTCTGTCCGCCCGATCTGGCGGCTAACGCTCTACCGCCGACTGCGGTGTATGCCTCGACGGACGCGGGGACAAGGTTCCAGAAAGTCACTACCAGTGTCCCGTCTCGTACAACAGGTCTGGCAGCCTCACCGAGCGGGGCGCTCTTCGCGAATGACGGGCAGGGCATGCTTGCCAGCTTCAACGCCGGGGCAACCTGGCAGACGGTTATTGATTCTGCCAGTTCTACATTCCCGTACCCTCCCGGCACAGGGATTACCTTTGTCACGTCGGCCGTTGGTTACGCGACGATGCCATCGGGTGAACTGTTCAAGACCGTCGACGGTGGTCACAGCTGGCAATCGGCGGGTCTCCCCTCGACGTAAAGGAGATTCCATGCCCGAGTCCCTGGCTATCGCCCATGTGACGCTGACGGTCAGCAATCTGTCACGCACGATCCCGTGGTACCAGGAGTTACTTCAAGTGAAGATGATCTGGGATGACACCCGGCCCATTTCGCCGTGTGGTCTGGATCGTGGGAAGCACAACCCTTGTCGGCTTTCACGAGTTCCCCGAACCGGCTGACTCGCCCTTATTCAATGAACGCCGCTTGGGCCTTGACCACCTCGCCTTTGCATGCCGGGACAGAGACGATGTCGAGCGATGGAAGATCCGACTGGACGAACTTGGCATTGCCCATGGGGGCGTCGTCGATGCTGACCATGGCTTGGCTTTGTCTTTTCGCGATCCAGACAACATTGCACTCGAGTTCTTCACTCCCTCCTCGTAACTTGCATTCGAAGAGAGCACCTCAACACAGCGGTTCTGATGGAGAGCCTGGACCAAATCCATCGGGCCGCCAGAGGTGCCAGTTACTCAACATACTCAGCGAAGATCGTCGGCAGGGGCTATTCGAGACATGACCCGGACTGCTACCAGCCGACAGCCCCGTCGACCATCTCCCGGATGAGGTCGGCATGCCCGTTATGGCGAGCGTATTCCTCGATCATGTGCACGTAGATCCACCGCAGCGAATATGTCTCGCCACGCCGGATGCCCGTGTCGTCGAGCTCGTGTTCGGAGGCCGCCTGCCGGCTGAGTGCACACTCGTCCTGCCATGCAGCTAGGTCGGACTCCCAATCAGCGTCATCGAGTGGGACGAGCTCACTGTCCTCTATGGACTTGTCGAGCCAGATGTGGGGAAGGTTGGGCTCGCGACCGAGGACCCGACGAAACCAATTCCGCTCGACCTCCGCCATATGACGCACCAGTCCGTGTAGGGACAAATTGGAGGTCGGCACGGGCCTGCTCTTGCGGCCAACGTCATCGAGGCCTTCACATTTGAGCAACAGCGTGGCTCGATGGAATTCGAGCCACGCGTCGAACATCTCTCGCTCCGCCAGCAAGAAATTCGGCTCCTGTCGGCGAGGATCCTCGATGTCTTCAACCATGTCGCTGACCTCCGTGGTCCTGGGTCCGCTGTCTCGCCCGGCTCATTGGCGAGAGTTAGACGCCCATACGTGTGAGTTGCGTAGCAATCGGCAACACCAAGCTCGGCAGGGCCAGGCGCACAATGCCGCGCACCGGGCCTGGCAGGCGGCGCGTGAGCACCGCTCCTCCCACCACCAAGATGACGCTGGCCACGGCGATTGACCTCGGGCTGGGATGGTCGGGCCAGCCGACTTGCGTGGTTGCCATCGGTCCATCTTTACCCGCTTGCCACATGCCCGCCTCCCTTACGACGACGCTTTGACGGTCAGGTTGTAGGTCGCGGTTGCTCTCAGTGGCGACGACGTCGAGTCGGTGGCGGTAACCGCAAAGGTGAACGTACCTGGCATCGTGGGCACGCCATCAAGTTCGCCATCAGGGTTGAACGTGAGACCCTCAGGCGGCGATCCGGACGAGATCGTCCAGGTATAGGGCTCCGTTCCCCCTGCTGCCTTCAACTTCTTGGTGTAGCTGGCGTCGACCCGGGCCTGCCCGAGCGACGTCGTCTCGATGGAGACGGGGACGTCGGGGGCGATGGTGATCGACTCGCTCTGCGTGGACTTCGCACCCGCTGCGTCGGTCACCTGCAGCGTGAATGCCGAGGTTCCGGCGTCCTTCGGGGTTCCACTGATGACCCCGGTCTTCTTGTCCAACCTCAGGCCCTTCGGCAGATGTCCTTGCATCACCGCGAACTTGTAGGTGGGACGACCTCCGGCCGAGTAGACGGTGTCCGTGTACGCCGCGTCCTGTTTTCCCGGCAGCAGCGGCTCGGCGATGATGCTGACGGGATAGGTCTGGTTGGTCATGGTGGCGTTGCAGACGGCCCCGTCAGATTCCTGGGCCCACGAGTCGCAGACGGTGCCCGACTCCACCAGCCGATCAGGCAGGATCGAATGCACGAGGGACGCTGCGTTCACGAGATCGGGGTAGGCCTGATCATTCACGTTGACCAAGCCGAAATTGTTGTTCTCGCCGTCGGGGACGCGGCCGTTGGCCGGCTCGTCCACGTATTCGAACCAGCCGTCACCGATGACCCAGGGCGCGTCCTCGTACAGCGGGGCTACGAAATTCGCATAGTCGTTCGCTCGTGCTTGTTGGTTCGCGGATACATAGTAAATACCGGGAACCGTGTTGGGATCAGCACCAGGCGCGATGAAGGAGTACTCGCCGATCATCATGGGGCCGTTGAAGTACATCTCCATGTTGGCCAGGTTGGGCTCTACCGGAAGGTACTGCGGCCACGCCTTGTCCACGACCTGGGCGAAGTCGTCTTTGAGCGAGTAGTCCTCGACACTGAAAACATTGACATAGCCCTGGGCCGCTTCCAGGAGCTCAGGCTGGATCTCCTGGCCTTCGGCCTTCACCCCGAGGATCAAGTGGTTGGGGTCGTACATGTGGACCGCCGCCGCGGTCACCGAGAAGTACCGATGCGCCAGGGCGTACACGAAACCATTCGGGTTGCCTTCGTACTGCTGCGCAACAGCGAGGCCAGGAGATCCCGCCGGCAGGTTGAGGTACTCCTGGAGCGCCGTTTCCGCATTGGGCGTGTTCGGCGGGCCCCAGGTGAGCTCGCTGTCGGTGAAGTAGCCGATCAGGTTGGGGTTGTCGGCGTACTGCGGGACTTGGGCGGCTGCCACGGCTTCGGCGTTGGTCACAAAAGACGACGCGAACCAGTCGGTGCCACTGGCCATGGAGAGCTGGACGGTGAAGGGCATGTGCGAGCCGAGGGTGCTGTCGTCGGAGTAGTCGCCGAGGGTGTTGAACCCCCAGGAGCGCAACCGTGCCAGCGTGGCCGTTCCCCATGCCGCCGTGCTGGGGTACTCAGCGGAGATCGTCTCGCAGTAAGGGCACTGCCCGGTGACCTGGTCGGTATCGCCGCCAGCAGCGACGTGGTCCACGCCGTCGGCGTAGAACGGCTGCCCCGTCGGCGTCACGAACCACCAGCGGTCGTCGGCCTGTGCCACACGAAAGTAGCCCGTGGCGGAAAAGCTCAACGTTTCTGCCGGCTTCTTCGACGCGCCCGTATGGTGAGATGCGAGGTGGACCTGATTGGGCGCCTCAGCACCGGCTGTTGATCCGGCTCCGGCACTCAGCACCACGGTGATCGCCAGCGATGAGAGCCCCACCGCGATCTTTGCCTGTGTTCGGCACCTGGTGCGCATTTCCGCCCCCCCGACGGTCTTGCGTTCGATCGTCTCCCACGATGCTGTCACACGCGGCCGACTCCACGTCGTCCGGCGGACCCGTGGCGCCGCTTCACGCAATCTGCGGGCTTGCGTCCGGCCTGCAAGACCACCGCTGCGGTCAAGCGGCAGCGCCGTCTACTGTTCGACGCCGTGGAGGCCAACATCAAGGTGCTCGTCTGGCTCCTTGGCGACCAAACCAGCTCAACGTTCGGAGGATGACCATGTCCGGCTCTGCACCGTCCGGAGAGATCCAGGCCAGGATCGAGGCACTCGGGCTGACGCTGTACGGCCCCCATCCGCCCCATGACCCTCTCGACGCTGTCGTTGTCCATGACGGCGTCGCTCGGACTTCTGGGCAGTTGCCTCGCATCGCCGGCGAGCTGACCTGCGTCGGCACGTTGGGCTTGGATGTCACCGTGGCCGAAGGCGCACGGGCCGCCGAGGTGTGCGCGCTCAACGCGCTGGCCGTTTTGGAGGTTGCTTTGGGCAGTCTCGACCGTATCGATCGAGTTCTGACCGTGACGGGCTATGTGGCGTCGGTGCCGGAGTTCCACGATCAGCCATCAGTCGTGGATGGGGCGAGCCGGGTGCTCCATGCCATCTTCGGCGAACGGGGTCGCCATACCCGGTCAGCCGTTGGTGTGGCCGCCTTACCGAGGGGTGGGGCCGTCGAGATCGAGGTCATTGTGGCAGTTGGGGCGGATCACTAACCGCGGCGGTGGACATCGAAATTACCTCCCGCAGACAGGCTGCGTCGACATTTTGGCGGTGTCGGACGCGAGGTAACATGCATCAGTGAGCGAGCAGGAATCGACGGAGAGGCCGTCGTTTCCTGGGGGGCACCCGCACGCGACGGTCCGCCGTCGGCGTCGAACCCTCGGCGGCGTTCTCTCGGCCGTGTGCGTGGTCATCGTCTTCGTGTTCGCAACGAGTCCCAGCGCACATCCGAAGCCGGCCACTCGAGCGGCGCGGTCACACGGCTCGCCCAAAGTGCACCCGACGACCACGCCGGCGACACCGAGCACCCCGACGTTCCTCGGGCCCGATGGCGTGCAGTCGACGGCGGTCATCGCCGAGAACCGACGTCCAGGCACCTCCGCCTGGATGATCCAACCCGGAAGTGGGTCTGGTTCGATCCAAGGATTTGCCAATCTGAACTACGCCGCCGCCGGCCAAAGTGTCGCCCTCTATGTGTCGACCACGGCATCCGAATTCCAAGTAACGGCCTACCGCATGGGCTGGTACCAAGGCCTTGGAGCCAGGGACGTGTGGAGCTCGTCTGAGACGCCCGGACTTGTCCAGCCGCCGTGCCCGGTCACGGCGGTGACGAACATGGTGAGTTGCGACAACTGGACGCCGTCGTTGACGCTTGCCATCACCGCCGCCTTCGTCCCTGGTGATTACCTGCTCAAGCTGGTGGGCGACGGTGGCCAGCAGTCCTACGTCCCGCTCACCATCTGGGATCCGACCAGTCACGCCGCCTACTTGATCATGAACCGCTCGTTCACCGAACAAGGGTGGAACACCTATGGCGGGTACGACTTCTATCAAGGGCAAGGCCCGTGTCCCAAGGGCACGCCGGCCTACCCCGTGTGCAATCGGGCTCGGGTCGTCTCTTTCGATCGTCCCTATGCCGAGGGAAACGGCTCGGCCGACTTCCTGACTGACGAATACCCGATGATCGAATTCGCAGAAGAGCACGGATTGGACGTCTCGTATTGCACCGACCTCACCGTGGACGAGAACCCCGGAGTACTCCTTCAGCATCGAGTCCTGTTGTCCCTGGGACACGACGAGTCGTGGTCATACCCCGAACGCCAGGCGGCCGTCGCCGCCCACGCCGCCGGCGTCAACATCGTGTTCTTCGGGGCTGCCGCGGTGCTTCGCCACGTTCGCATGCAAGGGTCGTCTCTGGGGACCGATCGCGAGGAGGTCGACTACCGAGACTCCGCCGAAGACCCGCTCAACGGCACAGCAAACCCCGACCTCGTTACCGGCAATACGTGGTCGGCACCCCCCACCAACTGGTCTGAGAATTCGTTTGTGGGCCAGATGTACAGCGGCTATCTCGATCCGGGCGCCACGGCTCCGTTCGTGGTGAGCGACGCGTCGGCGTGGCTCTATAAGGGCACCGGGCTCAAAGACGGTTCGTCTTTGCCCGGCATGATCCGTTCTGACATCGATCACCTGGCGCCCCCGTCGCAGACGCCCGCCGATCTTCAGGTCCTGGCCCATTCACCGGTCCCCTTGACAGACACCTATACGAACCAGGGTCGCTGGGGTGGTGAGACCTATTCCGACATGACCTATTACACGGATCCCGTCGGCCAAGCCGGCGTCTTGGATACCGGTGACACCGATTGGATCAATGCCTTGACTCCATGTCCCACATCGGTCACCGATTGCCCGGCGGACAGCGTCGCCACCATGACAGGGAACATCTTGTGGCTCTTCGGCCAGGGACCGGCCGGTGATCTCGCGGCGTCGGTGTCCAACTGGAAGACGATCACCCCGGCGGGCTCCTAAGTCAGCATCCTGGCATTCACCGGTTGCGGGCATGGCGCCGCGTACTGTTGACCGACTTGGTCGCGCCGGAATCGACATCCGCCAGGAGTGCAATGACACAATCGACGAGGACGGTGCCGGCCCCCGCCGATGTCGACGTGCCCGCCGGTCGTCGTCGCCGGGGCGGATCCGGCGCCGCGCCCGCAGCCACCTCGAGACCGTCGCGCTGGCCCCGGTGGGCCCCGATGTCGATATCGGCGGTCATCTATGGCGCCATCGCCGTTTTTGGATGGTGGCACGCATGGGGATCGGACCCCAGTCAGTTCGCGTTATCGGGTGGGGGAGACCAAGCGGCCTCCATGTGGTTCCTGTCATGGCCGGCATACACGCTGCTGCACCCGCACAATCCTCTGATCTCGGGCTTCGGGAACTCGCCGTACGGCGTCAACATGTTGGTGAACACGTCCACGTTGCCTCTTGGCTATCTCATGGCACCGGTGACCCTCTTGGCCGGCCCCGTGGTGAGTTACAACACCATTTGCACGCTGGCCCCCGTACTGAGCGCGTTGGCCGCCTACGTGCTCGTTCGCAACTTCAGCTCGTGGCAACCCGCCGCCTTTTTCGGTGGACTGCTCTTCGGGTTCTCGCCCTATGTCGTGGCCCAGGGGGTCGGGCACATCCACCTCGAGTTCGTCGCCCTGCTCCCTCTCATCTTCCTTTTGCTCCACGACATCGTCGTGCGTCAGGAGGGACGGCCCCTGCGCAAGGGCGTGTTGCTCGGTCTGCTCGTAACGGTGCAGTTCTTCATCTCGAGCGAACTTCTGGTCGACACCGTGGCCCTGTCGGTGGTGGGAATCATCGTCGTGGTGGCCTTCGGCCACGCGCGCATCGCCACGCAGGCGAAATTCGCCCTCACGGGGTTAATCGGGGCAGCGGTGACGGCGGCCGTGCTGCTCGCGTATCCGGTGTGGGTACAGGTGGCCGGACCGGGCCACGTGGTCGGTCCCCTACAGGCCATGCCCGAGGTGTACCGGGCCGATCTCCTCGGGTCCATCCTTCCTGACAACCTGGAGCGCTTCGCTCCGTCGTCGTTGGCTCGGGTGGCCAATCACTTCGCCGGCAACGGAGTCGAGAACGGCTCGTACCTGGGCCTGCCGCTGGTGATCTTCTTGGTGATAGCTACGGTCATGCTGCGCCGAAGCCGGGTGGCGCTGGTGGCGGCGATACTGGCCGTGGTCGCGCTGGTCATGTCGTTGGGATCGCCCCTAGAGGTCGACAACCGTGCAATCAATGCCGGGCATCTGCCCGAAGCCATCTTCAACAAGCTTCCGCTGGTGAAAAACGTCATACCGGTGCGGTTCTCGGTCTTCGTGGCTCTTTTTGCCGCCATCGTGTTCGGGGTGGCCCTTGACCGATTCCACGCCAGTCATCGATGGGGCCCCATGTCGACCCTGTCGTCGGTGGCGCCACTGGTGGTAGGGGCAGCGGTGCTCGTGCCTCTGGTTCCGGCCTGGCCGTATCCCATGCAGGCGGTCGGAGTCCCCGCGTACTTCACCTCAAAAGCCGTCGACGCCATCCCGGCGAACTCGGAGGTGCTCGTCTACCCCTTCCCCGACGCCAACTTCGCCAACCCGCAGGTATGGCAAGCCAGTGCCGGCCTTCGCTTCGCCATGCCGGGAGGTCGTTTCAACGTGGCTGAACCGGGAACCTCCTTAGAAGGGGCCAGCCGCTCGTCTTTGACCGACACGGTGCTCACCAAGCTGGCATCGGGGATCGCACCGGGCGAAAACGTGGCCATGCGCGGCGCCGTCGACCGCCAGCTGCGATCGTGGCACGTAAGGACGATCGTGGCCGCTCCCGCCGACGGCACCAACCCGGCTCAGGCTGTGGCTTATCTGACGTGGTTGCTTGGCCAGGCCCCCACCCAGTCCGATGGTCTGACCGTGTGGTACGACTGGCGCTGAGCGGACGGTTCGGCTCGGAGGGGAGAACCATGAGATCGAGGCTCTGGGCGACCGGAGGCGTGCTGAGCGCTGTGGCGTTGACGGCGCTGCTGTTGGCCGCCTGCGGCGGCAGCTCCCAAGGCGGTGCGGTGGCCACCGGACGCGTGACCTGCACCACGGTTTCAGGGGCAGCCACCTTCAACCCGCCGCTCACATTGGTGGGATCCATGCCCGAAACGTTGAAGATCGCCCTGCACGCGTCCGATTGCACGACATCGAAGTCGAACGTGGCGCACGTGACCGGCGGTAGCGCCGAGACGTCGAGCAGTTTGGGCACCAACGGCTGCATGTCCCTGGCCACCCCCAAAGCCCTGAAGATCACCGTGCACTGGACGCCGAGCACGATTGCCCCCAGCGTGGTGAGCTTCTCGGGATTCTCGCCCGGTGAGAGCTCGTCAGGGGCTTTAGGGTTCACTTTCCCCGGATCCGACAGTACGGCCAAGACGACCGGCTCCTTTACCGGTTCGGACAACGGGAGGCGCTCGACGGCCGCCGCGTACACCACTCAGAACCTCAAGCAGCTCATTGCGGCGTGCTCGACGGCCGCCGGCATCGCGTCCATTGCCATCTCATCGGGCCATGTCACGTTGGGGTGAGTCGCTCCGTAAGCCACCTCGTGAGGCGCCGCACGTGACCTACGCGTGACGAAACGGTGAACGCCGGACCTATCGGCACTCGTTGGGTACTGTTCTGCGTCAGGAGCGGGGCCGCCGACTCCGGTCGAGCCGGGATGCCACCGTTGTTCCCGACGCCCAGGCCCCGAGGCAGGTGAGCGACGACGACACTGCGAGCAAGAAACGTCGGCACTGGACCTTGTCGTCCCATGCCGGCGCGCTCGACCGGCTCGTCGACCCGCTTCGCATCCTGTTCGGCAACCGCTCGCTCACCTGGCTGGTGGTGGCTTTTGCGGCATTGACCATGGCCGAATGGGGATATGTCACCGCACTGGCCGTTGACGCGTTTCGTATGCATGGTGCCATCGCCGTCGGTCTGGTGGGCTTCCGATTGTTCTTTGCCGCGGTGGGAAGCATCGTGAGCGTCTCCTACGTGGAACGCCATCCCGGTGGGCGCGTGCTCACTGCCATCGCCGGCACCCGCGCCGCCCTCGTCGCGCTGAGCGCCGGGTTGGCGGCGTCGGGCGCGCCGCTCAGTGTCTTGCTGATCTTGGTGGCCGTCGATGCGCTGGTATCGGGGCCCTATCGACCGGCGCAGTCCGCCATGCTCCCCGCGCTGGCCCGAACGCCCAAGGAGCTCGCCGCTTCGGCCGCCGGGCTCAGCACGGTCAAGACGCTCAGCCAGGCTCTGGGCGCCATCTCAGGTGGATTCCTGCTCGTGGTGACCACCCCGGCCACGGTCTTCGCCGGATCGGCGGTCGTCTTCCTCGGTGCTGCCGCGGTGACGCTGCCCTTCTCCCGGTCGCGTGGTTCGCTCGTCAATGCCGCCCCTACGGGCGCCTTACGTGACGAGCTGCGGGCCACCCTCGGGGTCGTGCGTCATCCCCATGTGGCCGGCCTCATCACTGTCAGCGGATTACGGACCTTTGTGCGAGGGATGTGGATCGCCATCGCCGTGATTGCGTCGCTGCGGCTTCTGCACGCCGGCAGTGCCGGCGTCGGGCTTTTGATGTTGGCAGCCGGTATCGGGTCGCTGGCGGCGGTTCCTCTTTCGGCGACGTTGATCGACAGGTCTCGCCTCGGGACTCCCGCCGCCGTGGCTTTGGTCGCCTGCGGCGTTCCCCTCGGGGTGATCGCCGGGGTCCCCGTGCTCGACGTAGCTCTCGCCTTGGTGGTCGCCTGGGGCGTCGGCATGGCGGTGGCCGACGTGGCCACCATGTCGCTGCTCTATCGGTTGCTCACCACCCGCCTGTTGCCGCGGGCCACCGCCGCCATCGAGTCAGCCAAGCTGGCCCTCGAGGGCCTGGGAGCCCTGCTGGCCCCGGTGCTGGTGGCGTTCATCGGCATTCGGGGCGCGCTGATCGTGGCCGGCGTGCCGTTGCCGATCGTCGTCGTCGTGGGCTGGAAGATGTTGCACCGCGCTGATGCCAGTGCCGGTGAGCACGCCCGGGTCCTCGCCCTCTTTCATGCGGCGCCCTGTTTGCAACCACTCGACATGGCCGCTCTCGAGTCGCTGGTGGCGCGGGTGGAACCATTGAGCGTGGCCGAAGGAACGGACGTCGTGCGCCAAGGGGACCATGGCGATCGCTTTTACGTCATCGAGTCGGGCTCGGCCGACGTTCTCGTCGACGGCTTTCGTGTCGGTGAGGTCGGTGCCGGGGGGAGTTTCGGCGAAAAGGCGCTGTTGCGAGACGTCGGGCGAACGGCGACCGTCCGGGCTCGCCAGCCCATGCGCATGCTGACGTTGTCGCGCCAGGACTTCTTGTTGGCGTTGACGGGGCAAGAGGAGCCGACGCAGACCAAAGCCACTCCCTTGATTTCAGGAGCATCGACGTGGACGTGGCGCCAGCGAGTCACCGTGCTTTCGCACGTGAGCCTGTTCTCGCACCTCGATTCCCGAGCGCTCGGGGTGCTGGCCGAGCGCAGTGCCGTTCATCGATGGGATGCCGGCGCCACCCTGGTGCGCCGGGGCGACGAGGGCACCCGATTCTTCGTCATGCTCGAGGGCAACGCGGTGGTGTCGGTGGAGGAACACGCGGTGGCCGAGCTGCGCCCGGGCGACCAGTTTGGCGAGATAGCGCTGCTCCACGGGGTTCCCCGGCGCGCTGACGTCGTTGCGGCGGGCCCGGTGGTCACCTTGAGCTTGGGGCGCGACGACTTCGTGTCAGGCGTGAAGTCCGACATGCTACGCGGATGAAAGCTACTTGCCGCTAGAACTTAGGTAAGGCTAACCTAACTATTAATGCGGCTCGACGACGGGTGCCCGGGGTGGTTAGGGCTACGACCTGGTCCTTCGTCGCAAAACCGTGGCCCAGGGCGCCCGGACCGGCTGGCGCCGATAGGGCGTTCGGCCCGCTGGTGGGCTCCCGGGTTGATCGTGTTGGGGAGCGTCGCCGCCCTGAGCAGCGGGTGCAGCTCGACGGCGGTGACCGGGGGCCAAGCGTTACGCGTCGAGTGTCAGCACCTTTCGGCGGTGCTCAGTGACGGACCTGACCCGACCGCCGACCCGGTCGGCTATGCCGAGGCGCAGATCCTCCCCGTCACCCAGCTGCACCTCACCGATCCGTCCCTGCGCTCGGCCGCCGACCACCTCGACGCCGCCTTCCGCGCCGTGTACGACACCAACGGATCGGCGTCGGCCAACGCTGAAGAAACACGGGCCGCCACGGCCGTCAACGCCATCTGCCCGGGAGCAGCCGGATGATCGGGCTCAGCCGGCGGCGGCGCGCGATCCCGCGCCCAGGACAACGGCGCCATGCCACTGCGACCGTGGGGCTGCTGGTGGTGGGCGCCCTGGGGCTGGGCGCATGCGCATCGTCGGGCGCATCGAGCACGTCGATCACCCTCTACAACGGCCAGCACGAGCAAACCGCCGATTCGCTGATCTCCGCGTTCGAGAAGAAGACGGGAATCACTGTCAACGTCCGCAACGACGACGAAGACACCCTGGCCGACCAGATCGTCGCCGAGGGCTCTCATTCTCCTGCTGATGTGATCTTCACGGAGAACTCGCCGGCCCTTGAATTCCTCCAGAACAAAGGCCTGCTCGCCGCCGTCAACTCATCGACGCTGGCCCATACCCCGTCGCAGTTCAACTCTCCGGAAGGGGACTGGGAGGGAGTTTCGGCCCGGGTGAGCGTCCTCATCTACAACCCCGCCCTTATCGCCAAGAGCGCCCTACCGACATCGGTGCTGCAGCTGGCCGATCCGCGCTACAAGGGAAAGCTGGCGGTGGCACCGGGGGAGACCGATTTTCAACCCATCGTCACCTCGGTGGTGCGCACCTATGGTCAAGACGCCGCCTTGCGCTGGCTCGAAGGGATCAAGGCCAACGCCGCTAACCACGTGTATCCGGACAACGAGACGATCGCCGACGAAGTCAATCGGGGGGCGGTGGCTTTTGGAGTTGTCAACCAGTACTACTGGTACCGGCTGGGGGCGGAGATCGGGCGATCCAGCGTGCATTCGCAAATCGCGTACTTCGCTCCCCATGACCCCGGCTACGTCATCGACGTTTCAGGAGCCGCCGTGATCGAGTCGAGCACGCACACAGCGGCGGCTCAGAAGTTCCTCGCCTTCCTGACGAGCGCCCAAGGCCAGGAGATCATTGCGCATTCGGAGAGCTTCGAGTACCCCATTGCCTCTGGGGTGTTGACGGCCCAACCCGAGACACCATTCGCCAACTTGCAGCCGATCAACATCACGGTGCCCGAGCTGGGCGACGGAAGCACCGCCATCGCGCTATTGAAGCAGTCGGGCCTGCTTTGAGAAGTTCACCGGCGTAGAGTCGTCCGGGGGATTCGAGAGACCACAACCATGGCGACCTCAACGGTGACCGAGCCCGGTCCCATGCCAGGCGAGTCACCCGTGGCGGGGTCCGGTGTCGTCCCGCCACGCCGTGGGCAACGCCGGCTACGGCTCCATGACCGACCCTGGGGGTTACGCACCACGGCCTTGGTCGTGGCTGTCATCTTGGCCCTGCCCCTCGTCTTCCTGCTCATCGAGGCGCGCGGCGCCGGCGTGCACCCGGTGGCCAAGGACATCGCTCGCCAGCTGACCCTCACGTTGTTGTGGAACACCATCAGGTTGACGATCGTGGTGACCGTCCTCTGCGCCGTCATCGGTGTGGCGGCGGCGTGGTTCGTGGAGCGCACGGATCTTCCGGGCCGCCGGATCTGGGCGGTCCTTGTGGTGTTGCCGGTCGCCATCCCCGATTTCGTCGTGAGCTTCGGGTGGGCGTCGCTCACGACGTGGGTGCAGGGTTTCCGGGGCGCGGTGATCGTGATGACGCTGGCCGTCTACCCCCTCGTCTACCTGCCGGTGGCGGCCAGCTTGCGAGGGGCCGATCCCGGCCAGGAAGAGGTGGCTCGTAGCCTCGGGGTGGGACGATTTCGCACCTTCGCCCGCATCACCCTCGGACAGGCGCGCGGGGCCATCATGGGCGGCTGTCTCTTGGTGGCGTTGGTATTGCTAGCCGAGTACGGCGCTTTCGAGATCCTGGGATACCGGACGTTCACCACCGAGATCTTCACGGAGTACAACGTGTCGTTCAACGTCTCGAGTGCCTGTGGCTTGTCCCTGGTGCTTGTCGTCTTGAGCTTGGTTCTGCTCGCAGGAGATGCATCGGCTCGGGGCAAAGGACGGGTGAGCCGTTCGGGGTCCTTCGCCCAGCGCGTCGCCTCACCCGCTCGCCTCGGTCGGGCCACCGGCCCTGTCATCGTGGCCATGGCGAGCCTCGTCGCCCTGAGCGTCGGCGTTCCCATCGGGTCGTGTGTCTACTGGATCGTCGAGGGCAACCAATCGTCGATCACGGGATCCTCACTCGTGTCCGCCGCCTATCACACGGCCACGTACAGCGCCTTGGCGGCGGCCTTGTCTACCGTGATGGCCCTACCGGTGGCGTTGCTCTCCATCCGTCACTCGAGTCGCTGGACCCGGCTGCTCGAGCGCAGCACCTACATCGTCTTGGCCGTACCCGGCGTCGTCGTCGGTTTGGCGCTGTCGTACTTTACGGAGAGGTACTTGGGGGGGTTCATGTACCAAAAGGCCCCCATGCTTATCCTCGCCTATGCCGTGTTGTTCTTCCCTCTGGCCTTGGTATGCGTGCGAGCGTCGGTGAGCCAGGCGCCGGTGACGTTCGAGGAAGTTGGTCGTTCGCTGGGCCAACGACGCCTGGGCGTACTCCTGCGGGTGACGCTGCCCATCATCGGACCGGGCCTGATGGCCGCCTTTTGCCTCGTGTTCCTCTCCGGAGTGACCGAGCTCACGGCTACCTTGTTGCTGGTGCCCACGGGTGTGCAGACTTTGGCCACCCAGTTCTGGGCCTACCAGCAGAACCTCGCCTATTCCCAGGCGGCTCCGTTCGCCTTGGTCATGATCGCCATCGCCGGGGTCCCGAGCATCATTCTCGGGCGGTGGTTCGATCGTTTGCCGTCGCGCGCCTCGGTGACGTCATGACCAGCGTTGTGGTCGAGGACCTGTCCAAGTCATTCGGGCCTGTGCCTGTACTCGTCGGCATCGACCTCACCGTTGCGGCCGGATCCTTCACCGCCGTGCTCGGTCCGTCGGGCAGCGGCAAGACGACGTTGCTGCGCATCTTGGCCGGCTTCGAACGGGCCGACGGGGGCCGCGTGCTCCTGGGGGGTGTGACGGTCGAAGACCGTGATGTCCATGTCCCGCCCGAGCAACGAGGCATCGGCTACGTCCCCCAAGAAGCGGCCTTGTTCCCCCATCTGACCGTCGAGGCCAACGTCGCCTTCGGACTGCACAGTCATTGGCATGGCCGGGCCCAAGGGGGGTCTCGACGTCAGGCGCGACGGGTCGAAGGACGCCGCGAGCGTCATCACCGCGACGGCTCTCGTCATCGGGGGCGACGGCGGCGGGTGGAGGAGTTGCTGGAGACGGTGGGGCTGAGTGGTCTGGGTAAACGTTTCCCCCATCAGCTATCAGGTGGACAGCAACAGCGCGTTGCGCTGGCGCGGGCGCTCGCCATCAAGCCGCGCGTGGTGTTGCTCGACGAACCGTTTGGTTCGCTTGACGCCAGCATGCGATCGAGCGTCCGGTCCGACGTGCGCCGCACGCTGGCCGAGGCGGGCACCACGGCGATCCTCGTCACCCACGACCAGGACGAGGCCCTGTCGTTGGCCGATCGCCTGGCCGTCCTTCGCGACGGGCGCATCGCCCAGTACGGGACCCCACGCGACCTCTACTTCAAGCCCGTCGACGAGGAGCTGGCCACCTTCCTCGGTTCGGCCAATCTCCTCGACGGCGCCGTGGTCGCCGGTGGAGGCGCCGTCGACACGATCCTCGGCCGCTTGCAGCTCGATGGCAATCATCGCGCTGCCGGCGGACCCGTACGAGTCCTGGTCCGCCCCGAGCACTTGGTGCTCAACGAGATCACCGACACGGGCACCCAACCCGGCGGCGGGGAGGGGGACACAACGCTGGCGCGTGTGATCGGTTACGACTTCCACGGCCACGATGCCACCATCCGGCTGGCCGTCGTCCCCCGCACGTCGGCTCGCGAGGTGCACCTGGTGGCGCGCGCCGCGGGGTCGCCCCGTTTCGAGCACGGGGCCGAAGTTGAGATCAGTGCGCTGGGACCTGTCATGGCGTGGTCGGCCCCGGGCGGCGACAGGCCATAGACGACGCGCTACGGTGCCGCTGTGCAGACCCGGCGTTTGGGACGCACCAATCACCAATCGTCGGTGGCCGTGCTCGGTGGGGCCGCGTTTTGGGATGGTGATGCCCAGTCCGCCGATGTGGCCTTTGGCGCCGCCCTGGACGCCGGCGTCAATCACCTCGATGTGGCGCCCCAGTACGGGCGGGCTCAAGAGCTACTCGGGCCGTGCGTGGCTCCGGTGCGCGACCAGCTTTTCGTGGCGTGCAAGACATTGCGTCATTCCGCCGTTGGAGTGAGGGCCCAGCTTGAGGAGTCTCTTCGTCTGCTTGGTTGCGAGTACTTCGACCTCTACCAGCTGCACGCGGTGACGAGTGTGGCCGAGCTCGAGGCCAGGTCCGAGGCGCTCGACGCCATCATGGCCGCTCGGGACGAAGGACTGTGTCGGTGGGTGGGTATCACCGGGCACGACATGGACGCCCCCGTTGCCCACCTAGAGGCGTTGCGGCGCTATGACCTCGACACCGTCATGTTCCCCGTTAACGCCCGACTGTGGGCCCATGACACGTACCGACGCAATGCCCAGGCCTTGTTGGCCGAGGCCGCCATGCGCGATGTCGGCGTCATGGCCATAAAGGCGCTGGCGGCCCGGCCCTGGGGAGAGCGGGTCCACACGTCGGGCACCTGGTACGAGCCCTATACCTCGCCGGCCGATGTGGAGCGCTGCGTGTGTTTCGCACTGGCTCAGCCCGGGGTCCATGCGCTGTGCACACCGGGCGATCGTGTTTTGCTTTCCACTGTCTTGGCCGCCGCCAACGAGCTGCCAGGGCAAGACGCGCAACACGAACGCGACGCCATTGAGGCCGCCCAGCAGGAGGAACTCATCTTTCCCATGCCCACCGGCTGAGCGGAGGGCTATCTTCGTGCTGCTCGAGTCAACGGGCGACGAAAGGCGACTGATGCTGTTCTTGCACGAGGTCCATCATGTGCGTGGCGCCTATGAAGACGAGTTCGAGGCGGCCTATCGCGACGAGTTCATGCCCGTCCTGGCCGGCGGCGACGACGGTCGGCTCCTGTGGTTCTGTCACCACGCCCATGGCAGCGGACCCGCGTACCACATCGTCACCATCTCGGCCGTGCCTGACGGCGCCGCCTGGGAGCGCCTCTCGCAGCGAGTCCTGCGCGGCGATCTGCGGGACTGGGCGCGGCGCTGCGACGAGATGCGTCATGACGTCAGCGCCAAGATGTTGGTTCCCGTGCCGTGGTCGCCGCTGCAGGAGGTGGCGTTTTCCTCTGTGCCCGCCGACGGTGCCGAGCACGCCCCGTCGTTGTACATGGAGGACACCGGATGGCCCCATGTCGCCGTCGACGACTACGTCTCGTTTTGGGAGACGGGCTACTACCGGCCCATGGTGGAACGCGGCTCGTCCTTGCTCGACATCCAGGCGGTGTTCCAGGTCGCCTTCGGAGCCGGCCGGCGCAAGGAAGCCATCTTGATGCAGAAGATCGTCAATCACGAGGTGCTGGTGCACCTGCTGGCCAACGAGACACCCCGTGAGCACCGGGCCCCGGGCCAGTTCATGCACGATGCATTGGCGTATCGCGACCAGTGGGAAAGCAAGCTGCTGCGCACGAGCACCTGGTCCCCGCTGTTTTGACCGATGGGCGAACGATGAACGACGCCTTGAGCACCTCCATGCGCGACGCGTGGGATGAAGACGGCTGGTTCGTGCTCGAGCGGGCTTTTCCCGAAGATGTCCTGGCTCCGGCTCAAAACGCCCTCACCAAGATGTTTCCGAGTGCCGAGGAGATGGCGGGTGCGGACGCCACCCTCGACAAGTGGCGGACGTGGGACGCGTTGTGGCCGGAGTTCCCGTTTCGCAGCCGGTCGTTGAATGCTTTGGTGGTGAGCGACGTCATGATCGATCTGGCCCAGACCTTGCTCGGAGCCCACGACGTCCGGATGTACCTGGCCATCGTCAGCGCTAAGTACGCGGGCCAGCCTTCGGATTACAACAAGCTGCTCCATGTCGACTATCCGAACCACACGCTGACCGTGCCTCGCCCGGAACCGGGCTACCACCAGATGGAGACGTTCATCTACCTCAATGACGTCAGGTCTGACAACGGTGCCACGCGATTCGTGTCGCGCCGGCGCACGAGTCTTGTGCCTGTGGAGGAGCACACGTTGAATGTGGCCGACTACGGGGCGCTTTATGACGACCCTTCCGACGCGTCGGCGCCGGCGGGCTCGATCGTCGTGTACCGCCCCGACGTGTACCACCGCTCCGTCGATTTCACCGAGCCCAGCCGGGCCCGTTTCATGCTGCACGTGTCGTACAAAGACGCCGGCATGGAATGGGGCGGGTACCAAGCGTGGCCCTTCAAGGGCTTCGCGCCCGAGTGGCACTCCTTTGTCCAAGGTGCCACGCCCAGGCAGCTGGCCGTCTTGGGCTTCCCGGCTCCCGGCCATCGTTTTTGGACCGACGAGACGCTGGCCGGGGTGGGCCGCCGTTACCCGGGGCTCGACCTCTCCCCATGGTGGGCGGCTCGGTCGGCGTCCCCCTGACGCTTCTGCTGGGGCCCCGCTTTCGTTATGAAGGCGGCTCGAAGATGACTGGGACGGAGCCGAACTGACGAAAGAGCGTCGAGGGGCGACGGTCGATGTCGCCGGCCAGCTCGTAGTGGGGCCAGCGGGCCAGAAGCTCGGAGAAAAAGACCCTGGCTTCGAGTCGAGCCAGTCCGGCGCCGATGCAGAAGTGCTCCCCGAATCCAAACGACAGATGAGGGTTCGGCACCCGTCTCACGTCGAATCGATCGGCGTCAGGAGCAAAGACGTCTTCGTCACGATTGCCGGCGCCGTACACCATGAGGACATATTCCCCCGACCCGACGTCGGTGGCGCCGATCTGCACCGGCTCGGTGGTGGTGCGCGCCATGGCCATGATCGGAGTCACCCAACGCAACATCTCTTCTACGGCACTGGCCATGAGTTCGGGGTAGGCCACGAGGCGGGCCCGTTGGTCGGGGTGCTCGGCCAGAGCGACGACGCCACCTGACATGAGTGAACGAGTCGTCTCGTTGCCGGCCACCAAAAGGGTCATGCAGAAACCCAGGAGCTCTTGCTGGGAAAGGTGCTCACCGTCGACTTCGGCGACGAGGAGCGCCCCGAGCAAATCGTCGCGGGGATCGGCGCGGTGGGCTTCGAGCTGTCCTTCGAGGTAGACGAAGAGCTCGAGTGCCAGCGCGGCGTTTTCGTCATTGAGGGAGGTGGCTGCTTCCATGATGGCGTCCGACCACCGCTGGAAGTCCTCGGCGTCTTCGGGGGGTAGACCAAGCAGCTCGGAGATCACGGCCAGAGGCAGGGGAGCGGTCACCGCTTTCACCACGTCGACCGGATGTTCGGGGTCGATGCGATCCAACAGCGCCACGGTGAGCTCTCGCAGGCGAGGCTCCAAAGCCGCCACCCGTCTCGGGGTGAATGCCCGGCTGACCAGCTGGCGGTACTTGGCATGCCCGGGGGGGTCGAGGTAGAGCAGCGACTCATCCGACGCTACCTGCCGGTCTCGATCAGCGAGCAACACGCCCTGACTCGAGCAGAACCGTTGCGGATCGCGGCTCATGGCTTGGATGTCAGCGTGCTTCGTCACCACCCAATACCCATCGTCGTGGCGCCAGTCGACGGGACAGCGTTGGCGGAGATCAGCGAGGACCGGATACGGGTCGCCGGCGAAGAACTCCGGATCGCCGATGGCCGGCGTGGCGTCGACACTCATGAGGATTCACCCGATCTGGCTGTGTGGGCCATGTCGCTTTGGGCAGGGGCGTTGCCGATGAGGTTCATGTTGCTCCACATGACAGTGGTCAGGGCCAGGGCGGGGATCCAGATGAGCACGGCGGCACCACCGATCTCGTCGGCGCCCAGCACAAAGGCGACCACCGCCAACCACACCACCTCGACGTTGTACGTGATCAACGCCACCAGGTGGGGATGATCTCGCCAGTGGGCCACGGGCCGATCGGGCTCATGACGGGTGAGCCACATGAGCACCGATATCAGTACACCTGCCGTCAAGGTGAAGCCGGCTTGGCTGGCCAGGGGCAGACCGAACCAGAACCCCGGGCCTCGGTAATGAAAGACGTCACCGAGGAACCATCGCGAACCGAGGCGCGACACGGGGTCGATGATCCACAGTGCCCACACGGTCAAAATGAGAGCGAGAAGGAATTCCTGCCAGGGGCGCCGTGCCCGAGTGTGCCGGGGGCCACTGGCCACCATCCGTCCGGCCGCAAAGCCGAAGTAGCCGAGAAACGTATAGGACATCGGCACCATGAGCGGTACGTCGCCCACGAAGATCTCCTTCTTGCGCAGGGCGGCGTTGAAGGCGTAGGTCGTGTACGGAAAGCCGAAGTGCACGGACCCGTTCTCGGCCACGATGCCAACTCCGAGCGCAATGGCCGAGTACACGATGGTCTTACGCCAGCCGAGGTGGCGCGATGCCCGCCACAGGAACGTGGCACCGAGGGCGGTGACGTACCAGCGACCGATGAAGGTGCCGTAGAGCTGGGTCACGGGCTGAACCTATCGGGCGCGAGGATGGGCTGTCATGGGCGCCGCCAGCTCTTGGGCTGCTCGGCCAACGAGGCCAGATAGGCGTTGTACGCAGCCAGCTCCGCATCGCCGGAATCCTCGCCATCGTGCGGATCGGCCCCCTTCGTCAGCGGGGAGGGGGCGCCACCCTTCGCATCGTGAGACGGGCTGGTAACCGCCGCTATCGAACCCGCCACCGGGCCGCCGCCACCGGCCTCCTGGGCGCGGCGCAGGCCGCGGGCACCGAGGGAGTCGGGATCGTCATGGACCAGGTACCACCAAAAGATGATGCCGAACACGGCGAAGCACGGCCACATGACGGAGTAGACCCATCCCAGGCTGTCGCCCCCGAGCGCGATCCCCACCTGCCACCAGGCCGCTACCGCGCATCCCGGCACCCAGATCACCAGGGCGATGTGGGCGATCACGGCGCGCTTTGTCCACCAGCTGACAGACCGGGGTTGGTCCTCGCCCGGGATGCCGGACGCGGGGAATGTCGTCATGGCTCTGGTGCGTGCGCCGCCGTGGGAGGGGGTGCCACGGCCACAACCGTGTTGTAGCGCCGGGTGAGGAGCCGCTCCGCCACGATGGCGGCGAAAGGCACCGTGCCGGCCAAAAGCACCAGGATCATGAAGGGAAGTGGGACCCGCATCTTGCGGGTGAAATCGAAGGCGACGATCAGGTACACGATGTAGAGGTAGCCGTGCAGGGTCCCCACCACCTTGACCACCAGCAATTGGTGGTCCCAGATCTGCAGCGGGATCCCCACGAAGACGAGCACGATGAGCAGCACGGCGGTCGTATAGGCCATGACGCGATAGCGCAGCAGCACACGGCGATCGAGGGTCCCGGCCATGGGCTCAACGGTAGTGGGGCCGGTCGCGGGTGGGGAATCGAGTCCTGACTCTTGGCCATGAGCCCGAGTACCCGCTGTTCTCGACACCCGAGCGTGAAAGTGATTCCAGCCACGGGTGTCCACGGGGTGATTCGGTAGCGTGGAGCCATCGTCGTTCCTGAATCCGACATGGCCAGAGTCACCGACGCCAACGGGCGAATGTTGGTGGCCATCGAGGCGCTGACCGACGATCACGCCCGACGCGCCACGAGATTGCCCGGGTGGTCCGTCGGACATGTGCTGACCCATCTGGCTCGGAACTGCGACAGTCACGTCCGACGTGTCGAGGCGGCTGTGCGCGGCGAAGTGATCGATCAGTACGAAGGGGGAGCGGAGGGTCGAGAGGAGGAGATCGAGCGGGGGTCGCGCCGCGCTGCGGCGGAACTGCTTGAAGACGTGCGGACGTCGGCGCTCGCCCTTGACCGAGCGTGGCGCAGCATCGCCGCGGCGGCTTGGTTGGGCAGGTCACGGGACTCCAGCGGCCAGACACGTTTCTTGTTCGAGCTGCCTTCACGTCGTTGGCAAGAAGTGGAAGTGCATCTCGTCGATCTCGACGTCGGGGTGTCGTATACGGACTGGCCCGAGGACTTCGTGATGGAGTGGCTCCCTCGGACCCGCGAACGCCTGTGGCCGAGATTGACACCGGCCACGGGCATGCCGAGCTTCGACGCGCCCGTCGATGAATTGGCATGGCTGTATGGACGGTTGTGGCGTGACGGCCTGCCGCGGCCGCCGGCGTGGGGGTAATCGTCCCTTCCGTGGCGACGTCTCTGATCGACGCGCACCGTGGAGAGAGTCCCGCCACCTTTCGAATCGGCGATGAGCGACGAAGACTACGGAGCCATGAAGCGGTTCTTCGGAGGACTCAGGGGAGGGCGCTGGTTTTTCTTCGGCACCTCAGGTGACCTCGGGCACCTTCAGCGCCTCATGGGTGAGAGCGGGTTCTCCTGGGAGGTGCGGGCTCATGACGACCTGACGAAAGACGGATGGACGGTCGAGTCCTTCACGTTCCGCCTTACCTGAGCAGTGTGTTGCCCGACGGGAGCGGCGGTTCGGGAGATGGGCGGTATGGCAATCCCAACCTAGGGATTGGGCACGGAACGCCTGCCGCACGGGCAGGTCACGAACACTTCAGGATCGGGTCGGGGCTGGTCGGACTTCACAAAGGCGATGTGACGAGTCAGACGAACCGTCGCCGGGTGTCGCCTCAGGGCGCAGACGGGACCTAGCCGCAGAAACGCCCGTAGCTGAAGGTTCGCTCTACTTGGTGTCGGTGTCGTCGTGGTCCTCGGGGTGTGTGTCTGGGCCCTTGTCGAAGGCCTCGTGGATGAATGCAAAATTGACACAGACGGCACTGAATCACCTCTCCTGATTCAGCCGTGCCGGTGCGTCCGCCAGCCTTCGGCGCGAAAGGCCACGTCGACGGTGACGTCACCTTCAACGCCGAGCAGCTCCCGCAAGAGCCGGCGCGCCTCCGCGAGCACGGCGGCACGTGTCTGTGCGGCCATGGTGATGATCCAACTGAAAGTGCCCAACAACCCGATGAGATCATCGGCGGTGAGAGCGACATCCCACGTGAAGACCCGACGCTCGGGCTGGTCAAAGGGAACACCGGGCGGGATCTCGAGAATCGACGCGGGCCGGTCCACGTCACCCATGATCAAGCCCGCGAACTCATTGGCCGGCGCGGAGGAGCCCGGTGTTGGCGCGCCGGATCCGCCCCCTTGTCCCGTCATGAGCGCTCGGGCCTGAACCACGAAAGGACCTTCGGGATCCGGTCCGGACCACACCACGCCGAGGGTCCCACCCGGCCCAAGCACCCGAGCCACCTCGTGAAGGGTGGGGACCGGGTCCATCCAGTGCCACGACGAAGACGCCAGCACGGCATCGGCGCTCCCGTCGGGGAGCGGGATCGATTCGCCTCGCCCTGTCACGGTTTCCACGCCGGGAACTTCTTCGACCAGAACTGAGCGCATACGGTCGTCGGGCTCGACGGCTACGACATGATCGGCCCTGTCGACAAGGAGCCTCGACAAGGCCCCGGTGCCGGCTCCGAGATCGACGATACGGTGCACGTGCTCGGGAAGGATCCAGTCCACTGACGCTGTCGGCGGCCCGGGGCGGAAGCGCTCGTAGTGGGTGGCCACGCCACCAAAGCTGCCGGCGCGTTTCGATTTTTCCTGTTGTGGCAGGTGGGAAAGGGGGACGTCGGCAGGAATCGGATTGCCTTCTGTCACGCTCCGACCTTACTGGTGGGTGCCAGGTGCTGCGCCGACGTCGCAGGGCGGCGCCATGGATTGGGCCTGCCCCGCTCGCTAGTGTCCCGGAGGCGGGTCGCGAGGTGGATCGACCGCGAAACGGGAGAGCGGTGTCGCAAAGCCCCATCGTCATCGAGGACCTGACCAAGCGCTACAGCCGTGACGTGCTGGCCGTCGATCAGCTCAACTTGACGGTCGAACCCGGCAGCGTCTTCGGGATGCTCGGTCCGAATGGAGCCGGCAAGACGACCACCATGCGCATGCTGGTGGGACTGATCCACCCCAGCAGCGGCCAGGTTCGCCTGTTCGGCGAGGTGGTGAGATCCGGTGCTCGGGTGCTGCGACGCGTCGGCGTCCTGGTCGATTCGCCGGGCTTCGTCCCCCACCTGTCAGGACGCCGCAATCTGGAGCTGTTCTGGCGGGCCGGAGGGGCTTCCATGTCGGAGTCGAACATTGACCGGGCTCTCGAGTTGGCCGCCTTAGGCAGTGCCATCGACAGGAAGTTCAAGACGTATTCGCAGGGCATGCGCCAGAGGCTGGGACTGGCTCAAGCACTTCTCGGGCACCCCGATCTGCTCATCCTCGACGAGCCCACCAACGGGCTCGACCCCCAGCAAACACGCGACGTGCGAGGGGTGATCCGAGAGGCTGCGGCAGGCGGCACGACGGTGTTGTTGTCCAGCCATCTTCTGAGCGAGGTGGAGCAGCTTTGTGATCACGTCGCCGTCGTGAACCATGGGCGTCTGGTGGCGCACGGGGCGGTTGCCGAGCTGGTCGGGGCCGCCACCACGGTCTCCTTGGAGGTCGATGACGTAGCGCGTGCCTGCGCCGTCCTCGGCGACATGCCAGGCGTTCGGTCCTGTCACGTCCACGTCAGCGGCATATCGCTCGAGCTCGAAGGGCTGGCGCGCAAAGACGTCGTGGCCGCCCTGGTGCACGCCGAGGTGGGCGTGGAGACCATTACGGCACGCCACCGGCTCGAGGACGCATTCATTGGGCTCCTCAGCGATGCAGGCGACCAGTGATCACGGTCGAGGCGCGCAAGCAGGTGTGGCGGGTACGCACGTACGTCGGCATGGGCCTCGTCGCCCTCATCCCGATCATCCTGGCGGCGGCGCTGAAGGCCCATCCCTCCCAAGCAGGCGCCCCCAACTTCACCGATCTGGCGTCGTCGTCGGGGATCAACCTGTCGATAGAGTCCCTCACCGCCGTCAGCGTGTTCCTCCTCGTCGTGGTGGTGTCTTTGTTCGCGGGGGAGACCGTGGCCGGTGAGGCCGACTGGGGAACGTTGCGCTACTTGCTGGTGCGGCCCGTGGGTCGGGGTCGTTTGCTGGCCGCCAAGTTGACCGTGGCCGTCGCCTTGTCGGTCATCGCTACCTTCGTCGTTCCCGTCGTCGGTTTGGTGGTGGGCACCTTGGCCTTCGGCTGGCACTCGGTGCAGACGCCCACCATGGTGTCGCTCTCCGCCGCCGGCGCCATCGGCCGCCTCGCCATTGGGGCGCTGTTCGTGGCATGGAGCCAAGGCGCCTACATCGCGCTCGCCTTCATGTTGTCGACCATGACCAACAAGCCCATCGGGGCCGTGGCCGGGGGAGTCGGGCTTGGCGTGGTGTCGCAGATCCTCAACAACATCGCCCCTCTCAACGGCATCAGCTACCTCTTTCCCACCCACTACCTCAACGCGTGGCAGGCCTTGTTCTTCCAGGCCAACCAGGGCTCGGTCCTCCTTCGGGGCGTCATCTTGCAGGTGCCGTATGTGGTCGTGTTCCTCGGTATCGGATGGTGGTGGTTTGGGCGTAAGGACATCCTCAGCTAGACAAGGCCACCGACCGTGGGTCGACGCGTCCAGGACAGGAGACGAGCATGAGCGAAGAACGCATCGAGGTACAGCGAACCATTGCCGCCGAGGCGGCCCCGATCTTCCGGTTGCTCAGCGATCCTCACGGGCATGTGGCCATCGACAGCTCGGGCATGCTGATGGATGCCGACGGGGCGGCTGTCACAGCGGTGGGTGACACCTTCGTCGTGCACATGGACCGCGAGGCCCTCAACGATTTCCCCATGGGGCTCTACGACGTGACGGTGTCGATCGTGAAGCTCGTACCTGATCGTGAGATCGCGTGGACGATCTTCGGTCAACTCGATCCGCCCATCGGCCACGTCTACGGCTATCTCCTCGAGCCACAAGACAGTGGGACGCTGGTCACCTCGTACTACGACTGGTCCTCCATCAACCCGGTGTACCAGGGGATATTTCCGATCATTTCGGAGGGCGCGCTGCGAGCCACGCTTGGCATTCTCGCCCGCACCGTTGTCGGGGGCGGCTATCGGTCCACAGCACCGGGGGCGTGACGAGCGACCCGTCTCACGGCCGAATCAAGGGCTCGCTGCCGCCGATTCATTGGATTGCAGGAGCCGCCAACAGCGGCTCAAGCCGGCGGCCATAGCGGCAAACACGCCGTAGGCAAGGATGTCGACGTCGCTGTGATCATGCGGATGGATGACTAGCAAAACGCAAATGACGACCTGACAGACGTAGACCCCGAGCGAGAAGCCCAAGAGGCTCAGCGACAGCGCCTTCGGGCGGGCCTGCCTGAGATGCGATCTGAGAGTCGAATAGACACAAAAGAGAGCGACGACGCCGGCCGGTTAGCCGAGATTCACGTTAGGAACGAGTGCCCACAACGAGACCGCCAAGGCGTTGGCCAAGGCTGTAAAGGCGGCGTTGGCCACGGCGCGACTGTGGGTCTGGCCGGTGGTTCCAAGGATCTCGTCGTAGCGAAGCTGGATGGAGACGAACAGCAACCCGATCAACGTGCCGGCACGGCCGAGCTGGCGGTGAAAAAACACCGTGAGGTCGTGGGGGACCACCGTCGGCTCCCTCGCTGTGGTTGTCGAACTGGCTACGGAACTGGGCCTTTTCATGTTACGGGCGACCGCCGGGGCCGCTAGATGGCATCTACAACAATCAGTAAGTACAAGCAACAAGGCCGCAAGGGAGGAGCGCCCGTCCTGGCGTCACCGGTGGATGGCAACTGTTACGTCAGGGCACGACGTGTTTGAGGCAAGCTTGGGCCACGGGGCCCCGCAACAGGTATTCACCCGTTGCCCTAGACCAAAGGAGGCTCGTTCATGGCCGTGCTTCGCCTTCGCAAGAACCAACGTGTTGAGCTGCTCCGACGCGTCGATCTCTTCTCGGCGTGCAATACAACCGAGTTGGGTCGCATCGCTTCGCTTACTACCGAGCACCGGGTAGAGGCCGGTCAGGTCCTGATGAAGCGCAACGATCCGGGAATGGAGCTCTTCGTCATCGTCGAGGGTAAGGCGCGCGCCTCGCGCAAGGGCGTCGACCTGGCCACCTTGGGGCCCGGTTCATTTTGTGGCGAGCTGGCTTTGCTCGACGGTGGCAAGCGGACCGCCACCGTCGTGGCCCAGACGAACATGCGACTGCTCGTCTTGTCGCGCCAGGAGTTCATGAGCCTTTACCATCTGGTGCCGTCGGTGACGCGCAAGATCATCGCCGAGCTCGGAACGCGACTACGCAGGACGGATGATCTTCTTGACACCCTTCCGGCGCTGGGCAAGAAGATTCCCCCGTGGTCATTGTGAGGCCGGGGGAAGGGCAGAACTAGGAGAGGCCGTGGCCCAAAGTCCGCCCGAGGGCATGCCCCAGATCACGCCGTATCTGCTCTATGAGGACGTCGACGCGGCGGTCGACTGGCTCGTCGACACCTTCGGTTTCACGGAGCACGTTCGCATGACTGATCCCGACGGCAAGGCTCTCCACGCCGAGATCCATCTCGGCACCGGCGTGGTGATGCTGGGGAACCCCGGTGGTGACTACCGAGGTCCCAGCCGTCTGGGTGGCGCCACGCAGCTCGTCTACGTCTACGTCTACGTCGATGACGTCGACGAGCACTACGAGCGGGCCACGGCCAAGGGCGCTCGCATTCTTCGTGATCTCGCCGATCAGTTCTACGGAGACCGAACGTACGGTGTCGAAGACCCCGAAGGTCACCAGTGGTCCTTTGGTCAACACGTTCGAGACGTCGACCTCCAAGATATGCATTCCTGACTCGGAGCCGCAGTCGATGCGATGACCGACGGCGCGTCGGGTCGGCGTGGTCAACTACGCAGGCGGACCCGCACCCAGGGTCACCGATCGGCCAAGGAGTCGCACCGATGTCTGAGATCCCGATTTACCGGTACATCCCTCATCACCGCACCAAGGCGCGTCTCGAAGGCGATGACCCCGGTCCCGTGAAGACCGCCGATCTACTTCCCCACGACACGGCGATGGCCCGTTTCAACGCTTGGTTCGCGGTCAAGATCACCACTGCCGTCGGCACCATGTGGTGTGCCTACGCCTTTGCCATCTTGGCCCTCATCAGCCTTCCCCAAGCCATCAAGTCACACAATGCCGTGACGTTGGTGTCGTGGATCTCTCAGACATTTCTCCAGTTGGTGCTGTTGTCAGTGATCATCGTGGGTCAGAACGTGCTCGCCGCCGCTGCCGACAAACGCTCTGAGGCCACCTACAACGACGCCGATGCCGTCATGCATGAGGCCGTGAAGATCCAAGACCATCTCCAAGCCCAGGACGAAGTTCTCAGGAACCTCGTCGACAAACTGGCAAAGCTGGGACCGCCAGGGGGGAGCTGATCGAGCTCAACCGGCGCCGGCGGCGACGGCCTGGGCCCAGGTGTAGGCGTAGGTAGGGGTGCCGACGACGAGTTCAATGAGCTCGGCGTCATTGACATAGGAGGTCCCCGAAGGCTGCGCTTGAGCGGCGCCCATGATGAGCGTTTGCCCGCCGAGCTGTGCCGAGGTGAGGTTCCACAAGATGTTGTCGCGATGCGCCCAACATCCCGTCATGTTCCCCGATTGGCACGCGCCGTTCTCCCCACCGACTCCATCCGCGTACATCCACTGGTAATCGGTGGCGAGAGGGCCGTCGCTCTCCGCAAAGTTGGACTTCCACGCCCGCAGCGTCACACCGGCAGGCATCGTTCCCGGGCTCGGGTCCGCGTCGGCCCCGGCCGCCGAAGCGGCTTGTTGGTCGAGTTCGTCAACCAGCCCGGCGATGGGGGCGAGCCCGCGCTCGACGCGTTCGGCATCGGTGAGCACGAATATCTGCTCGCCGGAGGTGAGGGAAAGGAAGTCCGAAGGTACCTGGAGCTGTCCGATCTCTTCGCCGTCGGCGCGGCGGGCACTGGCGACGGCTTGCTCGACCTCACTCAAGCATCCGGCGGAGTTCCCTCCCCCTTGGCACGCACTTTGGAAACTCGGACTTCCCCACAGTGGTGCCTCAGGCGGGTTGTCAGGTGGGAGGATCCCCATTGTCGCCGAGGACGATCGGGCCGGGGCGCTCGTCGTCGTTACCGGCTTCGAGACAACACCGTGAGCCAGCACCGGAGCAGCAGGGTTGCGGGGAACCGTCGTCGCCACCGTCGTAGGAACCGTCGTCGCCACAGTCGTGGGCACCACCGCTGGAATCGTGGTCGTCGTGGTCGTCGTGGGCGCCCGGCCCGGTGCTAGGTCGCGCAGTGCAGTCGCGGGTCCCGCCACGAGTGCGGCGGCGAGTGGTGACTGGGTGTGTCCGCCACCGGGCTGGTTGGCATCGGTGAGTGCAGAGTGGAGGCTGACGGCGATCACCGATGCCATCACTGCACCGCCCATCAGGACGCCACCAAGAGGTATCCGCCGCCGGCGCGAGTGTCGTGGTGTCGATCGTAAGGCCGAGCGTTTGACTTCGGGAGGCGATGTCGACGGGCGTGAGATAACCCCGACCGAGGGGCGCGGCAGGGTCGTCTCGGTGGGCAGACGCAGCGCATGGCGTGGTCCACCGGGTCTGAAGTCGCGTTCGAGGGGGGCAAGCGCCGGCACGGCCGCGTAGCCCTCGATGTGCGTCGAGCCGGGTGTTTTGGGAACCGAGAAGAGGTTCCGGTCCGTGTCCATCGCTCAGAGGCATCGGCTCGATCGGTCGCCTCGTTGAGCATCCAGGCGCCAACATCCGGCCAAATGGACCCCGACCTGGGCCGTTGCCCCACCGCACCGACTCCGGAGTCACGTGTGCGGCCGTATCGTGGGGGCGATGGGGCCTCTGGACGCAGAAATGACTCCAGAAGCGGAGGAGGCGGACCCGGACCGACAACGGGTGTGGAGTGGTGGAGGTCGTGAAGAGTTGGCGGTGGCGCTGCGCCGGCTCATGACGATGGCCATCACTTCGGCGGCGCCGCCACCTGTGCTGCACGACGTGTGCGAGCGGGTGGCTGCTCTTGCCGACGAGCTCCAGGGCCATGTTCCCGCTCCCGATGCCCTCCCCCCGGGCCGGTTCCCTGCATCATCGTCAGGCCCGGCAGTGGGCACCATGGCCGCCTGGATGCCTTTTGATGTGGTCATCGGTTCGTGCAACCCCGTCGCACCACCTATCTCCTTGGAGTTCGACCCGCCCATGGCGATCGGCTCGGCAACCTTCGGGCCCCTTTATGAGGGCGCGCCTGGTTGCGTGCACGGCGCCGCACTGGCAGGAGCGTTCGACTTGATGCTGGCGGCCGCCTGCGTGGTGGCAAATGTGGCCGGACCAACAGCTGAGCTCGCCATTCGGTTCCGGAAGCCGACACTGATTGGGCGACCGCTGGTGATCGAAACCTGGGTCACCAAGACGGTCGGTCGTCGGGTCCACAGCGAAGGACGACTCATCCAAGATGGCCTTGTCACCGTTGAAGCAGTGGGGCAGTTCGTCGACATCGGCCGCGATCGTGTCGCCTCGATGCATCGTCGCAGCGACGGGCGATCTCCGGGCCACGCGTCGAACCGGGATGACGTTTCCTGATGTAGGTCCAATCGTCGCTTGGAATAGGTAGTACCACGCTGTTTTCCTCACGTTCACTGGCGTATCGTCGTCGCTGGGCGTGCGACACAGACGCCGCTTTTTGACAACAAAAGCGCAATGAATCGATCGGGGTAGCTCTGTTCGACGCGCCCCCACAGCAGATGTGAGTCATGTCGGCATACTTCCTCGGCGGTTCGCTTTCACCGTTGGGCCTCGCTGTTGCGTTTTTGGACCGCCCGCTCCCAGAAGTGCGCGACGCGCTGACGGCGTGTCGCGTCGACAGCCTCGGTCAGGTCATCGAGACCGACGACGCACTGCGATTTCCGAGCTCAGTGCAGTCGCTCGATCCTTTGGAGGCGCCCTGGACCACGGAGCTGCTCATCGACTGTGGCCCGTGGACCTGTTATCTCAACAACGGGATCGATGGCGGTGATCCCACCGGAGCGGCTCCTTATCTGACCAGGACGCTGTCTTGCCAATGTGTCATGGCCCACCACGTGCCCCTCTTTGGGCCGGGACACTGTTCCACTCGTTTCGGTCTGCTTGGCCCCACCGGGGCTCCGCCTTTGGGCTACTTGCGCGTGATCTCGGCCCACCGACGAGAGGAGGGGTGGCGTTGGCAGTCCTCGGGCACCGTGCAACCCTTTGAGCACGCCGATCGCTACTTGGCCCGTCGAATCAAGTGTCGTTTCGATCGGTCGCTGCTCGTGGAATATCTGGGCGCCTTGGACATCCGGGTCGACGACTCTGATTTCTACGGGGAGGGCGTCGCTTTGCGCCAGCTGATCGCCGGAGGCCGTCGCCAAGAGACTGTGGCGCAGGTTCGAGAGCGTTTCGGCTGGACGATGGACTAGCAGGACAGAGGCGGCCTCGGACAGCTACAGAGCCGCGCTCTCCACGGTCGTCGTGGTGTCGATATGGGCGTGATCGCGCAGCGGTACCTCTTTGATGAACAAGGTCAATATGAACGCCACGATGCAAAAGGGCACGCCCACGAGGAACACGGTTTGGAGCGAGTGGCTGAACGCCTCGGCGTATCCGTGACGGATAGGGGCCGGCAGGGCGTCGAGTTGGGCAGGGTTCAGGGAGATGTTGTGCCCGACGAGCTTGCGGGCGATCGAAGCGGGAAGGTACTTCGGTATCTCGGCATAGAGGCGCGTGCTGTAGATGGTGCCGAACAAGGCCACGCCAAAGGCGCCCCCAATCGATCGAAAAAACGTCGCCGACGAGGTCGCTGTGCCCAACTGGCGATACGGAACGGCGTTTTGCACGGCCACCACGAGGACCTGCATGACCCCACCAACCCCGAGGCCCACGACGGCCATGGCGAGGGAGGTCTCGACCAACGTCGTAGCCGGGGTCATCAAGGTAAGGAGGTAGAGGCCGATGGCCATAACCGCGGTGCCGGCGATCGGAAAGGCTTTGTAGCGGCCCCAGCGGGTGATGAGCCGACCGCTCGAGATGAATGTGATCAGCATGCCGGCCACCAGGGGGAGGAGTTGGAGCCCCGAACTGGTCGGGGTGGCCCCATGGACCGTCTGGAGGTACAGCGGGAGGTAGATGATCGCCCCGAACATGATGAAACCGACGACGAAGCCGACCACGCTCGACAGGTTGAAGACCCGCACCCGGAACAACTCGAGCGGTATGACCGGCTCGGCCGCTTTTCGCTCCACGAACCAGAAGACGACCAAAAGCGCCAGCGCGGCGGCACCGAGGCCGAGGATCTCCCCCGATGCCCACGGGTAGGTAGTGCCTCCCCACGTGGTGAGCAAGATGACGGCCGTGACGGCGGCGGCCAGCAATGACGTGCCCAGGTAATCGATGGCATGTGCGGTTCGCTTGGCCGGGATGTGGAGCTTGCTGGCCACCACGATCAGGGCGAGGATGCCGATGGGCAGGTTGATATAGAAGATCCAGCGCCATGAGAGATCTTGGGTGAACACTCCTCCGAGGAGCGGTCCTGCCACGCTCGTAATGGCGAATACGGCCCCGTAGTACCCCATGTAGCGGCCGCGCTGACGAGGGCTGATGACGTCGCCCGTGATGGCCTGGGCACCGACCATGAGCCCGCCGGCTCCCACTCCTTGGATGGCCCGGCACAGTGTGAGCTCGACCAATGAGTGCGACAGCCCGGCGATCATCGATCCAGCCAAAAAGATCACGATGGCGCCTTGGAAAAGCTTCTTGCGACCGAATAGGTCGCCGAGCTTGCCCCACAGAGGCGTGGAGATCGTCGAGGTGAGCAGGTAGGCAATGACCACCCACTGCACGTGGTTGAGCGCGTGGAGGTCGCCGGCGATAGTGGGGAGGGCGGTGGCCACGATCGTCTGATCGAGAGACGCCAAGGTCATGCCGAGCATGAGTGCGCCCATGATCACCAGGATGCGGCGATGTTCGGCGCGTGACTGTTCGTCCTCGGTCATCTCGGGCGGCTCCGCCACCCGGTCGAGCTCAACGGTCATGGTGCGTCTCACCGTCGAGCGCGATGGTCGATACAAAGAGCTGGAGCAAACGAGCGAACTCCTTCTGGTCGGCTTTGGACCACCCCTGGAGGTGATCTTCCAGCCAGCATTGGCGGGCCCAGAGCAGGCTCTCGATCGCCTTGCGGCCCTGGCTGGTCAACGTCAAGCGGAAAGCCCGAGCATCATGAGGATCCGAGGCGCGTGACAACAGGCCGGCGCGCTCGAGCTGCTGCACCTTTCTGGTAACGGTCGGGGAGTCGACGCCCAGGCGCTCAGCCAGATCCGTCAGCCGGGCATTGTCCCCGTCAACGTGCAACTTGTAGAGAAGGGCCGCACCACCGCGGTCAAGGTCCACGCCGGCCTGGCGGCATAGCGCCTCGTGTACGCGGACCTGGTTCATGACCCGGCCCACCGACAACAGGGCCGACGCAATGTCTTGGGTGGTGTGGTTGGTCGTTGTCTTGGTCGTCACTGGTCGATTCCCACTGATCGAGCCCGCTGATCGAGCTCTTGCGGAAGATAGTTATATGATACAGGTAACTAATCACGGTTCGTGCATCTGGGTGTGGGGAAGTGTCACCACGGGTTCCCAACATTGCTCTGTGGCTGGCGCGCCGGGACGCCGCCACGAGCAGGGCCCGACTCGAGCAGGGAGTGGCGATGACGAGAACGGTCACACTGGACGTCCACGACGGGACCATGGCCATGTACGAGGCTGAACCTGAGGGGTCCGTCCGTGGTGCGGTGATCGTGGTGCAGGAGGCCTTCGGGGTGAACGAGCACATCGAATCGGTGTGCCGACGGTTCGCGGCGGAGGGGTACCGAGCCGCGGCTCCCCACCTCTTTCACCGCAGCGGGGACCCGATCGTCGACTATTCCGACATCGCGGCCGTGATGCCACACATCCAAGCGTTGACGGGGCCGGGCCTGTTCGCCGATCTCGATGCCACGCTGGACTACCTGGCCTCGACGGGGACCGAGGCGGCCCAGACGGGAGTGGTTGGTTTCTGCATGGGCGGCACGGTGGCCTTTGTCGTAGCGGCACAGCGTGCCATCGGCGCGGCGGTGACCTTCTACGGCGGTGGAGTCACAGAGGGACGTTTCGGGTTTCCGTCGCTCATCGACTTGGCCGGCGAGCTCAAGACGCCGTGGCTCGGTCTCTTTGGTGATCTGGACCAGGGCATACCTGTCGATCAGGTGGAGTCTCTGGGCGCCGCGGTCGTCGGCGCGCCCGTGCCCGCCGAGATCGTGCGGTATCCCGAGGCAGGACACGGATTTCACTGCGACGTGCGAGATTCGTACCACCAGGCCTCGGCCCTCGATGCATGGGGCCGGAGCCTGGGTTGGTTTGACAGGTTCTTGGACCCGCAGTAGCGCTGCGCGGGCGCCGCGTCATCGCGACAGGGCGACGAACTGACGGAGCTTGCCGGAGTCTTGCCGTTCAAGGTGGGCCACCGGCTCGACGGTGACGTCAGGATCGACAAGTCCCGCTCGCCGCAATGTATGGAGGGCGAGGTCTCGCACCAGTGCGAGGCCTTCGGGTTGGTCGGTGACCACTCGGATCGTCACCCCCCGCGGTGTTTGACGAACCTGGTACTCGACCACATGGCGTAGCTCATGGAACTCCAATCGAAAAGCCATGGGCTGGACCTTCACCTTGTGTTCGTACTCGAACACGTTGTCGGCACGGCCGGTGAGGTTGGAGATGCGCCGATGTGCCGAGCCGCATAGGCAGGCGTCGTCGAGCAGGGTCAGACCGTCGGTGATCTCGAATCGAATAAGGGGTTGGGTGAGGTTGTAGAGATTAGTGAGGTAGATCTTGGCGGCCGGCTCGCCAGGCGAGACGGGGTGGCCGTCGAGGTCCACCGGCTCCACGATGACGAGGTCGTCAGGTAGGTGCATGGAGATTCCAACGCGACAGGGGAAGGCAAAGGCTCCCTCGACGACGGCCCAGCAATCGTCTATCTCGACGCCCCACAGTTCTCGAACGGCCGCTCGGGTTGTCTCCATGAGCAGTTCGCCCCCGGTCTCGATATGGGTCGGGGCGATCCGCAGCCTGCCCTCCTGGGCCTCGTGCACGATCAACTCGAGCGCGGATGGGTAGCCCATGACCAATTCCGGTTGGACCGCATTAAGGCCTCGGACCAACTCGTCGACCGGGAGCGTCATCGGAAAGTGGTGCATGGGATCATCGGGGTCGTCGAGCACGGAACGAACTTGCTTGGAGAGGTGGGCCCCGTCTCCGGCAAAAAGGCTGGCCGTCGCCCGGCCCGACGGTCGAGACGTCTCGTCGAGTGTTCCCAGGCGCGACCGACTCTGCATGAGTGCCAACGTCGTCCACTCGCCCCAGTCGTACACAAAGACGCCCCGTCGCCCGCTCGACCCCGATGACGTCACGGCTCGGAAGCGGTTGCACAAATATGAATCCGGGGTGTGCGCAACGTGATGCTCTACGACATCGAGGGTCAATTGCGGATCAGTGACGATCGAGTCGAACTCCGACATGAGATCGTCTTTGGTCATCGGCGCCAGCGAGCTCAGTTGCGCCTCGGTGAAGTGCGTGAAGTCGATTCCTCGGAGGCGTTCGCCATGAAAGGGCGAACGTTCGGCGGCCCACGCCAACAGCTCGCGCAGGCGTGTTTCGCGTTCGACCTGTAGGCGTGGGGCTGACCACCGCAGTCTGCGGGCGTGCGAGAAGATCCCGCCCGCCACATCGGCGCGGTGCAGGCGATGCAACCCGTCGTCGTACGGGGACTCGGTCAGCTCGCGTTCCTCCTGGAAAGATTTGGTGCTGGCGTGGGTGAGGCGACAGGGTGGTCCACTGCCTCGCCGGGGGAATCCGCCCATTGATCGGCGCTCGCCGATGCGTAGTGGATCTTCGTATAGAGGATCTGCCAACGATCTTCGATGGCCCGATGGGTGGGTTTGACTGCACTTTCGGCATGGATGACCTGGCAACCCTGGTCGGCCGCGTCTGCCATACGAGCCGATGAGATCGCCTTGCGTAGCCCTCGGCCTCGGTAGCGGGGATGGGTGGCGTCGAAGCCGACCCAGCCGAGTCCATCGCCGACGAACAGGGCTCCGGTGGCGACGAGGCGATTGCCATCGAAAACCCCGTAATGGTGGATGCTGTTGCGTCCTACCGTGGCGCCGAACCAAGCCGCCACGACGGGTCGGTCCCAGGCCCCCCATGCCGCCAAATTCAACGCCATGATCGCATTGGTGTGGGACTGATCAAGCCTTCGCACGTCGATGTTGTCGGGAATCGGCGGGGGAGAGGCAATCGGGCGCCACACCTTGAAGGTCTCCGTTGTCTCGCGATGCAGGCCTTTTTCCACGAGCCACTCGCCCAACTGGATTGCGGGCCGAGCCAGCGGTGTCACCTCGACTCGGAAGTTCTGCTGGCCATGGGCGCGGTAGAAAGAGCACATAGCGTCGACATCGTCGAGCTGTGCGGGCGCACGCACGCCGAGAGCCAAGACCCGATTGAGTGTGGAACGGTCCGCGGCGCGGAGGGCAACGAAGGTAAGGGCAGCGCGACGTTCGACGGCGACACCGAGGGGATTGCCGAACAGTCCCGAAGCGGCGGAGGCACACTGAGTCCACACGTCGAGCTCGTGCTCCTCCATCCGCAGCGCAAGCTGGCGTCGCTCGAGACTGACGCCGCCCCCCCGGGGTTCATCGGTGCGGGTCGACTTCGACCCCCCGATGGGTACGGCGTCGGACGGCTGGGCGCCGATCTCCTCGGCGCCGGTCACGATGCGGGTGTGCGCCTGGCTGGTGCGCGAGGCGCGGACGGTCATGGGAGCAATATCGGAATCTGCGCACCCGGCCTTAAAGCGAGCTGGGGTGAGCACGGCCACCACCGCCGTGACCAGCACTTATTCGGAGATCAGGGTCCACAAGGGCGGGACCTGGTTGTGGTGGGGTCAACCGCCCCGATGTCGCACGATGATGGAGTCCGATGGAACCGATCGAGGGGAATCGAGCGTTGTGGGACGAGCTGACGCCGATTCACGTGGCGTCGAGCTTCTACGACGTCGATGGGTTCAAGGCGGGCCGGTCGTCGCTTCGCCCCATCGAGGTGCTGGAGGTGGGCGACGTGGCCGGCAAGTCACTGCTCCATCTGCAATGTCATTTCGGGCTCGACACGCTGTCGTGGGCGCGCCATGGCGGTGCCCGCGTCACGGGGTGTGACTTGTCACCGAGATCGATCGAAGTGGCCCGGGATCTGGCTGCTGAGCTCGGTATCGAAGCCACTTTCCAGTGCGCCAATCTGTACGACGCGCCGGACCAGATCGATTCCACCTTCGACATCGTCTTCACATCCATCGGCGCCCTCGCCTGGCTTCCCGATCTCACTGCGTGGGCGGAAGTGGTGGCGCATTTCGTGGGTGTCGGTGGCTTCTTCTACATCGTGGAGTTCCACCCCGTTATGCAGACCTTCGCCGATACGGCGCAACCTGCCTTCGAGGAGTCGTACTTCACTGTCGATCAGCCCGGGGAGTGGAAGTCCCCAGGCACCTACGCGCAACCAGGGGCCACGGTGGCGCACCGCTCGTATCAGTGGCACCACCCGCTCGGGGACATTGTCAGCGCCTTGATCAGCGCCGGGCTCACCATCGAATTCCTCCATGAGCATCCGGCCGCCCCCGAACGCGTCCGGCCCTGGATGGTGTCGGACGACGCCGGTTGGTGGCGAGCACCCCACGATTCGTTACCGGCTCTGTTCTCCTTGCGCGCCAGTCGCCCCTGACGGTCCAGCCGAGAGCCAGCCCTCCAGCGCCACCACTAATGGTGGTCTGGCCACCACGGTCCGACATCTCTGACCTCGTCGGCGACGATCGGCGATACTGACTTGAGGTGGGATGCGCCGCCCGTGGGGGAATGCGGCGGTCCCGAGGAGGGACGCGTGGTGACGATCATCGACTCGGACCAGCACCTCTATGAGAGTCGCGCCCTGTGGGCCGATTACATCGACCCCGCCTATCGAGACGAAGCCCTCGCCATCGTGGACGACGATCTGGGTTACCCGTGGCTCAGATGGCGAGACCGTTCGCTCGATGTCGCCGACGTGCAGGCTCCCGGCGACACGGCCACGTTGGGGCGCCAGCGCCAAAGGAAGCTGCAGGGCCTGCCCCCGGAGTACTCCTACGACGAGACATTGCCTACCGACTATTGGGAACCGGCGGCCCGGGCCGATCGCATCGCCGCCATGGGTTTCGACCAAGCGGTGGTGTTCCCGAACTTCGGGTTGTTGTGGGAACGCCGGCTATCTGATTGCCTCCCCGCGCTGACGGCGAACATGGGGGCCTGGAACCGCTGGTGCGCGACGGTGGTCACCGACAGCAAGGCACGCCTTCACCCGGTGGCGCACCTGACCATGCGCGATCCGGAGTGGCTCGAAGACCAACTGGTGGCGCTGGAAGCGGCCGGCGTGCGCCTGGCCATGATCGCTCCCGCCGCTGTGGACGGGCGGCCACTGTCGCACCCCAACCATGACCGCATCTGGAGGGCATTCGTCCGCCACGGGGTGACCCCGGTGTTCCACGTGGCCGACCAACCGCGCCTGCTCGATGAAGCCTTCTACACCGATCCCGAAGAGAGCTTCGTGCCTGTGCTCGAGTCTGTCTTCTTGTGGGTCCCGCCCGCGGTTGCCATTACCGACCTCATCGTCAATGGCACCCTGGCCCGCTACCCGGAGTTGCACATCGGGATCGTCGAGCTGTCCTCCGTCTGGGTACCTCAGTACCTCATGATGCTCGATGGAGGTTGGGATTTCACCACCAGACTCAACGGTGCCGCGTTGTCACCGATCGACATGCGTCCGAGTGAGTACTTCCGTCGCCAAGTGCGCGTGTCGTCGTTCTCCTACGAGCAGCCGGGTCGCCTGGCCGCCAAATCCGATGACCTCTACATGTGTTGTAGCGACTATCCCCATTCCGAGGGAACAGCAACACCGATCGAGGATTACGCCCGCGGTGGCACCACGCCCGAGCAAGCCTCCGGGCTTTTTGGCGACAACGTCGGGATGCTGCTGACGAAGTAGCCGGCTCAGTCCGGTCTTTCATCGGGCTCTTCCCGCAAGTGGTGCAGCAGAGCGGCGATGATCCTCAGGCGGTCGCGGTACTGCTTAACGCCGTTCTGGGGCCCGCGTCGTATCAGCACGCGGGCGTTACGGTGTGGATGACCCACCCAGCGAGTCATCGCAGATCTCATTAGGAGTCATGCGGACGGTTGTCCAAGGGAAGGTCAAGCCGCTCGAGATGCCAGCCTCGCTGAGGAGGTAATGGGCGCTCGGTCACGACGGCATCATTGCGCGTCGTGTTTAGCCGGGGCGGGCGCTCAACAGCTCGTCTAGATGTCGGAACATGACAGACCGAGCCAGGACCTCGTCGCAGCCGGCGTCCTTGGCACGCTGAAGCAGGTCGCGATTGACGTGGCTGCAGAACCCGATCGTGCGCATGGTTCCGGCTAGCGCCAGGGCCTCGAGGGCGCCGGGCGCGGACAGGTCAACGACGACGACCGATGCATCTCCCGACGCAACGGCGGCCGGCACTTCTAACGGATCATTGACGAAAACCACGGATGTGCCGACAGCGCGACCCGCCGCCTCCAGGCGTGAACGGTCCATGAGGTCCGGGACAAGGGCCACTACCGCCGTCACGATGGCCGCCGGAGAGCAAGATTGCGAGGAGCCGACACGCTGATCACATGGTACCGGTAGAGGTGCCACGACCGGCCCGAGTCCCTGCTTCTCGTGGCGCAAATCGTCGTAGTGTGTCTGCCCGGTGCCCGAGGACGTCGTTGACAGGTCGCAGCACGGCGTGGTCAGCCGGCGACAAGTGCTCAAAGGTGGTGTCGTCGGTGCCGCCGGTGTTGTGGCATTTCGACCCCCGGGGGGCTCGAACGCCTCGGGTCCGTCGGCGATCCTCGACTCGGATCGCATCACAGGGTCTGAGAGTTCGATCGTCGAGCCGGCCGATACGGGGGGCGCGGCATCGGCACCCCATGCCCTGACCGTGGACGGGCTGGCGGCGCCGATCGGACTGAGCGCCTACGACATCCATTTCGGTTGGCAGGTCAACGATCTCCGCCGTGGCGCCGTGCAAGAGGCTTACCGGATCGTGGTGACAAAGCCGCCGCTGACCGGGCTGAACAAGGGAAGCGCCAGCGCCCTGTGGGACACGGGCCGGGTGGCCAGTTCCACGCAGAGCTTCATCCCCTATGGCGGTCCTCCTCTGGCGTCGGACACGCCCTACCAATGGACAGTGCAGACGTGGGACCAAGACGGCACGCCCAGCCCTCTGGCCCCGGCGGGGACATTCGAGACGGGTCTGCAAGACGGCGACTGGCACGCCAGTTGGATCAGTCGGCCCGTCGATGTGGCGATCGCCCCGGACCAGTACGCCTACGCCCGCAAAGTCTTCACGCTCGGCGGATCACCCATCGTCCGGGCCCGCGCCTACGTCTCGGGGGACCAGCAATACGAGATGTATTTCAACGGCGCACGTGTCGGCAAGGGCCAGGCCTACAGCTACCCGGACGCCATGTACTACGAGACTCTCGATGTGACGGCCGTGCTCCAGGCTGGGGCGCCGAACGCAGCCGGGTTGCTCTACAACTGGCAAGGTCCGACCAAAGGCCATCCGGCCGGGGTTCCCGGAGTCATTGCGCAGATCTCGGTGCAGCACGAGGACGGCACCGCGGAGTTTATCACCACCGACGGATCATGGAGCGTCTTGGCGGGGGCCTGGTTGCCGGGGACCGAGCGTGACATCGAAGGGGACCTGGTCGACTACACCGAGAACATCGACGGGCCCGCCATTCCAGTGGGGTGGGACACACCGAGCTTCGACGCCAGCGCCTGGCAGCCGGCCACTGTGGCCGGGCCGGCGGGAGCCAAACCGTGGACGAGCCTCATATCGGTCCGCACCCGGATATCGGAGACCCCGGTCAGCGCCGTCTCGGTGACGACGCTCGCGTCCGGAGCGATGGTGGCCGATTTCGGCAAGGTGTACGCGGCCGTGCCAACGGTGACATTTCACAGCGGTGTCGCTGGTCGGCTCATCAACATGCGAGCGGGGTACCTGCTCGATGGTCAACCCGGCCGGTTCTACGTGGGAGAGCCGGGCCAGGTCTCGATCCAGCACGGCACGCAACATACGAACATGAGCTATTCGTACATCCAGCGGGGGGGAACCGAGACCTTTCATCCCTTCGATTTTCTCGGGTTTCGTTACTTTCAAGTCGATGACCCCGGAGAGGCACTGACGGCGGAGGATTTTGTTGCCCTGACACGGCACACCATCGTGCCCGATGAAAACGCCGCCGCCTTCAGCTGCTCGAACACGACCATCAACGACATCTTTGCGTTGAGTCGGCACTCAGCCTTGTTCACCGCCCAGGAGCAATTCATCGACACCCCGACGCGAGAGAAAGGGCCGTGGCTGTGGGACGGATTCAACGAGTCCCAAACGACCATGGTTGCCTTCGGTGAGCAAAACCTGACGCGCAAATCACTGCTGGAGTTCGCGGCGTCGCAGGCCCGGTATTGGCCCAGCGGTGCCGTCAACAAGATCTACCCAACCGGGCTCGGTGCGGAAGACATCAACGAGTACACCGAGATCTATCCCGAATGGGTCTGGCAGTACTGGATGAACACGGGAGACATCACCGTGTTGGGTGCCGTGTACCCCGTTCTGAAAAATGTGGCGGAGTACGTGAATCGAGCCATCGTGTCATCCACGGGCCTGGTGACTCGGCTTCCGTCGACGGAAGTGCCTGACTATGCGTTCCCAGTGGCGACGCGGATCAACGTGTTGGCATACAACGTGTTTCGTCGGGTGGCCGACATCGCCACGGTCCTCGGCCGCCCCAAGTCCGAGGTCTCCAAGCAGCGTCGCCGGCAGCGATCCCTCCTCGATGCCATCAACTCGTCGCTCACCCGCGCGGACGGGATCTACGTGGACGGTATCCAGTCGAACGGATCGCCAACGTCATCGGCGACCCAGGACCCCAACGCCTGCGCATTGACGTACTCGATTGTCCCGTCCCAGTACCGGAAGGCCGTCGCCGCCCATGTGGCGTCGCTCGGTATGAGTGTCGAGCCCCAGACGGCGCTCGATGTCCTTCGTGCCCTGGCCGACAACGGTCGGGAGGACGATCTCATGGCGCTGTTGACGGACACGACCCACAACGGGTGGGCCAACATCTTGGCGCGTGGGGCCACCTTCACCTGGGAGGTGTGGCAACCATCGGACATGAACGGCGACAGCATGTCGCACGGGTGGGGTTCGAACGTGCTCGTCGCTCTTCAGCAATACCTGCTGGGCGTGCGTCCGACGAGCCCGGGGTTCGCAACCTTCGACGTGACGCCTCCGAAGACGGTGCTGGAGTGGGCCAACGGCACGGTACCGACCCTGCGCGGCACCATCGGGGTGTCGTGGCGGCGACCGGGGACGGCGGGGAGTTACGAGTTGGACGTCACTGTGCCGGCCAATGCGACGGCGACGCTGCACGTCCCCGTGGCGTCAACAGCCCGCGCTGACCGAGAGTGGGGTGCCCGTCGACAAAGCCCCGGGCGTTGGCGTCATTGCCAAAGGCGCCCGACGGACCGTCTTGCGGGTCGGCGCCGGCTCGTACCACTTCGTCTCCGGCTCCGGCGGCACATCCTGATGATCGTGGGCCCCACCAATGGCGCTCGGTGCGGCCGGTGGCCAGGTGCGCTGGCCGGCGCCACCGGTAGCGTGCTGGTCGTGGTGGCGCTGGCGTTGGCCGGCTGCGGAGGCAGTCCCGGCCCGGCCGCCTCGTCGTCGACAACGAGTGCACCGGCCCCCACTACATCACCGTCGAGTACGACGACCACATTGCCATCAGTGGCGATTTCCGACGCCACCGGTGCGAAGTTCCTCGTGGTGACGGGCCTTGTGATGTCGGCGCCCTACATCGACGTGGGGAGTTTCTTATGGAGCGCGGCACCTGGTCAGCAATTCTTCCGGGACACCGTGACGGTGACGAACTCCTCGAGTGACACGGAGAGCCTCGCGGACTTCGACGACCTGACCAGCGGACTGGCCGGTGACGTCCAGTTCGTCATGTCGGCCGCTGATGCATCGAAGTCGGGATTCTCCGGGGCCTGCGGCGTCGCTCCTGATTATCCGTCGTCGCTCTGTCCGATCAGCTTCGGCCAGGGGGTGGTGGTGGACTCCGACTCGGCCAATCACAACAATCGTTCGGTTGTACACCTTTCTCCTGGTTCGAGTGCGCAGGTGACGCTGAGCTACGGGCCCGTCCTCGCCAGCGTGGCGTCGACATCGGTGAGCGTGTACTTCAGCACCGGGCAATCCATGCCTGTCGATCTGACGCCCTGATGTCGCCTCGGTGCGGACGTGAGCCGACGAACGAGCTCAACGCGCCGCACGCCAAATCGGCACCGGGTTGCTACGATCCGGCCAGTCGAGGAGGTCATCATGAAGCACGCGGGGATGCGAACCCTGGTAGTCGTTCTTCCGGCCGGAGCCATGGCGTCAGTCCTGTCGCTGGGGGCACTGGGTGCGTCGCCAGGAGCAGCGGCGGCGCCGGTGATCACCCACGCGGCGCGCATCACCGTCGGTACGGACGCCCCTGGCCTCCACGGCGCCGTGCGCGACACGTGGTCGTCGTCCAACTGGTCGGGGTATGCCGAGACCGGTAGCTTCACCGGCGTCACCTCGACGTGGACGGTGCCGTCCGTGGCGGTGGCCTCCTCGACCACCTATTCGGCGACGTGGATCGGCGTTGACGGCTACAACGACGGCGACCTCATCCAGACCGGGACCGAGCAGGACTACTACAGCGGCTCGGCTCACTACGACGCCTGGTGGGAGATCCTGCCCGCCGCCGAGACGGAGATCTCGACGACCAAGTACCCGGTGACGCCGGGGGACCGGATGAGCGCGGCCATCTATGAGACGGCGACCACCACCGGCGGGCGCTTCCGTCGGGGCACCGAGCACATCTGGTCGATCACCATCTCGGACACCACCCGAAGCTGGAGCTTCACCACCGACCAGGGATATTCGGGACCCGGATCGTCCGCCGAGTGGGTGGTGGAGGCGCCCGAGGTCAATGGTGCCATCGCCTCGTTGTCCCACTACAGCTTCAGTCCCCCCACCAATACCGGTGACTTCGACAACGCGGGGATCCTGACCGGCATCGTGAGCAGCGGCAGCCCGAAGTACGCCACGGCCGCCTTGAACTATCAGAACGACGCCGGCGTGATGATCCAAAATGGGGCGCAGGTGTCGACGCCCGGTGAGCCCGACGGGGCGCAAACGGCGTTCAACGCCGTCTACGGGTCGAGCCAGCCGGGCATGCCGGCCGGCTGACCGGACAGCGGCGAGGGCCGTCAGCTTTCGCTGAGAGGATTGACGGCCAACTCCCGGCCCGCCGAGGCGGCGCGCCGGCAGGAACTTTCCAAGAAGAGCTCGAGGTCGTCGGCGGGCATGGGCCGGGCAAAGTGAAACCCTTGACCGAATCGACAACCAACGGAGCGTAGGGCGGCCAGCTCGTCGAGTTCCTCGATGCCCTCGGCCACGCTCTTGAGGCCCAGGGCATCGCCGAGGGCGATGATCGCCTCGATGATAAGCGGGACCTCCTCGCCGGTGCTCAGTGCGGAGACGAACGACCGGTCGATCTTGAGCAGGTCCACCGGAAAGCGACGTAAGTAGCTCAGCGACGAATAGCCGGTGCCGAAATCGTCGAGCGCCAGCTGCACGCCGATGTCCTTGAGTTCTTGCAGGCGGGCCAGGGCCCACTCCGTATCTTGGATGAGGACGCTCTCGGTGATCTCCAACACAAGCGATCCCGGGTTGAGGCCGCCGGTCATGAGCGCTTGCGCCACGTCGGTGGCGAGGTCGGGATGTTGCAGCTGGCGAGCCGACACGTTGACGCTCAGCGACAGGGGCGACGCGTCAGGGTGGCGCTGTTGCCAGGAGCCGACCCACGAGCAGGCCCGCAGGAGCACCTGCCTCCCCAGGGTGACGATGATGCCTGTTTCCTCGGCCACCGGGATGAACGTCGATGGCGGGATGAACCCCCGGGTGGGGTGCCACCAGCGGGCCAAGGCCTCCACCCCGACGACGTCCTCGGTGGCCAGATCGACAATGGGCTGGAAATAGACCTCGATCTCGTCGCGATCGATGGCCCGGCGCAACTCCGCTTCCATTTCGATGCGTTCGAGGAGGCTCTCGTACATGCCGGCTTCGAAGACGACGGCACAGCCCTTGCCGGAGTTTTTGGCTCGATACATGGCCACGTCGGCGTTGCGCAGCACTTCATCAGACGAGATCCCGGCCGTGCTGGCGAGGGCGATGCCGATGCTGGCATTGACGGACAAGTCGGTGTGCCCGAGCACAAACGGAGCGCGGAAGGCGTCGAGAATGCGAGTTGCACCTCTCTGCGCGTCACCGATGCCCCCGGTGTTCTCGAGGAGCACGGCGAACTCGTCGCCACCCAGACGCGCCACGGTGTCACCGGAGCGGACAGCTCCCACCACGCGCTCGGCCGCCTCCACCAGCAAGCCATCGCCGGCGCCGTGGCCGAAGCGGTCGTTGACCAGTTTGAAATCGTCGACATCGATGTACAAGACGGCTACTTCGACGCCGGGCTGATGACGGACACTCAGGGCATGGTCGAGACGATCGAGGAAGCGAGTCCGGTTCGAGAGCCCCGTGAGCGGATCATGCAGGGCCTTGTGCAAGGCGTCGTCGGCCGCCTCGTGCAAGGCGGCCACCGTACGAGCATCGCTCACGGCCATGCTGGCGTGCTCGGCGAAGGATTTCAGCACGTCGCATTCGTTCTGGCTGAAGGTGCGACCCGGGACCTTTGATGCCACCGCCAGCGAACCGATCACCTGTCCGTGTTCGTGGACGGGGGCGGCCACCGTGGCGTGCACGTTCAAGGCGATGGCCTTGGCGGTGGCATGGGGAGAGGACGTATAGCTCTCGATCACCACCAACTCGTTTTCCGCCATGGAGCGCCCCGATGCCCCCCGCCCGACATGGCCACTGGTCAGGCGGGGAGTGACCAAAGCATCCAGGCCGGCGGCGGCCACCATGGTCAAAAGCGATGGATCGTCGCGGTCGATGAGGTACAAAGCGGCGATCTCGTCGCCCATGATCTCGGAGACCCCTTTGGTGATGGCGTCCAAGATCTCGTCCATGGGGGCCCGCGTCGAGATCAGCCGCTCGATCTCGGCCAGCTTCTCGAGCAGCGTCTGGCGTTCGCGCAGTGATGCCACCACTCGCAGGTTGTTGATCGTCAACGAGACGACTCGATTCATGGCGCGCAAGAGGCTCACTTCTTCGCGACTGAATCCGGAGCCCGACCGGGCCAGGACCACGGCCGCATCGTGCCCACTGACATCGAGCGGTGCGGTCACCACTTGGCACAACCCGATACCGGGAACCTCCACGGTGTCTTGGTGGCGAGCCGCGGCGGCCACCAGGTGCGCTTCGGGTACTCGATCAGCGGGAAAACCAACGCTGGCGACCACGGCGCCACTCCATACGATGGCCACCGCCTCGGCCTCGAAGGCCTCAGAGGCGCGTTCGACCGTACCTCGCAATGCGGCGGATTCCTCGGTGTACACGGACACCGAAGCCACGAACTCCGCAAGCTGTTGGGACGACCAGGCCGTTACGCTTTCCATGGCGTCAGGCCAGAGCCAGCACCACCAGGGTCTGGTTGTGGAACCCTCCGGTGCCGCGGGTCCGGGCGATCTCGCCGTAGGTGTAGAAGCCGGCCACAGGGGCGCCGGCGGCGTGATCGGCGATTCGTGCAACTTCTTGTTGGATGCCGGCGTCTCCGAGGACGCCGCGTCGGGCGATGCAGTCAAAGGCCAGGAATCCGATGGGAGCAGCCCCCATGAGTTGGCTCACGGCATCGGAGCAGGCGCCGTCGGTGGCGGCCAATACCGAGTCGCTGTCGCCTTGCATGAACCAAGTCAGCCCGCCTTGCGGCACGTGCGCCACGCAGACCAGCGATCGATCGTCGAAATCGGCTCCCGCCACGAAGCGGACCTCTTCTCCGCTGCGGCGCTGGAGGCCCAGGGGATGGGTCAGCGCGAATCGAGTGAAGGCCTCGGGGTCATGGGCGGCTTCCTCCGGGGCGTTCAGCCCGCGCAGGTAGACGTCGAGGGCGGGCTCGTCGTCGAGGGTGAGCACGCGATTGGCGCTGCTGGCGCTGACGAGCATGGGTGAGCCCACTCGTTGCCACCCGTGGCGCACGCCCACACCGAGAGGCGCGTCGGACCCGAGCGCCACCGCCACCACGGCGTTGGTCAATACGTCGGTGCCATGGAACTGCGTGGTCGACTGCATCTTCAGGTCGTCGCCCGCACATCCACCGACGAGAGGGATCTCCGACCCGACCACGCCATGGGCCCCTCTCACCACTTCTTGTTGGTCACCGGCCAGTCCGTCGGCGAGCAGCAACAGCACCCGATGGGCGCGGTCTTTGACGAGGTTGGCGCACTGGGCGACGGTGGCTCCCGCCTCGCGCAGCCCCGGCCCGGCATCTTCGGCCGCCGTGGCCACCGAAAACCCCTCACCGCCCAGGGCCACCACCACCACGCCGGCGTCACTGGGCCCATCGGTGGCGATCTCGCCGGCGGTGGAGCAGCCGATCAGAGGAACCCCGGGTGCTTGGGAGCAAATGCCGGCCAAGAGCTCATGGGGGTCATAGGAATCTGCGCTAAAGACCACCAGCAACTTGGCTTCGGCACCCTGCAACGCCTGGCCGGCGGCCTGGGCCCCGGCGCTGGCGGCGTCGGGCGTGCGAGAGTGCCCGACCGAGATCCAACGGGTCTCGGTGCGGGGGGCATGGACCTCGGTATCCCGGAGCATCCTTACGTGCTTCGGCCTCCCAACGACCCGCCTATAGGGCGCAGCACGGTGGCCACCCATTGTTGTGTCGTTGTGGTGACCTGCGGTGAGAGCGGGGCGTAGTTGCGCGTGTGTTGTGCACAGGACCCGCAAGTTCTCGCCCGGGTACTCCTTCCAACAGTGAAAGCACGAGGTAAGGGGTGGCGACATGGGACTGTGCAGCGGATATCTGGTGGTGCACGCCGATGGAACACCGTTTTATTGCAGCGAGGAACTGGCGGGGGCAACGTGCGAGGACTACCGCCCCGAGCGCCACCACACGGTCAGGCCATGCCAAACCGTGGTGGGCTATCGCTACTGCTCTTTCTGCGCGGTGGCCATGCTGCTCGGGCACCTGGAACCGAAGCAACCGGCGGCGGTGCGTTAAGAGGTTGATGCCGTGGCGCCCGGCACCGTCACCGTGTCGGTGTCGCGACCCGATCGCAGCACCGTGCCGGGGGTAGCGCCGGTGAACTCGGTTCCCGCCACAATCTCGGTGCCGCTGACGATCACATGCGATACCCCAACGGACTGCGCCACCAGGCGCATGCCGCCACCAGGGAGGTCATAGCGGGGCCGAGGTGCCTCGCTGGCCACCGCGCTCGGGTCGAAGACCACCACGTCGGCCACCCATCCTTCGGCAATACGGCCCCGCCCGCGCAGTCCGTAGAGGCGAGCGGGCACGTCGCTGCACATGTGGACCGCCTCCACGAGAGACAACAGGCCCCGCCGGCGCACCACCTCACCGAGCACGACGGTGGGGTAGTTGGCATGGCACATGAGATCGAGATGGGCGCCCGCATCCGATCCACCGAGAACGACGCGGCTGTCCTTCCAGACGTCCACGCGACGGCGCCACCCATCGTCGGATGTGCCCAGCGACGGGAACAGCGTGGGGAACACCAACGTCAGGGGCAGGCGCCGGGCCGCCACCACGTCGATGAGCACGTCGAGCGGATCGGCGTGCCGGGCTTCGGCCACCTCGGTGATGGTCCGTCCCACCAGCTCACCACCGCCATCGTCAGCGCCGTTGCCATTGTCGTCGTCGGTCCCAGGATGGGCGACCTCGAGGAGATCGAGGCGCGTCATGGCTCCGAGGCCGCCGGCCGCGACCCGAGCCGCCGCCTCTCGGAGCTGGGCTCGCACGGCCGGGTCGGCCGCCGCCGCCCGCCGCGCTTCGGGATCGAGCCCGACGACATCTCGCCAACCGGGCAGCGAGTCGAACAGGGTGCTCGCCCGCATGCGCATCACATCGGGGAGCGCCAAGGCCACCACCTCGGCGCCGTTGTGGCGCGCGTAGTCGGTGGCAGACAGCTGCTGTTCGACGATCTCGGTGGGTGAGAGGCTGCCGAGCAGGTTCCAGTTGAGGGGACGATCGGCGGCCAAGGACATGTCCGTCATGAGGCGGATCCGCTCCTCGGGGATCTCGCCCATGGCGGCGATGAACTCCAAGGTCGTGCCCGCGTGGCGCTTCACCTCGGATGCCAAAGCCAGGATCTCCCCGGCGGTGGCGGCGCGAGATGGCACCGGTCGACCGTCGCCGTCGGTGTGCGCTTCGCCAAGTGACGACGACAAACCCAACGCCCCTTGGTCCATCGATGCTCCCGCCAGCGTGACCATGGCGGCGATGTCCTCGTCGGTGGCTGTTTCCCCGACGGCTCGCTCGCCCATCACCACCCGGCGCACCGTGGAGTGGCCGACCAGGAAGCCGGCGTTGACGGCGATCGACCCCACCAGACGGTCCAGGTACTGGCCGAAGGTGGTCCAGTCCCAGGCGACGGCTCCCAAGACCTCCGCCGGAATCCCCTCGACCCGCGCCATCATGCGCCGCACGTAGTCGACCTGGGAGGGATCGAGCGGGGCGATGGAGAACCCGCAGTTCCCGCCGATCACGGTGGTCACGCCATGGAGAGGGGAGGGGCTCGCCCCCGGGTCCCACAGCAGCTGGGCGTCGTAGTGGGTGTGGATGTCGATGAAGCCGGGCGCAACCACCTGTCCCTCGGCATCAATGACACGACGCGACGGCTCGTCGATCGACCCGACAGCCACGATGCGGCCGTCGCGTATGGCGACATCGGCCCGGCGCAGCGGTGCCCCGGTGCCGTCGGCTACCGAGGCGCCGGTGATGGTGAGGTCGAGCACGAGGTTGGGCGGGCCAGCTTCCCGGCGCCGTCAGCCTTCGGCCAGGAAGCGGTCCACGGCGCTATGCACCACCGTGTCACGGAAGTAGTCGGGGTTGGCGCCGGCGAGGAACCGCACCGGATTGCAGAAGACGAAGTCGCGAAAGTCCGCCGTAGTGAACAGGCCGTGGTCGACCAGCTCCCACGCTTCCTCCAGCACCTCGGACATGTCGGGGACATCCCAGTGCGAGATGTCCGATCCGAACATGGCTTGGAGGCGGGCTCCGAAGGGATTGACCCGGGTGTTGAAGGCCATGGTGGCGAGGGGGTCATCGGCCTCGCAGCCGAAGAAGAAGCCGGGGACGAAGCGGTCCTTGATGTCCTGCGCCCGTTCGATGCCGCACGGGGCCCACTCGTCACGCTCGGCCGGGTCGATCGGTGCGCGCCGAGCAATGCGTTGGGTACTGGGCGAAGTCGCCGGACCGTAGCGAGCCAGAAGCTCGGCGAACTGGCCGCGGTCGATGGCGGCGGGGTCCAGGTGAGCGAGGGCCCGTACGTTGCGTTTCTCCCAGTGGCCGATCAGATCGACGTAGAGGGTGGCGGCCCACGCCACCCCACCCTCCAGAAAGGCGAAACGCAGATCGGGGAAACGGCGCGTCACCCCGCCCATGAACAACGACTTCGCCACGGATTGCTGGCCTTCGGCGAGATGGCCCATGTGGTTGTACATGTAGTTCGACACCGACATCCGGCTGCCCCAGCCAATGGACCCGGAGTGAAAAGCGACGGGCAGCCGCAGCCGTTGGCATGTCTCCCACACGGGGTCGTAGTCATAAGCGCTGTCGATCCCGTAGAAATCGAGCCAGCGGGCGTAAAGGCCGGTGTCGGGGTCCCGGTCACCGATGGCCGCCACGGGGCGCTGCACGTAGCCGGCCAACAGCACCGACTTGAACCCTTGATCCACGGCGCGCTCGATCTCCTCGATCGCCTCTTGTGGCGTGTGCATGGGTATGGCGGCGACAGGAGCCATGCGATCAGCCAGAGGGGCAAAGGCCTCGATGTTGTAACGGTTGAGCGCTCGACACGTGGCGCGGCGCTCGACTTCGTCGGGGAGGTGCATGAAGGCCAGACCGACGCTCGGGTAGATCACGGCGAAATCGAGGCCCATCTCGTCGAGGCGTTCGTACATGAGCTTGGGGAACATCGAGGTGGCGAGGTCACGGGTATTGCGAGCCGGTGCCCCCCACCACGGGGGACGGGTCACCCGTCGCTCAGTGCGCTCGAGTGGGCTGAGCGCCGACCATTCGGCGGGGGGCCCGAAAATGGCCGGTACGAGGCGCAGCAAGCTCGGGCTGGAGAGGTCCACGCCCTCAGCCTCCAGGTAGGCGACGAGCGCCGGAAAGTACTCAGTGGTGTGCCCGTCGGCGTCGATGACGGGGTGGTCCAAGGCGGCGTGAACCCGAGCCGATTTGGAGATCAGCGTGTCAGTCATGCGGTGGAGCCTCCGTCGATGCACAACGCAGTCCCGGTGACCATAGCGGCCGCGTCCGACGCTAGGTACGAGACCGCCTCTGCCACCTCGTCGACGGTGACGACCCGCCCCAACAGCGCCGCATTGCGGGCCAGCAGCCGCATGTTGGCATCCTCGGGAGGCACGAAGGAACGCAGGAACGCGGTGTCTACCGATCCTGGGCACACGCAATTGGCCCGCACCCCCCGGTCGCTCAGCTCGACGGCCAACGTCTTGGTCAACATGACCACGGCCGCCTTGGACGCGCAGTAGGCGGCGTTGTAAGCGGTGGGTTTGAGCCCTCCGGCCGAAGAGAGGTTCACGATGCAACCCTTGGTCTTCACCAGCTCCGCCACGGCCTCACGGCACACGAGGAACGTGCCCGTGAGGTTGACGTCGATGACGCGCCGCCAATGCTCGGTGGAGACGGTCTCGGTGCGCCCCATGGCGCCGATGCCCGCCGTGTTGACCACGATGTGCAGACCGCGGCCCGCTGGCGCAGTGGCGCCCGTCGCTCCCGTGGTGCCCGTCGATCCCGCGGTGGACCGGACGGCGGCGACAGCCACGGCACGGCGGCAGTCCTCCTCGTCGGTCACGTCACAGGGCACGCTCAGCGCGTCAGCGCCGAGTTCACGCAGGATCTGCGCGGTGCGCTCGGCCGCGTCGGCGTCGATGTCGGCGCAGGTCACCGCGGCACCCTCCACGGCGAGATGGCGCGCCACGGCGGCCCCGATGCTCCCTCCGGCGCCGGTCACCAATGCTCCTTGGCCGCTGAAGCGCATCATCCCTCCATGGTAGGAGGCACCCGCGTGCGTGCCGAGCCGACCTCGATCGCACCGGTGGTACCGTCCCATGTCGATGGTCACCCCCGGTCCTGGGACTCTTGACCTTTTTCGGTTGCGCCGGGAGCGGGTGCAGAAGCTCCAGACCCACATGGCGCAACGCAACCTCGACGCCTTGGTGCTGCTCACCTCGGGTGGCGTGCTCTACGCCACCGGTGCGTGGACCCCGCTGTCGGACAACGGCCAGAGCCTCCAGCTGCGTCCGGTGGCGGTGGTGCTGGATGGCGATCCGTGGCCGCACTTGTTCACCGCGTATCCATTCGAGGCGCCGCCGGATCTCCCCGACGATCACCTGCACGACGCCCTGGCCCTGGAGCGGTCCGAAGGGGTGGCCGAGCTCGGGCGTCACCTCCACGACATCGCCGGCGCTGCCCCGGCTCGCATCGGTTTCGATGACTACACGGTGGCCATGTGGCAGGAGCTGCCGGCGCAGCTGCCCGCTGCCGAGTTCAAGAGCGCGGTGGGGGTGCTGACGGCGGCTCGCCTCCACAAGACGGCGGACGAGCGCGAGTGCCTGCGCCGCTCGTGGTCAATGTGCGAGGCGGCGCACGAGGCGGTGGAGGAAGCGCTGCGGCCTGGACTCCGCACCAACGAGATGACCGCCATCTTCTTGCACCGGCTTTTCGAGGTGGGCGCCACGGGAAACTTCCTCGACCCCGTCTTTCAGGCCATGCCGCCTCGCATCGACGAGGGACCGTGGAGCACCAATGGCGACGTGCCGTTCGCGTTGGTCACCAACGATCACATCGTGCGTCACGGGGACGTGATCTGGACGGACTGTGTGACCAGTTACGAGGGCTATGCCTCAGACGTGGGCCGCACGTGGGTGGTGGGCCCGCCGTCGCCACCACAACGCGCGCTGTTCACCCGCTGGAAAGAGGTCACCGACGCCGTGTTGGACCACGTGCGTCCCGGTGTCACGGGGGCGGAGCTGGTCGACGTGGCCACCGCCGCCAACGGTGGGTCGAAACCCTGGCTCGATCATTACTTCCTCGCCCACACTCTCGGTCTCGAAGGAGGCGAGCCACAGCGCATCGGATCGGACCTCGGGCGGGAGTTCGACGAGCAGTTCGTGCTCGAGCCCGGCATGGCCCTGGTCATCGAACCAGTCACCTGGGAGGACGGGCACATGGGGTACCGCTGCGAGGAGCTCGTCCTTGTCACCGAAAGTGGGTACGAGAAGGTCAGCCAGTACCCGAACCGGCCCTTCGAGTGAGCTCGTCACCCCCCGACTCGCAGCGGCCCCGCCGGTACGGCCCCTTAGGTACGGCCGTCACCGAAGACGGGGGCGGTGTCGACTACGCCGTGCTGCGCGCCGAGCGCCGGCGCCGGATCATCGAGGCCATGGACGAAGCCGACGTCGACGCGTTGCTACTGGGTCGGTACCCGAACATCAAGTACGTGGTGGGGCACCGGTCGTTGTGGCGCGCCGTGGTGACGCCGTGGGCGCCGGTGTGCGTGCTCGTTCGCAGCACCGGCCAGGTCTCTTTGCAGGCCAGCACGTGGCGCGACGGCATCCCCCCCGAGGTGCCCACCGAGAACCTAACGGGCCTCACCTGGAATCCCCGTCACGTCATGGAGGGGCTTCAGCGCATCGAAGGCCTGGCCGAGTCGCGGCGCGTGGGTGTGGACGGAGTCCCGCCCTCGGGTATGGCGCTCTTGGCGCTGCTGGCCCCGCAAGCCGAGTTCGTCGACGGGCAACGGCTCCTCGATGGCGTGCGACGAGTCCGCCTCGCCAGTGAGGTCCACTGTCTCCGCACCGCCCTGGCCATCGCCGAAGGCGCCGTGGCGGCGACCTGTCCGGCCATCGTCCCCGGCGCCGGCGAAGACGCGTTGAAGGGTCAGCTCGCCGAGGAGATCATTCGTTTCTCCCCGGTGCTCCTGGCCTCGGAGCCGTTCGTCTGCGCCACCCCTACCGAGGCCGACGACCGCCACGGGCGGGGCGCGCAATCGCCACTTCGTCTTCGCCCCTCCGGTCGTGCTCTGCGAGCCGGCGATCTCGTGGCCGTACGGGCCGAGGTGCTCTACAGCGGCTATCTAGGATCGGCCATGCGCACCGTTGTCGTGCCGCCGGCGCGGGGCGCCTCGCACGCCTCGGGCGACACCGGTGCCTTGGGCGCGCTACAGACACGCTGGCGGCGCGCCGTAAGTGCCGTTGTCGAGATGTGTCGGCCCGGGGCTGCGGTGGGCGAGTTACTCGACGCCTGGGACGACTCGGGTGAGCCGCGTCCACCGATTCCCGTCGTCTTCGGGGTCGGGCTCGGCATGGAGTCCCCGGTGGCGGGGAACGTCTTCGGGCCCGAGGCCGCCCGACAAGACGTTCTGGAAGCCGGGATGATCCTGTGCATCCAGGGCTATGTGTGGGAGCGCCACGCGGGCGGATATCTCGCATCGGAGACCGTGCTCGTGGACGACGGCGGCCCGAAACTGCTGACGCGGCTTCCTGGCGGACTGGTGACCGAGGACTAGAGGCGACGCCGTGGGGACGCTGCAGGGCAAAGTGGCCTTGGTGACGGGGGCCGGACAAGGTGTCGGGCGCGGCATCGCCTTGGCGCTCGCGGCCGAAGGGGCGCAGGTGATGTCAGCCGGTCGCACGCTCGCCAAGGTGCAGGACACCGCGGCCGAGATCGACCGCCGTGGCGGGGTGGGTGGCGCTGTGGTTGCCGACGTCAAAGAAGAGGCGGACATACACCGCGCTGTCGATGCCACCGTGGCGCGCTTCGGCACCGTGGACATTCTCGTCAACAACGCCCAGGAAGTGACGATTGCGCCGTTGACGGACCTGACGCGCCAAGCCATGGATGCCAGTTGGAGATCGGGCCCCCTGGCCACGTTCAGCTTCATGCAGGCCTGCCACCCGCACTTGCGCGGGGGCGGAGTCATTCTCAACTTGGCCACGGGGATGGGGCTGCGAGCCGACTCGCAGCTCTACGCGGCGTATGTGGCGTCCAAGGAGGCCATCCGAGCCATGACTCGTACCGCCGCCATGGAGTGGGGGCCTGACGGCATCCGCGCCAACGTGATCATTCCGCTGGCAGGCTCGGAGGGGTTCGTGCGTTGGGGGGAGCGCTTCCCGGAGCGTTACGAGAAATTCGTGAATTCCATTCCGCTGCGTCGCGTGGGGGACGCCGAGCAGGACATCGGCAGGGCGGCCGTGTTCTTGTGCGGTCCCGATGGTGACTACATCACGGGCACGACGCTCATGGTCGACGGCGGCCAGGCGTATTTACATTGACCCGGAGCGTTGCATTGGCCTACAGCGCCACATAGACGTTCTTCCAGCGGACGAACTCCTCGATACCGGCTCGCCCTCCAAGGCGGCCAAAGCCGCTTTGACGGGTTCCTCCGAATGGAGCATTGGGGGAGAGCCCCGGCGCCCCGTTGATGGAGACGGAGCCGGCTTCGAGGCGCCCCGCCACGCGATGGGCGCGCGTGATGTCGTTGGTGAAGATGTACGCGGCGAGCCCATAGCGTGTGGCGTTGGCCTGCCGCACCACTTCGTCTTCGTCGGTGAAGCGCGACACGCACAGCACCGGGCCGAAGATCTCCTCTTGGGCGAGCTCGCTCGAATGATCCACCTCGGCGAAGACGGCGGGTGCCAGGAAGTAGCCCTCGGCGAGCTCTCCACCGATCCGGGCGCCGCCGGTGAGCAGCCGACCACCACCTTGGGCCCGGGCCCGCTCGATGACGCCGACGATCCGGCCGAGCGCCGCCTCGGTGATCACCGGTCCCACATCGGTGTCCGCATCCAACGGGTCACCGACGACGGCCGCCTCGACGGTGGTCACGACACGTTGGAGGACTTCGTCATAGACCGAGTCATGGACGAAGAGGCGGGTGGGCAATGCGCACCCCTGTCCGGAGAGGAGAAGGGCCCCCTGTGCGGCCAAGGGGACGGCCCGGTCGAGGTCGGCGTCGTCAAAGATGATGTTGGCCGACTTGCCGCCCAGCTCGAGGACCATGGGCTTCACTGTCGATGCCCCTGCCCGCATGAGAGCAGTGGCGGTATCGGTGCCGCCGGTGAAGCACAGCAGGTCGACCAGGCCATGTTCGGCCAGGGCTTGGCCCGCCACGGCGCCGCCCGGTAGGACGTTGAGCACACCGGGAGGAATGCCTGCTTCGAGGGCGAGCTCGGCGAAGCGCAGGGCTCCGAAGGGAGCCAGCTCGGGAGGTTTCACCACCACGGTATTCCCGGCCGCCGAGCGCGGCCGCAGCCGACATGCCCATGCCCATGAGGGACCCGTTCCAGGGCACGAAGACGCCCACGACCCCCATCGGTTCGGGCACGACGTAATCGAGGCCGCGCCCGAGTAGCGCCGGCACCGTCTGTCCTTCGAGGCGGTCGACCCACCCAGCTTGGTAGCGCGTCCACAGCGAAGCGAAGAAGGCGCTGCCGAGCTTCTTGGCCGGCGTGCCGGTCTCCAAGGCGCCCAGGACGTCACATTCCTCGCCATGGTCGGCGATGAGGTCGGCCAGGCGATGCAACATGGCGGCGCGGGCCAGCACGGGAAGTTTGCGCCACATCGGCAGTGCCTCGTGCGCGTATGTCACGGCCTGGTCGATCTGCCGGGCATCAGCCAGCGGCACCTGGACCTGGACCCGACCGGTGGTGGGGTTGTGGTGCGGGTAATAGCCCGCTTCACCCATCGCCACGCGCTGGTCGCCAATCACCATTCCCCGACGGGCCATGGCCTCCAAGGCGCCCTCGGCGCGTACGGGATCCGACACCGAGGCGAGCTTACGGCGGTTACTTCTGGACCAAGGCGTCGGTGAGCGCATTGATGCCGGCCAGGTTGGAAGCCAGCGCCGGGGTCAAGGCATAGCGGGCTGCGAGCACGGCGGGGTCGACGTAGGAGACCTGGGTCTGGTTCCCGTCGCTCCACACCACGACTCGCAGGGGCAGGTCGAGTGCGGCGAGCGGTGAGGCCATCATCACCGGGGTCCCGGCGGCGGGGCTCCCGAACATGACCATGGTGGTGTCGCGCAACTCGAGGCCGACGAGGCGCGCCTCGGCGCTCTGGTCGATAACGGCAAAGAGGCGCATGCCCTTGGTTTCGACGAGCTCGGTCAGGCGATCGACGGTGTCGCCATGGGAGCGAGGACTCGACTTGGTGACGACGCCCGCGCCGCCGTCTGCGACCTGACCTGGTGCCATCGTTGGCCTCCCTCGTCTTGTGCATGTGCATTGTGTCCTGCTCCGGGCCACCTGCGCACTGCACGGAGGACGCCGAGGGGGTCGCCTAGCATCGGGCTCGTGACCACGTGGGTCGCCTACGTGGCGGCGAAGATGGAGGTGTCGTGACATGACGGCAACGCCGCTGAGGGCGCGTCCCACGTGGAAGGCATTGGAGTCGCATTTTGCCGAGATCGAGACCAGGCACCTGCGCGAGCTCTTCGCCCAGGACCCGGGGCGCGGCGAGCGACTCCGTGCCGAGGCGGCCGGCATCTATCTCGACTATTCGAAGAACCGCATCACCGACGAAACCCTCGCCCTCCTGATGGCGTTGGCCCGGGACGTCGACGTGGCGGGTCGCCGGGATCAGATGTTTCGCGGTGAGCACATCAACGTCTCCGAGGACCGGGCCGTGCTCCATGTGGCGCTGCGGATGCCCCGGGGGACCTCACTGATCGTCGACGGGGTCGACGTCGTCAAACAAGTGCACGGCGTGCTCGACGCCATGGGGGCCTTCGCCGAACGGGTGCGGTCAGGGCAGTGGCGTGGGCACACGGGCAAACCCATCCGCAACGTCGTCAACGTGGGCATCGGGGGATCTGACCTGGGGCCGGTCATGGCCTACGAGGCCCTGCGCCACTACGCACGGCGTGACATGACGTTCCGATTCGTCTCCAACGTCGACTCCACCGACTTTGTCGAGGCCACGCGCGACCTGTCGGCCGACGAGACCCTCTTCATCATCTCTTCCAAGACCTTCGGCACCCTGGAGACCATCACCAATGCCACATCGGCCCGCAATTGGGTAGTGGGGCAGCTCGGAGACGAGTCAGCGGTGGCCAAGCATTTCGTGGCCGTGTCCACCAACGCGTCGCGTGTGGCCGACTTCGGCATCGACACCGCCAACATGTTCGGGTTCTGGGACTGGGTCGGCGGGCGCTACTCCATGGACAGTGCGATCGGTCTGTCCACCATGTTGGCGGTGGGACCCGAGAATTTCGACGAAATGCTGGCCGGGTTCCACGACATGGACGAGCACTTTCGCACCGCTGCGCTCGAAGAGAATCTGCCCGTAATCCTCGGCCTTCTGGCCGTGTGGTACGGAGACTTCTTCGGCGCGCAGTCGTTCGGCGTGATGCCCTATGACCAGTACCTCAAGCGATTTCCGGCGTACTTACAGCAGCTGACCATGGAGTCCAACGGCAAGCACGTCACCCTCCAAGGCCTGCCCGTGGACTACCAGACCGGAGCGGTCTACTGGGGAGAGCCGTGCACCAACGGCCAGCACAGCTTCTTCCAGCTCATCCACCAGGGCACCAAGCTCATCCCCCTCGATCTGATCGGGTTCGGCAAGACCCTGAACCCGTTACGCGACCATCACGACATCTTGTCCTCGAATGTTTTCGCCCAGGCGCAAGCTCTGGCCTTCGGGAAAACCGAGGCGGAAGTGCGCGACGAGGGTGTGGCCGAGCACGAGGTGGCCCATCGGGTCATGGAAGGCAACCATCCGACCAACGTGCTGCTGGCCGAGGTGCTCACGCCGCGCCTTCTCGGCGCCCTCGTCGCCTTGTACGAGCACAGCGTGTTCACCCAAGGCACCATCTGGGGCGTCGACAGCTTCGACCAGTGGGGCGTGGAGCTGGGCAAGGTGTTGGCCAAGGCCATCATCCCCGAGCTCGAGAGCTCGACTGAACCCGCCCTTGCCCATGACTCGTCGACCAACGCCTTGATCCGCCGTTACCGGGCGCTGAAGGCATAGAAGCAGAGGAGAAATCCATGGCAACGCAGACGCCGATGCAACTCGGCATGATCGGGCTCGGGCGCATGGGTGCCAACCTGGTCCGCCGGCTCACAAACGACGGCCATCGGTGCGTCGTCTACGACGTCAACGCGGCGGCGGTCCAGGCACTCGAGGGCGAGCAGATAGCGGGGGCCACCTCGCTTCAGGACTTCGTGGCCAAGCTGGAGCGGCCGCGGGCCATGTGGATCATGGTGCCCGCCGCCATCGTCCAGAGCACGCTGCACCAGCTCGAGGAGTTCCTGGAAGAGGGTGACATCGTCATCGACGGCGGCAACTCCTACTACCGCGATGACATCACCCGAGCCAAGGAACTGGCCACCAAGGGCATCCACTACGTGGACTGCGGCACCAGCGGCGGCGTGTGGGGCCTCGAGCGGGGCTATTGCCTCATGATCGGGGGGGAGGACGGGCCGGTCCAGCATCTCGACCCCATCTTCAAGACGATCGCGCCTGGCGAAGGAAGCGCCGCACCAACGCCGGGACGCACCCGCAGCGACGGTACGGCCCAGCAGGGCTATCTGCATTGTGGGCCCAATGGGGCCGGGCACTTCGTCAAGATGGTCCACAACGGCATCGAGTACGGGATGATGGCGGCCATTGCTGAAGGTCTGAGCATCATCCATCACGCCGATGCCGGGAAGGTTGCTCCGACGGAGGCAGATGCCGAGACCACTCCGCTGCGTGATCCCGAGGTGTATCGGTACAGCATCGATGTGGGCGAAGTCGCCGAGGTATGGCGGAGAGGTTCGGTGGTGGGATCGTGGCTCGTCGACCTGACCGCCGATGCGTTCGCCAAGTCCCCCGGCCTCGATGACTTCGCCGGTCGCGTGTCGGATTCCGGGGAAGGGCGCTGGACCGTCAACGCCGCCATCGACCTCGGCGTACCGGCGTCGGTCATCACCGCCGCGCTCTACGAGCGCTTTGAGTCGCGTGGCAACGGAGACTTCACCGACAAGATTCTGTCCGCCCTTCGCTCCGAATTCGGCGGGCATGCCGAAAAGACGACCTAGTCATGGACCACGAGCTCGTCGTCCTTCCTGACGCGTCCGCCTTAGCTGCCAAGGCCGCCGAATTCGTAGCGGCCGCGGCGCGAGCGGCCGTGGCAGCTCGGGGGCGTTTCACGTTTGCCGTCAGCGGCGGTAAGACGCCGTGGGCGATGTTCGCGGAGCTGACGGACCAAGACATGCCGTGGGCCGACGTGGAGATCTTCCAGGTCGACGAGCGCGTCGCCCCCGAAGGAGACCCTGACCGCAATCTAACCCACCTCCGTCAAAGCTTGGGTCAGGCCGCGGCCACGGTGACGGCCATGTCGGTGAACGACGCCGACCTCGATGCCGCCGCGGGCGCCTATGGCGCGCTGCTCCCGGCTCGTTTCGATCTCGTCCATCTCGGTTTAGGACCCGACGGGCACACCGCGTCATTGGTGCCGGGAGACCCGGTTCTCGACGTCACCGACAGGTTGGTGGCGGTGACCCAGCCGTACCAGGGCCTGCGGCGCATGACCCTCACGTATCCGGCCCTGGCGCGCGCCGAGGAGATCCTCTGGCTCATCAGCGGCGAGGACAAGCGCGATCCTTTGGCCAAGTTGCTGGCCGGGGACACATCAATTCCCGCCGGCCGCGTGGCGGCCCGTCACTCCACGGTCCTCGCCGACGCCACAGCAGCGTGATCCGTCGTGACGATCACGATGCCGTCGTGACGAACCGCCGTCACCCAATGGGCAGGTCGGTCCGGTCCACCGTCCCGTCGTGGCCGACGAAGATCGTCGAGACCATTGTGGCTGCGAACAAGCCATGCTCGATGACCCCCGGGGTCGCGTCCAGCATGGCGGCCAGAGCGGCCGGGGACCCGACGGCACCGGTGAAATCGGCGATGACGCCGCCATCGGGACTGAGAGGAACGTCGCGCCGCTCGACAGTACCGAGTCGAGCCATCGTCGACTCGAGGCCGAAGGCCAGGAGCTCCAGGGGGATGGGAGGGTGCAGGGCCGGGACCGGCTTGGTGGAATCAGCGATCACCACGAAGCGATCGGCGGTGACGGCCACGAGCTTCTCGCGTGTGTGCCGCTCCTCCACCTTTCACCAACCACCCCTCGGGGCTGATCTGGTCGGCGCCGTCGACGGTGATGTCCAGGCGGTCCACGGAAAACGGCTCCACGCGCAGGCCCAGGGCGGTGGCGGCCTGCTCGGTGCGCGGAGAGGTGGCCACGCAGCGCAACGACAAGGCCCGAGCGGCCAGGGCCGACAAGAAGAACGTCACCGTTCTCCCCGTGCCCAGCCCGACAGTCATGCCGTCTTCGACCAACTCGGCTGCCGCTTGGGCGGCGAGCTGCATCTCTGCTTCTATGTGGGCGTCCATGGCGCCCCACAATGGGCCGGAGCGTCGAGGGCGCGCAACCGCAACCCTGCGATCGTTTCGGCAATACCCAAAGTGAGGTCACCATGAGCACGAGTTCGCCCCCGCGCTCCGCGGCGCGCCGGCCCAGCCGTGTGCCCCCCAACCACGTGCTCGTCCTCTTCGGCGCCACTGGAGACCTGGCCAAGCGCAAGTTGCTCCCCGGCTTGTTCCACATGGCTCGAGCCGGTTTGCTGCCCGAGGGATTTCGCATCGTGGGTACGGCACCCCCGGCCGGGGCTCCTTCGGAGGAGGGTTTCAAGAAGCACGCCCACGATGCCGTCGTCGAATTCGCCTCCATCAAGCCCACCGCCAAGGCGTGGAGCGCCTTTGAGGAGCTCTTGCTCTTTGCTCCCGCCGATCCCGGCGACCCCTCGAAACTGGTCGAGGCGGTGCAAAGGGCCGAAAAAGCCATCGGCGGCCAGCCCCAACGCATGTTCCATCTGGCCATACCGCCGGTGGCCTTCGAGTCGGTGGTCAAAGCGCTCGGCTCGTCAGGTTTGTCGGCGGGGGCCAAGGTGATCGTCGAAAAGCCTTTCGGCACCGATCTGGCGTCAGCCCAGGCTCTGGACGCGTCCATTCACACGGAGTTCGACGAGTCTCGGATCTTTCGTATCGATCACTTCTTGGGCAAGGAGTCGGTGGACAACATCTTGGCGTTCCGCTTCGCCAACGGACTCTTCGAGCCCATCTGGAACCGGGAGCACATCGAATACGTCCAGATCGATGTGCCCGAGACCTTGACCATCGAAGGGCGCGGCGCGTTCTACGACGGCACGGGCGCCTTTCGCGACATGGTGGTGACCCACCTGTTCCAGGTGCTCGGTTTCGTGGCCATGGAACCTCCGACCACCTTGTCCGCCAAGTCGCTGCGAGATGAGAAGGAAAAAGTCTTCGACGCCATGGCACCTGTGGATCTCACCCACGTGGTGCGCGGCCAATATGACGGGTACCTGGCCCAACCCGGAGTAGCTGCCAATTCGAGTACGGAGACCTTTGTGGCACTTCGGGCCGAGGTGGAGAACTGGCGCTGGGCCGGCGTCCCGTTCTGCTTGCGCACCGGCAAGGCTCTGGCGGCCGGCCGTCAGACGATCACCATTGGCTTTCGCGAGACGACGCTGCGGATGTTCCCCGTGCACGCCCATTCGACGTCAATGGCTCGACACAACGAGATCACGATCGATTTCAGCGATCCGGGATCAATCTCGGCGAGCTTCTTGGCCAAGGAACCCGGCCCGGATATGCGGCTGGGACAGGCCAAGATGGTCTTTCGCTACCAGGACTCCTTCAATGTCGCCCATGACCTCGAAGGCTACGAACGCCTTTTGCACGATGCCATGTTGGACGACCAGTCCTTGTTCACGAGCGCAGCGGCCGTAGAGCGGCTGTGGGAGGTTTCCGCCCCGTTGTTGGAGCATCCCACCCCCATCGAGCCCTATGCACCGGGATCGTGGGGACCGGCGTCGATCGGGCGCGTCACAGCACCGTATCGCTGGCACCTTCCCGCCAAGGATTGAGATGGCCGGCGACACGGCGTCACCCAGCCACACCGCGTCACCAGGCGACAGCGCGTCATCAGGCGACGAGCGCGTCACCAGGCGACAAGCGCGTCATCAGGCGACAGCGCGTCACCAGGCGACAGCGCGTCATCAGGTGACACGTCGTCGCCAATTCGGCTCATGCTCGCCGATGTCGACGGCACCTTGGTGACTTCGGAGAAGGTGCTGACCGACGATGCCATCGACGCCGTGCGTCGCCTGCACCAAGCCAACATCCTTTTCGCCATCACGAGTGGGCGCCCGCCGGCAGGTATGGCCATGCTTTTCGAGCCCCTCGATCTTCAGACGCCCATCGCCGGGTTCAACGGGGGAGTGATCGTTGACCGGGACATGCATATCCTCGATCAGAAGGTGGTGCCCGAGGACCTGGTGCGTCCCATCGCCACCTTGATGAGCTCGTTCGACCTCACTGTGTGGATCTACCGTGGCGCCGACTGGTACGTGCCGGACCCAAATGGACCCCACGTGGATCGCGAGGCATGGACCGTCAAGTTCTCACCCAAAGTCATGACGAGCTTCGATGGACTGACCGACGGTGTCGCCAAGATCGTGGGGGTCAGCGACGACCACGACGCCGTGTCCAAGGCGGCGGCAGCCGCACACGAGCAGTTTGGTGATCATGTCACGGCGGCTGCCTCGCAGCCTTACTACCTCGACGTCACCCATCCTGATGCCAACAAGGGCTCGGTGGCCAAGTACCTGGCCCAGCGCTACTCCATCAGCACCGACGAGATCGCCACCATCGGAGACATGCCCAACGACATCTTGATGTTCGAACATTCCGGCTTGAGCATCGCCATGGGGAACGCCGATCCTCAGGTGCAGCAGGCGGCTGGTCGGACGACAGGCACCAACGACGACGAAGGCTTTGCCGCCGCCGTTCGCCGCTACATCCTGCCTGCGTAGGCGGGGCCAGCCGGGGCCGCGACGAGCTGCCAGAATCATCCCGATGCGTCTCTGGCACAAGGCAGCCTGCTTGTCGCTGAGCCTCCTTGGGATCGGGACCATCCTGTCCGCCTGTTCGAGAAGCCCAAGCGCAGTTCCCCGTCCAAGCGGGGGCGGCCCGGCCAAGCAGTACGACTGCACGTACAACACGAGTACGGAAGCCTTTACCGGCGCCTATGCCACGGCCTCGGCGATTGGTTGGGAGGGGAACGACCAAGGCGTGGTGACCTGTTTGGGCGGGACCTTTTATGTCCAAAACGGAATCGACAGGAATTACGGCTTCGGCCTTTACAACGGCACGACGACGACGTGGACCGACGCCGACGGCTATCTCCCGGCTCAGATCACCACCTTTCATGATTCCGGGGCCACCGTCGCCATCACCGAGTTCGCCGACAAGATCGTGATCGGCGGAGACGACTATGTGGCGCTCTATGCCCGCGTGGCGGTGGACAACACCACGAGTCACCTGGTCGAGGCGAACCCCGATGCCTCAGGTGCGCTGATACCGCTCGACCAGGCCCCCAATGCTGTCAAAGCACATCGGTCGGTCGACCACGATTATGTGGTGGCCGTGGACCGTTTCGGCAACGACTACCCGTGGCCGAGCGCCACGGCATTGGCGGGCGCGGGGGGCTTCAAAGAACACTTCGCGCACATGCGAGCGTTCTGGAACCACCAGTTGGCCTCTATCACTCAGATCAGCGTGCCCGATGTGGCGCTCAAGGATGCCTATCGCAGCGGCTTCATTTATACCCAGATCGCCCGCAGCGGCGACGAGCTGCACTCCGGTGTCAACGGCTACCAATACGAGTACAGCCACGATGTGATCGGGATTCTCGTCAATCTCTTCACCCAGGGATACTTCAGCGACGCCCATGGGTTGCTCCTCGAGGCGCGCAACGTCGTGGATGCTCCGCTGCAATATGTCGATGGCGTATGGACGTACCCGTGGCCGTGGGCCGTCTACTTGATGAAGACCGGTGACGTGGCGTTCGTCAAGCAGAACTTCACGGCACAGGGGCCGATGGGCTCCTCGCAACCAAGTATCGAAGAAGCCGCCCACGACATCGCCGCCGATCGGACCGGACCGGCGGGGATCATGGAGTCAACCGACGACATCGACACCAACGGCTATTGGACCACCGATGATTACGAGGCGTTGCTGGGACTCGCCGCGTACATCTACATCGCCAAGACCATCGGCGACACCTCGGAGGTCACCTGGGCCACCCAGCAATACGCCAGTTTGTTGGCAGCGACCAATCAGACCCTTCATGCCACCATCAGTCATTACGACTTGAACTACTTGCCGTGTTCCATGCTCGAACCCAATACGGCCGATCGGTGTGCGAATCCCGAGGACGCCAACTGGACCTCACCTTTCGCACGGTGGGCCTGGGACGGCTCGCTGTTGGCGGCGGCCCAAAGCGGTCCGGGCATCTCTTTGGTCGATGCCACCTATGCCTACGGTTTCGGGCGGCTCCAGGGCATCCTTCCCGCCAACACCTTTGGCGGCTTCCCGGGCGACTACTACTCGAGCGGGTACAACGCCGGGGACGCGAACGCCGCTCTGGCCGGCAATGACTACCGGGACCAGGGCATTCTCAGCTACGAGTTCATGATCGCCAACACCCAAAGCGGACCGTATTCGTGGTGGGAGAGTTCCTCGGCCCCGTCGGCAAGCACCCCGTGGGTGGGGGAGCATCCGACCGCGGGCCAGGGTGCCTCGCCCCATGCATGGGGAATGTCGCAAGCCAACAAGGTCTTGTTGGACTCCTTGGTCGCCCAGTCATCAGATGGCGCGCTGATCGTCGGACGCGGCGTGCCCTCCTCATGGGTGGCCGATGCCTCGTCTGTGGCGGTGACCAACTTCCCGTCCACCGACGGCCGCCGCCTGAGCCTGCGCATCACCTCCACCGGGCACTCGGTCGCCCTGGCGTTGAGCGGTCGGTTGCCTTCGGGGCCCGTCCTTTTCGAGCTGCCATCATTCGTGAATGCCATCGCCACCACATCGGCGGGAACAATCGACGAGGCGACCGGGACGGTGACGTTGGCGCCCGGCACCAGAGCCGTCACCGTGGAGCTGAGCGGGAGTGAGGCGCCCGGGTGAAGATGGGGGTGTGACGCGTGACGCGTGACGCGTGACGCGTGACGCGTGACGCGTGGGGCGTGACGCGTGGGGCGTGACGCGTGGGGCGTGACGCGTGGGGCGTGACGCGTGGGCGCAGGGAGTGGTGCGCTCAGCGCATCTCGACGTCGTCGAGATATTCCTCACGCCAAAAGGAGTAGCGCTCACTGGGAAGGTGCAAGGCGTGGGTGGGCGCCAACGCCTCGACGAACGGACGGTCGTGGCTCACGGCCACGATGGTGCCCGACCATGCGGCGAGCATCGCTCCCACTGCCTCCACCGAGGCGGGGTCCAAGTTGTTGGTCGGTTCGTCGAGGACGAGGAGGTTGGCCTGGCCGGCGGCCAGCATGGCCAGGCTGAGGCGGGCCCGCTCCCCACCGGAGAGAGATCCCGGGAGTTGCGCGGCGGTCCCTCCGCTGAGCCCGAAGGAGCCGAGCAACTTGCGGCGGTCCGCTTCTTTGATGAGCACCGCATCGTCGATGTTGTCCAGCACGCTCTGGCTGGGGTCGATCTGCTCGTGCTCTTGGGCGAAGTAGCCGATGGCGGCCTGGTAGCCGATCTCCACCGATCCGGCTGACGGTTCTTGCACGCCGGCCAGGCAGCGCAACAAGGAGGACTTGCCGGCGCCGTTGCGCCCCACCACCACGATGCGCTCACCGCGCTCAACAGTGAAGTCGATGTCGGAGAGAACCTGATGCCGTTCGTAGCGGACACCGATGTGGTGCACGGCGAGGGGAACCGCTCCCGAGCGCAGCGGGTCGGGCAAACGAAAGCTGACCTTGCGGTCACGCTTGATGACCTCGGTGCGCTGGCCTTGCATCTTGACCACCTTGCGGTCGAGGATCTTCGCCTTGCGGGCTTGGGCCTCGGAACTGTGGCGCCACTTGTCGGCCAGGCCGCGCATCTTTTGGATCTGGGCGTCTTCCATGGAAGAGGCCTTCTCGCGCTGAGAGATGTCGGTCTGCAGTTGGGCCCGGAAGCTCGTGTACGTGCCCTTGAATTGCGTCAGCCGGGCCTCGGACAGGTAGAGCACCTTGGTAATGGCCTCATCGAGGAGGCGCAAGTCATGGCTGACCACCAAAAGGCTGCCGGACAGGGAACGCAACTCGTCGATCAGCCACCCCTTGGCCGCCAGGTCAAGATGGTTGGTGGGCTCGTCGAGGACCATGGTGTCGGGCACCTGGAACAGGACCCGCATGAGGTCGACGCGCCGGCGCTGGCCTCCCGACAGCGACGAGATGTCTTCGAGGAGCAGGCTTTGGGGAAGCCCGAGGCCGTCGGCCAGGCGAGCGATCTTCCCCTCCATCTCGTAGCCGCCGGCGTGGCGATAGCGCTCCTCGAGGTCGGTGTACTCATGGATGTGGTCGTCGGTGGGGTCTTTGGCCATGGCCGCCTGGGCCTTGTGCAAGCGGTCGTCGAGGTCGTCGAGGCCCCGCGCCGACAGCACATGGGAGAGGGCGCTGGCGTCGATCCCGAGCCCCCCGGGCACGGGAACTTGGGGGAGGTAGCCGATGGTGCCCTCGATCCTGACCTCCCCCGACATACGCACGTGGGACGGGGTCTGACCGAGGATGAACGCGATGAGCGACGACTTCCCGGTCCCGTTTCGGCCCACCAGGCCGACTTTGTCGGCATTGCCGATGAGGAACGACCCGTCACGGACGAGGGAGCGGCTGCCTATCTCGAGGCTGATGTCCTGACCGGTGATCACCCCATCATTGGACCACGCCCTGAGCAGGCCTCCGAACCACGGCGGTGATCGGCTTCGAAGCGTCCGGCGCGGCTGGTACCTCTGGTGGCTCTCAGGTGGCCGCCCAGGTAGCCGCCCAGGTTGCCGCCGAGCACCTCGACCTATGCTCCGCGCCGTGAGACGAACTCCCCGCACAGCCCCGAAGCGCTACGACGAGACCATTGCCGTGGTGACCGGGGCGTCATCGGGAATCGGCCGACGGCTGGCGGTGGATCTGGCTAAACGCGGCGCCGTGGTGGTGGGGCTGGCCCGGCGCGCCGACTTGCTGGCCGTGCTCCAGGAGCAACTCAAGGAGTCGACGGCGACGAGCTCCACCCGGGTCTGTGACGTCGGCGACGCCGACGCGTTTCGAGGCGTACTGGGCGACATCGCGTCGGAGCACGGCCGGATCGACGTCCTCGTCAACAATGCCGGAACTGAGCAACTGACTCCGGTGGAGGACGGGCTTTCCGACGGGTTCCGCCACATCTTCGATGTCAACGTCTTCGGCGTGGTCACAGGCACCCTTGCCGTTCTGCCCGCCATGTTGGAGCGACGGTCCGGCATCGTGGTCAACGTCTCGTCGGACTCAGCACGCGCGCCTGAGCCGCGCCACGGCGCCTACGCGGCCTCCAAGGCGGCCGTGTCGGCCTTCACTGAGAGCGTGGCCCACGAGGTGGCCGATCGTGGCGTCCACGTCCATGTCCTGTACCCCGCCTGGGTGCCGACGGCAATGGGGCTGTCGGGCATCGAAGACGGGGGAAAGCTGCCACCCAAAGCGGTGCGCCGGAGCGAGGAAGAGGTGGCCGCCCTCGTTCTCGAACGCATGGGCGGGCCCCGCATGGAGATCAATGCGGCCATGTTGCCGGTGCTGGCTCCCATAAGCCGCAGCCTGGCCCCCATTTTGTATCAAAAGACGATGCGCGGCCGCTCTCATTGAGTCAGCGGCCTACGTCAGGCATTGCGGTACGTGGCGGTGTCGCTACGTAAAGGGCTCGATGTCGAATGACGATCGGGTCTGCCAAACCGTCGTCACATTTGGGGAAGAAGTCGGGACGAGTTGTTGGCAGAATGTCGGAAGGGGACATTCAAGGGGGGGCACATGCGTAATAGGAAGCGCCTGATGGCGGTGGCCATGATCGCCATTCCTCTGGCTAGCGTGACAGTGACGGCGGGGTCTGCCTTCGCATCAACACCGACCGCCACGGGCAGCCTTACCTGCGCGGTAGGGGGGTCGATATCTTTCGGCACGCCGCTCAGTTACAACGGCAGCGTGGGTGGCAAAGAGGTCGTCACCGTCGCCCTATCGTTCTCAAGCTGCACTTCGCATAATTCCGTTCCGTCCCCGGCACCGACGGCGTCCACGACGTCGAAGACCAAGACCGTCAAGCTCAAGGGTGTGGCGTGCCAAAGCACCAATCCCACCAAGGCGTACTACGACGTGTCGTGCCACAACGGCAAGCCCTTGATGACAGGCAGTTGCTCTGACTTCGGCAGCGAGCTGTCGACGGTGACCCTGAGTAGCACCACCAAGTGGAACACGAAGATCAAGCCCACCAAGGGTTCGGTATCGCATCTCACCGAGGACCTCTCGCAATACCCTCCGTATATCGGCTCAACGGGCATCGGCACCAGCACGGGCTCCTACGCCGGCAGTGTGTCGACCACCACCACGTACGACACGACGACGTCGAGCGAGCTGGTGGCGTGCGAAGGCGGGTCTGATGCCCCCATCACCAGTCTCACCATCGACTCGGCCAAGAGCACCATCACGGACAACTAGCTAACCCGGCGGCCGGGTCTGGTTGACGGCAAGCCTGGATCGGGAGCAGACGCGCCCGTCTTGACCTTCAACTGGCGCCTCGAGCCCGGCGCGTGGTGTCCTGAACCATGGCGTGGGTCACGATCTGCGCCTACGCCCTGGGGGCGGCGCTCGGAGTGGCGGTGTCGCGCGGCGGTTCGCGCCTGCAGCGGGACTGGCCTATCTATCTCCGGTCCCAGACGCTCGTCACATCCGCGACCCTTGGGATCTTCGCCGCTTGGCGTCTGAGCGCTCCCCGGGAGCTGATCGCCCCTGCCGTCGTCTCGGTCGTGTCGTGGACGCTGCTGGTGGCGGCGATGTCGACGCGTGGACAGCGCAGTGCCGGTGAGGCTGCCCTCGAGTCGTGGGCGGCCGGGCCCAACGGCGCTTTTTGGGTATTGCCTATCGCCGGCGCGCTGGCCGGAGCACCGGCCATCATGATCGCGGCGATCGCCAACATGCTTTATGGCGCGCCGAACTTCGTGTGCATCTACCTCATGCGACGAGACGCGCCTCGGCGCCAACGCCATGCCACCAGTTGGGTGGATCAGTCCGCCATGGTTGTGCTCGTGGCCGGCTTACTCCTCCGGTTGGCGGCACCGGCACCGACGTGGTCGAGCGTCGTGCTCAACGTGTCGGCCCCGGTCCTCGCCTTCGCCGGCGCCGGCCTCGTGGTTGGTTCTGCCATCCATCCGCACAACGTCGATGTGCAGCGCGGCACACCGGCCGTTCGCCGGTGGTTGTTGCTGGCTGCCATACGGTGTGCGTTTCTCTTCCCCGTGGTCGTCATCAGCCACAACAGCGCGCTGCGCGTCGTCGCCGTGCTCTCGGCGCTGGGGGCGCCGTCGTTTCTCCCCGTGCAGCAATCGGTCCTCTACGGGTACCGCTCGGGCGTGGTGAACGTGGCTGTGCGCTGGGGTTGGGTGGCGCTTCCAATCGGCCTCGCTGCGGCGGCCCTGCTGGCCTGAAGGCATCCACCCGGGTGGCCACACGTCAAAGCACGTGGGGAGAACAGGTCACGACCCGATAGGCGTCCGGCGAACGAGTCCCGTGCCAGACTGACGGGGCCATCGAGTGGCGACCGGGACCGAGGGGGCACACGTGGGTCGGTGGACTCGTCAGGAGCTGGAGCAGGCCTTCAGCGACTACCGGGCGGCCGCTTTGCACGGCGGCACGTCGGGAAACTGGGACAGGTGGGCAGACCTCTTCACCGAGGACGCCACCTACGTCGAACATCTTTATGGGCGCTTCGGTGGACGCGAGGCGATCCGCCGTTGGATCACCCAGACGATGAGCACCTACCCGGGTAACGCCATGCCGCATTTCCCCATCGAGTGGTATGTCATCGACGAGGACCGGGGCTGGGTGATCTGCCAGGTGTGGAACCGGATGGTGGACCCCGGAGACGGCAGCGTGCATCAGGCCTACAACTTCACCTTGCTCAAGTATGCCGGTGAAGGGTTGTGGTCCTACGAAGAGGACATTTACAACCCCGCCGCCTTCGGCACCATGATCGGTGGTTGGGAGGCCCGGAAGCGGGAGCTCAAATCGTCGTCACCGCCGGAGTGAGTAGGCGACCCCGCTGCGCACACCGGCGGGTTTCGTGACAGCATCGACGATGACGCACGAAGGGGGTTTTCCGTGCATGACCTCGTGATCCGGGGAGCAACGGTCGTCGACGGCACGGGGGCACCGGCGCGCACTGCCGACGTCACCGTCGACGGTGGCAGGATCAGCGCCGTTGGCTCCCCGCACCGGGAAGCGGCCCGCCGCCGCCTAGACGCCGACGGCCTGCTGGTGACACCCGGCTGGGTCGACATCCACACGCACTACGACGGCCAAGCCACCTGGGACGAAGTCCTGGCGCCCAGTAGCCGCCACGGCGTCACCACCGTGGTCATGGGGAACTGCGGCGTCGGCTTTGCCCCCGTTCGACCCGACCGCCACGACTGGCTCATCGGGTTGATGGAAGGAGTCGAGGACATTCCCGGTACCGCTCTGGCCGAAGGCATCGAGTGGGAATGGGAGTCGTTTCCCGAGTACCTCGATTCCCTGGGCCGTCGTCACTGGACGATGGACGTCGGGACGCAGATAGCGCACGGGGCCGTGCGCTCCTATGTGATGGGGGAGCGCGGCGCTCGCAACGACCCGGCCACGCCCCAGGACATCGACGCCATGAAGGACGTGGTGAAAGCGGCCCTGGCCGCAGGCGCCCTGGGATTCTCCACGTCGCGCACCATGGCGCATCGTGCCATCGACGGCGAGCCGGTGCCGGGCACCTTCGCGGCTGAAGACGAACTGTTCGGCATCGCCGGCGTGCTTGGTGAGCTGGGAGCGGGGGTCTTTGAGCTGGCGCCGGCCGGCGTGGCCGGGGAGGACATCATCGGGCCGGCCAAGGAGGTCGAATGGATGCAGCGCCTTTCGAGCTCCATCGGCCGGCCAGTCACCTTTGCCCTGGTGCAGGTGGACTCGGCGCCGGAGTTGTGGCGGGGCCTCATGGACGAGTCGTTGCGCGCCACGGCGACAGGATCCGACCTTCGACCGCAAGTGGCCGGCCGCGGCTTCGGGCTGTTGTCCGGGCACTTCACCACCTTGTGTCTCTTTGATCAGATCCCCGCCTACCGGCAACTCAAGGCGAAGGGTCTGTCACCGTCCGACCTGGCCGATGCTCTGCAGCGCGACGAGGTGCGACGCTCCATCGTGCAGTGGCGTCCTGATGCCGAGACCAGCGCACGGATGGACGCCGCCTATGGCACGACCTTCTCGCTGGGGAGCCCTCCCGAATACGAGCCCGGGCCCGAGCGCTCTCTGTTGGGCCTGGCCGCGGCGGCGGGCCGCACGCCCATAGAGGTGGCATACGACGCCATGCTCGAGGACGATGCACAGGGCCTGCTTTACGTGCCCATCCTCAACTACTCCAACGGCGACCTCGAATCGCAACGAGAAATGCTCCTGCATCCTCGAGCCGCCCTCGGGCTCGGTGACGGTGGGGCGCATTGCGGCGTCATCTGCGATGCCTCGCAGCCGACTTTTATGCTCACCCACTGGACGAGAGACAGACAGCGCGGTGATCGCCTACCGCTCGAATGGATCGTGAAGAAGCAGACCTATGAGACCGCTCGTCTTTATGGGCTCGGCGATCGCGGCACCATCGAGGTGGGCGCCGTGGCCGACCTCAATGTGATCGATTACGAGCGCCTGCAGCTGGGGAACCCCACCTCGGTGACCGATCTGCCCGCCGGAGGTCGGCGGCTGCTCCAAGATGCCACCGGATATGTGGAGACCATCAAGTCTGGTGTCACGACGTTTGCTGCTGGGCAAGACACCGGTGCGAGGCCAGGGATGCTCCTGCGCGGCGCCCGCTGACACATGGAGACCGACGATGGCCCTGCATCGCGCCACACCGACACGTCACGAAGGTAGCCACCAGGTCAACCCCTTGGCGGTATTGGACAGCCCTGAGCTTGGTGAAGGGCTGGTGCTGCCCACCACCCGTCTCAGTGATCAGTCCATGCCGGCGGAAACCGCCTATCAGCTCATTCATGACGAGCTGATGCTCGACGGCAACGCCCGGCTGAACCTGGCCACGTTCGTCACCACGTGGATGGAGCCACCGGCGGCGCGGCTCATGACCGAATGCGCCGAGAAGAACATGATCGACAAGGATGAGTATCCACAGACCGCCGAGCTCGAACGGCGCTGTGTGAGCATCCTGGCCAACTTGTGGAATGCCCCGGACGCCGATCGGACGGTGGGCTGCTCTACGACGGGATCGTCAGAGGCGTGCATGCTCGGCGGGCTCGCCCTCAAGCGACGATGGACCAAGCGGCGCAGCGCGACGGGGGAGTCCACGGCGCGCCCCAATCTCGTCATGGGCGCCAACGTACAGGTGTGCTGGGAGAAGTTCTGCAACTACTGGGAGGTCGAAGCGCGTCAGGTGCCCATGGACGGGGACCGCTTCCACCTGTCGGCCGAGGAAGCGGTGGCCCGTTGTGATGAGAACACCATCGGTGTGGTGGCCATCCTCGGTTCCACCTTCGACGGTAGCTACGAACCGGTGGCGCAGATCGCCGCCGCTCTCGACGACCTCCAGGCCCGCACCGGGTTGGACATCGACATCCACGTCGACGGCGCGTCGGGAGCCATGATCGCCCCCTTTGTCGACGAGGACCTGGTGTGGGACTTCCGCTTGCCCCGGGTGGCCTCGATCAACACGTCGGGGCACAAATACGGGCTCGTCTACCCCGGAGTGGGGTGGGTGCTGTGGCGCGACCACGAGGCGCTGCCCAAGGAACTGGTGTTCAACGTCAATTACCTGGGTGGCAACATGCCCACCTTCGCGCTCAACTTCTCCGCGACCCGGAGCCGAGGTGGTGGCCCAGTACTACACGTTCCTGCGCCTCGGCTTCGAAGGGTTTCGCGCTCTTCAGCAGTCCGCCCGCGACATCGCCATCCATCTCGCCCAGCAGATCAGCCAGCTCGGGCCCTTTGTTCTCATCACACGAGGCGACGAGCTCCCGGTCTTCGCGTTCACCACGAAGCCGGACATCTCCAGCTACAACGTCTTCGACGTCTCGCGCCGGCTCCGGGAGAGTGGGTGGCTCGTTCCTGCCTATACCTTCCCTGAGAACCGGCAAGACCTCAGCGTGCTGCGGGTGGTGGTGCGCAACGGCTTCTCGCACAACTTGGCGTCGCTGTTCATCGCCGACCTCGAGCGGCTGCTGCCCGAGCTGGCCCGTCAAGGAGAACCGCTCCAGAGCGCCGAGAAAGGCTCTGGTTTTCATCACTGACTGGCCTGCTCGCGCGCCGGACTCAGTCGGCCACGGCGTGAACTAGGAGCTCGGCCAGATCATGTCGACGGCTCGGCGCGCCCAGTGTGGTGCGCTCGGGGTGCCTATGACCCGGCGGGCGAACACCGAGCCGGCCAGCATCTGGACGGCGAGATCGACGTCGATGTCGGGGGCCAGCATCCCGAGGCTCCGGGCCCGCACGAGGAGCCCTCGCACGTAGGCGGTACGAGGCCGGACCACCCGCTGTCGATGCAGCTCCAAGGCGGCGCGCTCGTCTCGAGAGCCGAGCAGCGATCCGATCACTTCGACACAGCTCTCGCCGAAACGCTCGTCGAAGTCCTCCAGGTAGGCGATGAGATCGGCGCGCGGATCGCCGGAGAGGTGTTCATCTGGGGGCCCACCGGCACCGGTGGCGATGGCCGTAGTGATCAGGTCGGCTTTGTCCTTGAAGCGGCGGTACACCGTGGCGCGGGCCACGCCGGCCTCGCTGGCCACGCTCTCCATGGTTATGCGGGCATAGCCATGGGTAGCCAGCTGGCGCAGAGCCGCTTCGGTGATGGCATTGGTGGCGCGCTCGTCTCGGGGTCGACCCGGCGGGCGCAATTCCGGGGCGGGACGCGTCACCGACGTCGTGACCACTACGCCACCGCCGCGTGAGTAGCGGCGGGAACGTCGGCGGGGGAGTAGCTCGGCACAAAGTCCTTCTGACGCACCAGGGTGAAGGCGCCGACCGATCCGATGAGCGCCACCACCGTGCCGATGATCATGAGATGGTCGAGGGTCGTTGCAAAGCCCACCCGATACGCGTGCAGCAAGGTGAGTCGCGCTGCGGCCGAGGGGATGGTGGCGGCCGCCTGACGTACCCCGCCCCCGGCCAATGCACTGTTCAACGCGGAGCCGCCGCGAGCCACCAGGACCCGGCCCACTGAGCTGGCACTGAGCGCGTGCAGCGTCCCGCGTTGGATCTGGCTCTGGAACACCGCTCCCAGCGCGGCGATACCGGTGGCGATGCCAACCTGACGGAACGTGTTGTTCGAGCCTGACGCCATGCCGCTGCGCTCAGGTGGCACGACGCTGACCGCCGACGAGGCCAGCACCGGATTGACCGTCCCGATCCCGATGCCGGTCACGATGAAGCCGGGGATGAGTGCCGTCCAGCCCGAGGCGGTGTGCACCATGGACATGAGAAAGAGCCCGATGGCGACGAAAAGCAGACCAGTGCCGAGGAGAAAGCGTGCCTGGATGCGCACGCTCAATTTGCCGGCTATTGGTGCCACCACGAACGAGAGCATCGTGATGGGAAGAAAGCGGATGCCGGCCGCAAGCGGTCCGTATCCCAGATCGTCTTGGATGAACAACGTGATGTACAGAAACAGGGCGAAGATCGATGAGGACATGGCGAACGCCACCATCGAGGCTCCCACCATGGCCGGCCGTCGGAACAAGTTGAGGTCCAACATGGGATCCGATTGGCGCCATTCGGCCACCAGGAACACGGCCATTAAGATGGCCGACCCCGCCAGCAACCCGACGATCTGTCGGCTGCCCCACCCGTCGTCGTTGCCGCGCACCAAGGCGAAGACGAGCATGAAGAGCGCGGCGGAGAACGAGATGAATCCGATCCAGTCGATACGGCGCTGGTTGCGCTCTGTCGATGCCGCTACCCGCGACAACGTGATGAAGACGGCCACGATGCCGACAGGGACGTTGACGAAGAAGATCCATCGCCACCCGAACGCGCTCGTCAGCGCCCCACCGATGAGGGGTCCCACCGCCACCGCTCCGCCGATCACGGCGCCGTAGATCCCGAACGCAGTGCCCCGCTCTTTGCCCTGAAAGGCGGACGCGATGAGTGCCAGGGAGGTGGCGAACATGATTGCCCCGCCTACCCCTTGGGCTCCCCTGGCCAGGTTCAACATGAGCGACGAACTGGATAGACCACAGACAAAGGAGGAGGCCGTGAACACGCCGAGCCCGATGGCGAACACACCGCGGCGCCCGAACATGTCGCCGATGACCCCGGCGGTGAGCAAGAAGGCGGCCAGTGTCAAGGAGTAGGCGTCGATGACCCACTGCAGGTCGCTGAAGGTCGAGTGCAACGAACGCTGGATGTCGGGGAGGGCGACGTTGACGACCGTGATGTCGAGCAAGAGCATGAACGTCGCCGTGCATACGGCAATCAGCGTCCACCACTTGCGTTCCAGTCCTGGCATGCCCACCCTCCTGATTACGATCCGAGACGAATCGTATTGAATCCGGGCGGACCGGTCAAAGGCAACGGTGTCCCGTCAACGCCGCATGGGCCGTCTCAGGCGGGGGGCGGTGGGGGTGGCGGCCAGGGGCTGGTGCCGTCTTCGAGTTCGGCGGGAGGACCCGCTGTCGATGCCGCCATAGAAGACGCCTTGGGAGACGCTGTCGTGGGGGAAGCCGTCGTTGGAGATGTCGGCATCGTCGGGCTCGGCGCGTCGCCGTTGTTGGCCCAGACCGCTTCGCCCGAGGCGTCGCCCTGCAGCGCCCCTCGCAATCCGTTGGCGAGCCCCCCGAGAAGGTCCATAGGCACCACGATCTTGGTCGACGGTGCGGCCCCGATCTGCTTCAACGTCTCGAGATACTGGAGTTGCATGGTGTTGCGATCGAGTCCTCGGCCGACCAGAAGGACCCTCTCGAGGCCGGCGGCCAATCCTTCGGCGCGCAGGATGGCGGACTGCCGGTCCCCTTCGGCGCCGAGGATGGCGGCTTGTTTGGTGCCCTCGGCCAGCGTGATGGCTGCTTGTTTCTGGCCTTGTGATTCGGTGATGGCCGCCCGGCGAGTCCGCTCGGCTGACATCTGGCGGGTCATGGCGTCCAGGACGCCGGCCGGAGGGTTCACCTCGCGTACTTCGACGGTGGTGACCTTGACTCCCCAGCGTTCGGTGATGTCGTCGAGGCGAACGCGAAGCAACGCATTCATGTCCTCACGCTTGGACAGCACGTCGTCCAGGGCCATGTCGCCCACCACGCTGCGCAGGGTGGTGGCGGCCACATTTTGCGCCGCCCCGGCGAAATTCTGCACTTGCAACACGGACATGGCGGGGTCGACGACCTTGTAGAAGATGATGAAGTCGATCGAGATGGCGGCGTTGTCCTTGGTGATGGCCGTCTGGTGGGGGATCTCGAGGTACTGCTCGCGTAGATCGACCCAAGACGTGCGGTCGGTGATGGGGTTGACGAACACCACCCCGGGGCCGCGCAGTCCTATGGCACGACCAAGCCGGAACATCACGATCCGTTGGTATTCACGGACGATCTTCACCGACGACATGGCGAACGCGATCACGACGCAAAGCGCGATCACCCCGATGATGATGCCGATGATCATGAGCTGTGCTCCTTGCTGTCGCCTTCATCGAGGTGAAAAGGATCGGCTGTGGAGTGCGCATCGACGTCCTCGCCCCACACGTCGAGGTGGACGCCGGACACACCGAGCACCTGGACCTTTCCGCCGGCCGGCACGGTCCCGTTGACCGACACCGCTGACCATTGCTCTCCGCGCACGCGGACGATGCCCTTGGGCGCCAGGTCGTTGACGGCGATGCCCTCACCGCCTTGGAGGTGATTGAGTCGATAGCCGGACGTGGTGTGGGCCGAGAGGCCGTACCACGCCAAGGTCCCGACGCCGACCGATACGACGACGTCAGCACTGAGCAGTGCCCACAGCAACGGAGCGGCCCGCCCGTCGACGGCCATCAGCACCAGCCATAGAGCGGCGAGGACACCGACAACCCCGGCGACGACATGGGCATGGGGTCCGAGATGGAAGCCAGCCAGCGAGGCCAACAGGACTACTCCGAGAAGGACACCAGCAACGAACCACATAAGCGCCTCCTAGGTTGGTTGCGCCACTGTCAGCATAACGTGAGGCCATGATGAAACCGGGTCCACGCGGACTGCCCCCGTCGGAGAGTTCGCGCCCGACCATCGTCGGCGATCATTGGATGGCGGTCACCGGTCATCCGCTCACCGTCCAGGTGGCGGCGCGCGTGCTCGAGGCCGGCGGGAACGCCGTCGATGCCGGAGTGGCGGCCGGGCTGGCCACCAATGTCGTCCAAGTAGACATGTGCAACCTGGCCGGCATCGCTCCGATCCTGGTGCGACCGGCGGAGTCCTCGCAGGTGATGAGCGTGGCCGGGGTGGGACGTTGGTCTTCTACGGCGACGCTGGAGGCCTATACCCGTCGTTTCGCCACGACCATGGCGCCTGGATGCGGGCCCTGCGTGGTGCCAGGCGCCTTGGCGGGGTGGCTGAGCGCCTTGGAGCACTTCGGGACGTGGTCGTTCGCCGATGTTGCCGCCCCCGCCATCGAGTTGGCCACCGGAGGATTCGTTCTCGACGCAACGACCGCAACGGCGTTGGATCTCTTCGCGTGGGTCTTCGAGCAGTGGCCATCCTCGGCGGCCCTCTATTGCCCCGGCGGCCGCAGGGCTGTGGTGGGGGAGCGGTTGGTGCAGTCCGATCTCGGACAGCTGTTGCGTCGGTTGGCCGAGGCCGAGATCGGCGGCGACCGCCGTGCGCGGCTCGACGCCGTACGGCGGGCGTTCTACGAAGGCGAGGTGGCCCAGCGCATGGTCGACTTTGTCACCGCCGAAGGCGGCTTTCTCACCACCGACGATTTGGCCGGCTTTCGAGCGGAGGTCGCCCCCGCGCCGGGGCGCCGCTTTGGCGCCTTTGATGGCCTGACCATGCACGTCACGCCCGCCGAATGGTCACAAGGACCAGCCTTGTTGCAGGCCCTCGCCATCCTCGAGCACTTCGATCTGGAGTCCTTGGGCCATAACTCGGCCCCTTACCTGCACGTGCTGATGGAGTCGATCAAGCTGGCCTTTTCGGATCGCGAGCGCTTCTACGGCGATGGTGGCGTGGTGGACCTCCACGCACTGCTCAGTGACGCCCACGCAGCCGAACTGGCCGCCTTGATCCAGCCCGACCGTGTGCTCGCCGACCTGATCACCCTTCGTCACGGCGCCGATGGCATCGAGTCGACCACGCACGTGGCCGTTGTCGACGGGCACGGCAACGCCTTCTCGTCGGCACCGAGCGACACGCTGGCCATGGGCCCCGTCGTCCCCGGCCTCGGGGTTGTGGTCTCAGGCCGAGGAGTGCAGAGTCGCACCGATCCCGAGCACCCCGCCGCCTTGGGGCCCTACCGGCGGCCGCGTGTGACGCCCTCGCCGGCCATCGTGCTCGATGACGACGGCCACGTGTGGCCCATCGCGTGTCCCGGCGGCGACGTCATCGTGCAGGCCATGGCGCAGGCCTTTTTGAACGTCGTCGTGTTCAAGATGACCGAGCAACAGGCCGTGGCGGCGCCGCGCGCCGTGTCGCTCGCCTTTCCCAATTCGTTCTATCCGCATGACCATCCCGAGGCCATGGTGGTCGTCGAGAAGCGGGTGCCCGAGGACGTCTTGCGAGCGCTCGTTGCGCTCGGGCACGACGTGCACCAGTGGCCTGCGTATGAGTTTGAGGCGGGGTCGGTGGGCATGATCCGCCAACGCGCTTCGACTCCGGCCGGTGGCCGTCGCACCTTGTGGGGCGGGGCCGATCCCCGCCGCGCCGCCTACGCCCTGGGCCGCTGACCGGTTGCCCTCGGGCCGCCCATCGTCTGCCTTCCCACTAGCTAGTACTGAAGATTGACTGTCAGGCTTATTGTCTATATCCTTGGACCATGACGTCCGAGCCCCATGACCACCAGGACGTGTCGCTGCCCGCCCTCTTGCGGGCGGCCCGGCGCACCTATGGCCGGTCCATCGGCCACGCCCTGGCCGAGGTGGGGATCGAGGACATGCCCCGCAACGGCGTCTTCGTCCTCGGCAGCATCGCCCGGGTGGGTTCTCCCCTCAGCGAAATCATCGGCGCCTTGGGGATCTCGAAGCAGGCGGCCGGTCAACTCGTCGACACCCTCGTCACCCGCGGCTATCTCGACCGTGCCCCTGATCCCGAGGACAGGCGCAAGATGACGATCGCCCTGACCGAACGGGGCACTTTGGCCGCCACCACGGCCCGCGGCGCCATCGACGAGGTGGACGCCGCATTGGTGGCTCGGGTGGGCGTGGCGGCGGTGGCGAGCACACGCACGACTCTCTTCGCTCTCATCGCAGACGACCTGTTGTCCGAGAAGTAGCTGCCACCGATGGCACTCGGTGCGTCGTCTCCGAGAGAGCGCTACGTCAATCCCGCCGTGATCGCCATCGGCGCGCTGGCCGGCATCTCCTACGCCTGGGGTGCTGCGCACGGGAGCCTCGAGCTCTATTACGAGGCGGCCGTGCGGAGCATGGGCTCGAGTTGGCACGACTTCTTCTTCGGGGCCTTCGATCCGGCCGGGACCATTTCGCTCGACAAGCTTCCCGGCGCCTTTTGGGTCCAGGCTCTGAGCGTCCGGGTGTTCGGGTTTCACACCTGGGCCATTGTGCTTCCCCAGGTCATCGAAGGAGTCCTCACCGTTTTCATCCTGTTTCGAGCGGTCAGCCGGCTGGCGGGGGACATGGCCGGAGTGGTGGCTGCGGGGGTGGTGGCCCTCACGCCGGCCAGCGTGGCGTTGAATCGGGGAAACATCTCCGATTCGTTGCTGATCCTTCTGCTGGTGCTGGCGGCCAACTCCACGGTGACCGCACTGGTGGAGGAGAACGCCTGGTGGCTTGTCCTCGCCGGCGTGTGGGTGGGCCTCGCCTTTCAGGCCAAGATGCTCGAAGCGTGGCTGGTGCTGCCGGCCCTCGGCCTGGCGTGGGTGGTGGCGGGGCCCGGGGGAGCAGGGCCCGGGGGAGCAGGGCGTCGTATTGCCCAATTCGGCGGCGCGGTGTCGGTTGCCGCCGTCGTCTCGTTGAGCTGGATGACGGCGGTGTCCCTGGTGCCGGGCGGGGATCGTCCCTATGTCGACGGGAGCACGCACGACTCCGTCTTCCAACAGGTCTTCGTCTACAACGGGTTCGGCAAGGTGAGCACGGGCTCGTCCTTGCCAGGACTGAAGTCAGCCGCCTTCTCGGACCTGGTCGACTTCCGTTTGCCGGGCGCGTCAGGCCCGATTCGATTGCTCGACGGCGCCGGGGGACGCGATATCGGCTGGCTCATGGTGATCGCGCTGGTGTCCGCTGTGGTTGTCCTCGGGCGGCGGCAGCTGCCCCGGGAAGACCCCTTGCGCAGTGCCGCCTTGTTGTGGGGGTCGTGGCTCCTGATCGATGTCGTCGCCTTCAGCGCACTTTCAGGTCTCAACGCGTACTACTTGGCGGCGTTGGCCCCGGCCGTCGGCGCGCTGTGCGGTATCGGTCTCGAGCTGCTGCGCCGATCGAAGGACACCGGAGGTCGTCTCACCTACGCAGTCCTGGGCCTTGTTCTCGTCGACGTCGTCTATGGCTTGTGGCTCATGGACCAAGCGCCGGGCACGCTGCGCGTCTTTCTCGTTTTGGCCGAAGTTGTCCTCCTGGGTGGCGCCGTGTGGCTCATGCTCGGTGGGCGTGTCCTGGGCCCGATGCTTCTCGGCCGACACGCCGAGCAGCCTGAGGTGCCATCGCCGACACCGGGACTCTTCGACACGACGCGGTCGACGGCCGGTGTATTCCTGGCGTTGGGTGCCATGGCCCTGTTGCCGCTCAGCGGGTCGTTGGACATCGTCGCCGCCGGTCTGGGCCCCTTTGACACGCCGTTCGAGTCAACCTCGGTGAGCCAGGTCACCCAGGTCGAGCCCAAAGAGACGCTCCAGTCGGTGCGGTCGGGGCTGGCGCTGCTCCTCGACGTGAACAAAGACGATCGCTACGTGGCCGCCACCTTCACGTCGATCATCGCGGCGCCGCTGATCATCGACACCGGCAGGGAATTCGAGCCGATCGGGGGGTTCACGGGAACGATCCCCGTCCCGAGCGTCAAGACGCTTCGTGAGCAAGTCGACCTCGGGAGGCTGCAGACGATCATCACCCCCGACGTCGCCGATCCCCGCGTCGATTGGACGCGCGCCCACTGTGGGGTCGTGCCGACGAGCTCGAAGGGTGTCTTGGGTGGTGGGCCCATCGCGGGCATCAACGTGTATCTGTGCCGAGCCCGCCGGTAGAGCGGTGAGGCTATGAAGTCACGCCCGGTCCCAGGCGCGTCCGCAGCTCGGCCTCGTACTCGCGGATGGCCGGACCGGCATATTGCTCCTTGAGCTCGCGCAACAACGGATAGCCGGCATCACGCTCGGCGTCCCACTCATCGGCAAAGCGGCCGTTCTCGATGTCGTCGGCCACCGCCCGCATGGTGGGGAGCACATCGAGGTCGTCATAGCGGCTGCGCCGGCTGAGCTGGCCGTATTGGCTGGTGGGCGAGTGAAACTCCGACTGCACCGCAAAGCCCACCTCGCGCAGCAGCCGGTAGGTGCGCTCCACCTCACCTGACAGCACCAGCTCTGTGACGATGGCCTCGATGGGGATGGCGTGCTCGACCATGGTCTGCACGAAGGCGTTGCTCACCGCCGCCAGGGCCGGGGACAGCACCTGTTCGACGCTCAAGTCCAGCACCGCTTCCTGCATGGGCGTGAGCTCCAGGCCGCCTTGGCGCAAGCCGCCGATGGCGCCCGCCACCGCCAGCACTCGCGACAGGGCTCGACCGGTGGCGTCCTGGTGCACGCCCACAGCGGAGATGAAGCCGACACCCTCCTCGTAACAGCGCCGCACTTCGGGTCCGAGCATGCGGGGTGCCACCATGCCGGCGTCGCCGGCGGGGCTGAGGCGTCCGAAGGCCAAGGTGTATCCGCTGGCCACGATCACACACGAGTCCGGCCCCGGCGTCAGCCCGAGCAGGGGGATCACGTCGTCGGGGACCAAGACGCAGATCACGTCGGCGTCATTGGCAGCCATCACGTCGTGGGTGGCGAAACCCTCGGCCTCAGCTTGTTGGCGCGTGGCGTCGCGGCGGACGCACACCACCGGCTCGTACCCGCTGTCGCGCAGGTTGAGCGCCCACGAGCGTCCCTGATTGCCGTACCCGACAACGGCGACCGTCTCGCCCCTGAGGGCACCGCCGTCGGCATCATGTTCGTAATAGATCTTGGCCATGACGCCATTATGTCGGTGCCGACGGGACCGGTGCCCAGCGGCGATCCTGGGTGTGCTCAGGCGTCCCCGGCGACTGATCCTGGGGAACGCAGCGACTCCCGCAGGACATACTTCTGCACCTTGCCCGACGCCGTGCGGGGAAGCTCGCTCACGACGTGGAGCTCCTCGGGCCATTTCTGGCGGGCCAGGCCGGCCTGCTCGAGATGAGCCTTTACAGCGGTGAGATCCGGTTCGTCTGCACCCGGCATGACGCGCAGGAACGCGCAGGCGTGTTCACCGAGGCGGCGGTCGGGCGCGGCGACGACGGCCGCCTCGGCCACGTTGGGGATACGCAGAAGCAGTTCCTCGATCTCGAGCGCGCTGATGTTCTCGCCGCCGCGAATGATGATGTCCTTCTTCCGGTCCACGATGCTGAGAAAGCCATCGGTGTCGATGACGCCGATGTCGCCCGTCGAGTACCAGCCCTGCGCATCGAAGGCCGCCGCCGTCAAGGCCGGGTCGGTGTACCCGATGCAGCAGTCCGGGCCACGGCTCAAGATCTCCCCGGCTACTTCGATGTCGGTGGACGCGCCCTCGTCGTCGACCGTCTTGATCTCGCAGCCGGGCAGGGGGCGGCCGTCGGTGTAGCAGCGCTTGTCCATAGGGTCCTCGTGACGGCTGCCCGTGGTGGACGGATGTTCGGTGGACCCGTAGGAACGGACGGCAGAAATTCCCAGTGCCGTCATGCGGTCGGTCACCGCAGCGGGCACCGGGGAGCCCCCCAGCCCGATGCGGCTCATCAGGCGCAGATGGGCTTCGGTGCAGTCGGGATGATCCAGCAAGCTGGTGAGGAAGTAGGTGGCGCCGCTGCCTGATGCAATGTCGTCTTGCACCATGGCGGCGAGAACCGTGGCAGGGTCCCAGACGTCGATGAGATTGATGGGCTGGTGCTTCCACACCGGCAGCAACAAGCCACTGAGCATGCCGATGCCGTGGCCTACCGGCGCTCCCACCAGCAGTGGAGGGTTGCCTGACTGCATGCCGGAGAGTTGTCGGATCTCGAAGCCGATGGTGCGATGAGAGTGGACCACACCCTTGGGATCCGCGGTGGTGCCCGAGGTATAGGCCACCAGTGCGGGGGCCGACGGATCGACGGGAGCGGCCGCGTCGAGGGGTTCGGCCTCCAACAGGCGCTCGAAAGGAATCGCCCACGGAGGGAGGGGACTGTCTCCCACCACGGCGACGAGCTCCAAGGCCGGGGTATCGCCCCGCAGCCCATCGAGGGTCTGGATGTAGTCGTTGCGACCGAATCGATCGGTGGTGATGAGTGCCCGCACTCCGGTGCGTCGCAGGATGTAACCGACCTCTTTGGCTCCGTAGAAATGGACGATCGGTGTCACCACCGCACCGACCAAGGCGGCCGCCCAGAAGCTCACGGCCGCCTCCACCCAATTAGGAAGCTGGAAGGCCACCACATCTCCGGCGCCGATCCCGTGCGCCCGCAGCGCCCCCGCCACATGCGTGGCGGCGTCGAAGACGTCCGAGAAACTGCCTTTCCATGGACGTACGGCCGAGTGGATCTTGACGGTCTGATCAGGCCGAGCGGCAATGGCGCCGGCCAGCAGTTCGCCGAGGGACTCGTCGCGCCAGAAGCCTTCGGCGACGTAGTGCTCGGCCACATCGGCGGGCACTGGTCGCAGTCCCCACGGGGCGCTCATCGCGGCGGCCACGACCGGGTGAGGTCCCCGTCGAGTTGAGGTACCGCACCACCTTGGCGGGCGCCATGCACGGTGTACCGAGCCGGGTGCCCCATCGTCGCCGGTCCGTTCTCGCCATCTGTCGTCTGCACCAGCACCGTTCCTCGTTCCTTGAAATGGCTCAGCTCGAGCATCTCATCTCGGCTGAGGACGGGGGCCACCGGCACGTCGTTTCTTCCTAAGGCGTCGATCACCTCGGCCAAGGTGCGGCGCGAGATCTCGGTGGCGACGGCGGCGTCGAGCTCGTCTTTGAGGCGGATCCTGTCGACCAATCCGTACTGCTCGATGCCTACGAGTCCGAGTGCCGCGCAGAGCTTCGACCAGAAGTGGTCTTCGGCGAGCACACCGGTGGTGACGTAGCGGCTGTCGGAGGTCCGGTAGATCCCGTAGCCGGGTAGGCCCTTCATGGGAAGAGGTGAGCCGGCCGGGGTGAGCTCGCCCACCGCGCCGGTCCAGGTGGCCAGGACATCGGCGATGCCGATATCGATGCGCTCGCCTTCACCCGTTGTGCGTGACCGCAGGCACGCGGCCAGAGTCGCCATGGCTGCCGTCATACCGGCGCCCAGGTCTCCGACGGGCAAAGACGCTGCTGCCGGGGCTCCCCCGCGGGGAGCCAGAACACCGGCGTAGGCCTGGTAGTTCAGGTCGTGCCCGGGAACCTGGGCCAAGGGGCCGGTCGCTCCGTAGCCCGATATGGAGCAGTAGACGACGGCGGGGTTCAGCGCTCGGACCGCCTCATAGCCCACCCCGAGGCGATCGACGACGCCAGGTCGAAAACCTTCGAGCACGGCGTCGGCTTCAGCGGCCAGGGTCAGGACCTCCTGACGCCCTCGGGCATCTTTGAGGTCCACTTCGATGGACCGCTTGCCGGCGTTGAGAACGGCGAACAGCGGTGGGAACACCCGCATGGGGTCCCCGCCGGGTGGCTCGACCTTGAGGACGCTCGCGCCCATCTCGGCCAGCAGTTGCGTGGCATAGGGGATTGGACGCCAGATGCCGAGATCGAGAACCCGGAGACCTTCGAGCAGGGGAGTCGGCGTGCCTGGTGGGCTGGCGCCGTGGCTTGCTCCTTGGGAGGCCCCGGCCACGCCGGCAAATCTATCCGTACTCACGGCGCGCTTCGATGGCTTGGCCTCCTGCCGGCACCGATAGCCTTCGGCTCTGATCCGGACAAGGAGATCGGCACGATGGCGCTCGGCGACTGGTTGGTGGCAGACAGCGACATGCACGTGATGGAGCCGGCGGATCTGTGGCAGAGATACATGGACCCCTCGTGGGGACACGCCGCACCGGTGGGATTGTCGGAGATCGAGCGCGACATGCGGGTCAAGGTGAAAAACGCCGTCATGTTGCGGTTGGGCCACGTGCGTCCGCGTGGCGCCGGCCGGGCTTGGACCCCGACGCAAGACTCGGCCTTCGCTCACGCCGAAGAGCGGAACTGGGATCCCGCTTCCCAGATCATGGCCATGGACATCGAGCACCTCGATTCGACCGTGCTGTTTCCCAGCCGTGGTCTCTTCGTGTTGGCCATGCAAAGCGCCGAGCACATTGGCCCTGATGGGCTCGAACCCGACCTGGCCGCCGCCATTGCCCGGGCGTACAACGACTGGATGGCGGATTTTGTCAGCGAGTGCCACGCTCCACAACGCGTCTTCGGGTCGGCCATGCTTGCCCCCCACAATGTCGACGCCGCCGTCGACGAACTGGCGCGCAACGTCGAGCGTGGCTTCAAAGCGGCGTTTCTCGTCCCGGGGCTGGTCGACAACAAGCCATGGCACCACCCGAAGTACGACCCCATCTGGCGCGAGGCGCAGCGGCTGGATGTGCCGGTCTGTTTCCACGGCGGGGGCACGACATACTTGAAGCCGGACTTCGCGTTCAGCGAGCACCTCGACAAGCTCATGTTGTGGCACTCGTTCAATCAGCCGCTCGGGATCATGTTCGTGACCGCTTGCTTCACGGCGGGAGGCATCCTCGAGCGGTTTCCCGAACTGCGCGTCGGACTTCTCGAAGGTAACTGCTCGTGGGCTCCGTTCCTCCTCTACCGGCTCGATGAGCATTGGGAATGGATGGGCAAGTATGAGGCGCCCGATCTGCAGATGAAGCCCTCGGCGTACTTCCTGCGCAACTGCTCTGTCGTGTGCGAGGCCGACGAAGCGACTGCCCGGCACTATTTCGAGGACTTCGGCGATGACAACGTGATCTTCTCGACGGATTACCCGCACGCCGACTCGAAATTCCCCCACGCCACCGAGACATTTCTCACCTTGCCGTTCGAGCAGTCCACCAAGAAGAAGATCCTGTGGGACAACTACGCCAAGCTCTACAAGGTGCCCGCCCCGAACGGCGAGTGATCAGGCGCTGGGGGCGGGTCCCAGGCGCAACTGCACGTCCGCCAGGTGCTCCATGACCTCGACGAGGTCGCTGATGTCATGGTCGGCCAAACCTTGGGCCTTGGCAAAGGTCAGCATCTGATGGACGGCTGAGGCCACCGGCATCGGGACTCCGACGTCGCGGCCGGCGTCGAGCATCAAGCCGGCGTCCTTGGCGGCGAGCTCGAGAGAGAACTCGGTGGGCCGGCCGCGTTCGTTGATCTCCTCGACACGCCGATCGAGGTATGGGCTGGCCCCCCCTGACGTCCTGACCATGTCCACCAACGTGCGCAGGTCCAGGCCGTGCTTGGCAGCCAGTCCGAGTCCCTCGAGTGTCACCCACATGGAAGTGAAGGCCATCAGGGAGTTCACCAACTTGCCCACGTTGCCGGACCCGAGCGGACCCATGAAGAAGCTGCCACGCCCCAGGGTCAACAGCAGGGGAGTGACGGCGTCGACGGCATCTTGATCTCCGCCGGTGATAAAGACGAGCTTGCGGTTTCTTGCGCCCGGGGCTCCGCCTGTCACCGGCGCTTCGACAAGTCGGCTCCCCGTCGCGGCCAGACGGGCCCCGACGCTACGGACGACGGCCGGCGCGTTGGTGGTGAGGTCGATGAGGATCTTTCCGCTGTCGCCCGCCCCCTGCTGCCACTGGGCGGCCACCTCCTCCATCACCGCCGGCGTGGGAAGGGAGAGAAATGTCCAATCCGAGGACACCGCAACGGCCTCGGGAGAGCTCGCCGCATGCGCCCCGGCCGCCTCGAGCCGTTCGACAGCGGCGCCGTCGATGTCGAAGACGGTGAGCTGGTGGCCGTCGGCCACGAGGTTGGCGCCGATACCGGCGCCGATGTTGCCGAGCCCGATCAGCCCGAGACGGCGAATCTGAGGCGAAGCGTCGCTCACGGGCACACCATGACGATCATGCTGTGTGAGGCCGCTAGACGATCTCGAGAACCAAAGCCGACCCCATGCCCCCGCCGGCACACATCGATACACAGCCGACCTGCGCGTCACGTCGGCGCAGCTCGTACAACATGCTCACGACCATGCGCGCCCCCGTGGCGGCAACGGGATGGCCGAGGCCACAGCCGCTGCCGTTGACGTTGACGATGTCGTGGTCGATCTCCAACGCACGCGTGCACGCCACGGCCATGGAGCAGAACGCCTCGTTGATCTCGAAGAGGTCCACGTCCTCACGCTTCATCCCGGCTCGCTCGAGCGCCTTGGGGATGGCCAGCGTCGGAGCCAAGCCTGTGCGCTCGGGCTCCACCCCCACCGATCCCCACGAACGGATCCGACCGAGAACCTGCAAACCATGAGCGGCGGCAAAGTCATCACTGGTCACCATCACCGTGGCGGCGCCGTCGTTGACCCCCGAGGCATTGGCCGCCGTCACGGTGGCGTCGGGAAGCTCGGGGTGAAGCACCGCCAATGATGCGAGTTTCTCCAGCGTGGTGTCGGCCCGTGGTTGTTCGTCGCGGGCGAACGTCTTGCCGTCGGCCAAGGGAACGGGCACGATCTCGGCGTCGAACAGGCCTCCGTCGTGTGCCGCGGCCGCTCGCAGGTGCGAGTGATAGGCCCATGTGTCGGCCTCCACACGCGTCACGCCCGCTTGGCGAGCCGTGTTCTCGCCCACGGTGATGGACATATCGCGGTTGGGCGCTAGGGCCGTCGGTGTATGGGTCGGTGAGAACCACGGCTGATAGTCGCCTGAGGAAGCGGGCTCTGCCTTGAAGACCCGCGGCGACGAGCTCAAGCTCTCCGTCCCGCCGGCCACTATCACCTGGTCCATGCCGGATCGAATGCTCCCGGCGGCAATCTGGATGGCGCTCAGCCCGGCTGCGCAATGCCGGTTGTCGGCCAGCCCGGGTACCGAGGTGAGGCCCAGACGCAAGGCCACGTTCCGGGCGATGACGCCACCGCCTTGGAGCGACTCGGCCAGCACGAGGTCGTCGATGGCACCGGCGTCGACGCCCGATCGTTCGATGACCGCTCGAATGGCGACTTCGGCCAATGCGAAGGTGTCCACGTCGACGAGCGTGCCCTTGTAGGAACGACCGATCGGCGTGCGTACGGCGGCGACAATGACAGCATCTGTCACGGTGATTCTCCTGGTTGACTCGGCGCCAAGGCCACCGAACTTGTCAACAGATCGTACACCTCGTCGTGCCCGTCTGAGGCCGGCGCCCACCGGGCCCACGTGTCCAAAGCGCGGCGGGCTTCAGAGCAAAGCGAGGAGCAACTTGGCGAGGGTGTCGGGCTCGTTGACCGGCAGCATGTGATTCGTCGCCACCTCGTAGTAGTTCCACGCCGCCGACTTGCGGGCTCGGGCCGCGGCAGCTTCGAAAGCGGGTGCCCCCGGAGCGTCCGGCGTGTCGTCGGTAGCCCGGATGTATGTGCGGGTGAATGGGTATTCCTCGAGCGGACGCTCCAGCGAGACGGGCTCGGTGAAGCACGACAGCGGGTGAGGGCTTCCGCGAGCGTTCATAAATTCGGCTTCGGCCGGCTCGTAGTAGGTGCGGGGGAACGATGCCGGTACGAGCCACTGTTGGCCGATGGCCAGTGGGGCGTCATCGTGCAATGCGCGTGACAGCCCGAAGACGGTCTCGCCGTGTCGCGGTACGAACGCATCGACAAAGACCAAGTGCTGGACGCGATCGGCGATGTGTTCGAGCGATCCCGTGATGACAGCTCCTCCGTAGGAGAAGCCGAGCAGCACGATGTCGTTGAGGTCTTCATAGAGGATCACGTTGACGACATCGTTGATGTGGGTCGTCAGGTTGATCTGTGGACTCAGAAGATGGGCCCGCTCGCCAATGCCGGTAAGGCTCGGTGTAAAGACCTCTTGTCCTGCATAACCAAGTTCTTTACGGACGTGGCGGAACGTATACGACCCCCGCCACGCGCCGTGGACCAAAACGAATGTGGTCATGCGTCCCCTTCGCCTCCGCGCTCCCACATACAACTGTGAATACGCTGGGACCTTAGGTCAGGCCCGCCGCCCGGTCGAATGCGTGAAGCGTCCCGGCGATGGGTAGATGACGTCATTGCACTGTCGCGCTACGGCCGTGGCAGCGCTCCACCAATTGACGGATCTCGACCACGAAAAATGGCAGGCTATTCACGTGGAATCGCCATTGCTCGATGAGTTGAGTCAACAGGTCCGTGATGAAGTGCTCAAAGGGGCGCGGCGACGCCGCTTCGAAAAGCGGCAAGCCTTGTTCCATGAAGGCGACCCGAGCGACGGGTTGCATCTGATGCAGAGGGGATGGGTGGCGGTTCGTCTCACCACGCCCGTCGGCGATGTCTCCACCGTCGCCGTCGTGGGGCCCGGCGAGCCACTTGGAGAGCAGTCCCTTCTCGAGGATCACGGACGGCGCCTGACTTCAGCGGTGGCCCTCACGCCGGTCGAGACCTTGTACTTGAGCCGCGAGGTATTCGATGAGCTTCGGCAACGATTCCCGTCGGTCGACCGCTTTTTGGCCGGACTGTTCGACGACCGATTGCGGCGGGTGACGGCACGACTTGTCGAGGCGCTCTATGTGCCCGCACCCAAGCGGGTGCTGCGGCGCATTGCCGAGCTGGGCGCCACCTTCGGTGCCGACATGGTGATACCACTTACCCAGGAGGATTTGGCCAGCTTGGCCGGCACCACGCGGCCGACGGTGAATCGCGTACTGCGTCAGGTCGAACAGTCGGGTGCGCTGCAACTCGAACGAGGCAATCTTCGTGTTCTCGACGGAGATGCCATTGCCCGACTGGCCCGCTGATATTCGTCCACGGCGGATCGACTCGGATCGACTCGAATCACGTGGAATCCCCCACTGATGCACGTGGAAATACCTACGCGCTAACGGCGATTCCTGTCGAAATCGGACATGCAACGCGGTGCGCACATCAGTAGCATGGCAACCCAGGGGAGGCCTGTCGTCAGCACGAGGCACGGCAAGAGACGGACTACTTCTTCACAAAGGTAAGTGTCCAATGTTCAGGGGTCCTCGTATTGCCAACGTCGTGGTGATCATGATCGCGGCCGTCTTGCTGAGCGCCGGCACGGCCGTGGCAGCCACGACGCAGACACAGAGTCACACCGACGTCACCGGTCTGGTTTCGGCGGTCGACGGCGCCAGCGCCACCGGCACCTGCGGGATGTCAGGTGCGGACGGAGACTTCACCGTGTCGTCGGGAAGCACGACGTCTACGGTCGAAGTAGGGGCCACCACGACCACCTTCAAAGATCGCGCCGAGAGCGCTCCGTCGTTTGCCGACGTCTGTGTGGGTGGCGTTGTGCATGCCATCGGGACCCTGTCGACAAGTGCGCTCCTGGCGACGCAGGTCATCGTCACACCGCCACGTCATACGTCCGTGTCGGGCCCGGTAACGGCGGTCAACGGCGACGAGCGCGGCGGGCTCGTGCGGCGTGTCGGCCACGGCGGGGAACTTCACGCTGGCGGCGAAGAGCGCCACGTACACGGTCAATGTCGGGGCCACCACGACCACCTTCAAGGAGCACGGCGTGAGCTCGCCATCATTCGCCGATGTCTGTGTGGGAGATCATGCCCAGGCCATCGGGACTCTGGCCTCGACTGACGTCGTCACGGCCGACGAGGTCGTTGCCTCCGCACCCCACCTGCCCTCGGTCACCGGGGCCGTGACGGCGGTCAACGGCAACAGCGCGGAGGGCTCGTGCGGCGTGTCGGCCACGGCGGGGAACTTCACGCTGGCGGCGAAGGGCGTCACCTACACGGTGAGCGTCGGGGCCACCACCACCACCTTCAAGGAGCACGGCGCCACTTCGCCATCCTTCGCCGATGTCTGCGTGGGAGATCGCGCCGAGGCCAGCGGGACGATATCGACAACCGAAATGATGACGGCCACCGAGGTCGAGGCCATGCCACCCCCTCCTGACAGGGTGTCCGGCTCGGTGACAGCGGTGAACGGTGCCGGCGTGACGGGCACGTGTGGTGTGGCGGGCACGGCCGGGGACTTCACGTTGACGGCCAAGAGCGCCACGTACACGGTGAACGTAGGGGCCACCACCACCACCTTCAAGGAGCACGGGGTGAGCTCGCCATCCTTCGCCGATGTCTGCGTCGGAGATCGCGCCGAGGCGACCGGGAGTCTTACGACGACCGACGTCCTTTCCGCCACGGAGGTGACGGCAACGCCACCGCATCCTCAAACGGACTCGGGCACCGTCGCCGCGGTCAACGGATCGAGCAAGGCGGGGACGTGCGGATCGGCGGCCAGCACCGGCGAGTTCACCATGACGTCGGGCGCCACGACTTACACGGTGGACGTCGGGGCGAGCAGCACGGCTTTCAAAGAGCACCGGGTGAGCACGCCGACGTTCGCCGACATCTGCGTCGGCGACCGGGTACAGACAGTTGGCACGGTGACAACCGGTTCGGTGGTGAGCGCCACCAAGGTGATCGTGACTTCGCCATCCAATCGCTCGACGACCACCATTGGTGGCAGGTCCTAGGAGACGCCGAGCTCATCGGGGCGCCCCGGCCCTAACGAAGAGGCCAACCGTCACGGCGTTGAGGCTCGCCATAGATGGCGGCCAGGAGTTTGGTCCGGGGGTCATAGCGATGGTCGAAGATGTCTTCGGTCCACGGGCGCACTTCGGCAAAGCGCGCCCGGGCCAGCCGGCCCTTTCGAGTGGCAGGGTGCCACGTGGTCGGGGTCGACGCCGACGCACGGATGGCGGAGTTCGCCCGGCGCCATGGGTTCGACGTGGAAGTGGCGACGTTCGAGGAATGGGACCCGGCCGGGCGGACGTTCGACGCCGTCATCGCTGGGCAGGCGTGGCATTGGGTCGACCCCGTGGCCGGTGCGGCCAAGGCGGCTGCGGTGCTGCGACACGGCGGTCGGTTGGCCGTGTTCTGGAATGCCTTCCAGTTCCCGCTGGACCTTCAAGATGCCGTGGCCGCTGTGTACGCCCGAGTCTTACCCGACGCGCCGTTGTTCCGTGGTGTGTCCGGCGGCCCGGCGGGATATTCGGGGCTGGCCGCCAAAGCCGGCGACGGGATACGAGAGGTGGGCGCGTTCGACGAGCCGGAGCAGTGGCAGTTTGACTGGGAACGTTCCTATACCACTGCCGAGTGGCTGGATTTCGTGCCCACGGCCGGGGGTCACAGCCAGTTTCCACCCACCAGCCTCGCTGAACTGCTTGCGGGAATCGGAGAAGCAATCGATTCGGTAGGAGGCAGCTTTCCCATGGCGAATGCCGCCGTGGTCGTCACCGCTGTGCGAAACAGAGCGCAGAGGACGCCAAGCGAATAGTGTCCCGGGCATAACAGATGACAAGGAGGCTGTCATGGCCCAGTTTCCTGCGATTACGCACGTGGCCTTGACGGTAAGCGACCTCGATCGAAGTCGGCCGTGGTACCGGGCCCTGTTCGATTCCGATCCGGTCATCGACGAGGACACGGGTCCTTTCCATCATGTCGTCTGGCTCATGGGAGGAACGCTCGTCGGCATTCACCAGTTCCCTGATCCCAAGGGCACCGACCCTTTCGACGAGCGTCGCCTTGGGCTGGACCACTTGGCATTTGGCTGCGCGAATCGAGCTGAGCTCGAAGCGTGGGAGAAGCGTCTCAATGAACTTGAGATTGCCAACGGGGGGATCGTCGACGCCCCCTACGGCTCAGGTCTGTCGTTTCGCGATCCGGACAACATCGCTCTGGAGTTCTTCGCACCGCCGGGTTAGCGGGCGCGGCCGGGTCGCCTTGACCTACGGCCGCGGTGGCGGCCGCCACCGCTTTGTGTGCGGCGCGGTGACTCCCAATGATGAGTTCGGGCGGCGCGATCATGACAAGCTCGGCAAATGACGGAGGACCCACTCGCCAACGCCGGCACCCGGGTGGCCCGTCTGGCCGAGTTCTTGACGGGCCGATTCGCCAGTTGGGTGGGTGTGGCGTTCTGGCTGGCCGTGATGGCCGTGGCCATTCCCTTCGCCAACAAGATCGGCACCATCGAGACGAGTCGCCTGACCGAGTTCCTCCCGGCCGGCGCACCGTCGACCTCCGCGCTTCTTCTCGACCGCAAATTCCCCTCGGGCCGGTCGCTGCAAGCTGAGATCGTCTTCTATCGGACGTCCGGACTCAGCGCCGCGGACGTGGCTCTCGCCAACCATGACGGGAGAAATCTCGAGGCCAGGCTGGGCGGCGCCATCGGTGCTCCTTCGGCACTCGTGTACGCACCCGACGGCGACGGCGCCATCATGAACATCCCCGTGCCCGGGAGCGAACAGGCGGTGCAACGCGCCGTGGAGGAGATCCGGGCCGTGGTCGGCGACGGTACGGGCGGCCTCGAGGTTCGCGTAACCGGGGAGGCGGCCATCCAGGCCGATCTGCTCGGTGCGTTTTCCGGCGCCGACCTGTTCCTGCTCGTCGTCACCGCCATTTTGGTGGCCGTGCTGCTGGCGGCCACGTATCGAAGTCCGGTCCTGTGGCTCGTGCCCATCGCCTGTGTCGGTATCGCCGAAGCGGTGGCCCAGGCGGTGATCTACGCACTGGGCCGAGCCGGGCTGACGGTCAACGGCGAGAGCGCCGCCCTCGTTACCGTCATCGTCTTTGGCGCCGGAACGGACTATGCCCTATTGCTCACGGCGCGTTATCGCGAAGAGCTGCGCCGTCATGCCAGCTATCGCGTCGCCATGCTGGTGGCGTGGAGGCGGGCCTTTCCGGCCATTACCGCCTCGGCCATCACGGTGGCAGCCACGCTGGCGTGCCTGCTTTTGGCCCGACTCGACATCATCGCCGACTTCGGCGTAGTGGGCATCGTTGGCGTGCTCTCCGCCGCGGTGGTGGTGCTCGGCGCCTATCCGGCGTTGTTGCTCGTCATGGGCCGAGGCGTCTTTTGGCCCTCGGTACCGCGCCACGCGCCCGAGTTCGTCCAGCGCGGTCCGTGGGCGCGGCTGGCCCGAATCGTCAGCCAAGGGCGCCGGCCGGTATGGATTACCGGCCTGGGACTCCTGGGCTGCGCCAGCGTCGGCCTCCTGACGGTGAACACCAACGTCTCTTCCCTGAGCGAGCTCCCGGCTTCGGCACCGTCGTCGCAGGGCTATGCGCTGCTAGAGCGCACCTTTCCCCCCGGCGAGGTGTCGCCCGTCGACGTGGTGGTCACCGATGCCCACGATGTCGATGCTCTTCGTAGCGCCTTCGCCAGGTTGCCCATCACCGCCAGCCAAGGTCCGGTGGAGCATGCCGGGCGTCTGGCCCGATTCGACTTGATCTTGGCCGTCACCCCTACGGGTACCAAGGGCTTTGCGGCTATCGACGAACTTCGGGCCACCGCCAACAGGGTGGCACGATCCAACGTTCTCATCGGTGGGCAGTCGGCCGAGGACGTCGACACTGCCGCCGCCTCTCATCGCGACACGTTGGTCATCGTCCCCAGCGTGCTTGTCGTCGTGCTTCTCGTGTTGTGGTTGCTACTGCGGGCGCTCCTCGGACCGTTCGTGGTCGTCTTGACGGTGATCGTGACGTTCGCGGCGGCACTTGCCATCGCCTCGGTCATCTTCGTTCCGCTGCTCAATCTGCCGGGGATCGATCCGACTGTCCCCCTGTTGACCTTCGTGTTCCTTGTCGCGCTCGGCATCGACTACAACATCTTCTTACTGACCCGTATTCGCGAGGAAGTCGTGAAGCACGGCATCACCACAGGGGTGCGAATCGGGGTGGAGAGCACCGGCGGCGTGCTCACGTCGGCAGGAATGATCTTGGCCGGAACCTTCTCCGTGCTGGCCATCCTTCCCATCGTGGCCTCGCGAGAGATCGGGATCGTGGTCGCCCTCGGTGTGTTGGCGGATACGTTCGTCGTCAGGACGATTCTCGTTCCCACCTTGGTCGTTGATCTCGGGTCCCGGTTCTGGTGGCCCACTCCGGCTCCGGCTGCGGCCCTATCGAAGGGGCCTGAGCCGGGGGAGTGACGAACGCCTCTTCAGATGCGGGGGGCGCAAGGCGCCATGGGGCCAATGCTCAGCGAGTCGTGCGGCGATCAGGCCGCGTCAACGGCGACGGACGTCCGATCATCGTGGCGCGCCAAGCGGCCCCTTCGCACCATGGTGCCGGCGGCATCGCTGTCGCTGACGGTGAGGGCGGCCAGCACGGCCACCAGGGCCACGGCGGCGGCGGTGAGGAATCCGGCATGGTAGGCGGTGAGGTTCGGCACCAACCCCAACGAGGTCAGCTTGGTGGGACCCACGGCGGCCACCACGGTGGTGAGCAGGGCGACACCGATGGCGCCACCGAGCTGGCGGGCCGTGTTGAAGAGGGTGGAGGCCCTGCCGGTGCGCTCAGGGCTGATGGTGGCGAACGAAGCGGCTTGGGCCGGGATGAACACGCACGCCATGCCCAACCCGAGCACGAGCAACAGGCCCCGGGGCACCCACAAGCTGGTGTGGAGGCCGACGCCGGCCATGGCGGCCATGGATGCGGCCACGATGACGAGACCCGAGGCCATGAGGCGTCGCGGGCCGATGACGGGATAGAGCCGGCGACTGACGATCTGCGCACCGGTCATCACCCCCAGTGCTTCGGGGAAGGTGCTGAGCCCGGATTGCAGGGCCGACAGGTGCAAGGCGTCTTGGTAGAAGAGCGCGACCAGAAACAGCACTCCCAAAAAAGCCACGGCGCCGAGGATCATCACGACACTGCTCGAGCGGAACAGGCGGTTGGAATAGATCCGCAAGTCGATAAGAGGTTCGGCGATGCGCAACTCCACCACGATCAACGTGGCGACAAGAGCGGCCCCGGCGAAAATGGTGATCAGCACGGTTGGGCTCGCCCAACTTTTTAGGGGTCCTTCCGACACGCCATACATGGCCAGTCCCAGGCCCGCCGCGGCCAGGAGGAACCCGGCCAGGTCGAAGCGTCCAGGCTGGCTTTGGGCATGATCGTCGAGGAAGAGCAAACCGAAGATGAGAGCAGCGGTTCCAATGGGAACGTTGACGTAGAACACCCACCGCCACGACAAGTCGGTCACCAGGAGTCCGCCCAGTACGGGACCCAGGGCCGGTGCGAACGCGGTCGGGATCATCAAGATGCTCGAGGCCCGCACCCGCTCCGACGGGGGGAAGACGCGAAAGAGCATGGCCATCCCGACCGGGGTCATTAGCCCGCCGCCGATGCCTTGGAGGACCCGGAAGAACACCAGCTCGCCCAGACTGCTGGAGGCACCGCACATGGCGGAGGACACCGTGAAGATCACCACGGCGGCGAGCAGGACCTTGCGGCCTCCGAAGCGGTCTCCGAGCCAGCCCGAGGCCGAGATGAATACCGCCAGGCTGACGAGGAAGCCGATGGCCACCGTGTCCACCGAGTCGGGACGGACGTGGAATTGGCGGCCGATGGTGGGCAGGGCCACGTTGACGATGGTGATGTCCATGATCGCCATGAACAGGGCCGCTACGTAGACGACGCCCACGGCGATCTTCTGGTTCATCTGGCGCGTCCTCACGCCGACATGCTCACATAAGCTCACTGAGTTTGTCAAACATATATGTTGCGGATCATTGAGTTTTAAGTAAGATGGTGAGGTGACCACAGTCGAGAGCGGTGCCGGCGTCAAGACGACCGCACCAGGCGACTTGGCGCGCGAGGCGTGGCGCCGCATGCGCGAGATGGCGCACGACCCCGCGCTGATGGGCAAGCTGCACGAATTGGCCGAGGGGGCGAGGATCATCCCCGGGGCGGCCAAGGCGCTGCAGTTCCTGTCGGACGATCAAGAGCTCCCCATGCGCCGGCTGGCCTCTTTGTTGCGCTGCGACAACTCCTATGTCACCACGATCGTCGACAACCTCGAAGAGGCCGGGTTGGCGCGCCGTGAAACGCACCCGACCGACCGCCGGATCAAGGTGATCATCCTCACCGACGCCGGTCGACGCCTCGCGGCGCGCGTGCACGACCTGCTGCGCACACCTCCACCGGCTTTCGACCTCCTCGATGCGGCCGAGACGGCCACCCTCGAACGCCTCATGCGCAAGTTGACCGACCCGGCGCCGCTATAGCCGTCTCGGCCACCGAGCTGTGGGCTGTCCTCAGCGCAGGATCTCGACCATCAGCACCCAGGCATTGATGGAGGCGGCCACGAATGTCAGCGTGATGCCGGCGAGGATCCAGTAGAGACCTCCACCGCTTTTGGTGACGAGGCTGCCGCCGCCGCCGGTCAAGGCCAGATCGGCACGAGGAGGATCGACACGGCCCCGAGAGTCCAGCTCCGGGGGTTATCGGCTCGGCGCTTTCGCGTGGTCGCCCACGTGACATGCACCCCCGCGATCAGCGTCAGCGCAATGATCTCCCATCCGAGCGCCCCGGCGCTCTGATCGGGGGCCAATCCGACGCTGCAGACGATGAGGGCGACCAGCAGCGTCGACAACGTCGCTCCCGCCCTTTCCGGGAGGTGGGGATACTTCAAGATGTGCTCGAGGTTGATCGACATGGTGACGAACAGCAGGCCCAGCAATGCGGCCGAGGCTCCGACCGCGGCCATGAAGAAGTCGTGCCAGTCGACAGCCGAATACGCGCTCACCCCGAGATCCTGACATTTAAGTCTGGCTTCCGGAGGGACGACGACCCGCTAGGTAGGCGGGCGCCCGTCGCTCACACGAACAAGGAAGCCGAATCCACCGTGAGCGTGCCCCCGCCGTCGTTGAGGATTCCCGGATAGGGCGGCGTCGATGCGCCGGTGTTTCCGGAGAAGAAGCTTCTCGTCACGGTGGTGGTGGCGGCGTAGTTGAAGATCCCGCCGCCCCCGGCCGAGGTGTTGTTCAACAGCGCGCTGTCCTTGACGCTCAAGGTGGCCGGGATGCTGCCGTTGCTGTTGGTCTCGTTGAAGAGTCCGCCCCCGACGCCGAGCGACGTGTTGTCGGCCACGATCGTGCTCCTGACGATGGCCGCGCCTTCGTTGGTGATGCCGGCTCCCCAGGCCGCCGTGTTTTTCACCACGGTGCTGGTGCTGATCGTCAGCGACGCCAGCGCCGTCGGCGCGTCGCTGTTGGCGATACCCCCGCCACCATTGGTGGCGCTGTTGGAGGAAATCGAGCTGAAGTTCACTGTCGCCGTACCTTCGTTGGCGATACCGCCGCCGAAGGCGGCCGAGTTGTTGGTCACCGTGCTTCGCGTCACCGTCAGGGTGCCGAAGTTGTTGATACCACCGCCCCCGAAGGTGGCGATGTTGTTTGTCACCGCGCAACCGCTGATCGTCAGCGTGCCGTAATTGTCGATCCCGCCGGCACCGGCAGGGTTCCCGGGGCTGGCGCCGTGTTCGATGGTGATGCCCGAGAGATCGACGGTGTCGTCGGCATCAATCTGGAACACGGTGTTCAGGTTGGCCCCGTCCACCACGACCGCGCCGGCTCGGGGCCCCACGATGTTGAGGTCCTCGTCGATTTCGATGGTGCCGTTGGTCAAGGTGATCGGGTCAGACTGCGGGCAGGCGGTGGCAAATGTGATGGTGGCCCCGGGGGGAGCAGAGGCGATCACACCAGGAAGCGAGCCCGCACCGGCGTCGGCACAGTTCGTCACCTGTGCCACTGCAGGCGTCTGGCTCCCCGCGCTTTGGACGCAAACCACCGCCACCGACAGCGATGCCACGGCGGCGGCGGTCCCACCTTTGACCAAGCGACCTCGAAGAGTGGTGGTGCTGGGCATGTTCGTTCCCCCTGTTTACAAAGATGACGAAGCCTCATCTTCGGGCGAGGCGGCTCGTCCAACACGACTGTCCAATGACGAGCGGGCCGTGGGCCCGTCGTCCGAGCAGCGTACGAAAGGCATCGCTCGTCGATCATCCGTCATTTGGACGAATCACCATCGTTGGTGCTGATGATGCCCGGCAGCTCGCCTCGCTACCGTCGGGAGCTACTCGCCCGGGATGCGGGCTAGGGCGCCACCTCGATGCTCTGGGCGGTCAACCGTTTGGCGACGTTTCTCGGCACCGACGCGGCCACCAACGCCTTGAGTCTCGGTGTGAGCGGTTGGCCTCGACCCATGAGCACACGCAAGGAAAGCTGCCGGGCTTCGTTCGCTCCGGCGACAATGGCTTCCTTGGCCAGCGCTCGGTCGAGGGCGGCTCGGTGATTTGTCCACGTTCGATTGGCCTCGGACCGTTCGGCCCGCGACAGGTCGCATCGACTCAAGATCTTGTTCATCACTCTGAGGTGGGCGTTCAAGCCGCGCACTTCGAAGGTGGACAGGCTTCCCGGCCGCCTCGTGTAGGTGTACAGACATTGATCAACGAGTCCCGCTAGGGCACCGTCGAGGATCAGACGTACATATGAGTCGTAGTCCTCGCGGCCGTTGAGGTCTTCATCGAAACCTCCGAGGCGAACCATGCGCTCTCGTCTGAATGCGGAGTGCGCGGTAAGAAATCCCTCGCCCATCATGGCAAGGCGCTGGGCCGACTCGCTTGTGAAGGTGCCCTTACTCGCCTGCAACCAGGCGCGCCGGCTGGGGGTGTGGGGCACGACAACACCGTTGATCTGGTCCTGAGAGCCGCGGGCCAAGATGTCGAGTTCCGGGTAGGCCGAAGACAGATCGCCGAGGGCCTCGATGAGTTCCGGCAGGCAGACGTCATCGGCATCACACTGAATGACGAAGTCCCCGGTGGCGGAGTGCAGGCCCAGGTTGCAGGCGGCACCGACACCCTTGTGCGATTGGTGCAACATCGTGATCTGACCGCCATAGGGCGCCAACGCAGATGCCAGATCGTCGGTGGAGCCGTCATCGACCACGAAGATCTCATGGGGCTTCACCGTCTGGGCCAAGATCGAATCGATGGCGACAGCCACGTAGGCCGCACCCTGGTACACCGGCACAATGACCGAAATCTTCGGAACCGGACCGTGGCTGCGCGTCAAGCGTTTGGGTACGACGAAGGGTCGAGTACCGGACAGAGCTGAAGGGGCCGCGGGCGGGGTCACGACGCCTATTGCTCGGTTGGTTTCGGAGGGGGCGTCAGTGCGGGGGACTGGTGGGTGGGAACTCAACTCGCCACCCGCCTTCTCTTGCCCGCGATAGCGCTGTGACGCTTCGCTCACCGAGTTTCACCGCCCAGCGCCGTCGTCAACTCCGCCATTCCTGAAGATTGGCCCAACGGTATCAATTCGCTGTCACCGCGCACTCAACTAACCGTCAACTGGGGGCGTCATCGTGGCGGCAGGCCGCGGCTATAGGTGAAAACACCCCCAACGGGACGAGAAAAAAGGTGGCGTTGGCGGGGCTCACCGGTGCTCACGCCATCCGCGCTCGAAGGGCAAGCGCCACGACCTTGGTGCGATGAGGCTCTGGATCGCCACCGGGCCCCACGATCCGACCCGGTACAGCTGGACGTCAGGTGGTGCGTCGAGAAGCGGTTGCGACACTTCCCACAGCCGTTCGATGCCCTCGGCGTTGGTGAACAGTGTCTGGTCGCCGCTCATGGCATCGAGGATCAGCCGTTCGTAGGCCTCCAGCACCTCTTCGGCGTGATCGGTCTCGTGTAGAGCGAACTGGAGGCTGAGCTTGTCGAGCTTCATCCCCGGACCCGGCTTCTTGCCGTAGAAGGACAGGGACAAACGAGACGAGTCGGCCAGATCGAAGGTGAGGTGATCCGGACCCTGCCCCCCGACACCCGATCCCTGGGGGAACATCGACTTGGGAGGCTCGCGAAAAGCGATCGAGACGATGCGAGCTCCTTGCGCCATTTCTTTGCCGGTGCGGAGAAAAAATGGCACGCCGGCCCAACGCCAGTTGTCGATCTCACAGCGCAGGGCGATGAAGGTTTCGGTATCAGAGTCGCCCGCCACCCCTTCGCTCCAGCGATACCCCTCGTATTGTCCCCGCACCACCTGCGTGGGATCGAGGGTGACCAAGGAGCGGAACACCTTGTTCTTCTCCTCGCTGATGGCGTGGGGCTCGAGGGCGGTGGGAGGTTCCATGGCGACGAAGGCGAGGATCTGGAACAGGTGGGTGACGACCATGTCCCGGTACGCACCTGTTTGTTCGTAGGTCCAGCCCCGGCTGCCTATCCCCAGGGTCTCGGGAACGTCGATTTGGATGTGGTCGATGTGCTGACGGTTCCAGATGGGCTCGAACAGCCCGTTGGCGAAACGGAACGCCAGAATGTTCTGCGCCGCCTCTTTGCCGAGAAAGTGATCGATCCGGTACACCTGGTCTTCGCGAAACACCTGCTGTACGGCGGCATTGAGTTGCTGCGCGCTGGCCAGGTCGGTTCCGAACGGCTTCTCCATGATGATGCGAGCCCGTTCGGCGAGCCCGGCGGCGCCGAGGGTTTCGACGACGACACGAGCCGCGTGGGGAGGGATGCTCAGGTAGTGCAGGCGCCTGGGCTCACCGTCGAGCTCGGCCTCGGCGCTGGCGACAGCGGCCCGTAAACCCGAGGGGCCTTCGGACTGCGGCACATAGCTCAGGCACGGCCCAAAGCGCAGCCAATCCTCGTCGGTGACCACGCCGCGCGCGAACTCCTCGCAGGCCTTGCGGGCCAGGGTGCGGTATTCGAGATCGTCGAGTTCGTCGAGAGCGGTGCCAATGATGCGGCACTCAGGCAATAGGCCGGCACGAGCAAGATGGAACAGACCAGGGAGAAGCTTTCGGCGGGTGAGGTCGCCGGTCGCCCCGAACAGGACGATGACATGAGGCGCCAATCCCGTTTCCATCTGATCGGCGGCGGCGCTCGGGATGCCCACAGGCACCGCGCCAGATTCGTCCGATGACGAACTCATGGGCGCCGAGCCACGGTACGCGAGACAGCTGCCATCAGTTTTCGCCCCCAGGGCTCAACCAGAGGTCACGGATTCGTTCACTGCTGATCTCAAGGTTACAGGACCCGTGTTTCGGGAAAGTTGCCGGGCTCGAGCAATGTGTGAATGCTCGAAATTTTGTTCGTGTTGCCCCGGGACGCTCCGAGGAGACGAATCGGGCCGGGGCGATCGTCCTTGCCGGAGATGCCTGACCGATGGCGGCGCGCTCTACGACGACTCGGCGACGGCCTTGACGCGCTGGAGGGTGCGAAGCATGTCGCGTTGATTGCGGCGTTCTCGGAGGAACCCGCCGAGCGGGCGCCAGATCTTGGTGAACACATTGTCCCCCAGGTCGAATGATTCTGTGACGGCGGTGCCCCCATCGTCGGTAGCCTGAAATTCGTAACGCCACGTATTGACGGGTCGGTCGCGCATCACCACGGCAAACTCGAACACCTTGCCGGGTTCACACTCGGTGATCTCACACGTCGTCCAGTACAGGACAGCCCAGTTCTCGTTGCGCCTCACGTGACCCCGGTAGCGAGCTCCGACCTTGGCTTCGCTGGCCCCGTCCATCCATTGGGCTTCGATCACCTCGGGGCTGTACTCACCCATCTTCGTGATGTCGCTGATCAGCCCCCAGACCTTGTCCGGCGGAGCTTGGATGTGCAAAGTCACCGCAGCGCGCATGGCAAAACCTTAGACCACGCAAAGACTACGAGAGCGACCTGTCAACCAGGCGCCCGTTGTACGTTCGACCGTCGAAACGCTCCACCCGTGGGGCATTTCAGGCTGACACGTGTTCCTTCGGCCCGCTCCCACGGTGGGCCGCTTCACTGTCGGCGGCCGCCTCGAACCCGATGTGGGGCAGAGCCCGGTCAAGAGACTTGGGGAACCACCAGTTCGTCTTGCCCAACAAGAGCATGATCGAAGGCACCACGGCCATCCGAATGACAACGGCATCTACCAGGATGCCTCCGCTCAGGCCGAGACCAAACTCCTTGATGACCCGTTCGCCGCCGAGAATGAACGATCCGAACACGAGGATCATGATCAAGGCGGCGGCTGTGATCGTCTTGCCGGTGGCAGCCAAACCATTGCGGACCGCCACGCGGTTGTCGCCGGAGTTGATCCATTCTTCGTGAATTCGAGTGACGAGGAAGACCTGGTAGTCCATGGACAGCCCGAAGAGGATGGCAAAGAGCATCACCGGAAGGAACGCCTCGACGGGACCGGCCCTGTTGACGCCGAATACGGATCCCAACCAACCCCACTGAAAGACGGCCACCACGACGCCGAAGGCGGCTCCGATCGACAAGATGTTCATGGCTGCAGAGACCAGCGGGATGACGATGCTGCGAAAGACCACCGACAGGAGAAGGAATGACAGCAACACGACCAAACCGATGAACAGCGGGAGTTTGGCCGACAACACGTGGGCGAAGTCGATGAAGATCGCCGTGGTACCGCCGACGAGAACAGTCAGGTGCGAACCCGACACGGCGGCCGGGATGGTCTGTTGGCGGAGATGGTAAACGAGGTTGGTTGTGGCTGCGTCTTGCGGCGCGCTGTCGGGATAGACGTTGACGAGCGCCAAAGAGGTGCCGTCATGCGAGGGGATCAACACGGGCGGAGCCACGCTGGCTACATCGGGCTGCGCACGCACGTCGCTGACCACTCGATCAAGAGTTTGCGTGTCACCGCTGCTTCGCACCACGGCCACAAGCTCGAGGGGCCCATTGAACCCGGGGCCAAAGCCCTCGGCCAGCATGTCGTAGGCCTCACGAGTTGTTGATCCGACGGGGTCGTTTCCCTGGTCGGCCGAACCGAGGCGCAGCGAGAAGAACGGCAGGGCGATGAAGACGATCAGGATCAGCGCCAACACGGCCGGCAGGGCCGGCCGGCGCTGAACGGTATCGGCCCATCGAGGCCAGAACCCTTTTGACCCGGCGCCCACCACGTGGGGTCCGTTGGCGGCCAGGTCCTTCTTCTGACGCCGTGACAGGACGCGCGCGGACCGATGAATCCGAGCAAAGCGGGCAGCAGGGTCAAGGCCGCGATCATGGTGAGGGCGACTCCGATGGCGGCGGCCAAGGCCAGGCCGTAGAGAAACGTGACACCGAGCGCGAACATGCCGAGCAGGGCGATACAGACGATGATGCCGGCGAACAGCACGGCGCGCCCCGAGGTATTCACCGAGTTGATGATTGATTCCTCGGGGTCCTTGCCGGAGATGAGACCTTGTCGGTGGCGGGTCACGATGAACAGCGCATAGTCGATGCCGACGCCCAAGCCGATGAGCAGTACCAAGGTGGTGGAGAACTCCGGCATCTTCAACACATTGCTGAGCAACCCGATCAGACCGATGGCGGTACCCAAAGAGGCGAGCGCGGAGATGAGCGGTAGGGCCATGGCGAACAGCGATCCGAAGACGAGCAACAAGACGATGGCGGCCAGTAGCACTCCGATCCCGGTGCCGCCGAAGGACGGTCTGACGGCCTCCTCGGCCAACTGCCCGGTCACAGCGACATGCACGGTGGCGGAATCGGCCGACGTGGCGGTATTCACGAGGTCCCGGGCCACGGCCATGGTGAGGTTCTGCGCCTGTTTGTCGAAGGTCACCGTTGCGAACGCAATGGTGCCGTCTTTGCTCACGCGACCCGCCCCCTGGGGGCCGTAGGGGGAGACGATGTTCGTGACGTGCGGCACCTTGGACTCATTGGCGAGCATGGCGTTGATGCGCGACACGACGCCAGGGTCAGTGACCTTGGCTCCGCCCTTCGTCTCGAACACGATTTGATCGACATCGCCGGAGACCTTGGGCGACGCCGCCACCAGAAGGTTGATGGCATCGGTGGACTCTGTCTTGGGCAAGGTGAAGCTGTTCGTATAGCTGGTGCCCACCGCGTGTGAGATCACGCTCACGATGATCAGGACAGAGACCCAGAAGCCGACGACCATCCGGCGGTGCCGGACACACCATGAGGCAAGAGCACGCATTGGGGGGGGAATCCTCCGAGCTGGGGGGCGACGTCACGAGTCTCGCAGACGGGGACGCCCAGATACGGTACGTTACCGTATCGTTAATTCTCGACGGTCAGGAACCGGCCCATGAGTGTCTTGGAATCCGCAGACGAGACAGGCACACAGGCCATTGACCAGGGTGCCCATCACCGCGGGAGATCGCTGGACGCCGCTCGAGGGGCGGCGCTGCAAGCGGCCGCTTTGGAGCTGCTCTCTGAAATCGGGTACGACCGATTGACCATGGACGCGGTGGCGGCGAGGGCGCATGCCAGTAAGACGACGATCTACCGGCGCTGGCACGGAAAGGCCGAGCTCGTTGTCGATGCGCTCAACGGCCGAAAGGGACCGATGATCGTGCCCGACACCGGCTCCCTGCGAGAGGATCTCGGCGCACTCGTCGAATCCTCGACAGGCAGTGACAACGTTTCTGACGCTCAGGTCATGTTGGGTCTCATCACTGCGTTGGCCCGAGATGCGGAGCTGCGCGAGGTATTCGCCCGGCAGTTCGTCGAACCGCGCAGGTTCGTGCTCAAGGCCATCTTCGATCGTGCCATGGCTCGAGGCGAGGTGCCCGATGGTCGCAACATCGACCTCCTCATCTCGCTCTTTCCGGCTCTGATGATCCAGCATCTCGTCGACACCGGCGAGCTACCCGGTGTCGCTTTTGCCCAACAGGTGATGAACGACGTGATCTTGCCGTTGGCCACCGCCCCCATGACGTCGACGATCACTTCGAGCGCACTGCCCTGAGACCCGCAGGGCGCCGCTGCAAAAATGGTTGCTCGATAAAGCGGTACGACAGGGCAGCGGCGCCGAGGGTCATGGCAATGACCATGGGGACAGTGGCCACGCCCAGGGACCTGAACCACGTGTTGAACACATATCCCCACAGGTAAATGGCGTAGGAGCGCTGTCCGAGCCACACCAAGGTCGGCCGGCTCAACATTTTGGACATGCCGCCGTCGCGCCGGGTGGCCAGCGTGGCAACGATCAACCCCCCGGCCCCGGCCGCCAGCACCAAGCCACCGACCCAGGACCACTCGTGCACGGCGCCGGTAAACCCCAGTCCCGCCACCAGGAGGCCGGCACCGCCTGCGCACATGGCCAGAGGAGCGACGGCGCGCTTCGCCAACCACGAACAGCTCCCCCGCACCCACCACAACGCCACCGCCGAGCCGAGGAGCAACGCGCCCGAGCGCGTGTCGGTTCCGAAATAGAGGCGATGGGTGCCGTCGTGCCAGAGCATCACGGGGTCGGCGAAGGCCAACGCGGCGGCCCCGCTCATCAGCCAATGGGCCCGGCGCATGCGAAGAACCAGGACCATGACCGGGGCCAGCACCAGATAGAACTGCTCCTCGACGGCGAGTGTCCACAGGTGACCGAGCGGTACGTAGCCCACCCACAGGTGCAAGCCCGGCAGGGCGTCGAACCAGTTCGTCATGTAGCCGGCTGCCACAGCGACCGCTTCGAGGGCCGTTCGGGGAGAGATCCCCGACCCCGCCCCGCCGCCGGGGACCGACGTCATCCATGGTTCATGCCCGGCGAGAAGGGCAACGATGAGCCACACGACGAGAAGGGCGCCAAGGGCGGGGAACAGGCGACGGGCCCGTCGGGCGTAGAAGGCACGGATCGCTATGCGGCCACAGCGCCGGTGTTCGTCGGCGAGCAAAGCCGTGATGAGAAAGCCCGACAAGACGAAGAAGACGATCACCGCCACTTCGCCGATGGCGCTCTTCAGGCGACCACCGTCCAAGTGGTAGGCGAGGACGGCGGCCACGAGCACGGCTCGCAGCCCGTCGAAGGCGGGGACTCGCCCTAGGCGGTGAACGTCGACCTCGGCCACCGATAGCGGGGCCGCCATCTCTTGTGCGAGCAGCGTCACGATCCATCAGGCTTGGTGGCGGCCCTGAGCGGATCCTGGGAGTGCGCCGGGTTCGGACTGTGGTCACAAACAATTGACCTCATTCCCAGCCGTGTCCCAGCCGGAAGTCGGACAGGACCGCTCAGTCACCCCTGGCGTCAGGGGATGGGCCCGAATCAGCGGAGCCCTCTTTTCTTCGCCGCCGCCACATCGAGGCGATGACGCCATATTCGCGTTCGCGAGGGCATGGTCCCGGTGACACGCTCTATCTCATCGCGAAAGTCCTCGGAGATGGCCTCGGAGTCGTCGAGGCCACCTTCCCAAAAAGACATGGCGACGATTTCTGATCGGCGACCGATGGAGCGCAGAGCGACGAACCCGAGAAATTCGGGGAAGGCGGTGAAGCGAGGGATGACGTCGTCGTTGATGCGACGCTCTACCGCGGCAAGTTGGGCATCTTCCGCAAAGAAACTGACAGACCGGACCATCACGTCGTCGTACCCCCGAGTACAAACGCCGGCGTTTGTCTCACCACGCCACGCCGAGAAGTTCGATCAGGCGCAAAATTTCCCGCTCCATGTCGGAGAGGCCCACGAACTCGAGACCGACACGCGTGTGACCCGCGTTGTCCGGGGCTGGCGTTTCTGACTTGACCCACCAAGCGAAGGCTGACCGAATTGCCCAAGGGGGATTGCACCTGGACGACGAGTCGGTGCCCGATGAAGTCCTGGGAGATGCCGCCCACAAGCTCCAGGCCGACGCCTATGAGCGAGATGTCGAGGACGACACATTCAGCCCAATCAGGCTTGGGATCGTCCTCCAAGACGTACTTGCCCTGCCAACCGGTCGTAGCCACGCGAGGGGCACGGCGACGCAGTTCCACCTTTCAACTCCTCTTGGCTTGCGCATCTATCCATAGAGGAGAGTACTGACCACCCCTGCTGCCGCGGCCTAGACAAAAGTCCTGAATACTTGGGTGAATATCACGCCAAGTTCATTTGGGTGGATTGAAGAGGGCGGCCAGCAGCTCGCCTTGGGAATGGACTCCGAACTTTCGGTAGATGGCGCTGAGGTGGTTCCGAACCGTATTCGGACTGAGGAAAAGAGCGGTGGCGATGTCTTGGATGCGTTCGCCTCGCATCAGTCTCACGAGGATCTCGAGTTGACGCGTGGAAAAGTTCCCCGGTGGCAAGCGAGCACGAAACGGGTCGATTCCACCGAGCACATCGGTGCCGACCTCGGCGACGTGCCGGTGGCATTCGGCGCTCATGGCGCCGGTGGTCGATGAAGGCGTGAAAGCGAGGCCCAGGCGTGGGGGGCTGTGTTGGCACATGGCCACTACCAGGCCGCACACCGCACGCCACTCACCGTTGGCGGCCCGGAGGTGCGCACTCATGGTGATACCGCCCCCGTCGTTGGCGACCTTCCTCACCGCGGCGACGAGGTTCTCCACATCGCCAGGCGGCAGCAGGCCCGTGAGCGGTGAGCCGATGAGCGCCTCGGGAGGTCGCCCGAGGATGCTGGTGATGTCGGAACTGATGTGCTCGATCGTCCAGTCGTGGTCAGTAACGGCGAGAGCAACCTCGACGGGTCCGTCTGTGACCAGCCAATCAGGGGCTTTCGAGTCCGCCTCGATGGCTGACAGGGCAAATCGCTTGCCTGCGATGGTCGTGAGGCGCACCCACACGACTGAGGCGAATTCGCTTCCATCGTCCCTCTGGAAGTGACGGACGGCTCGGTAGCCGTCAATGGCTCCGGATTGCAGCATCGTCAGCGCCTCCGCGACGGCGGGGCGGTCGGCGGGACTTATGACGTTGCCGACAGGAAGACCGACGAGCGAGCTCCATCCCAAAAGCGCGGAGGCAGCATCGTTGGCTCCCGCGATGCTGTGGACGTCGAGATCGATGGCAAAGAGGGGATCAGAGCTGTGCTCGAGAAGTTCGCTCAGGCCCGCAGGCGTTGGCGCTGTCGTCATCGCTACTCACCTTCGGTCGAGCGCGCCTCCAACGGGACCCCCGTGCCCAAATGGAGCACGGGCCGATCGTAGCTTTTACGAGTTTGTGAGCGCGTCCCCGCGTTTGTGATCGGAACCGGGATTCCGCTTGGCCCCGTCGGTGGCAGACCGCTGGGCCGTGTCCTCACCAATGGCCCGAAGTAGCGTGGACGGCCTGATGCCCGAGGACGTCTATTACGACCCGTACGACTTCGAGATCGACGCCGACCCCTATCCGGCCTGGAAACGCCTGCGCGACGAGGCACCGCTCTATTACAACGAGAAGTACGACTTCTACGCCCTCAGTCGCTTCGAAGATGTGGAAGCCGCTCTGCTCGACTGGCAGACCTACAGCTCGGCCCAGGGGTCAGTTCTCGAAATCATCAAAGCAGGCATGCAGATGCCCGCCGGAATGTTCATCTTCGAGGATCCTCCTGACCACAACGTGCACCGGGGTGTGTTGAGCCGGGTCTTCACGCCCCGCCGGATGGCGGCCATCGAACCAAAGGTGCGGGACTTCGCCGCTCGCAGTTTGGAGCCTCTGGTCGGACGAGGAGGTTTCGACTTCATCGCGGATCTCGGGGCGCCGATTCCCATGCGCACGATCGGCATGCTGCTGGGCATCCCCGAGGAAGACCAGGAGCTGCTTCGCGATCGATTCGACGAGTTCATGGCCCTCGATGAAGGCGTGATGCCCGAAGTGCAGATGCCAACCGATGGCTTTAACAACGACTACGCGCACTACCTCGACTGGCGAGCCGAGCATCCCTCCGATGACCTCATGACCGAGCTGCTGACCGTCGAGTTCACCGACAAAGATGGGATGTCGCGCACGCTCACGCGAGACGAGGTGCTCCTTTTCATCGGATTGCTGGCGGGGGCGGGCAACGAGACGACCACGCGCCTCATCGGCTGGGCCGGCAAACTCTTGTGCGACCATCCCGATCAGCGCCGAGCGCTGGCGGACGATCTCAGTCTCCTTCCCAACGCTATCGAAGAACTTCTGCGATTTGAGCCTCCGTCACCGGTGCAGGCCCGAGTGACGACCCAAGACGTCGAGCATCACGGCACTGCGGTGGCGGCCGGCAGCGTGGTACTTCTCCTCAACGCCTCGGCCAACCGGGACGAGCGACAGTTCAACGACCCCGACCGCTTCGACATCCGGCGCACCATCGGGCGCCACCTCACCTTCGGCTATGGGCTCCATTTTTGCCTGGGTGCATATCTGGCCCGTCTCGAGGCCCGGGTCGCTCTGGAAGAGGTTCTGAAGCGGTTCCCGACGTGGGATGTGGTCACCGAGCGCGCCGTGCGGGCCCGAACGTCGACAGTACGCGGATGGGAGTCGCTCCCTGTCGTCGTCGGCCCGTGAGTGGCGACCTCAGCACGGCCGAGGGCAACGAATTATCTGCGGCTGATTCCGAGCTGGCGGTGGGTTTGGCGCGTTGGTGGGCCGACCGTTACCAGGTCACCGATCCCGTTGTCACCAACCTGCGCCGTCCGGCGGCCGGCTATTCGAGCGAGACGGTCTTCGTCGACGTCACCTGGTCGACGGCGGGAGGATCCATGCGGGCACCCACTGTTGTGCGCATGGCACCGGTGACAGTGGGAACTTTCGCCGATTACGACCTCGAGTCGCAGTGGCAAGCCCAGCAAGCCGCCGCTGGGGCCGGCGTACCGGTAGCCGATCCGCATTTGGAGCTCGACGTGCGGTGGATCGGAGCTCCTTTTATCGCCATGCCTCGGGTTGAGGGCCACGTCGTGGGGGCCGTGGCGCACAAGGACCGTTGGTTGGGCAGTCAGATCCCGGCCCACCAGGCTCTGGTGCAGGCCAATCTCTTGTCGGCCATGGCTCGTTGCCACCAGGCGGCCACTGAAGCGCTTTCGGCGGTTCCCCGGCGAGACAATGGCGACGAGCTCGATTACTGGGAGGAGTATCTCGACTGGTCGAGCGACGGGGACCCCGTGCCGGCCTTGGTCTCCGCCTTGCAATGGTGTCGGCAGAACCAACCGGCCGACCCCGCCACGGCCGTCTTGCTGTGGGGAGACGCGCGCCTCGAGAACACAGTGTTCGGCGACGATCTGTCGGTCCGTGCCGTGTTGGATTGGGACATGACTTCGATCGGTGCTCCCCAACACGACCTGGCCTGGTTCACGAGCCTCGACTTCACCGCGCACCGACTCTTCGGGGAGAGGACAGCGGGATTTGTCGATCGGGACGCCGTGGTGGCGCTGTTCGAAGAGCTCAGCGGACACGTGGTCAGCGACCTCGAGTGGTACGAGACCCTGGCTATGGTGCGTAGCACCGCCATCATGACCCGTATCGGCTACCTGCGCCGTGGCGCCGGGCAGCCGCTCCTGCTTCCCATCGACGACAATCCTCTTCTCGACTTATTGACCAGCCGTCTGGTCTGAGAACAAGTGATCGTCGGGGCCGCCTGGACGACGCCGACGGCCCGGGGCGGCGGGCCGTCGTTACTCAAGGAGCGAGAAACCTCCGACGCCGCTGCGGGCCATCTCGTAGCAAAGGGTGTCGTAGGGCTCGACCATCCCGTAGGTCACCTCGCCGTCGCATTCGAAACGGGCGTGATGCTGGTCGAGTCCGCAGATCCTGGCGCGGACCTCGGCGTCGTTGGCGTCGTATGTCTCGCCGCTCACCACGTCGCCGACGGCCATGCCGTGCCAGAGGTTGGCGTCGGGAGTGCCGCCGTTGGGTCCGCCGTACATGCCGCAGCGCAGAAAGGCGATCTGGTTGCCCAGGCGAGAGAACGTCATGGTCTTCTCCTCGCCAGAGACGAAAACCAGATCAACCTCGCCTGACACCAGGAGATGAGTGTCCTCCTCGAACCGGAGGCGATGACGCCGGCCCCGAAGGGTCTCGCTGCCGCGACGGGGATCGCCCAGGTTGTAAAGAACGTGGTCGCCCCAAATCCCGTAGTCGGAGAACTCGACCCATTCGCCTGAGTGGGGGTGCTGGTTCCCGCCCCACAGGGCGGGCCCGCCGACGGTATCTCGGGTGCCCCAATGGTGGTCGCGACTGCCCTGATGGATCTGAGGGTCAATGGCGAAGTGCTCACCATGGGCGGTGACCCAGCCGGATTGGCGGCCAAAGCCGTCGTAGCCGGCCACACCGGCGAATGGCTTTGTCCCGATGAACAGTCCGCCCCCGATGAGTCGGTAGACGGGGCGTTTGGTGTCGAACCACGAAAGATCGAAGGAAATGCCGAAATCGTTTTCGTCGAGGGTCAGCCTCCACTGCTTGAACGCTTCGACGAGCTCGAAGTGCAGGGGGCCAATGTTCATGTCCATCCGATTGAGGCCCAGCTTCCGGTGCGCCCGTACGGTGGTGTGGCGCCCTCGTACGTTCACGATGGCGAAGGCGTCCGCCGTTCCCAAGTTGGGATAGATGCCCATGCCCGCCACGACCAAGACGTCCCCGGTGGTGTCCTGACTGGTGAACCACATGCGTTCGTAGGCCTGAGGGTCTGAGGTCCACATGACCCGGACCGGGTTGGGGTGGTTGTGGATGAGGAACTCGTCCAGACCTGACATGGGGTAGTGCTCATAGCTGGCGTCGTAAGTCTCGCTCATCGCCAAACGAACCTGCTCTCGCACCATGGCGCCACGACGACATGATCGCGCGTACAACGGAAGCGGGATGAAGGTCCGGTCCGAGCAGCGCGATATGCAGTAGCTGATCGCCGTCAACCTGGGTTGCAGTGGCTTCGGCATCACCCGTGGGTTGTTGCGGCCGCAAGGTACAGATCTCCCCGGCATCGGCCGATGACACGATGATGTGGCGAATTCGTCGACTGTTGTCGATACGCGGGCGCGCTCGAGTCCGGGGTCACCCTCATCGAGGTGATCATCGCGGTCGCCCTCATCTCGACCACCAGCGTGCTGGCGTTCAGGGCCTTGACCAGCGGGTTTAAGGACAGTCAGTACGCGTCGCAGAGGCTGCAAGCCGCGCAACTCCTGGCCTCCGAACTGCGCACGGGCGGGTGCGGTTCCTCTACCAATGTGACAGAGCTCGGTACGACCTTCTCCGTCACGGTCACCCCGGCGACCTGTTCGTCAGGGGCAACCGAGACGGGGACGGCGAGCTGGACCACCCAAGGATCGAGTCACAGCATGACGATGGTAAGTATCTCGGCGTCGTCATCCAGCGCGACGAGCGCCTACGCGGTGACGACGTGATCAGGATGGACCACCAACGCCTCCGACGCGGCGCGGCGGAAAACGAAGCCGGGTTCACCCTTATCGAGGTGGCGTTGACGCTCGTTCTCACATTGGTCTCGGCTCTCCTGGTCTTCCCGGCGTTGAAGACGGTGAGCGATGGTTCGGTCGTGCTCCAAGAACAGGCCACCGACAACGTCATCATGGCCGCCACCTTCCTGCCCATCACCAGAGAGATCTCATCGGCGGTTGTCGTCTACTCACCCAGCCCGAGCAGTGGCACCAACTACTCGACCCAGGACACAGGGACTCAGGCGGGTGACGCCTTGGTCGTCCTCAGTCAGGCCGGAGGGACGCTGCGGTGCGACCAGTGGGCTATCTCAACGGCCGGTGAGCTCGAGCAGCGGTCGTGGCTACCGAGTGCTTCCACGGCGACCGCCTTTATCCCCGTTGAGCCCGCCGTGTATCCGCCACCGGCGACGCCATTCACGATGGTCACGGGTACCCCTACCGCCGTGCAGGTGGCCCTGGACCTGCATCCGTCGACGAATCAGCCCTCCCTGTCCCTAAAAACGACGCTGAACGCAACCAATGTGGGCACCCTTGCCATGGCGACGGATTGTGAAACGGCACCCGCCATATGAGACGCCACCGGGCTTCCATCAAGCGCCTGCTCGATCCCCGCCGGCGAAAAGAGGACGGAGTCGCCCTCGTCATGGCGATGGTCATCTTGTCGGTGTTCATCGTCACCAGCGCCACGGTAGCGATCTCCGTGGTGAACAACGTGACCAACGTCGAACAAGGTGTGCTCACGGCGTCGGCGACGCAGAGTGCATCGGCTGGTGTGAACAACGCTTTTGTGACGTTGCAGGCGGACATCCAGAACGGGATCTCACTACCGTGCAGTCTGTCGGGGACCGTTGCCACCGGTTCGGTCCCGCAGTCATACAGCGCCACCGTCACCTATTACGGCTCCCTGAGCTCTGCATCGTTCCCGCCCACCGCATCGGGTGCCATCACGTGCATCAGCGGCGCGGTGGCCTCCTCGAGTGGCGTGGCTGCCATTCTGGTCGTCGATGTCGGCTCAGCCGGGAGTTCCCGATCGAACATCAAAGAGACGCTCGACTCGCTTTATAGCGTGTCGTCTTCGGGTGGCTTTCTCACCGGTTACGGAATCTACGACGACACCGGCCTCGAGCTGAACAACAGCATGGCGGCGACTACCAACACCGGCACGGTGTTCATCAATGGGCCGTTGCAGTGCAACAGCGCCACGGTCAATGGACCTCTCTATGTGAACGATCCCGGCGATGCCAACGCCACCACCGTCGGCAATGCGGCCAACATCGGGTTCTATATGACGAACAGCTGCACGATCACAGGTGCACTCGACGTAAACGGCGACACCGGCGTGAACACCTCATCGCCGAAGATAGACGGCAATGCCCTCGTCAATGGGGGAGTGTCGTTCTCCAACACCGGACCACAATTCCAAGGGAACCTGACGGCCTCCGGGGTCGTTGCACCGGCCAGTACTTCGTACGTCAAGGGAACCATCACCCAAAACACCACCGTCACGTTGCCGACGGTTCCTACGTTCCCCGTGGTTACGTGGAGCTCGTCAGCATGGACCAGCGCGGGCTGGACGGTGGATAACTACACGGGAACGTGTGGCAGTTGGCAGAACTCCAACCAAACTCCCACGGGTGCATATCTGGAGTTTGAGAACGACGCTACTTCGAGCACGCCCACAGTCCTCTACACGAGTTGTGCATTGGCCTTGCCACAGAACCTCGTTCTCCAGCTCAAGAGCAACTTTGCCATCGTCGACACGGCCACCGGCGGCCTGAACTTCACGGCCACCACCATGGAGTCGTCGAGCTCGACGGTGCACGACCTCTACCTCATCGTGCCGGCCGATCCGACCAGTCCCACCACGTCGTCGGTGATGTCGCTTTCTTCGTGCGGGACGAACTACGAAATTCAAGGCACGAACCAGGAGGCCTTCGGGACTACGTCCAACCCGATCAACACGCTGATCTACGACCCGTGCATCGTGGCCTTCAACAACGATGGGGCCATTACGGGCCAGATCGTCGGAGGCTCGTTTGGGACATCACTGACGAATCAGCTGAACTTCACCTATGCGTCGGTGGGCTCGGTACCGGGGACATCCAATGGACAATCTGGGCTGACGCCAGTGGATCAGTACGTCGCCTCCGCCACGTAGGGACGCCCGAAGCGCTACACATGACCCAGGCGCTCGAGCACAACTTCGAGTCCGACCCAAAACGAACTCTTGTCCAGCATCTCCTGTACGCAGCGAGCGAAGAGCCACTGCCGGACCCGGTCGGCGTCCAGCCCGGCTAGGTCGGCCACGGTGGTGAGCAGTCCGACGGGATCGGCCCGAAGCGAATCGGTGCAGTTGAGCAGGTGCTGAAGGACGTCGTAATGGGGGTCGCCCACATACGGCTTGGGGTCTATGAGCAGCCATGGGAGGCGCTCTCCGGCCAGCACGTTGCCGGCATGCAGGTCGGTGAACAGCAACACCTCGTCGGGTCCGCTGCAGGAGAGCTCGCGAAACAGCGCCAGGCCATGGCGGGCTAGGCCGAGGTCGAGGTCAAGTTGATCGTGGTCGACGGCGAGGCGCGCTTCGGCGGTCGCCAACCACTGATCGGCCATCACCGACAGCGGGCGAAATGGGTGGCCCGATGGCAGATTGACGGCCCACACCGACCGCAGGAGGCCGGTGATGATGACGTGCTGTTCGGGTTCGGGGCGTTCGCGCAGCTCGGTCCCAGGTCGGCATCGTTCGAGGAGCATGGCGGTGGTGCTGCCGGCGGCGCCACGATCGGCGCCGTGGCCGGGGCCGCCATGGCCGTCATCGGTCCCCGGGGGCGTCGCATGCTCGTAGGCGTAGACCTCCACCGCACCCTGGCCGGCGAGAGCGGCGAGGCCCTCCACCTCGTGCAGTGCTTCAGGGTGGTTCCAGGCCACTTTCAAAACGATCTCGCGCCCCTCGGGGTCGAATCCTGGCGCCACCCATGAGCAGTTGCCACCCGGTTCGAACGGAGCGCCGAGGGCCAAGCCCCACCGGCTGATCAGGTCGTCGACCCGGTCTGGCAGCTCGGCCAGCCACGTCACACGCTCAGGCCCGCCGACGTCGGTCGAGGCCTGCAGGTACGGCGGAATGCGCAGCTTCGGGGCCACGTGACTCATCGTACGAACTGGGGCGGGATTGCTCGGCGCAGCTAGTCTCGGGGCCGCCACCGACAGGGCAGACGATCCATACGACGAAGGGGACGAGGATGAGCGAGTTGCTCTTGGCCGCTGAACGAGAGGCCGTCGCCGATGCGAGCCGCCACCTGGCCAAGGAGGGCCTGGTCATCGGTACGGCCGGCAATATCTCCGCTCGTCAGGGCGACCTGATCGCGGTGACGCCTACGGGGGCTGATCTCGGGACCGTCACCGCCGAGATGATCACCGTCATCAATCTCGCCGGAGAGATCGTCGACGGCGACCTGGCCCCCACCTCGGAGGTGCCCCTTCACACGGGGATCTACGCGGCGACCAACGCCCTTGCCATCACCCACGCGCACGCCATGGCGTCCACGGCGGTGTCGTGTTGCCTCAGTGAGTTGCCTGCACTCCATTACAGCTGTCTGGAGTTGGGGGGTGTTCCTCGCACGGCGCCCTACGCTCGCTTTGGATCTCAGGAGCTGGCTGCCAACGTCATCGAAGCGTTAAAGGGTCGCAACGCGGCCATGATGGAGAACCACGGGTCCGTCGCCTACGGCCCGACTATGGCTCAAGCCATCCACAGCCTGGAGCTACTCGAATGGCTGGCCGAGTTGTATTGGCGGGCGTCTTCGATGGGGACACCCCACGTCCTGACCGACAAGGACTTCGAGGACATCATCGTGGCCGCCATCGAGCATGGCTACGGCGCTCTGAAGAAGGTCGACAAGGGCTAAGGCCGGTGGGGCTGTCAGCGGCCGAGGAACCAATCGGCACCCCGCCCGGCGCTTCGTCCCACCCGGGGCAGCTGGCTCGCCGATCTCCACGGCTTCACTAGCTCCATCAGAAGCCGGCGAGGCGCATCGACGACGATCAGAAGTGCGATGCCGAGGAGCACCAAGGCGGCGCCGACTATCGCCAACCACTGAGCGAGCGGGCCGGTCCCGGTAAAGGCAAGAGCACCTGAGTTGGCACTCACAATGGGTGGGTCGCTCGAGCCGGAGGAACCCGCCACGGCGGCGGACACCGGTTGCGGCTGACCCGACGTGGTGGAGGGCGATGCCGCTTGGGTCGTCGCCGTTGTCGTTGAAGTTGCTGATGGTGCCAGGGTGGTCGCCGTCGAGGCCGAGGTGGTCGTGGTGTCGCTCGGAGGATCGGTAGCGGGGGGATCGGTGGTGGGGGGGCCGGTGGCCGAAGGACCGGTGGTGGGGTCCGTAGTCGACGGCGAGGTTTCGCCGTCGAAGACGATCGACGCACTGGCGCTGTCACCGGCCTGGTCGCCGAAGAACAGGCTGCAGGTGACCCCGGCCGCCTGTTGGGCGGGCGTGGGCGGGCACGGATAGTTGGCCGCATCGGCAGTCGGGTCGGCTCCGGCGCTGTCGGTACTGGGGCAGGTGGTGATGATGTCGCCGGTTCCGCACGGAGGTCCCACCGTTCCCGCCATGACGTCGTAGGAGGTCGAAAGATCTCCTGTTGCTGATGTGGTGGCCAAAATGCGATACGTCGGGCCGGTGCAACCGACCGCGAGCGAGGAGCCAACGGGATTAGCGAGGGCGACCGTAGGCTCATCGGGAGCGTCATTGCACTCGAGGACGTTCCCGGTGGAATTGGCGCTGAATCCGCTGCCGGTGACCGAGATGCTCTCCCCGCTGGTGAGGCCGGTAGAGGGAGTCGCAATCAAACTTGCACCCGTAGGCGAGCTGGTGGCGCCGCCGCCCGCCACGGCAATCACGGGGGACTCCGGCCTCCCGGGCGGAGCCAACTCGGCGATGCCGGTGGGTGCGGTGTTGTTGGGATAGGTCGTGCAATTCATCGTCAGGCTGTTGCCGCCAACGGTGAGGACCAGTTGAACCTTTGGGTCCTGAGAGATGGTGATGGCGCTACTCGAGGCCGTGAACGGACCGATGGCTCCCGCCGCCGCCGGCGCCGTCAGCGTGACACCGCTCGCCGGCACGGGCGTGGGCAAAGGGGCATCGAGGCTCATGGCGCCCGTCGATATCTGGGCCGGGGTGGCACCGTCGGCGTCGATCGCCAAGGTGGCGGAGCCCGCAATGGCGGTGTCCCCGAGGGCCTCCGCCGCCGCCGCAATGCCAACAGGAACGGTGAGCGTGGTCTGGTAGCCCGTGAGGCTGAACTGCTCACCGGAGGTCGGATCTGCCGGCGACAGCACGCCCGTCGTGCTGACATCGTTCAACACGAGGTTGCCGACCGGTGTCTCCGGGCAGTAGAGCTCGTACGCGCCCGGAGGCCCCGGCGGTGGCGGGATCGTGGTGGAGCTTCCCGTGGCGATGATCGGCTCGATGAACCCGTCGTTGGGCTGGTGGATCGACAGACCGGTGGGCACGGTGTCGTTGGCGAACGTGTTACAGAAGAGCCCGAACTGGTCGCCGAACGCGCTGACGTCAAGATTGGCGCCGTCGATCGACACGTCGATGGGGCCACCGGCCGCCACGAAGGTCTCCTCGCCGGAGCCCGGCGGCAAGGTGGCGGTGAATTGCACGCCCGTCGATGGCACCGGCGATGGCAGGGTCACGCTGAAGGTCATGTCGTCTTCGCCGGGATACGGCCCCGGGTATGGCACTCCGACGGTCACGATCGGGCCTCCGGGGTCCACATAGGTGCCCGTACCGGAGGACGACGAGGTACCCGTGCTGATGGTCGTGTACGAACCACCCTCGGTGCCCGTGACGTTCAAGAAGACCGACAGATCCCCGCTCAGTGACGTGAGGCCGAGGTTCTCTGCTTGTTGAGCCACGTCCTGAGGAATGGTGAACTGCGTTTGAAGATTGGACAGCTGAAAGTCGTCACCTTCATTGAGCGACGTCGGTGTGATCGATCCCGTGGTGACGACATCGTTGACGGCGATATCTCCCACGGGGGTGCCCGGGCAATAGAGCTCATAGGGAGAGCCCGGCGCTTGACTCCCCGTCCCGGGGCCACCCGGTTGGGTCGTCGTCGGCGGGGTGATCGGTGTCCCCGACGCGTTGGCGACGGCGATGATGGGCGCGATCGGCGTGGCGGCCGGTGGCGTGCCCGTCGACCCTGATGACGCCAGGCTGTCATTGGGATAGGCCGTACACGACATCGTGAATCCCTTGCCCGATAGCTCGGCTACCACCAAGACCGATTGGTCTTGCGCGATGGTGACCGGTCCTCCCACCGCCGTGAAGGGCCCGATGGTGGTAGGAGACGACGGCAGGTCGAGGGAGAGCCCCGATGATGGGATGGGGTTCGGTATGGGTACGTCGAAGCTCATCGAGCCGGTGGCCAGCTGCGATGTGGTGGTCCCGTAGGCGTCGACATAGCTGGTGGCCAGGCCTTCGAAACTGTCGTTGCCGAGTCCGACTGCCGCGGTGACCGGGCCCGACGGGATCGGGATGCTGATTTGGTACCCGGAGACTTGGAACTGATCACCGGCCGAGAGTGTCGACGGCGAAATGGTGGCCGTGGTGGTCACGTCGTTGAAGTCGAGGTCACCCACCGGCGTGTGCGGGCAGTACAGCTCGTAGGCACCGGTCAGCGTCGAAGGCGGCGGTATCGTCACGTCTCCGGCGGTGGCGATCACCGGTGAGATCGGCTCTCCGGGGGGCGTGGAGTTCGAAAAGCCTGATGCCAACGTGTCGTTCGGGTATGTCGAACAGTGCAGGTCGAGCAGACCAATACCATCACCGTCGATGTCCATGGTCTGCGCCTCGGGGGCTGCACTCATGGCGATGTCGTCGCTCGTCGCCGTGAACGGCCCGACGGTCAGCGCGGGAATCATCATGGTGATGCCGGAGGGGGGGACCGGGTTCGGGATCGGTATGGTGAAACTGACGGGTCCCGTCGAAAGCGACGAGGGTGTGGCTCCGATGGCATCGACTGTGGTTGTCAGCGTGCCGGTGAGTGAGGTGAGGCCCGTGTCCGCCGCGTCCTGCGCGATGGCGGCCGGAAGCTGCTCTTCGGTTTGGACGCCGGTCAGGTTGAATACCTCACCCGTTGTGGGGCTCGAAGGGGAAAGAGCCCCGGTCATGACGACGTTGTTGAGAGCAACGTTTCCTAATGGAGTTCCGGAACAGAACACCTCATAGGGAGCTGAATCGGCATAGGCCGAAGAGGAGAGGGTCTCGATGACAACTCCTCCCAGCAGTGCCGAGCCGGTTACGAGGGTGATGACACCCGCCAATCCGAGCCGAGTAACAACGGCATGCGAGCGTCTCATCGCATCCCCCTTGTAGGGACGTCAGGATACTTCACGTTGCTTCGACTTTCACGGAGAACTTCGGTGATTGCGAGGCAAACCAAATAGGCACGTGCATGGCGGGACACTAGCGGTCCGAGCGTGTCATTCTGGGGCCATGCGAAGCGTGTACGAGGCGGCTGGAGCCATGGACGGTCTCCGGGGGTTGGCGGCGGCATGGCATACGAGAGTGATGGCCGACGAGATTGTGAGCCACGCCTTCAGCCATGGATTCGAGCCCGATCACACCGAGCGTTTGGCGGCTTATTGGGCGGAAGCGTTAGGCGGTCCGACGTTCTACTCAGACGCCTACGGCGACGAGAGCGCCGTCGTACGGATTCACAGCGGAAATGGCCCGCACGACGAGATGGATCGCCGCGCCATCGTGTGCTTCGACGAAGCCCTGGATGACATCGGCTTCGCCGGTGACGATCCGCTGCGTGAAGTGCTTTACGACTATTTCGCTTGGGCGACCACCACGACGATGGCGCGGTATCACCACGGCGCTGATGAGGTGCCGGAGGGATTGAAGATTCCGCAGTGGTCATGGGACGGGCTCGTCGGAGAGATGGGTTAGCTGCTCGCACCTTGCGGCGGCTCCGGCCGGCCAGGGGCCCGTCGCTCGGGTGCTCGGGCTCCTGGGTCCGGCGCCATGCGGGCCACATATCCGAAATACGCGATTCCGGCCCGCGGCTGCGGGAGGAATAAACTCTGGGAATGGTTGCCAAGTACCGCCGGGGCTATATGGGCCGCGATTACCACGTGACGGGCGGACACGAGGCGGAGGCGAAAGCGGCTCAGAAAGCCAAGAGGCCGAACCGCCTCGGCGTGTTGGTCCTGAGATTCTTGGGATTCAAGGGAGTCGTGGCACAACCACTTGATGGCCCTCACGACCATCGCTGACGATCCTGCTCGTCAGCGCATCGCCATGGTCGGGCCCGTAGGACACGTCGGCGCGTATTTGATCTGCGCCACGCCCCGCACCGGTAGCTCTCTTCTCTGCGGGCTCCTCGAGTCCACCGGAGTCGCCGGTCACCCTGAGTCCTACTTTCGGCAGCCTGACGAAAAGTCATGGGCCACCCGGTGGGGCATCCTCGATCGTTCGGGGAATTCGTTCAGTGACTCCGACTTCGTGCGATCGGCAGTGGCGGCGGGAAGAACCGAGAACGGAGTGTTCGCGGCCCGGATCATGTGGGGGACTCTGGAGGACCTGGTCGACAGGCTGGGCAGAATGCACCCCGATCTCACCGGTACCGATTTGGAACTCTTGCGTCGTGAATTCGGCCCAACCCGATTTCTCTTTCTGCGGCGCGACGACGTGGTGGCCCAAGCCGTGTCTTGGCTCCGTGCCGAACAGACGAACCACTGGCAAGACGACGACCCGTTCCGACCGCAACAACCGGCACTGGTGCCGCGTTTCGATGCGCAAGCAATCCAAAGGCTCGTTCGTACGATCCATGAACACAATGCGGGCTGGCACGATTGGTTCTCCGCAGTGGGCATAACGCCGCGTATGGTGCGCTACGAGGATCTTGCCGCTGACCCCGTTGGCGTGGCTGAAAGTATCCTTGACTCTCTCGGACTCGCATTGCCCTCAGGTCACGAGATTCGCATACGACATCGGCGCCTGGCCGACGATCTCAACACTGAGTGGATCGACCGCTATAGAGACGCCATCATCGAGCGTTGAATTTCGTCGATCGGTGGGATGATCCGTTGACCGAGTGTCCGTAGAACCCCGTGCCGACGCGCCGGTTTCTCGGACCTCGAAGGCGATACCGCTCTGCCGTGTCGCCGACATCGTTCGACGGACCTGAGCAGGAGCCATCGATCCTGGGTCGGTCCGGGCGGTCAGTCCAACGCAGAAGCGTTGATACAGCACCCCCAACCGGCCCGTGGGTCAGGTAATTGTCAACGCAACGGTGGCTAGGACCCGTCGTTTTGGTCTTTGCCTTGTGAGCGTGGCCGACTCGGTGTCGCTTTTGGTTCGGCGCAGGCGCTCGGCCGCGGATGCTTGATTAATCCGTCGATCGTCGCGACGCGGCAGAAGTCATCCACTGTGGACAGACGTCGGACCATGTTGCTCAAGGCCACCAAGTGAGTTACTCCGACCCCGCGAGTAACCGGCGGTATCCGGCAATCCACTCGTGAGGGCCAATGGTGTGCTCTTGGCGGCTCAGGGCGGAACCGCGGTTCAGTTCAGACCGTGGCGTTGCGCAGTCATCAGCACCGGCAATTTTTCTGCGTACGCAATGTCAACGCGTGCCGTGTTGAAACACCCTCTGATCGCGGCAACAAGCATCGAACACGGGTGCTGCCACGACCCTCTGAAACTGGTAGCCACCCTTGTCCGTCAACCTTCGATGTGCTTCTCACTCGGCGGTGATTGCTGTTTACCCAATTTGCGTGATTGCGTGAACAATCACCCAGGTAGAGACTGACTTCGACGTGCGCACCCAGGGTCGCTTGGTGAGCGGTGGGTGGATGACCGGACAGGAGAGCGAAGACCATGAGAAGTAGATTCAGTTCTATTGCTGCGGTGATGCGGCTCGGGGGTGTGGGGGCCCTTGTCCTTGCGGGCACGCTCGCCGTGTCGGCCGGACCGGCAACAGCTTCCCCGCACCATTGGGCGCCGAGGGAGTACACGTGCACCGGTGGTGAAGTGAACTTCGCCGACCCTCCCTTGTCGACCTACGCCCCGGCTATCCCGTCGGGGACCTACACCAACATCACGATTGCGGGAGTGTGCCAGCCCGCGCCGAATGCCGTGATCACCGTGTTCGGCAACATCAATGTCGCCGCCGGCGGCGTGCTCGACGCGCAAGGCTACCCGTCGACGATCAACGTCCGAGGCAACGTGACGGCGGCTTCGGGCTCGCTCCTCGGCCTGGGCTGCCTGCCTAATCCGGGGATCCACACGACGGGACATCCGTGTGGGACATCTCTGGCTGGGGTAACCCTGAGCAACATCGATCCAACAACTGCGCTTTCCCACATCACCATCAACGGGAGCATCTTCGCCAAGGACGCCAACACCGTTTGGCTGAACGGGATCACGGTCCACGGGAGCGTTGTGCTGATCGGAGGAGGCGACCAGGCTGGTACTCCCTGGCCCATCAAAACCAACACGATCGACGGCGATCTCATTGTTTACGGGGCGACGCCAGAATGGCTCGGTGTGCTCGACAACAACGTCGGTGGCAACGTGTTTCTCGCCAACATCACCGTGGCACCAGGGGTAACGATCGACGTCGCCAACAACACGATCGGTTGGAACCTCGTCTGCTTCAACCTCGCTCCAGCCGAGTCTGCAGGTTTCACCGGCGAGGTCAACGTCGTGGGCGGTTGGGCGATCGGTCAGTGTCCCTTGGCTGGTGACGTAACGCCCTGAACCTCCGGTCCGGTGGCGAAGATTGGGTCTGGCCACTGGTGAGTGAGCCAGACGCCAGCAGCGACGATCGAGCCGTGGCGAGCTCCGTGCTTCTGATTTTGGCCGGTGACCCCGCCGCGGTCCACAGCATCTCGAGCATCACGCACCATCTTGTGAAGCAGTCGACCGGCTGGCGGGTGACGCGACGCACCGTCCAATCCCTCCCGGGGAACTCGGCGTAACCGAAAGTTCGCCACGACCAGTGTCGTCGGAGAACTCGATGATCGCCCATGAAGATCTGATCTATTGCAACTGACGAACTCGGCCGACCTTCCCACCCACCACTAGGGTTAACCCTCATGGCAAAAAACGTGATGATCACCGGCGCCGGATCTGGGTTCGGCAAGCTGGCCAGTCTGGCCCTACTCGAACGCGGCCACCATGTGATCGCTACCACTGAGACCGATGAACAAGCCGATGCCCTGCAAGCCGAGGCGCCGCAACTGACCGTTGAGCGCGTCGACATCGCCAGCACCGACGTGGCCAAAACGTCCCATTGGAATATCGACGTATTGATCAACAACGCTGGTGTTGGTCAATCGGGGCCGATTGTCGACATCCCCATCGAACGGGTCCGCCGATTGTTTGAAGTGAACGTGTTCGGAACATTGGCGGTGACGCAAGCGGTGGTCAAGGGCATGGTGGCGAGGGGAGAGGGCCGCGTCATCATCGTGTCCTCGATCGCTGGAGTGGTGTCGGCGCCCGGATTCGGGCCGTACTCCATGACCAAGCACGCGCTCGAGGCAATGGGCAAAGCGATGCGTGGGGAGCTGGCGCCGCTGGGGATCGACGTGACCTTGTTGAACCCGGGACCGTACCTGACGGGCTTCAACGACCGCATGGCCGATTCGATGTGGGAATGGTTCAACGACGCATCTGTCAATGGTCCGGCGGCAGATCTATTCCGGACAATGGGCGAACTGGTCACCAATGGGCAGATGGATCCGATCGAGGTCGCACAGCGGATCGTCGAGCTGACCGAGGCTGAGACCACGAGCGAGAACAACTTCGTACCACCTGAAATGGAAGCCCTCCTGGGTCGTTGAAGCTGTCCCGCTGAGTCGCGCAGGCGCCTCTTCGATTTCTTAGGCAATTAGCCGCGCTCGATATTCAGCACATCCAGGGGTCTCGATCGAGCGGCCCTTGCCGCCATGGCACAGGAGCTCGTGACCGACTATTAGGCCGATGGACGCCTCGGCGAACTGGAACACGGGGCGTGGGCAGCGCGGGCCGGTTGTCTACGCGTCTCGCTCCGGACTCTTCCGGACGAGGTGGCTATCGACGGCGGTGGCGCCAGCGGCCAACCCGAGAAGCAAGAGGGACACCCACCCGCAGTTGAGAACGGCCTTTGCATACCCGATCTTGCTGACGTCGATGAATGGGTAGGGATACCAATGGATGACCGAACCGCGAATGAGAGTGAAGGCAAGCCAAAGGAATGGGAACATCAACGACAACCCGGCAACGCGTCCAGAGGTCAAGCCACGGGGGCCATACATAAGCCAGCCCACGACAGCGAGTATCGGAACAACGGTGTGTACAAGCTGGTTTCCGAGTTGGTGAATGCCGTCGAGGTCCAAGACACCGGCCAACGCCACGTGATAGACGAGACCCGTAACCGTAATCGCCACTAGCCCAATGAGCCTGACGACTCGGAACGCCGTCGAGGTCCGCTCCGGATTCACGGCCAGGAGCAGCGTCGTGCCTCCAACGATCAAGTTGGACTGGATCGTGAAGAACGCGAAGGTGTTGAATCCGCGTTCGATACCGGATGTAAAGCGCCCCTGACCGTGCACAGCGGTGTAAACGCTGAGGGCGACACCGGCTACCACGCACAGCGCCGTGGTGACGAACCAGAGCCGAGCGCGTTTGGACGTCATGCATAAGATCGTACGTTTATTGGAATTGAGATACGTGAAGATCGGTTTATCGCTTTCGGGCGATAAGCGAGTTGACGGACTCATCGCCACGCTCGGCGGTGGATTTCATGAACCCTGGCGCCTTTATGACCACTCACACGTGGGGTGCTCACGAAACATCTCGACAACGATCGAGCTGGAGAACGGTGGCGCCAGCGATGTTGCTGGCGTCAGATGGCGAGCTCCGTACGACAGGCGAGCTGATCCGCGATGCGACCAAAGACCATGGTGTTGATGATGCTTGCGCCGGGACCGAGGCAATAGGGGAGTCTCCACGGGTTAAGGAGAGGAGTATCTACAGCTTTCCCCGAACGCTGAAAGAAAACGGTCGGCCTTGACGGCCGACCGTTCGCCGTACCGGGGGCGACGAGTCTCTTGATTCATCGCCGCTTCCAACGAGGGTTTCATGAACAATGACGCCTTAGTTTCATGAACACCCAATCGTGGGGTGTTCATGAAACGCGCGTGTCAGGTTTAATGCGACGACGTTGTACGAGTCTCGGGTAAGGACCGAGGGCCCCACAAAGCGCAAGAAGAGCCGGTGAAGTGGCTTTGGTCCGAACGAGGTCGGACGCCTCGAGGCATCCGATTGATGGCCTGGTAAGTCGTCCAACTCATACACGTACTATACACCGTACGTGTATACTAGGTGTATGAGCAGAGTGCGAACAAATATCGAGATCGAGGACACGTATCTCCAGACGATCATGGACCGATACGGGGTGCACACGAAGACCGAAGCAGTAGATCTTGCGCTGCGTCATCTGGCAGGACAACCCATGACTCGTGACGAAGCCCAAGCGATGCGCGGAGCACGCGCAATCGGCAAGGTTCCCGCAGATAGCAAACCTCGCTCCCGGTGATACTGGCGGACACGTCGGCTTGGGTGGAATACGACCGAGCGACGGATAGCCGCGTCGATCAACGGCTCACCGATCTCATTACGTCCGATGGCCCACTGGCGGTGACCGAGCCTGTGATCATGGAGGTGGTTGCTGGCGCTCGGAGCGAGGATCGTGAGGCTGACCTGCGCCGGCTTTTGCTCCGATTCACTCTGCTTGACTTCGACGCCGCCGCTGACTTCGACGCCGCCGCAACTATCTATCGCCGGTGTCGACGTGCGGGCGTCACCCCTCGAGGCATGGTCGACTGCATGATCGCCTCAGTAGCCCTGCGACATGGAGCGTCGCTGCTGACTGCCGACGCCGATCTGGGGAGAGTCGCCTCCATCGTCGGGATCGATCTCGATGACGGATCGATCAGAAGTTGAAGCAGACCAATCACGATCCTCGGGCGCAAGTGACCGATTCGGAAGTCGACCTGCGACTCCAAAGGGGCCAGACATCTGCTCGCCGCACATGGGTCAAATGGGAACGATGGGTGAGAAATCGTCATAAAGCAGAGTGACGGCCCTAAAGGCCAACACTCTGTCGTGTTCGGGGCGGCGTACGAGTCCTGGGACTCATCGCCACCTCCAACGAGGGCCTTCATGAACACCGTCAATCATCACCGCTCTCGACGACGCCCCCAAGTCTTAGGTCCCGATGCAGCGCAACTGCGAAGAGTGGACCGACTTTGGAGGTCTCGATCACGAGTACTAACTGGGCAAGCGGATAAATTACCCTCGGCACCCACGGTTCGGGCACCCAGGCTCCACGTGAAACGCTTCATGTTTCCGTAAGGATCCATCGCGTCAAATGAGGTCGTCACGGTCGATGTGACCCCAACCGCGCCGGGCGAGGTCCTAATGCAGACTCCGAGTAATGCCATCGCAACTGGCGATTGGGATCCCCATATCTACTCTGCATCCACCGCGAACAATCAGCACTACGACGCTCTCCAGACGGCGGTCGTCGATGCGACTCGCGATCTCGACGTAGCGATGGTGCTCGATCTTGGTATTGGCACCGGGGAGACCACTCGTCGCCTACTGCAGGTACACGATAACGCCTCCTGCGTGGGCGTTGATGCGAGTCGGGCAATGCTTGCTGCGGCGAAAACTTCGTTGCCCCCTGGGCGAGCGACGTTTGTTTGGGCCCGCCTTGAGGATCCTCTCCCTGCAGGACCCTTCGATCTGGTCGTTTCCGTCCTCGCCGTTCACCATCTCGATCCCCCAAGCAAAGCAAGATTGTTTGCGAGGATAAATGAGGTGCTTGCTCCGAATGGACGCTTTGTGCTTGGCGACATTGTTCGTGACCCGCGCTCAATCAGATCGAGCGAGTCAACAGCGAAGCGACTGCGCCGCTCGATGCACGATCGTGGCATTATCGGAACCGCACAGACGATTGGTGAGCGTGTGCGGGGGAGTTGGCCCCGACGTGGCAACAGCCGCCAGCCATCCGCAGTCCACCAGGACCATTTTGACCTTCTGGTTGATCAGCTCAATTGGTTGACGAGCGCTGGACTTCAGACAGATGTCACGTGGAATCAGGACCTGCGCGTTGTTATCACTGGCGATAAACGGCGCGAGTGTCATAACAGGCGGCACGATCAACATCCGAGAGAAGCTCAACTCCCGATCATCGATTAGGGTTCACCTCCCCCGATAAGGGGAGCCAAAAGCCAAAACTCCAGCCCTTATTCCTTTCGGCGTTGCACCGGAACCCGACACCCGCATGCCCCTGAGGCTTCGAGGGGTGCTGCGGCTCGCAGAGTACACGGCGCCATCTGGAGTGGGTAGCTCCGGGAATCGAAGCATCCCTCGCCCACAAGAGAGGGACACGAATATTCGGGCAGAGACATGGTAAATGGGCGACTTCGCCTTAGATGCGCGCGTGTGAGACCTCACCTCCATTTCAGGTATTTTGGTGTCCCAATCTTTGTTGCCGGACCATCCGGCGTTCCGATAAGTCCCTGGCGGGAGACACGACCTGAGTGTTTCGCTGAACACGCCCGACGGGTTTCACATCCTGGAGCCGGACGAGTCCGTCGCGCATACCTTGCGCTGGATAATGTTGCGAAGTCTCGACGTAATCATCATCTTCCCCATGCTGGGCCCATTGGAGCGAGAACGCTGAGCCTGTGCGTGCGAAGCAAATCCACTTGCCGCTATCGAGCCCTGGGGTCTCACGGCAAGGATTTTGGGGCCCTTGGTTAGTTCGTCGAAGCCTAGGAACCGGTAACAGTAATCTCAGCGGCTCCCAAAAGCGTGGCCGTGTCTATTCGCATAGGACTTGGTTCTCCCACGCAGCAAATCTCCGTGGTCCTGGGCGTGGCGGCCAGCGTTGCGCAATCCTCGGCGGTCAATACCGCCTCAAAGGCACCGCTGGCGTCGGTGGTGACCCGGATTGGGGTAGTCGTGACGCAAGGATCCTGCGGCACGACCCACGTTTGCTCCGCGCACTCCTTGACTCGGCGCCCACAATCTTTGTCGCGGTGTTTACCATGATGCTGCCGGGATTCGGCACAATCGCCGGCTCGGGCGGCGCGACGACGCTTTGAAAGCTCGCTGTCGCCGAAGCGAGTGTCTTGCCTGTAGGTGATATCAGCCGACCGCTGATTGAGGCCGTTCCCGCACAATCTGGTGCGACATAGGCCATGGACATGCTGGCCGTCCGGTGTGCTCGGACCTGCACACGCTGCTCGATCGGCTCGGCGATGACGCAAACGACCTTCCCAAAGGACTCGACCGAACCGGAGAGCCGCTTGCCCGTGCAGTTGTGAATCTCAATCTCCAAGGTGGTCGAATCACCCTCTGAGACCGTCGAGGGCGCGAACGCGAAATCGCTGAAACTAATACCGCACGGTTTGGCGTGGACGCTTCCCGAAGGGAAAGGTCGGGCGGGAGACGCAAATGCGTTACCTGAGCTCACTGCGACGGCTGTCAGTACCAGCGCGCAGGAGGCCGCCTTTAGTACCAGCGAAAACGGCGACCCTGGAGAGGACCGCAGTCGCCATGAAGCGGGATTCCACATCGCGGATCCCCCCGGGTCCGGCTCAGTCGCCTCCGAATGAGCCTTAGAGGGCATCCTAGGCATGAAAAAGCCGCCGGAGAAGCCTCGTACCGATCTTGGTCCAGTGCCGCCAGACTCTCATCGAGTGTGCTGGCAATTGGCCCCCAGATCACCGGTTCCCGTCCAGAGCACAGTTGGGTTGACGACCTCCTTAATCGTCTGCTCCTTCATGTCCACGTAAGGCTCGATCTCTTACCTTGGACTCGTGAACGAAACCAGAGCGTCGTGTGCGCTGGATCTGTTGGTGAGCGCATACTTGCGATTGGCATAACGGTCCACGCTGAGACGGCGCCTCGAGGACGATGGACTGCGCGGCTAGGCCCGAGATGAGGCGCTCCCGAGTATCAGACCGACATGTTCGCTCTGGAAGTCGCAAACCGAGCACACGTGTTCGACGCCGTCGAACAGCCTTAGTATTTCTTCTCTCGGGCGCGCTGATCCTCTTTGTTGAGGTCGCCATTCTTGGTTCGCCACCCTTCAGCGAAAAGCACGTGGTCATCCACCAGCACGGCGTCGACAAGAAACGCGATCACCCGGCTCCAGTCCCTGCCGGCACAGGGGCTATCGACCCCATGGCGTTCTCCCCAGGAGCATGCGTTGGGTTCGGGCCCACCGCCGGCGATGTGCACAAGACGGTGTTCTTGGATGCTGGCCACGGTGGCATCGATCCTGGCGCCGTGGGAACGACTAAGGCTGGAAAGACCATCTACGAAGCCGACGAAACCCTGCGGGTTGAGCTTGACGCCATGACCCTTCTGCGCGCCGAGGGGTTTCGGGTCGTGCTGTCACGCACTGACGACTCGACAGTAACCAGACTTGACCCTGGGGACGTCTCCGACGGAGCTCTCACGCTGGAAGGAGCACATAACGATGTCGTCGCCCGGGATCTGTGCGCGAACGATGCGAAGGCGGACGTACTCGTTGGTATCTACTTCGGCGCCGGGGCTTCACCGCAGAACGCAGGAAGCCTCACGGCGTACGACATTGGCCGACCGTTCGCGACGTCGAACAACCTGCTCGCAGAGTGGTTGAACGCGGACGTCGTTGCCGCCCTCGACGTACAGGGTTGGGATATCCCAGACGCCGGCGTGGTACCGGATACGGACCTTGGCTCGTTCGTCGGCAATCCTGCGGCCGGTGGAATTGCTGGAGAAGCAGCCGCCTACCACCACTTGCTTCTCATTGGGCCGGCGATGGCAGGCTTCTTCTCAACGCCAAGCGAAATGCCAGGAGCGGTGATTGAGCCGCTGTACATAACGGACCCATTTGAGGGTTCGATCGCCGACAGTGTCGAAGGTCAGAGGGTCATTGCCCAGGGGATCGCTCACGCTGTTGAGGAGTTCCTTGCTCCGGCAACAGGCTCTCCACCAACTACTGCGTTGGCCTGAACGTCACACGAAGCCTCCTTGCTGTGTCCTCGCCTTGGAGCAGAATAAATGTGATGTCTGCGGCGGCGCCAAGAGCATTCGGTCATTCGATGGGCGATGCCAGGGGCCGTTACAGGTCTGAGATCACTGCGTCGACGTATCGTTAGCGCAACCTTCCCGACCATTGGAAATGCTCTCCCTCGCGGCAACAGTTCCCCTCTCTTCCGTTGGGGGAGCTGGCTGGCGACACAGAGGGTCAGGAACCGAATCGAGGCAACCCGCATGGCTAGATGTAGACGCCACCGGCGGCAGATGCGCCATCCACCGATGATTCAGGCCGGACTGGCGCCAAATGTACGAGCACGTTATAAGTGACCAGGGCGATGGCGACGTGCATGACCATGAGGACCGCGACAGCGTGCGCTGGTTGGCGTCGGTAGAGGATGTAGAGGTCAGGAAGCCAGAGAAACACGGTGACGAGGATTGCCAATCGAACGAACAGCCACCGCGGCGCCGACGTGATTCGCGTAACCACTGGCCAGGCCGCGCAGGCGACAATGATGCCGACGACGGTCAGCCTCGCGTAATCGTGAAATTGAAAGTGGACGTACCCTTTTGTCCGTGGGAACACGGCCGTCCCAACTGCCACAAGTGCCACATCGGCCGCCAGTGATAGCCCGAGCGAGACCACCGTGGCCACCGCGACCCTAAGCATTGAAGGCTGCTCATGGGTGGGGGCAAAGTCGACCTTCAGGAACTCCAGTGAGCGATCGATGATCGTCATGTCGGCGAATATCTCCCGTCGAAATGCGGCGCCATGCCGGCCCAGTTTGTATGGGAGCACTCTTCGAGTGCAGGCCTCGAAGGAAGGTGTGCGTGCGTTCAACGATCGCAAGGTTACGCCCACGATCGTTACGCCAAGATGAAGATGTCCTCACATTGGGAGAGGAGGTGCACACCCAATTTCAGACCCTTCCGGGCAAGACCGAAAGCACCAATGCTGAGTTTGCATCAATGCGCTACGCAAGACACTCAGCGGACCACCGGTGAGTCATCGTGTTTGGGCACGAAATGGCGGCGCTGATTCCGATGTTCACCGAGTTCCCTGGCGCTCGGTGAACCGTGCCAGCGGATCTCCATGCGTACGCCGCCAAGGTGGGCCTGCCCGATTTGCCACTCCCCCCCGGTGGCGCGCACCACGGAGTCGGCAATGGCGAGGCCGAGACCAGCTCCGTTCCCCTCGTCCGTGGCCCGGTGGAAGCGGTCAAAGAGCTTGGCACGCTCCTCAGGAGCAATTCCAGGCCCACTGTCGTCAACCGCCAGGACAACCCGGCTCCCGGTTGTTGTCACGGCGATCTCGACGGCGCCATCGTGCCCGGCGTAACGACATGCGTTGTCCACGAGTACCCCGATTAGTCGGTCAACCCATTCGGGCGGCGCGTTTATCCACGGCTGGCCATCACCTCGAGTATGCACCGAGAGAGCAATGCCACGACGCTGCGCCACGACTGCGAAGCGATCGACGCAGGTAGCCGCCACAGCTGACACGTCAACCGGCATGTCTCCCGGAGGGGGTGGCTGTGAGTCAAAGCGCGACAGCCACAACAGGTCCTCGACGATGTCTCTCAGACGTAAGCTTTCCCGACTGACCCTTTCGAGGGTTGTGCGGTAGTCCTCCACGCGCCTATGACCGTCGAGGGCGAGGCTTACTTCGGCTTCGATGACGCTAAGCGGCGTCCGAAGCTCATGCGAAGCGTCGGCTGTGAATTCGAGTTGACGGCGACGAGCCAACTCGACGGGGCTCGCTGCCTTAATTCCGATGAGCAAAGTTCCAAGGAAGACGGCGAGAAGAAGTAGGGGTCCGGCGATGACCTCCAACGCCAGTAAGTCGGATCTGACGCGGTCTGCTGTGGCCAGGCTCTGTCCAACGACGAACCATGTATTTCCCACTCGCCGAGATTGCAACACGAAGTTCGCGGTGCCGAGTCGAGCCGCCGCGGACTGATCGGTAGGCGACCATTCGCCCGCCGACAACCGAGGGGTGCCCGGGACTAATTCACGTCGAGAACCAGACTCCGCAACGCTCCACAAGAACACTGGAGCATCGTCTACGTCGTGCGAATTGGCGTAGTTGTCGATCGCGCCTGGCGCAGAGGGTTGATTGGCAATCTCGGAAAGTCGCTCGTCGAGCCTTTGATCGAGCTGTGCCACCAGCCGATGCCGATCGGCGCCGTCCAGGCCTGCGCCAACAAGCACGTACATCGCCCCTATGATGACCGTGGCCACCAGGGCAACCCATGCCGCGTGGGTCACATAATGACTCCGCCACCTTGGCTGAACCTTCATGCGGGGACGATCCTGACACCGAGTGCTCGAACCGATTCGATCTTGGCGCCACTGGTTGCAATCTTGGCTCGCAGGCGGGCGAGGTGAACGTCCACCGTATTCGAGCCGAGCGCGTCAGCCTCCTCGTTCCAGACCGCCAAGGCGATTGCACGGCGAGAGACGATGGCCGGTGAGCGATGCATCAATACCTCGAGGAGCGACAGCTCGGTGGCTGTCAAACGGGGTCGCTCAAGGCCAACGCTTACCTCGCGTGTGACGGTATCTAGCGCCAAGTTGGCTACTTTGATCACAAGTGACCGCATGGACTCCCCCCGCCGCAGTAACGCCCTTATGCGGGCGAGGAGCTCGGAGAAGGTGAAGGGTTTGACCAAGTAGTCATCGGCTCCTTCGTCGAGCCCGGCCACGCGGTCAACGGAAGCGTCGCGGGCGGTAAGCATCAAGATGGGAAGGGCCGATCCGCGACGACGAATTCGCTGAATTACTTCGAGCCCACTGACTTTGGGCATCCGCCAATCGAGGACCGCGATTGCGTACTCGTAGGTATCGAGGTACCGGAGGGCTTGCTCGCCGTCACTAACGGCATCCACCGCATAACCATTCTCCCGCAATCCTCGGTCAAGCACCGAGCGCAGTCCTTCATCGTCTTCGGCCACAAGCACTCTCACGCTGATTGTGTACTCGCTGAACATGACGTCAGCATGAACCAAACGTCGAAACAGACTCCGGTCATCGTCATGTCAGCGTAAGTCCCCATCCGTAAGGTGATTGGGTGTCGCGAACCTCGATCCACGCTCGCCATGCCCGAGGGGCGTGCCTCCTCGCCATTTTCCAGCAGGTCCGTGACGGACAAGCAACAAGAACTCGATGGTTCACAGCGAATCCACAGGCGATTCTCAGCCTATAGAAGCCCGGCGCCGCCCCAATGAGTATCAGGCGCTCAATGAACAGGGGCCGATCCGAGGACAACATCCCCGCACATGAACCCCAACCAATTTCACAACTCCTCCGAGTCCAGGCGGCGCGCCAACGTTCGCATTCGTCGCCTCACCCGCTCTGCCGCCCTAGCCGCGACTGGGGCCACCATCGCGATCGGTGTCGTGGTGGCCAAGGAGCACCCCGGTGTGAGTTCGAATGCCGGCACCGATTCAACTCTGGCTCCGTCGTCCTCCGGGTCGACGACCCCGGTCCCCACTACATCAGCGCCATCGACGGCAGGGTCGTCCGGGGCCACGAGCGCCACATCGCCAATTGTGGCACCGCCGAGCTCACAAGTCCCCACCACAACGGTTCCGTCGCCACCCACAACGACGACCGCTCGTCCAATCATCACGTCTGGTGGTACGTCGAGTTGACCTCAGCCGTACTACCCGATCAACCCTGTATCACCGAGCGTTCCTTCCGCGCCATTGGAACGATGGCCACCGTCCTCGTTCAAGACAAAGAAATGGCCGAAACTGCGGAGACGATTCTCCGCGCCGAGATCGATGCCATCGATCGAACGTGCAGCCGCTTTCGTCCCGACTCAGAGCTTGAGCACGTCCACGCCAATGCCGGCCGGCCGGTTCGAATCACGGCTCTGCTCTTCGAAGCGCTTGAAGTTGCGTACTCGGTGGCTGAGAGGACCGATGGTGCCGTCGACCCGACCGTCGGAAACGCCATCTCCGCCCTCGGCTATAACCGCGATTTCGGCCAGCTCGAGAATCGAGTTCGACCGGCGGAGCCGGTCAGCCCGGTTGCTGGGTTCAGGCATCTCCAGCTCAACAGCGGTCAAAGAACCGTAAATATCCCACGCGGGATCCGCCTTGACCTCGGGGCTTCAGCCAAGGCCTTGATCACGGACCGGGCATCACGCCACATCGCAGACGAGCTCGGTTCTGGGATCCTCGTGAGTATTGGGGGGGATGTCGCGGTCGCCGGACCGCCACCCCCCGGAGGTTGGGCCATTGGTATCGCCGTTGACTCATCCACTCGAGGCGACCACGTGGACCAGGTCGTGGCAATCCGTGAGGGCGGGCTCGCGAGCTCGAGCACGGCGGTGCGGACGTGGCAGATGGGGGAACAGCAATTCCATCACATCGTCGACCCCTCGACAGGGAAATCGTCTTCCACGTACTGGAGATTGGTGTCGGCTGCCGGCGCCAGCTGTGTCGACGCAAATGCCCTCTCTACCGCAGCGTTGGTCTGGGGCGCTGAAGCTCCTAACCGCCTGAGTCATTTCGACCAAGCCTTGCGCCTTCTGCGTCACGACGGTGAGGTTGTCACCGTGGGCGGTTGGCCCAAAGCTGACGAGACGTGAACTCCACACTCCTTTGGTACACGACTCGGGCAACCGGGATCGTGACGTTGATCCTTCTCACCCTCACCATGGTGCTTGGGTTGGCCACCACGGCTCGGGCCCGATCGCGCAATTGGCCGGGCTTCGCCCAGCAGGTGCTGCATCGGCGTATCTCGATCATGGCCGTGGTCTTTCTCGCCATCCACGTGTTGACCAGTGTGCTGGACACCTACGTCCACATAGGCTGGCTGGCCATCGTTGTGCCTTTCGAATCTCCCTACAGCCGGTTCTGGGTGGGACTCGGAACCGTCGCACTTGATCTCTTGGTTGCGGTATTCGTTTCCAGTCTGCTGCGATCACGCATGAAACCGGGAACCTGGCGATGGATCCATTGGCTCGCCTACGCCTGCTGGCCGGTCGCACTGGCCCACACCTTCGGTACGGGAACCGACTCGAGAGAGCACTGGGTCATCGCCTTGGGAGCTCTGTGCGTGTTCTCGGTTGCGGTGAGTGTCCTTTGGCGACTCCGAGCATCCGCGAGACGCAGAGCGGCGCCGCCCTCCCGCTCCTCTGACTTGCTTCTCGCTCGATACGGGGCCACGGCGGCGAGGGATAGGGCCCGTCATGGCACATAACGCCAGCGCGGCTCCTCCATACAGCGGAGTCCATCATCTGCTCGGCCACCCCGTCGATTTGGCTGGACACATCGACGCACATGGATTGCTCAACGTGGCGCTCGGTCGAAACGGCTCGTGGCAGGAGGCTCTTACAGCCAACCTCGAAACTTCGGGACTGGTCGGCCGAGGTGGAGCGGCGTTCCCGGCGTCAATAAAGTTGTCCGTTGCTCGTTCGAATGGCAGAGGCGGAGCAATCGTCGTCAATGGCATGGAAGGCGAGCCCGCCAGCCACAAGGACAAGCTGCTCTTGACCCGGGCACCGCATTTGGTCCTCGACGGTGCCCAGTACGTTGGCGCCCTGTGCCGAGCAGATCGGGTCATCGTGTGCGTTCCGGTTGGTCGTGACGAGGTTGCCGCGATGGTCACCCATGCCATCGTCGAGCGCACCGCCATGCGTTACGCCAGAATCAAAGAAGAGATCGTCCGACCCCCTGATCGGTTCGTAGCAGGCGAAGAGTCAGCCCTAGCGAAGTGGATAGACACGGGAAGGTCGCTGCCGGCATTTCGGAACGACAAGGGATCACCACTTCTCATTGCAAGACGTCCAGCACTGGTACACAACACTGAGACGCTGGCCCATATCGCCCTCATCGCCCGGCGTGGTCCCGAGCCCTTTCGCAATCAGGGGTTGCCGGAAGAGCCCGGGACCTGCCTGGTGACTATCAGTGGTTCGGTGGCTCAACCCGGTGTTGTCGAAGTCGACCGCGGTACGCCTTTGTGGGACATTGCCGTGCTTTCCACGCCGCTAGGACCCGCACAAGCTCTCCTCGTCGGTGGCTACGGTGGGGCGTGGGTGGGCCCCGAGCACTTCGGCACACCTTACGCTTCCTTGTCGCTACGCATGGTCGGCGCCTCGGCTGGCGTCGGGGTAGTCGTAGTGCTTGGGGGGAGTGCGTGCGGCGTCGCTGAATCAGCGAGGATCGCTCAGTATCTGGCGGACCAAAGCTCCGGCCAGTGCGGCCCATGCGTATTCGGCCTCCCAGCAATCGCTGGAGATCTCGCTGCCCTGGCCAGCGGACGTCCGGATGCTGGCCTCGTTCCACGGCTCATTCGGCGCCTTGGCCAGGTGAATGGACGCGGGGCGTGTCGTCACCCCGATGGCGCGGTCAGAATGGTACAAAGCGCCATCCGGGTATTTGCCGATGATGTGGCAGCCCATGGGCGGGGAGAACCATGCGCCCATCAGCTCAAGGCAACCACACTCCGCTTCCCTCGGCCGGTGGATCTGTGAGGTGAACATGCTCCGCATCACAATCGACCCCGTCGCGTGTGAGGCCTACGGCTACTGCGCTGAACTTCTTCCTGAAGTCATCGTTCTTGACGAATGGAACTATCCGATCGTCGACGACCGTCCCCTGCCTGATGAGCTTCTGGCAATAGCCAAACAAGCAGCCCGCGACTGCCCGACCAGAGCCATAGCGCTGCGGGGGGGCAAAAGGGGCGTGAACAGCAAGCTGCCTGCGTGAAAGCCTCGGATGAGATCTTCGGCACCCACGCCCTCCTGGCTACCCAGCTCGGTTGTCGCAAGGTTGAAGATGCCGTTGGGCTGCATCGACGCGTCCCACGAGAGAAATCAATCGGTTACAGCGAAAGACGGCCGGCCCTGATGGCCGGCAGTTTGTCGTTTTCGGGGCGACTATCTCCATCGAGCAGCGGTCGCGTTCACCGTCACGGGATGGCGCTGAGTAGGTTTTCTTCCGAGGATCGTCACATCAAAGAAAACCAGCTCGATGTTCGTGTTCACTCGTTTCGGGCGACCCCAGGTCCCGTGATCCGGTTGAGGAGCGGGAACGTCAACGCGATGATCCCGAGCACCGGGGACGTCGGGGCTCGGAGGTGACGAGATGACTGCGATGACCTCAGTGACCGCGTCGGAGTGAAGTGCTGACAACCGGCTCTTCTCGCTCTGTGCAGATCGTTACACACCAGTGCGGCATCCAAATTTTGTCGGTGGCATCCACTTCCGTGTGCGGGTGCCCGCGAACGACACGTTGCTGCCACTTGTCGGCCGGAAGTCGGCGAGCGTTATTAGGGCCCTTGCCAGTGCCTCGGCAACCGGCACTGCAACGAGTCCGGCACTGGGTGTTCTACTCCATCGGGCGGGTGGAGATTCCCGTCGGATCCCGGCCCGCGAGAACCCAGCCCACAATGGCAGCAACCACCGGCATGGCGACGATGATGAGGAAGAGGTTGTTCCAGGGGATGTGATCGATGATGTCCGACAGTCCACCCTCCAACGTGTTGGCGCGAAACCATCCGGCTAGCCCGACGTAGGCGGCGACCGTCCCCAGCAGCGCACCGAGGAAGGCGAGGCCGCCGGCGGTGACCCCTGTCAGGGTGCGCCGGGTGCGCGAGCTCGCTCCGGTGGCGGTCAGCGTGCGCAGCTCGTTCCCCGTCTCGCTCCGGATGAGGCCGATGCTCATGGCCAGAATCCCGAGGGCGAGCGCGATGGCGAACACCGTGGCCCCGTTCACGATCTCGTGTGAGGACGGCGCGTCGTTCTTCGACTCGACGCTCATGTTGCTGGTGGCCGCAAGTGTCTGGACATTGGTGATCTGGACGGAAGTGATCGGGCTGTCCGCTTGGATGATCCAGCCGTCGAGGGTGTTCTGGCTCGCGAGGTGCAGCCGGCGCAACGCACTTTCGGTGATGACTGTGTTGGGCGCATCCGTGCCAATGGGCAGCTGGCTCTCTTCTTGGACGATCGGGTGGGCGATGCACGAGAAGGGCGAGCAGGTGTTCGTGTTTCCCGGTCCGGGACTCCCCGCGCCGTCGGGGCCGCCCAAGCCGGGACCGACAAGCTGGCCGCCGCTTTTCCCGCTTCCTCCTCCATACGTCAGCTGCACCTCTGAGCCCGAGAGGCCCGGGCGCGAGCTGAGGACGTCGACATTCGACGCAATGGACGACGGGTTGATTCCGTATGCCCGCAGCAACCCCGGGGTCGCCACGTAGATCTGTCCGTCCCACTGCCGGCCCGAGGCGCTGGGGTTCTGCAGGCCGACCGAGGACGTGGGATTGTCGAGTTGTATGACGTCGGTGGCGCCCAAAGCGGATGCCATGGAGTGGACGGCGGCCTCCTGGGCTTCGATGTTCGGCAGGGTCGGCGCGCTGGGATTGGGGTTGTTGCCGTTCTGGCCGTTTGGGCTCCACACGGCCAGCTCGTTGGCGGCCAGGTTCGGTCCGACGTAGTCATAGACGTTGCTGTAGCGGGCAACCGCGACGACGCAGATGACCACCGCGATAAGGACCCCGACGCTGATAGCGGAGAGGGCCGAACCGGAGCGGGCCCGGTAGCGCGACAGGTCTCGCAGGGCCAGGCGTGTCGCGATCGGTGCCCTTCGCCCAAGCCGTGCCAGTAGGGCAAGAAAGAAGGGTGACACGAGAATGATCCCCGCTATGAGCGCGATGAACCCGGGTATTAGCCAGATCACGCCGCCGCTCCCGGCCGCGCCCGAAGCAGAGAACATGAAGAACCCGATGACGAGCGCGATCACGCCCGGTACGAACGAGCGATGTATCTGGCGCGGTGGCGCCGGGCGACCGGCCAGGGCGCTGACGACCGGGACCCGGGTGATGGCGCGGGCGGGGTGGCCAGCGGCCAACAAAGTGGCGAGGACCGCCAGGGCCATCGCCACCACGATCACAGTCCACGGCAGGGCAAACGTCGGGATGAGGTGATGCGCGTTCTGTTCGTTGTGCGGGCGGTATGCGAGCCAGGCCACCAAGCCCAATGCGAAGCCCATCAGGGCCCCGACGCCGCCCACGATGATGCCATTGGCCCGCAGCACGAGCCGGACGTTGCGGTCTGTCGCCCCCATAGACTCAAGCATTCCGAGAGCGCGCAGTCGACGTTGCGCCAGCACCGTGAAGCCGCCCACCGACACCAGTGCGATCAGCAGCATGCCGACCGTCGCCAGCGCCAGCACAATGGTGTCGGGGTTGATCGGGTTGTTGTTGAGGGAGCCGGGCGTCGAGACGTTGGGCCCGATTCGACCGGGATCCACGCCGGGTGCGTCGAAAAGCACCTCTACCGTGGTTGGGTGCGTCACCTGCCCCGGGGGAACAAGCGCGAACTCGTCGAGAAGGCTTTGGGGGTTCTGCACGATGCCGACAACGGTCTTGGCGCCTTGGGACCAGCTGTCACCGACTCTCATGTTGAGCTCAGACGCCAGCCCAGGGGTAAGGGCGATCTGATTCGGTCCGGTTGGGTAGCGCCCGGAAAGTAGTTGGAGCATCGGCCTGCCGTACAGGCCGCGTGGGTCTTGGGACCGGAGTTGGTAGGTCTGGGTGCTTCCGGGGATGTTGAAGGTCTCATTGTCGATGACTTGGACCGTGCCAAAGCGATGTTCCAGCGCGGCGATCGAGGCGGTCACCGACTGCAGATCGTGGGGCTGCTTCTCGGAGCTCGTGAAGGTGGCCAGGTCACCCGCCGTGCCATACCCGGCGTTGGCCGGTGGCGGGGTGTTGACAGCCACTGCCGCGCCGACCACGACGGCGGCCACGGCCACGATGACTAGGAGAAGGATCAGGAGTTGTTGGCGCCACTCACGCTTGAAGAGGCGCCAGGCCCAGCGGATCATGGCCCGGCGGGCCGGGACGCCTCCGGTGGTCGATTCGGGGGCCGATCCTGTGACCGGCCGTTCGAGGACTCCGACGCTCATTGATTCGGGATTTCGGCGAGAAGCGCTTCGGGGCTTTCGACCTGGCGCGTCTGGTCGACGATACGGCCGTCTCGCAGGAAGATCACGCGGTCTGCCCATGAGGCTAACTGGGCATCGTGGGTCACCACGACAGCGGTCATGCCGCGATGGCAGGCCCCGAGGATGAGGCGCATGACGGATTCCGCGTTATTCGAGTCGAGCGCGCCGGAGGGCTCGTCAGCCAGGAGCAGCTGGCGCTTGCCCACGACGGCGCGGGCAATGGCGACGCGCTGGCGCTCGCCACCAGAGAGCTGGTCGGGGTAGTGCGATGCCCGGTCCGTCAGTCCGAAATCCTCGAGCGACTCGAGAGCGGCCGATTGGGCCTTGCGGACCGCAACGCCATCGAGTTCGAGCGGTAGGGCCACGTTCTCCATTGCACTGAGTCCGGCCAGCAGGTTGTAATCCTGAAAGACGTAACCGATGGACTGGCGGCGCAAGCGAGCCTTGCCGTTGCGCGATAGCGAGGACAGTGGCCGGCCGTCGACGTAGACCTCACCGCTGGTGGGATCCTCGAGGCTGCCTGCGATGGTCAACAGCGTGCTCTTGCCCGACCCGCTTGCGCCCATGACGGCCACGAGAGATCCGGCGTCCACCGAGAGATCGATCCTCTTTAGGGCGTGTACTTCTGCGGCACCTTCGCCATAGACCTTGGAGATGTCGCGAAGTTCGAGGTAACTCATTGGGGGGCTCCTATCCTTCGCCGGGTCTTCGGGAGAGGGAACGACTGCGTGGGCGCGTGTAAGTCCGTAGCTGCACGCTTGAGACGGCCGTCGGCGGAGTCCAGCCATCTGATCAGCGAGTCGAGCCGAAAGAGCTCGGCATCGACGACCAGTGCGAAATAGAGGTCGAATCCGGACTCGTCCTCCTTCAGTCGCGTCCACTGCTGCATGAGCTCGACGAGGTAGCGCCGGTGCAACTGCACCACATCGTGGACGTCGACGCCCGGCAGTTCCCGTGCCACGAGGACCTTGATGACAAGCTCGTCTCTTGGCGGGGAGGAGAAATCCGGCGGGGTACGGAGCCACGCGGCAAGCTCGGCCTCGCCCACCTGGGTGATGTGAAAGCCCTTTTGGGGACCCTCGTCGGCCGAGTCCACGGACTCAATGAGCCCGTCGCGCTCCAAACGTTGGAGGGTGGTGTACACCTGCCCGACGTTGAGCGGCCATACGTCGCCGGTGCGTGCCTCGAACTCCTGTCGGAGTTGGAGGCCGTACTTTGGGCCTTCGCTCAGAAGCGCCAGCAAGGCGTGACGGACACTCATCTGATCCTCCGATCGGTGGGTGAGATACTGAGTATGGTACCAGATAACTCTACGAGTATCCAGACCTAAAAATTGTGAACGGACTCAGACAAGAGTCGCTGATCGACCCAGAGGAAACGGGACTGTGAGTTGACACGAGCTCACCGTCGAATGCGGAGGCGTGATCAAGTGGCGGTCGGTCCGCTGTTGCTCGGTTCCAGCAGCCGAGATCGGGCTCGAGATCAGCCCGTGACGTCATCGGAAACATTGACGATCTCGTCCAACGCGCTCGGGCTCACGTCGTTGGGCGCACCCGCCGCATACCGTAGAGGGGGCGGCCCTGCGCTCATTCGTTCAGACTCGGTTCACTCCAAAGGAGGACGGGTAAGTGAGGCGAGGTAGTCACCGTCAAAAGTCGTTGACCCCACGACCCGAGGGGGGTCCAGCCCGCGGCCAGCTGCCACTGATCGGCCGCATCTTCCCCGCTCCCGTCGCCGCGAAAGTCCCAGAGGTAATCCTCCTCTTTTGGGTTGTCAAGATCCTTACCACCGCGGGCGGTGAGGCCGCCTCGGACTTCCTGAAGACGTACGGAAACCTCAAGGGCGGTGGCACCGAAGTCGCACTATTTGTCATCGGGCTTGTCGTTCAGTTCGGGACCCGTCGGTATCGAGCCTTCGCCTATTGGTTCTTGGCTTTCGCCATCGCCACCTTCGGCACCGGTGTCTCGGACTTCCTCCATCTCGACGTCGGCATCCCCTATGCGGGGACGACGCTTCTGTGGGCGGCCGTGCTGGCGGCCATCTTCTTTGTCTGGCAGCGCAGCGAGGGGACGCTGTCCATCCACAGCATCACCACGCAAAGACGGGAGGCGTTCTACTGGGCGACCGTCTTTGCCACCTTTGCACTAGGCACTGCGCTCGGTGACTTCACGGCAACGTCGCTCAACCTCGGATACTTGGCTTCAGGGATCATTTTCTCGGTTGTCTTCTTGCTTCCTGCCCTCGCATGGTGGCGGCTCGGCCTGAATGCAATCGCCGCATTTTGGATGTCCTACGTGGTGACGCGCCCCCTCGGGGCTTCTTTTGCCGACTACATCAGCAAGCCGCACAGCATCAGCGGCATCAACTTCGGTGACGGCCCGACGGCCGCGATCTTCGCCTTGGCGGTGCTCGTCCTGGTCTCGTTCCTGGCTATCGCTCGGCCCGACATTCAGCAAGCGAGCAGCGTGTTGCGTCGGGCGCGCGACTCGACGAAATCCAAGTAGCGGTCGAGCACCGGATCACCCCATCGGACCGCACGCAATACGCCTAGTGAAGGTGTTGCTCGTGCATGGAACCCTTACAGGCATGTCGACGTCGTGGCGTGTTCTTGCACCTATGGGCCACGGCCGATGTGAACACAGTGGGGGAGTCTCCACAGGTAAGGACAGGTGTCTCCACAACGCCCTTGTCAGAGCCCGTGGACGGGATTCCTGCCACTTGTGTTTATGAGGTCGCCGAAAGTCCAGGTCCGGACCCGGATGACATTTTCGGCACCCACGGGTCGCCACTGTCGGCAGCAGAAGCTTCGCCGTCGCCTCCTTCGCGGGCCAGACCCTCACTGTCGATGAGCAGTCCTCCACCACGCATTACAGCCGGGCAACGAGCACTTCAACAGGCGCAGTCGTTCAAGGAGCGATGGTGGCGGTGCAGGTTCGCCCAGCGGGCAACGTGGTGACTCGACCCCAGTAATCGGGCGGCCCGGTGGAGGACTTGGCGGAGGAGGCTTCGGCGCACTTTGAAGCTCATCCCAGGGTCGAGACCCAGCGTCACGCCTGTGAGGCGGTGCCGCTGCCACCCCGACCTCGTATGACCAAAGCTCACTATGGACAGCCACGGAGACACCGCCATGACCATGGGCAAACGCGGGTGACGCTCCCCAGGCTTCCGAAGACGCCATCCTCGTCGCTGCGGTCGGGCCCTCGGGCGGGATCCTCATCACACTCCGTGACATTCAAACACCGTGTAACGAAAGTGTCGGCTCGAGCGATCTGACGGTGAAGGTCCGAAGGGGGTGCGCCACGTCTGACGGCGTGGGGCGTGAAAGGGGAAGAGATGCGTCTCAAGTTAATGGCAGCGACTCTGATGCTCAGCGCGGGCGCAGGGGTGGCGGGAGTCGCCAGTGTCGCCGTGGCGAGTGGTTCGACGGCTCCGGTGATCAAGTCGGCGACCCCCGATGTGGGGCCACTGAACGGAGGCACCGCCGTCCTGATCAAGGGCAAGAACCTCGAATCCGTCGCTGACGGAGACGTGTACTTCGGCTCGACAGCGGCCACCGACGTCATCCCCCGGAACAAGAAGCAGTTCCGTGTGATCGCGCCGGCGGGAAGCGGCGAAGTCTCCATTTCGGTGACGATCAACGGCCAGACGTCCACGCTCAACAATGCGTTCACCTATGAGGACATTCCCACTGTCCAGCACGTCATTCCTCATCAAGGCCCCTCTGCGGGCGGCAACCGGGTGCAGATCAGTGGAGCCGGCTTTACCGGAGCAAATGCTGTGGAATTCGGCTCGGTGGCGGCCACCAGCTTCCAGGTCGATTCCGACCAAGCCATCACCGCGGTGGCTCCGGCCGAAACAGCAGGCACGGTGCAGGTCACGGTGTCGACACCCGATGGCACGTCGCCCACCGATGAGAATGGCAGCAACAACTACAAGTTCGTGACCGACCTGCCCGAGGTGGCCTCGGTGGCCCAGGACTTCGGCCTCTCCACCGGCGGGCAGTCCGTCACCATCACGGGCTCCGACTTCGTCTTCCAGCACGCGGCTGCGAGTGCCGTCGACTTCGGTGGCGTGGGAGCAGAGTCCTTCACGGTGGTCAACGGCAACACCATCGATGCCGTTGCCCCTCCGGGCTCAGGGACCGTCGACGTTACGGTGACGACCAACGCCGGGGTGAGTCCTGACAACGCTCCCGTTGACAGCTTCTACTACTTGAGCTCATATTCCTCGTAGGGGCGAGAGGTTCGGATCTCTCGACCCAACAGGGGTGCCGAATCCCAATCAACATTGGGTCTTTGACGCAAACCGCCGGCCCAGAGGGCCGGCGGTTTGTCGTTTTCGGGGCGGCGGACGAGTCTTCTGACTCATGGCCAACTCCAACGAGGGGTTTCATGAACATGACGCCTACATTTCATGGAACACCCAGTTGTGGGGTGTTCATGAAACTCCAGGGCCAGGGCGAACAATGAGGCAACGGAGGAGTCCACAGGTTAAGGAGGGGGGTCTCCACAATGCCCCTGTCAACGTCGGCGTGGATATATCTCGGTTACCTGGTATATACTGGGTGCATGTTGCGTCCTGAAAACTGGACCAAGCCAGCAGGTGAGAGTCCCGTCCGGGTAATCGCCGGAGAGCCCGGTAGCAGGCCCCGGTTCGTCGTCGAGAGGCGGCGGGCTGAGCGGGGTGTCAAAAGCCTCTTTGGAGGGAGCAAGCGTGCGGGCCGTGGTGCCACCAGGCGCGAGTCCTGCAGCCTCGTCACATTTACAACAGGGGAGCCGAGCCGCTCATGTCACGGCGAAGGCCCATGTCCGACCGACTGGCCAGTTCCGGAGATGCCCATGGTCGGGTTCCCTCGGGGTATGGGGAGCGGCACGTACGCACGGTTTGGTTCGGGACAGGAGAGGCCCGTCTTGCCAGCCTCGTCAGCAAAGACCGTCGGGATAAGCCAGTGGTGAAACTCAACGGAGGCAAGCGGGAGTCCGACGGGGTCGTAGTACCGCTGATCGCCGGGATGAACCCGGCGGGAGGGAAGGACCCCGACTTCGGTCACGCCGGTCGAGCGGGTAAGCGCGAGGGCATGACGGGGACCGCCCCGTCCATCTACCCCGAGGGGAAGCATCTTCCTCCCGCCAAAGTGCGACAACTGCAGAACCGGCTATGGGCTGCGGCCAAGCAGTCTGAGGGTCGGCGTTTCCACGCCCTGTATGACCGCATCTACAGAAGTGACGTTCTGTGGGAGGCGTGGAAGCGGGTCCGTGCTAATCGTGGTGCCGCCGGGGTTGATGGTCTGACCCTGGCGTCAGTGGAGGATTACGGAGTCGAGCGCCTGCTCGGTGAGCTCCAGGAAAGCCTCCGTGCAGGCATCTACCGCCCGAAAGCAGTACGCCGGGTGGAGATTCCGAAGCCCGACGGGTCGAAACGCCCGTTGGGCATTCCCACCGTGATGGACAGAGTGGCCCAGCAGGCCACGAAGATCGTCCTCGAACCTATTTTCGAGGCCGACTTTCTGCCCTGCTCGTTCGGGTTTCGGCCCAGACGAAAGGCCGACGACGCTCTGGAGAGGCTCCGGAAAGGCTTCATCGAAGGCAGCCACTTCGTCTTCGAAGCCGATATTCGGGACTTCTTCGGCTCAATCGACCACGAGAGGCTTCTCTCGCTGGTCGGTCTGCGGGTGTCGGACCGGAGGGTGCTCAAGCTGTTGCGGCAGTGGTTGCGTGCCGGGGTGCTGGTCGATGGGGTGGTGTCCGAGACGGTCACGGGCACGCCTCAGGGCGGGGTGATCTCACCTCTCCTGGCCAACATCTACCTGCACGCCTTCGACCGGGCCTGGGCCGAACGGGGCGTGGGAGAAGTCGTCCGCTATGCGGACGACTTCGTCGTGTTGTGTTCGTCCCGGGAGCAGGCTGAGGAAGCCCAACGGCGGTCCGCCGCCATTCTGGGAGACCTCGGCCTCACTCTCCACCCGGACAAGACCCGAGCGGTCGACCTCCGGGAGGGCAAAGAGGGCTTCGATTTCCTCGGGTGTCATCTTCGGGCCCGCATGTCCGGCAAGCTCTGGGAACAGCGGAAGATCGTCCGCTACTACCTTCAGCGCTGGCCGTCTGTGCGTTCGATGAAGCGTGCCCGAGCGAAGATCAAGGCCATGACCGATCGAAGCCAGGTCGGACAGGAGTTGCCGGTCGTCATCGTGCGGCTTAACCAGTTCCTCCGGGGTTGGGGCAACTACTTCCGCACCGGGAATGCGTCCATCAAGTTCTGCGAGATCGACAAGTATGTGGGGTGGCGGTTGTTTCGCTTGCTGGTCAAGAAGCGGGGCCGCAACCTGCGTGCCGGTCAAGCCGATCGGTGGACGCCCGCCTGGTTCCAGGACCAGGGCCTGTACCACTTGCACGGAACTATCCGTTACCCGAAGGCAGCGTAACCATGTCCAGAAGATCGTCGGAAAGCCGTGTGCGGGAAAACCGCACGCACGGATTGAAAGGGGAATGGGGAACCGGGCTCGCAAGAGCACCGCGCCCCTGACTACCAATGGCCAAGCATCTTGTGGATATTGACGAGACCGCCTTGGCGGCTGCGCAAGCGGAATTGGGCACTGCGAGCATGAAGGACACCGTAAACGAAGCACTTCGTCGAGCAACTGTGCGACGAAGTGCTCGCGTTCAGAAGGCGCTCGATCGCCTTGGTGAGCGTCGGTTGCCTCCGCGTGAGGAAGCGTGGCGCTAACCCATCTACTGGATACCAGCGTGGTCAGTCGCCTCGGGACGCCGGAGGTGCGCATTGTGGTGGACCCGTTGGCACATGCGGGTCAGGTGGGTCGAGCTGGGGTAACGGACTTGGAGGTCGGCTACGGCAGCCGCAATGTTCGGGAGTGGGATCAGGACATGGCCGACCTGTCTGTCTTCGAACTCGTCGAGACCTCAGCCGATCACATGCGGCGAGCTCGGCAGGTTCAACGCCTTCTGGCGTCGCGTAGCCAACGGGGACGCAAGATTCCTAATCTGCTTATCGCCGCTGCAGCTGAGGCGTCCGGACTGACACTCCTTCACTATGACAATGACTTCGACTTGATTGCCAAGGTGACCGGGCAGACGTGCCAATGGGTTGTCCCGGCCGGCAGCATCGACTGAGAGGTCCGCAACGAAAACCGCCGGCCCCAAGGGCCGGCAGTTTGTCGTTTTCGGGGCGGCGGACGAGTCCTTTGACTCATCGCCACCTCCAACGAGGGGTTTCATCAACACTGACGCCCTACATTTCATGAACACCCAGTTGTGGGGTGTTCATGAAACTCCAGGACCAGGGTCGACGTAGCGACAGTGGGGGAGTTCCACAGGTTAAGGACGGGAGTCTCCACAACGCCCTGGTCATAGCCCGTGGACGGGACTCCCGGCACCTACGTTCCTGAGTTCACCGAAAGGTCCAGGTGGGGACCCGGATGACATTTTCGGCACCCACAGGGTTCAGCGAAGATTTAGGTCTGGTCAGTCCCACCATCGCAAGTGCACATTCCGGCGATTCCGTACACTCAGTCCGGAGTTTTCGGACACTGGTCGGAGGCCGCGTAGCGGCCGACGTTGGGGTTCGGTTATCCCCTGACAATCACCTCCTCCACTTGAAGTCGACAGTCTTTCATTTGGCGGCCTCGGACCGGTTCGGTGGGTCAGAGGGCCGGCGCATGGACTCACCCGAGAGCTCGATGCGGTGGGCGTTTTGAAGAACACGGTCGAGCACCGCGTCGGCGATGGTGGCGTCGCCCAGAGCCTCGTGCCACATGGACACCGGCAACTGCGACGTGATGATGGTCGAACGGATCTGGGCCCGGTCTTCGATGACCTCGAGCAGATCGGCGGCCTGGTCGGGCGTGAGTGGGCGAAGCAGGAAGTCATCGACCACCAGGACCTCCACTCGGGCCCAGCTGGCCATGAGCCGGGCCAGGCGCCCGTCGGCGCGGGCGATGGCCAAGTCATCGAACAGACGCGGGGCGCGCACGTACACAGCGGTGTGTCCGTGGCGGATGGCCGAGTGGGCGAGCGCACAGGCGAGATAGGTCTTGCCCACTCCGGTGGGCCCCACGATGACCACGGCGTGGTTGTTGGTCACCCAGTGTCCCTCGGCCAAGGTGAGGACCTGGGACTTCTCAAGCCCCCTGCGGCGTCGGAAGTCGATGTCCTCGATAGTGGCCGGCAAGCGCAGCTTGGCCAACTTGAGATAGCGCTGCAGTCGTCGGTTCTCGCGTTCGGCCACCTCGCGGTCGACCAGCAGCCCGAGACGCTCCTCGAAGCCGAGCCCCTGGTAATCAGAGTGTTCACGTTGCTCGACCAGGCCCTGCGCCATGACGTCGAGCTTCAGGGTCCGAAGACCCTCGATGGTGGGGTTCTGCAGCATGGTTCTCTCCTTTTTCAGCGGTAGTAGTGCGCGCCCCGCACATTGCGGTGACGGGGATGGGGGGGCGCCGATGCGACCTCGGGCAAGGGCTGGCGGTCGAGGGAGTGCTTCAGGATCGACTCCACCGAGCGGTAGGAGAATGACCGCAACGCAAGGGCCCGCCCACACGCAGCCTCGGCCCGCTCGGTGCCGTAGCGGTCGGCCAGGCGGATGATGCCCAGGGCCGAGCGGAACCCCTGTTCGGGATGAGGGCGAGCCGCCAGGATCTCTTCGACCAACTGCGCCGCGTTGGGCCCTGTCTTGTGCGCCCAGGCCACGATGCGAGACGGCGTCCACTGGGCATGACGGCGATGGGACTCGGGCATGTGGGCCTCATCGGTGCTGTGGGCGAAGCGCACGAAGCTGCGCACGTGGCTGGCCACCCGCCGCGATGAGGAGAAGATCTCGACGGTCACCGCCGACAGGCGGACGTCTACCTTCTGTCCGACGAGCCCGTAGGGCACCGAGTAGTAGTGACGGTCGGCTTCGACGTGGTAGTCGATGTTCACCGTCATGCGCCTCCACAGGGCGAACTGATAAGGACTCGGGGGCAACGGCGCGAGGGCGGGAAGGTCCACGGACTTAAAGAGGCTTGCGCGCGAGCCCTCCATCTTCTTAAAGGGCCGGTTGTTGATCTCCTGCACGCACCGCCCGATGTGCGCGTTGGCTTCGGTGAGCGAGAAGAACCGCTCCTTGCGCAACCGGGCGATGATCCAGCGCTCGGCCAGCAGCACCCCTGCTTCGACCTTGGCTTTGTCGCGAGGCCGATAGGGCCTCGTCGGGATGACGGCCACGCCGTAGTGGGCGGCCATCTCGGCGTAGGTGGCGTTGACGTCGGGCTCGTAGCGGTGCGGGCGGTTCACCCCCGAGCGCAGGTTGTCGCACACCACGATCTCGGGGCAGCCGCCCATGTACTCAAAGGCATGGATATGGCCCGTCACCCAGTAGAGAAGCTCCTGGGACGCGAACGCCTCGGCATAGAGGTAGTTCGACGCCCCGAGCACGGCCACAAAGAGCTCGGCCCGCATCGACACCGCACCGCTCGACCGGTCATAGATGGGGATGGTCTGGCCCGGGAAGTCGACGAAGAGCTTCTCGCCCGCCCGGTGCACCTGACGCATGACGACGTCGACGTGGCGGCGCCAGGCTTTGTAGAGGTTGGCGAACTGGCTATATCCGTAGCCGTCGGGATGGACCTCGCGGTACTCGAGCCACAACAGCTGCAGCGTCACCGACTTCTTGCGCAGCTCGGTGTGGACATAGCCCCAGTCCGGGAGCGGCCGAGGGGTGCGCGACGGTGCTGTCGGTGGGAACAGGGCGCGCTCCAAGGCGGTGTCGTCGAGATCCTCGGGCAGTGGCCACGACAACCCGGCCAGCTTGGCCCGGACGACGTGGTCCGACACCGTCGTGACCGGGATCCCGAGCGAGGCGCTCACCTGACGCCGACTCAGGCTCTCCCCGAAGGTCAGGCGCAGAACATCTCGGATCTTTCGCATGGCGACACGGGGTCTCGGCACCGGCTCCTCCTCGAACAACAGTTCGGGGCAGGGTGGCCGGGCTACCTCACCTCACGCCAGTGCTACGTCAGTGGCCCCCGGGGTGTCCGAAAACATCGGAACAGGTGTACGGATTCGATCGGAATGGGTGTACGGAATCAGTCGGAATCCGCACGCAAGACTGGAGGAACCGTCAACGCGTCTCCCGATGTGCGTTCCGTCGGTGCCCAAGCTCCTAAGAACTCACTCGCCGCCACTCAAGTTGTGAACTTCTTCCAGGCGGCCCGAGTCGAGGTGATAAATGAAGCCACCCACGGAAAGGTCGCTCAAGTAGAGGGACGAACGGATCTTCTGGACATCCTGGGCCAGAGAACCCTGGAGGTCGCTCGTAGTCATGAACGACAAGCTTCTCGTGTCGGGACCCCCCGCCTCCGCGACAGCACGGTGAACGGCGCCCTCATCGTCGACCGTCATGCGGCAGTCGGTATGCGCGACGATCATCATCCGGGTGACACCGAGCAAGTAGGTAGCGAGCACGAGTGTTCGCAACACGTCGTCGGTGACCCGAGCACCTGCATTACGCAGGATTTTGGCGTCTCCGGGTGACAAACCCATCATCCCGAGCGGATCGATGCGAGAGTCGATGCAGGTGAGAATGGCTAGGCCTTTTAGGGCGCGACCCTTTAGCTCGCCGTACTGGTACGTGGCGCTATAAGTCTGGTTGGCCAGGAGCACATCCGAAAACGGACCTTCGATCTCCATGACGATTACACCTCCTGAGACATCTTTGCCGACGCCCTCAGGATGTAGTCCAATTGAGCGACATGGAGAGAATCGTGCACGAAGGCGAAGATCACTCGATGATCCTGCCTCGGTTGGCAGAGGCCGAGTCGTGGGAGCGGTTGGACGGACTCCTGGCCGAAATCAACACGGGCGAGAGCTCGGGTCGGTCCGACCTGGTGGTGGAGCATGTGGCCTGCCTGTTCGCTCGGATCGAGGCGTCGTCAACGCTGGACACCTGGCCCATCGTCCAAGGGTCCCCAGACACTTCGCCTCGCTGGATTGAGATTGTTGTGGGAATCGAGATCGATAGAGCGATCCTTCGGATTCTTCAGAACGAGGGTGCGTGTGTCGATTGCGTGATCGCGTGGGCAAAGCACCTGATCGAGGCGCGAATTACCCTGTCGGAATGGGCGTGGGCTCGGGACGCCGATGCCCTTTTTGGTTGAGATGGCCAAGCCGGCGCGTCGAAACACTGCCGGCTTTACTGCGAGCGCCCAATCAGCCGAGCAACAGGGCCGTGACGGCTTCGGGATCGGCGGATTCGATCTCTACCACTTTTGTGCGCGACCGTTCGCCAGTCACGATCCACACGAGGCCGCGTGACACCCCAAGTGCATCAGCAACTGCCCTGACCATGGCGGCGTTTGCCTCGCCGTCAACCATCCGTGCTGTGACTCGAACGACGAGGATCGGAGGTTCCGAATCGCCGTATCTGCCTCCCACCTTGGTTGTTGGCGCTCCGGGGAACACCCGAACCACTACGCGCATCCACGCGCCTGTTCAGCACCCTGGCGCCCAGCCTGCAATTCGTTCTCTATCACAGTGGCGTCTCGTAGAGGTTCATACGGTTGGATCCGAGGTTGCGGTTTCGCGCGACAAGCTGTCGGCGCCGGTCGCGCCTTAAGTGGATCACCCGAGCCGCTTCGTCAAGGCCGTGAGCTGATCGCGAAGCTCGTCAGGAAGTCGGTCGCCGAAAATCGCAAAGTGGTCTTCGATCAAGGGCACCTCGTTCCGCCAGGCCGGAGCCTCGCCGACGAGCAGTTCTCCGAGTGCGATCGCATCGATGTCGAGTCCGGCGACGTCCAGGTCGTCTTGCTTGGGTATTAACCCGATGGGTGTTTCTCTGGCAGTGACAGTTCCTTGGCATCGATCGAATATCCATGCCAGCACACGTGCATTATCGCCATAGCCCGGCCAGAGGAATCGACCGTCAGCGTCCTTACGGAACCAGTTCACGTAGAACAATTTCGGGAGCAGATCCGGATTGGGTGCGATCTGTCCGATCCTGAGCCAGTGGGCGAAGTAATCGGCCATGTTGTACCCACAGAAGGGGAGCATGGCAAAGGGATCTCGGCGAAGTCGGCCGATGGTACCGGCTGCGGCCGCCGTCGTCTCGCTCGCCATGATCGACCCGAGGAAAACCCCGTGGGCCCAGTCAAACGCCTCGGTGATGAGGGGAACGACCGATTCTCGACGCCCGCCGAAGAGAATGGCGGAGATGGGCACGCCGCTCGGGTCCTCCCACTCGGGCGCCATGGTCGGGACATGAGAAAGCGGGGTGGTGAAGCGGCTGTTGGGATGAGCGGCGGGAGTCGTGCTTGCTGGGGTCCAGTCGTCGCCGCGCCAGTCTATGAGGTGATCCGGTGGCTCGGGGGTGAGCCCTTCCCACCACACGTCACCGTCATCGGTGAGTGCGACGTTGGTGAAGATGGTGCCGCCAGCGAGCGCCCGAACGGCGATCGGATTGGCTTCGGTCCCCGTTCCCGGCGCCACGCCGAACATGCCGAACTCTGGGTTGATGGCCCGGAGGTGACCCTCGGCGTCGAACTTCATCCAACAGATGTCGTCGCCAATGGTTTCGGCCTTCCAGCCAGAAATAGTGGGAACCACGATGGCCAGATTGGTCTTGCCACAAGCACTCGGGAATGCAGCGGCGATGAACCGGCTCTCGCCGCGCGGGTTGGTGAACTTGAGGATGAGCATGTGCTCGGCCAGCCAGCCCTCGTCTCTGGCCATGGTCGACGCGATACGCAGAGCGAAACACTTCTTGCCCAGAAGGGCGTTCCCCCCGTAGCCTGAACCGTACGAGCAGATCTCCTGGGCCTCGGGGAAGTTGCGTGCTGGGTCACAGGGCCAGGGAGCATCTGTTTCTCCTGGGGAGAGAGGATGTCCTGTCGACGAGCGCCCTTATAGCTCGCGCGATTGAACGTTCGGCTAGATTCTCAAATCGCCCAGCGAAAGCCCTCAGACGGTCTGGCCGGTGTCCACTCACCGAGGAAAGCGTGCCAGACCATCTCACGACCACAGACCGGGCGAACGCTCTCCGGCCTTGGCCGACATACAGAGAGGGTCTTACTCGTCGGCGCTTCCTCCGTGGTGATGAATCCGTGACAGGCATACGTTGGGCATTCCCACTCAAAGGGCGAGTCCATGATGTGACTGTCGAGCACCAGCGCAGGCACGACCAGAGGCGAAAGACCCCCCCCTGGCTGCAAAATGTCGCACAACAAGATGTCCAGGGGCGTTGCCACTTGCTCCACGCCAGGCGGAATCGGGGATCGGCCAAAAGGCACGTTCTCATCGGACCTCGGTCTGACCATCCCCCCGTTGGCCGGACACCTCGAATAGGAGGTATTCATGCCAACAGTGACCGAAGAGAAGCCGACGCCGGCCCGCCGGCGAGGTCGGTACCCGAAGGAGTTCCGCCGGGACGCTGCGGCTCTGGTCATCGACCAGAAGCGCACCGTCGCCGATGTGGCCAGAGAGCTCGGCGTGGTCGAGCAGACGCTTGGGAACTGGGTCCGCCAGGAGCGCATCGACCGGGGCGAGCGCGAGGGGTCGACGACCGAGATGCGCGAGGAGAACGCGCAGCTTCGCCGGGAGGTGAAGCGCCTGACCATGGAGCGTGACCTGCTCAAACGAAGTGTGGCCTTCTGGGTGAAGGAGTTGGACCGGTGAGCCGCTACCGACACGTCTCCGCCATGAAGGCCGAAGGGTTCCCGATCGACGCGGCGTGCACGGCGGCCGAGGTCTCCACCTCGGCCTACTACGACTGGTTGGCCCGCTCGGCGGCGCCCACCGAGGCCGAGTGGGACGAGGCCCTGCTCATCAACGAGATGCATAAGGTCCACGACGACCTCGACGACACCTACGGGTCACCTCGGATGACCGACGAGCTGGCCGCCCGGGGCTTCTGCGCCAACCACAAGCGCGTCGAGCGGCTCATGGCCGAGAATGGCCTCTTCGCCCGAGAAGGCCGACGGCGCAAGGTGCGCACGACCATGCCCGACGTGAGCGCCCCGCCACTGCCCGACCTCGTCGAGCGGGACTTCACCGTGGGCATGCCAGGCGAGCGGACCTGCGGGGACATCACCTACATCGGAACCGACGAGGGCTGGTTGTACCTGGCCGACGTGCTCGATCTGGGCTCGCGCCGGTTCGTGGGTTACGCCATGGACGAGCGCATGCCCTGGGAGCTCGTGGGCGGGGCCCTCGAGATGGCCATCGACCCACGCGGCGGCGACGTCGTCGGCATGGTGTTCCATCACGACCGCGGCGCCCGGACAGTACCTGGGTAAGGACTTCCGGGCGCTGTGCGCCAAGCACCAGATCGCCCAGTCGGTCGGCCGCATGGGATCGTGCCACGACAACGCGGTGGCGGAGTCGTTCTGGGCGACGCTCAAGCGCGAGCTGGTGCACCGCTACCGCTTCGCCACTCGGGCTGAAGCTCGTCGGGCGATCATCGCCTGGATCAACCGCTACAACGCGGTGCGCCGGCACTCCACGATCGGCAATGTGCCGCCGATCGAGTGGGAGCTACGCTACGCCCGCCATCGACTTCAAGCCGCATAACCATGAGTCCGGCTGGCGGGGGGAAGGCCAGTCGTCACTTTGTTGGAAATACGGCCTAAAGCCCTTACTCTGCGGGGGTCGGCGGGTCAACGACTCTGTGGTGGCTCGTATCGCTTACCAGGAACGAGTTGGGTCAGTTCCGCGTCGAACCTTTCCTCGCCGCCCTTGTCAGGTCATCCGACGACGCCATCATCGGCAAGACACTCGATGGTCGCGTGGTGAATCTGGAGCTGCCGAGCGACTCTGCGGCTACGAGGCTTCGGAAATGATCGGGAGTGACATTTCCGTGCTCATCCCTCCGCACCGGCCCGAGGAACTGTTTCTCCTTGTTGGCCCAAATGGGACTCGGCAAGACGGTGAGGGGATTCCACACCGAGCGTCTGCACAAGGATGGAGCAATCGTTCCTGAATCGATCACAATGTCACCCATCATCGGGCAAAGGCCGCTCCTGTCGCAGATCACCCCGAGCAGGAGCCGCAATATATCGCTAGGTGGCGGGGGCCATTGCGCCCGGTCACCTTGGCGATACCGGCCGGCCTGATGTTGCCTTGGGCGGGGGCGGACTGGTCGGCCGTCATGGTTCGTGGCCCATACCCATAAGGCCTTATGCCCCCGCGGAAGATTGGTCCGCCTTTTGAGCCGGAACCCCAGATCATGTCGCCTATCGCATTCAGCGTTCGTGCATGGAAAAGAGTGACGATGGGCGGCACATTTACTCATACCGAGGCCCGCCCCCCCGCTGGTTGGCACCGGGGACCCAAGACTGTTACTAAGCCTTTCTATTGGCAAACCGAAGCTACGATTCTCTTGATGGAGGCGTCTTGTGCCTCCAAATGTGCCTGGATCTGCTTAGCCTCTTCCAAGACCGCGGCAGCATCATTGAAGGTGGCTTGAGCACGGGCATCGGCCGCTGTGGCCTGGATGTTTTGACCCACGATGATAATGGGAAGCAGCACCAACTGGAGGAACTCGGAGGAGAGCCACAGAACGAGCACCGTCGCGCTGTGCTCTTTGATCGTCGTTGGTAAACTGACGAAGGCGAGGATGGCGAAGATATAAGCGGCCCACATCGTGCCTACGATGATGGTTATCCTCAGTCCGATCTTGGCATTCAGACGTCCCAAAACGCCGGATCCATGTACTTGGGCGACAGCAGCCGCCACCTTCGGTGGACCCGATGCATTGCGCGCTTCAATGTGAGGGTGCGGAACGTATTGGAAGAGTGTCGTCATAGACCGAAGCTTTGCACGAAGGTTTTAAAGATCGTGTGATCGATGGCCGCGATGAAATCGCGGGCTCCGGTGGTTTCGAGGGTCACCGGTGCAAGGCTCGACAGCGGTAACGAAGGACGCCTCCTAAGTGCAGGGGGTGGTCAAACTGACCAAAGGCCCTAGGTGCACTTCGCGACCCATGCGACGCTTGATAGATGTGTGAGCTTCCCCACAAAAAGTAGACACGGTTTATGCGACTTGGTTGAGGCGGGCCAACGATAACTCGTAGCGGATAGGGCTGACGTTTCCGGCCTTGGCGCAGCGACGCTGGTGGTTGTAGAAGTTGATGTAATCGTCGATGCCCACGCGCAGCTCGTCCATGGTGACAAAGGCGTGCCGGTAGAAGTACTCGTGCTTGAAGATCGACCAGAAGCTCTCGGCGCTGGCGTGGTCATAACAACTTCCCGTCGCCCCCATGGAACGGATGATCCCGAACTGGTCGCAGAACTCTTCGACCCTGCGGTCTGAGAACTGTCGCCGCGGTCGTGATGGAACACCATGCCGACGACGTCGCCACCGCGTGTGTCGGTGGCCATCTCGAGGGCCCCGCCCACGAGCTCCCAGGGCATCCGCTCGCCCATGGCGTAACCCACGACCCGGCGCGAGCCCAGATCGAGCACGTCAGCCAGGTACAACCAGCCCTCGTCGGTTCTGATGTAGGTGATGTCCCCGCAGGTCCGCTCGCCTGGCATGCCCACGGTGAAGTCCCGCTCGACGAGGTCGGGCAGTGGCGGGGCGCTCACGTCGGGGATGGTTGTGCGCACCTTGCGCCGTCGGCCTTCTCGGGCGAAGAGGCCATTCTCGGCCATGAGCCGCTCGACGCGCTTGTGGTTGGCGCAGAAGCCCCGGGCGGCCAGCTCGTCGGTCATCCGAGGTGACCCGTAGGTGTCGTCGAGGTCGTCGTGGACCTTATGCATCTCATTGATGAGCAGGGCCTCGTCCCACACGGCCTCGGTGGGCGCCGCCGAGCGGGCCAACCAGTCGTAGTAGGCCGAGGTGGAGACCTCGGCCGCCGTGCACGCCGCGTCGATCGGGAACCCTTCGGCCTTCATGGCGGAGACGTGTCGGTAGCGGCTCACCGATCCAACTCCTTCACCCAGAAGGCCACACTTCGTTTGAGCAGGTCGCGCTCCATGGTCAGGCGCTTCACCTCCCGGCGAAGCTGCGCGTTCTCCTCGCGCATCTCGGTCGTCGACCCCTCGCGCTCACCCCGGTCGATGCGCTCCTGGCGGACCCAGTTCCCAAGCGTCTGCTCGATCACCCCGAGCTCTCTGGCCACATCGGCGACGGTGCGGTGCTGGTCGATGACCAGAGCCGCAGCATCCCGGCGGAACTCCTTCGGATACCGACCTCGCCGGCGGGCCGGCGTCGGCTTCTCATCGGTCACTGTTGGCATGGATACCTCCTATTCGAGGTGTCCGGCCAACGGGGGGATGGTCAGACCAACGAGCATGCGTTTGGGAGGGCAAATCCCGGGGGTACCACGCGAGAGGGTTAGATCGTGGGTTGCCACAAGTTGTTCAGATGTAGGGACGAATGGTCCCTACATCTGCGCCGAAAATGCCGATCACGACTAGGTGAACCCCGTCACACTTTTAGACGACCACCGGCTTGGGGCCGAACCGTTCTTGACAGCACTTGTCAACTCATCGGATGACGCCATCGTTGGCGGGACTCCGGCTGGATCGGTGGTGTTCTGGAACAAAGCCGCCGAACGCCTTCTTGGCTACAGCGCGACAGAAATGCTCGGCACGCTCATGGAAGCGTTGCTTCCGCCCGACCGATCCGACGAGATCGCTAGGTCGCTCATCCGTGTTCGGCGAGGCGAGACAATACAGAGTCTCCATACCAAGTGGATTCGAAAAGACGGGATACGCATTGCCGTGTCGCTCACGGTCTCGCCCGTGTTCGGACCTGACGGCGCCGTCGTCGGAGTGTCTACAATCGCCCGTGATCTTACTGAGCGTGTCCGCAGTTCGGACGAACGACGCCAGTCCGACCGACGTGCAGCCGAGACCCTCAGTTTGCTTGAGACACTTCAGGCGACTGCCCCGGTTGGCCTGGGCTTTGTGGACCGGGAGTTTCGGCTCGTTCGCGTCAACGAAACGCTCGCCGCGGTCAACGGATCTTCAGTGAGGGATCAGATCGGTCGGACTGTGGCTGAGATCGTTCCGACGATCTGGCCCAAAGTCGAGGCCATCTACCGACGGGTCCTCGAGACGGGCAAGGCCGTTGTCAACGTCGAGGTGTCCGGAGAGACGGCCGCGGAGCCCGGACATCTCCACCACTGGCTGGCGAACTACTACCCGATTTCTCTTGACACCGAGATTATTGGGATCGGCCTCGTTGTCGTAGACATCACCGAACGTAAGTACGCCCAACAATTGCGCGAGGAACTCACCAACAAAGCTGTTGACGCCATCGCCGCCACGGCTGAAGCTCGAGACCCCTACACCGCCGGTCATCAGCGCAGAGTGGCTGACATCGCAGTGGCCATTGCCACAGAGCTGGGACTCCCTCTCGATGAGGTGGAGGGGATCCGAATCGCAGCCACCATCCACGACGTGGGCAAGGTCAGTGTCCCGATCGAGATCCTCGTCCGGCCCGGCAAGTTGCGCACCTCTGAGTGGGAAATGATCAAAGGCCATGCCCGCGCTGGATACGAGATCATTGCCGACATCGCATTCCCCCAGCCCGTGGCGGAGATGGTCTTACAACACCACGAACGCTGCAACGGCAGTGGCTATCCCGAAGGCCTCAGGGGTAATGAGATCCTTCTCGGAGCCCGGGTCATAGCCGTCGCCGACACCGTGGAAGCCATGTCGTCACATCGACCCTACCGTGCCGCTCTCGGTCTCGACGCCGCTCAAACCGAGATCAAACGGGGACGAGGGTCGCTCTTCGACGCTCAGGTCGTCGACGTGTGCCTGCAACTCATCGAACAAGGTCTCCTCGTTCCTGATTGGGATGCTGTATCGAGGGTCTGACTTATACGAAGCAAGCCGAACCCGGTCCACTCAGCCCGACGGCGCAACGTCATCGGGCCCCGCCAAAGGTGGAACGTTTGAAAGCGAAGACTTCGCACCTTTGTTGGCGGTGGTTCGGTTCCAGTCCCGCCAGATAAGGCGGTGAACGGGGACCAGGCGGGGGATGTCCCGGAGTCCGGGGATGAATGGTACGGCGAGGAGCAACAGCGTGGCTGCACCGGTGAGGTAGATGGCGATCAGGTCGACATTGGCCGAGTTGTCAAAACCGGGCACCTGGTACCAAAGGGTATATAGCCATAACCAAGGCTGGCCCGGGTAGCTGCCCGTCTCGTTCATGACGCCCCACTGCGCGCCAGTGAGGTGATCAGCTGTGGCCACATTGGCAAAGTACTGGCCGTCTTCGAGGAAGAGAAGCGGCTTGGTGAAGTCGGTGCCATAGAAGTCGTGGTTGGCGATGAGGTCGGCATCCAGGGCTCCGCTTCGGGCGAGAGTTAGCTCGGAGTCGATGAGCGTGGGTATAGGCCCATCGGCGGCGGGAGGAACGACGACCGCACCGCTTCGAAAGGAGACTTTGGTGACCGCTTTGCTGTAGGCGTTGTTCCACGATGTCTGGGTTGAGGGAGAAGCATTGTTGTAGCGCCTAAGAGAGGCGGCGAGGGTTGGATCAGCGGGGGCAATCTTTTCTAACGGAGAAAGAACAAATGTCTGTGCCGCGTTTATAGGATTGCGCACTCCGACGATGGTCTCCGGCGAGAACAACAGCCGCTGCGTGCTGCCGTTGGCGCTGTTATAGGGCGGCCCGTAGGTGGCGGTCTCGCTGGTGTCGGCGAGCTCGCTGGCGGCGGTGGCCACAAAGTCGGCGGGGGCGATCTTTGCCCACGTAGAGACGGTGACAGGCGGTACATCAGGCGAGGACAATAACCCGGCAAGAGCGACTACCAAGATCACTGCAATCACCGTGGCGATCGTGGCTTCCTTGAGTATGTCGTAGCGGCGGGTGGGTCCTTGCCAATCGGCCTTGTCGGCAGCGGCAAAAGCCCGCAGTGCGGTCCTATCTCGGATGGAACCAACGGGAAGCGGATGCACAACGCCGCGCACTCGCACTGCGAGGACATGCGCCCCGACAATGGCGACGAGCACGAGGGGGATCAACACAATATGCCAAAGCAACATCTGACCGAAGTTCAAGAGGTTGAAAAAAGCCCCGACGCCAACTGCGTCGAACGCGTCCTTGCCGCTGGTCGCGATCCACTGGGAGTCAAAGTTCTGCTGGGATAGATAACCCGTAAAGCACTCTACGATCGCGGCCAGGAAGGCCACGACCCCGGTGATCCAGGTCAATCCCCTTCGGCCCCGCCATGCCGCCATCCAGAATTTGCCCCACAGATGGATGACCATAAAAGCCATGAAGGCTTCGACGCTCCACAGGTGCAGGCTGTTGAAGAAGTGCCCGACGATGTTGGTGTGCCACCAATCGGGGCCTCCCACCGCGATGGCGAGTCCCGAGACGATGACGATGCCCAAGGTGGCCAGGGTGGCCACGCCGAAGACATAGATCCACGATGCGACGTAGGCGGGCTGACGATCAGGGAGAACCTTTCCCGGTGGAAGCATTCGCAGGACACGACGTCGCAGCCGTGCGGTCCACATGGTGGCATCCGCGTCGTCCCCGACGTCTGAGGGGGACGGTGTTGGGCTATTGGCCGAACCTCCGGACGTCCCTTCCGTCGACTCTGGCTTGCCATCGCCAGAATGACCGGGGAACGGGATGAGCAGGGCAGCGCCGAAGATGACCACCATCACCGCAATGAGGATCAGATTCGCTTCGGACACGGTGAAGATCGACCAGTGAAGGTAGCGCCCGGACCCGTTCAGGTCGACAGCGGCGATCCCCATTGCGGATGACATAGTAGAAGCTCCGTCTCTCGACCGCCGAAACCCATTCGGTATGTTTCGCTAAACAAGAACTTTGCGCGGGAGCTCGAGCTTCTGAGCACGAGAAGCTTCCTTCACGAGCTCAGCCAGGGCGCCGGGGATCGCATCGGCGATCTCCCACACCCGAGGTAGCAAGTCGGGGCAGGACACGATGCCGAATCCAACCCGGTCCTCATCAGACAGGACCGTCACGTTTAGCCCGGCACCGTCGGTGATTGGACCCAACGGATAGATCCCAACGAGCCGCGCTCCGGCGAAATAGAGAGGAACCGGAGGGCCAGGCACGTTGGAGAGGATCAGGTTGTGCACAACGCGGTGGTGGTCGGCGAGATGCAAGTCTGAATAAAGCCGTGAACCGAGGGCGAAGGCGTTGGGCCAGAAGTGTTCGGCCCATTGCATGAGAATGTCAGCGCCCACCAATCGGTGAAACTCCTTGGCTTTAATGTTGGCGGCGGCGATGATCCGAAGCCTCTCGACGGGATCCTCAACGTTTGTCGCGAGAGTCGCGAACATCACCGAGAGTTGGGTAACGCCAACTGAGTCGCTCGTTTGGTTGTGAACCGAAACCGGTTCGGCGGCAATGAGCGACGCCTCGGGAAGTTCATCACGGTCCTTGAGATAGCGGCGCAGTGCACCACCCATCACGGCCGTCACAACGTCGTTGACGGTCACCCCGAATGCCGCTTTCACCGCCTTGACGTCTCCCAAGGGGACGTCGGTAAAGGCGACACAACGCTCCGATGTTACTGTCGCATTGAACGATGTACGTGGCGCCGTGAAGGGCTTGGCCATCGGGGATCGGGGGTCAGCCTTGCGAGCTAGGCGCAATACCGTGCTGCCGAGGCGGAAGACAGTTTTGGGCAGAATCATGAAGATCTCGGCCGGCTCGGCGAGCCGCTGGAACAGGACTCGCACAAGCAGTTCGAGTGGCACAAGTTGACGTTGGGCCTTCCAGTCGTCAGTCTTCGATTGCGGAGGTGGTTCCGGTTGTAGGTCGAAGAAATGACCCAACAGGTTCGCTCCCGATACACCGTCGATCGTTGAGTGGTGCATCTTTACGACGATGGCGAGCCGTTCATCGCCAACACCTTCGATCACCCACACCTCCCAAAGTGGTCGAGCGCGATCCAATGGCAAACTTGCAATCTTCCCCACAAGGTCGGCCAGTGATCTCTCGCCACCTGGAGTCGGGAGGTGGACGCGGAAGATGTGTCGTTCAATGTCGAATTCGTTGTCATCGACCCAGAAGGGACGTCCCAGGTTGAAAGGCACGGGGGCAAGCTTGTGGTGCATGGCCGGTACTTCCGAAAGGTGCTCGATCAACATCGAGCGGATCCGCTCGAAAGAATATCTCTGAGGCATCGTCGAAGTGTCGAGTATCAACAACCCGCAGACGTGCATGTGCATCGTAGGCGTCTCGCAGTAAAGAAACGCCGCGTCAAGTCCACCCAATTGCTCCATGACGGCCACTCCCTCAGACTTGTACCTCGGTCGGACCTTCTAATCCGAAACCTTTCTCATCAGAATGCTCTCTAACTTCGTACGACGACAGTGCCGAAGGTCCTGGCTTCGCTTCCGATCTGGCAAGAACGGGAATGCCAAACTTCCCTGCTCGGTGTTCTCGATGTTGGCGAGGACAAAATCCTCGTCCTTCGGCGTCGAAGAATTCGACCTTTGGGCCGATTGACCCTGTCGCACAGGCACCAGTAGGCCAAAAATCATCAATATGGACCCAGCGTTGGAATCGGCACTCGACGGGCTCGACAAGACGGGAGCAAGCGAAAGCGAGCGCACGCATATGGGGATGCTTGCCCGGCACGGCGAGGAGGAAGCTGCACACCTCCAGCGTTACCAACGCTTTGCCAAGAGGTCCCTTTGCCGGCAGGACGCCACCTCGTACAGCTGATACTTGGCGATGAGTCTAAGGATCATCGCCAATCGCTGAGATGGCGAATGCCATCGTGTGGGGTGGATACAGTCCGGTTACTGCACACCTGATATCTTCGTGAAGGAGGACCCGGCGGGCCCAATCGCTACGGAGATGCATAAGTTGCTCGCTTCTGAGGAGCGACGACCGAGCCGAGCTAGGTCGTGTGCCGATCGAACTCGAACCCTACCAAGGCACCACCCTATGGGCGTTGGTCATCGAACTCATGTTGTTGGATACCGAAAAGCGTGCAGCAATTCTCCGATTTGTCTTGCCAAACCTGACGTGACGATGTCGCTCGGATCTTCGTCCTTCATGCCCGGTACGGGACTGGTGTTTCAATGATTTGGGGCAGCAATCGGGCTCGCCCGGGCAGCGGGACCACGACAACAGCGTCCCGCGACGCCATGGACAAATCCCTACTCGGCTGGCTACGATCAGCTGATGCTCAACAGCAAGCGCGTTGCCGTTGTGCTACCCGCGTACAACTCAGCGGCCACGCTGAAGTGGACCGTGGACGGGTTGGACCGCACTATCGTCGATGAAATCCTGCTCGTTGACGATGCGAGTACTGACAACACGATTGAAGAGGCACAGCACCTCGGCCTCGAGCCTATTCGCCACAAGCGCAATCTCGGCTACGGTGCAAACCAGAAGACGTGCTACCGCAAGGCGCTTGAACTCGGCGCCGACATCGTCGTCATGCTCCACCCCGACTACCAGTACTCGCCACTCCTGGTACCGGCGATGGCTGCGATGATCGCGTACGGCGAGTACGACTTTGTGCTCGGATCTCGAATCCTCGCCCAGGATTCGGTGGCGCTGGGAATGCCCCGGTATAAGTTCGTCGCGAACAGGGCACTGACGCTATTTGAAAACATTGTAGTGGGTCAGAAGCTGTCCGAATACCACACGGGACTACGTGCCTTTAGTCGGAACCTGCTGGCGACCCTTCCATTCGACCGCAACTCCGACGACTTCGTCTTCGACAACCAAATCATTGCCCAGGCACTCATCGCCGGTGCGCGGATCGGCGAGCTGTCGTGCCCAACGCGATACGAGCCCGAGTCGTCTTCGATCGGGCTGGGAGGGAGCATCCACTATGGCTGGGGCGTCGTCCGTACAGCTATCCAGTGCCGGTTCCAAGCGCGCGGCGTGCGCAGCTACCATTTCCTCGAGTTCGATCCACTTATCTCGGTCAACCCCAGGTAGTGGCGAAAAGCATTGAAACAGCTCACATGGGCTTTCCTCGGCTAGGTTTGAAGCCGGGTGTAGCTCCCGTCTTACCCATGTCTGCGCGAGAGTAATTCATCCCATTGGGCTCCGCGTACACAACTGCAAACGGGCGCCACGTGCCGCAATGGCTCGTCCGCCTTTAGGGATCCACGGTGATCCACAAGACAAGACCCACGAGTGAACCCGTGGTCCAAGTCGACTTCAGCCATCGCTTTGGCCTCAAAGAAAGGCGCTACTTGTGCGGCTCATGAATCTGCGGTGCCTTCCCGTGGGCAGTGGTGGCGAACCGTCAAAGTATTAGTCGCCGTTCTCGCCCTTCGACGACCTCAGGAGAGACGACGGGCGCAGCTCGCATCGTCGGGAGCAGCGAGATTGACCCGAATGCGGGTATCTACCACGATCGCACCTTCGGCGCTGGCAATGACAGGGTTGCAATCCCCCTCGGCGAGCTCGGGAAGATCCTCGGCCAGTCGTCCCAGGCGCACCACGATATCTGCCAGGGAATCGATGTCTACCGCTGAACTACCGCGGAATCCTGTGAGCAGGTGGGCGCCGCGCAGCGACAATATGAGTTCTGTGGCGTCTCGTTCGGTTACGGGAGCAAGACGGATCGCATGATCGTCGAGCACCTCGACCGCCGTTCCTCCGAGTCCGAAGAGCACACACGGACCAAAGGCGGGGTCGCGTATGAATCCAGCAATGGTTTCCACGCCCGGCGAGATCATCTTCTGGACGACAGCGCCTTCCATCGCATCTTGAAGGAGCTCGTGCATGTCGTCGTACGCTTGTGAAACAGCATCAGGCGTGCTCAGCGACAGTCTCACGCCTCCCACATCGCTCTTGTGAAGGATGGTCGACCCGGTTGCTTTCAATGCCACGGGAAGTCCGATGCTCAACGCTGTCTCGACCGCCTCTTGTCGACTCGCCACCGGATGCGTGGGGGCGATCGGGATCCCATAGGCATCGAGGAGGTCCAGTGCCTGGGAGCCAGTAATCCATCGCGAACTGACGGCGGCGCGCCCATCGTGTGCGGCCAGATGGTCGGCCGCCATCGCGGGTCCTGGCGGGAACAAAGCGCCTGTGAGGACGTTGCGGGCCGTCGTGGTGTTGATGTTCGTGAGCACGCGCTCGGGCTCTGGGGGGCGCTCGAGCCAGTGGGAATACCAGACGACATGCGCCAGCGCTCGGGCTGCTGATTCGGGGTAAGGAAAAAATGGCACAGCCATGCTTTCGGAACGGTGCAGCCACGGCCGTTCGGTTGCACCCAGAAAGCAGGCGACAACAGGCTTTGCGCGGCCTAAGCGATTCGCTTGCTCCACAGTCGAAATCACCGCCGCAGCCACATCTTCGGCCTGGGTCACAAGGGGCGGCGTGAAAATGACGACCAGAGCGTCTACGTCATCTTCGTCGAAAAGTACCTGCATGGTCCGTCCGTAGTCCTCCGCGGTCGCAGAGGCAATCATGTCGACGGGGTTGCGCCGACCAGCGCCGGCGGCCAAGAAGCCGGTGAGGGCATTTTGGGCAGTCAAACCCAGTTCCGGCACCTCGAGCCCGTGGCTTACACAGGCATCGGCGGCAAGAATACCGGGGCCTCCGGCGTTGGTGACGATCCCGACTCGGCCCCCTTTCGGTAATGGGCCCGCCGCCAGCACCTCCGACACATCGAAGAGCTCTTCGATGGTGTCTACGCGAATAACCCCCGTCTTTCGAAAGAGCGCATCCACGACATCGTCGGAGCTTGCCAGTGCCGCCGTGTGAGATTGAGCACCTCGAGCACCGGCCGCTGTCCTCCCACTCTTTACTGCGACAATTGGTTTGGATCGACTGAGTTGTTCAGCAATGCGGCTGAACTTCCGGGGGTTTCCAAAAGACTCGAGGTACATGAGTATCACGCGCGTGTCGGTGTCCTGTTCCCAGAAGCGCAGGAGGTCATTTCCGCTGATATCTGCCTTGTTACCGGTGGAGACGAAACTTGAGATGCCGAGTCCACGCTCGGCAATCTCGCCAAGAAGCGCGATGCCGAGACCCCCGGACTGCGACACGAACGCGAGTGGTCCGCGCAGCGACTGGTTGGGGGCGAACGTGGCATTCATCGAGGTCGCTGGATCCGTGTTGATGACGCCGAAGCAGTTTGGGCCAAGGACACGCATTCCGTAGGAGTGTGCCAGCCGAATCACTTCCCGTTGTTGGCTCGCGCCTTGTGGGCCCATCTCAGCGAAACCTGCCGAGATGATCACGACGGCGCCGACCCGTTTGCGCCCGCACTCCTCGATCACGTCAGCCACTGTCGCCGCCGGTACGGCCACGATTGCCAAGTCGATCGATGATGGAATCGCCTCTATGGTCGGAAAACACTTTACGTTGTCGATAGATGTCGCCGCTGGATTAACGGGGAATACCGGGCCATTGAAGCCGCCCGAAATCAAGTTGTGGAAAACCTGATGTCCGATGGTGTTGTGAGCGCGTGCTGCGCCGATCACCGCGATCGACTGAGGCTTGAGCAGTTTCTCGATCGAGTGGATCACGGCTCGACGATCTCGTTGATCAATGGCGGCAAGAGCTTGAGGGGTCGGGGCGATGTCCAGCACGGCCGTTATCACCGAAGAGGATCGTTGGTATTGTGGGGAGAATCCTGAGTCACGCAACACGCCAATCATGCGAAGGTTCTCCGCGAGTGTCTCGGCCACGAATCGGCGGACGCCGTGTGTCCGTGCGATGACAACAAGATGCTCGAGGAGAATTGCGCCAAGCCCCTTTCCCTGGAAGCTATCGTCAATGAGGAATGCGACCTCCGCTTCGTCGCGTCCAGGGCTGCGGTCGTAGCGAGCCACGGCGATGATCTCGCCGTCGCGCTCACCGATCAGTGCGACCCGATCGGTCCCGTCGACGTTGGCAAAATGCTCCGCCTCGCGTTCAGAGAGAACGGGATGCGGGCCCAAGTACCGAAGAATCACGGTCCTCGGCGATAGGCGCCGATGAAACGCTATAAGACGCGATGCATCGTTGGGTCGGATGGCACGGACATGGGCAGTACTTCCGTCGGCAAGCAGGACGTCAGCCTCGTGTTCCACACTTTCCGGCCCTGGGGATGAAAGATTCATTTTGTTCGCGGCTTTCGAACGCCTGAGTAGTCGTCCTTGGTTATGGCGCCCCGATACGGCGCCCCGAAAACCTCGGCGGCAAGATCCCCATCCAGTGCCGTTTTGCACTCGCCGCCCAGGGCTCGAGTGGATAAGCGGACTCCGTTTCTGACCACCCGTCGATCATATCGGTCAGCTCTTGATCGACCCCTGAACCACGACATCCCAACCCGCTCGGTTAAGCACTTCGGTATCGTCGATTTCAAATGCGACGGGACCGTGTGTGGCCGCGTCGAGCTGGTGCCCGGTCGGTGCGAAAGGCGACAGTGCGACTCGCGAGGGTGCAAGTCACGGGAAAGATCAGCGGTCGGCCTGTTGAAACACGCGACCCGTCCAACAGAATGCCAGGCGAGAAGGTTCAGACATCCTTGCTTGCTCATCTCGTTCAAAGGTGGACCGTCGGTCATGGATTGCTATCTCCTCGATCAGCCATCCCGGCGTATCGTTCCGTGACGTCTTTCTCTAGAACGTCATCGTCATTGGCGAACTCTGTCGTTCCTTGCATTGGTCGGGCAATCTCGGTGCCAAATGACGGACCACCACCACGGGACAACTGGCGTGTGAGGCGCAGTATTCGCTCACCGATCCCAGCATCATGCCGGCGAAGGCACCATGGCCTCGACTTCCCACCACCAGTAGGTCTGCGTGCTCCGCAGCTTGAACGAGGACGGGAGCGGGATGACCCTGAATGACACTTTGATGGAACTCGACGTCCGGTTCGATGCCCAGCTCGCGATCGGTTATTTCTTTCTGGGCGGTCCGTGCCTCGGTTTCTGGATCGAATTCGGGGGGCCACACCGGCGCAGTGAAGACGAGTGGGTACTCCCACACCGAAACCACTTCCAACGAGGCACCCATCGTGCGGGCTTGGGTCTTGGCCCAGCGAAGCGCCTCGATAGACGAGTCCGAACCATCGAGACCAACGACGACCTTACTCATCTCAGCCCTCCTTCGTGTTTTCGATCAGACGTCTTCGATGAAGTGGCCTTTGAGATCGAGGGGCCAACGTCATCAATTTCAGGATGATCCGAACCATGGCGCACCGCTAGGGCTTTTGGTCCTATTCGTTCAGTCGATCGCGTTGTGTGCATTCGTCAAACACCGGTCAAGTCGCGTCGAGCGAACACAAGCCCGCCCATGAGGGCTGTGGCGATCCCTACGGTGACCACAACCCCAGAGGAGATCCAGTTTGGGCCGACGGCCGGCGCTGGTGCCATCTGGTGGAACACCGACGTATCGAGGAGCCAGTGATCCGAGCCGACTCCGCCGATGAGTTCGACGATCAAGGACCAGCCAAGCAGACCGTATGTGGCCGGGGACGTGGCGCGCGGCCACACGGCCATAACAAGGACGCCGACTCCGACGATGCACAGGGCCGGAGGGACAACGTTGACACCGGCGACAAGGATGCTTGTCAGCTTGAGGTCCGAGTGCTGCGCGGCTCCGAGCCAAGCGAAGACTCCCGCCAGAGCCCCGGCCGCCACGATTACCACGGTCGTGACAATCAACCTCCCGATCAGCCATGACGATCGTGAGACCGGCCGAACGAGCAGGTTATCAAGACGACCGTCCGCCTCCTCGGACCGGATGGTGGAGACCTGACCGGCGGCCATGAACCCAATCAAGACGGCGAGGATGAGGAAGGTCACCCCGAGATATGCATTGGCACTGGCACCACGGGCGCCCAGGTGCGATACGAAGCGCTCGACGCTCGAAGAGCTTGCGAACGCCTTCCCCCCTTCTTTAGCGATGAAGCCGAGCAGCAGTGACATGGTGGCGATGGCAACTGCCCAGCTGATTACCGTCGACCGAAGGAGGCGAACAGACAGACCCACGGACCCGGAGAGGAATCGCTCATGAGGCAGAGCCGTTGAACGGTCAGGCACGACACTGCCACCGAGGTCGCGTTGGCCGGCCAGATGGATCGTGAGCCCGGCCAGCACGATGACAAGTCCAAAGATGGGTATGAGTGCGACGGGATCGGGAGCAGTGAGGGGCTGGAGTCGCTCGATCCAGCCAAGTGGCGTTGCCCAGCGCAACCATTCGAGCCCGGAGCCCGAATCGGCGACCATCCGCAGGGCGTAACACCCACCGAGTGCAGCACCAGCGTAGGTGGCCGCTTGGCGGCGGGTGGCGGCCAACTGGCTGGCGAAGGCTCCGGCGAATGTAAACACGGTCGCGCCGGATACCAAGGCCAGGGCGAAGAAGAGGGCAGATGGAGCCCCGATGCGCACCTCCGCAAAGCGTCCTACGACGGTGGTCACGACGGCGGCGACGACCCATAGGGACGTCAATCCGGCGACAAGGCCTACCATGCCTTGCGTGGCGGCGCCTCGGCGAGTTACGGGCCCGCCAGAAGGAGCTCCCAACGTCCCGCATCCTCTTCGCCTCGTAGAAGCCTTGTGGCGGTCAGAAGTCCCCATGTGGCGCCGACGATGGTGAGAATGCCAAAGCACTTCCACACCGTGAATCCGGCCACCGTTTGGAGTTCGTGAGCGGGGCCGTTGATGGTGTTCAGCCCGGCATTGGAACCGAACAAGGCCGCCAAATGCGCTCGCTGCGCCGCTGTCTTGTAGCTCGAGGCGTAGCCCAGGGCGGAAGAGGCAACCGACAAGCCAAAGATGTATCCCCAAAGCACTCCCGACCGCACTGCCTTGGTCGTTGTTTGTCGAGTGATGATGCCCATTGGCCGTCGGCGGCGTCGCTTCAATGCATCCGTGGGCCGCTCAACGCACACGGCGTCAGGTGCTGTCGTTAGTGCCGGCGCCGTAGTGCGCGAGGAAGAGCTCTTCGAGCGACGGCTCGCGGCTCAGCAGCTCGCGGACTTCGAATGCGGCTAGGACCTTGAGCAGCGGTTCCACTGGACCTTGAACATGGCACCGCACTATCGGGCCATCGACTTGGATCGAGTTTACGCCCGGAACATTGGACAGATCGGGAATACGGCCCTCGAATGTGACTTCAACGATGAGGGCTGCCAGGTGACGCATATCAGACAGAGCTCCCAGCTCCACCAAGCTTCCATCACGGAGGATGCCAACTCGGTCGCAAAGAGCCTCGACCTCACTCAGGATGTGGGAGGACAAGAACACGGTCTGGCCCCGCTCGGTCGCTTCGCGGATGCAAAGTCGGAATGCTTGCTCCATGAGCGGGTCGAGCCCACTAGTGGGCTCGTCGAGGAGGAGCAGATCGGCTCGAGCCATGAGGGCAGCAATGAGGATCAGCTTCTGGCGGTTGCCCTTGGAATAGGTGCGCACCTTTTTTGAGGGGTCGAAGTCGAATCGATCGAGCAGTTCGTCGCGATACGCAGGGTCGACGTGGCCCTGGACGCGGCCGAGGAGATGCAGCGTCTCAGCCCCCGTGAGTGCAGGCCAGAGGGTCGCCTCACCGGGCACGTAGGCCAGATGCCGATGGGCCTCCACCGTCTGACGTTGCGAATCGAGACCGAAGATCTCGGAGCGACCCGAGGTGGGTCGGATCAGACCCAAGAGGAGTCTGATCGTGGTCGTCTTACCAGCTCCGTTGGGCCCGAGATAGCCGATGACCTCACCCTGGGCAACGTCGAGATCCAGTGCCTTCAAAGCGTCAACGGATCCGTAACGCTTGGAAAGGCCGAAGGTGGCGATCGCGGTGGTGATCATGGCGTGAGGGCGTCAGGGCGGTGCGTTCCCCTAGAGCGGTGGGCGGTGCTCTGCCGCCTTGACGGCATATACGGCAGCCTCGGTGCGCCTCGTCAGTCCCATTTTCATGAGCACGCTCGAGACGTAGTTCTTCACTGTCTTCTCGGCGAGGAACAACTCCTCACCGATCTGCCGGTTGGTTTTTCCCTCGGCGATGCGATCGAGCACCTCTCGCTCTCGCGACGATAGTTTGGCAAGGTATTTATCCTCGCGTGTTTCGCCACGCAGGCTCGACATGACTTTGGACCTCATGGCTTCATCGATCAACGACTGACCTGCAGCTACCCGGCGAACTGCCGACACGAGGTCGTTGCCACGCACGTCCTTCAGCACGTAACCGCTGGCTCCGGCAAGGATGGCGGAGAACAGCGCCTCGTCGTCTGCGAACGATGTCAGCATCAGGCAACGAATCTCAGGGTGCAGAGATATGAGCTCCCGACACACCTCCACCCCATCACCATCAGGAAGCCGGACATCAAGGACAGCGACATCAGGTCGGGTCGAGGGAATTCGGTCGAGGGCTTGTTCGGCAGTTGATGCTTCTCCCACCACTTCGATGTCATCTTCGGCGTCGAACAACTCCCTCAGACCTCGCCGAACGATCTCGTGGTCATCGAGCAAGAACACCCTTGTCGTCATTAGCTCCTCACCTCCCGCCGTATGTTCACCTATCGCAACTCACGGGCCGACCACTCCACCAATGAGCCACCACCGGGGCGACGGCGAATTTTACAGGTCCCCCCGAGCAGCCTGGCCCGTTCTTTGAGGTTGGCCAGTCCTTGTCCGCCACTGCCGTCATTCATAGTGATCCCCACGCCGTCATCTGTCACCCGAAGCAGGAGCCCGTCTTGACCGACGATCACCTCGACGTCGGCGTGTGAGGCCTTTGCATGACGAACGATGTTGGAGATGGCCTCACGTAGGCTCAACAGGAGATGCTCGGCGGCTGATTCCCCGACCGCAGTGTCGATAGGTCCTTGGAAGTCGATATGGACGTCGAGGCCCAGGCGACCGGTTGCCTCGTCGACAACATCGAGGATCTCACGCCGGAGACCCTGGTCGCTGGCACTGCGTTGCGACCGACTGATGGCGAAGATGGTGGTGCGAATCTGGCGAACGGTGGTGTCGAGTTCGTCGATGAGCTCGTCGATGCGCGCCTTGCCGTCCTCCGAAGAGATGAGTCTGGTGGTGGCCTGCAGGCCAAGGCCAATGGCAAAGAGCCGCTGGATGACGGTGTCATGCAGGTTTCGTGCCATTCGCTCGCGCTCTTCGGCCAAAGTGAGGTCGCGCAGACGCGCGTGGAGCCGTGCCTTGTCAATGGCCAAGCCCGCCGCCTTCCCCAGCGCCAGAGCGATGTCCTCGTCTTCGTCTGTGAAAGGTGCTTCGCCGTGTTTGTCACACAGGTAGAGATTGCCGTAGACCTTCCCTCGTATGAGAATGGGTACTCCGAGAAACGACCGCATGGGAGGGTGGTTCGGAGGGAAACCGACGCTGTCGGCATGGTCGGCGAGGGTCGCCAGCCGCAGTGGGACAGGATCCCTGATGAGCACGCCGAGGATCCCACGCCCTTGGGGAAGTCCACCGATGCGGGCCCGAGTCTCAGAGTCGACACCGACCGTGATGAAGTCGACCAATCGTGTGTGGGTCTCATCGAGCACCCCGAGGGCGCCGTACTGTGCTCCGACCAGGTCGGCCGCCGCCTGGACAATGTCGCGCAGGACGCCTGGGAGGTCGACGTCGACCTCGATGAGCAGCATCGCCTCAATAAGTGCGTGGAGGCGTTCCGGATCGGCGATGCGTCGAAACGGCACAAGTGGCAAGGCTAGCAACCCGTCGGCCGCGCCACGGAAGCTTCTGGCGGGCGCATCTCTCCGGCCAAGGCGTCATCGGGTTCAGCCCCTCCGGCGACAGGCTGAATGACGTCGCTCGCCATCACGAGCCCCACGGGACCGGCATTGGTCTCGACCAGTACGGCGGAACCCCGGACTCCACTATGGACCGCGCCACCTCCCGCAGGCTGACCATGGGCGCAAGCTGCGCCGGTATCCGGGCAGGAATCCGTCGAACCCTCTGTGGGAGCGGCTCGTTGACCTTCACGGCGCGCTAGAGCTGTCAGCGGGCTGCCCACTCGAGCCGACGACCTGAAATCACCGTCGACGGAACCTTGACGAGGAATGGATGGGCCCCTGGGGCCCACGCCTGGTGTGCGCGACGAGTCTGCCTGATCGTTTCGGGATCGCTCACGATCTGAGCCACTCCCGTGAGCAAGACACTCCAGCCCGTGTGGTAGGTCCGATCGACATCGTCGGCCTCCACGCTGACCACCTGTCCCAGAACGGCGGCGCGGAGCTTGGAGCCAACGTCAGTGGTAAACAGCGCGTTGCCGTCGATAACTGAAAGATTGACAGGCACAGCGACCGGAATGCAGTGCACGCTCAGCACCACTCTCCCGATTGTTGCCGTTCCGAGCAGCTCCAGGCACTCGTCGCGACCGAGCTCGACCAAAGTAGGTACGACTTCGGCATTCGGGGCATAGGCCATAGCTCCACCATTGCGCCCTCTGCTAGCCATTGCCTAGGGCCGAAGGACATGTCGCGGGCCTCGCGGTCATTGACCCATGGGACCAATGACATGGGTCCTTCGGCACATCTCGGCGATGGCTAGGGCCACCAGGACCTTCGGCACTGTCGACACCCTCGGTCCGAGGCGCACGCTGGGATCAAAACGGGCCCCATCATGGGACGTGACAAGGAGGGTGGCCATGAAACGTAAGACCTTTGACATGATCCTTACCGCAGGCGGTGGGGTGCTTGTGGTCGTCCTTCTGGCAGCGGGTGCACTCGGGATGTGGGGCTACAGCTTCGCCAACTCAAATGTCCACAACCAGCTGGCCGAGCAGCAGATCACCTTCCCGCCGGCGGCGGCCTTCGCCCACCCCGTGGTGGGTACCGAGATCACCCCGTCGATGGTCGGCACGGTGAGCAAGTACGCCGGGCAACCACTGGTCACGGGCCAAGAGGCCGAGGTGTACGCCAATGACTTCATCGCCGTCCACCTGGGTGAGATCGGTGGGGGGCTGACCTACGCCCAGCTGTCGGCCAAGGCCATGGCGCTGCCCAAGGGCTCAGCGGCCTCCACAGTGGCGGAGGGCAAGGTCCAGACCGTGTTCCAGGGCACGACTCTTCGGGGGCTGCTCCTCGAGGCCTACGCCTTTGGGACATTCGGTCAGATCGCCCTGGTGGCGGCCATCTGCTCCTTCGTCTTGGCCGGCATCATGCTGCTGTTGACAGTGGCTGGTCTCTGGCACTTCAGGCGAGTGCCTGAAGACGCCGAGTTCCCCGCGGAGCGAGCCACGGTGACGGCGCCTGTCACCGCCTGAGCCAAAAGGGCTCGCAGACAGGGACAAACTCACCCGGCCTCATAAAGGGGCCGGGTGAGTTCGCGTCAGGGCACTAGTCGCGCATCTGTGCAATGTCGGGTTGCAAACGGTGAGTCGCCCTAGTTCGTAGGCGCGCTGCTCCGCTCACGATGAAGAGGTACCAAGAATGAAACTGCCTGTCACTCGCGCCCAGATCTGAGGGGCCAGGCCAATCTGGCGTGGGTCCACGTCGCTTTTGACAACGGGACGTTCGTCACTAGGCGCCAACTGGTCGGGGCGCGACAATAAATCCAGGCGCCGTCAACGCGCCAAAGAATTTGGAACGAGAAGGAGAAGACAATGAAAGCACTCGTTTATCACGGACCCGGAAACAGAGGGTGGGACGACGTCCCAGATCCAGAGCTGCTAGACGACACTGACGCCATCGTTAGGGTTGACACCACAACGATCTGCGGAACCGATCTACACATTTTGAAAGGCGACACTCCTGAGGTCAGTCTCGGGCGGATTCTCGGTCATGAGGCCGTGGGCACCATCGAGCAGGTGGGCTCTGGAGTCAAGTCTCTCGTTCCTGGTGACCGGGTCCTCGTTTCTTGTATTTCGGCGTGCGGCCGATGTCGTTTCTGTCGTGAGGGCCGCTTTGGCCAATGTTTGGGAGGTGGTGGTTGGATCCTCGGCTACATGATCGACGGCACCCAGGCCGAGTACGTACGAATTCCTTTTGTCGATACCTCCACCTACAAAGTGCCCGAAGGAGTCAGTGACGAGGAAATGTTGATGTTGGCCGATATCTTGCCTACCGGCTACGAGGTTGGCGTCTTAAACGGACGGGTCCAGCCCGGCGACACCGTTGCAGTGGTGGGAGCTGGACCGGTGGGGCTCTCGGCCATCACGGGGGCAAAGATGTACTCGCCCAGTCACATCATCGCAATCGACCTGGCCGATTCACGGCTCGACGCCGCCAAACTCTTCGGTGCCGATCTCACTCTCAACAACGGGAGCGAGGATGCCGTCGAGTATGTGCAAGGCCTTACCGGGGGGCTCGGGGCGGACGTGGCAATCGAGGCGGTAGGCGTGCCCGCCACCTTCGAGCTATGTACGCAGCTTGTACGTCCGGGCGGACACGTTGCCAACATTGGTGTCCACGGCAAGCCGGCCACCTTGCACCTCGAGACCCTCTGGATCCGTGACATCACGGTCACCACAGGGTTGGTCGACACGTACTCGACTCCCACACTCCTACGGCTGGTGGCCTCACATCAGATCAATGCTGCTCGGTTTGTGACCCATCATTTCGAGCTCTCCGACATGATCGAGGCCTACAGGGCCTTCGAAGGTGCCACCTACACCGGTGCGGTGAAGGTCGTGTTGTCAGCATGACGAAAACGTAGGTGTCGTTGCGCAGGTATCGTCGACCTTGAAGTCCAGGGGAATTCGAATCTGGACAGATCATCACAGGATCGACTTGGTTTCGACTTAGAGGTGACCGAGTCGTGCTTCCAACGTGTAGTCCGGTTGTCTAGTTCAAAATCGCACCATGGATATGGAAGGTGGTACTTCTAATGATTTGGACCTCCTTCTGTCGCGACCTTTGCCCGGTACTGCGCGAGGAGCACCTGGCTGTATTAGCGCGGCACCGCAAAATCAGCGTAAATGCACTGGGAACGAAGCCTCTTGGGTGGTGGTAAGACGTGAACAAGGAAGTCGTGTCGGAAGAACGCCTCTGTGGGGAGGATCTCCGTCTCATTGACGCCTATTGGCGAGCGGCCAACTATCTCTCTGTTGGCCAAATCTACTTACTAGACAACCCGCTGCTCAAAGAGCCCTTACGACCTGAACACGTAAAGTCGCGGTTGCTAGGGCACTGGGGGACGACGCCGGGTCTGAACTTTGTCTACGTTCATATGAATCGGCTGATTCGGACCTGGGACTTGAACGTACTCAACGTGACTGGCCCCGGCCATGGCGGCCCGGGCATTGTGGCCAATGCGTACCTCGAAGGTACCTACAGCGAGCTCTACCCCCACATCGGGCAAGACGAGGAGGGGATGCGCCGGCTATTTCGGCAGTTCTCGTTTCCCGGTGGTATCCCGAGCCACGCCGCACCCGAGACGCCCGGATCGATCAGCGAGGGTGGTGAGCTCGGCTACTCCCTAGCCCACGCCTATGGCGCGGCCTTCGATAACCCGGACCTGCTCGTGTGCTGCTTGGTTGGAGACGGCGAGGCAGAGACAGGGCCGCTCGCCACCTCCTGGCATTCCAACAAGTTCCTGAATCCGGTACGCGATGGGGCAGTGCTACCGGTGCTCCACCTGAACGGCTACAAGATCGCCAACCCGACGGTGCTGGCGCGGATTCCTGAGCCAGAGCTCGTCTCGCTGTTCGAGGGGTATGGCTATCGGGTCCACATTGTGGCCGGCGAGGATCCCTCAGCGATGCATCAGAAGATGGCCACCACCCTCGATGCCGTGGTCGAAGAGATCGCATCCATCCAACTCGCCGCCCGCCAGAACGAGGTGGCGGAGCGTCCGCGCTGGCCCATGGTCATCCTTCGCAGCCCCAAAGGTTGGACGGGCCCGAAGGACGTAGATGGACTTCCGGTTGAAGGTACCTTCCGCTCCCACCAAGTCCCCCTGGCCGAGGTGCGAACCAACCCCGAGCACCTCGCCATGCTCGAGTCCTGGATGAGGAGCTATCGACCCGAGGAGCTCTTTGATCACAGCGGTTCTCTGATCGAAGGGCTGGCCCAGCTCCCACCGCGTAGCCACCGTCGACTGAGCGCCAACCCGCACGCCAACGGGGGACTCCTTCTCAAGGAACTCGAGCTGCCCAACTTCCGGGACTACGCCGCGGCAGTTTCGTCACCAGGAAGCTCCACATCGGAAGCTACCGGGGTACTGGGCACGTTCCTGCGCGACATTGTCACCGCCAATCCAGAGAACTTCCGGCTGTTCGGTCCCGATGAGACGGCCTCGAATCGGCTCGGATCGGTCTTCGAAGTAACCAACAGGTCATGGGATGCCGAAAGAATTCTTATTGATGATCACTTGGCACCCGACGGGCGGGTCATGGAGGTGCTTTCCGAACATCTTTGCCAGGGTTGGCTGGAGGGTTACCTGCTGACAGGGCGCCACGGGTTGTTCAACTGCTATGAGGCCTTCATCCATATCGTCGACTCCATGTTTAACCAGCACGCCAAGTGGTTGAAGGTGAGCAGGGAGATTGCGTGGAGAAGCCCGGTTGCCTCTCTCAACTATCTCCTGTCGTCTCTGGTGTGGCGACAGGATCACAACGGCTTCTCCCATCAGGACCCCGGGTTTATCGACCACGTCGTGAACAAGAAGGCTGAGGTGATCCGCGTCTATCTGCCCCCCGATGCGAATTGTCTGCTTTCAGTGGCCGATCATTGTCTGCGATCAAGGGACTACGTCAATGTGATTGTTGCTGGCAAGCAGCCGGCTCCGAATTGGCTGAATATTGACGAGGCTGTCATGCACTGCACCCGAGGAGCGGGCATCTTCGAATGGGCGAGCAACGACGCAGATGGCGAGCCCGACGTCGTCATGGCGTGCTGTGGCGATGTGCCCACCTTGGAGACAATGGCTGCGGTCGATCTCTTACGCCGCCATCTTCCGGATTTGAAGGTCCGCGTCGTAAACGTGGTTGACCTCATGCGTTTAGAGCCTGACTCCGACCATCCCCACGGCATGTCTGACGCTGAGTTCGATTCTCTGTTCACCACACAGAAGCCGGTCGTCTTCGCCTACCACGGCTATCCGTCGCTCATCCACCGCCTCACCTATCGTCGTCACGGGCACCACAACCTTCATGTGCGCGGCTACAAGGAGGAGGGCACGACGACAACACCGTTCGACATGGTGATGCTCAACGATCTCGATCGCTATCACCTCGTCATGGACGTCATCGACCGGGTACCGGAGTTGGAGACACGGGCTGGGCATGTTCGACAGGAGATGGCCGACAATCGTCTGGCGGCTCGCCTCTACACCCGCACCAACGGGGAGGACCCACCCGAAATCCGTGACTGGTCCTGGCCGCACTAACGACCGAACCATGCGCATCCTCGTCGTAAATGCCGGTTCCAGCAGCCTCAAGCTCCGCGTCCTCGACGAGCAGGAAGAGATCCGCGCTCAAGTTGATGTTCCGACCTCAGGTGGGACCTTTGACGCCGGCGCCTTGGGGGACGCACTCAGGAACGTGGGACATATAGATGCCGTCGGTCACCGCATCGTCCACGGCGGAACGGAGTTCACTTCACCGGTCCTCATTGACGATCAGGTGGTGGACCGATTATGCGCCCTGTGCGATCTGGCTCCCCTCCACCAGCCCAAGTCCCTGGCCGCTCTTAATGCGACCCGTGCGGCGCTCCCAGACGTTCTTCAAGTGGCGAGCTTCGACACGGCGTTCCACAATGAGATGCCTGCAAGTGCAGCAACCTACGCACTCCCGGCGCAATGGCGTCGGCGATTCAATCTGCGGCGTTACGGCTTCCATGGCTTGTCGCATTCCTATGCCTCTCGGCGATGTGCTGAGCTCGTCGGTCGACCAATCGCGGACCTGCGCATTGTCACTTGCCATCTCGGTGCCGGGGCTTCGCTGGCCGCCGTACGCAATGGCCGTTCGGTCGATACGACAATGGGGTTCACACCTTTGGAAGGTCTTGTCATGGCGACGCGCGCCGGCAGCTTGGATCCTGGCCTCGTGCTGTGGCTCGAGGAACACGTCGGGACCCCTCCGGCCGAGCTTGCGGCGACGTTGGAACACCGGTCCGGACTACTCGGGCTGTGTGGGACTTCAGATATGCGCGTTGTCCTTTCGCGTGTTGCAGCCGGCGACTCCGACGCGCGATTGGCCCTCGACGTCTATGTCCATCGACTCCGGGGCGGGATCGCCACCATGACTGCCGCCATGGACGGTCTGGATGCACTGGTATTCACTGGTGGCGTGGGGGAGCACGCACCTGAAGTGCGTGAGCTTGCTGTAAAGGGTCTTGCTTTTCTCGGTGTTTCTCTCGACCCCGTAATGAACGCTAATGGCGAATCGGACCGACAGGTCGGCGCGTCTGGAAGCGTCGTCTCCACCGTCGTCGTAGCCGCACGCGAGGACCTTGAGATCGCAAGGAACACCCGCCGAGTGCTTACAGAGTGAGATGCATTTCAGGCACCTCTGAAGAAGATTGGCGCCTCTAGTGTAACTTGGCCGAGAGCGAGCCCTTCGCTCCACCGACTTGGGCAGGAGAGGGCGCAGTGTGCCGGGCGCCAATTCGTTAACTTTGCCGGACAGGCGCGCACAAAGACTGGTAACGAGGACGATCCTGATTGGTTTCCCATCGACGGAGACGGCTGCACCGTGGCCAGGTAGAACATCTGAATGATGTTGACCTGGAGAGGCTAAGCGATAAAGGTCAACACACGGAGTGCCGCTCGTGGAGACGATTCGACGCCCTTAGCCGGTCCCTATTTGACCTCCTCGGTCTTCGAACTACGCGCATCTTGAGCTCCTTGATACGCGAGCATGAACTCGCTGTATCTCCTATAGCCAGAGGACAATTGCCGAGAGCCTAAGGTCGAGTCCCGATGAGTGGTGTACGAGGTCGTGAGTCGCAACGGCCCTCGCATCAACCCGAGCTGACCGACTGACGTCGACAACCCGTTCTCTCTTTCATTTTACTCGACGGCCAAAGGCGCGCTCCCTTCGACTTCGCCGACGGCGTCTTCGATGGCCGGTCTCAGGTCGAACTCGCAAGGCTCGTCGCGGCGTGGCGACTTAAGACTCTCGATGCTCATGTAACGCTTGGTGACGGCCCATTCGTCGGACTGCTCGGCCAACACCGCGCCGACAAGGCGGATGACCGCAGCGCGGTTGGGGAAGATTCCGACCACGTCGGTGCGCCGGCGGATCTCCTTGTTGAGCCGCTCCTGGGGGTTGTTGGACCGAATCTTCGGCCAGTGCTCGGGGGGGAAGGCGCTGAAGGCAAGCACGTCGTCAGCGGCGTCCATGAGGTAGAGCGCCACGTCGGTGAACCCGGCCTCGGTGAGCTTGGAGACGACGACCCCGAGTTGGCTCCAGGTGGCGTCGCGGTCGGGCTGCTCAAAGATCGAGCGCACCAGTGTGGCGATCATGGGCCACGACGCCTTGGCAACCCGCGTGGCGAGATTCGCCATGAAGTGGGTGCGACATCTCTGCCAGGTGGCCTCGGCCAGCACCGCGGCGATGGCGGCCTTGATGCCACCGTGGGCGTCGGAGACCACGAGCTCCACCCCGGACATGCCCCGGGCCACGAGCGAGCGCAGAAACGCGGTCCACGCTGCGGTGTCCTCGGTGGTGACGATGTCGAACCCGACGATCTCGCGCCGGCCTTCGGCGTTGGAGGCCGTGGCGATCACCGCCGAGACATTGACAACCCGGCCGCCCTCGCGCACCCGTTGGGTCACGGCGTCGATCCACAGGTAGCGATAGGGGCCGGAGTCCAAGGGACGCTCTCGGAACTCCTTCACCACGGCGTCGAGATGAGCCGCGAGGCGCGACACCTCGGACTTCGAGATCCCGTCGATGCCCATGGCTTTCACCAGGTCGTCGACCCGCCGGGTGGACACACCTTCCACATAGGCCTGGCACACCACCGCCACGAGCGCCTGCTCGGCGCGACGGCGGGGCTGGAGCAAGAACTCCGGCGAGTACACACCCTGGCGCAGCTTCGGCACGGCCAGCTCGATCGACCCCACCCGGGTGTCCCAGGGTCGAAGCCGATATCCGTTGCGAGAGTTCTCCCGCTCCTCGGTCCGCTCGCCATAGCCGGCGTTGCACTGCATCGAGGCCTGGGCGCTCATGAGCGCCTCAGCGAAGGCGCCCAGCATCGCTCGGGCCAGGTCCGTGTCTCCGTCGGCGCCCTCGAGGTACTTGCTCAGCCAGAGCGACGCGTCGATAGTGGTGGGGACAGTCACCGTGTTCCTCCTCAAGTTGTTGTGTGGAAACTGCTTCTTGAGGTTGACGCGGTGACCGTCGCGTCTGGGGGATAGTTCCTCAGCTCACCTGCTCGTACACCACTCGTTGGGACTCAACTGAGCCTAAGAACAGGTCGTGCGCGGCGATCATGGAGTTCTGACGCTCGACACGTGTGTGAGCAAGGCGAATAGGGGCTTTTGGCACTGTGGGCGAAACCCTGAGAGGAGTAAGCCCAGTACGTAGGGAAGCACTGTACGAGGAGGTAAAGATGCAGCTGGAATTCCCATCGAGGAGTGACTTCATGGTCGATGGCGTAGCGGAAGCGCATGCCAGCGAGTCCGAATCCTGTCGAGAAGTATCGAGTGGGTACACCGCCATCGCCGACGTTGACTCCACGTCCGCTGCGAGCGGAGATTGTGGTCGAGCAGATGCTTCACCACCTTCAGACCGGGTCGAGGCTCAGAGAAAGGCAGCAGACGATCCTGCCCGGCGATGGCTCGACGGCCTCGACCAGTTGATGGGTATCGAATAGGTCCATAAATTTTCGACCCGGCGGCCATTCGAACCTGTCGCAAGTATGAGGTCGGGGTCGTCATTTCCGGTCGGGTCGCTTGACACCGTGGAGGGCGATGTAACTACACGTTCCGGATGAGGGTCCTTGTCGCTCGTCGAACATCAGGGTGAAGCTTCCAGGGGAACCTACCCGGCGTTCGGAACGGGCAGAAGCGACGATCTCCACCTGCCACCACGAACTCTCTGCACACCGGTTGGCAACCTTGGCATCCCACACCAGTTGCGGGAACACTGGGGCAGGGAGTCATTGGGGGAACCGGGAGACATCGTGGCAACTGAGGACAAGGCGCTACTTGCTGAGGTTTCACCAGAAGTCGCCGAAGAGAGCTCGGGGTTGGAAGGCCATGAGGCCATCGTTGTTGGCGCGGGGTCGGCTGGGCTCGCTGCTGCGTTTGCCTTGAGCAGGCGGGGCTTTGAGACAATCGTTATCGAGGTCGAGTCCCGATGAGTGGTGTACGAGGTCGTGAGTCGCAACGGCCCTCGCATCAACCCGAGCTGACCGACTGACGTCGACAACCCGTTCTCTCTTTCATTTTACTCGACGGCCAAAGGCGCGCTCCCTTCGACTTCGCCGACGGCGTCTTCGATGGCCGGTCTCAGGTCGAACTCGCAAGGCTCGTCGCGGCGTGGCGACTTAAGACTCTCGATGCTCATGTAACGCTTGGTGACGGCCCATTCGTCGGACTGCTCGGCCAACACCGCGCCGACAAGGCGGATGACCGCAGCGCGGTTGGGGAAGATTCCGACCACGTCGGTGCGCCGGCGGATCTCCTTGTTGAGCCGCTCCTGGGGGTTGTTGGACCGAATCTTCGGCCAGTGCTCGGGGGGGAAGGCGCTGAAGGCAAGCACGTCGTCAGCGGCGTCCATGAGGTAGAGCGCCACGTCGGTGAACCCGGCCTCGGTGAGCTTGGAGACGACGACCCCGAGTTGGCTCCAGGTGGCGTCGCGGTCGGGCTGCTCAAAGATCGAGCGCACCAGTGTGGCGATCATGGGCCACGACGCCTTGGCAACCCGCGTGGCGAGATTCGCCATGAAGTGGGTGCGACATCTCTGCCAGGTGGCCTCGGCCAGCACCGCGGCGATGGCGGCCTTGATGCCACCGTGGGCGTCGGAGACCACGAGCTCCACCCCGGACATGCCCCGGGCCACGAGCGAGCGCAGAAACGCGGTCCACGCTGCGGTGTCCTCGGTGGTGACGATGTCGAACCCGACGATCTCGCGCCGGCCTTCGGCGTTGGAGGCCGTGGCGATCACCGCCGAGACATTGACAACCCGGCCGCCCTCGCGCACCCGTTGGGTCACGGCGTCGATCCACAGGTAGCGATAGGGGCCGGAGTCCAAGGGACGCTCTCGGAACTCCTTCACCACGGCGTCGAGATGAGCCGCGAGGCGCGACACCTCGGACTTCGAGATCCCGTCGATGCCCATGGCTTTCACCAGGTCGTCGACCCGCCGGGTGGACACACCTTCCACATAGGCCTGGCACACCACCGCCACGAGCGCCTGCTCGGCGCGACGGCGGGGCTGGAGCAAGAACTCCGGCGAGTACACACCCTGGCGCAGCTTCGGCACGGCCAGCTCGATCGACCCCACCCGGGTGTCCCAGGGTCGAAGCCGATATCCGTTGCGAGAGTTCTCCCGCTCCTCGGTCCGCTCGCCATAGCCGGCGTTGCACTGCATCGAGGCCTGGGCGCTCATGAGCGCCTCAGCGAAGGCGCCCAGCATCGCTCGGGCCAGGTCCGTGTCTCCGTCGGCGCCCTCGAGGTACTTGCTCAGCCAGAGCGACGCGTCGATAGTGGTGGGGACAGTCACCGTGTTCCTCCTCAAGTTGTTGTGTGGAAACTGCTTCTTGAGGTTGACGCGGTGACCGTCGCGTCTGGGGGATAGTTCCTCAGCTCACCTGCTCGTACACCACTCGTTGGGACTCAACTGTTATCGAGGCTTCGAGCGCAGTGGGCGAACGCTGGCGAACGAGATACGCCGAGCTACGACTCAACTCTTGGCGTCCGATGTCAAAGCTACAAGGCCGTGGCATGCCGCGGAGCTGCGGACGAAATCCGAGTCGAGATGACGTGGTCGCGTATCTGGAGGGCTTCGCGGACCGCAACCGAATCCGCGTGAAATTCGAGACATCACTCATCAAGGTTGAGCGGTCTGGCGCCTCGTGGCTGCTGGAGACCACTACTCACCCGCTTCGTGCTCGTTACCTGGTCATCGCCACCGGCTGGGATGCGGTCCCTCTATTCCCTGAGTGGCCCGGGAAGGAGACATTCACTTCGGAACTGATCCATTCATCGGAATTCCGGTCTGCTCGTTGGTACCGAGATCGAGACGTCCTGGTAGTGGGAGCTGGGAACTCAGGCATCGACATTGCCGGCCACCTCGTAAAAGAGGGGGCCAGGGTCACGGTTTCGATGCGCAGTGCGCCCAATCTCTCCACGCGCGAGGTCTTCGGCGTTCCTGGCCAGCCGCTTCTGGTTCTCGTGACTGACCACTTACCAATCAAACTTGCTGATCTCTCCTTCTCGATAGCGCAGCGGCGGACGTTCGGGGACCTCCGCACCTTCGGAATTCCACGCGCTCGCGAAGGCGCGTACGCGAGCTATTTGCATCGCGGCACCAACCCAGCGGTCGATGACGGCTTTATCGCAGCGTTGAAAGCCGGAACTGCCTCCGTCGTTACCGAGGTCCGAAGTCTGGACGGCTCTGACGTGGTGCTTATCGATGGCACTCGCCTTCGGCCAGATGCGGTGATCTGCGCGACGGGGTACCGACGAGGACTAGAGCCGTTCGTCGGCCACTTGGGCGTGTTACGGGCTGACGGCGTGCCGGTATTCCATTCGGGTGCCCCCGAACACCCGCTCGCCCCGCGCCTCTACTTCTGCGGTATGTGGGCTCCATTCAGCGGTCAGATTCGCGTTGGTCCAATCCACGCACGAAGGATCGCTCGAGCTGCAGCTCGCGACCGCCAGAGTTCATAACGGGCCCTCGCTCGAATGGCCCGGCTTGTCCTAACACCAATGCTCAAGTTCAACCGAACAAGTGACATTGTTATGACTAGGACGCCGAGCGCCGGTGCTCTTCGCACCTGCCGCCGGCCCCAGCCAACCCGACCTTCGTGGGTCGAAGGAACGGAATTGAGGCGCGCGGATGCATTGCCTCGCGTGGATGGGAAGGACGGTGGGACGGTGGTGTCAGCACTACCTGTTAGGGGTGGAAAGCGCCCTTGGCGACTCAAGGCAGGTATGCGTAAATGAGTACAGACAGAAATGCAAATAGCGCAATACGGGATGCCGATCGGAGGATCGCGATAACCAGCACTGCTTCAACTGTGACAAGTGGATCTTCCTTTAGCCGTGACCATCCCTGGCGTTTGACTTGGATCGGCCTCCTCTTTGCCGACGTGGTGATCTGGGTGATCGCTGACTCCCAAGGGCCCGACCTTTTCGCTTTCAACGCCCACGGGACCTTTCTCAATGTGTTGAAGGCTGCATGGGCCGTCTCATTCCTCGCGTTCTTCCTTCTGATCGCACTTAGACTCGTCGGCATAGTCCGCACCCTGTACGCCCGCCGCACTAGTCAGCGTTCAAAGTGACCAGTTGCCCGGCGCTCTCGATTCCGAGCGGCTCCGAGCATGTGTCTGGTCCAAGTCGACGTCCCCGAAGGCGCTCGGGCCGTCTCGGACCAGGCCGGGGGTGCACGTTCAAGTGAAGATCGTTGCGCCGTTACGCCTCGCGATAGCGGCTGATCACCTTTTGTCTCAACGGCGTTATCGGTAAGACGGTGGTGTAGGAGGTCACCTTGGGCGGGGTAGCACTGGTCTTTTATGCAGAGTTACGTCGCCGATGGCGATCATGGCTGGCCATTGCGGTCCTGATCGGAATCGGTGGGGGGTTCGTGCTGGCCGCCGCCGCCGCGGCCCGCCGCACAGAATCCGCCTTTCCACGCTTTGTCACCGCCCATGGCTTCGACGTCGTCGTTTACGCCAACGAACCGAAACCGACCATTGCAAAGCTCCCCGGTGTCGCCTCCGTCACCCAGTTGGCCAGTCCGTACAACGGTCAACCGACCTGCTCCTGCACTCGCCCGATTAATCCATCGAACTTTGACGTGGTGTCGGGGACGGGCCGAGTGCCATTCAAACTCGTTTCGGGCCACCTGCCCGACCCGTCGGCCCCCGACCAGGTACTGGTTTCGTTTACCTTGGAGCAGGACTACGGCGTGCGGCTTGGGACCGTGATCCATGTCCCGTTCTACGGATCATTTCAGCTCTCGGCCATCAACAACCCCTCCGACTCCGCACCGAATCCCGCCGGTCCGACCGTCGCATTCCGGGTGGTCGGGTTCGAAGCCACCGAATACGAGTTCCCCTCCGGCACGACCCCGACGTACTTCCTCTACACCACGCCCACGTTCGCCCGCACCGTGATCCCACAGACGGCAATCACGAACTATTTCTACTTCGTGGGCCTCCGTCACCGTGCGGCCGACATCCTCCCGTTCGAGAATGCAGCCAAGGTCGATCTGAAACTGAACCCCGATGCCGGTGAGGGCTACTCCAACGAGGACGCGCAGGCCGCTGCCATCGAAGCGTCGATCCATCCTCAGGCCATCGGCTGGTTGGTCCTGGCGGCGCTCGCCGCCATGATCGGGCTGGCGGTCGTTGGCCAGGCGCTCGCCCGCCAGAGCATCGTTGAGAGCGAGGACTATCCGACGATGGCGGCCCTCGGCGCCGACCGGCGACAGCTCGTCGCCCTGGGCATCGCGCGCAACCTGGTCGTGGGGTTCGCCGGCGCCATCGGCGCCGCGGTGATCGCCACCGCCCTCTCTCCGCTCGCCCCACTCGGCGAGGCGCGCACCGCCGAGACCTCTACCGGCGTTTCCTTCGACCCTCTTGTCCTCCCGCTCGGGGCGTTGGCCACGGTGGTCGTCGTCCTTGTCGTCGGCCTCTGGCCGGCGGTCCGCGCCGCGCGGGTTCGGATCGCTGACGACGCGGTGACGGACTTCCGGCCGTCGGCAGTCATGGCCCGCGTGGCCACCACCGGCGCCCCTCCGAGCGCGGTAATCGGGGTCCGTCACGCGCTCGAACCGGGACGAGGCCCCGCCTCGGTTCCGGTGGGCACGGCGCTGGTCGGCACGGCGCTCGCCGTCCTCGCCCTGTGTGCGACGGCCGTCTTCGGTGCCAGCCTTTCGCACCTCACGACCACGCCCAAGCTGTACGGCGACCCGTTCCAGCTCAACTTCCAGCCCGGTGCCCTGGACCCTGCCCTCCTGTCTAGTCTCGAGCACAGCTCCGCCGTCACCGCTGTCACCGAATACGCCGGCGGGGGAGACACCCCGATCAACAAGGTTGTGGTTGGCGTCATCCCGGCGACGTCCCTGCGGGGTCCGTTGCTCTTCTCGACGGTCGACGGGCATCTTCCGGCTGGGCCGGGCCAGATCGGCCTCGGCGCCACCACCATGCGCCAGGTCGGCGCCCATCTCGGCTCGGTCGTCCACATGACGGCTCGGAACCGGACCGTGGCGTTCCGGGTGGTGTCCGAGGTCTCCTTTCCGGTCATCGCTGGCGGGGTTGTGAGCCTGGGCACCGGCGCGTTGGTCACCATCAACGGGCTCTTTGATGCCTTTTGTCCCCCGGGGCCTGGGCGCGCGGCGTGCGTACAGATGGTCAAGGAACACAGCAACGCCGGGATCCTGGCCAGCGTCGTGGCCGGTCCACGGGGTCAGGCGGTGATCAACCACTACCTCGACGTGAACTCGAGCGCAACGCTGCGCGTCACGCCGACATCGCTGGTCAACTTCGGTGAGGCGGTCGACTTCCCTCTCATCTTCGGCGTGATGCTGGCGGTGTTCGGAGCGGCGACGCTCGCGCACCTGCTCGTCGTGAGCGTTGCTCGACGGCGACGCGAGATCGGGCTCTTGAAGGTGCTCGGATTCGTGAACGGCCAGGTTGCTTCGGCGGTGGTGTGGCAGGCGAGCACGGTCGCCCTGGTCGGCATTGTCTTCGGCGTGCCGTTGGGCGTGGTCATCGGCCGGGTGGTATGGGAGGCATTCGCCGCCAACTTGGGAGCTGTTCCCGTTTCTGTGGTGCCGATTTTCGTCCTGGGGGGGCTAGCGGCCGGTGTTGTGATCGTGGCAAATCTGATTGCCGTGGCGCCCGCGCTCGTGGCGAGGAGGTCCAAGCCCGGCGAACTTATGCGGGCCCCTTGATGGTTGGTTGATTTGCAGACGTTTCCGTGCCTACACCGACGGTCCGGTACGCCAAGGAAGGGTTTTACCATCGACCGATAACACCTCCGGGGTGGCCATGGTCGACCCCTGATTGACAGCGCGAGATTGCCTTTGTGAGTGCGCCCCCAGGGTTGCCCTGACTGATCTAAAGGTTCCAAGATCACGCCGGGGCGCGGTTATCGCTCGGGTTGGCCGCCCGGAGTGGCGAAGTCCACCTTTTCGGCTGTGGCCGTACCGTTCGTGCGGCCCGGATAGCTCAACCACGTCATGCAGACATTGAGTTCGTCGATGACGTTCGAGGCCTCGATCTTCGTCCCGTTGTCAAGCTCCATGGTGCCCGTCGTGTGGGCGTCCTCGATCAGAGTCAGGTCGTAGCCCCGGTCCAAGGCGCCCTACGCGGTGGCGCGGATACACCAATTGGTGGAGGCACCGGCGAGTACGACGTGGGTCGCCCCCAGCTTGGCGAGTTCGTCCTCAAGTTGAGTCTGCTCGAACGACGAGTTGAACTTCTTGTGGATTAGCGGCTCGCCCTTGGCGGGTGCAAGCTCTGGCACCCACTGCCACTGCGGGCTCCCGTAAAGCAGCTCCTCGTCCGAGTGCTGCACCCACACCACTGGTACGCCCTCCGCTCGTGCCCGCGCCACGGCGCTTGCCACGTTCTTGATGATCCGGTCGGAGTCCCATGATTCGCCCATCACGCCGACCTGCACATCGACAACCAGCAGTATCCCAGTGTTACCTCCGCGTACCGTGGCCATCTTGCGCCTCCCGTCGTCCTCGGTGGTGAACGATCCCGTAATGTTAGAGCGTCGAGTGATGCTCGACCGGTCGAAGAACCGGTCGTCGGTGCGCCGCCATGAGGCGCCGACCCAGGGCGCTCGCAGCTTCTTCTCCGCGGTGCTCGACTTGCCCGCACGGCGTCGCCGATGGCGCACATATTGCCGGCGTGAGTGCACCCTGTAGAAGGGCCTCACAGTCCACCTCATCAGCAATCGTTTTGGCCCGCGAGTACTGCTCGGATCGCACTCTGGCTGAGCCGCTGAGGCACGTATCGCCCGATCGGCGTCGATCCCGAGCGGGTCGCCATCCGGCCCGATCACCCCTCCCCGACGCCGTGGTCATGACACAGATGGCGCCAAGGTGTTACCGCAACCCCCGAGTATGCGTCGCTTCCAATGTGGAAGGCCTCCTGCCAGACGTCGAGCGGTGCTGGCATTTTGCAGGTGATCCGGGGCGACGCTCCGAAGTATCGATCCTTAGCTTAGTTCTCCGGTTGGGCGAGCCATCTCGAAATAAGATCATGAGGTGAGTCGTTGGAAGCCCAGTCGACCAGCCCTCGTAGCCTTAGTAGTTCTCCATATCATCGTGACAGCAATCACACTGCGGGATCTCAGTCGGCGGAGTGAAAATCAGGTCCGTGGACCACGCTGGTTCTGGCAAGTGATGGTCCCGCTTCAGATGGGAAACTCGGCGCTTTACTGGCTGGTGGGACGAAGGAACAACGCCTGATCCTCGGGCTCCGTCGGCTGCCGGATCAGCGTGCGCCGACTACGGCAACGTCTCGCCCCGATCAGATACATACACAGATCACCGGCATCCCCGATTGCAGGCTGCCCCGGGCCCGTCAGCCCCCTGGCCTAGACTCTGCTCAGACCGCCGCGCATTTTGACTGGTCGGCGCATGAGGATCTGCTGTCTTCGACTCTAATCCCGACCCCGTTCGCCCCGGCGGCTCCCCGTGATCTCCAGTACCCACGGATCAAAGACCTGGACCATCGATTCCACGGTGGTGCCACTACTACCCGTCGACTCGGTAGCACCACCTGGGTGTCCGCAAGGTGCCACCCTTGGCGCTCGCCCTCGATCGCTATACCGTCGACTTAGGGAAAGCCACCAAGGAGGCGGAGCAGATGCCGAAGGAAACCGTGGTCACCACGTTTGCGCAGTCGGTTGTCAGGGGCCGGACGTTGATCCCGCTCGCTGTCGCCGACGTGGTTCTTTTCGTTGTAGCGGCGGTCGCGAATGGACCTGGGAATCAACATGGCTTCCGCCTTGTCGTGTCGAATGGCGTGTGGGCTCTCTTCTTGATCGGTTGTGTCCTCCTGATCATTTTGGCCATCGCCGTCCTGGCGCAGTCGCTCTTCCGACTTGCTAAGCGACCGGCATGACCGTTCTGGTTCCGAGTGGCGCGTCATAGGACAGGGTCCGGGCCTGCTATCGGAGCGGTGGGCTACAACTACCGCCGAACAGCGGGCTGGTCACGTTGACCAGGATGGGCTCGGAGGATAACGCTGAGATCAGGAGGTCATCTTGGGCGCGGTATGGCTGGTATTCGGCGCCGAGTTGCGACGTCGATGGCGCTCGTGGCTGATCCTGGTCATCTTGATCGCAGTCGTTGCCGGAGTGGTCCTGGCGGCGGCCGCTGCCGGACGGCGGACAGCCACGACCTTCCCCCGCTTTGTCGCCGCTCACGGCTTTGACGTATATATCTACAACAACCAACCTGTCGCTGGACTTGCTCGATTACCGGGGGTTGCCTCCGTCACAACTATCGACAACCCCGCCAGCGGACAGCCGACGTGCGACTGTGCCCCCGCCATCGACGCGTCAGACTTCTATATCAATGAGGTGTCGCCCGCAGCGTTAAATCGGGTAGTGAAGTTGGTCGCTGGCCGAATGCCTAGCCAGTCCTCCCCAGACGAGGTGCTGGCCTCGTTCAATCTCCAACAGCACGACGGCGTGCATATCGGTTCGGTGATCCACGCACCCTTGTATGCGGCGTCGCAAGTGCAGGCACTGGCCAGCGGCGCCAACGCTTCCCCGTCGGGGCCGATGGTTGCCTTCCACGTCGTGGGAATCGTCGCGGCTGAACTGGAGTTCCCGTCCGGGCAGGCACCTGAGTACGACTTGTTCACCACCCAGGCGTTTGCACGTGCCGAGAACCGACGAGCGGTCGTCGCCGCGGTGTATCTCGTCCGGCTACGGCACGGGACTGCGGATCTTCCCCGATTTGCCGCCGCCGCCAACGGACTCCACCTCGTGTATGTCTCAAACCAGGACACCGCGGCCGCGGCGGTCGCGGCATCCATCCACCCCCAGGCCGTCGGTTGGTGGGTGCTGGCCGCACTGACCGCACTGGCAGGCCTTGCGGTCGTCGGTCAGGCGCTTGGTCGCCAGAGTCTCGTCGAGAGCGAGGAATATCCCACACTGGCGGCCCTAGGTCTGCCTCGGCGCCAGCTCGTCGTGCTCGGCACGGCGCGGAATCTGGTCGTTGCATTCGCCGGTAGTGCCGGCGCGGTAACCGTTGCCTACTTCTTGTCTCCCCTGACTCCGGTGGGTGAGGCTCGCCTCGCTGAACCAACAACTGGTCTTGCCTTCGATCCGTTGGTTCTCGTGCTTGGGGCGTTGGTGACCGTGGTCGTGGTTGTGGTCCTGGGTATATGGCCGTCGGTCCGTGCCTCGCGGGTACCCAGGGGAGGCGACCGACTGCCAGATACCCACTCCTCGCCAGTGTCAGCCCGCTTGGCCACAACCGGAGCGCCGCCGAGCGCCGTGATCGGGGTCCGTCGCGCCCTGGAGCGAGGACGCGGCGGCGCCTCGATCCCGGTGGGTACGGCGCTGTTCGGGACGGTGTTGGCCGTCATGGCTCTTTGTGCGACGGCCGTATTCGGCGCCAGCTTGTCCCACTTGACGGCCACTCCGGCGCTCTACGGCAGCGATTACCAGATGTTGTTCTCGAATGTGGGCGGGGGGGCAGGCAACCCCACCTCTGAGGTGGCCCGCCTGGAGCATGACCCTGCCATCACCGGGATCACGCTCGTTGCCCGAGTTGAAGTCTCGATCAACGGGGTCAGCGTCTTCGCCATCGCCGGAAAGGCTGTGCGAGGGCCATTGCTGATGTCGTTGGTCAGCGGTCGTCTGCCGACCGGCGACAGGGAAGTCACGCTGGGCACCACGACCCTCCAGCAGGTCGGAGCCCATGTCGGGTCGGTCGTCCGTGTCACCGTGCAACTTCCGAACGGCGGCTCCCGAATCGCCCTATTTGGTGTCGTCGGAACGACTTCGTTTCCCAGCGACGCCGGCCTCGGGGGGTTGGGTACTGGGGCCACCTTCACGCTCGCCGGTTACGTAAATGCCGTATGTCCGCCCGGTCCGGACCAGAGTGAGTGCACGAGTGCACTCACCGGGAATCAGGCTCCCGCGGTCTTGGCGAGCGTGGTCGCCGGCCCCAACGGTCAGGCGGATACAGCGAAGTACATCTCACAGGGTGTCGCCGCTCGGCCGACCACCCCAACCTCGTTAGTGAACTTCGGCGAGGCAGTGAATTTCCCGCTCATCTTGGGATTGGTGCTGGCAGTGTTCGGCGCCGCGACTCTCCTTCACCTACTCGCGGTCAGCGTGATCCGTCGTCGGCGGGAGATGGGACTACTAAAGGCATTGGGGTTCGTGAACGGCCAAATCGGCGCAACAGTGCTTTGGCAGGCGACGACGGTTGCCTTGGTGGGTATTGTCGTCGGAATACCACTTGGCATCGTCGTCGGTCGGCTGATCTGGAAGGCATTTGCTACGAATCTCGGGGCCGTGCCCGTTACCACCGTGCCCGCCTCGTCGATCGCAGCGCTGGCACTGGGAGTGCTCGTCGTCGCAAATCTGCTGGCCGTAATCCCAGCCGTGGCTTCGGCTCGAAGACGGTCGGTTGGGCAACTCTTGCGGGCTGAGTAGCTGCGGACGAGGCCAACGCCGACGCTCCTACGTTTGTCAAGACGTTTTCGGGTGGGACGAATTAGACAGCTGGCAAATCAATCATGAGTCACTCGGCGGACGAGGACAGGCTCCAACTAAGCCAGGCGTCTGGTGTTCCGGGGACGGGTCGGCAAGTCGGACGAAGGCAGCTTTGAGCGGCAGATAATGCGTGAGCCAGGCTCGTCCCCGAAGATCTAGCTGCGAGGGAGGTGACGGTAGACCTCGCGAGCGACGTAGCGCTTCAAGATCCGGATGACTTCACGCTTGGAGCGGCCCTCCTTGGTCCGGCGCTCCATGTAATCGCGGGTGCGTGGATCGAACGACAGGCGCGTCATCACGATGCGCCACAGGGCTTGGTTGGCGTTGCGGTCTCCGCCACGGTTGAGACGGTGGCGTTGGACCTTGCCCGAAGACGCTTCGATGGGCGCCACACCGCAGAGATGGGCGAAGGCGGCCTCCGAACGCAAGCGCTCGGGGTTGTCGCCGGCGGTGACGAACAGCACCGCCGCGGTGTCGGTGCCGATCCCAAAGAGGCCGAGCAGGTCTGGGGCGGTGACATCGACGAGCTCGGCAAGGAGTGTGTCGATATGGGCCGTCTGGTCTTGGAGCTCGAGGGCTCGTCGACCGAGGCTGGCCAAAGACACCTTGGTGGCGTATTCGACTCGGTCGCCACCCGGCCGTGGGCGCATGGCGGCCGCTTCGGCGATGAGATCGGTGGTGGAAAGGCTCTTGAACCGGCCTCGGAGCGCGTCGGAGGCCGTGTAGCTGAGTTGACGCATCTGGTTCACGGCCCGCAGGCGCCCTTTTCTCGCCGAGCGCTTTGCCACGAGCAGCACTCGGATGGCTTCGACGTTTCCGTTGCGGGTCTTTGGTCGACCCGTCGAGCGTCCCGACAACACTCCACGGGCCGCCTCGACGGCGTCGGTGGAGTCGGACTTTCCCTTCTGTCGACGCACCTGGCGGTTGGGGCGGTCGACTTCTACGACTTCGATGCCGGCGCGCTGGAGAAACCGGGCCAGCCCCGCGCCATAAGCTCCGGTGCCTTCGACACCAACCTTGGTCACCGTGCCGAAGCGGCGCCATCCGATGTCAGTGTCGTCGATGGGGTTGTTCTTGTCAGTGTCGGTGATCCCGACGCCCGAGTGGTGTCGGTGTTGACCGAGTTCGAACAAGAGGTGCTTGAACTGGCCACCACTTGCCAGACGGGCTTGCTCATCGGCGTGCCTTCCAATCGCCGTAGTCGGGTGGCCGAGCTGTCGGGCCGGATCACCGTTGCCCACGGACATCCGCGCTTTAACGCCGTGCGCTTCAGGGCGACATGGTTGGTGCGACACCTCGAACTCGAGACGCGGTTGCCCGTATTGATGAAGGCGGGCGGGCTGAAGACCATCAGCCACTTGTCCTCTTTGCTGCCCTATGTCGGTGCTGTCTCTGAGGACGAGGCGCGCCGGAAGCTGCGAGGACCGTCGTGACGGCGCGCCCGCCCCTTGACACCACAGGGCGACCGTCGACGGACCAAGAGATCGAGATGGCGGTCACGCTCGTCGACCGGTCCGGTGTTGTGCCTGTCCTGAGCCCCTACATCGATGCCCCGACAGGACGCCCCGCACCGTCAGCCTCCGCGGCATCCTTGTGGCATTCCAAGTCAATGGGCTTCGGCGCCACCATCAAGAGCATCTCGTCGAGGTGGCGAGGGTGATCAACGCGTTCACGGACAAGCAGCGCGCCAGGCTTGGCTTCACCGCCCACGATCCCGACCAGACCTACGACCGCACCGAACGACTCTACGTGCGCATCTGCTCAACACTGGATGCCGGTCACGTCGTGGATTTCGATGGGTATCTGCAACCCCTCGATCGCGAGTGGCTCGGCAACGCCATTGCCCGGGCCCCCATTCCACCCGAGATGCTCACTTCCTCGTCCATGGCCGTGGAGGGCACCGATCTCGAGACGTGGGGGGCGTGGCAGGGGCAGGTGGTCGTCGATGGTGGTGACGGCACTGGTGCCGAGGGTGATCACGATGGTGGGCATGATGGCCACGCGCCCACATCGAAGGCGCCCAAAGGAACCGCTGCTGTGCTTGGTATCGGACCCGATGGACGCAAGATCTACACGGCCGACCCCGATGCGCGTGCCGGTCACCGTTCCGCCACCAACAGCCGCTCGGCGGGGGAGTATCTCGGCTACGAGCTGCACAACGTGGTGCAGACCCGCCAGGTGACCTGGACGAACTACGTGGACAGGGTGACGCTGTCGGGTGAGGTGCCCGGCGTCATCACCTCCATGTCGTTGGTGCCGGCCGGCACCCACCGAGGCCGTGCCGTGGCCGACGTGCTCATTGCGGCCAAGCGTTTGGGCATGAATATCGAGGACGTGGTGGTCGATCCCGGTTACTCGCAGATGTCTGCCTCCACCATGCACGACAAGTTGGCCGCCGCCGGCATCCACCAGACGTTCGGGCTCAAAACCACGCAACGTGGTGTCCGACCTTTCTCCGGCGACGCCCTATTGATCGACGGTCAGCTCTTCTCGAGCCTTCTTCCCGAGGAGCTTCGTGACCTTCCCATGCCACCTCAAGGTGCCTCCGAAGCTGAAAAACTGGAACGTGAAGCCGCCTTCAACCAGCGATCACGCTGGCGCATGTGTCGACTGGCCGGCCCCGACGCCGATGGCGCCACGAGATGGCGGTGTCCGTTTCATGGCGGGTTGCTCAAGAGCCGCCGCTTTCCCAAGACCATGCGTGGGAGCAACCGCCTGCCCCTGGTGACAGTGCCCGAAGCGGTGGACCGGTGTTGCACGGGCACGTTCAGCGCCATGCCAGCCGAGCTGCATTTGTGGCAACGCGTCCCTTATGGCACCACGGCCCGGAGGGTGTCGATGGGCCGGCGCCAGGTGGTCGATAGCGCCAATGCCGCGCTGAAGGGCGGCTTTGTCGACATGAGCCGGGGCTTTCACCGAGTGTTCGGTCTCACCAAGATCACGGTGTTGGTGGCCTTCACCGTGGCCGGCTTCAACGTTGACCGCGTTCGTTCCTTTCGGGCCAAGCACCGCCTCGCAGACCCCGAAGCTCCGGTCACGTATCTCGAGCCCGTCGTGACCCGAGCCAAGCGCCGCACGGGCACCTGGGGTGACCTCGTGGTGGATGAGCGGGCCCAGGCGCCTCCTGACCCGGTCAGCTCTGCGCATCAGTAACCGGCTTAAAGCGAGCCGGTCACTGAGCGCGCCCGCATCCCAGCAATTCTACGACGCGCTGCCCAGTCCCAGTAATCATGGGGTCTTTGAGTGCAAAGCGCCGGCCTTGGGGCCGGCGCTTTGTCGTTTTTTTCGGGGCGGCGGACGAGTCTTTGAACTCATCGCCACCTCCAACCATGGGTTTCATGAACACTGAAGCCTTCGTTTTATGAACACCCCGTTGTGGAGGCGGCGGGAATTGAACCCGCGTCCTCGAGCTTCTCATCGGGCCTTCTCCGAGCGCAGCCGGCGGCTAGATCTCGAGCCCTGCGCCGCCGCTGGCGGTCTCGCAGTTCCCCAGCCAACCTTTGTTTTCCCCGACGGCCAGTTGGCAACTCCCTCAGGTAAGTCCCGCTAGATGACGCCCGCTACCGACCCGCAGGACTGAGGCCGGACGGACGGGCTACTTATTAAGCAGCCAGCGCGTACGTGTTGTTCGCGTTTATTTTTTGTCCCGGCTCTTTAACGTGGCTCCGGGAACCACGGCTCGCTTCTCCCGACTTGACGACCAGAGTCGAAACCAATCGCCCCCTTCTTTTGCCGTGTTGCCCGCCCATCTTACTGCCTAGTCATGACCATCACGGCCGGTCGGCGAGTGGAAAGACCAGGTGCAACGATTCGCCGGCGGGCAGCGCCTGCCACCGCCGGTTCATGGCCGCCAGTGACTCTCGGATCTGAGCCAACGACGACAGCTCGAGCAAGGCCGGTAGATCGGCGCCGTGGGTCTCGACGATCTCTTGGGCTCGATCCATGTAGTTGGCATCGTCGACCGACCCGCCGACCTCGGGGTCTCGGAACAACGTGACCAGGCCTTCGGCCACGAGCAGCTCGGAGATGTGGGCCTCGATGACGGGGTCGGTGCGCCGCAGCGGGCGCGAGCCGGCGGCAGCCCGATGCAGGGTGTCGAAGGAGGCGCCCGCCGCCACCAATCCCCAAAAGCCATGGGGGAGCTCCAGCATGGATTCGACCACGACATGAGCCAGGTCGTGGGGGAGCTCACTGCCGTAGTCCGCCATAGGAAGGCCGGCCACCGTTTTGTCGTCGCGCACGATGGTGATGTTGTGGCGAGGGCTCTCGGTCTTGGTGAACGCCAGCTTCACTGTTATTCGATCTCGCGCCGAGCGCCCCGGGCCACGCTCTTGCCCGCCGCCCGGCTCGCCTCGCGAGCCGCTTCCCGATCGGCGTCGCGCGCCGCGATGACATGACGCTTGTCATAGAGGCGCCGCCCGCGTCCCAGGGCCAGTTCGACTTTGGCTTTGCCGTCTTTGAAGTAGATCGACAGCGGGACAAGGGTCAGCGCTTGCTGCTGGGTGCGAGCAAAGAGCTCGTCGATCTCGCCTCGGTGCAACAGGAGCTTGCGCTTGCGGTCGGGGTCATGGGCCCCGAACCCGATGGCGTTCTCATAGGGGGGGATGTGGACGCTGAAGAGCCACGCCTCGCCGCCCTCGACGCGCGCGTAGCCGTCGGCGATGGTGACGCGTCCCGCCCGCAGCGACTTCACTTCGCTTCCTTGGAGGGCGATGCCGCATTCGAAGGTCTCGAGGATGTCGTACTCGTGGCGGGCTCGGCGGTTGCGAGCGACCTGCTTGAACCGCACCTCGGCGTTAGCCGGGGCGTTCGCCTTACGCGTGGGTGTCGGCTTTCGCTTCGCAGATGCCACGCGCCGGAGGGTATCTTGCCCACGCTCCATGGCGTGCACGAGGGCGACGGGTCTGCGCTGAAGCGGTCCGCAGCCCGCACCAAGGCCACCGGTAGCCTGCCGGGAGGATGTTGCGGCTTCCGACAGCGGTCTACAGCGAAATGGTGGGGCACTGCCTGGCCGGGCTCCCCGATGAAGCGTGCGGGTTGTTGGGGGGTAAGCCCGAGTCCGCCTGGGCGGCCCAGTGCTACCCGACTCGGAACATGGCCGCCTCGGCCAAGCTCTACACGGTCGACCCCAAGGCGCACCTGCAGGCCGATCGCGACGCCGAATCCAGAGGCATGGAGATCATCGGCGTCTTTCACTCCCATACCCACACCGACGCCTACCCGTCGCCGACCGACGTAGCCCAAGCACCCGATCCGAGCTGGCACTACGTCTTGGTGTCGCTGCGCCGGCGCCATCCCGTGGTGCGCTCGTACCGCATCGTCGAGGGGCAGATCGAGGAGGAATCGGTCGTCCTCGAGGCTCAGTAGAATACCGACCAGGTTCGTCAACATTTGAAAGTCCAGGCTCATGCTCACCGCGACCGGTGAGTGCCCGGCCAGCCAGCCGGCGACAAGGAGGACCGCGTTGCCCGTCGAAGTCCGCCTCCCCACCGTGTTGAGGCCCCACGCCGGCGGTCAGGCCACCGTGATGGTTCCCGGTGCCACCATCGGCGAGGTGCTCACTGCCTTGACGACGCAGTACCCCGGCCTGGCCGGCCAAGTCCTGACCGAGGATGGCGCCTTGCACCGTTTCGTGAACGTCTATGTCAACGACGACGACGTCCGCTACATGGACAAGCTCGACACCAAGGTTGTCGACGGCGACACCGTGTCCATCTTGCCGGCCGTGGCCGGCGGCTGAGCGGCTTCCCCGCCCACACCCGCACCAGGACGAGGGCCATCGTGGCTGTGTACGGCAGCGTGCTCGATCTGATCGGCAACACGCCGATGGTCGATGTCAGCGCGCTCAGCCCCAATCCGGACGTACGCATCCTCGTCAAGCTCGAGGGGCAGAACCCGGGGGGGTCGGTCAAGGATCGCATCGCCTTGTCTATGATCGAGGCCGCCGAGAAAGACGGGCGCCTTGTTCCCGGTGCCACCCTCCTTGAGCCCACCTCGGGCAACACCGGGATCGGCATGGCGTTGGTGTCTCGCATCAAGGGCTATCACCTCACCGTGGTGCTTCCCTCCAACGTGTCCGTCGAGCGCCGCCAGCTGCTCGAGGTGTGGGGGGCCGACATCATCGAGTCTCCCGGCCCCGAGGGCTCCAATGGGGCCGTCGTCATGGCCCAACGTGTGCACGAGGAGCACCCTGAATGGGTGTTCCTGTATCAATACGGCAACAGAGCCAATCCGTTGGCGCACTACGAGGGCACCGGGCCCGAGATCTGGCGCGACTGCCCCGAGGTGACGCACTTTGTGGCCGGGTTGGGGACGTCGGGGACGCTGCTCGGGGTGGGACGGTTCCTCAAAGAGCGCAACCCGGAGGTCGAGGTGTGGGCCGTCGAACCTCCCGCCGGCGAGATGGTGGACGGCCTGCGCTCCCTCGACGATGGCTATATCCCCCCCATCTTCACCGAGTTGGGAGGACCCGACCTTCTCGATCGAAAGACCATCGTGGGTCCCCAGCAGTCCATCGAGTGGACGCGCCGCCTGGCCGAGGTGGGCATCTTCGCGGGGATCTCCTCGGGGGCGGCCATGGCCGGCGCGGCGCGTTGTGCGGCGGCCATCGAGCGCGGCGTGATCGTGATCGTCTCCGCTGATGGCGGGTGGAAGTACCTGTCGGCCGGCGCGTGGACCGACGACATCGACGTGGTGACCGAACGCGCCCGTCGCACCATCTACTTCTGAACGTGCCTCGCCGCCGTAAGAGCCCCGTCCAGGCGCTGCCAGACCACCTGCACCGAGAGACGTCGTGGAACGGGCTGAGCACTGGTGACCCCGTCACCATCGAGGGCGTGCCCGTGCGCGCCGCCGCCTGGGCGTTTCAGGCCTATGTACGCAACGAGCGCAACGGGGCCGAGTCAGTGGAGGTGGTCGGCGGGCGACCGGGCGAGCACCAGGTGCGTTCGTTTCTCCCCGAGCAGGTCTTCCCCCTCGGCGGCCGCAAAGCCGGGCTCCCGTCTCTGGCCGACGCTCCCCGTCTGCCCCTGAAGTGACACCGGTAGCCTCCTGGTCCGTGGACGACCGTCCCATCGGGATGTTCGACAGCGGCTTCGGCGGACTGAGCGTGGCCCGGGCCCTCATCGACCTGGCCCCCGGCGAAGACCTCGTCTACGTGGGCGACACCGGGCGCTACCCCTACGGGCCCCGGGACCAGGCCGAGGTGCGCGCCTTCGCCGTGCAGATCGGGCGCTGGCTCGTGTCCGAGCACGACGTGAAGTTGGTGGTCGTGGCGTGCAATACCGCCACCGCCGCGGGCCTCGACGCCTTGCGCGCCGAGCTGGCGGTGCCGGTGGTGGGTGTCATCGAACCGGGCATGCGAGCCGTGGCCAAGGCCACTCGCAATGGACGCGTCGGCGTCATCGGCACGGTGGGGACCATCTCGTCAGGGGCCTACCAGCGCGCCGTGGAGGAATTGACCGACGCCGTCGGGCTGACGTGCGGGGCCTGTCCCGGCTTCGTGGAGTTCGTCGAGCGCGGCGAGACGAGATCCGATCAGCTGTCGGTGTTGGCCGAACGGTTGCTGGCCCCGGTGCGCGAGGCGGGCGTCGACACCTTGCTGCTCGGCTGTACGCATTACCCGTTTTTGGCCCGCACCATCGCCGACGCCATGGGACGTGACGTGGTGCTCGTGTCGTCGGCCGACGAGACGGCCTTCGAGGTGCGCGCCATCCTCGCCGGCGGCGCGCTGGCCGCTCCGGCGCGCCCGGCGGGGCGGACCCGCTTCTACTCGTCGGGAGACGTCGAGTGGTTTCGCAAGGTGGGCAGCCGGCTCTTCGGGTCCGAGCTCGGCGAGGTGGGTGTGCTGTCGTGGGGGACGCCGATTCCTATTCCCGCCCCCGCCCCCGCCCCCGCCCCCGCCCCCGCCCAGGCCCCTGCCCAGGCCCCCGCCCAGGCCCCCGCCCAGGCCCCCGCCCAGGCCCCCGCTGCCCCCCTCGGCGAGCCGCAGCGCAACGGTCGAGCACGCCGCGGAACCAAGCCCGACGCCGCGTCGGGATAGGGCGCCATGCTCACCTTGACGGTGCTCGGCTGTGACGGCAGCCATGCCGGGCCCGGCGGCGCCGCCAGCGGGTACTTGGTGCGCTCGTGGTCCTCGGGCACATCACTGTGGATGGACGCCGGCTCGGGGACCTTCGCCAACTTGCAGCGTTTCTGCGATCCCCTCGCCCTCGACGCCATCGTGCTCAGTCATCAACACGACGACCACTGGAGCGACTTGCAGGGTTTTGTCACCATGGCCCGCTGGACAGCCACCTTTGCCCGCCCCCCCATACCGGTCTACGCGGCACCGGGCATCAGGGCGCGACTCACCGACAATGTCGATGGGATCCTCGATTGGCACGAGGTGGGTGACGGTGATGGGTGCACCGTCGGTGATCTGCAGCTCTCCTTCTCGCGCACCGATCATCCGCCGCCCACATTGGCGGTGCGCGTCGAAGGCGACGCCAGAGCACTGGGGTACTCTTCGGACTCCGGCCCGGCTTGGTCACTGGCCTCCCTCGGCCAGGGCCTCGACCTCGCTGTGTGTGAGGCCACCTTTACCAAAGAGTTCGAGGAGACGACCATCCATATGAGCGCGAGACAAGCAGGAAAATCGGCGCATGCGGCCGGCGTGCGACGACTGGTGCTCACCCATCGCTGGCCCACCATCACCGCCGCGGCTGTCGAAGAAGAGGCGGCCGCTGTCTTCAGTGGCGCGCTGGACAGCGCGGCCATCGGTCGGGGGTACTCACTATGAGGGCCGACGGCCGAGACATCGACGATTTGCGACCGGTCTCGTTCGTGCGCGACTTCACCGAGTTCGCGCCGGGCTCGGTGCTTGTGTCCATGGGCCGTACCAAGGTGCTGTGCACGGCGTCGGTAGAAGACAGGGTGCCGCCGTGGATGCGAGGCAGCGGCAAAGGATGGGTGACCGCCGAGTACTCACTGCTGCCGGGGTCCTCGGGCGAGCGCATCGCCCGCGAGGCGGCCAAAGGCAAGCAATCGGGGCGTACCCAGGAGATCCAACGGCTCATCGGCCGCTCCCTGCGGGCCGTCACCGACATGGTGGCGGTGGGGGAGCAGCAGGTGGTGGTGGACTGCGACGTGCTGCAGGCCGACGGCGGCACGCGCACGGCGTCGATTTGCGGCGCCTATGTGGCCCTGCACGACTGCTTCACGCGTCAGCTGCAAAAGGGGCTCCTCGCCAATCACCCCTTGAACGACTCGTGTGCGGCGGTGTCGGTGGGGGTCGTCGAAGCGCTGTGCATGCTCGACCTCGATTACTCCGAGGATTCCCGGGCCGAAGTCGACATGAACGTCGTGATGACGGGATCGGGTCGTTTCATCGAGGTGCAGGGCACCGCCGAGGGCATGGCCTTTTCCCGCAGTGAGCTCGACGAGCTCCTCGCCCTCGCCGAACACGGCATCGCCACCTTGCTCGAGGCCCAACAGGCGGTGCTGGCCGAGGCCCCCTCGCCCCGCTGACATGGGCGCGCGTCCTCTGCGACTGGTGCTGGCCACGGCCAATCCCGACAAGGCGGCCGAGATCGTCGCCATCGTCACCGAGGCCGCCCAGTCCAGTGGGGTCGCCATCGAGCTGGTGGCGCGACCCGACGATCTTGGCGATGTGGACGAGACGGGCGACACCTTGGAGGCCAACGCCCGGCTCAAGGCCCAGGCGGTGGCCGATTACGCCGGTATGGCTGCACTGGCCGATGACACCGGGCTCGAAGTGGACGCCCTCGACGGTGCCCCGGGCGTGTACTCGGCCCGCTTCGCCGGCGAGCACGCCGGCTATGACGACAACGTGGCCAAGCTCCTGGCCGAGCTCGAGGCCCGAGGGGCCACCGCCTCTGAGGCCCGCCGGGCGCGCTTTGCCACCGTGGCCCTGGTCGTCTTCCCCCATGGCGCCGAGGTGGTGGCCCGTGGCACCACCGAGGGCACCATCGCCGAACAGGCCCTGGGCACGGCGGGGTTCGGCTATGACCCCGTATTCGTCCCCGACGGCGGGGACGGCCGCACCTACGCGCAGATGACGGCGGCGGAGAAACACGCCCTGTCCCATCGCGGTCGAGCCTTTCGGGCTTTGGTGACCAAGCTCACAGTTCCCTAATACGAGTCATACGAGCCGATCACGCCCACGGCGTTGAATGGCACCATGACCAAGTTCTTCGGATCGGTGGCAAAACGGTTGGGCAGTCGCACCGTGATCGTGGCGGCTGTGGCGCTGGCGTCGGTGGCCAGTGTGGGAGGCATCTCCTACGCGCTGACGGCCAACACCGAGTCAGGGCCCGCGGCCAATTCGGGCAGTTTTGCCGCCGCCGGGACCCCATCGCCGTCGACCGCACTGGGCAAGCAAGTGGTGCGTGGCCGCGTGGCCCGTTTGGTGCACCGCGCCGTGCACATCGATGTGGTCGTTCCCGTCGCCGGCGGGGGATTTCGCACCATCGACTTCGACAAGGGGACCGTAAGCGCCGTGTCGACGTCGTCGATCACCGTGGACCCCGCCGACGGCGACGCACCCATCACCGTCGCGATCACCGGTTCCACCCGTGAGCCCAAGGGTGCTGTGTCCGACGGTCAGTCGGTGCTGCTGGTGTCGTCGCAAGGCAACGCGCTGATCATCAGGCCCAAGACACAGACCTCGGCCACCGGTAATAGCGGTGGAGGCCTCGGGCTGGGTGGCGCCGCCAGCTGAACGCGGCCGCCTTCCCGCCCCCGTCGACTCAGCGCAGCCGCCACTCCACACGCGCCCCTGAGGCGAAGCGGGCCTGACCCTCGGCCAAGGCTTCGGGGTCGTTACCCAGGCCGACGAAGGCCCATCCGAGACCCAAGGCCTGCGAACGTGACAGCTCTCGTCCCGCCCACAGCGCCCGCAGCGTCCCTTGCACGGCCATGGGGTGGCCTTGGGCGATGACGCCGGCCGCCCACGCGGCGCGATCGGCCAGTTCTGTGGCCGGTACCACTTCGGTGACCAACCCGATCTGCAGCGCCCGCTGGGCGCTCATCCGCTCGGCGCTGCCCAGCAAGGTGAGCCGCACCAGGTCGCCGAAGGGCATGCGCCCGGTCATCTGCAGGGGCTCGAACGAGGCCGCCATGTTGAAGGTGAGGTGGGGGTCGAAGAAGGTGGCGTTCTCAGCCGCGATGATAAAATCGACCTCGCCCAGCATGTAGAAGGCCCCGCCGCAGGCGATCCCGTTGACCGCGGCGATGACCGGCTTCCACAAGTCGTTGCTCTTCGGGCCCAGGTTCGAGCCAGGGTCGTCGAACATGAACGGCGTGGTGCCCGAGCCGATGTGCACGGTATCGTCGCCGATCTCGGCTTCCCCGTCGCCGCCGCGTCCGGCCCGGGGACCCTCGGCCAGCGCCTCGCCGCGGTCGATCCCGGTGCAGAACGCCTTGTCGCCGGCCCCGGTGAGGACGACCACCCGCACGGCGTCATGGCGCCGTAGCCACCGCCACAGGTCGCGCAGTTCCTTTTGCATCACCGTGTTGAAGGCGTTCATGACGTCGGGCCGGTTCAACGTGACCCAGGCCACGCCTTCGGACTCCTTGTAAGCCAGCGTCTCGAAATCGGGCATCGCTTACCTCGCCCCTCGGGTTATGGCTGCTCGGGCCTGGCGCAGCCGCCGCGGACGGTAGCAGGGTGCCGAGCGCTATGGACCCCAAGTCGCCTGGCCCCGAGCCCCCCGGCTACGGTTCTCGCCCGGACGCGCCACACGAGGAGGCACCGACATGGCGGATGACGAGCTGAGCAAGATCATCGGGAAGCCCATGAGCAAGTCACGGGTCGTCATCGAGCGCGGGCCGGTGGCCAACTTCGCCACCGCCGTGTGCGACGACAACCCGGCCTATCGCGACCCCACGGTGGCCAAGGCCGCTGGTCTCGACGCCATACCGGCGCCGCCGACCTATCCCTTTGTCATGGACACGTGGGGCAAGTTCGCCGAGATCCAGCCCTCTGACGTGCCCACCGGCAATCCCATGGGCGAAGTACTGGGGCCGCTCATGGCCAAAGGCGGCTTGATCCTCCATGGCGAGCAGGAGTTCATCTACCACCGGCCTGTGGTGGTGGGCGACGTGTTGGTGGGGGAGGGCAGCGTGGTGGATGCCTACGCCAAGCAGTCCAAGGACAAGACCATGACCTTCATCGTCACCGAGACACGTTGGACCGACGAGAAGACCGGCGAGCCCGTCGTCACCACGCGCTTCAACGTGATTCACCGCGCCTGACCACGCGCCCCTGACAACACCACCTCGATGACCGCGAGATGAGGTCAGGATGAGGCCATGGAGAGCGCCTCGGGGCTCCTGAGTCCCGCCTATCGCCGGTTGACCATCGGCATGGTGCTGGTGGTTTCCTTCGTCGCCTTCGAGGCCATCGCCGTGGCCACCGTGCTCCCGGTGGTGCTACGGCACCTGGGCGGACTGCGGCTCTATGGGTGGGCGTTCTCGGCTTTCATGCTCGCCCAACTGGTCGGCATCGTGGTGGCCGGGCCCATGGTCGACCGCATCGGCTTGGCCCGGCCCATGGTGGTGGCCGCCACGTTGTTCGGGGTGGGCCTCGTCATCGGCGGCACCGCCCCCACCATGCTCGTGCTGGTGGCGGGCCGAGCCGTCCAAGGTGTCGGTGCCGGCGTGCTGACCGTGGGCGTCAACGTGGCGGTGGGGCGGGGGTTCCCGCCCCGGCTGCGGCCCCAGGCCTATGCGGCGCTGTCGAGCGCCTGGGTGCTGCCCAGCGTGGTGGGCCCGGCCGTGGCCGGCATCGTGGCCGAGGACGTCACGTGGCGCCTGGTGTTCTTGGGTCTGGTCCCAGCCGTGGCGCTGGCCATGTCTATCGGCCTGCCCTCCATCCGCCGCGTCGACGCCGCCGCCCGTGAGGCGCCCGAGCGCCCCGACGCCGTGCCGGCCGGGGCGGGCGTGGCGGTGGCGCTCGCCGTGGCGGGGGGAACGGCGGTGTTCCTCGACGGGCTCTCCACCCGCCAGGCGGTCATCGGCCCCCTGTTGGCGGTGGCGGGCGTGGCCGTGGCGGCTCCCGCCTTGGCGCGTCTGTTGCGCAGGGACCGCTCCAGCACCGCGCCCCGCCAGCTGGGCACCATGGGCGTGGCGGCGCTGGCCAACGTGGCGTTCTTCGGCGCCGAGGCGTTCTTGCCGCTGGCGCTGACGTCACTGCACGGGCGCAGCGTCGCCCAGGCCGGGGTGGTGCTGACGGTGGCCGCCTTGACGTGGACGGCGGGGTCATGGGCCCAGGCCCATCTGGTGGGACGCATCGGGCCGCGCCTGTTGTCGGGTGTCGGGCTTGGGCTCGTGGCCCTGGGCGTGGCGGGGGTGGCCACCCTCGACTGGCGCGCCACGCCGTGGGAGGTGGCCCTCATCGCTTGGGCCGTGGCCGGATGCGGCATGGGCCTCTCCTATGCCACCACCACGTTGGTGGTGTTGTCGCGCGCCGAGGAGGGTCGCCAGGGCGCCCCCATCGCCACCATGCAGGTGCTCGTCACCCTGGGCGTCGCCGTGGGGGCCGGCGTGGGGGGCGCCGCCTTGAGCTGGTCGGTGGCCCTGGGACATGGCCGGGGACCGGGTTTGCGGGTCTTCGACGTGGCCGCCGTGGCCGCCGCATTGGTGGGACTGGCGCTCACCAACACCATGCCGGCGCGCCTGGCCGGTCACGGCGCCGACAGAAGCGCCGCCGGCGAAGACATCGTCGACACCACCGGGTAAAAGGGGCTGGCCACCAGTCGGGGCACGCCGCCGGCATGGTAGAAACGCGGCGATGAGGACCTCCCTGCTCTCGGGCGCCCACTGGGCCGCCGTCTTGCGCATCGGGCTCGGCTTGTGGTGGTTGGAGAGCTTCCGCCACAAGAACCTCGAGGCATGGATCAAGCGTCAAGCCGGCATCAAGTGGGCGGCCGACATCGCCGGCAAGCACAAGTTCGCCATCGTCCGCGGCGGTTTCGACGCCGTGGTCAAGCCCCACCCCAAGGCCATGACGTGGGTGATACTCATGAGCGAGCTGGCCCTGGGACTGGGGATCACCCTCGGGCTGTTGAGCCCCGTGGCCCTCTTCGCCAGCATCGCCCTCAACCTCTTGTACTTCGTGCTCATGATCCACGACTGGGCCGAGCAGGGACAGAACCTGATGATGGTTCTGGCCGCCGTGGTGGTGCTCGGGCTGCACGGCTGGCAGACCTGGTCCCTCGACCACCTCATCGGGATCTTCTAAGGAGCGGACATGCCCATCGGGATCGGCGAGGACCACGAGGAGCTGAGGCGGACGGTCCGTCGCTGGCTCGAGGGGCACTGTCCCCCCGAAGTGCCGAGGGCCACCCTCGACGCCGAGAACGAGCAGCTGCCGCCGTTGTGGGAAGCCCTGGCCGCCCAAGGGTGGCTGTCGGTGCACATCCCCGAGGAATACGGCGGACAGGGGTTCGGGCAGTTGGAGCTGGCCGTGGTGGTCGAGGAGATGGCGCGGGCCATGGTGCCCGGACCAGCCGTCCCCACCGCCTTGGTGGCGTCGTTGGTGGCCGCCGCCGGCGACGGACCGACGCGCAAGGAGCTCCTGCCCGGTCTGGTGGACGGCACCACCCCGGCCGCTTTGTGCCTGCCGGGCAGCGGCATCCTCGAGGCCGAGGAGTCCGATGACGGGAGCCTGACCGTGCGCGGGACGCTGCGGCCCGTGCTCGGCGCCGGGCTGGCTCGCTTCGTGCTCGCCCCCGCCGCCTTGTCGGGGGCGTCGGGCGCCGCCAACCCGTGGACCTCCGACGACGGGTGGCACGCCGGTGAGGTGGGATGGTGCCTCGTCGACCTGAGCGAACCCGAGGTCGAGGTCACCCCCATCGCCAGCCTCGATCTCACCCGGCGCCTGGCCGGCGTGACGGTGAGCGGTGCGGTGGTGCCCCCCGTGCGCCGGCTGCCCGCCTTGACGGGCAGCGCCGTGCGCGACGCCGCCCTGGCCGTGTTCTCGGCAGAGTGCGCGGGAGGAGGGCGGTGGTGCTTGGAGGTGGCCACCCAGCACGCCATCGACCGCCGGCAGTTCGGCCGGCCCATCGGGCAGTTCCAGGCCGTGAAGCACCGCCTGGCCGACATGCTGGTGCTCGTCGAGCAGATCACCGCCGTGGCCTGGGACGCCGCCCAGGCGGCCGACGCCGGTGATCCCGACCAAGCCGGACTGTCGGCCATGTTGGCTGGAGCCCTCGCCCTCGACGGCTACGTCGAATGCGCCAAGGGCGCCATTCAGATCCTGGGGGGCATGGGATTTACGTGGGAGCACGACGCCCATCTCCACTTGCGTCGGGCCCTGTCGGTGCGCCAGTTACTCGGTGGCAGCGCAGCGTTGCGCGTCGAGTCGTCGCGTGCCGCCCTGGGCGGCCGCCGCCGCCACCTGTCCACCAAGCTGCCCGACAGCGCCGAGGCCGTGCGCGACGAGATCCACGATGTGGTGGCCTTTGTGGCGGCCGCCGAGGACAGTGCGCAGCGACGCCGCCGGCTGGTCGAAAGCGGCTTGGCCGCCCCCCACTGGCCCGCCCCGTGGGGCCGCGGGGCCGGGCCCGTCGAGCAGCTCGTGATCGACGCCGAGATGGCGGCGGCGGGGTTGCATCGTCCCAACTTGGCCGTGGGGGCGTGGGCGCTGCCCACCATCATCGCCTACGGCACCGACGAGCAGCAGCAACGATGGGTGGGACCCACCTTGCGCGGCGAGCTGTGGTGGTGCCAGCTGTTCTCCGAGCCGGGGGCAGGCAGTGACCTGGCCGCTTTGTCGACACGCGCCACGCGCACCGAGGGAGGGTGGGTGCTCGACGGCCAAAAGGTGTGGACCTCCATGGCCACGCGTGCCGATGTGGGTATCTGCCTGGCGCGCAGTGACCCTGATGCGTCCAAGCACGAGGGCATCACCTACTTCATCGTCGACATGCGATCGCCCGGCATCGACATCCGCCCCCTGCGGGAGATCACCGGGGACGCCATGTTCAACGAGGTGTTCTTCACCGAGGTCTTCGTTCCCGACGACTGTGTGGTGGGGCCGGTCAACGGCGGCTGGCGCCTGGCGCGCACCACCCTCGCCAACGAGCGTGTGTCGATGTCGTCGGGGGCCACCTTCGGATTCGGTATCGAGTCCATCTTGGGGACGCTCACGGCCCGGGGTACCGGGCAGGACGACGTGGTGCTCGACACGGTGGGGGCGCTGTTGGCCGAGGCCCAGTCGGTGGCCCTGCTGTCGGCCCGCACCACCTTGCGCTCCGTATCGGGTGTCGAGCCGGGCCCCGAGGCGAGCGTGCGCAAGCTTTTGGGGGCCGAGCACGAACAGCGGGTCCAAGAGCTCGGTCTGGTGCTCCTCGGGCCCGAGGGCGCGTCCGTCGAGGATGATGCGGCCCGTTGGAGCCGGGGATTTCTCTCGACGCGGTGCCTGACCATCGCCGGGGGTACCAGCGAGGTCCAGCGCAACGTCATCGGGGAACGGATTCTCGGCTTACCCCGGGATCCCGAGCCGGGCCAGTAAAGCGCGTTGGCGTTGCCGGCGGTTTGACACGTAGTGGGTGCCACGCCCAAGCTGCCCGGGCTCAGCGGTGGGGCCGCTGGCGCGCCAAGGAGAAGGGACTCACATGGGAGGCACGATGCTCCAGTACGAGGACGTAAAGGTTGACGACGAGGCGCCCGCGTTACGCCACACCCTGACGCGCACCGACCTGGTGCGCTATGCGGGGGCGTCGGGTGACTACAACCCCATGCACCACGACGAGGTCCTGGCCACCGCGGCCGGCCAGCCCAGCGTCTTTGGCCACGGCATGTTCTCCATGGGCCTGCTCGGCACGGCCCTGACCGACTACGTCGGAGCGGGCAACATCGTGCACTACAAGGTTCGCTTCAGCCGCCAGACCTGGCCGGGCGAGGAGCTCGAGACCAAGATCGTCGTGACCGGCAAGCGGGTCGAAGATGGCAAGCACCTGGTGGACTTGACCTGCAGCCTGGCCAACGGCGACGGCGAGGTCAAAGTGGTCGGCGAGGCCACCGCCAGCATTCCGAGCTGAGCCTTATTGCGGCGAGGCGCGCCGTGTTGCAGCGAGGCGCCGCAGCCAGCCCAACTCGAAACCGGCCCCGCTGCGGCGCCCCCGCCGCTTCACAAAAGCTGTGGCTGGATCAGCCGCATCCCGCGGGAGAACCCGACTGGCCACTGGCCTCGTAGAACAGGCCCATCAGGCTGCAGACGGTGGCCTTGGCCACCAGCCACTTGTTGTCGACGTAGACGGCGTAGCCGGTCTCGTTCCCGAGCAGGCTCGAGCCTCCCGCCCCGAGGATGCTGTAGACGACCTTGGCGCACGGCGTGTCCACCTTCGCCTTGGTACAGGCCGCATCCGAGAGCAGGGTGGCACTCATGATGCTGGCACCTTTGGCCGATGCCGCCAAGCTCGAGGTCAGGGCCGTGTTCACGGTCTTGCGCAAGGATGAGCCGTCTTGGATGATGGCCAGCTTGGCGTCGAGGTTCGGGTTGCCCAGGTCGAAGAAGGTCTTGTAGGCGGCGGTGACCTGAGGTCTGACGGTGGCTTGGTTGATGGACGGGCTGGAGCTGCAGGCCGCGGCCGTGGCGACAATGCCCAACGCCAGGGCCACGCCTGCGATGGAGCCGAAGCCGTGGCGCCGGCGAGCCAATCGGCCCATGGCGCCCTCGGTGCGGGCCCGCTGTGGAGCGACGGTGGTCATGTGGGTTCCCCTCCCCTTCGTTACTCAACTCGATTTACCGGTCGATTTTCTGGACCGGAGGTTACACAGCGCACGGGCCAACGGCTCGCCAACTCACAGCTGACGAGCCGGGACGCCCGGAGGTGCCCCCTGTGGGGTGTGGCGGCGTCTAGAAGAAACTGAACGGCGGCAGGCCCGAAGGATGGGTGGCGAACAGTGTCGCCTTGCTCTCGGCGAGCTCCTCGGGCGTCCACCGGCTGTCGCGCGTCACCGATCCGGCCGGCCCCCAACCCTTCATGACCCACACCGAGCCACCGAAGACGACGAAGTTCTGGCCGCTCACGTCGGCGGCTTCGTCGCTGGCCAAAAAGGCCACCAGGGGCGCCACGTTCTCAGGGCCGAAGGCGTCGAACTTCCCCTCCACCACCTTGGCCATCTCACCGAAGAGGCCCTCGGTCATGCGCGTCCGGGCCCGGGGCGAGATGGCGTTGACGGTCACGCCGTAGCGCTCGAGCTCGCGTCCGAGGATGATGGTCATGGCCGCGATGCCGGCCTTGGCGGCCCCGTAGTTGGCCTGCCCGGCGTTGCCGAACAACCCGGCCTCCGACGCCGTGTTGATGATGCGCCCGCTCACGTCCTCGCCGGCTTTGGAGCGGTTGCGCCAGTAGATGGCAGCGAAGTGCGCCGTGGCGAAATGGCCCTTGAGGTGCACACGGATGACGTCGTCCCAGTCCGACTCCTCCATGTTGAAGCTCATCTTGTCCCGCAAGATGCCGGCGTTGTTGACCAGGATGTCGAGCTGGCCGAAGGTGTCCACGGCCTGCTTGATAAGGGCCTCGGCCCCCGCCCACGAGCTGACGTCGTCGGTGTTGAGGGCGGCCTGGCCTCCAGCCGCGATGACATCGTCCACGGTCTGCTGCGCGGGGGACTTGTCGCCGCCTTCGCCGGTGATCGATCCACCCACGTCGTTGACGATTACCTTGGCGCCCTCAGACGCCAGCAACAGCGCCTCCTCGCGGCCGATGCCCCGGCCCGCACCGGTGACGATGGCGACCTTGCCGTCGAGCATGCCCATCTCTTGACCTCCTGCGGTCCTACCACTGACGTCCGAGCCCGGCCCGGATCGGCGCCACGTTGACGCCGGGTGAAGAACCCGGGCAGCATGGCCGATGGTCTGCACAAGGGTCAACACGGCGCCCGTGCACGCCATCACCTCCCGTACCGAAGACCAGCGAGGGCGACTGCGTGGCGGCTCCCCGATTCGACCTGCCCACTCCGGACGACACCACCCAACCATGGTGGGACGCCACCGCCGAGGGGCGCCTTTTGGTGGTGCGCTGTGGCGCCTGTGGCAAGGCCCACTTCTACCCGCGCCCGTTTTGCCCCCGCTGCGGTTCGTCGGTGGTGACGTGGGAGGAAGCCGGCGGCCGGGCCACCTTGTACACGTGGTCCGTCGTCCATCGAAACGACCTGCCGCCGTTCAACGACAAGGTGCCCTACATCGCGGCGGTGGTCGACCTGGAAGAAGGGCCCCGCATGATGACCACGGTGGTGGGCGTCGATCCCGATGCCTTGGCGGTGGGCATGGAGCTCCAGGTCGACTTCGTTGAACACGGGGAGGGCTTCCACATCCCCGTGTTCCGCCCCCTGGCCTCAGCATCGTGACCGACGGCCCCGCCGGGCGCGTGGCGCTGGTGACGGGGGGAAGCCGGGGGATCGGGCGGGCCTGTGCCTTGGCGCTGGCCGCCGACGGGTGCGACGTGGCCGTCAACTACCGCCGCGACGCCGATGCCGCGGCCCGGACGGTGGCGGACATCGAGGCCCTCGGGCTCCGGGCCGTGCCCTACCAAGCGTCCGTTGACGTGGCCGCCGACGACGAGGCCATGGTCGAGGCCGTGCTGGCGGATTTCGGCACCGTCGACGTCTTGGTGCACGCGGCGGGCATCGCCAGCCGGGGCCGTTCGGTGGTGGACACCGACCCCACCGAGCTCGAACGGGTCATGGCCACCCACGCCCTGGGCGCCCATCACCTGTGCCGCTTGGTCGTCCCGGCCATGCGTCGCCAACCGCGCGGCGACATCGTGTTCGTCTCCAGCGTGGCGGCGCGCATGCTGGCCGGCTTCGGTGCCCCCTACAACATGGCCAAGGCGGCCCTCGAAGCCCTGGCCCTCACCTTGGCCAAAGAAGAGCGTGGCCATGGGATCCACGTCAATGTGGTGGCTCCCGGCCTCGTCGACACCGATATGGGGCGGCGCCTCGTCAAAGCAGCCATGGGTGTCGACGACATCGACGCCCTCAACGCGGCGGCGCCGTTCGGTCGCGTGTGCCAACCCGAGGACGTGGCCGACGTGGTGCGCTTTTTGTGCTCCGACGCCGCTCGATATGTCACCGGGCAGGTCATCACCGTCGACGGCGGTGGTTAACCACGCCAAGGATGTGGACCGTCGGCGCGTGCTGATTCTCCAGCGTGCGGGCGAGAGGACTCGAACCTCCACCCCCGAAGGGACCGGGACCTAAACCCGGCACGTCTACCAATTCCGCCACACCCGCTCGCAACCGGCGGCACCCCGACGAGCCGGCGGCTCATCGGGCAGGCACCGGATCGATGCTACTGCCGGGTAGCCTTTGGCCATGGCACCACACCCCCCCACACTTTCCCCTGCCGCGAGCAACGTTCTCGGCTCCCCTCTCATGCGCGGCTCGAGCCTGTCTGACGGCGCCTCGGCCGAGGTGTTCCAGCGGTTGCTCAAGGAACGCATCATCTTCCTCGGCAGCGCCATCGACGAGACGGTGGCCAACTTGGTCTGCGCCCAGCTCCTGTTGCTGTCGGCCGAGAACCACGAGCGCGACATCGCGCTGTACATCAACTCGCCGGGCGGGTCGGTCACCGACGGCTTGGCCATCTACGACACCATGCAGTACGTCAGCTGCGACGTCAGCACCATCTGCGTGGGCCTGGCTGCTTCCATGGGTCAGTTCTTGTTGTGCTCAGGAACACCGGGCAAGCGATTCGCCCTGCCCCACTCGCGCATCTTGATGCACCAGCCGTCGGGCCAGATGCAGGGCCAGGCCGCCGACATCGCCATCCAGGCCGAGCAGATCGTGTACCTCAAGCGCATGATGGCCGAGCGCATCGCCTTCCACACCGGCCAGCCCCTCGAGCGCATCGAGGCCGACTCCGACCGTGACCGTTGGTTCACGGCGGAAGAGGGCAAGGACTACGGGTTCATCGACCGGGTGATCGAGAACTCCGCCGCGGAGGCGGAGGCCGTCTCGCGTTGAGCACCACGGTGCGCGCCGGCGCCTCCGCCGCACAGGTTCACCCATGACCGACGTCCAGACCGAGCGCGGCGGCGCCCCCGGGTCATTCGACGGCGACTCCGGTCTCGAGCTGGACTCGGCGCGTAGTGCCGAGGAGATGGTTCGCCTTGAGGCCCGGGCCCGCCATGCCGCGGCGCGGGGCAACAAACCGACCCGGGTGGTGGCCGCTCGCGTCGGGGTGGGCACGCGCGTTGTCGAGCTGTGGCGCTCGCGCGAGCTCTTCGCCTTCTTGGTCCGCAAGGAGATCAAGGTTCGCTACAAGAACTCGATCTTGGGGTTCTTGTGGTCCATGCTCAACCCGGCGCTGACCCTGGCCGTGTTCTACGTGTTGTTCACGTTCTTCTTGCCCAACGGCACTCCCAAGTTCGTGATCTACCTGTTCTCGGCCATGTTGGTGTGGAACCTCTTCCAGAGTGCGGTCATGGGGGCGACGGCCTCGGTGGTGGCCAACGCGGCGATCGTGAAGAAGGTCTCTTTCCCACGCGAGATCCTGGCCCTGGCGTCGGTGGGATCGTCCTTCATGTTCCTGGTGTTCCAGTCCATCGTGCTGCTCGTGTTCATGCTGGCCTTCTGGCATCGCCCCGACTGGCCCATCTTGTGGCTCGTCGTCCCGGCTCTGGCCTCGGTGCTGGTGTTCGCGGCGGCGTTGTCGGTGTTCCTCGCCGCCGTCAACGTCTACATGCGCGATACCCAGCACCTGGTGGAAGTCCTCTTGATGGCGTGGTTCTGGGCCATCCCCGGCATCTACGCGTTCTCGGGGCGGGTCCACGACGACTTGGTCTCCCACAAGATCCTCGGCATCCGCCTCATCTGGGTGTACTTCGCCGATCCCATCGTGCCGGCGGTGATGAGCTTCCAGCGCGTGTTTTGGAACATCAACCATCCGCGCTCGACGCTCTACCCCCACGGGTTCATCAAAAACGGCGTGTTGGCCCGCTACCCGCTGCATTGGTACGTCGGTGCCGATCTGACCGTGCTGGGGGTGTCTCTCGTGCTCCTGCTGGGCGCCCTGGTGGTGTTCGGCCGGCTCGAGGGCAACTTCGCCGAGGAGCTCTGAGGGTGGCCTCCAACGTCGCCGTCGACATCGTCGACGTCTCCAAGCGCTTCCGCCTCTACCAGGAGAAGTACCAGTCCATCAAAGAGCGCTTCATCCACATCGGCCGCAATCCGTACAAGGACTTTTGGGCCGTGCGCGACGTGAGTCTCGAGGTGTACGAGGGCGAGACCATCGGCATCTTGGGCCGCAACGGATCGGGGAAGTCGACCCTGCTCAAATGCGTGTCGGGCATCCTGCAGCCCACCTCGGGCAAGGTGGTGGTGCGAGGGCAGCTCGCCGCGCTGCTCGAGTTGGGGGCCGGATTTCAAGTGGAGCTGACCGGTCGGGAGAACATCTACCTGAACGCGTCGTTGCTCGGCATGTCCAACCGTGACATCGAGCGCCGATTCGACGAGATCGTGGCCTTCGCCGAGCTCGAGCAGTTCATCGACAACCAGGTCAAGTACTACTCATCGGGCATGTACGTACGTCTCGGATTCGCGGTGGCGGTCAACGTCGAGCCCGACATCTTGGTGGTGGACGAAGTCCTGGCCGTGGGCGACGAGAAGTTTCAGCTCAAGTGCATCGACAAGGTCAAGACCTTTCAGGACGAAGGTCGCACCATTTTGTTGGTGTCGCACTCGCCCGATCAGGTGCGTGCCCTGTGTGACCGGGCCGTGGTGCTCGAGAGCGGGATCATGGTGGGGGTGGGAACGCCCGGTGAGGCGGTGCGGCTGTTTCGTGAGCACCTGCTCGAGTCGGGGGCGCAACTCACCCCGACACCGGTCAACGAGCCCGCAGCGCCGGAGCCCGTGGCGTCGCCGCCCGACCCCGTGGCCAGCTGGCCCGTCGACACCGGGTCGACCCCCGCTCAGTTGCGCTCGGTGCGCTTAGGCGAGGTGACCACCTTGTACCCCGGGGTCGAACACCATCCCTACATGGTGACCGGCGACCCCCTCACCGTGCGCGTCGAGTTCGAGGCGGTAGTGGCGACTGAAGGGGTCTCGTTCAGCGTGGAGCTGTTCGACAAGCTTGGGTCATTGTTGGTCGGCGTGGACACCGAGCTCGTCGAGCGCGCCTTCGATCTGCCCGGTGGCCGGGGCGCGTTGGACGTCACCTTTGCCTCGGTACCGTTCCTCGACGGTGCTTACGACGTGACGGTGACCATCAAGGGCCATCACGGGGGGGTCACCTACGACCGGCGCGAGGGCGCGTGCCGCATCGAGGTCATGAACCCCACCCGCTCCATCGGGGTGGTGTCGTTGCCGGTGCGCGTCAGCCTGGAGACCTCGGTCATGGGACACGAGCAGTTCGTGCGCGAAGCCCGCTGACTTAGGCGGCGGGCACTCGCGACAAGATGCGTCGGGCCAGTTCGTCGTAGCGTTCGACGATGACGGGCCAGTCGAACTGCCGCTGGGCATAGGCGGCGCCGTTGGCGGCCAGCCGCGCCCGCAGGGCGTCGTCGGCGCGCAGACGATCGATGACGGCTTCGAATTCGGCGTAATCGGTGAACCACACGCCGCCGGCACTACGCCTGCAGTGCTCGAGGGTGGCTTCACAGCGTTGGTTGACCACCACCGGCGCCCCGGCCAGCCATGCTTCCAACACCACCAAGCTGAAGGACTCCCACGCCGATGGGGCCACCAGCAGCTGACAGGCGCGCAACGCTCCCCACTTGACCTCGTCGCTCTGGGCGCCGCACACGATCACGTGCTCATCGCCCTCGATGGCGTCGTGGACGGGGCCCATCACCACCAGCCGGGGGGCGCCCGGACGCCGTCGGCAGTACAGGCGCCACATGTCGGCCGCCGCGTGGGTGCCCTTGGAGCGTTCCACGCGCCCCAGGCACAACACGAAGGGCTCGTCGACCCCCAGTCCGAGCGCAGCACGCGCCGAGGCCGGATCGCCGGGGCCGACTACCACGGCGTTGCCGATGACGCTGCCCGGGAGATGGCCCACTTGGAAGGTGCGCTCCACCAGGGCGCGTTCGGAGTAGGAGTTGAAGGCGAATCCGCCCACCGACGCGTAGACGTCGCCCATGAGCCGCAGGTGCAACTCCGGTTCGTCATGAGCGGCTCCATGGAAGATGACGCGGCGCCCCAGTCGGGCCGTGGCGTGCACGGCGGGCCAGAACAAGTACGGGGTGACGGCCACCAGGTCGCAGCTCGACGCCGCTGCCTGGTTGATCACCTCGGGGCACACCGGCCCTACCAAGTCGATGTAGTGGCGAGCCAGGTCATCGGGGACCAGCTCGGGATGAGCGGCCATGACGCCGTCGAGCTGGCGGTAGCGAGGATGGCGCCCTGATCGAGATCGATGGCGGTGCACGGTGACGCCGTTGAGCACGCTGTCACCGGCCTCGAGCTCGTCGGCCCACGTGTCTGGCGAGAGGGCACCGGTGGTGAATACCTCGACGTCCCACCCCTTTAGGGCCACCAGGTGTTCGCACAGCAGGCGCAACCAGTGCTCGGTCCCCCCGATGACCTCGGTGCCGTAGCGGGGGGTGACGAGGCCCAGTCTCACGACGTGGCCCGGGCCACCACCCGGAAGCTATGGCCGTCGGCGTCGTACTCGGCGCTACCCACCAGCCCGACCTCCTGCATGGCATCGAGCCAGGTGTCGGGCTCCACCGGCCCCACCATGGACACATCGGCACGCGCCGCGCCCAAACGGCGACGCCACCACCACGGTGCTTCGGAGACGACGACCACCAGCCGCGCCGTTCGGGCCAGCTCGCCCACCAGCGCACCCAACGTGCGTGGCCCCACCGCTTCGGGGGGACCGACCAGCACCGCCGCCGCCAAGGCGCCGTCGGGCACCGAACGCAGGTGCTTGAGCACCTCGTCGTGGCGCACGTCAGGACCGGGCGCAAAGCGCTCGCCGGCCAGGGTCACCGCATAGGCGTCGATGCCCGCCGAGCGCAGGGCGTCGACGACCACCTCGCTCTGCGTATCGGCGTAGAGGACCCGGCCCGACACGGCCGCCAACGGTTCGAGCAGCCGGTCCTTCCAGCGGTCAAGGGTGGTGATGGCGTCAGCGGCGGGCACCTCACCACCGGCGCCGCCGGGCTCAGCCCCGAACCCGAGGGCGGCTTCGAGCACCCCGAGGCGCGCCTGGAGCTGTTCGATCTGGTCGGCGGCGGCCCGTAACGCCTCACCGAGGGCGAGGCCCAAAGCGCCGATGGGGGTGGTCACGGGTTCGGGGTCACCCGACGTCGGCCCCGCCATCGATCGCGGCCACCGCCCTCGGACGCCGCCGCCGCCGCCGGTGCGGCCGTTGCGGGCGCTGTCGCCGAACGCGTCGACAGCGGCTTCGACCTCGACGGCCATGGCGCGCAGTGAGGTGCCGTCGTGGTGCACCGGGGCCCGACGGGCCAGCTCGAAATGGAGCTGCGCATCGGCGTCATGCGGATAGTCAGGTGCGGCGCGCCGGCGGGCCGCTTCGGTTTCGAGTTCGCCGATGAGCTGGTCGAGGTCCTTTTCGGGGGACCGGTCCGTGGGGTCGTTGCTCACACCGTGACGGCCGACACTAGCGTGCGCACCAGGTCGGAGAACTGGTGCGCGGCGGCGAATGCGGCACCCGCCTGCGACAAAGCCTGGCGCTCGGTGGCATCGTCGAGCAGGGACCGCAAACGCGCCCCGACGACTTCGGGGTTGGTGGAGGCCAGAAGCGCTACCGTCCCCGCCGGAAGCTCAGTGGCACTGGCCAGGTTGGTCACCACGGGCACACCGGCCGACAGCGCTTCGAGGACCGCACCCGACGTCTCCCCGCTGGCCACGTCGCGCAGCTGCACCGCCATGGTGGCCCGCACCAGCCACCGCCTCCACTCGTCGTCCTCGACGGTGCCCACCACTTCGACCTTGTCCGCGATGCCCCGGGCGCGAGCGCGATCGGCGACGTAGCGGGTCAAAAAGGGCGGGCACGGGCCCACGAAGGCGAGCCGGCACCCCGCCCGCGCCACCGCGTCGACCAACAGGTCCGGGCTCTTGGCCATAGACACGGTGCCGAAGGCGACCACCACGTCTTCTTCGGTGACGGCGCGTGCGGGCGGCCGCGCCTCGGCGGTCATGGGCGGGCACGGCGGGGGGAGCACGACGATCGGGGCGTGATGGGTCAGGGGCGCCAGATCGAGCAGCAGCAGGTGACGCGCCACCTCGGAGTTGACGAGGATGCCCTGACACCGCTCAGCGAGAAGGGCAACGAGCCCGACCCCGGCGGCCACCAGGTCGACGACCGACCGTCCGGCCCGCCGGGCGCTGTGGAGCGGGGCTCGGCCCGGATAGGAGCGTTCGAGCAGCCAGCCCAGCGCCTCGTTGAAGGAGTCGTCGTCGACGTCCTCCAAAGCTGTTACGGCAATGCCCGGGAGGCGCACCTCGTGCAACCACAGCCATCCCGGGTACCGCAGGGCGAGCTCGACGGTGGCCAGGTGCCCATGCGAGTTACCCAGCGAATAGACAACGGCGTCATACGACGCCGGACGGACGTCGGGGCCGAAGGCGTCGACGGGCACGTGCCGCACGCCATCGGCCAATCCCGCCAGGCTGTGGCCGGGGGTGACGAGGTCAACGGGCGTGTCGAGCTGGCGCGCCGCCACGTTCACCAGCCGTTCGTTGAACAAGGCGATGCCGGCGCCCAGCGCCGAGCTCGGCCCGACCACCGCCACCCGACGCGGTGGTGCGGTGATGGGGGTGGCCGCCACGCGTCGAGGATCGCCGGCCAGGCGGTCGACGGCCTCGATGGTGCGCTGCGCCACGGCGTCCCAGGTGGAGGCGGCGGCCAGCCGGCGTTGGGTGTCGAGGATGGCGGCGCGGTGCGTATCGTCGACGACAAGGCGGCTGATGGCGTCGGCCATGGCGTCGGTGTCGGTGGGATCGAAGGTGGCCGCAGGGGTGCCGGCCGCTTCGGCCAGGGCCGTGCTCGCCGACGCCAGCGCGGGCGTCGCGCAGGCGGCGGACTCCAGAACGGGCAGCCCGAAGCCTTCCGCCAGCGACGGCATCACTGTCACCGCGGCGCGCCGGTAACAGGCGCGGAGTAGTTCGTCGACGATGACCCCGGTGAAATGCACGTGCTCGCTCACGCCCGCCGTCCGGGCCGCGCTCTTGCAGCCGGGCCCGCCACGGCGCGGTGAGGTCACCCACCACCACCAAGTGCAGCTCGAGCCCGCTTCGAGCCAGGCGACCCAGCGCAGCGATGAGCCGCTCGGTGCCCTTGCGGACGTCGCTGCCGCCCACCGTCAAGATGAACGGCTTCGACTCGACGGGGCCGAGATAGAAGCTGAACAACTCGTTGTCGGTGCCGTCGGGAGGTGTGAAATACGGCGAGACCCCCGCCCCGATGGTCACGACCCGGTCGGGGTCGCACCCGAGGCTGGCAATGGCGTCCTGGCGGGTGTGCTCGGAGATGGCCACGATGAGATCAGCGCCGGCCACCCACTGGGCCCGGGCTTGGTAGCGCTCGACGTGGGCGGCGGTGGGGAGGTAGTGGCGCGGCGCGTGCAGGGGGATGAGGTCGTACAAGGTGACCATGCGGGCCACGCCGGTGGCCGCCCAGTGCGGGACCACCACCAAGTTGGAACGGTCCGTCGGCGCGCAGTGCAGGAACGGTGCGGCCACATGGTGGACAACGGGACCGCCATCGTCGAGCACAGCGCGCATGGTGCGCACTGATTCGAAGTGCACGAGCCCGGCCGTGGCCAGCTCGGGAGGAAGGCCCATAGGCGGGGCCAGCTCGGGGGCCAGCAAGGCGGCCGCCACACGATCTCGGCGCGCCAAAGCGGCGCTGTGCGCCGCCACGTAGCGCCCGATGCCACGATCAGCGAAACCGTCGACCTGCAGCGCCTGCACGTCGACGGCGAGGCGCGCCGGGCCAGTCAAGGTGTTCGCGGTGGCGTGGCCCCGAGCAGGCGCTCAATGTCCTCGACTCGCCGCGTGACACGCGCTTCGGTCTCGGCGGTGCCATGGGCATACTCGATGGTCGCCGCCGAACGGGCGGCGGAGGTCTCGGCGGCCGCCTGCACTTCGTTCAGGCGCCGCTCAAAGTCATCGAGGCGGGTCGAGACGTGGGTCTCGAGTGCGTCCATGCGCCCGAGCAGCTGCGAGAACAGTCGACGTTCCAGCGCACCGAGCACGCGTTTCACGAGGCGTTTCACGGTCCATAGGATGGCCACCCCCGCTGACGAGGGTCAAGGTGCGTGCCCAGGGTGCTCAGGCTCAGGGTGCTCAGGCCGAGCGGTGCCGGGCGTGGTGGCGTTGCGTCACGAGGCCGAGAAACCGGGCATAGCGGCTGATGAGCCCGGGCCACTGGAAGTACTTCTCTACGTAGGCATGGCCGTTGGCCCCGAGCAGGGCCCGCAACTCGGGGTCGGCGCTCAGGCGCTCGAGCACGGCTTCGAACTGCTGGTAGGACCCGAACCACAAGCCGCCGCCCGAGCGCTCGCAGTGCTCGCGGGTGGCTCCACAGGTGGCGTTGACGACCATGGGGACCGACTTCACCCACGATTCCACCACGACCAGTGAAAAGGCTTCCAAGGCGGATGGTGAGATCGACACCATGGCGTCTCGCACGATGTCCCACTTGTCGGCCTCGCTCACGGTGCCAGTGAGGATGACGTCGTCATCGGGATCGATGGATGCGGCCACCGGTCCGACCAGGGCCAGGGCCAGGGGCCCGGGGTGGCGGGTCTTGTAGGCGCGAAAGAAGGCGGCCAGCATCGACGATCCCTTGTGGTCGTCGACGCGTCCGACGCTCACGACGTAGGGCCGGTCGCCGATCCCGAGCACGTCTGCGCCCCGGCGACCTCCTTCGACCACCTCCGAGACGCCCAGACCGAGGAGGATCTGGGGACTCTGGGCGACGCGATGCACCTGCTGCACCAGCCGCCGTTCGGCCATGGTTTGAAATACCAGCGCGTCGGCGCCGGCAAAGGTCTCCTCGAATACCGGCAAATACAGCGCCGGTTCGTCATGGGCGGCGGGATGAAGCACACACGGCGCCGCCACCGCCGGCATCCCGAACACGGTGGGGTAGTAGAGGTAGGGGTAGAAGACAAAGACATCGGCGTCGCTGTGGCGAAGCCCGTCGACGAGATCGGGCGTGACGGGCCCGTTGAGCTCGACCCAGCGACGGGCTTGCTCGGCGGTGGCCTCGCCGGGGGCGGGCCGCAGGCGGCCGTCGAGCTCGTAGAACTCGCGCTCGGCGTCCCGACGTCGACGCGAAGCGGTGGATGGTTACCCCGTTCAGCGTGCTGTCACCAGTCGGTAGGACGTCGTTCCACGTGAGGTGGTCCAACGCGCAGGTGGTGAACACCTCGACGACGGCGTCGGTCTGCGCGGTGAGGTGCTCGGCGATCTGGCGGGCGGCGGCTTCGGCCCCGCCGATGACATCGGGTCCGTAGCGAGGGGTGACGAAGGCGACCTTCACCGGTGCGCTTTAGTCAGCCGACGCGCGGCGTCGTGTCGTCGCCCCTCGTGCCCACCACCAGATAGTCGCGCCCGTCGGGACCGTCGGTGACGTCGGCCTGCAGTCCGATGTCGTCGAATATGCGGTGCCACGTGGCCGGCCGCGGCGGGCGGGCGGGGACGAGGTCGGCTTCGACGGGGGCATCGGCGGCGTCCCACCCTGACGGCGAAAGGCTGTGGATGACGAGTGTCCCGGTCGCCGCCAGGCCGGCGGCGGCGCCTTCGAGAAGCCGGCGTCGCTCCCCGTGGCCGGCTCCTTCGATCACCCCGGTCAGCACGATGCCGCCCAGGGTGCCGGGTTCGACCCCTTGGAGATGCTCGAGCACCCCTTCGGCGCGCAGGTCCATACCGGCCAGCTCGGCGACGTCGAGGCGCGACGAGCGGGGGTCCACCCCGTAGGCGTCGATGCCCGCGGCGGTGAGTTCCCCCACCAGCCATCCGTCACCACAGCCACCGTGCACGACGCGCCCTGGGCTCGTGCTCAGCGCGGCTGTAGCCGCCGGTACCCACCACGCGTCGACGCCATGAGCCCAGTCGACGTCCACCATGACCGACGGCAGTCCTTGCACGGCTTCGAGGCGTCGGTTGAGCTCGCTCACCTGCATGTCGATGACGTGCAGGGCGCGGCTCACGGCCGTGGTGAACTGGCTGATCTGGGCGGTCACGAAGCTGAGATACCACAGGCTCGCCGAGCGCAACGTGCGTTTGATGACTGCGCCCCCGGGGCGCTGAGATTCGACGGGGACCACGGGGTCGATAAAGGCCGCCGCGTCGACGACACGCAGCACGTCGCGGAAGGTGACCCATCGACCGCCGTGTGGCGAGTAGCGCAAAAAGAGCTCGTCGAGCTCGTGCTCGACATGCAGCGGCAACGCACCCGAGGCGCGCTTGGCGCGCGCCTCGTCTTCTATCTGGCGCCGCACCGTGGCCAGGTACGACGCCATGTCTTCATCCGGTTGGGCCACCGACTGGGCGTCGGAGATGGCCGCGTCGTCGCTCAGGGTCGATACCTCCTGCCGTCGGTCACACTACCCCGGTGGTCACCGGGACCCAGGTGCTCAGCTCGCCGGCGTGCGGCAGATGTAGCTGAGGAGATAGCAGCTCTCGATATCGGCGTAGAGGCCGCGATCGGTGGCCACCTCGGACAACGAGAACTCGCCGTGCGCCAGTGACCGCCCGGCGTAGTTGAGCCCTTTGGCTTCGAGGATGTCGAAGCCGGCCCGATGGAATTTCTCCACCATCTCTTGGTGCGTGTACTCGTAGTCGTGGTCGGGGTTGATCAGCTCTGGTTGTTGGACCCGGCATACCGTGGCGTTGGGCGTGTCCAACGCCAGGTGCCCTCCGGGGCGAAGCACGCGGGCCGCTTCTCGCAGCACCACGTCGGCTTCGTCCACCGGGACGTGCTCGATGCTCTGACCGCTGTAGACGAGGTCAAAACTGTCATCGGCGTAAGCGGAGAGATCCGACATGGAGTGGTACCGGTACGAGACCGGCCCGAGGGCGGACTGGAAGGCCTCCAGGGACTGCTGTTCTTGGTACAGCTCGTTTCGCTCGTCTTGGGGAAGGTCGATCACGATCAACTCTTCGAACGAGTACGGGTACCCCATGAGGACCAAGGCACCTTGCGGCGATCCCAAGGAGGTGCCCCCCAGGTCCAATATCCGCCTCGCCTTGGGCAGCGAGCGCACAAAGACGCTTCGGCTGAAGTGCAACGACGGCAGCAGCTCGGTGAACACCACGCCGCCCCACCACTCGCCTGAGGCCAGGACCCACTCGGCCAGCTGGGCCGGCGTCTGCGTGCCGGCGCGCAGCGGAGGGAGATATGACGCCGATCCCGCCGCGTCCGGAGCGCGGTGCAACAGGAGCTCGTAGACCACCGTGAGCCACTGCTCGGGACTGAGCTTGGCGTTGGCGGCTCGCCGTCTATAGCGCCGCACCGGCTCCTTGGCCACGTTGATGACCCGCTCGGACACCGTGGGTTCGGCCATGGGTGGCCGACCGTAGCAGGAGGCCTTCGGCGCACGCTACCGTCGGCGTCATGCCTGGCGAGACGTCGCGGACCATGGTCACCACGGCTCGCCGCGCCCTGCGACGAGTGGCGGCATCGAGCCCGATGGCACGTGCCGCCATGGCGCGCACCGGCCATGAGTTGACCGCAGCGTCGGCCGACGCTGATCCCGATGGGATCTACGGTGCCGCCTACTTCGGCGACGGCCGTGACCCCGGGGGCGACGGCCGATCGGGGTATGCGTCCTACGATCGCCAGAGCTCGAACGCCGATGTGGCGGGTTGGCTCGTGTGGCGAAACTTCTCCGGCGCGCGTCGGGCCGCCGACGTGGGGTGCGCGTCGGGGTTCGTGGTGGAGGTGCTGCGCGAGCTCGGCATCGACGCGCAAGGTTGCGACGGCAGCCGCTACGCCATCGACCACGCCACACCCGGGCGGCGTGGTCACGTCGTCGTCAACGACCTGCGCCACGGACTGCCGTGGGGCGACGGCGCGTTCGATGTGGTCACCGTGCTCGAGACCCTCGAGCACATTCCTCCCGATGATGTGGCCGGGGTGGTGTCCGAGCTGCGCCGGGTGTGTGGCGGCTTCCTCTACGCCACCATTCCCTCTTTCGGGCTCAACAACGAAGCGGGGCCCGATGGCTTTTACGAAGGCAAGGTACGCCCCGAGCGTCTCGAGCACTACCGCTCGTTGGGCCCGGACTACGACGGCCCGGTGGCCTATGAGGACTTGGCTCGCGACGTGGAGGGCCGGCCCGTCGAAGGGCACCTCACCATTGCCTCGTACCGCTGGTGGACCGGCCGTTTCGCCGAAGCGGGATTCGACCGGCGCCCGGACATCGAGGCTCGCATCTACCAGGACATCGCCCCGTCACCGGTCTTGCCGGCGGCATGGAACGTCTACGTGTGCGCGGTGGCCGGTGCTGATGAGTCCATGGCGCGGCCCCGAGAGCCCGACAAGACCCTCACCGAGTTGGGCCTTCATCACCCGCTGCTGCCGGGCTGACGCCCGTCCCGTCGGCGCGTGGCCGGCGGGCGAGCGTCTGAGTGTTTAGGGGGCGCCCGCGATGCCCACGATGTTGTTCACGTGCACGCCGATACCGGGGAGCGATCCTTCATAGCCGGCGTCGCCGAAGGCGAATGTCCCGCCGTCGGTTCCCACCATCCAGTACCCACCGTTGTTACTTGTCGACGCGATGCCCACGATGTTGTTCACGTGCACGCCGTCACCGGGCAGCGAGCCCAGATATCCGGCATTGCCGAAGGCGAAGGTGCCCCCGTCGGATCCCACCATCCAGTAGCCCTCGTTGTTCGAGGTCGGGACGATGCCGACGATGTTGTGCACGTGCACACCGACGCCGGGCAGAGAACCGACGTAGTGGGCGTCGCCGAAAGCGAACGTCCCGCCGTCGGCGCCCACCATCCAGTAGCCGTTGTTGTCCGAAGTCGGCACGATGCCCACGATGTCGTTGACGTGCACGCCGGCACCGGGCAGCGATCCCACGAAGCCGGCGTTGCCGAAGGCGAAGGCACCGCCGTCGGATCCCACCATCCAGTAGCCGTTGCCGCTATGGGTGGGCACCATGCCCACGATGTTGGTGACGTGCACGCCGTCGCCGGGCAGCGACCCGACGTAGGCGGCGTCGCCGAAGGCGAAGGTCCCGCCGTCACGGGCCACGGTCCAGTAGCCGCCGGCGTCATGGGTGGGCACAATGGCGACCATGGGTTGCGCCAATGTGATGGACCCTGTCGACCCGCAGAACGGCAGGTTGCCGAAGTTGAACACGCCACCGTCTGACCCGAGCAAGTAGTAGCCCTTGGGCGTGGCCGTCGGTGCGCTGCACGGCACCTGCAAGGTGAACGGCGTGCCGGCGTCGCCGGTGAGCTGGGGGTCGTGGTGGAACATGGGCCACGCCCCGGTCGCATTCACGTTGGCGCCGCTCGAGCTGTTGACCTCGTAGTGAGCCACGATCCCCTGGTTGGCGGCGTTGTACCCGGCCAAGGTGATGCCGATGGACCCGTTGGGGTCCTCGGTCACGAGTGGGGAGTTCTGCAAGAAGATCCCTTGCGACAGGTCAGAGCCGACAGACGTCACGATCTGGCCGGTCTTGCCGTCGAGGATGTCGAGCCCGTTGAGCGTGGAGCTCGATGCCAGGGGCACGAGGACGTCTTGGTAGCCGGAGTTGGTCAGATCGGCGGTCACCACCGAGCCGGTGACCGGGCCGACTGTGGTCTGCCAGTCGGTGGCCCCGTTGGCGCCGTTGAGCGCCCACACCGAGCCGTTGGAACCGGAGGTGGTGCCTTCGACGACCTGGAGCCCCCCATTGCCGAGCACGTCGGCCAGCGCCGGGCTGCTGGCCGTGCTGCCGTCGAGGGTATGGGACCATGCCAAGCCACATTGCGCGTTGACGGCGAGCAGCTGATCCTCGTTGCTGACCCCGCCGTAGGTCGTACCGGTACCGAAGACGACGCCGACATTGCTGTTGCCGAAGAACTCGCCGACGGCGGGGGAGGACTGCACCGTCTCGTTGGTGTTGTATTGGCAGTCGAGCCCGTCGTTGGGCTCGCTCGTGCCGGCGTTGCCGTTCGAGCTCAAGATGCGTAGATGCCCACCGTTGGCGTATGTGTACTTATACGCGGTGCCGGCGGTGGAGTCGCCCCCTTCGACGATCTCGTTCTGACCGTTGTGGAACACGTCGGCGATGGCCGGCGTGGTGAAGTTGCTGTCGGCGTCGAACCAGGGGAACCCGCTGAGCACGCTGCCGTTGGTGGCGTTCATGGCGTACTCGTTCTCACCGAGCGATCCCGCCACCACGTCGGTGCCACCTTGGAGGTCACCGACGGCCAGTCCCGCCTGCACGCCGTTGTCGGTGGTGGGGTCGGTGGTCGGGTTGGTGGCGTTGCGGAACCACAACGACGTGCCTTGGGGGGAGATGGCTTGGTAGCCGCCGGAGTTGGGATCAGCCGAGTTGCCGACGCCCACGTAGACCGAATCAATGCCGTTGGCGTTGATAGGCGCCACCGACGGAGGGGAGTCGACGGGCACGCCGCCGGTGGAGAAGTCCCAATCCTCCGTGCCGGTGCTCAGGTTGTAGGCGTAGACGTTACCGGCCCTGTCACCGAAGACGGCGGCCGGACCGCTGGGAAGGTTGGCCACTGTGGGCGACGACAACGCCACCGGGCTGTGGGTGTCGTTGAGCAGATGCGACCATTCCAACGTGAAAGTCGGCGTGGGAGACGCACTGGCCGGTATCACCGTCGCGCCGAGGCCGGTCACCACCGCCACCGAGGCCAGACCGAGCACGGCCCCGGCCGCGGCGATGCATCGCCGCCATTGCCGTGTGTGGCCGCCATCGTGTCTCGTCGTTGGAGTTGGGGATACCGTCACGCGCGCCTCCCGGAGTCGTCGAAGCCTCTTCGACGCGCCGGCGCCCGGACCTAAGTGGAATTCGGCCAATACACGGCGGCGTTCAGCCGGCCACGTCGGCGACCCCGGTAGCATCGGCATTTGTGGCGCCCAAAGAACGGACAACAAAGGCGCCATCGCCGGACCACGATGACAAACACGGTTCCACCGGCACGTCGGCACGCCCGGACGGCGTCCCTGATGAAGCGGATGTAACGGCGTTCGTCAGCGAGCTGCATGACGCCTTTGGTCGCTTGGCTCCGCAAGGCTCGCTGGCGTGGGCGTATCAATCGGCCTATGACGATCTGGCGCGGCAGTTCGGCATCAATCGCATCACTGCGGAGGGACTCGACGCGCCGGTGCCGCCCGGCCCCAGCAATGGAGTGGGGCGTCGCGCCCTGGAGCACGTCGCACCCCGGGTGGAGAGCTGGATCGATGCGCGCATCTCGGCGGCGGCGGCCACCGCCACGCAGCGGGCCTTGGCCGACGGTCGGGGAGACATCGAGGCGGGCTTGGCATCCGCGTCCGAGGCGTTGCGTTTTCTGGCCGCCCGTGTGGAGCAACTCGAGGCTGATGCGGCGCGCCGTCGGGTACCGGTTGATGACATGGCCGAGCTCTTCGATCCCTTCGATGTCAGTGACTGGACCGACGCCGTCGTGCAATGGCTGGCGAGTGGTCGACCCCATGGCGACGTCGTCCACGGCGAATGCGGAGACGGTGAGCTTCTGGCCGCCTTGTCGAGCGCGGCCATTGACGCGTATGGCATCGAACCGCGCGGCTCGTGGGCGCGGGCCACGTCGGGGCGGGATTTGCGTGTCCATCTGGCTGACACCGCGGAGTACCTACGCACGTTGGCGCCGGCGTCGATCGCCGGCATCGTGCTCAGCGGCGTGGTTGATCGCATCGCCGTCGAGGACGTTGTGGATCTGGTGGAACTGGGCGCGTCCAAGTTGCGTGTCGGCGCCCCCATTGTCGTCATCGGGGCCGGCCACCTCGGCGTAGGCGGGTGGTCGCCGAGCGCTCGTGATCTGGCGCCGGGGCGCGCCCTGAGCGTCGAGACCTGGGATCGTCTCTTGCGCCGAGCCGGGTGTAGCGAGGTGCATGGCTTGGAGGCGGGCGCCCGAGGTGACGAGGCGTCGGGCGTAGCCCGGGCACCGCTCGGCTTCGCCGTGGCGGCTCGGTGGCCACGGTGAGCGCATCGGCCGCCGTCCACCAGTTCGTCCCCATGCTCCACGAAGGCGATGCCGTCGGGCAGCACACCGTGCTCGTCCAAGACGAGCTGCGCCGTCGAGGTGTGCTGTCGGAGATCTTCGTCGAGAAACAGGACCCCGCCACGGCGTCGAGGACACGGCGGGCCGAGGACTACGAGGCCACCGAGCACCCCGAGGACTTGTTGGTCTACCAATTCGCCACCGCGTCGCCCCTGGCGCGGTGGTTGGCGGCCCGCAGCCAACGCGTGGCGGTGAACTACCACAACGTCACCCCGCCCGAACTGGTGGCGGCGTGGGACAACCCCTTGGCCCGTGCCCAGCTCCGGGCGCAAGGCGAGCTCGGGGTGCTCGCCCGCCGGGCCGAGCTGGGCGTGGCGGTGTCGGAGTACAACCGGGCCGACTTGGTGCGGGCCGGATTCACGAGCACCGAGGTGATCCCGCCTGCGCTTCGTCACAGGACCTGGGCGGCGGGCCTCTCGTCCGACGGTGGGGTGGAGAGTGACGAGCCGTCGGCGCGCCGCACCTCTTCGGCGCCGCGACGATGGATCTGCGTCGGTCGGGTAGCACCGAACAAAGCCTTCGAGGTGGCCATCGACGCACTGTTCTTTTATCGCGCCAAGATCGACCCCGAGGCCCAGCTCGTCGTGGTGGGCGCCCCGGCGGTGGAGTCCTACATCCGAGCGCTGGGCACCCATGGATCTCGCCTCGGGCTGGCCGATGCGGTCCATTTTGTGGGCAAGGTCAGCGACGAGGCGCTACGAGCCGAATACGACGACGCCGATGTGTTGGTGGTCACCTCGCAACACGAAGGGTTCTGCGTCCCTCTCGTCGAGGCCATGGCGAGGGGCGTGCCGGTGGTGGCATGCTCCGGCGGCGCCATCGCCGAAGTGCTCGGAGACGGTGGCGTGCTTCTCGCCGACCGGGACCCGCTGTCGATCCGTGACGCCGTGGCGCGCTTGGGCGCGGACAGCCATCGCCGGCAAGTGGTGACGGCGGGACGAGCCCGCCTGGCCACTCTGGCTTTGGACAGCGCGGCGGCTCGCTTGGCCGACCTTCTGCTTTCGACACTGGCGCGCCAGCCTCTATCGGCGAGCTCGACTGCTACCGGCTGAACTTTCGTCGCTCAGGCCCCCACGGCATCGCTGACGAGCGCCACGAACCTTTCGCTGGCGGGGCCGACTGCGTAGTGCGCCACCCGCCGTGCCGTGGCGGCGGCGAGGCGGGCCCGCAAGGCACGGTCCTCGATGACTCTGGCCACGGCGGCGGCGAAATACAACGGTTCCTTGTTGGGTAGGACGATGCCGGCGTCGCCCACGGTTTCGGGCACCGCCGTCGACCCGTAGGCAACCACCGGCAGGCCCCGTCCCATGGCCTCGACGATGGGCACGCAGAACCCCTCGTGGTCCGACGCGCAGACGAACGCGTCGGCGCCTTGGTAGTAGGCCTCCATGGCGGCCGGGGTGACCGATCCCACCATCGACACCGCGTCGCCGAGCCCGGCGTCGGCCACAAAAGCGTCCAGCGCGCTGCGGTAGTACTGCCCGAAGAAGCCACCCACCAGGTGCAGGCGCGCCTGGGGGTCATAGAGACGGCGATAGACGGCCAGCATCTTGATGAGGTCGTGGGGGGCCTTGTGCGGTGCCACCTTGCCGACGAAAAGGAGATCGGCCCCACCGTGTGCCTTGGCCTCGGCGAGGCGCGCCGCCACGGCGCGGTCGGGGGCCGCGCCGGTCGAGGTCATGTCGATGAGCAGCGAGACGACGGCGGTGTGCTCGTAGCCGGCGGCCACGAGCTCGGTCTCGTTGAAGGCCGAGTCCGCCACCGCCAGCGGGCAGTCGGCGGCCAGACGCTCGAGTTGGGATCGACCCAGGCTCGCTTCGTAGCCGACCTGCGGCTCCCATGCTTCGACCAATCGAGCCGGGGTGATGTTGTGGTAGTTGACCAACTTGGGCTCAGGGCGCGCCGCCATCATCTCGAAGACCGGGCTCCCGATGGAGGACTGGTACAAGAGCCAGCGGTCCTTTTGGGCCCGTCCCAGCTGGGCCAGCGGCCGGCCGCGGCCGGCGACGTCGGGAGCGACCTCCCCGTAGTAGATGTCGGAGTCGATCCCGGCCCGGCGCAGCGCGTCGGTGAGCGTCATGGTGTGGACGCCAATGGCGTCTCGGCTGGCCAGCATGGGGATGACCTGGTCAACGCGCACGAGGCGGAGTGTAAAGGGTCGCTATCGCCCCTTTGGAGCATGGCGGCTCCCGGTCTCGGCCGGAAGACAAAAGGCCCACAACACCACGGCGAGTGGTCGCGAGGTTCGCCAGACGGACGTGGCTACAGATAACATGAGCCACATCCGCCCCATCAACCTCATTGGTCTCGTCGCGCCCGCTCAACGGGCTAGTCGCGCTTGCATCGCTGGCGCGCTGGCCGTGGCCATCTGCGCGCTGGTGGTGGTATCGGGATCAGGGCCGGCGGCCGCGTTTCCTTATGCCACTGTCACCCTGACCGGCCACGGGTGGGGACATGGTCACGGCATGGGGCAATGGGGCGCTCTCGGTTATGCGCTGGGCGGATCGACATACCAGCAGATCTTGTCGACCTACTACGGCACGCTCAGCGCGGGGGGCAGTACCGCCCTTGGGAATCTGCCCGACGGCTGGAGCGACGCCGCCACGCCGGTGACGGTGGCGCTCACCGAGAACGGCGCCCAGGACGTCATCGTCAGCTCGAAGTCCGCCTTCACCGTCGACGGCCAGTCGCTACCGGCCGGCTGGGGCGCGCTGTTCCATCTCGAGAGCCCGGGGTCGAGCGACGAGTGGGAGGTCTACACGAGCTCCGGTGGCTGCGGGGGAAACGGCAACTGGGGAAGCCCGATCGCCACCACCACCACACCTGAGGCGACACCCGGATCGGAACCGTTTCCTTCTGACGGGAATCTGGCCAACGAGGTGCTCCAACTCTGTGAGCTGCCCACCAACATCTCGGTGCGGGGTTCCATCGAAGGGACCGTGAACTCGTCGGACGACGCCCGTACCGTCAACGTGTTGCCACTGGGCCAGTACGTCGCCGATGTCACCCCGTCGGAGTCCCCCGTCAGTTGGGGTTCGTTGGGGAGCACAGGCGCCCAAGGTGAGCCCGAAGGGTTTCAGGAGCTCGAGGCACAAGCAGTGGCTGTGCGCGCCTACGTCATGAGCTCGTACGGCGGACTGCAGGGCTATTTCGGTTACGCAGACATCTGCGATTCCACCGCGTGTCAGTACTACCCGGGCATCGCCAACGAGAACGCACTGGCTGATACCGCGGTCACCGACACGGCCAACCAGGTGGTGCTCTTGCCCGGCGGCACGGTGGCCACCACCCAGTATTCGTCCTCGACGGGTGGCTACACCGCCGGCGGTACCTTCGCGGCGGTCCCCGACTTAGGCGACTCCATCTGTACGGCCCAGGCCTGCAATTCGCATCACACCTGGCAGGCCACCGTGCCGGTGTCGGCCATGGCGGCGGCCTACCCCCAGATCGGCACGCTCTCCTCGGTCGAGGTGACCGAGCGCAACGGACTGGGCGACTATGGCGGCCGCGTGCAGGAGATGACGCTGATCGGCACGGCGGGGAGCGTCACCCTCACCGGTGACCAGTTCGCCGCGCAGTTCTCCGGTGACAACGTGCAGTCGGACTGGTTCGAGGTCACCAACGAGGCCAGCGGCGGCGTGGCGGGATACTGGTTGCTGGGCAACGACGGCGGCATCTTCTCCTTCGGCGACGCCAACTTCCACGGCTCTATGGGCGGCACCCATCTCAACGAGCCCATGGTGGGCATGGCGGCCACCAACGACGACGGTGGTTATTGGACGGTGGCCTCTGACGGCGGCATCTTCTCCTTCGGCGATGCCAACTTCCACGGCTCGATGGGCGGCGCCCATCTCAACGAGCCCATGGTGGGCATGGCGGCCACCAACGACGACGGTGGCTATTGGACCTTGGCCTCTGACGGCGGCATCTTCTCCTTCGGCGATGCCAACTTCCACGGCTCGATGGGCGGCGCCCATCTCAACGAGCCCATGGTGGGCATGGCGGCCACCAACGACGACGGTGGCTATTGGACGGTGGCGTCTGACGGCGGCATCTTCTCCTTCGGCGACGCCGCCTACCACGGGTCGTTGGGCGATATTCACTTGACCGAGCCCATCGTGGCCATGGCGGCCACCCCCAATGACGGCGGTTATTGGTTGGTGGCCGCCGACGGGGGAGTGTTCGCCCTCGGTGACGCCCCCTACGAAGGGTCGTTGCCCGGCGACGGCGTGCGGGGCACCGCGGTCGCCATCATCCCCAGCGCCGATGGGTTGGGATATCTGATCGTCACGGCGGGGGGGAGGGCCGTACCGTTCGGCGATGCGCCCCAATTCGGGGACCCGGACAGTGTCGTGTCGAACTTCAGCGGACATCTCGTCGACGGTGTGGCCACGTCCTGACGGCGGTGAGTTAGTCCCCGGCCCGGTCACCGGCCACGGATCCAAGGCGCCGAAACCGGCGCAGCGTACCGGCCCGGCCCAGCGCTCCCACATTGACGCCGACATCGGCGGCGTGCAGCAGCGCCCGGTCTCCGGCGCTGTTCCCGTAGGCCCACAACTCCGACGCCGGCGCGTCGAGGTTGTCCGCCATCCACGCCCGCAGCCGGGCCAGCTTCTCGCTGCCGCGGCAGTTGCGTCCCTCGTAGTGCCCGGTGAGCCGGCCGTCGGGGGCGACCGCCAGGCGCGTGGCCAAGACGCCATCGACGCCCAACTCCCGGCCCACCGCCTCGATGTAGCTCTCGGGTGAGGCCGAAACAATGACGAGCCGGTGCCCGTGACGGCGGTGCCACTCGAGCCTGCTTCGCACGTCCTCTCGAGCGCGGCGTTGGTAATGCGAACGTCCGAACACCGCGGCGCGCTCGGCGGCGACAGCGGCGTCCAGGCCGGCCAAGGTGCGCACGAACAACGCCTCTTTGGCGTCATCGGTCCACCTGCCACCGAGGACCGCACCCAGCATGAAGCGCGGCAGCAGCGACAACCCGGCCAGCACCACCCGTCGAGGGCCGACCATGGCGGCGAGGAACCTCCACACGCTGCCGCCGTGGGTAAGAGTCCCGTCGAAGTCGAAGGCGGCCACGGCTGGGCTGACCGGCGTCGGCGTCGGCGTCGGCGTGTCCGGATTGCTCACGTGGGCGGTGCTGGGGGCGCGACGTCGCGGCCGTGGCGTCCCGCCCCCTCGGCAAAGCGCCGGGCCCCGGCGAGGGTTTCCCCGCTGGCGATGGTGGCGCGCCCGAGGTGGGCTTCGACGACCATGGCCTCGGTTTCGTCGAGTCCCCACTGGGCCAGGGCCGAACGCCGATCGTTGCGCATACACAGCTGCGGTGAGGCAGCCAGAGCATGGGCCAACTCGAGGGCATCGGCCAACGCGTGGCCGGGCCGGCTGAGGCGATTGACCAGGCCCATGTGCATCGCCTCGGGGCCGGCCACACCTCGCCCCGTGAGGATGAGATCCATGGCGTGGCTGTGGCCGATGAGCCGGGGGAGCCGAACGGTTCCCCCGTCCACCAGCGGGACACCGAAGCGGCGGCAATAGACACCGAGCACGGCGTTGGTGGCCGCCACGCGCAGGTCACACCACAAGGCGAGCTCGAGACCGCCGGCCACCGCGGGCCCTTCGATGGCCGCGATGACCGGCTTGCCGAGGTCGAGGCGCGTCGGTCCCATGGGCCCCGGCCCGTCCTCGTGGACAGGCCGTTTGTCTCCGGCCTCGAGCGCCTTGAGGTCAGCCCCGGAGCAGAACGAGCCCCCGGCGCCGGTGAGGATGGCCACCGAGGCGCTGTCGTCGGCGTCGAACGAAACGAAGGCCTCGAGCAGCGCGGTGGCCGTATGCGAGTCGACGGCGTTGCGCCGCTGCGGCCGGGAGATGGTCACGATGGTGACGGGGCCGTCTTGGGTGACCACCACGGAGTGCTCGGGGGAGAGAGGCGTGTCCATGGCGAGGCATTCTCCCAGAGGTCTCGCCTCCCTTACTGCCCATCACGGGGCTTAAAGCCGACTGACTGGGTCGACAATTGCGTGGCGCCCCGGTACACTCCCGAGCGACAAGCAGAAGACCGAGATTCGCAGCGACGCGAATGTAGGAGGATCAACATGGCAGTCCGCCTGGGCGACATCGCCCCTGACTTCACGGCCGAGACGACCGACGGCACGCTCAACTTCCATGAGTGGCTGGGTGACTCGTGGGGCGTGTTGTTCTCGCACCCCAAGGACTTCACCCCGGTGTGCACCACCGAGCTCGGTGCCTTCTCGAAGGCCAAGGGAGAGTTCGACAAGCGCAACACGAAGCTCATCGGCCTCTCGGTTGACTCGGTGGAGTCCCACAACGGGTGGAAGGGTGACATCGAGGAGACCCAAGGCTCGGCACTGAACTTCCCGCTCATCGGGGACCCCGACCGCAAGGTGGCCGACCTCTACGACATGATCCACCCCAACGCCAACGACACCGCCACGGTGCGCTCGGTATTCATCATCGGTCCGGACAAGAAGGTAAAGCTCACCATCACGTACCCGGCGTCGACGGGTCGTAACGTGGACGAGGTTCTGCGCGTTCTCGACTCGCTGCAGCTGACCGCTGACTACCAAGTGGCGACGCCGGTCAACTGGAAGGATGGTCAGGACGTCATCATCGTCCCCGCCGTCTCCGACGAGGACGCCAAGACCAAGTTCCCCAAGGGCTTCAAGGCGCTCAAGCCCTACCTCCGGGTTACCCCTCAACCCAACAGGTAAAACGCCTTACGCAGAACGTCTTTTTTAACGCGACAAAGGGCCGGCCCGCTGCGGTCGGCCCTTTGTCGCGTGTGTGGTTGTGCCGCCGGTCACGCGGCTCGGATGACTTGGACCTGACCCACGCCGGCTTCGGCATCAACGACGATGCGGGCGCTATGACCCGGTGACCCCCCTATGCCGTTGGACTGCGTCGTCTGGTCGGAATCGAACCCGCCGTTGTTCTGTCCAAAGATTTGCAGGCCACCGAGGCCGCTGTGGGCGGTCACGTTCACAGCGGGGCCCGGTGGCAACTCGACGAGGACCCGCCCAATGCCCACGGTGGCTTTGATGTCGGTGGTCCCTCGGCTGAAGTCGACCTCGCTCAGGTCGACGACGAGGTTTCCCATGGCCAGTTGGTAGCGCGCCTTGACCTGAGAGGTGGAGGCGGGGTGCCACTCGCTCAGCCCGATACCGCCGCGCAGCGGCACGCCACTTATGGCCTCGACGCTGAACACGGTGGCGGCCGCCACCGTCGCCACCGCCACCATGACGACGAGCACGCTGACGACGAGCCAGTGCAGCCGGGACCGGCCAAAGCCATTGCCACGATTTCCTCCCATGAGCACCACGACGGCCACCAAGGCGGCCAGGGCGAGGAAGAACCCGAAGCCGCCATCCCAATGCGGCCACCACGGACCCGAAGAGAACAGGTCTGACAGCGCCACCAGGGCCAGCACCGAGCCGATGACGAACACCACCAGGCTCCGGCGCGGGGGAGGGTGCAGCACCCACTCCTGGGCCACGCTGCGTCCCGAGTGGTTGGACGGGATGAGCAACCATGCCGCCATGTAGAGCAAGACACCCGATCCGCCGAAGACGGCGAGCACGACAAAGGCCACCCGCACGATGGCGGGGTCGATGCCCAGGTACTCGCCGATCCCGGCTGCGACCCCACCGATGATCCGGCGGCGCAGGTCGCGCTGCAGCGTGCGCGGCTCGGTGTGTTCGGGTCCCGCCGTGGCGCCAAGTGCCGCCGCCTCGCCGGTTGGGTCAGCCCCGCCCGTTGGGTCAGCGCCGGGTGCGGTGCGGTCAGGTGGCGTGGTGTCGGGTGGGGGAGGTGTAGCTGGGATATCCGGGATGCCGTAGGGAGGTTCCATGGCGCCATCATCAAGGGCGAGAGGCCGGAGCGACATCAGGGATGACCCCGAATCTCCCCTGAACACGGCCGGTGCACGTCGGGGGTGATCCCCGTGGTTGAAGCGAGCGCGTCATGGGATCATCGATACATCATCGACTCCGCACCCCTACCACCCACGCCGCCGCCATCGGCCTCGCCGCCGCCTGCTGCCGACGAACCTGCTCCTCGTCACCAGCGGGCCTGGTGGCGCGCCCCCCGGCAACCCGGGCCGCTGCGGCGCAGCACCGCCGACCGCATGGTGGGAGGGGTGGCGGGGGGGATCGCAGCCCGATTGGGGCTCGACGCCACCGTGGTGCGCGTGGTGTTCGTATTGCTGACCATCGGTGGGGGGACGGGGCTGGCGCTGTACGTCTTGTTGTGGCTTTTCATTCCTCGACCACACGACGACTTCGCCATCATCCAGCGTGCCTTCACTGATCGGCGCACGGTCACGCTCGTCCTCGCCCTGGCTGTTGCTCTGCTGGCGTTGTGCCTGACCGTCGATGCCCTCGGGACAAGCATCGCCTCAAGGTTCGTGTGGCCGGCCTCGTTGGGCGTGGGGGGCCTCCTTGTCGTGTGGCGGGGAGCCGAAGACGACGAGCGCGCCTATATACGCGACCTGATCCTTCGAACCCCGTCGGACCTCGCGCCTCGGGGTCGTCGCCGCCGACGTACGACGGTGGCGCGCGTCGTGGTGGGGGTGGCCATGGTCGGCGCTGGGCTCGGGGCCCTGGTGGCGTCGCGCCACCCCACCGGAGCTGTGCTCGATGCATTGGCCGGCGCCACCGTCGTCATCGCCGGCTTCCTGGTGGTGTTCGGCCCGTGGTGGTCTCGTGTCGTCAAAGAACTGGCCGAAGAACATAGAGAGCGAGTGCGCGTCCAAGAACGTGCCGATGTGGCCTCCGCCGTCCATGACTCCGTGCTCCAGACCTTGGCGCTCATCCAGCGCGCCGCCGGCGATCAGCGAGAGGTGACGCGACTGGCGCGCGCCCAGGAGCGCGACCTGCGGGCGTGGTTGTTCGAGGGCCGTCCACCGGGGTCATTCGACGGGGACATCACCACCGTGACGGCGGCCATCGCCGTGATCGAGCGCGACGTGGAGGCCGCTCACGGGGTCACGGTGGAGACGGTGGCCGTTGGGGACTGCCCGCTCACCGCTGATCTCGAAGCGCTGTGCGCAGCCGGGCGCGAGGCAGCGGTCAATGCCGCCAAATGGTCCGGTGAGCGCAGCGTCTCGCTATTTGTCGAAGTGGAATCCGAGCGGGTAACGCTGTTCGTGCGCGACCGGGGGAGGGGTTTCGACCCTGGCGCGGTGGCCCAAGACAGGCGAGGCATCAGTCAGTCGATTAGGGCCCGCGTGCAACGTCACGGCGGCATCGTCACCATCCGGAGCCAACCGCAACAGGGAACCGAGATCGAGTTGGTCATGCCGAGGCGAGGTCAGACGTCTAGAGCGGCACCGTGACGACGTCGAACCGGGTGCGGGTGTTCTTGGTCGACGACCACCATCTTTTTCGGGCCGGGGTGCGCTCCGAGCTCGGGGATGCCGTCGAGTTCGTCGGGGATGCCGACGAGGTGGGGGCTGCCATCGAGCTCATCGCCGAGCGCCTTCCCGATGTTGTGCTCGTCGATGTGCACATGCCCGACGGAGGTGGCCAAGCCGTCATCGAGGCGGTGGCTCGTCTCCACCCCGATGTCAGGTTTCTCGCCCTGTCGGTGTCAGACGCCGCCGAAGACGTCATCGGCATCATCCGAGCCGGGGCCCGGGGATATGTGACCAAGACCATCTCAGGCGCCGAACTCACCGACGCCATCACCAGGGTGGCCGAAGGCGACGCCGTGTTCTCGCCCCGGCTGGCCGGGTTCGTTCTCGACGCCTTTGCCGCCGATCCGGCCGTAACCGGTGGTGCGGCACCGACGTTCGACCCCGAGCTCGACTTGCTCACCCCGCGCGAACGGCAGGTGCTCCGGCTCATCGCCCGGGGCTACGCCTATAAGGAAGTAGCGCGCGAACTCTCCATCTCCGTCAAGACGGTCGAGAGCCACGTGTCGGCCGTGTTGCACAAGCTGCAGCTCTCGAGCCGGCACCAACTCACCAGATGGGCCTCAGAGCGCCGCATGCTGTGAGCCCGGCGCTACCAGGTGTTAGTTGCCCCGGAAGAACCGGTCGAAGAGACCGTCCACGCCCGCACCGTGCAACGTCATCCCCCCGTCGACCACGATGGTCTGGCCGGTGATGAACCGGGACAGGTCCGAGCACAAGAACACCATCACATCGGCGACATCGGCGGGATCGCCGATACGCCCTACCGGCGTGGTGCGGATGTAGCGCTCGACCTCATCGGGCAGCCCGTTGAGCAGCGGAGCTGTCAGGGCGGTGCGGATCATCCCCGGTGCCACCGCGTTGACGCGCAGGTGGGGCGCGTATTCGAGCGCGGCTGACGCCGTCAGGGCGATCACTCCCGCTTTGGCCGCCGAGTACGGCGTCTCACCGGCGGCCGGTCGGGTGGCGCTGATCGACGCCGTGTTGACGACGGCACCGGTGCCGGCGGCGAGCAGGTGCGGTACGCCGGCTCGCATCCCGTTGAACACGCCCGTGAGATTCAGTCTGATGAGCCGGTCCCACTCTTCGGGGTCCCACTGCGCCAATGGAGCCATGGTCGAGCCTCCGGCATTGTTCACCAGCAGCGACAGACCGCCGAGCTGGCTCGCCGCGTCGTCGACGACGGCGCGCAACGCGTCGGCGTCGGTGACATCGGCCTCGAAGCTGATCCCGCCCACCTCGTCGGCCACGGCCTTGGCCCCGGCCCCATCGATGTCGAGCACCGCCACGGCGGCACCGTGGGCGGCGAAGCGCCGACACGCTTCGCGGCCGATACCCGATGCGCCCCCGGTGACAACCGCTCGCTGTTCAGTGAGTAGGTCCACGTCAACTCTCCTTGGTGAGGCTCTCACGCAGCTCGCGCTTGAGCACCTTGCCTTGCGGATTGCGGGGCAGCGGCTCGGACCGGAACCACACATGGGTGGGCACCTTGAAGCCCGCCAAGTGCTGGCGGACGAAGAGCGACAGCTCCTCGGCGGTGACACCGGCCCCCGGACGCAGCACGACAGCGGCGCCGACCTCCTCGCCCAAGATGTCGTGCGGCACGCCAATCACAGCTACGTCCGCCACGGCGGGATGTTCGAAGAGGACCGACTCCACCTCCACGCAGTACACGTTCTCGCCGCCGCGGATCACCATGTCCTTGGCTCGGTCGACGATGTAGATAAAACCCTCCTCGTCGATGCGGGCCACGTCGCCGGAGTGCAGCCAGCCGTCTGTGAACGAAGCGTCTGTGTCGGCTGGCTTGTTCCAGTAGCCGCGCACGACGTTGGGTCCCTTGATCCACAGTTCCCCGATGTCGCTCGGCGCGCTGGGAGGCAGTGCCGCCGGGTCGCCGCCAAATCCATCAGGCACAATCCGCGCCTCGCACACCGGTACGGGAGGCCCGACGCTGTCAGGCTTGCGCACGTAATCGTCGCCGGTGTTGATGGTCGTCACCGACGAGGTCTCGGTGAGCCCGTAGCCGTTGGACGGAGCGCTTACCGGGAAGTGCTCCTTTATGCGGCGCACGAGATCAGGAGGAGCCGGTGCTCCCCCGTAGGCGACGGCACGCACTGACGAGGTGTCGCGCCGGGCGAAACCCGGAGAGTCGATCACTTGCATCACCATGGCCGGCACGCCTCCGAAAGTGGTGATGTGTTCGCGTTCGATGAGCTCCAAGGCGCGTTCGGGATCCCAATGGTGCATCATCACGAGCTTGTTGCCCGCCGCCGTATTGGCCACGAGCGTCGAATGACAGCCCGTGGCGTGAAACAACGGTACCGACAAGAGGTACGAGTTCGAGCCGAGGTAGGCGGGCTTCTCGTCTGGAGGGCCCGGCTCGTTGGGAATGGCGGCGGGATCGCGCTTGGGCCGCAAGGCGGTGGATCGGGAGTTGACGAAGAACAGGCTCATCAGGTTCGTGCACATGTTGCGGTGTGACCCGACGGCCCCTTTGGGTTTCCCGGTCGTGCCCGACGTATAGAAAATGGAGCAGTCGTCGTCGGGGTCGATGTCGACTTCGGGAAAAGATGCCTCGGCCGACGCCTCACCTACCAAGTCGGCGAAAGAGATGACGGGCACGACGTCGCGGGCGCCGGCGGTCACTTCGGTGCGGTCTTCGTGGGTGACCACCACACCGCGCAGGCCGGGGAGATCGCCGAGATGAGGGCGCAGCCGGGCCAGGCGTTCGGCGTCGACGAAGGCAACCGCGGTGCCGGAGTCCTCGAGCCCGTAGTGAAGCTCGGGGCCCGTCCACCACGCGTTGAGGGGGACGACCACCGCCCCGGTGGTCACCGTCCCCCAAAAGGCCATGGCCCACTCGGGCAGGTTCCGCATGGCGATAGTGACGCGCTCACCTTTTTGCACGCCGAAGCGACTGTGCAGTCCCCGACTGATGGCCGCCGCCGCCCGGTAATGCTCTTCAAAGCTGGTCCGCTCGTCCTCATAGACGAGATAGTCCTTGTCGCCGTGGCCCCGGGAGAGATCGAGGACGGTCTTGAGGTTATGGGGAGCGTTCTTCCACACGCGGGTGGGAACACCGCGGATCAGGATCTCCTCCATCTCGAAGGGCTGTCCGCTCGCGGTGAGCTGGCTGGTGACCTCATGGATCGACGTGGTCGACGTCGTCGAATCCGGCCTGGGGACGGTCATTCGATGCGTTGGCCTACGGCCGCGACGCCGCTCGGGTGGGCGCCGGGCGGCGTCGTCGCCACGCGTCGGCGATCCAAGGTGGATTCCAACCCGCGTCACTGGGGTCGACGGTCACACCGGGGGCCACGATGGCGTCGATCCGATCTAGGGCGTCATCGCTCAGGTTCACCTCGACTGATCCGAGGGTGTCGAGCATCTGCTCCATGGTGCGCGGCCCGATGATGGCGGCGGTGACGGCGGGGTGGGTCAGGGTGAAGGCCAAGGCCACGTGCGTGAGGGGAACCCCCAGGTCATCACTGAGCGCCACGAGTTTCTCGACGGCGGCGAGCTTGGCGGCCACGGCGGGCAGCGAGGGGTCGTAGCGTTCGGGGGAGCGGCTGGCCCGCCCGCCCTCGGGCAATGGGGCGTCTTGGCGATAGCGACCGGTGAGCAACCCGCCATTGAGGGGGCTCCACACGATGACCCCCATGTCGTGGCGCTGACAGGTGGGGAGGAGGGCGGTTTCGGCGGCGCGAGCCAGGATCGAATAAGGAGGCTGCTCGCAAACAAATCGCTCGCGGCCCCGGCGCTGGGCGGTCCACTGGGCCTCGACGACCAGTTCGGCGGGGAAGGTGGAGCTGCCGATGACCCGCACCTTGCCTTGGTGGACGAGGTCGGACAGCGCTCCCAGGGTTTCGTCGATGTCGCAGGTGGGGTCGGGCCGATGGACCTGGTAGAGGTCGATCCAGTCCGTTCGCAGCCGGCGCAGGCTGTTCTCCACCTCCCGCATGATCCAACGCCGCGAATTGCCTGCCATGTTCGCATCCGCCCCCATGGGCGCGTGAAACTTGGTGGCCAGGACGACGTTTTCCCGGCGTCCTCCCGTCAGTGCCTTGGCCACGATCTCCTCGGACTCGCCGGCCGAGTAGATGTCGGCGGTGTCGATGAAGTTGATGCCGGCGTCCAACGCACCATGCACGATGCGGATGCAGTCGTCGTGATCGGTGTTCCCCCAGGCGCCGAACATCATCGCCCCCAGGCACAGGGGGGAGACCCGGATGCCGGTTCGCCCCAAGGTTCGTAGTTGCATGCCCGTCACTCTGCTTTCTGGCCGATCGCTGGGGGGGCGAAAATCGTGGCGCGGTAGTAGGCGAGCTCGGCCACGGATTCCCGAATGTCATCCAGGGCGCGATGCGTTGTCTTTTTCGGTGGCGCTCCCGCCAATACCGACGGATACCACCGGCGGCACAGTTCCTTCACTGTGGATACGTCCACCGACCGGTAGTGCAGCCACTCCTCGATCTCGGGAAGGTAGGCGGCCAGGAACCGTCGATCGGTGCCGATTGAATTGCCGCACAGAGGAACCGTGGCCCGCTCGGGTACGTGTTCGCGCAAGAAGGCCAAGGTCTGGCTTCCGGCCTCCTCCAGCGTCAACGTCGACGATTCGATGGCGGCCAGGAGGCCTGATTTGGTGTGCATCTCGCGCACGATCGGCTCCATGGTGGCGAGCTGCTCCGAGGTGGCATGGATGACGAGGTCGGGGCCTTCGGCCACCACGGTCAGATCGTCGTCGGTCACCAAAGCGGCGATCTCGACGATGGTGTGGCGGCCCGGGTCGAGTCCGGTCATCTCCAGGTCCATCCAGGCGAGCACCCCGGCGATGCTACTGGGGCAGCGCGTCGGCACTCGTAGGTCCAGGAGTCCTCGCGCTAGGGTCACTCGGTGCTTGAGGTACCCCTCGTTCGGCTCGACGCCGACTTGCCGCTGCCCTCTTACGCACACCCCGGTGACGCCGGCGCCGACTTGTTCGCACGTGAGGACGCCACCCTCGAGGCCGCCGGGGGCCGGGCCCTTGTCCCCACCGGCGTGGCCGTGGCGATTCCGCCCGGTTACGCCGGGTTCGTCCAGCCGAGAAGCGGCTTGGCCCTTCGCCACGGCGTGACCTGCCTGAATACCCCCGGGCTGATCGACGCCGGCTATCGCGACGAGCTGCGAGTCCTTCTGGTCAACACCGATCCGCACAGCGCCTATGAGGTGCGACGTGGTGACCGCATTGCTCAGCTCGTCATCCAAGCGGTGGAGGAAGCGAGCTTCATCGAAGTATCGCCCGACGATCTGACCGATACGGCGCGCGGTATAGGCGGCTTCGGTCACACGGGTAGGTGACGTGGAACGACTGAACGGGCTGGACGCGGCGTTTTTGGCCATGGAGACGGAGCGCATGCACATGCACATCTCCGCCGTCATGGTCTTCGAGCCACCCGGCGAGGCGGCCGCCCAACCTCCGGTGGTGCAATTCGAACGGCTCCGGCAGGTAGTCAAAGAACGAATCCATCTCGTCCCACTTATGCGTCGGCGGGCGGTGCGGGTGCCCTTCGGGCTTGACCATCCCCTGTGGGTCGAGGATCCGACCTTCGACCTGGATTACCACGTACGGCGCGCCAACCTCCCGGCTCCGGGGGGACCCGGGGAACTGGCCACATTGGTGGCCGATATCGCCAGCCGACCACTCGACTTGGACCGGCCGCTATGGGAAATGCATCTGGTGGAGGGGCTGGAGTCCGGCCACGTGGCTGTGGTGTCGAAGCTTCACCACGCCGCCATCGACGGCGCGTCGGGAGCCGAGACCATTGCCACCTTCCTCGACCTCGGCCCCGATGCTCGCTTGGTGGCGCCCCCCTCTCGGGCCTGGCACCCCGAACCGGTGCCGTCGGAGGCGGAGCTCATGGCCATGGCGCTGTCGTCCATCGCTCGGCAACCCGAACGAACGGCGGGGACGCTGCATCGCACGTTCGGGATGTTGCGGGATCTGGCCGAGCGCAATCGTCGGTTGAAAGAGGAAGACGATGTCACGCCGCCGCCGGCGCTGTTCTCGGCTCCTCGCACGTCGCTCAACGGGGCCATTTCTTCGCACCGGCGCTTGGGGTTCGTGCACGCCCAACTGGACGAGCTACAGACGGTGCGCACGACCTTCGGTGGCACGTTGAACGATGTTGTCCTCGCCGCCGTGGCGGGGGCATTGCGGCGGCTTCTCATCGAACGGGGCGAAGACGTCGATGAATCGCTGGTCGCCATGGTGCCCGTCTCGGTGCGTACGGAGGATGACCGGGGCACCCACGGCAACAAGGTGTCGGCCATGTTGGTATCGCTGGCCACGGCGGTCGCCGATCCCATCGAGCGGTTGAGGTTGGTGGCCGAGAGCTCGCGATTGGCTAAGGAGCAGTCCAAGGTCTTGTCGGGGGACATCATGCAGCGCTGGGCCCAGGTGGCCTTGCCGGCACTGTCTTCACGCTTGGCGCGTGTGGCGGGAAATCTCCGGCTTTTCGATCACATGAAGCCCCTGTTCAATGTGGTCGTGTCCAACGTGCCGGGGCCCGACTATCCGTTGTGGTGCGCCGGCAATCGTTTGGTGGCGCTATACCCGGTCGGCCCCATCGTGGAAGGCGTCGGCCTCAATGTCACCGTGTTCAGTTATATGGGGACGATGTTCTTCGGGATTCTGGGATGCCGAGAACTCGTGCCTGAGGTCGACCATGTTGCCGACCTGCTGTCCGAATCGATCACCGAACTGGTGAAAGTGGCCCTCCGTACCGGCCCGCACTGGGCATGACGGCTACAATGCCTCGTACGCGGACGTGGCTCAGCTGGTAGAGCATCACCTTGCCAAGGTGAGGGTCGCGGGTTCGAATCCCGTCGTCCGCTCCAGAGAAAGCCCAGGTAGTGGCCGTGTCAGGGGCGCAACTCGGCCCATCGTGGCTCGTCTAGCAGCGCCGCGCACCACATTTGCGGCTCTTCCGGTATTTGCGGGGTCTGACAACGTCTTGACCGGGAAACCCTGGGGGGATCGCCAGACATCCGCGGTTTAGAAACACAGAGGCGCTTCAGTCTCAGTGTGTGAAAAAGAAGATCCTCCACGCCTCTGTGTACTTCGATCCTAACGAGATCGTCCACCATCTCGTAGGCCTCAAAGATGTGCGTGTCCTCTCCTATGCGCGGCGGGGCCCGGTGGGCGAAATCACCATCGAACAGGTGGCACCTGAGCCCGTGTGCCCGACCTGCGGGGGGCGGGCCTGGGTGAAAGACCGCCCGGTGGTCTCCTACGTCGACCTGCCCTTTGGGGGGGTGCCGATGACCATGCGCTGGAGGAAGCACCGGCTCGTCTGCCCCAACACGGGGTGCCCCGAGCAGTCCTTCACCCTCGGTGATCACCGCATTGCGGCCAAGGGGTGCATGCTGACGACGCGAGCGGCCAAATGGGTGGTCAAACAGATCGGCGCCGGCGAGACCATCTCGCATCTCGCCCACGAGCTTGGGTGCTGTTGGGACGCCATCAACGCAGCGGTGCGCATCTATGGCGCGGCGCTGCTGGCGGCCGACACCAAACGACTGAAGGACACCACCGCCATTGGCCTCGACGAGTCGCTCTTTGTGCGCGCCGGTCCCTACAAAGAAAAGAGTTGGTCGACCACGGTGTGTGATGTGGCCAACCACCAGCTCATCGATGTGCTCCCGACCAGGGACTTCACCCAAGTGGCCGGCTGGCTTCGGGCCCAACCGCACCACGTCAAAGAGCGCCTTGACTATGGCTGCCTCGACATGTCAAAGACCTACAACGCCGTGTTTAAGGTCGTCACCCCGAAGGCCACGAGGGTCATCGACCGCTTCCACGTCATGCGCCACGCCATCTTGGCCGTCGATGAGACCCGGCGCCGGGTCCAACAAGAGCGCCTCGGCCACCGCGGACGCGCCGGTGATCCGCTCTACAAGGCCCGCAAGCTCTTGGTGATCAAGACCACCGCCACCGATCCCGCTCTCCGAGAACGCCTCGAGGGCTTGTTGGCGCTCGGCGACCCCGACGGCGAAGTGGCCTTTGCCTACAGCGTCAAAGAAGCCGTGGCGCCGTTCTATGTCACCGAGAACCCCGAGCATGCGACCGACCTGCTGCGCGACATCATCGACCTCGGCTCCAAGCGCTCGGCGCCATTCGAAGTGAGGCGCCTGGCCCGGACGCTGCGCAACTGGTTCGAGCCCATCGTGGCCTGGCACGAGGCCAAGGTGTCCAACGGCCCCACCGAAGGCATGAACAACCTCTTGAAACGGGTGAAACGCGTCGCCTTCGGCTTCACCAACTTCGAGAACTTCCGCATCCGAGCCCTGCTCTACGCCGGCAAACCCAACTTCAGGGTGTTCGACTCGATCGTGGTCACGTGAGCTGGCTCACCCCGCAAATACCGGAAGAGCCACATTTGCACCACATTTCCTCCAGTTTTTTTGCCGTGGGCCCGTTGACCCTCACCTTTTACGTGTGAGGGTCCACCAATCAGAATCGGTCATATGCCGAGGCAAGTCAGTTGAGCGGCTCCGGGTGAGGCACTGTCACACGTATCTCTATTTGGCTCACACGCGGGAACGCGAGCCAGACGCCGCCCTGCCGACGGTGCCCCGACGATGGTCAGAGGCCGGCGATCTTCTCCGCCAGAGGGTTCAGGAACACGCGTCGGGGAGTCCGCATGACAGCTCCGCATGATCGGCAGGTATGGCTCGTACGAGGCTCAATCCAACCGTCATGGGGGCTGGTGAGTCCTTGGCCGCAGTTGTGACAATTAAGAGAGATGATAGGTGCCCCGTGGGCCAGTGACAGTTGAACACACAGAGCGCGAAGGGCATCTTCATCGATGGGCACGCCGTCGATGGTGACGGGAGAAAAGGTGTCGTCAATGACACACTCGCCGGTGGCTGACCAGGCATGGACGTGTATGCCCAGATCCTCCGGTCGAGTCATCGTCGAGACAATCGCAGCGTTGGAAGGCCACACGGCAATTCCAGCGAAATCAAGCCTGTCAATGTCCAAAGGGCGCGTGACTCTGAGAGCATCAGGCTGGGGAACAAGACCTAGGGTGGCGTGGGCATCCGCAAGTGGATTTGCAACTGAACGCCCGGATCGGTCATTGAAATTGCGCCCACAGGTGTTGCACTGGTGCTTATGGTGCGGGTGGGTTGCGAACTTGAGTTCGTCGATGTGCATTTCTCCACAGCGAGGACAGGCCAGTGGCACGACTGTCACGCCTGCCAGCTGGCTGATGGAGAACGCGACGGCCGCGATGCCTTCAACGACGAGAGAGTTCTCGCCGCTGGTTACTCGAACGATGTCAAAGGAACGATCGATGTCCTTTTCCCGACTGGCGTTCGGCCGATGGTGCACGTGCACCTTGCCCGTTTCGGCAGGCACGTCACCGATTGAAATAGCGGGCGGCAGGGCTCCCCACAATGCAAATTCGCCGTCGGCCAAGGCGATCTCCAACTGGAGATCCTGGGGCACGGGGTCGTACCACGCTCCCGGGCATCGTTCTAGGGCAGCGCCGTCCGGTGCAGAGGCCTCCATACCGTGGGTCCGGCACCACCAATTCGGTTGTCCACTTCGCTTGAGAACTTCGTACGAGATCTGGCAGTGGCCAGCGCCTCTACGTGTCTCCCGGATGTGGTGTTCGCAGTCCATCAATTTCGGCCTCCGAGGGGAGCACCCGGCTCCACCCACCCTGGGCACCATATCGAACGACCGTGAAGCTGTCAACAGGAATGTCGTCTACCGCTTACTTTTCTGACACAATAGTCGCAGAACACGTTGAGCGGTAGCTTGCGCCAATGCTTCTGGCACTAGAAGGAGGGGGAATCTAAGCGTGAATACCGCCCTGAGCAGCGAATTCGCGCCGCCTCAGGCCCGTCGCATCCGGGTCGCACGGGAGTTGCGGGGATTGACGCAACAAGAAGCGGTGGGGCTGATGGAGCATCCGATCTCGCCAGCTGCGCTTAGCCAAATCGAAAGCGGGCGTGTCAGACCCACCCGGGACACGATGATGGACCTCGCTCTGGCGCTCGAGGTCCCAGTCACGTTTTTCACTGCGCAATGGTTCGATGGAAGTGTCGATGGACGCTTACCACCTACCTTCTTTCGCGATCTTCGAGGCACCTCTGCCCGTGAGCGCAAGCGGGCATCTGCCAATGCAACGTTGCTCAACGATCTCATTGCGGCGCTCGAGGTTCACGTGCGTCTTCCAGAGGTTCGAATTCCCAAGTTTTCGCTGTCGACGGACGCGTCATGCGAGCAAATCGACGAGACTGCTGCCGCGGTTCGCCAAGCGTGGAAACTGAATGCGAGTCCCATTCCGCATGTTGTGCGAGAAATGGAGCGTCACGGGGTCGTCGTTGCTCGATTGACTTTAGGGAGCCGTGACGTTGACGCATTCTCAGTGGGAATCGATCGGCGCCCACTTGTGCTCCTAACAGAGGATAAGAGCAACTACGTTCGATCGCGCTTTGACGCGGCACATGAACTCGGTCATTTGGTGATGCATCGTGGCGCTACTCCTGGGACGCGCAGTGTCGAAACCCAAGCTCAGGATTTCGCGTCATCGTTCTTACTTCCGCGTGCGATTGCGGAGGAGGAACTGCCAAGGCGTCTTGACCCTAGTGGTTGGGCCCGCCTAGCTGAACTCAAGAGTCGATGGGGGATATCAATTGCCGCCATGCTCTTTAAGGCTCGCAAACTTCATGTCTTGAGCGTAGACGCTTATGGGAACGCCGTGAAGTACATGTCGGCCAAAGGGTGGCGCACAACAGAGCCGGGTGACCGGGAAATGGGACCACCCGAGGCTCCCCTCATCTTGGAGAGGGCAATTCGAACAATCCATGCTGAGTCCGGCATCAATATTGAAACCCTTGCGGAAGAAGCGAGTCTCCCGATTAGGGACGTGCTTCAGCTTCTTCAAGCCGCCGCTGATCGGAGGCCCAAAGTGGAACTGTAAGCGATGGATCGAGTGGCCGCTCGTGAGTCAATCGGGATCGCGGATAGTTACTTTGGATGTGGGAATGGTAGTCCATGTTCAACTTGGTGTTCACGCAGACAACTCAATTCCCCATGAAGGGGTAGCGCGCCTCACCGGCATCATTGCCTACACCCGGAACAGCCATGCAGAGAGACTCAATGGGACTCCACTTTCCCATGATCCGATGGGAGTATTGACCGTGAAAACCGTATCTGATGTCCATGTTGAGCGCCGAAGATCTCGGTGCGCGATGGTGCCGCCGAGTAGCGTCGAGTGTGTCGTGGACGACGAAAGGACCGGGGGTGCCGGCACGCCGAGGACAACGAGGGCCAAGCTGGATCGTTAAATACCCTGGTCACGGGGTTGGCGACCTGGGCCTTGGCGGCTGCGGACACAGCCGGCAGCGGGACAGCTCGACTCCGGAAGCGTCCTGTTTTTGCCTCGTCCGGAGCTATTTCCGATTGCAAGAGCACGCATGAAGCTCTCGCAGCAGCAGCTCGAAGCACACCTGTGGGGTGCCTCCAACATTCTGCGCGGTAAGACCGCTGGGCAGGATTACAAGAACTACATCCTTTCGCTGATGTTCTACAAGCGTCTTTGCGATCAGTGGGAGCATGAGGCGGACGATGCGATCGCTGAGTTGGAGCGAGAGCAGGGACGTAAGTTCACCGAGAAGGAGCGAGCGGTTTTCCGTGCCCGGGGCGAACATCGATTCAGCATCCCGGACGGATCTCGGTGGGGGGACGTCAAGGCGGCATCTGTGAACATCGGTGCCGTGCTGACCAGTGCGATGCGCGCCGTGGCCAGCGCCAACGAGGAGCTGCGGGGAGTCTTCACCGTCGACTGGAACCAGCCGGCCCCTGACGGCAGTGGTCGTCCGCTCATCGCCAACGAGGTCGTGCATGCACTGGTGCAGCACTTCGACGAGCACGACCTGTCGAACAAGAACGTCACGCCGGACGTCCTTGGGCGTGCATATGAGTATCTGATCAAGCAGTTCGCCGACGATGCGGGCGCGAAGGCTGGGGAATTCTTCACACCACCGTCTGTGGTGGATTCGTTGGTGCGGATGCTGGAACCCACTCCAGGCGACACGGTGTACGACCCGACGTGCGGCAGTGGCGGCATGCTCGTTCATTCCGGTGACTACATCCGTGAGCAAGGTCAACACGCAACCGCCGCTCGGTACTTCGGCCAGGAGATGAACTGGGGCAACGCCGCCATCGCCAAGATCAACTCGGTGTTGCATGGCCTGGAGGCGGACATCAAGGCGGGTTTCAGTACGATTACCGATCCACAGTTCGGCGACGGCGAGGGGCACGTCCGGCAGTTCTCGCTGGTGCTTGCCAATTTTCCGTTCTCGGACGAATTCTGGTGGCTGAAGCCGGAGCAGCAGACAGACGACAAGAAGAAGCGCGACAAGCTGAAGAAGGAAGTCTTTGGCAAGGAGGGATACAAGGATCCGTACGGCAGGTTCGGACGTGGCACGCCCTTCCACGCGCCGCCCGCCGGATACGGCGATTACGCGTTCATCCTACACATCGTCTCCTCCCTTGCTGCCAAGGGTCGTGCGGGGATTGTCTGCCCACAGGGCGTCCTCTTCCGTGGACAACCGGAGCGCGAAGAGGAGACCGGCGAGATCGATGCCAACGGCCTGCCCGAGGTCAAGCGCAGGAAGGCGGACGATGAGTACCTGATCCGACGTGCGCTGCTCGAAGCTGGCCTTATCGAGGCCGTGATCTCGCTGCCACTTAACGTCTTCTACGGAGCAGGGGTCCCCGCCTGCCTCGTGCTGCTCCGGCGCGATCGCCCGGTCGAGGTGCGCGACAAGGTCCTGCTGATCTACGCGGGACGCCACTATCGGGAACTGTCCGCACAGAACGAGCTGCGGCCACAGGATGTCATGAGAATCCTCGTGCACTACCACGCCCACGGTGACTCCACACTGGTTCCCGAACTGTGCGCACGATTCTCAGACCAGATCTTGCATCAGATCACCGCGCAGGAACAGGACGAGGTTGGACGGCTCGTCGCCGAGTTCGAGCCAATCGTTGCGGAACTCGCTGACGCTTATGAGGGCATTGCCCAATCTGAGCGCGAACTGGAGGAGGCGTCCACACAGCGCGTTCGGACGGCCTGCCAACGAAAGATCGCCAAATTTCGGGGCCAAGTAGAGAAGCTGGAGGTGAAGGTCGCCGATCGAGACAGACGGGTAGCCGACGCTCGACAGCGCGCCGTTGGCGACCGAGCCGATGTCTCGGCAGTCCGTGATGAGCTTCTCACCATCTACTCCGATCCTGCGGAACTGGTGAAGCACGCAAGCCTCGTTACGACGGAAGAGATGGTCGAGAACGAGTTCAACCTCAACGTGCCGCGCTACGTCGACACATTCGAACCGGAGCCCATCCTCGAGGTGCGCGAAGCGATGAAGACACTGGTTGAAGCCGAGGCCGAGGCAACAGCGTCGACGGAGCGACTTCTCAAACTGCTCCGATCCACGGGCTATGAAGCCGACTGATGCTCTTCCGCACCCGGCGGATTGGTCCACCGCGACCGTTAAAAGCTCCATCGAGGTCAAGCGTGGCGTGTCCTGGTCGAAGGACCAAGAACATGATGCGCCACGCGACGGGGCTGTCCCCGTACTGCGCATCGGTAACGTTCAGGAGCGCCTGACGACCGACGATCTGCTCTACATCTCGGGGTTACCAAAGACGGCCGGTGAGAAGCAGCGCGTCTCCGAAGGTTGGACCCTCATTGTCGGGTCCAACGGCAATCGTGACCGGGTTGGGAACGCAGTCTTCATCAGGGAGGCCACGGAGTATCTGTTCGCGTCGTTCCTGCTGGCGGCGCGCCCTCGTGAGGGAAGCGCCTTAACTCCAGGCTTTTTCTATCGGTGGCTTACGTCAGATCAGGTGCAGTCCTACCTCAGTGCTTCGGCGGAAGGGACAACAGGTCTCAATAACCTGAGTCGTAGTTTCTTCCGATCAATGACGATATCGTTCCCTACCGGCGTGGAGGAACAGGATGCGATCGTGGCCGTCCTCGATGCGTTGGATGCCACCACCGATCGCGTCCTCGATGCGGTAGAACGATCCCGAGTGGCTGCGCGAGCGTTGTCGCAGAGATTGTTGACAACGGGGGTGCGAGACGAGAAGTGCGAGAAGACGGCTCTGGGGCCACTCCCTGATTCGTGGCAGGTCGTCAACGTCGGGGCAGTCGTCTCCAGTTTTCAGTACGGACTCTCGATGCCGATGCAGGCACAGGGAAGTACTCCCATCTTGCGCATGGGGAACATCCAGGATGGTGTCGTTCAACTGGATGACCTAAAGTATGTGAACCTCCCAGATGAAGTACTCGCGACCTATCGCGTGCGGCGGGGGGATGTGCTCTTCAATCGGACGAACTCGCAAGAGCTCGTCGGAAAAGTCGGGATCTACCGCAGCGATGAACCTGCTGTCTTCGCGTCGTACCTGATTCGCCTCAACCCCCAGCTGGAAAGGGTCGACCCGTATTTCTTGGGTCACGTGCTGAATTCATATCCAACGCAATGTCGGATCAAGCGCTACGCCACGCCCGGGGTGCAGCAGGTCAACGTCAACGCCACCAATCTCGGACGGGTCTTGATTCCCGTTCCGAGCGGAATCGACGGCCTCGCGGAACAGCGCGAGATCGTGGCCGTGCTAGAGGAAGCGAGCACAAAGGTCCAACGCTATGCAGAGGTCCTCTCCTCGCTTCGTGAGCTGAAGCGGTCTCTTGCCTCTGACCTCCTGACGGGCTCGGTGCGTTGTCCGGTTGCCAGCTCCGCGACTGGTCGCCATGACTGAGGCCGGTTACGTCGAACTACCGATCCTGAAATGGCTATCGGGGTTCGGCGGGGATCCATCCGACGACGGGCTCGGGTGGACGTACCGAGACGAAGCTGCGATGGCCGAGTTCGAGCGTCCCCTCGAAGATCCCCTTGTCGAACCGCTGTTGATCGACGCGCTCATTCGCATCAATGACGACGTGAAGACCGAAGACCAAGCACTTCTTGTCATCGGTGTTCTTCGCAACGTCATGTCCCAACCAGACAAGCTGGCGGCCAATCGAGACACCCTGGACCTTCTCCGTGATGGCGCACGGGTCGTGCTGAGCCCTGGTGAGGATGCGGTCACCGTGCAGTTCATCGCCTTCGCTGCGGACGCGCAGCATCTGAACGACTACACAACGACCAACCAATACAAGGTGCAGGGCGTTCGGCAATGTCGCGACGACACCGTGCTCCTCGTCAATGGGATCCCGCTCGTCGTCGCCGAGTACAAGAGCTACATCACGAGCGGCAAGGACTGGCGTGAAGCTGTCCACCAGCTGCACCGATACCAGCGGCAGGCCCCACTCATGCTCGCCTCGAACGTCTTCTGCGTCGGCGCCGACGAGGACGAGTTCCGATATGGAACTGTTCTTTTCCACGACGCGAGCAAGGACGACATCGAGCGGCACCTCGACCTCTGGGGTCCCTGGCTTAGCCTCTACCCAGAGAGGAAGGGCTGGTGGAACAGCACGGAGGCGGACGATCAGGAGGATCCGCTGGTGGTGCCGGTCAGCGGACTTCTCCGCCTGGAGCCCTGTCACGTCCTGGACTTCCTTCAGCATTTTGTGGTCTTCGAGACGGAGAAGGGTTCCACGACGAAGAAGGTGGCCCGCTATCAGCAGTTCGAGGCCGTCAACGACATTGTCGACCGCACGACGTCGATGATCGGGCGGCCCGTCCAGGCTCAGGACCGCACGGGGCTCATCTGGCACACGCAAGGTTCGGGCAAGTCCCTGACCATGGTTTTTGCCGGAGCGAAACTCCGGCGGCACCCGGCGCTGCAGAACCCGACCGTTCTGATTGTGGTGGATCGCCGCGATCTAAAGACCCAGCTCTCTGACGACTTCGACGCCTGCGACTACCCGAACGTTGAGAAGGCCCTCGGGGTGGACGACCTGAAGCGCAAGCTGCGCAGTGACTGGCGAGGAACGCTAATCACGACGCTTCAGTCGTTTCAGCAGATGGGAGACCTCGCACCCGTCACCCGTGACAACGTCATCAGCCTGGTTGACGAGGCTCATCGGAGTCAGAAGGGAACGGGCAAGGAAGGGTTCGCAATTACGATGCGAGTGAAGCTGGAGAATGCCTTCCGTTTCGGGTTCACCGGTACCCCCATCGACCGGACCATGCAGAACACGCACCGCGACTTCGGTCCGGTGAAAGACGGAGTCCAGGAGCGGTACCTCAGCTACTACGGGATCCGCCGTTCGATCAAGGACGGCGCAACGCTCGAAGTCCACTACATCCGTGACCGAGTTCCGTTCGAGGTCGACGAGCAGGCGCTGAACTTGGGCTACGAGCAGATGTGCGAGGAGATGGAGCTGGAGGACGAGGAGGCGAAGGACTTCGTCCAACGCCAGCGCCGCGGTGGAAGGAGATCGCCACCCTTCCTGGGCGGATCGACATCGTCCTCGACAAGATGCTAGAGCACTTCCTGACTCACCCGGATCCGAGTGGTTTCAAGGCGCAACTCGTTGCCGTCGACCGCAAGGGGTGCGTCCTCTACAAGGGTGCCCTCGACCTCAAGCTTGCTGAGCGAGGTCTTCCTCCGGAGTGGTCTGACGTCATTATCTCCGCTGCGCAGAACAGCGAGCCCGACATCGCCAGCTTCGAGTACAGCAAGCAACACCAGGACGAACTGATCGACTACTTCAAGCTCGATCCGTCCGAGTGCGAGGAGTGGAACCGGGAGCGATTCGGTCCCGATACCTCCAAGTGGCGACCGCCGCTCAAGATCCTAATTGTGTGTGATCGCCTGCTGACAGGCTTCGATGCCCCCATCGAGCAGGTCATGTACTTGGACAAGCCCCTTCGCGATCACAATCTGCTGCAAGCGATCTCCCGCACCAACCGTCCACTTCCACTCATGAAGAAGCTGACGGGCGTTGTTGTTGATTACTTCGGCGTCTTCTCCAACCTCCAGCGAGCACTCAATTTCGACGAGAATATCCGCGAAGAGTCGCTGATCGATTGGGATGTTCTGCGGGGGATGATCCCCGGGGAGGTTGCGAGATGCATGGAACTCTTCGCCGGGATCTCGATCCAAGACACTCGCGAGTGTCTCTTGGCGGCGCTACAGCGCCTACGTGATCCCGACGCTGCGAAGACCTTCGAGCAGAACTTCCAGAGTCTGGAGCGGCTCTGGGAAGCGATTGCCCCGGACCCGGTCCTCTACCCCCATGGATTCGAGTACAGCTGGCTGTGCGGGATCTACCTCGCGCATCGACGGCGTCAACGGGGAACCGGCGGCGCGACGTACGGGGAACTCTCGGCAAAGACTCGGCGGCTGATCGAGGAGAACACGACGTTCCTCCTGCTGGCTGAGTCGCTGCCCGTCTTCAGCATCGATCAGGACTACGTCACCAAGATCGATGAACTTCCGACACCGGCCGACAAGGCCGCAGCGCTCGAAGCTGCCCTGACGGCCGAACTCGGCGACGACGACGTCGGCTTCACGTACCGCCAACTTGGGGAGCGCCTCCAGCGGCTTCGAGACCGCAAGGAGGCCGCCGACCAGGCCGACGAGGATCGCCTCCGTGATCTGATCGAGTTGGCGAATGAGATGGCCAGGGTCAAGAGCGAGCCGGAGCGCCTCAATCTCACCCGACCGGGTGAGTACGAGCTGTACAGCGTGCTTAAGGCCCACGTGACCACCGACGATGACGAGTACATCGCAGGCTGCGCTCGCAGGATGATCGACCATCTGACTTCCAAACAGCTCCTGCCGGCTGGCTGGAGCAACTCGCGGGGAGCACGGATGCGAGTGGAACAGTCCCTTCTCGCCGAGTCATGGAACTCTCCATACGCCCAGCTTGGGTTCGACACCGACGATCCGTCGCCCGACTTTCTTGTGGCGGCGATTGAGGAGCTTGCGAAGAGTGATGCCAGCTGAGATGACCAGCGACGTAGCGAGGGTGACGATCGATGGTCGTGAGGTGACCTACCGCATTCGTCGGACCCGATCGTCCCGAGGACTGCGGATCCGAGTCGGAACGACCGGCGTTGAAGTGCTCACCCCGTCTGACAGACCTTCTGATCCAACGCAATTCCTTTTGGATCACGGCCAGTGGGTCGTTCACCAGCTGGATCGCGTGAACCGAGTCGATGCAGCTCGCCGGCCGCGACAGCTGGGAGCGGGAGAAATTCTGCTTCGTGGCAATCCCACTCGGGTATCAGCGGAGGTGTCATTCACCGCCCGCCGAGATCGAGTGGAGTGGGCAGATGGTCTTATCGCAATCACTCTCGCTTCGACAGGCAGATGTGACGCAGCGCTGACGCTGGAGCGTGCCATGCGAAGCAACGCGCGTGCGGAGATCGAGCAGCAGGTTGCAGACTTCTCACGGCGACGTGGCGTAATCCCGGGCCGCCTTTACATAATGGATCAGCGCACAAAGTGGGGTAACTGCTCTCGGCGCGGGAATCTATCCTTCAACTGGCGGCTATTGATGGCGCCCCCCACTGTTTTGACCTATCTCGTTGCTCACGAAACTCTGCATCTGGCGATTCCCGATCACTCCCAGAGGTTTTGGCTCGCCCTGCAGAGTGTCTGCCCAGAGACAGAGCGAAGTAGGCAATGGCTAGCCGCCAACAACGCTCTCGTTAGGACCGATCTTCGGTCGATTCTAACGGAGGCGCATTGATCGCTAGCGTCACACGATGAGCGTCGCCATCGGTCGTTGGCGTTCATGGCGCAGGCTGTCTCACGGGTCGCAGCGGAGTCGGTCATCGACGCGCTCATTCTCACCGATCTGGACGGTCCTGGCGCTGACCACTCGGGCACCTACCTCACGCAGACGCAACAAGTTTCAGCGGTACCTGAAGGGTCCAAATAATCGGACGCGTCTGGTCGTGGCCAGCGATCGCGTCGTGTCGCGGGAATCCATCGCCGTTTCGAGGATGGATCGAGGGGCCTCACCGGGTCAGCACCGGTCCGAGACACTCGATCGGGGGCACCACGCGGTAGCGGGAGCGGTGGCCGTAGGGGAGATCCATCGGCTGTATGGCCGATGAGGGTGTCTCAGGCGGCACGCTCGTACTCGTGGACGATGCCGCCGAGGAGATCGCGACGGATGATCTCGCCGTCACGGATAGTCCAAGTCGCTGGGTGGGGGAGCGGTGGGTCAAGATCGAGACCACGGTGGGGTCTGGCTTCGTTGTAATGGCAGACGTAGTCGGCGAGCAGGGCCTCCAGATGTCGTTGTGAGACGACGAGAAGGTGGTCGAGGCAGTCCTGGCGGACGGTCCGCACGAACCGCTCGGCGAAAGCGTTCGCCCTCGGTGAGGCGACCGGCGTTCGTATGGTTTCTATTCCGATAGAGGCGAGCACGGCGTCGAAGCTGGCGGTGAACTTGGTGTCACGGTCGCGGACGAGGAACCGGAAGTGGCGCCCGGCGTCTTCGAGGTCGGAGGCAAAGTTGCGGGCCACCTGGGTGACCCAGGGGCCGATGGGATTGGCGGTGACGCCGAGCAGGTGCACCCGTCGCCGGTCGATCTCGATCACGAAGAGCACGTAGAGGCGCCGCAGCGTGATCGTATCGACGCTGAAGAAGTCGGTGGCCAAGATGCCCTTGGCCTGAGCACGCAGGAACTCGCTCCATGTAGGGCCCGAGCGCCGGGGCGCAGGCGGGAGGCGATGGTGGCGTAGGACCGTGGCAACGCTGGTCTTGGAGACGACGATGCCGAGCTTCTTCAGTTCGCCCACGATGCGCAGGTAGCCCCAGCGCGGGTTCTCCCGTGCCAGGCGGACGATCAGCTCGACGGTCTCTTGGGACAGGACCGGACGGCCAGGCTTCCGGTGGGAGTAGGTCCATCGTCGTCGAACGAGGGCGCGATGCCAGCGAAGGATCGTCTCGGGCGTGACGAGGAAGGATGCCCACCGCTCACGGGGGACCAGGCGAGCGAGGGCACTGACGAGGGCTCGATCCGACCAGCTGAAGCGGGGACGGGCGACCTGGCGCTGGAGCACGGCCAGCTGATGGCGCAGCACGAGGATCTCGGCGTCCTTGGCCACGCCGCCCATCTGGTGGATGCGGACCGCCTCTGCGAAGCGACATACGAGGCGGTATAGGAAGGAGAGGGCCACAGGTGGCGAGCCTCACTGAGCTCGTCGTGCCTGGTCAAGCCAACGGACGAGTAAATGGACCCTTCAAGTGCAGTCTCATCGTCACGCCATTGGACTTGAGGATTCCGGACACTGTCTTCTGATCAACTTCGACCCTTCACCTAACTTCGGCGCAGTAGTTCCTGCTAGGTATTCGGCCACGATCTGCTCGATCTGCTCAGGGGTGAGATCGGCGTTCCGATCGCTCATCGTCGACTAAAACGGACTCGAACCTCTCTAGGGCCGGTGCCGCCCGACCCGTATCCGGCAGGGGCGGACGGTGCGCAAGCGATGGGGCGTCACGAATCCTTCATTATCGACCGTTCGGACAAATCTCAGTTCATACAGCAAGTGCGTTGGTGGCACCACTCGCGATCACAGCAAATCCATGCTGTTGCGCCGCATCGAACGTCAATTGTTAGAGGGTTGCCCTTGAGTCACGGAAGACGCCGTTCGCTTTACCAAGGCCATGACGTCACTGCGCCGAACAATAGAAGGGTCGGGTTGCACTCTGAGGATCGCCCTCTGCTCAATTTGTCCGTCGATCCAGACTTGACCGGGCGCCCCAATCCTATAGGGCCGCAGGTTGGTTTCTGCATAGTGGACGAGCGTCGCCGCTTCCGTTGCGCATCCATCGTCGGCAAATTGCAGAGCAAGCAAGCGCAGGACGAGATCCAAGAGGTGCGGGGCGCTGATCTGGTCCGCCGCACGCGCCGCTCGGACGAGATGATTCATCGCTCCAGGCCGCCCCATACCCATGAGTGTCCAACCCCAGAGGGCATCCAACCACATGCCGTTCGTGCCCCCGACCTGCAAGCCTTCAGGGCGTTGAGCGAGCACGTCCATACTGGCCTTGAAATCCGGTGTCGCAACTTGGGTGAGATCGCACGCGGACCAGGTGATTATCGCGGCGCTGACATAGATGGGGTGCTCGCGCTCGTCGGCCCGTCGCAGCGCTTCGATGGCCTTCGCGATGCTTTCCTCGCGCCGTCCGAGGCCGGCAAGAGCCGCAGTGAGGTCGTTCAGAACGATGTTGGCAACACCGGCATCTTCGGTGGCGTCCGCGACCTCTAACGCTCGCTCCCCGTGGCTGATCGCATCTTCGTATCGGCCGGTCATGGCTAGGACGTGCAAACGCGCCGCCCAACCCCAGGCGGAGTGGGCTGTGCCAGCTTGGTCCGCGAGCGAGATGCTTTGCTCCGCATGGGCGGCTGCGCCCTCATAGTCCCCAAGTCCCGTGATCTCCAGATATGCAAGCTCGCCAAGAATCTCCACGATGATCCGGGGGTCGAGGACCTCTTGGTGTGTCAGCACCTGTTGTCTCCACGTGATGCCGTCGATTGGTGCCGCCTGGATGGCGAAGTAGAGGCCCTCTCGACAGAGGCCGGCCAACTCCTCCCAGCGAGCCTGATCGATACACCACAAGGCCGCCGAGCGCAGATTGTCCGTTTCCGGAAGCACCGTCGTCAGTGCACTGAAGTATTCCTCGCCGAGGAAGCGAGCAGCTTGTTGAGTCACGAGCTCCAAGAAGAATCGTGCGTGCCGCTCTCCTGTAGCAGCGGTCTCACCGGAGTCGGCTAGACGGTCGGCGGCAAACTGTCGAAGGGTCTCAAGGAGTCGATACCGGCCCTCTTCGGGATCGAACTGCACTAGTGACTTGTCCACAAGGCCGAGCACAGAGCTCAAGACGTCAATTTCGGCATCCTGACTACCACCGACCACCGCTTCGGCGGCATCGAGGGCGAACGACGCAGGAAAGACCGCCAAGCGGCGAAACACCTCGCGCTCAGCTGTCGAGAGCAGGTCGTGAGACCATGCCACTGTGGCCACCAACGTTCGATGGCGTTCCTGGGCACGACGCGATCCTCCACTGAGCAGACGAAAGCGATCGTCCAGCCGTCGTGCCACCTCGCCGGGGGGCATGGATCGAATCCGGGCCGCTGCCAATTCGATAGCCAAGGGGATGCCATCCAAATGGCGGCAGATGTCCACCACGGGACCCACCGTGACGTCATCGAGCGAGAAACCCTCGGTCACGGCCCTAGCCCGCTCGACGAACAGAAGAACCGAGGTGGTGCTCAACGCGTCTTCGATGCTTGCTTCTGGTCCCGGGACAGACAGGGAGCTGACACGGCGCACTATTTCTCCGTCAAGACCCAATGGCTCGCGACTGGTGGCAATTACACAGACCTCGCCAGCCCCAGTAAGCACGAGATCCATGAGGTGTGAGACATCGCTGATCACATGTTCACAGTTGTCCAAGATGACCATCATCTGGCGGTCCGACATGTACTCGATGAGACCCTGGTCATCGCTCACTGGCGCACCAATGGCAGCCGCCAAGGCCTTAGGCACTTCGGCTCCGTCCGCTACGGGAGCCAGATCCACCAACCAACACCCGTCAGGATAGTTGGGGGCAACAGCCGCAGCCACGCCCAAGGCCAAGACGCGTCTTACCCACTCCTCCGACTCCGGTCAACGTTAGGAGCCGCTCGTGCTCGAGCAGCGACGTCAGGCTTGCAATCTGATCGGATCGCCCGACCAGCTCGGTGCGCATGGTTGGCAGGTTGCTGGGAACAGCATCAACCGATCGCAGTGGCGGAAACGTGCCTTCTCCGACCTGAAAGACCTGTTGCGCCGCGGCCAGATCACGCAGACGGTGTTCACCGAGACTGCGAAGGGTCAGGGACGAATCGGCCAAGCCCGCAGTCGATCGGGAACACACGATCTGGCCACCGTGAGCCGTCGCCATCAGTCGCGCCGTCAGATTGACCGCAGGGCCGAAGTAGTCCCCACCCCGCTCGGACGCCTCTCCCGTGTGCAGAGCCATTCGGACCCTTATGACCGCTCCTTCGGGCCAGGACTCAGCTGCGAGCTTCGTCTGAGTGGCGAGCGCGGTAGCGAACGCGTCCCCCACCCGGTGGAAGGCAATGGCGAAGCCGTCTCCTCCCGTGGCGAAGACGTATCCATCGTTTTCATCGATGGCCGAACGGAGAATGACGTCATGGCTCTCCAAGGCCCGGCGCATGGACTCTGTCGCCGACTCCCACAGTCGGGTCGATCCCTCGATGTCGGTGAACAGAAAGGTCACCGTCCCCGCCGGAGGCTGGCCCATTCGGAAAAGCTAGCAATATCTGGTCTGAGTTTTGACCCGGGATCAGTTGAGGCAGGTATCGCCATCCCGGCCTCGAACTCTGAGATATTTGCGCACAAACATTGCGCCTCCGCCCTGGTCACACATTGAGGACCCCGTGGTCCCCTCGACACCTCCGTTCGCCCTTCGAGGGACATGGCCGACCCCGACCCCGCAAGCCTCGCCACGACTTGGACGAAAGGAAGTGACTGTTACAAGGAGCGAGGACCAGCGCTGCCGGGGGAGGAGTCGCGCCGTGAGGGACAAGAAGGCCCGGTCGGCCCACGAGAAGCGGGGCCGGGGTGTTTTGCGACGCAGGACCTCGAGCTGGTGACGGAGGACCAGGATTTCGACATCCTTGTCGAAGGTGCTCTTGCCCCGGATACAGAACATCTCAAGAGCCCGGCGCGCGAGTAGGAAGAGGAAGGAGAGTGCCACGGCACGAGACCCTTGCGGAAGCGTTGGTGCTGGTCAAGTTTGCGATTGACCGGACTCTTGCCGCGCTGCAAGATCTCAGTCGAGGTCAAACGTCCTTCGGATATCTCGCAGTCTGGCACCTAGCCGAAGTGGGCGATCGGGAAACGGCACGAAGCCATAACGTTCGTAAAAACCAGCCGCCGTTTCATCGAGAGCGTCAACGACGAGCAGTGGCGTAGCGACATGCATGTCACCCGCTATGACCGTTCTGACCACATCGGCGAGGAGCATTTCTCCGAGGCGGCGCCCAGAGGTGTGCTGGTCGGGCCCATCAATCGCCAAACGAGCTAGCAGAACCGCCCCAACGGGTTGTCGCGATGGAAGTCCTTTCCTCAATGCTTCAGGCAGCTCCTCGAATACCACGGCGTGTCCTGCCAGGGCGTAATACCCAAGTGGCCGACACCCGTCTTCGATGTCGTCATCAACTAGAACGAAAACACGTGCTGAACCTTGACGTCGATCTGCCTGCTTGGCCTGATAGCGGAACCAATCGTCCCGTGACGTGCGTCCGCAGTGGAAGCGAGTTCGGTCATGTGCGTCACCAAGACGGGTGACGTACAAACTCACCGGTGTGGCAATACGGGCGTGTCAACCAAGGGCTTCATGTTGGGCAGAACTTCGGCGGGACGATCCAGCCAAGCCATAAATGCGTCTCCGTGAGCTGCTGCGATCAGGGTGAGCCGCTCGTCGCGCAGAAGACGATGAGCGGCCTCCATCGCTGCCTGGACGACAAACGCAGTTCGCGTCAGCCCCTGGGCAGACGCCGCAGCCGTGATCGTCTCAATCTCTTCGGGCGACAAGCGTGCCTCTAGGCGCGCATCCTTTGTGCGAGGCATTTCGATCTCCGGTTCCTTGTACGGCCATTGTACGGCCACATTGTTCAATGGGCAAGGCCCCTGACCTGGGATTTTGGGCCCCAGACTTTGCGGGTGCCGGCCATGGGCCAGAAAGGCTCATCGCGGCATCCTGCCTGGTCAAAGCGGCGTTCCTAGTTTGCGCACCCCACAGGAGCTGTGTATGCGGGATTTCGGATCCCGACTCGAAATTGGAGGCTGGTTGATGGAATTGTCGGGACAGCTGAAGCTGTAGTCGGTGCGATTCTTCTTGGATGGCCATCTCAAAGAGTTCGCGATGTACTCGCGTTATTCGTTGGCGTAGCCTTTTTGATGTCTCTCTTACCTGCAACAATTAGGGGAACTCCTGGAGACTGTGGATGTCTAGCCAAACGGCCGAAGGTACGTCAGGGCTCAATTAGTTGGCGCGACTACGCGAGGTCAGGCATTCTCATACTAATAGGCGCGTCCGGCGTCTGGGTTGATGTGGCAGAGAAGACTGTTTGTCACCGACCTCGCTCGGAGATCCGCACCGCCCGTCGTTGGAGGTAGTCGTGAAACTTCGGGGCCGTGTACTCGTACTGGCCCTTTTGGATCCGAAAGACGACACCTTGTTCGGCGAGGCGTCCCATAAGGACATTGACATTGCTCTCGCTCTTGCCGACGCGGCTGTGGATGTCGGCGGTCCGGAGCGGCGGGTACGGGCATCCTGCAGTCGACATCAGGAGATCTTGCTCAGCGGGAGTGAGAGATTCAACCCGACCGTCGTAGAAGTCGATGTCCAACCGCCGGTAGATGTCGGGCTCGACCGAGTCGAGAAGAGTGACGTCGAAGCGGTCGATGCCAGCGAGCTGTGCGGATTCCCAGAGCTCCGCACCCCACAGCTGGATGAAGAATGGGTATCCCTCGACCTCGTCGATGACGCGCTCGATCAGGCCCTCCTCGGCGACGATCCCGGTACCGTCCAGTGGTCGGATCAAGGCCTCGATGGCCTCACTTCGGGCCAGGCGACTGATCTCCTCACCCCGGAACATACGCTCGGTGTAGGTCCTGGCCTTGAGCAAGTTGGCACGCAGGGTGGGCAGGCCGCACAGAGTCAGGCCGACCGGGACCCCTTTCTCTTGAAGGGTGTTGATGGCGGCGATGAGGAGGGAGAGCGGATGCTGGCCTTCTCGTTCGCGTTCGTCGCGAATGACCTGTGCTTCGTCCAACATCAGCAGATAGCCGCTGTAGCCGTGTTGGTCAGCGGCAGCGGCGACGTCGAAGAGGGCTTTCACGACGCTGAGACGCCGGTCGGGTCCAGCACCAGGGGCGAGAGACAGCTCGACGTCTTGCCAAGTCACGCGAATCAGGCCTCGGGCGGACGCGGTAACGCCTTTCACGGTCTCCCTGATGCGGGCCGCCCTGGAGACCTGGAGCTCGGCGTTGTGGCAAAGGCCCAGGATGAGTTCGGACAGGTCCGCTTCGGTGTTGTGGCGGGGCTCGGCCTGGACCCGGCTGGTGAGCCATCCCTCCTCGTCCATTGCGATCTCCTCCAGGCGTTTCAACAACACGCTCTTGCCCACGCCGCGCAGACCGGTGAGGCGGACATTGGCAGGCAGCTCGGGAGCCCCACGAAGCGACGCTCCGAAACGGCGCATCTCCTGTTCGCGGCCGGCGAGGAACAATGGGCTCACGGCGGCGCCAGGTCGATAGGGGTTGCGGGCCCTCGGATTGTCAGACATAACAGTGAACATGTTAGAACGGGAGATACTAAGAGTAAAGCTGTTATATGTCCCGTGCCGGGAATGGGGGCATCTGGTCACGGCAACCCTCATCTTTGGGAAGGTGATGCCGAGTGCTGTTTGCGTTCAGGAAAGAGCAGGTCAGACCCATCAACGGCGAATCGATTGGAAGACAGGGGCTATGAGGCAACCAGAATATCGCCGTTTAACATGCCCATGGAACGGCGGTGCCGTATTCGACGTGTGATGAATAGGATCCAGACCAATGTGCGAATGGAGTCCCGCAGCCCAAGGGGCGAACGCTTCAACCCGAGTCGATCAGTTGTGGGGAAGCAGGCCGGGTTTGGCTCTCCTGGAGCGAGAAAAGCCCAGGTAAAGCTCCGGAAATCGGGTCGTGCCGTGGTGCACGTGGTACAAGATCTCGCGGTGCGCGCTCCACAAAAATACCTGTCGGGTGCATTAATCCGACTCAACGCACTCCCTCCCCCTGGCTCCCTCGATTTACTGGTCTTTGAGACGCCCGATGGTGAGGTCAATCGGGCGCTCGTAATCACGGGCACGATTGATGTTGCGGCGAAGAGATCGGTTGAGCGCCACGAGGTCGGTGTGCCGTAGGGAACCGGAGTCGGCGATCGCTACCTCGCACATGTATGCCATGTCATTCATGCATCCGAGGACGCTCCGGTCGGCGGTTTTGGCATAGACGACCTCCTCCATGCTGGGGCCGAACGTGTCGGGCGGCAGGCCCTCACTGAGGAGTTCGCGCTTGATGAGGGCGGAGATAAAGGAGCCGGTGGAACGCAGGTCCGAGACGCTGACGTCAGCCTCGAGGATCGTGAACAGCGTGCTCACGTGAGTCAGCAGCAGGCACTTACGGCGCTCGAACCACAAGAGATTTGCGTACCAGTCCTCGGCGTCAGGTGTCGGCTCGGAGATGTGGACCGGACCGATGACGGCGATCAACTTCTTCGTGCACCTCAGGATCACCTGCCGATCGTAGGCTCGAAGCGGAAGAGGCGCTGGAGAGCGTCGAGGTCACGCGGCCCGGCGGTACTCGTGAATGAGGCCGCCGAGGATGTCGTGGCGCTCGATGGGGCCCACCGGGGGAGGGGTGATGGTGGGCTCGGGAACCTCCAACCGGAGGCCCCGGTGCGGCCGCGCCCGGTTGTAGTGGTCGATGTACACGTTCAGCACCCGTTCGAGCTGGCGGTGGGAAACGATGAGCAGGTGGTCGAGGCATTCGGCTCGCAGGCTCTCGATCCAGCGCTCGGCGTAGGCGTTTGCTCGAGGCGCTCGGACTGGGGTGCGGATCGTGGTGATGCCTTCGCTGCGCAACACTTCGTCGAAGGCGGCGGTGAACTTGGCATCACGGTCACGGACCAAGAAGCGGACCTTCCGGGCGGAGTCGTGGAGGTTGAAGACCAGGTTGCGTGCGATCTGGGCCATCCACAGATCGTTGGGGTGCGTCGTGACCCCAAGGAGGTGCACTACCCGCGTGTCGATGTCGATCACAAAGAGTTGTCCAACGCCGCCGGCAAGGCCTTGAACTACTACCGCTATGACGCCTTCGGGACCCTGAGCAACGGCCAGGCTGGTTCTACCTTCGGATACGCGGGGCAATACACGGACAACTCGTCGACCAGTGACGCCGGGTTCACGAACCTGAGGGCCCGGTGGTATCAGCCGTCGACGGGGACATTCACCACCAGAGACCCGGCCTTCACATCGACCGATACCGCTTATACCTACGTTGGTGATGATCCGGTGAACGGGGTGGACCCGTTGGGGTTGTTCTGCCTACTCGGAACGAATCCTGGTGGCGGTTGTCGACGAGTGTGGCTGGTCCGCCTGCGGCGCGGAGCACGCGAGGTGACGGTCGCCAGCGAACTCGGCCGCCCGACGGCCGACCACCTCGCCAACCAGATCGCTCAGCTCATCGACGGGCGTCAGCGGGCGTCGGGAGCCGCCATGGAGTAGACAGATTTCCCAGGGGCCCAGTGGTGGATTACTTGAACGCAGGGCTGCGGGATAACGCGAACGCTGACACCGCTTCTCATGAATCTTTATGATGGTGCCTCGATAACAAATCCGAGGCTCGCTGCGGTCTGCGCCATTCGTCCATCGTAGGTAACTATCGCGCGCAGTTCTGCCCCGACTAATTGTGCAGCTGACAGGTGGATGGCGTCCAGACTGCGCACGAGACCGCTCGGCGCGAGCGTCGCAGCTCGATCGAGGAGGTCGGCGTCGAGCGCGATCTGGTCGAGTCGGGAAAGCTGGCGCCGGGCGCTCGCAACGGCACTCGGACCTCCCCCGATCACAGCTCGGACAACCTCCACCCGAGCAAGTGTGCTCGTCACAAGTCGATCGTCTCGATGCCGCCGGAGAAACCGTCGCAGTGGCTCCGACTCGGTTTCGCGCTGTACCAATTTCACAAGCGTGGAGGAATCGAGGTAGATCCTCACCCCTCCTCTGCTCGGATCTCTGCCAATCGCGTCGAGGCTTCGATCCCGTAGTCAACGGGAGCCTCGTCGAGGACCGTCCCATCCCCTTCGGCCCGCAGGATCTGGCCGCGTGTCACCAATTCCTGCCAGCGGTCGCCTCGGATCGGCACGAGCACCGCCACTGCTCGGCCCCGGTCGGTCACTTCGATGCTCTCCCCGCTGGCAACTCGAGCGAGATATCGACTGGCGTTTTGACGAAGCTCACGTACCCCAATCCGTTCCATATGCTACAATGTAGCACTTAACGGGCGGCTGCACTACCACTTGGCGGATCGGGGTAGGTCGGAAGCCTTGCTCGCGGAGCCCCTGTTCACAGGATCAATCGAGGTAAAAGCACCCCACACGCTCATGTAGCGCTTGGCCCGTAGTATCCGAAAGCTGGATCAGCCTCTTAACCAGGGAATTCGCCGAATGGGAGCGAGGACGCCGGCTCATCGGTGCAGGCGCAAATCGGGAGGAAGAGAGCCTCGTTCAGTGTCATACATGGTATCCTTGTTGTATGACGATGATCAGTTTTCGGGTCAGCGAGAGCGAAGCCGCTGAAGCCCAACGACGGGCGCAACAGTTGGGCGTGGACCGCTCCGAGCTCCTCAGAGATGCCCTCCATCGGTACCTGGTGAGGCTGGCGAGCGAAGACGACGCCAAAACATGGGACCAGTTCCCGCCGACCTCCGCGGAGCAGGCCCTCGCCGAGGTTGCGGACTGGGGTCCGGCTGAGGACTGGTCGGACTGGGCTGATGCAACGGGGTGAAATCTGGTTTGCCGCCACGCCCGGAGGAGATCGACCCGTGTTAGTCCTGACAAGAGACCCGGTCGCTGACCGCATCCAGTCGGTCGTGGTAGCAGCATTAACTCGTACGAAACGGGCCCTGGTTTCCGAACTGGAGCTCACCGCCGCCGCCGACGGCGTTCCCAGTGACTGTGTCGTGAACTTCGACAACCTTCACACACTCCCCAGATCGGTGTTTCGGCGCCGCATTTCTACCCTGTCCCCAAGACGAATGGCGCAAGCCTGTGGCGTTTTGAAGGACTCGACAGGTTGTTGATGGAGCTCGACACAGGTGGATTGATGTGGTGCACGTGGTACAAGATCTCGTGGTGCGCGCACCACACACATACCACGCGCCATTGACAATTACGGTCCTTAATTAATGGTTGATTCTCTATTCCTCCGTGTCGGTTGGCCTCGGACGGTCGTGATCGAATGTCAACGAGGTTCTGACTCCATGACGGTCGCAGCCCCACGCATCGACTTCAAACTCATTGAGGCTTTGCTGTCGGATCAGGACGGAAATCACAATATGCGTCCGCTAGGCACGCAGTAGCCAACGGCTCCCAGGCGTTTGACGGCGCATAACACCCTGATCGGAGCGCCTGAAGACGACTTCTGACCGTGCGACGTTGCCGGCTGCTGCTCTGTGCAGACCACACGTGTTGCCGCACCGAAGCGCTCGGCAAGATCGACGGTCGATCTTTTCCCGCATCCCGTGCTGCGAATAAAGTAGGAAAATCGGACTATACGATAGTCGGAACATCTGCTAAGCTATGACCGTGCCGAGAACCACACTGCGGGCCAAGGGACAACTGACCCTCCCCGAGGAGATCCGCGCCGCTGCACATCTCGAAGAAGGCGATCTCCTGGATGCGGAGATGACGGCCGAAGGGATTTTGCTCCGGCCGCAGAAAGTTATCGACGCCACCCAGGCGTGGTTCTGGAAGAAGGATTGGCAGGAGGGGGAGCGGGAAGCGGATACCGATCTTGCCCACGATCGTCTGGAAATTTTCGGCTCCGGTGAGGAGCTCCTCACGGCCTTAGGGGGTCGCGTGAAGGCTCCGGGGCGGCCGCGGCGCGCTCGCTGATAGAGCGTGCCCACCTTTGCCTGGTTGGCCCGCTTCAGCGCTGACTTCGACGGACTTTCGGCCGACCAGCAAGCAGTATTTCTGGCGGCGGTTGCGCACTTTGTAGCGGACCTCAAAGCGGGAGCGTTTCGATCGAGTCTTCGGGTGAAGGGCGTGAAGGGGGCCGCCGGCATCTTCGAGATGACGTGGGCCGCCGACGGGCGGGCGACCTTTGAGTACGGGAGTGAGATCACCCGTGGTGAAACACACATCATCTGGCGACGTGTGGGTACTCATGGTGTATTTAGGACTCCGTGATTAGCGGAGAACGGTGGTGCACGTGGTACGGGATTCCGTGGCGCGCGCTCCACAGAAATACCACGCGCCATTGACAACAGCGGCCGATAATGGTCTGTCGCGGTCAGTCGAGAACGCCGATCGACCTGCATCAATCTGCAGAGTCGCAGGTAGGGGAGTCCGCCCTCCTTCGTTGGCATTGTTTTTGCCAAGGGAGGGTCGCGGGTTCGAATCCCGTCGTCCGCTCCAGAGAGATCCAGATCGAGGCAGTGCAAGGGGCTGACATCAGGCCCCTGTGGCGCGCCCGATGCGATCGCTGCCTGCTTCGTACCACATTCTCAAGCGGTTGATGGCCGCACAATTCGAGTCCGAGCGCAACGACGATGGTTATTTGTCGTCATGCCACGAGCAGGGGTCCAAGACGCGCCCGACCCTCGACGATGGACGCGCCTTTCGCTGCCCGACCAAGGCAGGAAGTAGTCACTCCCATAGCTGGTTGACCCCTGACTACCGACTCAACACCGGCATCCGCGGCGATCCAAAAAGTTCACATGTCCGCTCAGAACAGTGGAGACGGAGTCTGAGGATCGGGGGGCGATACCGTGCGGTTGGCTGTGGATCTCAGGATCTTGCGTAAGGATCCGGCATCGGCACTTACATCACGGTCCACGCAATTACACGATTCGCCGGTATCGCCCGATTGCCGAGGCGATACCGATGTTTGTTCGATGGCCCGATGGCTTCGTCTCAGGCTCCCACGCTTGATACTTGCGGCACCCAGGAACCCACTCAGTTCTCCCTCCGGCCTCCGTTGCTGAAAGGAGCTGGACAATCTGACGTGTCCCGGAACGCATATCCTTGTGGAAACGATGACCGAGCAAGATGACGCCGACGTGGGACGCGCCCCCATTTGTCCTCATTGTGGCGTCACCGCGCTTCCAGCAGACCTCTCGAATGTCATCGACTCGGACTTTGTGTGCGACAACGCCGATTGTGACGCCTACGGCGAGGTCGTTCTTTCTTCGGGGTAACCGTCCAGGAGACAGGCGGTGCTGTGAACCGGCCCGGGCCCGGACACGTCGTAGAGTCGTCGCCTATGGACCCGGAGATGGAGGAAATCCGCGACGGTGACACGGTATGGCGCTTCGACCGGGACTTCCTGACATCGAGGTGGGAGTGTCTGTGGGGTCGGGGTTGCCAAGGCATCGGTCCCGAACCAGCGGAGAATCTCGGTCTCGGATGCTGCTCCATCGGAGCTGATCTTGGCGATGAGGACGAAGCTCGAATGATCGCCGCTCTTGCGGCCACCCTGTCACCGGCCCGCTTCGAGCACCACGCCGAGGCGCGGGACGGAGGCATCTTCAGCCACGATTCCCGCACCCACACCCGGGTTGTCGATGGCGCTTGCATTTTCCTCAACCGCCCCGGCTTCATCGGCGGCGCGGGCTGTGCCCTCCACCTGGAGGCCATCGAGATGGGCGAGTCACCCATCGAATGGAAGCCCTCGGTGTGCTGGCAGTTGCCGATAAAAGTGGACTGGGAAGGGGGTGTTGATGACACCGAGGTGGCAACTGTGCGCCGATGGACACGGCGCGATTGGGGCGCGGAGGGCGAGACGATGGCGTGGTGCTGCACTGAGGATCCGTTGGCCTTCGCCGGCGTCCGTCAGGTGATCGACTCGCTCGGACCGGAGTTAGAGGAGATCGTCGGCACCGAGGTCTTCGTCGAGTTGCGTCACCGGATAGTGGGGAAGTGACTCCGAGCGTCACCCAGGCGGCTCTCTTGTTGCCGTCGAGCAGTGGATGGTTCTTGGCCAAACGCACAAGGAGATGCCGGATTAGCCCTTGGCATTAAGATCTCTTCAAAGAATGTACCGCCCTTGTCTCGCGATGCTTACTTCGCGTGGTGCCATCAACAAGGAATTCAGCCGCTCGGTTTCGCAGGCGACCAATCCAATCGTCCGATTCCAGGAGATTGAGGACGAATTGCGTTGGGTGCCTCTGCTGGCTCTCGATGAAAAGGTTTGTACGGATGTGTTTGGGGTTCAAGTTGCCAACGACGGCCGAAAATGGACCCCCTAACGACCTTTAGCGCTGGCTGGCCAATGGGATCGTGATCACGATCATCATCGCGCCAGGCCCGTACGAAGACGCGCCGCCTCTTATACGAACCGTTGGACGAACGCCAAGGCGAGGTCGGCCACCTCGCGCCAACCGCTGTCGATCGTGAGGGCGTGGCCCCGCCCTGGTACTTCGACGAACTCGGTGATGCCGGGATTCTTGAACTCCTTCTTGTAGGCCTGAAGAGTCCAAATAATCGGACGCGTCCGATCGTCGCCACGGATCGCGAAGTGTCTCCGGCTTCAATCGCAGTTCGAGGGTCGGGGCGTCACCAGGTAAGCACCGGACGGAGGCATTCGATCGGGGGCCCACGCAGTCGCGGCGTTGGCCGCAGGGTTGGTCCGTCGGCGGTACGGCCGATGAGGGTTGCGCTCAGGCAGCGCGCTCGTACTCGAGGACAATGCCGCCGAGGAGATCGCTGACGGATGACCTCGGCGTCACTGGTCGTCGAGGTCGCCGGGCGGGGGAGTGGTGGCTCGAGTTCAAGACCGCGGTGGGGCCTGGCTTCGTTGTAATGGCAGACGTACTCGGCGAGCAGGGCCTCCAGATGCCGCCGTGAGACGACGAGGAGGTGGTCGAGGCAGTCCTGGCGGACGGTCCGAACGAACCGCTCAGCGAAAGCGTTGGCCCTCGGTGAGGCGACCGGGGTCCGTAGGGCCTCGATGCCGATGGAGGCGAGCACGGCGTCGAAGCTGGCGGTGAACTTGGTGTCGCGGTCACGGATGAGGAAACGGAAGTGACGCCCGGCGTCTTCGAGGTCGGAGGCGAAGTTGCGGGCCACCTGGGTGACCCAGGGGCCGATGGGGTTGGCGGTGACGCCGAGCAGGTGTACCCGTCGCTGGTCGATCTCGATCACGAAGAGCACGTAGAAACGCCGCAGGGTGATCGTGTCGACGGTGAAGAAGTCGGTGGCCAAGATGCCCTTGGCCTGGGCCCGCAGGAACTCGCTCCAGGTGGGGCCCGAGCGCCGTGGCGCAGGTGGGAGGCGATGGTGGCGCAGGACCGTGGCGACGCTGGTTTTGGAGACGGCGACACCGAGCTTCTTCAGCTCGCCCACGATGCGCAGGTAGCCCCAGCGCGGGTTCTCTCGTGCCAGCCGGATGATCAGTTCGACGGTGTCGCGGGGGAGGGCCGGACGGCCGGGATTCTGGTGGGGGTAGGTCCATCGTCGTCGAACGAGGGCGCGATGCCAGCGAAGGATCGTCTCGGGCGTGACGAGGAAGGACGCCCACCGCTTACGGGGGATCAGGCGAGCGAGGAGACTGATGAGCGCTCGATCCGACCAGGTGAAGCGGGGACGGGCGACCTGGCACTGGAGCACGGCCAGCTGGTGACGCAACACGAGGATCTCGGCGTCCTTAGCCACGTCGTTCATCTGGTGGACCCAAACCGCCTCGATGACACGGCGGACGAAGCGGTAGAGGAAGGAGAGCGCCACGGGTGGCGAGCCTCGCCGAACTCGTCGTGCCTGGTCAAGCCGCCGGACGAGTAAATGAACCCTTCAAGTCGGCAGGCAGCACGCTTCGAACCAATCGCCATGCTTTTACTCAGGACTGAAGGCATTGCATCCTCCTTCATCGAAGGTCTACGCGTCTCTCTCGTTGAGGTGGCTGCCGCTGAGATCGGGGACAGCACGAACCCGACGGCGAAGTACATCGCTGACAACTTGGCCGCGGTGGGTGAGGCTCTCGGAGACACTCGGCGCGCTGTGACGATCGAGGACCTGCACAATTGGCATCGTCGCCTCATGAGGGACAGCAGCCTCCCGCCCGAAATGGTGGGAGCGTTCCGCACGAGACAGTCCTGGATTGGGGGAACCTCGCCCCGCGACGCAGCATTGGTCCCCCCACCCCCCGAACTCGTCGCACTATTGATGGCAGATCTCATCGAGTTCATCAACAACGAGGAGATCGACCCAGTCAGCCAAGCTGCCGTGGCTCACGCGGAGTTTGAGACAATTCACCCGTACGTCGACGGGAACGGCAGGATCGGTCGCATTCTGATCGGCTGGATCATGGCGCATCGGCTGGACGTCGCGGTGACGCCGCCGGTGAGCGTCTTCATCGCCCGTGACCCTGGTGGTTACTTGGCCGGCCTCACGATGTTCCGGCTGGGTTATCTCGATACGTGGGTGGATTGGATCGCCGCCGCCCTTCAACATTCCAGTGAGGCCGCAGAGGCACTGATCAGTCGATCCGACACTGTGATCCGGACGTGGCTCGACAGGCTGGCAGACCTGCGACAGGATTCCACGGCGCGTAAGGCCGTTGACGTCCTGGCCGAGCATCCGGTTGTTTCTTCTGATCTCATCGCCGCACGCCTGGACGTTTCTGAACGCTCTGGGCGGATTGCACTTCGAACGCTTGCCGATCGGGGGATCGTCCAGCCGTACGAGAGGCAGCCAACTCATGCCGGGCGGCCGCGGCAGTTCTGGGTGGCCGGGGAGCTGATCGAGTTGGTGTCTGGTTGGCCGGTGTGATTTCGTGGTTATTCGCTTTTCGGCGTCGCAAACGGACGGGAAGGCGAGGAGCTTTAGCACCAGAGGTACTCGCCCACTGATGGAACCCAGAGCCCGGCTCAGGCTGGGGCTCTGGCGGGACGTGGCCCCCGAACCTCGGGCCCCCACCCGAGCGATCGCCAAGGGGCCGCGAAATAGCAGGCGATGCAGCCTCCGCGTCGAGCGCAATGGCGGCTCCCCAGGCGACCAACCCCCGTGCCACGGGTCTATTGGCGTCACGTCAGAGGTGGGATGCCGATCAGTTCGCGGAACTCGTCGGTCGAGTTCGTCACGGGGAATGGTTCGGCGGGCACTGGCAATCCGAGCCGTTCGCAGATGGCGTCCCAGCCGTCGCCAAGCTTCCACTCAAGCAGGCGCCTCGCCGGCACCTCCGAACGAACGATCTCATTGTGGCGTTCGTAGGCATCAATCATCGCTGTGGAGTCATCGAAGCGGTCGCTGAATCGGTCCCGCATGAGCTTGCGCACCGCGTCCATCCACGGTGCGACCTCAGGCGGCATGCGGTCGAATGTCAAGAAGATCGTGTTCGTGGCACTTCGGTACCACTCATCGGGATCACGAACCGAAAGCAATACGAGCGCATCTGGGTTGGCCTGAGACAGCTCGCGCCAGAATGAAGCACCAGGCCAATCAACTATTGCTCGATAGTTCACCAGCAATGCGGACCAGTTGACGAGGCGACCTTCGATGGCATCGATCCAGTGAGGGATCTGGTCGGGATCGCCAAGTACTTCGGTCATGTGGTGACATGGGCCGCCGAGGAGCTGCTCAAGTGCCACCTTGAGTGAATGCGTCCCCGTTCTTCCCACTCCGGCGCCGACGACTCTGAGTTCCAGAAGGTCCCCTTTCGTTTCCAAGAGACGTCGACCGCCAATGGCATATCAGGCCCCGTGACGCCGGCCGATCCTTCCATAGATCTGGTGCTGAGGCGCCTCCAGATTGCTCTGGGCCCTCGCTGAGATCTTGAGGCGCCCCAGATTCGCACGAGGGCGAGTCGCGAGGTCTCAAGAGATCGCTCGCTTCTTCCACGGGTCCAACACTGTCTTTTGACCTTCGGTCAATATTTCCTTTGAGAAAATGGTCACCTTTGCTTGGGCCGAAATATCGAGATCCTCGATGTCTTCTCCCGGTTTGCTGCGGGGAATGCAAATAGGCTGGGGGGCCGCAAGTTGACGTGCGCGATCAGGCTCGCTCTGGACGATCGCCGGGGGACGCTCATGCAAATCGATCCGTATATCGTGCTCGGCAGCGCCGTCGTGGGCTTCTTGGTGGGCATGACCGGCGCCGGTGGAGGCGCGCTCGATGACGCCCATGCTGATCCTGCTCTTCGGCGTCAGCCCGTCCTCGGCAATATCCAGCGACCTGGTCGCCGCCGTTTTCATGCGACCCTTTGGAGCGGCAGTGCACCTCCGAAAGGGCACGGTCAATCTCAAGCTCGTTGGCTGGATGGTGCTTGGGTCCGTCCCCATGGCGTTCCTCGGCGCCTACCTGTTGCGCCTTATGGGCCACTCGACGAGCTCGCAGAAAACCATCGAGACCGCACTCGGGGCAGCCCTTCTCGTCGGAGCGGCGGCCATGCTCTTGCGCTTTTACCTTGACCGCCGCAAGGGTCTTACCCGCGGCGGAGTGGTCCACGCTGTCACGGTACGGCCGCTGCTCACGGTGGTGATCGGCATGATCGGTGGGCTGATCGTGGGCATGACATCAGTGGGCTCGGGTTCCCTCATGATCGTGCTGCTGCTATTCCTCTATCCAATGATCGGGGCCAACCAACTGGTGGGCACCGACCTCACCCAGGCGGTCCCACTTACTATTGCGGCTGCACTAGGTGCATTGGCCTTCGGCCATGTCGAGCTGCCGGTGACCGCCTCGATCGTCATCGGTAGCATTCCGGCGGTTGTGGTGGGATCCCTCATCTCGTCGAGGGCCCCTGACCGCTACATCCGTCCGGTCATCACCTTCGTGATCTTCGCCTCCGGATTGAAATACGTCGGGGTAGGGACCACCGCCCTCGGTTGGATCCTCTGCGTCGTCCTGCTCGGGGCGGCGGTGGCGTGGGTTCTCTATGCCACGCCATGGAAAAAGGGTGCGCCCCTCGAGCTCCCCGAACCTCGGCAGAGCGGGTAGGTCGGGACTTTCGATCGGAGGCGGTGGCATGTCCGCCCTTTGGGCGCTGTCGTCCGCAGCGCGCAAATGTCCCTGCCGGCTCCCGCTGTCCCTGCCTGAGACTCGGTCAACGAACCACCGATCGGGATCGCTTCGGGCCGCGATTTGTAGGCGGAGGGTCATGCCTCAAGTCCAGAAGCTATGTAGCTCGTTCGCCACCCGCCGCGTCCATGACCGCGCCGATATCGTCCATGCACCAATCGAGGTTCAAGGTGACTGGTCGCCCGAGCGAGTCGGAGCTTCCGGTGCCTCTCGCATCGAACCATATATTGCGAGCGAAAGATCCGAGCTGTTCCAAGAAGCGAATGCAGCCGAGGCGCTGTCCCACATGGCGTCGTTGGGTATGTGCCCATGTCGCCCGGCGACGAGGTCGAAGAAAACCATGGCCTCAAACCTGATAGGCCACTTCGACGACATCAGCGGTCTTGGCGTAATGGGTTCCGGAGGATCGATAACAGCAGCCATCTTGTTAAGGCTGAGTCAGTCAGCCCCCTCCGGGATCGCTCCCGACGGCGATTTGAGCTCGGTTGGGCATCGGGTCGAGGCGAGATGTGGCGATGCATGCGAGGGCGGTCGATCACCGCCTTGCCGTCATCTTCTCAGGCGGATGGCTGACCTCGTGTCGTTCTCGCCACCCGCCTACGTGCAACACTGGCGGATGTGGGGCAAGCGACAAATCGAACGCGCACCCGCTCCAAGCCGACGAGACGTCAAGAGTGCGATCCGCTTCGCCCCCCCGGCGCCATGTGGTCGGAGGGCTTTGAAGCAAGTCCGTTCAGTCCAGCCGGCGAATTGCAACCGTACGGTGCACTGTTCAGCGGATTACACAGTGGTAGTGATGTCAAAGAAGGCGATCGTTATTGCGGCAGGCGTGCTTGCGACGCTGGTTCTCGCGGTCCTGATCGCCTGGGGTATTTCCTCCCTCATCCACTGAGTGGGGATACCCGGGGAGCTCGATCTGCGATGTTCAGGGGCCCGCTGAATGTCCAGCCCAGTTCAGAGCAACGCCATACCTCCGACTCCACAGGGGGAGATAAGAAGCCGAGAGTCGCGATGTCGGTCAGTTCGAGAATTGGTTTCTACGGTGAATGGCGTCCGTAGAACTACGTTGCAAGGCAGCCAGCAGTGTCGCCAGTTCCGTCATGGCCAGGATCATTGCTTCAATCAAGTCGTCCTCAGCTGAACTCGACCAAGATGGTCGGCTGAGCCGCTCCAAGAGTTCCTCATTGGTCGGACGCAGAACGAGTCGATCAAGAGCCTCACTGAGCGAATCAAGCAACGAAGGCAGCCGCTCCGCCTCCATCATGTGGCTTCACCATCTTTCGAGCGTTGGCCCCTGCCCGTGCAGGAGCGAACCGATTGTCCGGTGCGCTCAGCATCACGAGGCGCGGGAGGTCCCGCCCGCTCGAGATCAAAGGCGGAGATTGGGGGCATGGTGGCGGCCTTTGCGTTGAAGAGACTGGGACTTAGGTTCGAAGTGGCGACAGCGAACGAAGAGTCGAGCGCATTGGAACCGGTGATCAGTGCCCAGTAGCCCTCGAATCAAACTCTCCTTCGCTATAACTCAGGACGTACGTGAATCGTCGGCCTTCCTTGCTCCGGCTCGACCTCGACGTGGACCGGATCGCCGCGGTCGAGCTCGGCGTCAGTGACGGTGCAGTTGAGAGGTATCTCGTATTCCGTACTGTCGAGCATGACGAGGATGGCGGCGCGGATTTTGGACACGACTTCGGGTGAAAGGTCCTCGAGGATCTTGCGAACCTGGGCAGTCATGTCGTCCTCAAGGCCGAGGGCGTCGACCATCTTCACGAGCGGGTAGCCCTCGGCGTGCATTTGCCGGACGCTGGCACGAAAGTCCGGGTCTGCCAAGGCCGCGTTCGAGGCCATGACCAGTGAATTGCTCGGTACCCGCGGCCGAGGGTGGGCACCGGTCGGCGACGGCTGCGTGGGCATCTGTACTCCTTGTCCTTGGCTAGGTCGGTGGGGAGGGGCCCCGGGGCTGAAGGCGATCTGGTGCTGTTTTACCTGGCGGGATGTAAAGGGCGCGTAAAACAGCTGGTGGGCGGGAGCGTTCCGTCACCGGGATTTTGTTTTCAACCCTGGTTGACAGTGGTGTAACTTCCTGGAACCAAAGGTGGAGGAGGTCGTGGACGTAAAGGTTCTCGGTCCGACAGAAGTGCGACACGACGGGTCGCCTTTGGCGTTACGCGGCGCCAAGCCCCGGCAACTACTCGTCCTCCTTGCCATCCGAGCCAATAGCCCTGTCCCAACGGAGCAGCTCATAGAGGAGTTGTGGGAGGGAGACCCCCCTCCGAGCGCCGCCACCGCCCTGCGCGTTCATTTTGGCCGCCTTCGTGGCGTGTTGGAGCCTCATCGAAGCCCGAGCACGCCCAGTGCCCGGCTTCCTGCCGGGCCGCACGGCTATTTGTTGCGGCTCGAGCCTGACGAGCTCGACACCGAACGGTTCGAGCGCAAGGTACAAGCGGCACGCCGGGCCAATGCCGATGGTGACCCGGCTCGCGCCGTTCCCCAGCTCACAGAAGCTCTCGACCTGTGGCGAGGCCCCGCACTCGTCGACGTCAGAGATCTCAGTGCAGGGCGTTCGGAGATCGTTCGTCTTGACGAGCTTCATGCAGTTGCTTTTGAGGAATTGGCAGATGCCCGCCTTGCCCTGGGCGAGCACACGCTCGTCATAGATGTCCTGGCCGCTGCCATTGATGAATTCCCTTTGAGGGAAACGCTGACCGCCCGGCTGATGGTTGCGCTGTATCGAAGTGCCCGGGCGCCTGATGCATTACGGGCGTATGCCGCGTTGGCAACGAGGCTTGACGAGTCGGGGACGGTTCCCTCGGAAGCGCTGCGGAGACTCGAAGAGGATGTTCTTCTCCAGCGGGTCAGCCTCGACTTCGTTGCCAGAGCAGAAGTAGGGCTCGTTCACCTGCACCTTCCGACGGTGAGGATGATCGGACGACGCCAGGAGTTCCGAGATCTGTTTAGTGAGACATGCGCAGCGCCGAGCGAGCAAGTACCGCTTAATTTGGTAGCTGGACCGGCTGGTATTGGAAAGTCAGTTCTCGTTAGGGCGCTCGGAGACCGAGTAGAACGAGAAGGCAGGCTCGTGGTGGTGGGTATGTGCGAACTCCACCCGTCAGAACCCTATGCCCCGCTTGGCACGATCCTGCGGACGCTTCGCAGGCTCTCGGGCGCGGCGGACGTTTATGGAACCGACCCGTTGGACATGGCGTTCTTCGACCCTGGCAGTGCTGCTCTTGGTACGCGCCAAGACGACGTTGATCGCCGGACGGCACAGTTCCGCCTTTTTGAGACGTTGGCCGATGTGCTCGCTCGCGGTGGCGCGGGCGCCGTGGTGGTCATAGAGGACCTGCATTGGGCAGAGAGGCCCACGCTTCTGCTGCTGCGGCACCTCATTCGGCATCCGTCGCTCACGGGTGTCTCGTTTGTGGCTACCTACCGAGACGATGACATCAGCGGGGAGCGCCTCGAGATGATCCAGACACTGGCGCCGCCATCTCAATGCCGAATCCACTGCCTTCGCCCTTTTCATGACGGCGAGGTGCGGAGCCTCGTGCACGCCATTGCCCCTCCCGAGATGGCCGGGCTCTTGGCCGACCATGCCTCCACGCTTTGTGACATCACCGGCGGCAACCCGTTCTTCCTGCGGGAGCTGCTCCGCGAGGTCGATGACGAGTTGCTGAAGCACGCCACCGATGATGATGTGCTCGAGGCGCTCTCCCAACTCGCCCCGGCGGGGGTGCGCGCCCTGATACATCGAAGGGTGGAACGCTTGACCCAATCAAGTCGAAGCGTCCTCGAGGTGGCGGCCGTCCTCAACGAGGGGATCACCACGGGGCTGCTCGCCGACGTGTGTGACACGGCCCCCGAAGCAGTCATGGATGCCGTTGAGGAATGCCTGGCCGTGCGCCTGTTGGTGGAAGATCTTGATGATTTTGAGCGCTTCATGTTTCCACACTCCCTTGTCCGTAATGCCGTCTATGTAGGCGTTCCTGAGGCGCAGCGCATGGAGATCCATCGACGGATAGCGGTTGCCATGTCGCAGGAGTCCGGCGCAAGCGTGCGGATTGCCACTCTGGCGCGCCACTTCTGCGAAGCGGCTCCACTCGGACTCCATCGAGAAGCGGCTGCTTACGCAGAGCAGGCTGGCGTGGACGCAGAACGGCACCTCATGTTCTCCCAAGCGGTCACCTGGTACGAACGGGCCGTGGAGCTGCAGAAGAGTACCGAGAGGGACGACCGAGCATGGGGGCAGCTTCAGCTCGCCCTGGGTCGGGCTTACGGACTCGATAAACACACGAGTCGCGCCCAAGAGGCGTTTGTGGCCGCCGCCGAGGCGGCGCGGCGCATCGGCGATCCAGCCTTGTTGGCTGATGTAGCCCTTGCCGCCGACGGGCCCTGGAGCGCAGGGTCGGACTACCAGGCTGCGACACTGCCACTGCTCGAAGAAGCCCTCGGTCGGCTGGACGACACTGACGATGGCAGGCGCGTCCGGCTCCTCGCTGGAATCGCTTCCGATCTTTATTACGTGGACGCCGAACGTGAGGGTTACGTGGCGCGTCAGGCCGTGGAAATCGCTGCCAATCTGGATGACCGCGAGGCGAAGGCGGCGGCCCAGGTCGCCCTTCATCGGTGGTCGACGCATGACCCATCGGCGCGATCGACCCGTCTGGCCTTGAGTCGTTCTGCCTGCGACGAGGTGCTGCGGACTGGACCTCCCGGAGAGCTATCACTTTTGCTCCAACGCTCACTGCTGTCGGACCTCCTCGAGAATGCCGAGATTGTGGAGTTTCATGATGTCCTGACCCGCTACGAGGAGCAGGCGTCGGTGGTGGGCAGCCCTCGGGACATCTACTGGGCCATGGCGCTTCGAGCCACGGAAGCCACCCTCCACGGCAACCTGTCAACGGCGGACCAGATGGCACGTGGTGCTGCGTTACGTGGACACGAGCTCGAGCAGCTCTCTGATGGAGCCCTCATACTGCAACGCTTCGTCATCCGATATCAACAGGCTCGTCTGGCCGAGGAGCTTCCCCTTTTACGCAAGATCCATAGACCAGATTCGGTGTTTCGTGCCGGCGCGGCCCTCGCCGCCACTGCGCTATCAGAGGCTGAGAGCCACGATTCGGCGACCGAGATCGTGTGGAAGACCCTGGGGGACGACGGGTCCGGACTTCGTCGTGACGTCTTTTGGATTGGCGCCGTTGCATTGTTTAGTGGCGTGGCCGCTCGCAGCGCGGACCATCAGCTCCAGCGACTCTTGCATCAGCTACTCCTGCCCTGCCGGGACCATGTGGTCGTGTTTGGATCAGGTGGCGCCGTTTTGGGCAGTGCCCACTACTGGCTCGGGCTCCTGAGCGCCGCACTCGGTGACATCGACGCGGCGTACTTTCAGTTTCATCAGGCGATCACCGTTGCCGACCTCATGGACGCGCCATTTTGGAGAGCCGAGGCGGAACTGGCCTCAGCGCGTCTACTTTCCAACCCAGGTCCCAATGAACGCTCTAAGCGCGCCGCCCAATTTGCCGCGTCCGCCCGAGCGACGGCGCAACGTCTTGGCTTTGGGCGCATTGTTGGCGAACTACCTGAGATCCTCTGATCCTCCAGCCGGCTGGCCGATACCAGGGCCCACGATCCGCCTCTCGCCTGTGGCAAAGGTCACTGCGTCCGGAGCAACTGCCCCGGGCGAGAACGCGTGGCCACGAGAGCGGGGACAACGGCAAGAAGGTTGGCCACCACCAGGACGCCCACTATGAGGACGCTGATGAGCCAGACCTGGACGACCGACACCGGGACGACGCCGAGATTGTTGGCGAATGCATTCCACACGACGTGGCCGATCACGATGCCGATCGGTGTGCCGATCACGACTCCAATTAGGGCCAGTGTGGTGGCTTGCCAAATGACCGTCGAGGCCACCTGGCTGTTGACGAAGCCCAGTGATTTCAGGAGGCCGATCTCCCGCCGGCGCCGTGTCACGCTCACCACCAACAGGTGCACCAACGTGGCGGCACCGAACACGGCCAACATCGCACCGAAGATCAATGGAAAGTTCACCGCTTCGCCGAAATTCACCAAGGATGTCGGCGTCACCGGGAGAGCGGTGATCGTCCGGTAGGAATCGAGGTAGTGGCTCACTGCCGCTCGGCCCCGAGCCCCGGGGACGACGCTCACCAGAATCCCGCCGCTGGCCAGACTGGCCGAGAACGCGTGGTGACAGGCGGCACTGCCCGGGCCTGACGGACAGGCGGTATTGAGATACGCCGCTTGGGTCAGGGCCGCGCCATTACCGAGTCCCACGGTACCGCCGAGCACGGGAAACGAGATCTGCGAAACAACGCGGAACGATCCTGTTCGTTTTGCTCCCGAAGGCGAAGGCAAGCTGACGCTGACGACCGAGCCAAGATGGGCACCGACCTGGCGCATCGTCACCGCTCCGAGGCCGATCTGGCCGTCGCCGGTGGGCACATGCCCCCTGACCGAGGACAGAAGGAGGGATCCCATCACTGGGGTTCCCGCCACGGCTCCCACAGGCACCTCGTTGACAGATACCTCGAAGGCAAGACCTTCGGTGATGCCGGTGACGGCGCTGTTGTGTTCGAGGTTTCGCAGTAACGCGGCGTCTGGCCCCGTCCCGTCGGGATTCGTGAAGTTGAGCTGAAAGGAGTCTCCGTAGAGTCGTGGCGTGGCCGTGAGATGCGACAGGCTGGCCCCGAACACCGCCGTCCCCGAAAGTGCCACCACCGCCAGGACCGTTCCCATGAGCGCCGAGCCCACGGGGACCGTGCCCCCGCCACTTCGTCGTTGCAGGGCATCGCGCACTCCAATGACGGCACTGGGTGGGGCTCCCAGAGCAGCCAGACGTGTCACCCAGACGGAGGCCGATGCTCCGTGACCGCCGTCCGTCGAAGGTCTGCTCGCCCGGATGGCCGGCCATGCACCCAGGGCGACCACGACGGCCACAATGGCAAGTGTCCCCAGTCCGATGACGAGCGGGTCGAAGGTCAGTCCGGTGAAGCTCTCAGCGTCGCGGGCTTCGCCGAGCGGCGCGATTGGTGATAGCGCCGTGGCCACCACGATCGCACCGGCCGCGCCCGCCAGAGCCACGACCAACGTGCGCGCCATGCCAGCGGCCACGAGCATCCTTCGGTTGCTTCCGAGGGCGGCCAGAGCCGGATAATCCTGGCTCTCGACAATGCTCTGGCGCAGCAGCGCCTGCCCGACCAGGACGATCCCGACCAGGGCTGCCAACCCAGCCAGGATCCACCATCCGATGGCCTGCGGATGGATCGCCGATTCGACCGACGTGATGACCCCGTCCTCGGGGTTGGCCTCCGCGCCCATGACGCTAACCTGCTGGCCGAAACGTGGCAGGTCGGCGGCGCCGTGGCGGAGCCGGACGAAGTACACATTGCCGGCGGCCACGCGAGGGAGAACATTGCGAGCAAAGGCCGGCGTGGCGTACAAGTCGTAACTTGGTGTGGATCCCGACGGGAATTCGTACTCGCTGGCCTCGAAGCCGACCACTCGCAAGGAGACGGTGGGGCCCGTCGGCGCCGGCAGCGCCCCGGTGGCATCGTTGTAGGCCGCCGTCTGTGAACGCGCGTACATCGGTACGCGAATGACCGAGCCGAGGTGCACCCCATCGTCTTGCTGCAAGGTGTACGAGGCCAGGACCTCATTGGTGGCGGCCGGGTCGGGGAGCCGGCCCGAGATGAGCTTGAATACAGTCCTTCCCGTCAACGGGGCAACGATCACGCCCAATTCGGTGGGATTAATCGGTCTTGTGCAGCGACACTCGGGCTCACCGGTGTCCACACCGAAGATGGTGGTGGAGTGGGCGACCTCGGGGAGCGCCGCGATATTCGGGGTGCTCTCGTCGGTGTAGACCGCGGCGTCGAAGCCGTGGGCCGCGGCGAAGTTCGGGAACGCCGACGCTGTGCGCCGCCCCGCGGCGGCTGCGCCGAGGACTACGCCTCCGACGAGAGCGACCAGCGCGGCCAATGCGAGCCATGACCGCCATCGACGGCGCCACTCGGCGCGAAACACCAGCCAGAGAGCTTCCACAGGGACCTCCAGTCCCAGTGTGGCCGATCGGCGTGCGGCGACCAAGGGCGATAGCCAGTGTGGTGAAGTCGTGCCAGCACCAGGTGTCCCGGTGGCAGCACGTGAGCGTCGAACCTGAGACGAGGGGGCTGGAACAAGCCTCGGGTGGGAGGCATCAATAGCCGTCTACCGTCCCATCAGGACTCCGCCGTGAAGAGTTCTCGGTCGTTCTATGGGTGTTGCAGAGAGTGCCCTAGCATCAGCCGCAAGCCCTCGGTAAGTGGGGCGGAGAACCACCACATGGAGGCGTCAGATGGCCGAGTCCCCACCCCCCGATGCAGAAATCGTGCTGGCCCACTTCATCGTCTCGGACGACGTTGAGCGCTCTCGGCGCTTCTACACCGAAGTGCTGGGCGGCAAGTTGGCTTTCTCCGGAGACGTGACCTATGTCGCATTGTCCAACAGTTGGATCATCATCAATGTCGGCGGAGGCCCCACCGACGATAAGCCTGAGGTCACCTTGGAAACGCCGGTTGATCCCGATCGGGTCAGCAGCTTCCTCAACATCCGGGTCAAAAACATCCATGCCGTCTACGCCGAATGGAGCGCCCGAGGCGCCCACTTCCTGACACCGCCGAAGCAACATCAGTACGAGATCCGTTGCTACATCCGCGACCCCGATGGACATCTCATCGAGGTCGGGCAGACGACTGACCCGGCCGGGGACTGGGCGCCGGCTCACTGGCCGTCAGGTGCGCCCGGTATTGGGTCCTAGCCATGACCACGGCGATTATCGGCACCGGACGGCTCGGATCGGTCATTGCGCGCCTACTGGCCGCGGGTGGTGAGACCCTGCGGCTGTCGAGTGGCAGCAGCGATGCGGCGCGGGCCTTGGCTCATGACATCGGGGAACTTGCCGTAGTTGCCGGTGACAATCTCGACGCGTTGTCCGGCGCCGACGCCGTCGTCCTTGCCCTGCGCTTCACCGTGCTCAAAGGTGTCATAGACGAGATCGCCAACTCGCTCACCGACACGCTCGTGGTCGTCCCGAGCAATCCTCTCAGCACCGATGCACAAGGCAACACCGAACGCGTCTTGCCACCAGGGCAGGCCTCCGGTGAAGTGGTCGCCGGCTGGTTGCCGGCCGCCACGCCCTTGGCCATGGCGTTTGGGACCATGTCGGCGGATCTTTTGGAGCCGGCTGGGAACCGGACTTCTGAGCCGGCGGTGCTTTTCTACGCCGCGGACATTGACCGGGCCGGCACGGAGGTCGAGCGGTTGATCCGCACGGCTGGGTTTGCACCGATGAAGGTCGGAGGCCTCGGACTGTCGAGCCGACTCGAGGTGGGCGGGGACCTGCACGATTTGGTCATCGCTCCGGGGCAGGCGCGGGTGTTGATCGGGGAAACCTAACCGTCCCCGCCGCTGGGTGTCCGAGGCGATCTATCTGTCGAGCGTGCCGCCGACAGGAACCTGCACCTCGATGACATGGCTGATCTCCGCCGATGACCTTCCGATGTGGATCTCGTAGCGACCCGGGTCCATCGTCCAGCCCGGCTCTTCGATGCCGCCCGGCCGGCGCGCCCAAAAGACGTCACGAGCGAGCTGCGCGGCCAGAGTTTTGAACGCCGGATCGGGATCGGCCCAGCGGGCGAACGCTCGGCTGTCGAGTCGCACCTCGACGGTGGTCGATTCTCCGGGGGCGAGCTCGGCCTTGGCAAAACCCTTGAGCTCTTTGGGCGGCCGGAAGGCACGGGCGTCGATGGGGGCCACGTACACCTGTATGACTTCGGTGCCGGCCCGATTGCCGGTGTTGGTCACCGGCACCCGAATATTGATACTTCCGCCTGGCTCCATGGTGGTGGTCGAAAGCTCAGGCGCACCGATGTCGAACGTCGTGTACGACAATCCGTGGCCGAAGGGAAACGCCACGGGGATTCCTCGCGACTCGTACCATCGGTAACCGACGAGGATGCTTTCGGCGTATCGGACGCGCCCACCTTCGGGCCCCATGGTTCCCCAGCAGGGGTTGTCGGTCAGCGTGAAGGGCATCGTCGTCGGGAGGCGACCTCCGGGATCGACGTCGCCCAGTAAAACGTCAGTGAGTGCGTCAGCCATCTCCTGACCCCCGAACCAGCACTGGACCAGTGCGCCCGCCTGGGCGGACCACGGCACGGCGACCGGGGCCCCGACGTTCAGCACGACGATGGCGTGTGGAGCCACGCTGAGGACTCGTTCGACAAGCTCGTCTTGGGCCCCCGGCAGTTGCAGCGAGGCGCGGTCGAAACCTTCACTCTCCCAGTCCGCGTCGGTGCCCACCACGATCACCACCGCGTCGGCGTGGCTCGCCGCCAACACGGCGCGATCGATACCGTCAGCGGGTGGCGATGGGCGGATGCCCACCTTGGCCCCCGTCACCAGGGCCGGTGCGAGCACAGTGGACTGAACCTCGATGCGCAGGGGCCGGTCGGGGGCGAGATCGGCCGTCCATGTGAGCTCCTCTCTGGCCAGGCCAAAGAACTCATGGCCTGGTGGTGACGGCTGGCTGAATCCATCGAGGACGACGGTGCCGTCGACGAGCAGGCGAGCCGGATCCGTCTGCACGAGCGAGATCGTGTAGCGCCCGGCCTCCTCGACGATGAGGTCGGCACATGCCCGAAAGGAGAAGCTCGGCCCCACTCGTCGCGGCGTCGAGCCGAACCAGATAACGGCTCCGGTGTCGTTGGTCATCGTGTGCACGACGTCGCCGCCGAAATCGTCTTGTCGATAGAACTCAACGTTCATGCCGGGCTTCCCATCGAAACTGAGCGACGCGCCGGGAATCTCCGGGCTGGACCGGGCTAAGTCCACGGCAGGTTCATGGACGATCTCCACGTCCGTCCCGAGGCGCTCTCGCAGCGCGTCGAGGGGGCTGCGGAGGTAATGAGCGGGCACGCTCGCTGAACCACCACCCATGATCACAGCCCGCCCCGCGTTGGGACCGATGACGGCAATCCGCCGCAACTGGACCCGGTCCAAGGGGAGTACCCCGGTGTTCGTCAGCACAACAGTGCTGGCGATGGCCGCCTGGCGAGCTATCACCCGGTGCTCGGGCCTGTCGCGCGCCTGTGGTTTCTCGTCGGGGTCGTCGTCAAGGGCCCCCACTCGGTCAAATGCCGCCAAGAGCCGCAGTGCCGCCGCATCGACGTGCGACTCCTGAACCTGACCGCTGCGCACTGATTCGGCCAAAGCCGGACCGTAGGCTCGGCCGGGTCCCGGCATTTCGAGGTCGAGGCCGGCCTTCAGGGCCTGGCGGGTGTCCGCGAAGGCGTACCAGTCGGTGATGACGATGCCCTCGAAGCCCCATTCCTGGCGCAGGATCTTCTCTACGAGCCACCGGCTGTCGGCACAGTATGCGCCGTTGAGCCGGTTGTAGCTCGTCATGACCCCGGCTACGCCGCCCTCTTTCACCGCTATTTCAAAAGGCAGGAGGTGGAGCTCACGAAGGGCGCGCCCATCGATGATCGAGTCTGCAATCAATCGGTCGTTCTCGTACTCATTGCCGGCGAAGTGCTTGACGGTGCAGATAACCCCGGCGGACTGGGCGCCGCGGATGTAGGCAGCTCCCATGCGGCCGGCGAGCAGCGGATCCTCGGAATACGACTCAAAGTTCCGGCCCCCCAAAGGGGAACGGTGGAGGTTCACCGTTGGTGCCAGCAGGACTCGGCACGTCTTGGTGCGGGCTTCTTCTCCCACCAGCCGGCCGACCCGTTCGACGAGGGCGAGGTCCCAGGTGGCGCCGAGAGCGGCCCCGCACGGCACACACGCGGCCGTCAGGGTCTGGTCACTGGCCCCTACCTCGATCAGACCCGCCCCGCGGGCGCCGTTGGGCCCATCGGTGAGTCGAACAGACGGTATGGCACGTCCATCCACGGCGACGGTGGAGAAGAGGTCGGCGCCGGCCAGCAGCGCGGCCTTTTCGTCGAGGTCGAGTTGGGCCAGAAGAGCAACGAGGTCGCGGGCCATGGGGTGTGTGCTCCGATGTCGTTCGGTTCGGGTGGATCGATGCGCGCCTTATCGGCTGTGTGGCTGCAAAACTATGGGTACTGGCATCATGGAGGGACTCGAGGATGGCTGAGCTGGTGGTAGAAGGTGACGATCTTGTTGTCCAGCTTCGCACGATCGAAAAGGTCGAGGCAGCCCACGGCGAACCGAGGGTTCCTCTGTCCGCCGTCAAAAGCGTGGAGGTACTCGACGACGTCATTGGAGCCGTGCATGGATTTCGTGTGGGTACCGGCGTTCCTGGCGTCGTGGCCATCGGGACGTTCACGAGCCGCGACGCCAAGATCTTCGCCGTCGTCCATCACGACACGCACCGAGGTGTCCGGATTCTCCTGGAAAACGCCGCCTACGACGAGTTCCTCATCGGCTTGGCGGACCCCGAGTCGGTGGCGGCGCAACTCACGCACTCGGCCGGGCTGTCCCCGTAAGCGGCTACCCGCTGGCGGTCTTGGTCAGTGACAGTTTGTCGACCACGAGCGTGGTCGACTTCTCCACGTTCATGTCGAAGCCGATGATGCTGGGTGGACAGCGCAGAGGCAGCGTTACCACGTGCGATCCCGTCCTGGGAACGGTGTCGGGTGGCGCTCCCGGCGCCATCGTGCTCGCCCCCGCAACCTTGCAGAAGGCGGCGAACCCCGCCGACCCGGTGGCGCCGTCGAGGGTGTAGGCCACCTTGACGTCGTAGCTGCCGGCGCCGACGCCCACCATGGCAACGGCGCGGGTGGCGCCGGTCGGGGTAGCGGCGCGCAGGGGTCCACCCAGCTCTGCGGTCAGGGTCAAGGCTGTGCTGGGCAAAGGCAGCCGTGCCACGTTGGCGAGCACACCGAGCACAATGACGGCCGCCAGGGATCCGATCGCCAACCGGAACATGGCGTCTCGTCTGAGTCGCGTGAAGCCCCCAGCGACGAGGACCAAGCCACCAAGTATGAGGAGCGCCACGGGGAAGCCGAACCAGGGCACGCCCAAGAGCCGGCCGCCAGGAACCAACTCGGGGAGGAGCCGGTCGAAGCCACCCCACCACCCGGGATACGTCGAGGGGTCCCATGGGGCACCGCCGGTCAACTGGTTGTAATAGATATGGTCGCCGAGCAGTATCGGTACCGATTCGAAGATCCATAAGGCGCCGGCCACACCTCCCAGTACCCACAGTCGGGCGCGAGCACTGCCCGATGCGATCACCAGTGGGCACCACGCCAGTAAAGGCACCAACGAAGACCACTCGAAGCGCCCGGCCAGACTGGTGCCGCCGTAGGGGGCGCCGATGAAGGTGCCGTTGAGGTAGAGCAACGACGCCGCCGCCGCCACGGTGGCGATTACGGCGACCGGAGCGATTCGTCTTCCCATCCAGAGGCCGACGAGGCCGAGCGCGGCAGTGGGGACTTGCACGAAGAGCCCTTGATGGCGGTCCACCAGCAACCCGAGGATGTCGGTAACTGCTGCTCCGTTGAGCGACGGAAACGGTTGCGGGAGGCCCAGAGCATGGCCGTACGCGTAGACGTTGTACGCCACCAGCAGTAGCCAAGACGCTACCGACACCACGCCGATGATGACGAAGGGACGCCACAGGCGGGCCCGTGCGGCCACCACCGCAAAGGCGATCAGGAGGAAGACCGCCGGTATGAAGTTCTGCTGGTGTAGCCACGGAAGAATGGCAACCGAGAAGCCGGAGACGCCGATCCCAAGGGCATCGAGGCGCCCCCGGGTCTCGATGGCGCCGACGTCCATCAGCGCGCACGTCATCACTATGCCAGTGAGTAGGTCGGGGTAGATCTGCGTACCGGCCAACCAGATGGCGGGGCTCGCCAGTACCAAAGCGAAGACCACCTTGGCTCTGCTGTTCAAACGAGCCAATCCGGCGGCCCGGGTGAAGACATAGATGAACCCGGCTGTGTCGAGGGCCATCATGGCGAGCCGTCCCACCTTGGCCCCGCCGATGGCGACGAACGGCGCCAGCAGGGCGGACAAGCCCAAATTATGTATGTTCACCGCCCCGTGAGGGCCACTGAAGAGCTGGAAGTTGAGGTTGCTGGGTTTCGTGCCGGGCGCCCAGTTGAAGATCTGGTGTGTTCTCAGGTCGACCTTGTAGGCCCCGAGAGGATGGATCGTAAAGTGGCTCAGCGCCTTGGCCGCAATCAAGTAATGCGGTTCATCTCCGGTGGTCGACACCCCTTTCGATTTCATCAGGGCATAGACGAGCGCTTCGGCCAGCACGATAACCACGAACGCCGTCGAGACGTAGGCCCATCTCAGGCGCCTCGATCGTCGGTTCGAATCACCGCTCATAATGTCGGGCCTCAGTAAGGCAGCGTGTAGGTGTTCTCGAGCTCGTCTTGGAGCACGGTAGCTATCGTCGCCGAGGTGTCGACGATGAGCTCCTCATCGATGACCCGAGAGCCGAAGCTCCAGCCCACGGGAAGTGCGAGACGATCGCCCAAGTCAGCCAGGCTGTGCTCATCGAGGTGGGCGTCGACGCCGGTGCAATAGGCCTGCATGAGATACGTGACTCCGTCCGGGTCGACCAACTCGTAGACCATCGTGCCCGCATCGAAGAAGAAGATGGCTCGGCGGTCGACATGTCTGACCGTGTAGGGAACTTGCGACGGGTCGGCCCCCAGGTCCAAGACGGCGATCCGACGCATGAGGATCCCATTGAACTCGCGCAACACCGGCTCGACGGGCTCGCCTTTGGCTCCGATGCCATCGATGACCCAGCACCGTGGTCCATTGAGCTTGACGATCAGCGCGCCGAGGTCACTGGCGATGTGGGTGCCGTCGAGGGCTCCCCACAACTCGGGTGGACAGTCGTTGAGCCCTTGAGTCCCGTAGACGTGCGCAAAGAAACGGTCCCCATCATGGAAGACGGCGATGATCTCGCCGTAGCGGGCACCGCGTTGATCGGTCAGGAGCCGGGCCGGCACGTCCTTCGTCATGGTGTGAGTTCTAGCCTCTCGACCGCCGTCGTCGGGCGACTATCGATCGTATGGGCTGGCCAGCTGGGCACGGCGACGATGGGCCGGCGCCGTGTTTGTAGTCTGGGGCCGTGGCTGATCGGGGAGTGGAGCAATCCGTACGGTCGATCTGCCTCGCCTTACCGGAGGTGACCGAGCGTCAGAGCCGCGGAAGTCCCGCCTTCTTCGTCAAGAAGCAGTTCGTCATGCTGTGGCCGGCCGGTCACCACGATCACGTGTTCCCGCACCTCTGGTGTGCGGCGCCCCCCGGTGCTCAGGACGTGCTCGTTGGCGCTGTCCCCCAACGAGTCTTCCGGCCCCCCTATGTCGGGCGGCGCGGGTGGGTGGGCGTGCGCCTCGACGGGAAGGTGCCATGGGACGAGGTCGCCATGTTCTGCGAGGACGCCTATCGCACCGTGGCCCCGGCGACACTGGTGGGGCGACTCGACGAACAGATCCGTTCCGAAAGGTCTTGACGTAAGGCCACTGTGCCCGCCCGCCTCTGCGCCCGCCCGCCTCTGCACTGACGGGCTCTTGTATCCGATGAGCGGCGTCTCAGTCCTGCCCAGCTCAACTCACCGTGATGTCCACGTCCAAGGAGGCTCGTGGCGAGCGCAGAAGCAACTCTCGTTGTAGATGGAAAGGTATGTCTTGCAGTCGAGCTCCCGGCATATCCGGCCCTTGGGAAACTTTCGTAGTCGGACCTTGAAGTGCTCGAGTTTCCAGCCACCGACAGCGTTGTTCCTCGAGATGAGTGCATCCATGGCTATCGAAGAGCACCGGCTTCGAGCAGCATCATGACGGTGGCGTCGAACTGGACCACATTCAGGGGCTTGGTGACGTACGCACTGGCCCCGGCCCGCACAAAACGAGCCTCCTCTTGGGGGTCGGGGCTGTTGGACAAAACGACGACGGGAACCAGGGGCGCCGTCTCTCGAATGCGGATCATCACATCGATGCTCTGACAGTCAGGAAGATGCGCATCGAGCAAGATGAGCCGAGGCCCCTGGCCGAGCACCGTGCGCAGTCCCGCATAACCGCCTTCGGCCACGAGCAGCCTGGTACGGCGCCAGCGCCGCGTGATGCGCCGGAGGATGATCCGGCTTTCGCAATCGCCGTTGATGTAGAGCACCGGGCCCGTCGAGCCGGGCGGGGCCGAGGAACTCCGTGCGTCGCGTGGCGCCCGGTGGGTTGTCGCCCGTGCTCCGCCGTGGACCAGGGAAAGGTGAGGCCGCCTTGGCGGGGCGATCTCGGTGACCTCGGCATCCACACAGGGCACGGTAATAAGCCAAGGTGAACCACACGCGACGAGAAGGTCGGCCTCAGACGAAATCTTGGTGACGGCGACAACGCCTGGTGGTCACCAAGGAGCAGGCGACGAGCAACCTCCTGTCATGACCGGGATTGTCATGACCGGGATTGTCATGACCGGGATTCCTCGAAGACGACGGGAGCTTCGAAGGCCGCTCGGCGGGCGGCCCGCCGGAAGGTGGCCAACATGGCGGGGCCGAGGACGATGATGCACACGAAATTGGTGATGGCTCGACCGGTGTCCCAGCCCAAGGACGTGGTTCCGTCGAATACCAAATATCTCCCCACGTTGGTGGCAAAGGACGCGCCGGGCAAATACGCGATGGTGCTGTGGGGATCGACATAGAAGGGCCAGAAAGACAGGTTCAACATGAAGCCAAAGAAGTACCCGGCCAACGCTGCGTAGACAGCGAGCATCAGGATCTCCCGGCGCCCCGAGGCTCGGGGCAGAAGCCCCGCCAACAGTCCCACCCAGGCGCATCCGAACATCTGGTAGGGCATCCATGGCCCCACGCCCCCCGTGAGGAGGGCCGACGCGAACAGCGTGGTGCAGCCCAGGGTGAATCCGAACCCGGCCCCGAACACCCGTCCGGCGATGACGAGGGTGAACAGGACAGTTTCGATCCCCGCCGTACCGGCACCAAGGGGGCGCAAAGCGGCCCCGACGGCCGAGAGGACACCGAGCATCGCGATCGCCTTGGCGTCGATGCCCCCATCGGCGATCTCGGAGAAGACGATGGCGAGGACGAGAACGAGCAGTGCTCCGAACATCAATGGCGCCATGGCGGTGTCGCCAAACCTTCCCGGCGCGATGACAAAGGGCCAGAAGAACGCCACCAACCCCACGAATGACGCCATGGCGATAATCAGACGCGACCGCCGTCCGATCCGGATCACGATGGGGGACGCCGCCATCAGATGACCGCCGGCTTGGCGTCGGCGACCTGGTCCGTGGTGAGGTACTTCAAGGGGGCCAGGATTTTTGCCACCTGGGGTGCAAAGGCCGGAGATGCCACCACTACATCGGTGGTTGGTCCATCCGCCACGATGTCGCCGATCGCCATGACCACGACGCGATCCGCGCCGGCGGCCACGAACTCGACGTCATGGGTGGCGATCATCACGGAGGTGCCATGAGCGGCCAGCACGTCGATGATCCCGATGAGTGAGCGCTTGGCCTCGTAGTCCAGACCCCGGGTCGGCTCGTCGAGAAGCACCACCTGGGGTGCGGCGCACAGTTGGACGGTGAGGACGAGTGCGAGGCGTTGTCCCTCGGAAAGGTCTCGGGGGTGCGTACCGTCGGCGATGTCGGGGGCGAGCCGGTCCAAGAGTTCTCGGGCTGTCATCGGTGAAGCTCCGGCTGACTCGCGGTCGGCCTGCTCGCATTCGTCGGCAACGGTATCGAGGTAGAGCAAATCGGCCGGGGTCTGGGGCACGAGACCCACCAGACGACGTGCGTTGGCCGCCGACACCGACTTGGGATCGGTCCCAGTCACATACACCGAGCCGCTGTGGCGTGGGCCCGATCCTTGCAGCGCCCACAGCAGTGACGATTTCCCCGACCCGTTGCGGCCCATCAAGGCGGTCACCTCGCCCCTGGCCAGGTCGAGGTCGACGCCGCGCACCGCGACCTGCGCCCCGAAGCGAACCGTGACGTTGCGGGCGCGCAAGGCCACGCCATCGCGCCGGCGCGGCGCGGCGCGCCGAGGCGGGGGAACCGCCAGGGGTGCCAAGCGGTCGCGCAGGGACCCCGCTTGGCGGCGGGCGTCTCGCACCGTCAGCGGTAGAGGGTCCCACCGGGCCAGCCGACCGAGCTCGACGACAGGGGGCGCCACCGGCGCGGTGGCGAGCAGACGCGCCGGAGCGCCCATCGACACCGAGCCATCACCACGGATCTCGATGACACTGTCGGCATACTGGACGACCCGTTCGAGGCGATGTTCGGCCAGCACTACTGTGACACCGAGGTCATGCACGAGCCGGGTCACCGCGGCCAGCACTTCCTCGGCGGCGGTTGGATCCAGGGCGGAGGTCGGCTCGTCGAGGACCAAGACGCGCGGATGGGCCGTCATCACCGCTCCGATGGCCACCCGTTGCTGTTGGCCACCGGAGAGCTCGTACAAGGGACGCTCCCGCAGATCAGCGATACCGAGGAGGTCGAGGGTCTCCTCGACTCTCTTGCGCATCACCTCGGGAGAGATGGCCAGCTGTTCCATGGCATAGGCCAACTCTTCTTCGACGGTATCGGTCACGAATCCCGACGACGGGTCCTGGCCCACAACACCGACGAAATCGGAAAGCTGGCGCGGCGGATGGGTCCGCGTATCGCGCCCGTTCACCACCACTCGCCCCGCCAGCGTTCCTCCGGTGAAATGCGGCACCAACCCGTTGATGGTGCCGAGCAGAGTGGATTTCCCCGCCCCGGTGCGACCGATCACGAGGACAAGCTCTCCCTCGTCGATACGCAGGTTCACGTCTCGCAGCACCGCGCCAGGGGCGTCGGTGTAAGTGACTGACACGTGGTCGAATTCGATCATGCCGACACCGTCACGGAGCGACGTACCCGACTCGTGGTCGTGGCGGTGTCGTCCGGCGCGGGTGGAGCTTCGAGCTCATCGCTCCTCTTGGTGCGGCGTAGCGGAGGTGGGGCGGCCAGGCCCGCCACCGCCGCCACCAGAACGCTGAGCGCCGGGATGATCGGCAGCGAGGGCCAGGTGAAAGGATCGAACGACGGATTGAGGGCGGCGGCGGCGCCGGAATTGGCGGTGACCAGAAGGACGACAGCCGGGACCGCTCCACAGGCCACCACTATCAGCTCCGGGATCTTCCAATGATCGGGTTGGTACTTGGAACGCCGCACCCGACGACTTCCGAGCGCCAACCCGACGCAACACAGCGCCGCTCCGGCGACAAGAGTGGGGAGGCCGAAGGAACCCGAGCCGGCGCTTCCAAAGAGCCCGTAGACGCCGATGCACAAGCCGCACATCCCGCCGATCATGAAGATGCCGGTGGCTCGCCGAAGCCTTGGTGAGGCGGCCGCTGTCCGTCCATATCCGCGTGAGTCCATGGCTGCCGCCAGTCGCAGCGACCGTTCCAAGGCGTCTTCGAGAACGGGAATGGCAATCCCACGCAATGCATGAAGGCCCCCGGTGGGGCCGCCTCGAAGTTTTCGAGCTCGTCGCACCCGTTGCACGCTCTCCACCAATTGCGGAGCAACGCTGAGCGAGACGACAGCCGCCACGCCGAGTTCGTAGAGCGCGCCGGGGAGCACCCGTAGGGCTCGTTTGGGATTGGCCAAGGCGTTGGCGGCGCCGAGGCAACATAACAAGGACCCCAACTGCAGGCCCTGGCACAAGGCGGACATCGTCGCTTCGAGAGTGACCGGACCGCCCAGCTGTACCCCGGCCGCCCATTTCGGGAGCGGGATGTGGGGCAATCTGAACAGCACGTGCATATGGGCGGTCTCGATGTCACCGCCGAAAATGATGCGGAACACCACCCGGATAGCCACCACCGTGAACGCCAAGTACAAGTAGTACTTGAAGGCCCTCGCCCAGGGCGCCTCCCCACGGCGGCTGGCGATGACATAGCCCAGCACGGCGAGTACCAACACCAGCAGCAACGGATTCGTCGTGGCGCTCACCGCCGTCGCCAGTCCGATGGCCCAGGCCCACCAGGCCATGGGGTGAAGCGTGCGCGGGATCCGGCCTCGGGCCGTGCCACGCCGGCGGGACCTGGGGCGCGGCGCTCTCACGGTATCTGGCGCCGTCGCCACGCCGCGATCCCTCCGCCTGCCACCGCCACGGCCACCACGGCCGCACCGATGATGAACGCCACCGGAGATCCGTTGTTCTGCTTTCTGATGGGCGCTCCGGCGACGTCGACGATGTTCGGACTCGAGCCGCCTCGGGCGGCCGGTTCTCCATGTCCCGCCGCGGTGGCGGCCGGCACCGAGGTGGTTGTCGATGGTCCGGTCCCGGCGGGATCGGGAGCGGTGGCCATAACCGCTTTGGGGGGAATCGGCGGCGGGCGCCCGGCGCCGAAGGTCCACGCGTCCACGCTGCCGGGTAGCGGGTGGTAGCTCATGGCGCCCTGCTCGCTGAAGGTCCACGTGTTCTGCCCGGCATCGGCGTGCCAATACGACCAGTAGGCCGACGCTGGTGGAGTCGTGACACACGGGTCCTGCGACGGCGGTGGCTCATCGTCGATCCTGCAGATGAAGGCGGGCCCGTCCGTATTATCGCCCGCCGTGATGAACCCCGCCCCTTGCAGCGCGCCGTATCCGGTGGTCATCGTGGCGTCGCAACCTCGTTCGACGTCGCCACCCCAATAAGAGAAGTTCACGGCCACAATGACGCCGACCGTGGGGCTGCACCTCGCCACGGGATCCGCCCAAGCGGAGCTTGAGGGAGTCGGCGCCAGGGCCAGGATCAAGGCTGGTCCCAACAAGGCGAGCGGCGCGCACAACGCGCACAGCGTGAGCCGTGAGCTGCTCCGACCTGTCGAGGTGCTCGACGCGGCAGTTGGATTCTTGGGTGGGCCGGTCACGTAGACGATTTGATCGGGGTTACACCGGTCGTGTTGGAATGGTGGTGACTCCGATGAGGCCGGACGGGGCGGGCGTCGAGGGCACATCATCAAGGCCGAGGCAACGGCGGGTCATGGGTACTCGCTTCCCGGGCCAGACCCGGGAGCACCTCACCCGTCACGGATGACGAACCACCGAGCCCCGGTCCTTGTGTCTCGACAGTGGGAGCTCACCCACCACTCAGGAATTCCGGCTCACGGCTCATCGATGAGGCGAGTCGCCTACGGTTGCGGACCAGCGCCGGCATTGGACCGGCTTCCCCTTAGTGGCGGTTTTGCTGCGTGTTACCGCACGGAGGGTAGCACGATGGTTTTGGACCCGCCCTTTCCGGCGGGGGGTCCAGTGGATGTTCACCTCGATGCATTGTCCAACGTTGCAAAGGCCAGATCCACTTGGCGTCGGGTCAACCTGAGATAATCGGCCGTTGTCTCGAGGAGGAGCGAGCAGGCCATGGCCCACCGGACTCAGCGTCGCCTGGTCACGGCCTCTGTACTGGTCGGTGCCATGGCGGTCATCATCGCCTTGGTGGTGTACCTCGCCACATCGCCCTCATCAACGCCGCATGCTCAGCTGGCCCCCACGCCTTTTTCGTATCAGTTCCATCTCACTTTTGGTCACCGAGCGCGCAGTTACCTGCTGCACGTACCCCCCGCGGCGGCCAGCGGCAAGCCATTACCTCTGGTGCTCAATCTTGCCGGCGCCACCCAGAACGGGTTCATCGAGGAGATCCAAACGGGGATGGACAATTCCGCCGATCAGAACGGCTACCTGGTCGCCTATCCCAACGGCACGCGCATCTCGACGGTGCTCACCCCTGATCCGGTGGCCAAGCAAGCGCAATACGGCTGGAACGCCGGGGAGTGCTGCGGTCTGCCTGTGACCAACAACGTCGACGACGTCGGCTTCTTGCTCAAGGTCATCGCCGATATCGCCAAGCGCACGCCGGTGAACCTTCGCCGTGTGTACGCCACCGGCATTTCCAATGGCGGGATGATGGCGTACGCGTTGGCCGCCGAGGCTTCCAATCATTTTGCCGCCATCGCTTCAGTGTCAGGGCAGGTGGAGCTCCCCACCATCCACCCCACCCGCGCCGTGCCCACTCTGGAGTTCCATAGCGTCAACGATCCCATTGCGCTGTTCAATGGCAACCCGAATCCGAATCCCAAGCTCGTCTTGTCGGTGATGGAAGGTATCGATCAGTGGGTGAAGGCCGATGGTTGTTCTTCGACGCCCAACGTCGGCAAGACCATCGTCGGGACGGGGTCCGTATCGGCCGGAGAGTCGGCCACGCTGCTCACCTACACGCACTGTCGGTCCGGAGCCGAAGTAGCACTGTGGCGTTTCACCGGGTCCGGCCACGTGTGGCCCGGGGCGACCTACAACACGGGGCCGATGAACACCTGGATTCTCGCCGGTGTCGGGCGCGGCACGGTGTTGGTGAACGCCAACGAGGCCATGTGGCAGTTCTTCAGTCATTACGAGTTGCCGGCGACTCCGCTGGCCACCTCGTAGCCGCTGCCTCCGCTCCGTAGACTCGGGCCTATGGCGACTTCCTTCGGGGACCACGTACGGCCGCTGGAACGGGCCGAGGTCGGCGCGTTCGATACCGAAACCGACGTTGTGGTGGCCGGGTTCGGCGCGGCGGGGACATGTGTCGCCCACGCGGCTCGACAGGCGGGTGCCGAGGTTCTCGTCATTGAGAGGGCCTCGGGGGCCGGAGGTGCGGCGGCGCTGGCCGAAGGCATCATCTACCTCGGCGGCGGTACGGCCGTGCAAATCGCGTGTGGCTTCGAGGACTCCGTCGAGAACATGACGCGTTACCTCCTTGCCGCGTGTGGGCCCGAGCCCGATGAGGCCAAGGTCGTGGCCTACGCCGAGGCCAGCCTCGGGCATTTCGATTGGCTGGGCGCCCAAGGCGTCGAGTTCGACGCCCGTCTCGATGATGGGACCCAGATGGCCCCCAAAGGAACCGAAGGCCTCGTGTGGTCCGGCGGCGAGAACGCGTGGCCGTTCAACGAGATCGCCACCCCGGCGCCGCGCGGCCATCTGGCCAAGACCAAGCGGTCGACGGGGTGGTTGCTCATGAAGACCCTGGCCGAGGCGGCCGTCACGGTGGGGGCCGGCGTCTCCTATGACACCCGCGTTGAGCACCTTGTCGTCGACGACGGTCGCGTTGTCGGGGTGGTGGCCACCCGCTACGGCGAGCAGGTGACGATCAAGGCCCGTCGCGGCGTCGTGGTCACCACCGGTGGGTTCATCTGGAACGACGAGATGCTTCGGCGCCATGCGCCGGCGTTGTTGCGCGGCACCTGGAAGGTGGGGACCGAGAACGATGATGGCCACGGCATCGAAATGGCGCAGGCGCTCGGGGCGCGGGTCAAGAACATGCACGCCGGTGAGGTATCGCTTCCCGTCATCCCGCCACGCCATCTCATCGAGGGCATCATCGTCGATGCCAATGGACAGCGGTTCATCAACGAGGACACCTACATGGGCCGAGTCGGGCAGGCGGCCTTGTACGACCACGACGCCATGTGCTTCCTCGTGATAGATGAAGCGGGCTACGAGCCCAACTGGATGGGTCTCGAAGCCTCATGGGTGTGCGAGACGGTCGCTGAGCTCGAAACGGAAATGGGGTTGGCGGCGGGCACCCTCGAGGCCACGGTGGCGCTCTACAACCGCCATGCCGAGGCCGGGCTCGATCCTGTCTTTCACAAGGACGCCGCCCATGTCCGGCCGCTGGTGGCTCCGCTCGGGGCCTTCGATCTCAGGGCGGGCGCAGGGGCAGCGCCTTATGCGCCCTTTACCCTCGGCGGGCTCGAGACGACCGTCGATGGCGAAGTGCTGGATCTGTCGGGCGCCCCCATCCCCGGCTTGTACGCAGCGGGCCGGGCCACGGCGGGGATCTGTTCGTTCGGTTACGCCTCGGGATTGTCCATCGGCGACTCGACCATCTTCGGCCGTCTGGCCGGCACCGCCGCGGCCACCGCGGCGTCTGTCATTTGACCTGGGGAGCCAGACTGACGTGCAGCCCGCCGTGATGGCGCACGTCAAGGGAGGCCGAGCCATCTTCGTTGCGTGAGACGACAATGTTCGCCCTGCTCTTGCCGACGCCCAGGTTCTCGAGATGTATCTCCTGGAGCCACGTCGGAAGGACCGGGTTGACGGTGAGCGTCTGGCCCGGGCCATCGGCGTCGAGGCCGAGCAGCACGTCCATGGCATGGATCACCGAACCGGAGGCCCACGCTTGGGGAACGTTGGCGCCGAGGTACTGGGTGGGAAAGCCTCCGTCGTCGCGGTGCACGCCGGCAAAGAGCTCGGGCAGGCGCCGCGACCTGAAGCAATCGGCGGCATCGAAGATTCCCCGGATGACCTTGGCGGCGAGATCGTCGAGCCCGTAGCGGCGGAAACCCGCCGCCGCGATGACGTTGTCGTGCGGCCACACGGCGCCCAGTTGGTACGAGAACGGGTTGAAGGAGGGGTGTTGCCTGGACAGCGTGCGGATTCCCCACCCCGACCACATGTCGTCTTCCATCAGTCGCGCCGCGCATCGGCGCGCCCGGTCGGGGTCAACAACGCCGGCCCACAACAGGTGCGCGGCGTTGGACGCCACTGTCCGCAGGGGGCGTTTGGAGCCGTCGAGTCCCAAATAGTACGTACCCTCGTCCTCCCACCAGAACAGTTCCTCGATTTTTTCCACCAACCGATCCGCCTCGGCTCTCAGGCGCGTGGCGGTGGCGGTGTCGCCATAGGCGTCCTCCAAGACCCGAGCCCATTCCCGCTTGGCGGCCACGACATACCCCTGGTGTTCGCACAGCGCAATGGGCAACGAGGCCAGCTGGCCGGTTTCGTCGACGATGGCCTCGCCGGAGTCCTTCCACCCCTGGTTGTAGTAGCCCCCCGTTTTGGCCCGGGTCTTGTATTCCTGGAGTCCGTCCTGGTCGACATCCCCGTCCAGGTCGATCCATGCCAAGGCGCGTTCCACATGAGGACGCACCGCGTCGAGCTCGCGGCGATCTCCGTGCCACCGCCACGCCTTGGCCGCCGTCCACACATACAACGTGGTGGCCTCGTGGGTCCCGTAGTAGGGCGTGTGGGGGATCAGATGGAGCGTGGCCAGCTCTCCATGACGGATCTCGTGTTCGATCTTGCCGGGTTGCATGTCGCGACTGTCGTCGTAGGCATCAGCTTGGAGCCGTCCGAGAGCCCGCAGCGCACCGAGGGCGAAGCGAGGAGACAGGCTCAGCGTCTGCAGCGATACGACCAGTGCGTCGCGACCGAACAACGACACGAACCACGGGATGCCCGCGGCCGGAATCCAGCCGTCCAGATCCTGCTCGCCGGGGCCCCACGAACCGGCCTCTTTGTCGTGGATGTGGAGGCGCAAGCTGTCAAGGTCGTCGACGGCTTGATCGACGATCCGGGTGATGGTCGGATCGCTGGTGGTGTAGGTCGTCGTCGTGGCCGCCCACCGGTCCCGGGCCCGGTGCACATTGCTGTCGATGCCTAACAGCGGAGGGCACTCTTGCGCAGGCTTGGCGTGGGTGGTGGGCGGGCCCTCGAGAAACAAGGTCCACGCCAGACAGGTATGCCAGGTCTCGCCGGGTTCGAGGGCCAGGCGCCAGATGAGGTCGCCGTTGGCGAACTCGGTGGGGGAGCCCGACCGCAACGCCTGCATCTCGATGCCACGCTGAAACGTTCCATTGTCATACGCCGTGCTCAGCGCTTCTCGCTTCATGCTCCAAATCGATTGCAGTGATCCCCGGCGGGCCCGGCGGCCCGCCTTGACGTCGAACAGGTCGGCGAAGTCCGATTCGATGCTCACCTGCAGCTCGACCTCGACCGGTTTGGGGCCATGGTTAGTGACGTCGTAGTCCTCGTGGAGACCGGTGCGGATGGTCCTGTCCAACCGGAGGTGCAACGTCCCCGCTGGGATCACTCCGTCGGCTTCGTCGAGGGGGGGATTGGTGAACTCGAAGCGTGCCGAGAACGGCATGACTTCCGAGCTGTTGAGCAATGTCGGGGCCACCCGGCCGAGCTTCAGGCGGTAGCCGGATACGAGCCGGGTGTCGCGGGCAAAGAACCCTTGTTGCTCGCCGCTGGACATGTGCCCGTTGGGCTCGCACACCATGACGTGGTCGTCGAGGTGGATGGTGATGACCGGCGGCCCTACCTGTACCTCCACGGTGCCCCTTCCCATGCGCCTCTTGTGACGCGCCAATCTTGGCGGCAGCATATGCGAGCGGCCTTTGACTCCCGAGGGTGTCCAATCGAGGGCGGGTGCGACGAGCAACCCCCGGTCCGACACGTGACGGCGAGCGCGGCTGGCGCCGAGCCACATCTTTGACCATCATGCTCGCAGCGCTGAGATCCGGAGGAGCCATGACCGAGCAGTCACACCAGGCCCGCACTGCGCTTGTCCAGCGGTTCGTGGAGTTCGTCACCAGATCCGAGGTGCACGAGCTGGTGGCCCTACTGGCACCCTCGGCCACCTACCACGTAGAGGGAGCCATGTTCCCGTCGGGGACCTTCTCGACTCCCGAAGAGATCGTCAACCATGTCCTGGCTCTCGGTGAAGCCACCAAGGGGACCTTGGAGGTGACCAAGTGGGACGATCTTTTGGTGGGCGAGTACCACGCCGCGTGTATTGCCCAGGTCAGCATGCAGTCCCAAGGCCGCCGGTTCTCGGGCCGTGTCGTGTACCTGCTGACCTTCGACAGTTCGGATCGCATCGAGAAGATCGCCGTGTTCATCGAGGACCCGAACAAGTTCGCCAGGTTCTTCAATGGGTGAAACGCTGAACGACGGCGGGCGGCCTCCGTCGTTGACCTTGCCGCGCTAAGGACGCGCCGACGCGGGCGTGCGCAGCCCGTCGAAGACCACCTCGACCATTCGCTGCACGTTCAGATCGCCTGGTTCCCCGTGCGAAACCGCCTGGCAGGCGCCGGAGAGAAGACCGATCATCTCCTCCGTCGAGACATCGGAGCGGACTTCACCGCTGTCGACGGCCCGCTGACGTAGGTGCTCTACCTGTCGTTTCATCTGCTCGACCATTTCCGAGCACTGCGACTTGATGTCGAAGCCCGCTGAGTTCATCGCCTCGAAAAGGTCGCGCTTGGCCGAGGCCTGTTGGGCGAACTCGCGTAGGAACGCGAACAGCGCGTCGGCCGGATCGGCGTCCTCACTATGAGCCGTAGCCGTCTCGATCAGCTCCTGGAGCCGCAACATGACGATGGCTTCGAAGAGCGTCTCTTTGGTGGGGAAGTGGCGGTAGAGGGTTCCGACCCCGACGCCTGCTCTCTCGGCCACGGTGTCGATGGGCACCGACACTCCCTCGGTGGCGAAGACGGCCTCGGCCACCTCGAGAATGCGCCGGCGGTTCTTCACGGCGTCAGCCCGCATGGGTCGCGACGTCGCTGACGGCGACGAGGAGATGTCGTCACTGCCGACCTCGGCGTCGTTGCCGGCAGGCCGGGTATCTCCAGCCGAGATCACGCCTTCACCAGTCCTCATGGATCATGCCCCCCGTCCGCTTGCGCCTTGACAAACGGAACGCTCGTTCCGTATAGTACACAAGGAAACGGAACTACGGCTCCGATTGTAGTCACCCAGAGGCCTTTTGGCCAGGGTCTGGGCCATAGAGCCGTGCGTTACGCCCTCGAAACACCTATTGGAGGTCCCCATGACCACTACCGAGACGAGCCCCATCGCCACGGCGTCGAACTCGGCCCCCGACCCGCGCCGCTACTGGTCGCTGGCGGTGATCGTCCTGGCCCAGCTCATGATCGTCCTGGACGCGTCCGTGGTCATCGTGGCTTTGCCCTCCGCACAGCATTCGCTGCACATCTCCACCGGTGACCGGCAGTGGGTCATGAGTGCCTACACCCTGGCCTTTGGCAGCCTGCTGCTGCTGGGGGGCCGGATAGCGGACTACCTGGGTCGGCGCCGCATGTTCATCGTCGGCCTCATCGGGTTCGGTTTGGCCTCTGCCCTCGGGGGTCTGGCTCAGAATCCCGCCATGCTTTTCGGGTCCCGTGCACTGCAGGGCGCCTTTGCGGCCGTCATGGCACCCGCCGCGCTGTCACTGCTCACGGTGACGTTCACCGAAGCTCGTGAACGAGCCCGAGCGTTCGGGGTGTACGGGGCCGTGTCCGGAAGTGGAGCGGCCATCGGTCTTGTGCTGGGCGGGACGTTGACGCAGCTGGCGTCATGGCGCTGGACGCTTCTCATCAACGTCCCCATCGCCCTGATCGCAGCCGTGGCGGCCACTCGAGTCCTGAGCGAGAGCCGCAGCGAGTCGAACGAGGGGTACGACCTCGTGGGAGCGGCGACGGTCACCGGTGGGTTCTTCCTGCTCGTCTACGGGTTCACCACCGCCGGCAGCGACGGATGGAGCGCTCCCATCACCATGGCGCTTTTGGCCGGATCAATACTTCTTTTGGCCTTGTTCGTGCGCACCGAGCTGCGCACGCCGCACCCTCTTCTTCCTCTGCGGGTCGTGCTCGATCGCAACCGGGGCGGGTCGTTTCTCGCCTCGCTGCTGGTCGGTTCGGCCATGTTGGGAACCTTCCTCTTCCTCACCTACTTCTTCCAAGGGACTCTGCACTACCCCGCGTTGAAGACGGGCTTTGCCTTCTTGCCGTTTTCCGGGGGGATCATCATGGGCGCGGGCTTGGCCAGTCGGTGGCTGCCGCGCCTCGGGCCCCGTGCCCTGATGGTGACCGGTCTGGGCTTGGCCGGCGTCGGGTTGGTCTGGTTCACACAGCTGGGAGTGCACAGCACCTACTTGGCGCACGTGTTGCCACCCGAAGTCTTGGTGAGCCTGGGCATGGGAATGACGTTTGTGCCCATGAGCTCCACAGCTCTGATCGGTGTTGATCCGCAAGATGCGGGCGTGGCCAGTGCTTTGGTCAACACCACCCAGCAAGTGGGCGGCTCGCTCGGCACCGCACTGTTGAACACGGTGGCGGCCACGGCGACAGCTTCTTACCTCGCCGGCCACGCAAAGAGCGCGGTGACCACACAGATCGCCTCGGTGCACGGGTACACAGTCGCCTTCACGGTGAGCGCAATGCTTCTGGCCGGAGCCGCCCTTGCCGCCGGCGTGCTCGTGCAGGGGTCACGACACCACCAGACGACCGACGTCGAGAACGACACCGAGCCGTTCGACCCGACTGGTCCGACTGGTCCGACTGGTCCGATCGAGCCCGACGGCGCCAAGGAGCCCGCGGTGTCTCTGGTCGGCGAGTTCATGGCCTGACACCGCCGCATCTGCGGGCGAGGCGATCCGCCATCCGATCACAGTGGGCACGCCTCGCCTAACCTGACGTGATGGCAGTGCGGATCATCCTCGCCGAGGACAATTACCTCGTGCGAGAAGGCTTGGGAAAGCTCATTGACACCGAGCCCGACCTCGAGCTGGTGGCCGCGTGCGCAGACTTCGACTCGCTCATTGCCGCTGTCACCACAGAATTGCCCGATGTCGTGGTGACCGACATCCGCATGCCGCCCACCGGCACCGACGAGGGGATTCGGGCCGCCGGCATCATCCGGGACCGGTTTCCGGACATCGGCGTAGTGGTCCTGAGCCAGTATTCCGAGCCCGCCTATGCGCTGTCGTTTCTCGACGGCGGATCACGAGGGCGCGCCTATCTTCTCAAGGAGCGGGTGTCCGACATTGGTCAACTGGCCGCCGCCATTCACGAGGTGGCCGATGGCGGCTCGGTGATCGACCCCGTCGTCGTCGACGCGTTGGTAGCGGCACGCGCCAAACCGGTGGACTCGCCACTGCACCGCCTCACCCCCCGCGAGACTGAGATCCTTTCTGAAATGGCACAGGGGAAGAACAACGCGGCGGTAGCGTCCTCGCTTGTGCTCTCCGAGCGCGCCGTCGAGAAGCACATCAACTCGATTTTCTCCAAGTTGGCCTTGTCGGAGGAGCCCGATGTCCACCGGCGGGTCAAGGCCGTCCTGCTGTTTCTGTCGGCCCAAGGGGCCTGAGGGTAGGGGTGCTGCCACCCCGCACGTTCGGGTACTACCTTGCTTTGACCCGTCCTTTGCCGATGCAAGGATGGAGACGTGTCTGACGACGGCGTTTCCGTACTGATCGTCGACGACCAGCTTCCCTTTCGCATGGCGGCTCGAACCGTGGTGCGGGTCACGCCCGGCTTCGAGGTGGCGGGGGAAGCAGCTTCGGGGGAGAGTGCCATCGAGCAGGTCGACGAGCTGCACCCCGACCTCGTGCTCATGGACATCAACATGGAAGGCATCGGTGGCATCGAGGCGACGCGCCGGATCACCGCCGCCCATCCCTCTACCCGCGTCGTGTTGCTGTCCACCTATGACGCTGAGGACCTCCCGGCCGATGCACGGACATGCGGCGCCATCGCCTATGTGCACAAAGAAGATTTCGGGCCCGACGAGCTCGTCAACGTGTGGCCCGACGACTCACCGTCGGGACCGGAAGCCGCCGTCACCGGTTGATAGGGATACGTCCCGAGATCGTGGTGCCCTGGCCGGGCGCCGACTGCACCGACAGGGTGCCTCCGATGGCACCCACCCGGTCGCTCATGTTCACGAACCCCGCCCCGCTGCCTTTGGCCGACGAGTCGAAGCCGTGGCCGGTGTCCGACGCCTCAAAGAGCAGCGCCCCGGGCTCCACCCAGACCCGCAGCTTGGCCGACGCGCCTTCTCCGGCGTGCTTGCCTGAGTTCTGAAGCGCTTCCATGCAGCAGAAGTAGACGGCGGCCTCCTCCTCCGGCGAGTACCGCTCTAGATCTTCAGCGTCGACATCGGTGGGTAACGCGGCGCGTCCCGCCGCCGAACGCAGGGCCTCGGCGATGCCCCGGTCGATCAGCAACGGCGGGTAGATGCCATGGGCGAGCGCGCGCAGCTCCTGCACGGCGTCTTGGAGTCCAACCCCGAGCTGATCGAGAATCTCGGCGGAAGCCGCCGCGTCGGTCTCGACCAGGCGCCGCGCCAAACGTACGTTGACGGCCAACGCCACCAAGTGTTGCTGAGCGCCGTCGTGCAGGTTCCGTTCGATCTGGCGACGCGCCGCGTCCGATGCCGCCACGATGCGGGCTCGGGATTCCTGGAGCTGCTCGGCTTGGCGTCGGACCTCGTCAAGCGATTCCTGCAGGGCGGAGTCGAGCTCGACGTTGTGCAGGGCCAGGGCCACCTGGCGCGCCAGCTCGGTGAGCATCGAGTCATCATCGGCGGTGAACGGGTCGCTGCCGGCCGGGCGTACGGCGACGATGAGGCCGAGCACCTTGCCCGAGTGCGTAGTCGGTGCCACCCGCACAACGGCGTCCTCGCGTCCAGCGAGCAGTGAAGGCAACCAGATCTCTACCCAGGCGGTGCCGTTGATGCCCGAGTGGGCCACGACCTGCTCCTCCTCGCCGCTGAGGGTGAGGCTTTTGAGCGGGACGTCGGGGACCGACACCGTCCGCTCGAGTCGGCCGCCTGATCCCGTCCACACCTCGGCGGCGGCCAGGCTGAGGGTCTTGCGGAGAGATTCGGCCACTTGCAAGAGCAATTCGTCCATGGGAATGGCCCGCGACAGCCGGCTGCCGAAGGTACGCAGCACGGCGTCGGGTGCTTCGCGCTCTCCGTAGACGATGCGGTTGGCGTACTGCGTCAGTCGATGACGCGCCGGCCCGTAGAGAAGGGCGGCCACGGCGGCGGCGACCATCGACAGGGCCAACAGGGATCGTTGCTCGTGTGACGGCGTGTGGCCCAAGCCGACGACGATCACGACGTACGCGCCCAGCACCACCACCGTGAGGCCGGCCAGCGACACCGTGTGCGCCAGCAGCCGGTCGATGCGGCCCGCAAACCGACGCGAGCTGCCGAGACCCACCGCGATAGCCAGCGGCAGTGCGGCCATCGCGGCTACCAGCGCGAGGCGTGTCGGCCATCCCCACAAGAGGCGCAGCGCCAAAGAGACGAACAAGACCTCGACGGCCAGGGCCACGGCCCACCCGAACCATTGCAGGCGCCGGCGTTCGAGGCCTTTGGACCGGGCGTAGCGGCGCTGCGATCCCGCCACGCCGATCACGCCGGCGATCAGGGCCTCTGCCGTGATGGGCCACAGCCGCAACGCGGGCCGTTGTGTCCACATGGCGATGCCAATAGCGGCGCCGACGACGTAGCCGCCCAAGATGGCCCGCCGGCTCCACAAACAGCTGCCGTCGGGAATGCCCAACAGGACGTGCATCACACCTACGGGGAGCAGGGCGAGGCCCATGGGCTCGGCGAAGCGGGCGGCGTCGACGAGCCATGGGGCCGGGCCTGTGGTGGTGCCGAGATGAGCGGCGCCATGGGCCGCCACGATGGCCGCCCCCAAGGTGGCCAACGCGCCCAACGCGCTGCTCCACAGCACCAAGGTTCCCTGGCGCTCATCGGGGCGCCGCAGGGCGGCCATGGCACCGGCGAGTACGAAGACCAGCACGACCCCGGCCCGGACGAGCTCGGCGGCGCGGTCTCGGTGCCCGGCGATGCTCGGAGCCACCACGATGCAGGCCACCGCCACCGCGAAGAACGCGGCCGCCGCCAAGGGTGGGGCGACGCGTGTGTCTTTGGTGATGGCAGCCGGTTTCTCCAAAGGTGGAGCGGCGACCTCGACGCTCATCAGCTCACTCGGCCGCCGATGCGGCCACCGCAGTGGTGCTGTCCTCGATGCGGCCGTCGCGCATGCGAACGATGCGCGACGCCGATGCGGCCACGGTGTCGTCGTGGGTCACCATCAAGATCGTCTGCCCCCCGACGTGAAGGCGGCGGAAGAGCTCGAGGACCTCGAGGCCGCCGGCGGAGTCGAGAGCGCCGGTGGGCTCGTCGGCCAGCAGCAAAGTGGGTTTGTTCGACAGGGCCCGGGCGATGGCCAGTCGCTGACGCTGACCACCGGAGAGCACGCCCGGAGCAGCGGCGTGCTTGTCGGCCAGTCCGAGCATGTCGAGCAGGTCCCGCGCTCGCGTCTCAGCTTGACGGCGTCGCATGCCGGCAATGACGGCGGGCAGCGTCACGTTTTCGAGCACGCTCATGCCCTCGAGGAGATTGAAGAACTGGAAGACGATGCCGATATGGGTGCGGCGCATACGGGCCAAGCCGTTCTCGTCCATGTCGGCCAGGGACTCGCCCGAGATGATGATCTCGCCCTCTGTCGGCGTGTCGAGTCCGGCGATGAGGTTCAACATGGTTGATTTCCCGCACCCCGAAGGACCCATGATGGCGACGAACTCCCCGTCCTCCATCGTCAAGTCGACGCCTCGCAAGGCCCGCACCGGGCTGCCTTCGGCCTCGTAGGTCTTGCGCAGCCCTTTGGTTTGCACGACGGTCATGCGAGCTCCTTGTCACGGTCGTAGTTGGCGGAATGATCGACATGCCAGACGGCCTCGGCTCCGATGCGCCACGCCGACACCGGAGTGGAACGGCCCTTGACGAGTTGGGGCTCGAGCTCCTCGGCATCGGGTGGTGTCGACAGAGCCTGGTGTGTGGCCTCCGATAGCACGGTCTCGCCCGGCTCCGCCCATTGTTGCAGGCGCTGGGACAGATTCACGGTGTCACCCACCAGGGTGTATTCGAGGCGCTCGGCCGACCCCAACAGCGCGGCGGCCACCAGGCCGGTGGTGATGCCGATGCCCAAGCCGAACTCAGGCAGCCCCTCTTGGCGCCACCGGGCATTGACCGCGGCCTGGGCGCGGTGCATGGCCAGCGCGGCTTCGACGGCCCGCTGGGCGTGGTTGGCGATGGGAACGGGGGCGCCGAAGACGGCCATGACGGCGTCGCCGACGAACTGCATGACGGTGCCATCGGCGTCGAGGATGGCGTGATTCATCTCGGCCCGATGGGCGTTGAGCTGGCTGGCCAGATCGCTCGGGTTGGCCCGTTCCGCGATGGTCGAATAGCCACGGATGTCGCTCATGAGGACGCTGACTTCGAGCTCGTCGGTCTCACCGACGCGGCGACCTTGCTCCTTGAGCATGTCGGCCACACCACCAGGGAGCAGGCGACTGAGCGACTCACCTTGCTCTTCGCGGTTGACAATGGCCTCGTGCAACATACGGAGGCGGCGAAGGGACATGTCACCGCCGGTACTGGCCTCCTGGGCGATGCGAAGGAACAAGCGCTCGACGGCTTCGGCGGCCGCCGCCGGAGTGGTGCCCTGGACCGCCGCGATGGCCTTGATGGGCTTGCCTTCGGCGACGAAGCGGAGCAGTTCCTCCTCACCCTCGGTCAGGGCGCCGGAGGTGGTCACCGGGTGAACCATGGCTTCAACGATGACGGGATCGAGCACCGAGCCCCCGGTGGCCACGGCGCGTACGGCGCGAGCCAGTTGGTCACCTTCGGCGATGCGGTCCTTCAGGAGGTAGGCACACCCGGCCGCACCTTGGTCGAGCAGCGAGATGGCGTATTCAGGATCGTCGAACTGGGACAGGATCACGATGCCGGTCCCGGGGTGGCGTTTGCGGATCTCTCGGGACGCCTCGATGCCTTCTTGCTGGAAATTGGGGGGCATGCGAATGTCGGTGACGACGACCTGAGGGGCGGCCGCTTCGGCTCCCGCCACCAGCTCGTCGTAGTCGGCGGCGGCCCCCACCACCTCGAGATCCTCTTCGAGGGCGAGCAAGGCACGCACGCCTTCTCGGACGATGAGGTTGTCGTCGGCGATGAAGACGCTGATGCGGACGTTGCTCACCCATCCATTTGGCCTCACGACGGTGAGGGGGTCAAGGGTGCGCACCACCTGTCCTTGGGGGTGCCTGCCCCTAGGCACGACGGTGGGCGGACCATACCGGCGAAAGGAAGGCGACGCCGTGAGCTGGTATTTCGTGAACGGCTCGCCACACCCTCGGCCCGGCTCCCATCTACCATGCGCCCCGTACCCGGTGCATCCGGGCCGGCCCGGGAGTGAGGTCATGAGCGAGCTTTGGCAGAAGGCAGCAGGGGAGCTGGCCGGCGCCATCCGAGCCAAGTCGATCAGCAGCACGGAGCTCCTCGAGATCGAGCTGACCCGCATTGAGCGTTATGACCCCGATCTGAACGCGGTGGTGACGATGGACGTCGACGGGGCCCGCCGAGCGGCTCGGGCCGCCGACGACGCCGTGGTGCGCGGCGAGGTGCTCGGACCACTGCACGGGTTACCCATCACCGTCAAAGATGCGCTGGAGACCGCCGGCATGCGATCGACGGGGGGAGCGACGGAGCTGCGCCACCACGTCCCCTCTCGGGACGCCCCGGCGGTGGGGCGGCTCAAGGAGGCCGGTGCGATCGTCTTTGCCAAGACGAACGTGCCCAAGTGGTCTGGAGACAGTCAGACGCACAACGAGCTGTTCGGCGTCACTCGCAACCCGTGGGATCTTTCGCGCTCGCCAGGTGGGTCGTCGGGGGGACCGGCGGTGTCGGTGGCGTGTGGCTTCACACCTTTTGAGATCGGCACCGACATCGGGGGATCCATCCGCATGCCCGCGCACTTCACCGGAGTGTGCGGGCACAAGCCGAGCTTCGGGATCGTCCCGTCGCGTGGGTACTTGGACCACGTCGGCGGTGGCCTGACCGAGGCGGACATCAATGTGCTCGGACCCTTGGCCCGCTGTGTCGCCGACCTCGAGCTCGTACTCGATGTGCTCGTGGGCGCCAGCGGCGCCCGGGCCGACGGGTGGCGCCTGGATCTTCCTCCGGCTCGCCCGTCGACGAGGGTCGGCGCCTGGCTCGATGACCCTGGGTGTCGCGTCGACGCCGAGGTCCTCGCCATCATGCAAGGCGTCGTCGAACAGCTCGAGACCGACGGGGTGGAGATCGACACCACGACGCGGCCTGTGGACTTCGAGGAGTCGATGCGGGTGTTCCGTGCTCTCATCGCCTCGGCGGTATCGCCCGGTCTGGCCGACGACGTGTTCGAAGCCGCCCGCTCGCTGGAGGCGATTGCGCCGGCGGACAATGAGGATCCCCTGCTCGAGATGGGCCGCGCCACCATCATGCGGCATCGGGACTGGATCCTCATGGACGAACGCCGGGAGCGTCTGCGACGCCAGTGGGCGTCGTGGTTCACCCACTTCGACGCGTTGTTGTGCCCCGTGGGTCCGGTGGCGGCCCAACTGGTCTCCGACGCCGATCTCATGAGCCGGACCATGGTCGTCAACGGCACCACGCGACCAGAGAACGAGTTGATTTTTTGGCCTGGGCTGATCGGGGTCGCCTACCTGCCGTCCACCGTGGTGCCCGTCGGTTTCACCTCGGCCGGCCTCCCGGTGGGCATGCAGGTCGTGGGTCCCTTTCTCGGTGACCGCGGCGCACTGCGATTGGCGAGACGGCTGGAGGAGATCGGCGGCGGCTACCGGCCCACGTCGCTTGGAGATCCAAGGCACTGACCCGCCACCACATGGCTCCGGCCATCTGTGGTTCCGATTAAGGAAGGCCCGCTGCGGGTAGTGGGTTAATGGCACCTCGTAGGCCTGTGGATCAACCGCAAACAGCGGCGAGGCGGCCAACGCGATCGACAGGCGACAAGAGGTGGTGACAGACTCCTGCGTCTGTTCTCGTGGTGGGGATGACGGCTGTGGCCGTGGCCCAGGTGCGAAGCTCGCTTGTTGCGAATCCAAGGTCACAGGGAGTTGGTGGGACCGATGGCAACGAGGCCAACCTGGTTGCGAACGACACGCGTGACCGGCGCGCTGCTACTGGGGAGCATGGTCGCCGTGGCGGTGCTCAGTGGGCCCGCCGCCGCCTCGGCCATGACCCGGCTGAGCCGCCTGGATCCAGCACCGGCGCCGCGGGGGGCGACGTTGATCGGTCCACTGGCTCGAGCCCGACGGATCAACCTCGACGTGGTCCTGCCGCCGTCGCATGCGCCGGAGCTCTCCTCGCTCCTGCACGCCCAGTACAGCTTCGGCTCATCTCAGTACCACCGGTGGCTGACACCGGGGGAGTTCGGGGACGAGTTCGACCCTGATCCAGGGGCCGTGGCCCAGGTGCTCGGGTGGCTGGCTCGTGACGGCCTGCGGGCGACCTACAAATCCGGCTTCTCGGTGCGCGTGTCGGGGGCGGCGCACACGGTGGAGTCGGCTCTCGGGTTGTCTCTTCGTAATTACGCACTGAGCCACGGGGAGCGTGCCTACCGCGCCAATGAAGCACCGCTCATCCCGAGCGCGCTGTCCGGCGATGTGGTGGGCATCCTCGGGCTCGATGATCTGCCGCACATAGCCCCCCAAATCAGCGGCGCCACGTCGAGCTCCACCACGTCGGAGCTCCCCCATGACGAAGGTCTGACTCCGTGCCAACAAGCTGTCGAGGTTAGTGGGGAGGATTTCTACACGCCCGATCAGGTCGGCTCCGCCTACGGCATCGGTGACCTGACCGGCGAGGATCAGATCGGTCAAGGGCAGACCGTTGCCCTCTTCGAGCTGGCTCCGCATTCGGCCAGTGACGTCGAGACCTACGAGCAGTGCTTTGGCCTCACCAACTCGGTGAGCGCCACCTTGGTCGATGGTGGTGGTACCCCCGACGTGGGCGGTACGGCCGAGGCGGATTCAGATATCGAACAAGTGGCCACCCAAGCTCCCGGTGCATCCATCGTGTCGTACGAAGGACCGAACTCCGGGCAAGGTCAGTACGACACGTGGCAGGCGATCGTCGATCAGGACATCGCCAGTGTCGTGTCGACGAGCTGGGGCCTGTGTGAACCGCTCGCCAATGTGGGCGGCGCCATGGCGGCCGACAACTTTCTCTTCGAACAAGCCGCCAGCCAAGGGCAGACCATCCTGGCAGCAGCAGGAGATTCGGGCTCCGAGGATTGTGATCCCCAGAACTCGAGTACGGACCTTGACGTTGACTTTCCGGGCTCCGATCCCTGGGTCACCGCCGTCGGTGGCACCGACCTGTCGGACTCCGAAACGGCGTGGAACACGCCTGGAGAAGGAGCCGGGGGAGGAGGGGTGTCGCGCTTCGTGTCACTCCCGTCATGGCAGCCCGCTGACTGGGAATGGTCCACCAGCGCCAATGCGTGCGAGACGAGCTGCCGCAACGTGCCCGACGTCTCGGCGAACGCCGGGGTGGGTGAGGTCTTCTACGCCAATGGCGGGTGGGCAGCGTTCATCGGAACCAGCATGGCCGCACCTCTCGTGGCCGGCCTGGCCGCCGACGTCGCCGGCGGATGTGCCGCAACGCGCCAGGGGAATCTCGCCCCGCGCTGTACGGGCTCTATCGGGACGGAACCTATGGATCGGCGTTCACCGACATAACCGACGGTGACAACGATTTCACCGGGACCTATGGCGGCGATTTGTATCCGGCCACACCCGGCTATGACGCCGTCTCCGGCATCGGCTCGCCTTTGGCGGCGGGGTGGTCGTGTCCCGAGGTGTCGAGTCTTTCCTCTACCGAGGCCTCGGCGGGAAGCGAAATCACCCTCTATGGGCTCGGCCTGGAGACCGCCTCCATCTTCTTCGGCCATACCACCGCGCAAGTCGTCAACGCCACCGCCACGTCAGCCACCGTGGTCGTTCCGGCCGGAAGCGGCACCGTCGATGTGAGTGGCACCAGCATCATGGGGGACGGCACCGCCACGTCGTCGTTCAGCTATTACTCCGCCGCGCCCATTGTGTCGTCGGCGTCGGGATCGGGCTATGACCTCGTCGGCGATGACGGCGGTGTCTTTGTCTTCCCGACCGGGCAGGGATCGGGTTTCTATGGATCGCTCCCGGCGCTCGGCGTACACGTTCATGACATCACCGGCATGGTGCCGTCCTCCGATGAGCGGGGTTACTTTGTCGTAGGGCGTGACGGCGGTGTCTTCGCCTTCGGCAACGCACCCTACGAAGGTTCGCTGCCCGGGCTCGGCGTCTCCGTCGACGACATCCAGGGCATCGTCCCCACCAGCAACAACGGCGGGTATTTCCTCGTTGGCAAAGACGGTGGTGTGTTCGCCTTTGGTGATGCCGCCTATCTGGGGTCACTGCCGGGTGAGGGGATCCATGTCAACGACATCATCGGCATCGCCCCCGACTCTTCGGATCAGGGGTACTGGGTCGTTGGCGCCGACGGCACCGTGTATGGGTTCGGCAACGCCACCAACTACGGATCCGCCGTCGATCCGCCTTCGCCCGTATCGGGCATCGCCCCCACCCATGACGGGGCGGGGTACTGGATCGTGACCCAGGCCGGCGGCGTCTATCCCTTGGGCGATGCCGGGGGATACCGGTCCCTGCCGCTGCTAGGGGTGACGCCGACGCACCCGATTGTCGGGCTGGTGCCCACGTCGGATGGAGTTGGCTACTGGCTCATCGGATCCGACGGCGGAATCTTTGCCTTCGGGGATGCTCCATTCGTCGGGTCCCTACCGGGTCTGGGCATCGGCATCTCCGACATCGTGGGAGCAGTCCCGACGACGCTGTGACGCGTCACCATGCCTCCCACATTTGACGACGTTTCAAGGGCCACACGTCTCGTTTCGAATAATGGCTCGAGCCTGTCGTTGCCCGATCGTGAAGCGAAGTAATCCAATGCGCGTTGTCCTCAAAATAGAGGAGAGCAGCAAGGCGTGTACTTCGTTGCATAGGGCCAAGTTGACGCGGTCCACGGACCTTTATTTGGACTATCGAAAATCGGGCGGCGTGCGAGTAATGTCACGGAGATGACGAGCTCGCGTCGCAGGGCATTGGTGGGAGCGATTCCCGGGACTCGCAGTGCACGGGCCAGAGGCATCGTTGTGGCGGCTTCGATGTTGATGGTGATGGGGTCTGTCATTCTCGGCGTTTCTCTCAGCGCATACGCGGCTGCCACATTGACGATCACTCCGAGCACAGGCTTGACCAATGGTCAATCTGTGATGGTCACCGGTACCGGGTTTACCGACGGCTCGATCGGAAACATTCTTGAGTGCAACGAAGCCACCGGTGAGCCAACCGTGGCGCTTCCCGCACCGGTGAGCTCGGCGGTGCCCGTGGGTTGTAGCGCCATTTCGTTTTCACTCTTGGTGTCAGTAAGCGCCACCGGCACGATCTCGCATAGCGATTCGATCATCGAGGGAACGGTCGGACCTCCTTGCGGGAAGTCGAGCGACGTGATCTCCAAGTGCCCGGCCACAGACAGCGCCGGTAAGACGCCGGCTGCCGACAGCGCTCTGTACCCTTGCCCCCCGACGGCCGCTCAACAGGCGGCCGGTGTCATCTGCGATTTGACCTACGGCGACCAGGCCGGGGACGCCGCTTCGGGAGTCATCACGTTCCAAGGTCAGTCGACCACCACCACGACGTCGGCCCCGGCGACAACGACCACAACGGCGCCGACAAGCACGACCACTACCTCCACGCCTACCACGACAACGACCACAACGGCGCCTACCACGACAACGACGACGGTGGCGCCTACCACGACAACGACGACGGTGGCACCTACCACGACAACGACAGCGTCGCCCACCACGACGACGACGGCACCTTCGTCGACGACGACAACGTCGGCGACGACAACGACAACAGCGGCGACGGCCGGCACCACGACAACGACGGCGGCGCCGGGCTCCGCCGGTACCACCGCGCCCACCACCACGCCTAATGCGGTGTCAGCCTCGTCGGGAAGCTTGGCCTTTACCGGCACGGGCCCCGGCATCGGGATCCTCAGCATCCTCGGGGCGTTGCTGATCGTGATGGGATTCGTGCTCTTTGTCCTTGTCGACGCGCCTCGCCTGGTCCTCGCCAACGTTGTCCAACTTGGCTCGGCTCGAGGCCGCGAGCTCAAGGAGATGAGCTCACGCCTCACCCAGCGGCTGGCGTCCTGGTTCCTCGGTCGGTAGACGCCCTCACCGGTGAGCCCGCCGTGGCGTTGCCTGTCACCGCGACTACCGCTCGCGAGTGCACGGGCACGTTGCTGAGCGCATTGGCATTGTTTCCTGATAAAGGCAGGCCCTACACTTCGGTGTCGTGGCGCCGGCGCGGATACGAGAGGCCTCGGACTGGATTGGCTTCTGTTTGATCGCGGTGATCGCCGTGCTCTACATCGCGGTGAGCTTCATCGCCCTGTGGGCTCTGGTACCCGCCGTGTTGTTGACCCTCCTCGGCGTGGCCTACTGGTTGGGCGACGAACGCCAGGGTGACCACTCCACTCCATCGGGCTGACCCTCACCGTGTATCGGCGGCGGTGTTGGTGGAGCCGTCGGTTCGTGGTTTCGGCGCCGAGGCGCCAGGTGATCGTGTTGAATGGAGCCTGTGGCCGATTTCGACGGCGAGGAGTATCAGGCGAAGTTTGACCGGCTTGCCGCCCAGGGGGTCGACGTCCATGGCGAGGCGTCCCTGGTGCTTTCGTTCGAGCCCGTGTCGGTCCTCGATGCGGGATGCGGAACCGGACGTGTTGCCACTGAACTGGCCCGACGTGGAGTAGAGGTTGTCGGGGTCGACGTCAACGCGTCGATGATCGCCGAGGCCATGCGGCGTGCACCTGACCAGCTGTGGTTGCAGGACGATCTGTCCACCTTGGCGCTGGGCTGCCATTTCGACGTGGTCCTGTTGGCCGGCAACGTTCCTCTTTTTTGCCCCGAAGTCCGGCGCCCGGCCCTGGTCGAATCCTGCGCCGCCCATGTGGCCCCCACCGGGGTGATGGTGGCGGGGTTCCAACTGGACCACCGCTACGAGCTTGAGGACTACGACAGCGCGTGCCAGGCCGCCGGCCTGACGCTGCTTCAACGGTGGGCGACATGGGACCGACACCCGTTCGTCGCCAGTGGTGAGTATGCCGTGTCGGTCCACCAACGATGAGATCACCCCGCTGATATCAGGGCTGATAGACGAGGCCCGCCCAAGACGTGTAGGCGACGATCACGACGACCATCACGATGCCGCTCGACAACAGGAGCCTTCGGAAGTGCACGCCGCGGGCCACGATGGCGCTTGCCGCTACGAGCGGAAAGGCGCTGAGCAAGAACCGAGGGGTCATCCACGCACCGGCGTTGAAAGTCACCGACGCCAGGATCGGCACGGTGTAGGCCCACCACGTACCGGGGACGCCAGCCCGGTGCATCGCCCACATGCCGGCGATGGCGACGCCCAGGCTCAGGAACTCGATGACCGACACGGCTGAGTACGTGGTCATCCACTGAAAGGGGGCGAGGGGGTCGAAGTGGACGTGCCAGTCGATGCGTTCGGCGTCGAACCACCCAAAGGGCGTGCCCAAGCGCGCCCACAAAAACAAGCAGTAGGAACCGAACCCCGACACGGCCAGCGCGGGAGCCACCCAGGCTCGCGTGTCGCGGGCCCTCCACGCCGCCCACAGCGCGGCGGCCACGATGGGAAAGGCCAAGGACGACGCCGCCGTGGCCAACGCGCCGATCAGTCCGGCGGCCAGCCACCGACGACGGTCGAGCAGAAGCAGCGACAGCGCACAGAGCGTGATGGCCAGACCCTCGGCGTAGGCCACGCTCAAAAAGGCGGCGCCCGGAGCAAAAGCAAAGAGCCAGCCGCTGCGCGCCGCGGTCTCGTCTCCGGCCTGCTCCCGCGTCAGGGCCCCCACCGCCAGGCACGCCGCTGCCCCCGTAAGAAACGACACCACCGTGCTGGCCATGGCCCAGTTGTCGTTGAGCACGGTACCGAAGACCCGTACCAACAGCGGGTAGAGCGGGAAGAACGCCACCACCGACTCGTGCTGCGCCACGAAGGTCGGATAACCATGGGCGGCTATCTGGAGGTAGTAGCGACCGTCCCACATGCCGGCAAATTTCGAGAGGGTCATGCCCAAGGCCACCGGGATCAGGATCAGCCGGCTCACGACGTACACCGCCAAGACGGGCGCGACAAAGCTCGAAGCGCCTTGTGGTCTGGGTGTTACCGGTGGAGGTGGCGCGTCGAGAAGAAGCGGGTTGGGCACAGAAGACCTCCTGCGGCTCTACGTTGCACTATCCGCAGGGGGCCCAGCCATAGGTCGTGCGACCCAGTGATCGACGCAGGCGCCACCCGTGGGTATCTGTTGTGAATGGCCGCCAAGGCCATCGGCCCCGTCAGCGTGATTCAGGGTGTGTTTTTTAGGTGGCGATCGAAGAACTCGATGATCCGTCGGCGGGCGTCGTCGGCGGCCGCTTCGTCATAGCCGAGGCCGGCAATCTTGCCCACGACAGCCACGAGAACACCAGCCGCGCCGTCGTGCTGGTTCATAAAGCCGTGACCGGCTTCGGGGTACTCCTTTACATCACACGGCACCCCGTCGGCGTCCAAGGCTCGGTGGAGTTTGGCGGCCGTGCCCTTGAGGCGACGATCCTTGGCTCCGAAGCTGCCCACGATGGGGCAGGAGCCGGCTAGGACGGCTTCGGCGTCATCAGGCACGTCGCCGTAATTCACACTTGACGCCGAGAAGCCGTGCCCGGCGGCCAGCAGGAGCGAGAATCCACCCCCAAGCAGTAGCCGATGACGCCGACCTGCCCGGTGCAGCTCGGATTGGCCGCGAGCCAGGCTCGGGCCGCCTCGATGTCGTCGAAGGTTCTTCCTCGACGGGCCCTGAGATCGGCGATGGTGGCGCGCAGGCACGTAACGGTGCGGCCCCAGGAGTACAGGTCAGGCGCGAGGGCGAGATACCCGGCGTCCGCGAGCCAGTCGCACTGATGGCGAAGATCCGTACCCATTCCGAAGACGTCGTGGATGACGATCACCGCCGGCCATGGTCCGTCGCCGGCCGGACGCGCCAGGCAGGCGCGCAGGTCACCTTGCGATCCGGGAAACCTTAGGTCAGCCATGCGATACGGCGATGGTAGTCCCGCCCCCGTTGTCGTCTATAGCGCGCTGTCGACAGGAAGCACCTCATTGTCAGCGCGCCGCGCCACACTGGCCTGCCGTGGCGCCTTGGGCGCCATGGGCACAGGGTTGTGTCCACCGCGCATGAACGAGGCGATACCGGCCAATGCTGCCAATGCGGCGGCCACGGCGAACACCACCACCAGGCCCTTGTGGAAGGGTCCCGAGATCAGATCGGGAAAGAACGTCCGTCCGGTGAGAACGAGTTGTCGCCCTTTCGACACCTTCGATAGTGCGAATCCACCGAGCGTCAGCAAATGCCGGACCGGGTTGACGCCGAGGAGCGCCGCGAACAACGACGAGACGGGCGGCAACGTGCCGATCTGATGAGCGACGCCATGGGGAATGCCCTGGTGCTGCAAGCCCCGGGTCAAGGTCTTGGGAAGACTGCTCGCCAACCCCACGATCATGAGCGAGAAGAACACGCCGATCGACAGGGCGGTACCGGAGTTCTGAAACGTCGATCGCATGCCCGATGCCACCCCGCGTCGATGGGCGGGGACACTGCTCATGATTGACGACGTGTTGGGGGCGGCGAACATGCCGGAGCCGATGCCGTTGGCCACCAGGAGTAAGGCAAAAGGTGCATAGGGAAAATCGACGGGCAGCAACAGCAGCCCGATGAAACTGGCGCCGAACAGGGCCATGCCGGCGGTGGCGAAGCCCCGAGCACCGAAGCGGTCCGAGAGAAAGCCGGCCGTAGGACCGGCCACGAGGAAACCGGCGGTCAGCGGCAGCAGGAAGATCCCGGCCCACAACGGAGTCTCGTTGTAGTTGTAGCCGTGCAAAGGGAGCCATACGCCTTGGAGCCAGATCACGAGCATGAACTGCAGCCCGCCCCTGGCAATGGAGGCCGCCAGGCCGGCGATATTGCCGGCCGTAAAGGCTCTGATGCGAAACAGACTGAGCTGGAACATCGGCTCGGCGATCTTGCTCTCGATGGTGGCGAATAAGGCCAACAGCACTACGCCGGCCCCGAGGAGGGCCACCACCGCCGGGTTGGTCCACCCCATGGTGTGCCCACCAAAGGGTTGGATTCCGTAGGTGACGGCGGTCAGGAGTGCGCCCAGACCTACGGCGAAGGTGGCGTTGCCCCACCAGTCGATCCGACCCGGGCGTCGTTCGCCGTTGTCGCGCAGTTTGAAATAGGCCCACACCGTCCCGTAGATCCCCACCGGGACGTTGACCCAGAACACGAGTCGCCAGTCCAATGCAGCCAGCAAGCCGCCGGCCACCAAGCCGACGAACTGTCCCGCCAAGGCCGATACCTGATTGATCCCCAAGGCAAAGCCGCGCTGCTCGAGCGGGAACGCATCGGTCAAGATGGCGGCTGAATTGGCGATGAGCATGGAGCCACCCAGGGCCTGAAGCACCCGCCAGCCGATAAGCCATTGGGCGCCTGGCGCGCCCTGGTAAGGATCGAACGAGAGCAAAATCGAGGCGACGGTGAACACCGCGAAGCCGGCGTTGTAAATCCTGACTCGGCCGAAGATGTCGCCGAAGCGGCCCACGGTGACGACGAAGATGGCCTGCACCAACCGATATCCCATGATCATCCACAGCAGGTACACCACGTTGGCGGGGGCCAGGGGATCAAGGTGGATACCTCGAAAGATGGCGGGCAGCGCAATGATGACGATGGACCCGTCGAGCTGGGACATGAAGACGGCCGCTGTCGTGTTCGACAACGCCACCCACTTGTAGCGGTCCCCGGGCGGTGCCGGTGCTGGTCGAACCGTCGGCCTCAAAGCGCCTCGGCCAGCCGCTCGAGCAGGGGCCCCACCGCCTGCAATTGCCTGAGCTCGGATCTCGTGAACCCCGCCGCCAAGGCCTGGGCCAACGCTTCGGTCCGGGCGTTGCGGTTATTCGACAGGGCCAGGAGCCCCTCGTGTGACACCGAGATGACCGCCTTGCGGCCGTCGTCAGGGTCGGGATCGCGCTCCACCAGGCGCCGTAGCTCCAGTGCGGAGAGAGTGACTCCCATCGACTGGGGGCTGATCTGCTCGAGCTTGGCCAGGGCGGTGGCCGTCATGGGCCCGCCGCGCTCGAGGCGCGCCAGGGCTGAGATCTCGGGCATGGTGAGGTCGCCGCGTGCCGGTACCTGACGCAGGCGCCGTACGAGCAAGCCCATGCTCACCCTGAGAGCGGCGGCGACCTGGTCGATGTCGGGCTCATGGGCCATCTCATAAGGATAGCCTTATAAGTTAAGACTGATAAATCGCCCCAGAGCGTCGATCGAGGTCGGGCCGCGGCGTCACGACCTGTGTTTTTCCACCCGGGGTGCTGGACGCGATGGGCCCGCTGATTCGGATCGCAACTGACCAGCGTCGCTCGGGGTTCTCCGCGACGGTCGACGCCTCAGGATCATGACGACCGAGCCACTGCCGATGATCACGAAGCCGAAGATCATGGCGAGCGCTAACGGCCCACCGGCTGACTTGAGGCCGAGACCTTCGGACGTCCACAGAATGCCGAAGGTGGTCAAGACGATCCCCACCACGAGCTTGAGCGTGTTCTCGGGAACCTTGGCCAGGGGCTTGTGGATGGCTATCCCGGCGATGGTGACGACGACGACCGCCCCGGCGGCCCCGAGCGATGCCAAGGCCAGGTGGTGTTGTGCGGAACCGAAGCTCACCACGATAAGCACGACCTCGAGGCCTTCGAGTAGCACACCCTTGAATGTCGTGGTGGTGGCGTACCAGTCCACACCTCGCTCCGGGCGCGCCACCGACTCCGCCTCCTTCGCACTGGTGGCAAAGATGGCGTTCTCGTCGTGGATGGCCTTCACGCCGCCGGCTCGGCGGATCGCCTTTTGCAGCCACTGCAGTCCGAAGACGATGAGAAACCCACCGACGCACAGACGCAGGGTCCCGATGGGGATTTTGGACAAGCTGGAGCCCACGATGGCAACCGCCAGGCACAGCACGAGCAGGGCCGCGGCGGCCCCCGATAGCGCCGAGCGCCAACCTCGGGTGGCGCCCATGGCCAAGACGATGGTCAGTGCTTCGACGGCCTCCACGGTGCTGGCCAAGAAGGAGGCCGCCAGCAGGGACACCTCATGCATGGCTGTAGCGAGTGTAGTAAATGCTACATTTAGCCCTGTGCATGTCGCAGAGACTACAGATGGTTGGTCGGCTCGTCTAGAACGCGTGAGCGGGTCCACGCAACGACGGGTGGCCGAGTACGTCATCCGGATGGGATCGCGGGCGGCGTCCATGACGGCCCAAGAGATCGCCGCGGCGGTGGGCACGAGCGATGCCACCGTGGTGCGGACGGCCAAGTCTCTCGGTTTCTCGAGCTTGCGGGCGCTGCGTCGTGCTGTGGCCGAGTCCGAGGAGTCTGATCTCACCTCTCGTTTTCACACCACCATCGAGGACAGTACGGGGGCCCGAAGCATGCTCGATGCCGCCATCGATCAGCAGGTCGAGGGCCTACTGGCGTTGGCGCGCCGCATACCGGCGCCCGTTTTTGCCGAGGCGTGCGCCGTACTGACACAAGCACGCCGCATCTGGTGGTGTGGCACGGGCCCTTCGGCCAGCCTGGCCGAGTACGCGGCCTTTTTGTGCCGGCGGATGGGCACACCGTCGGGATCGTTGACACATGGGGGGACCGATCACGCTGACGAACTTCTGGCCTTGTCGAGTGATGATGCCATCGTGCTACTCGCCTATGGGCGCATCCATCGCTATGTACGCGTGCTCCTGAGCCACGCTGCGCACATCGGTGTTCCCGTGGTGCTCGTCACCGACGTGCTTGGTCCACGGCTGGCCGAACCGGTGCGGGTGCGCCTGGATGCCGGCCGGGGCGCACCGGCATCGTTTGCCAGCCACGGTCAAACCATGGTGCTGCTCGAGTCCCTGGTGCTGTCGGTGGCCGCCGCTGATCCGTCAAGATCCGAGCGATCCCTGGCCACCTTGAACGCGTTGCGTCATTCCTTGGCCGGCACCCCGCTGGATGTCGATCCGGCCTGATGAGGTGTGGGTGGAGCGGTCGATCATCGGACCATGGCCGGATCGACGCGCCGTCGATTACGACGCCGCTGTCTGCGGGGTCGCCGCCAGCGGTGTGTCGGGCATGGCCACCCCCTGCACGTCGACGGCGACATCGAGATGGTGTGAGCCTCCGCCTCCTTCGACTGATCCGCGCAGCGGCGAGACATCCCAGTAGTCACGACCCCACGCGGTGGTGATGTGGGAGTCCCCGACGACCTGATCATTGGTCGGGTCGACGTCGAACCAGCCCCAGCCCGGAAGGTAGACCGACGCCCAAGCGTGCGACGCGTCAGCTCCAACGAGGCGGTCCTGGCCCGGCGCCGGAAACGTCTCGATGTAACCGCTGACGTAGCGAGCGGCCAGGCCGAGCGATCGGACACAGCCGACCATGAGGTGCGCGAAGTCTTGGCACACGCCGCGCCGCTGTTCGAGCACATCGAGGAGGGGGGTGGAAATCGACGTGAAGCCGGGCTCGTAGTGAAAGTCGCGGTAGATCCGGCCGGTGAGGTCCACGATCGCTTCTACGAAAGGTCGACCGGGGAGGAACGACGGGTGCGCGTAGTCGGCGAGCGCGTTCGATGTCGGCACCAAGCGAGAAGGCGCTCGGCACCGTCGTGCGTCTCGAGCCGTGGGTTGGCGGTCGATCTCGAGTAGGGCCCGAACTGATTCCCACGGGGGACCGACCGGAGGGGGGCTAGGGGGCCACACCAGCACCTCGCTCGTCGACGTCACCGCCATGCGTTCGAAGCCGCCTTGCACCACGAAGGTGGCGACGTGGTTCCCGAAGGGGTCGACGCTTTCGAACCGTGCGCTCGGTGCGGGGTCGACCTCGAAGTCATAGGACTGGCACTGCTGATGCTCGGTGTCCCGGGGTCGCAGATGTGCTTCGTTGTACGACTGTTCGACGGGGGCGGCGTATTCGTAGGTCGTGACATGGGTGACGTGGTAGAGCTTGCCTGCAGGCACGGGCGTGAGTCTGCCTCGGGCGGGCCATGCACCGGGGGACAGTGCGGCCTCGGGGCGCGAGATGGGGCGGCGCGTCGAAGGGGCGTACCCGGGCTCAGCTAGAGAGGCGGCCGGCACCGGAGCGAAGAACGAGGCGACGATGTGGTCATGCAGATTGCCCAGGGCCGGCTGAAGCTCGGTCAGAAAGGCGCGCAGTGCCGACGGGGTGGGATTGGCCACCGGTGCGCCGGAGACGAGGACCGACGTATCGGTGCAGGCCTCCAAGATGGGCTCGTTGTGTGGAAGCGACTTGACGAGGTCTTGGAGCTCGGCCAGGCATGCGTAGACGGCACGCGGAAAGGCCTCGTCTTGGAGCAGGAACTTGAGCGTTGACGCGCCCTCGCGGCTGGCCGGCGTGGCGCGCCGGAAGGGCTGATACGACGCCAGCGATCGGAGCAGGGCCATCTGATGTACTTCGTCATAGGGGTCGCCGCTGGCACCCAGCACGGCGCTGTCGGCCCTGACGGTGAGCACCCGACAGGTGAAATCGGCCCGCTCGAGTTGCTGGCCCATGCGAAAAAACGCCAGCGCTTCGTCGCGCCGCATGGTGTTGTGCAGGACACCGTTGATCCGGTGCACGTCGTCGATGACGCGCTGGAGCCACAGCACGCGGCGATCACGTGGTTCGATGTTGGTGGCGGTCCCGCTCAGGGCCAGCCAGAGCTCGTTGCACAGCTCCCATACCTCCCGGGGCACCACCGGCCGAGCATCACGCAAGTTGGCCCGAGCCCCGGAGATAGACGCCAGGATCGAAGAGGGATTGTCGAGGTCGGTCAGCACGAAGCCGACGACGCGGGACTCGAACGATCGCCGCGTATCGAGTGTCGGCGCCGGGATCGAGCCCCGGGGGCCGGTGTTGCCATGGAAGGCAGCCGGTGTCCCGGCGATCTCGACCAACGGACCCCAGCCGACGTCCTTGCCGACGGGTAGGTCTATGTGGGTGTCGCCGTGGACCTGCACGACGCGGGCGGTGTCTTCGGCACGTTCCAGATAGCGACCCGCCCAGTAGACCGCTTCGGCCATTCGTGCCAACAACATCACACGCTCCTCTCTCAAGTGGTGCGCCATTGCGTGGGTGGGCGTCTACTGCGCGAACTCGTGAGGCGCCGCCGGCAGGGGAGCCGTGGCGCGTACGGTGGCGAAATCAGGGGGCCGCACTGGGGTGTCGGGCGTGCTCCACATGGCCCCCAAGGCGCCGAAACCCTCCGTATCGGCGATGGTGGCCCCCACGATCCACGTGTCTTTGCTCCCGCCTCCTTGCGACGAGTTCACGATCAAGGATCCTGCGTTGCGCGCTACGCGGGTGAGTCCACCTGAGGTTACATAGGTGTCGTCGGGGCCGAGCAAGGTAAAGGGTCTGAGATCGACGTGACGAGCCACGACGGCTCCGTCGCACAGCGTCGGCATGGTGGAGAGAGAAAGCACCGGTTGGGCGACCCAGTTGGGTGGGTACTGGGCGATGCGCTGGGCCACCAGCGCCAACGCGTCGGCGCCGGCGGTCGGGCCGATCACGACGCCATAGCCTCCCGACTCGTTGGCCGGCTTGACGACGAGGGCATCGAGATGAGCCAGGACGAACTGGCAATCGTCCGGGTCTCCGCACCTCCACGTCGGGACATTGGGCAGAATGGGATCCTCGTCGAGGAAATATCGAATCATCTCGGGCACGAAGGAATACACGGCCTTGTCGTCGGCCACCCCGGCCCCCGGTGCACTGACGAGGGCGACGTTGCCGGCCCTCCAGGCGCGCATCAATCCCGGCGTTCCCACCAGGGAGTCGCGCCGGAACCATTCGGGGTCGAGGAACAATTCGTCGACCCGGCGATAGATGACGTCAACGCGCTCGAGACCTCCGACGGTGCGCATGCAGACGGTGTCGTCGTCGAGCACCACCAGGTCGCTACCGGTCACCAGCTCCACGCCGAGCTGCTGCGCCAAAAAGGCGTGCTCGAAGTAGGCGGCGTTGCAAATGCCCGGTGTCAGCACAACCACCGTCGGTTCACGGCGACTAGGCACCAGAGAAGCCAAAATCGAGCTCAGCTTGCCGATGTAGGTATCAACCGGCTCGATGCTGTAGGCGCGAAAGAGCTCGGGGAGCACCCGTTTCGCCACCATGCGATTCTCGAGGAGGTAGGACACCCCCGACGGCACACGCAGGTTGTCTTCGAGAACGTAGAAGGTGCCGTCCTCGCCTCGTACGAGGTCGCTGCCGCAGATCGGCGCCCACACCCCTCCGGGTGGGTCCACCCCCATGCATTCGGGCCGAAAGTTGGGTGAACCGGTGACGAGGTCGGCGGGTACGATCCCCGCCTGCACCGCCCGTTGGTCGTGATAGACGTCGTCGATGAACAAGTTGAGGGCACGGAGGCGCTGGACCAGACCCTGACGCACACGGGCCCACTCCGAAGCGGGCAGCACCCGGGGAATGACGTCAAAGGGCCAGGGCCGGTCGACGGCCACGTCCCCCTCGTAGGTCTGGTAAGTGACCCCGATGGTGCGTATCTCGCGATCGGCGGCCTGCTGGCGCTCGAGGAGGGACTCGAGGCCCAGCTCAGAGAGGTGACGCCACAGCCCTTCGGCGGTGGGACGCGCTGAGCCGCCGGGCTCGACGATCTCGTCGTAGCCCGGCCCCGGCTGGTAGGAGAACAACATCGTGAACGTCCGGCACCCTCGCAAGTTACGCCACGCGGCGTGGTACCTGGCCAGGCTAGGGGGAGGGGGTAAACGCCGTGGGTCTTCGAGATGACGGCTCTGTTAACGCCGAGGATGCCGGTGACGCCGAGGATGGATGAAGAGCCCATCGCATATCAGCGTCAGAGCTGGACCTGGGGGTACAAAGGAAACCGGCTGGTGAGATCGGCACAGCGCGAACGACCGGCCGCGGCCACCTGCTCGTCCAGCGTGTAGCGCGCCTGGGAAAGGCCGTTGGCGGTCGATGCGGCCGTGGTGGCGTGCAATGTGGTCGTGACGATGTCGGCGATCTCGTCCATCTCTGGCGTCCCGCACCCGAGTGTGGTCAAGGCGGCGGTGCCCATGCGAATGCCCGAGGTGTACCAGGCCCCGTGGGGATCGCCAGGAATGGAGTTCCGGTTGGTGACCACGCCGGCGTCGAGCAGAGCCGACTCGCCTTGGCGCCCGGTGAGACCGAAGCTGGCTGCCACGTCGAGCAGGATGAGATGGTTGTCGGTGCCTCCGGTGACGAGGCGAACGCCGCGCCGGGCGAAACCTTCGGCCAGCGCTTGTGCATTGGCGACAACGCCATGGGCATAGTCGACGAAACTCGGCTGGCGGGCCTCGGCCAAGGCGACGGCTTTGGCTGCCATGACGTGGGGGAGCGGCCCGCCGAGAACCATGGGACACCCCTTATCGACGAATTCGGCGTAATCGGCGTCGGCCAGGACCATCCCACCGCGCGGTCCCCGCAGCGTCTTGTGGGTGGTGGTGGTGACCACGTGCGCATGGCGCACGGGGTCGAGATCACCGGTCAGCACCTGGCCGGCCACCAATCCGGCGAAATGCGCCATATCGACCATGAAGGTGGCATCGATTTCGTCGGCGATCTCGCGCAGGAGCCGGAAGTTGGGGTTGCGGGGATAGGCGGAGTATCCGGCCAACACGATGAGCGGCCGGAACTCACGTGCCAGGGCCGCCACCGTGTCGTAGTTGATGAGACCGGTAACGGGGTCGACGCCGTAGCTGGCCTGGTTGAACATCTTTCCCGAAATGTTGGGCCGAAATCCGTGGGTGAGATGGCCCCCGGCATCCAGTGCCATCCCGATCATGCGCTGATCGCCAAGGCGGCGCCGCAGATTGGCCCAGTCCTCGGGCGTCAAGTCGTTGACGTGTCCAACCGCTACATCGGCGAGAAAGGGCCGTTCGACTCGCCGCGCCAGGATGGCCCAGAACGCCACCAGATTGGCGTCGATACCGGAATGAGGCTGCACGTAGGCGTAGTCAGCACCGAAGAGGGCCCGGGCATGCTCGGCGGCGATCTGTTCGATCTCGTCGACCTGCTCGCAGCCCGCATACATGCGTCGCCCCGCCACGCCCTCGGCGTATTTGTCTGAGAGCCAGTTGCCCATGGCCAACAGCACTGCCGGTGAGGCGTAGTTCTCCGAAGCGATCAGCTTCAGTTGGCGACGCTGGCTGGCCAGTTCGGCGGCGATGGCGGCGGCGATGCGCGGTTCCACCGTGGCCACCGTCTCGAGGGCCGACCGAAACGCGGTTTGCTCCGTGGACACCGCCATGGCTTCTCCTTGGACGAGGTTGCGCAAGAGTCGCCCAGGCGCACGGCCCATAACCGGGACGATGCCCGTGGAGCCGCTCCCCGGTGGTGCTCCACCTGTCGCGCCAGTCACGGCTCCGAGGGGAATCGTAGTCACGCTGTATATGGGACTGCGGCCACCGAAAAGTCTATGTTGGGTGTCCGGCGGCATTCAGTGGCGAGATGTCGGTAGGGCGGGACGAGGGGGAGGAACATGGCAAGCCCGCAGGGGGGGCAACTCGGTCGATCGTGGCGTCGGTTTCGTCGCCGACCGGCCGGGGTGCAGGCGATAGCGGTGGTCGTCATTGTCGCCGTGATCGTGGGCATCGTCTTTGCCGTGAAGCCCGGGTCTTCGCCCAAGGTGCAGGCGCCCGCCACGACGGTGCCCGCCAACGTCACCCCGGGCCAAGCGTCCACCAGTGCCGTCGGGGTCACGGCCCACTCCATCAATGTCGTGTTCCCGGTCACCAACCTGTCGGCGTTGGCAGGGAACCTGGGCTTCGCCGGCGACATCGAGTACTCCGAGCAAAGCAAGGCGATCAGGCTTTTCGTCAAGCAGATCAACGACGCCGGTGGCATCTACGGCCGCAAGATCAATCCCATGATCGTGACCTTCGATCCCACCGACGAGGCCGACATGCGGGCCCTGTGCAAGCAGTGGACCGAGGGCGGAGCCCAGGTGTTCGCCGTGCTCGACGGGGTGGGCACGTGGAACGGCGACAATCAGTTGTGCATTACCCAAGAAGGGCACACGCCGCTGCTGAGTCAGTGGACGACGGTGACGAACTGGACTGAAGAAGGGGCGCCCTATCTGTGGTGGACCGGCCCTGATGACGCCGCCATCTTGCAAGCTGTCGTCACCTGGGGCACCAGCTCCGGTCTGCTCGGCCCAGGGCGAAAGGTCGCCGTGGTGGTGGGCGATCGAGCCAGCGATCAGTTGGCCCTCAACGAGTACCTTCTCCCTGACTTGCGCCAAGACGGGAGTAACGCCGATCGTCGACACGATTCCTTCGAGTACCACCGACACGGCGGCCATCTCGGCGGCGGCCCCGTTGATCGTGCAGCGCCTCAAGTCGGCCGGCGTCCAGTCGGTGATCCCGCTCATGCCTTTCAACTCGTTCCTTCCCTACATCGCCCAAGAGACCCAACAGGACTACTTTCCGAAGCTTCTGTTGTCGGACTACGAGTCCTCCATCGAGGTGGGTCTGGGGCTCATCCCGTTCCCATACGGACAGGCCCTCGAAAATCAAGAAGGGGTGACCACCGAAACACTGGGCGGCGTCGACGACACGCGCCCCGAGTCTGAAGGCGGATACGACCCCGGCGTGCGCGCCTGCTTCGCCGTCTGGCACAAGGCCTATCCTGAGGTGCCACCCGGAAACCTGAATTACTACATCGAGGAACAGGGGCCGGTCCAGGGTTGGTGCCAGGAGATAAACCTGTTTGCGGCGGCCGCGCAAGGCGCGGGCCGGGACCTCAATCGGCGCACCTTCACCGAGGCCATGGCCGACATCACGAACTTCGCCGGTGGATATTCGCCCATCCTGAGTTTTGGTCCCGACAAGCACTACGGGCCCACGCAGTACCGCGTCGTCGCTCTGCATAACAACCATCCACCGACCGATGCCTGTAGGCCCCCGATGCCGGCCAATCTGCCGCCGCAGGGGGTCTGCTGGGTGATCATGCAGAACTGGGAGCCACTGCCGCCAACGTCATGATGGTGGGGGCCGTGGCGATCAACAAGTGGCGCACGGCGACGTCCTACACTGCCGGGAATGTCGACTTCCTCGTCGGAACGCGATGCGCCATGGTGGCAATCGGGGGTGCTGTACCAGATCTATCCACGTTCGTTCGCCGATTCGAACGGTGACGGCGCGGGTGACATTCGAGGGATCATCAACCGCCTCGACTATCTCCAGTGGTTGGGCGTCAACGGAATCTGGCTGAGCCCCATCACGGTGTCACCCAACGCCGATTGGGGATACGACGTGTCCGACTATTGCGCCGTGCAACCCGACATGGGCACCTTGGAAGAGTTCGACCTACTTGTCGAGCAGGCCGGGGCGCGCGCCATACGAGTCCTCATGGACCTCGTCCCCAACCACACCAGCGCGCTGCACCCCTGGTTCGTCGACTCTCGCTCGTCAACAGCGTCCCCCCGGCGTGACTGGTATGTCTGGGCCGATCCCAAGGCGGATGGGACGGCGCCGAACAACTGGGTCAGCAGCTTCGGGGGGGCGGCTTGGACACTCGATGAGACCACCGGCCAGTACTACCTCCACAATCACCTGGCCGAGCAGCCCGACCTGAACTGGTGGAACGAGGACGTCAAGGGGGAGTTCGACCGCATCATGCGGTTCTGGTTGGACAGGGGAGTGGCCGGCTTCAGGATCGATGTGTGCAATGTGATCATCAAGGATCGCTTGCTTCGTGGCAATCCGCCCGCCACCGAGGAAGACGATCTGGAGGCGCAGCTCTTCGGGCAACGCTCCGTCTACAACGCCAATCGACCCGAGGTCCACGACGTCATCCGCCACTGGCGAACGCTGGCGCAGTCCTACGATGAACCCCGGCTGCTGGTGGGGGAGACGCCCGTGCGGATCGAGACGCTGGCCGACTACTACGGCACCGGCGACGACGAACTCCAGCTCGCCTTCAACTTTCCGTTCATCAGCGCACCGTTCGATGCCAACGTGCTGAAAGACATCGTCGAACGGACCGAAGCGTTGCTGCCGGCGGGATCATGGCCGGCCTGGACCGGTTCCAATCACGATATGTCGCGCCTCGCCTCGCGCTGGGCCAAGGGGGACGGCGCCAAGGCTCGGCTGGCGGTGCTCATGCTGCTTTGCCTGCGAGGCACGCCCGTGTTGTACCAAGGCGACGAGATCGGACTTGGCGACTCGCCGGTGGCGCGCGACGAGCTTCGAGATCCTCTGGGGGTCATGTACTGGCCGGCCTATATCGGGCGTGACGCCATGCGCACGCCCATGCCGTGGCACGACGGGCCCGGCGGAGGCTTCACCGAGCCCGATACCCGGCCCTGGCTCCCCTTGAGCGATACCGCGCTGTGCAACGTCGACGATCAGCGACGTGATCCGGGGTCGATGCTCAACTTCACCCGTGATCTCCTTCATCTGCGCGCCAGGACATCGGAACTCCAGACGGGTGACTACACCACGCTGGCGGCTCCCGAGGGGACATGGTCGTGGCGTCGAGGCGTTGGCGTCGTGGTGATGCTCAACTTGTCCGATCAGGAAGTTGCCATCGACGACGCCTATGGCAAAGTCCTCATCGCTACCGACCGGGGGCGCGACGGCGAGCAGGTGTACGCAACGGTGAAGCTGCGTGCGTCGGAAGGACTTGTCCTCGACATTCGTTGAGACAAGGAGGCGCGGGGGCCGGCGGGGCCGGTCAGGGTCGATGCGGCGAAGCGCCCCGGAGCTGTGGTGTCCAGTGTTCGAGGGGCGGCACCACACGACCGAGGACTTTGGCGGCATCGTCGGCCTTGCGCAAGACCACAGCATCGGCCGCGTAGGGGCTGGATGCGAAGGCGTCTGCCTCCTGCGGCGACAACGCCCCGCCTTGGAGCTGCAGCGTGTGCACGCTGGTCGCCGACAGGACCGACACATAGGTGGGGTCGGAGCTGACCAGAAACCGCTTGGCCGGCACGTGGCCCTCCACCAACGCCGCCACCCGTTCGCCCAGGGCGTCGCGCACATGGTCGGCACCGAGACGACCGTGCTCCTCGTCGGGACCGAACTCGTGGCCGATGTCGTGCACGAGTCCGGCCAGCTGCAACTCGGTGTCCGCCGGCCGAATGCGGGCGAGCTCGAACGCGCACTGGAGCCCGTGATCGAGCGCGCTCATCCCCTCGATGTCGTCGGAAGCCACGTCGGCCAGCCCCGCCAGAAAGTCGACGAGTTCGCGGCGAGTCATGACGCACCGCTCGGCACTCGACCGATTCCCCCTTCTATGACCAGCATGTCAGTGAGCGTCCTTTCGGCGTGGCGTGATCGCCACGTCAGCATGCGTTGGGCCTGTTCGAGAAGCACGGACGGGTCCGATACTTCGACCTGCCACGCCGGGACGACATCGAGGTCGAAGCAGCGCCAGTCGCCGTTGTCGAATTGCACGTAGGCGACCGTGCTCGATCGAGAGACGACGAGGTGCTTGGACTCGAGGCGGCGGTCCCACGGCCATGGGTGAGGCCCAAATGGGATGTACTCCCAACGCCAGTCGTACTCCCAATGCGCTTCTTGTCGCCACCACGGCGGCATTTCGCCATTGAGAAAGGGCGTGAGCGGCAGTCCGTCACACTGCACGGGCACGTCGACGCCGATGGCGTCGCAGATGGTCGGGAAGAGATCGACGTTCTCGGTAAAGGCCTCCACCACGGACCCGTGAGCTCCGGGACGACGGGGATCGGCCACTATGGCCGGGATGTGATAACTGGACTCGAAGAGGCCACCTTTGCCCAGCGTTCCTTGGTCCCCGAGCTGCTCCCCGTGGTCAGCGGTGAGCACGATGACCGTGTCGTCCTGCATGCCGAGACCATGCAGTGCATCGAAGAGGCGGCCCAGCTCATGGTCGACATCGGAGATCATGCCGTAGTACTGGGCGGCCAGTCTGCGGCGTTGCGCTTCGTCGTTCGGCGCGCTCAGCGCCGCCAGGCGCCCGCTGAAGGGCGTGGCGCGTTCGGGAGGGGCCACAGGATTCGGGACGTCGGCCGGGTCATATGCGCTCGACCAATGACCGGCGGCCGCATAGGGCGGGTGGGGTCGCCAATAGCTGGCGTGGACGAACCAGGGATCGTCCTGGCGCCTCAGCCACTCGATGAGATTGTCGGTGAGAAAGGCGGACACGCCATGTTCGGCCGGCCGATTCGGCTCGGTGGCCAGCGCGCCATCACCATCACCGAACGACCCGTAGCCGAGTCCCTCGAGCCACGCCCGCCAGGCGTCCTGCTCGTCGGGGAGATCGAGACCGACATCGAATCCGGGTGGGAAGCCTTGGTACGTCGACAGGCGAGCGTCGGCCCGGTCCGTGCACAACCGGGGGTCGATGCTTTGGTCCGCGTACCCGAAAATCGTGGGTGCGTATCCCGCCCGGCGCCCGGCGCGCGCCACGTTGTCGAAGCGGTCGTCGAGCGGTGTCCCGTTGCCGACGACCCGGTTGTTGAACTGGTACGTCCCGGTATAGAGGCAAGCTCGGCCGGGCCCGCAGGGGGCGGCCTGGCTGTAGTGGCGGGTCAGGCGGACGCCTCGGGCGGCCAGGCGATCCAGGTTCGGTGTCCGGACCACGGGGTGCCCGGCGGCCGACAGGCAGTCGCCGCGGAATTGGTCGAGGGTAATCAGTAAGACGTTCATCGCCGTTCCCCCGCTCCGGTGGCTGCGCCACCCCCATGCTGCCCCGCTTGGGCATCGACGACAAGCACCCCCGCGGACCCATGACCGGGCCCGGACCCGACATCCAGAAACGCCGCTGACGAGCGCCTGGGTCACGGTATCCCGGCGGGGACCTTCACCATGTTTTTGGGCCGTTGTCCTCAACGTCCCCTGTCGGCGTGCCGATAACGCAACGAGGGCTGACACGACGTCTGCCGGTCGAGGAGACCCGCATGGATCCCAACAGCCAAACTCGCGGCGCCACCGTTCTCGTCGTCGACGACGAACAGGATCTCCGCCAGTCCACAGCCGCGATCTTGCGAGCAGAGGGCTTCGACGTGCTCGAGGCCGCTGACGGTACGGCGGCAACGTGGCTGCTGGCCAGCGAGGATATTGATGTCCTGCTTCTCGACTTGCATCTTCGTCGTCAAGACGGCACCGCCGTGCTCGAGGCGCTCGAGGAATCGTCCACCGTGGTCGTCTTCTCGGCGTTCGAATACTTCGACGAGAGCGACATTCGACGAAAGTTCGGTCCGGTCCTTTTCGACTGTTTGCGCAAGCCGGTCCCTCCGCAGCGGTTGGTCGGCGTTATGGCCGCTGCCGCCGTCCATGCCCAGAATCAGGGTCACGAGCCGAAGGTGAGGCCGATCGGCCCCCGCATGGCCCTCGGGTTGGCCATGGCGGGCCTGTCGCGCCTGACGCCGGAAGCTGAGGCCGGTTCATAGCTCGCCGGCATGGCGCCGGTCAGACGGGCAGGCGTCGCCCACGGTGCACCGACCGACTTATGTCGGTTCCATGCCGTGGCGGCGCATGAGGGCAGCTTCGGCGTCGGGCGGGGGCGGTTGGGGGGCGGCCCACAGTTGCTCCAACTCCTCGAAATAGCCATCGAGCGCGGGCGCGTGCAATACCAGTAATCGCGCCGGCGCGTCGGTCGTGTTCCCGAAGGTATGGGCTTCTCCGCCCGAGATGAGCACGAAGGTGCCGGTCTCGCCTGGAAACACTTCGTCGGCGACGTGGAACTCGACGAGCCCGTCGAGGACGAAATAGGCCTCGTCGTTGCCGATGTGGCGGTGAGGCGGCGGCATCCTGCCACCGGGCGGCAGCGTCCGTTCCATGAGGGAGAACCGACCACTGGTGGTCGCGCCGGTGGCCTTGAACCACATCTCGCTTCCACGTGCCTGGCGCCGTAGTCCGGCGCCGCTCTCCCAACGGATCATGGGCACCTCCGCGTCGGCGTGCTTCGAGATGGGACTCTACAAGCAGCGTGGTGGAGTACCTTCGGGCTGAGGTGGAGAGCCGTTACCCGTCGTGGTTGGGGGGCTGTACGTGACATCGAGTGCTCCGAACATCGTGCTGGTCATGTCGGATCAGCATCGTGCCGACATGATGGGTTGCGCCGGAGACGGCGGGGTGCTTACGCCTACGTTGGACCGACTGGCCGCCCAAGGGGTGAGGTTCTCGAGGGTGTCGTGCCAGGGTCCGCTGTGCATGCCGGCCCGGGCTTCGTTCATGACCGAACGCTATGTCCGTGATCACGGTGTGTATACGAACTGGGCCGAGATCTCGGGCGACTCACCCACCTACGTTTGGGCGTTGCGCGAGGCCGGGTACCACACCACCTTGTTGGGCAAAGCCCACCTGTATCGAGACGAAATCGTCCAGGCGAAACACATCGACGACCTGGCCGGGCGCCTCATGGCCCTCGGGTTCACGGAGGTTCACGAAACCGGTGACAAGTTCGTGAGCGACATCCCCAGCCGCTATACGGACTTCCTGCACGAGCGGGGACTGTTCGAGGCGTACAAGACGCATATCGCCGATCGCAGCTATCAAGGTGACGACGAGACGGGTCGCAATGCGACCAAGCGGGCGCCCATGTGGGACTCCACACCGATGCCCGTCCCCCTCGATGCGTATATCGACACCTGGCACGGCGCCGATGCCGTGCGTTGGATCGAGCAGTACCAAGGCTCGGAGCCGTTCTTCTTGTTCGTCGGTTTCCCCGGTCCGCATGATCCCTGGGATGCCCCCCAGGCTGCTGTCGATCGCTACGGGGACATGGAGGTCTCGATGCCGGCGACCACACGACGGCCCAGCCTCGAATCGACGGGCCGGTATGGGGCATTGCTCAGCTCGTTTTTGTGGCTGTCGGATTCCGAGACCATGACCGATGAGGCGATCAGGGGCATGCGGCGCGCCTACAGCGCCGACATTTCCGTCATCGACCACGCCCTTGGCAACATGCTCAGCGCCCTCGATCAGCGTGGTTTTCTAGACAATACGTGGGTCATCTACACGAGCGATCACGGTGAGATGGGTGGCAACCACGGGCTCATGTCCAAGTGCGTGCTTTATCAGCCCGCCGTGCGGGTGCCGCTCATTGTGCGCCCGCCCGGTGGTTGTGCGGCGCGGGTCGTCGATGCTCTCGTCGAGCAGCTCGACGTGCCGGCAACGCTGCGCGACATCGCGGGCGCACCGGCGATGCCGCGTGCAGAAGGCCAGTCCGTGCTTGACGGGTTGCGGGGAACGTTGTCAGAGCCCCGGGAAGTGTCGATCAGCGAGAACTGGGGGTTCGCCTCCTTTGAGACCGACCGGTACAAGATCGTCGTCGACGAGGACGCCGGTGTACCGTGCCAACTCTTCGACCTCGGTGAGGATCCCCTCGAGGACCACGATCTCCTTCCTGACCCCTCGGCGGGCTCCGCTGTCGACGAGCTGATGGAGACGTATGTGCGGCCGTTCTTCCGGACCCCACCGGCCCGCCCGCATCCGAGCGTCTTCACGAGCTAACCCATGACGGCGGGGGTGGTTCGCGCCGGGGTGTGGCGCACGACATGATGGGCGCCATGACCAGTGAGACCGTATTGCTCTCGAATCGCCCCGTGGGCCGGATGGGCTTCGGCGCCATGCAGCTTCCCGGCCGAGGCGTCTTTGGACCTCCCAAGGACCGTGACCAAGCCATCGCCATCTTGCGCCGGGCGGTCGACACGGGCGTTAACCACATCGATACCGCGCAGTTCTACGGGCCCGACGTCGCCAACGAGCTCATCCACAGCGCCCTGTATCCCTATCCCGAGGATCTGGTGCTCGTGTCAAAGGTGGGGGCCGCCCGCAACGACCAAGGGCATTGGCTGGCCGCCCAGCGTCCCGAGGAGCTCCGAGCCGGGGTGCTGGCCAACCTGGCCGCGCTCGAGCTCGAGCAGGTCCCCGTCGTCAACTTGCGCCGCCATCCTGATTCGGACGTGCCGTTCACCGAGCAGGTCGAAGCGATGATGGCCATGCGCAGCGAAGGCCTGATCGGGGGCATCGGCCTGAGCAATGTGAACCTCGTGGAATACGAAGCGGCCGGAGCCCGCATGGAGGTGGCCTGTGTGCAGAATCCTTACAGCGTCGCCGATCGCTCCGGGCAGGACGTCTTCGACGCCTGTCGGGACGACGGGGTGCCCTATGTGCCCTTCTTCCCGCTCGGGTCGGCTTTCAATCCCGAGAACCCCGTCCTTCGGGCCACTGGCGTGGTGACGACCGCGCAGCGCCTGGGTGCCACCGCCGCTCAGGTGGCCCTGGCGTGGTTGCTCGACCGGGCGCCCAGGTTGTTGCTGATTCCGGGGACGTCCTCGCTCGAGCATCTGGAGGAGAACTTGGCCGCCGTGCATCTCGCCTTGGACACCGAGGCCATCCAGACCTTGGCGTCTGTCGGCGCCGGCTGATTGGAGCCACTGCGCCCTGCCATGGACCTCAGCGACGTGTGCGTCGGCGCGTCGGAGTCGTCTCTTGGCGAGGCATGGAGTTGCTGGTGGGCGACGGGTAATCAACGCCGTCGTCCTCGGTTCCGGCCAGCGCGTTGATCACGGCCTGCTCGGCCACGGTGGTGTCGCCCAGAGAAGTCGCCGGGAGATCGGGAACTGATGGGTTGGGGGCTCGAGCGCGGTGGTGAGATCCCCGGTGACGCTGCGTCGCCACGTCGACAGGTTCGGCACAGGGACGCCAAAACGCGTTTCGAGGAATCGAAGAACTGATGTGTGGTCGAAGGTGTCGGAACAAAAGTATCCGCCACGACTGAATGGCGAGACCACGAGACACGGGGTTCTGAAGCCGAGACCGATGGGCCCGGCGATTCCCGATGCTGCTGCCGGCAAAGGGCTCACCGTCAGGTGCTCGCCGTCGGTGCCGCCGGCCGGTGTGGGTGGAGGCACGTGGTCGAAGAAGCCGCCGTTCTCGTCATAGACGATGAAGAACACGGTCTGCGCCCACACGTCGGGGTTGGACACCAACGTGCTGAGGATCTGCGAAACGAGGTACTCGCCGTATTCGGGTGGGGCAGCCGGGTGTTCGCACTCGGCTAGTGGCGGCATGATCCACGACACCGCCGGAAGGGTTCCCGCCGCCACATCCGCCATGAACGATGTCGGGTAGACGGGGCTCAGAGCCTGGGCCGCCAGCGCCACCTCGGCGGGCGTGGACGGGTCGCTGAAGGTCTTGAAGTACGGGAACGGGCTCAGTTCGAGGAGCGCGGTGGGATCGTTGTAGACCTTCCAGCTGACCCCCGCGCCAGCGAGACGTTCCGGCATGGTCTCCCACGTAAAGGTGCCGTAGTGCGTTTGACGGTCAGATGTATAGGTCTCCAGCACCGGGCCACCGCCCGCGCCGGCGGGGTCGATGGTCGCCGATATGGACATGACGCGATTGGGGTCGGTGGGTCCGAGCACCGAGCAGTGGTACCCGTCGCAGATGGTGAAGGCGTCGGCCAAGGCGTAGTAGAAGGCCAAGTCCTGTCGGGTGAAATATCCCATCGTCACCAACCCGTTGGCCACGCCGTCAGCGGCCATGTGGGTGGTCACAAAGCCGTCCATGGCGCCGTCGTTCCAACTGGTGTGCTGTGGACCCCAGTTGTGGGTGATGTCGTTGGTCGTCTGCCCGTCTTGTTGAGGTGGATCGCTCACGAGGTGAAACGGCTGCAGGTACCCAGCCGGATCCGGACCTTGGCCTGGTTGGTAGCCGAACTGATCGAATATCGGGTAGCGCTTGCCGGCGACGCGTTGATGCAAGACATGGCGATCAGAGAATCCTCGCGTGTGCGAGAGCGTGCCGAAATAGTGATCGAACGAGCGATTCTCCTGCATCAAGATGACGACGTGGTTGACGTCGTTGATGTCGCGCGCTGCAGCCGTGTGCGCCAGTGCTCTGTCGAGCAATGCACCCGAACGTGCGTTCAACCCGGCGCCGGCGATGCCGGCTGCCATCGTTGTCTGCAGGAAGCGACGCCGGCTGACGGGTGCGCTGAAGCCGGGTAGTGCGCCGCGGTCGTGGCGTGACCGTTCGTCGTCGCGACCGTTCGTCATCACCATCCTCCTCGGGGATACGGGGCCCGGTTGGGCTTCGGTAAGCCTCACCTATGGTGATGGCACGTTCGTTACCCAAGGGTGAAATCTGCGCGAACACTTGGCTGTCACCTCTAAGCGCGAAGTCAACGTGAGAAGTATCACTCGGGTGGTCCCACGTAGTTCTCGTGTCGTCGATCGATCAGGACCGTCCAGGGATGCACAGACGGCCAAGTGCCCGCCTCGACCACATGGCATGGAGGCGGGCACTTGGTGACGTCATGCAAAGGCGCGCCGTCGACGCGCCGCCAAGTCAGTTGGTCAACCCAGCGGACTGGTGCCCGAGCTGCTTGGTGTCGAACCCGTTTGCACGGGTGAGTTGACGTTGATGATTGACCCCGTCGCCGACGAGCTGCCACCACTGGTGCCGGGACCGTCAACAGGAGCATTGGCGGCGATCCACGGAGAGCCCGAGGCACCCGAGCCACTGGAACCGGACGGGGTCTGCACGGGGGCATCCGCGTTCACCAGGCGTCCCGTGCTCGACGAGCCGCCGCCGGTGCCGTTGACCGGAGCGTAGGCATTGATCAGCGGGTCGTTCGACCGGCCCGAGCCGCTCGAGTCGCTCGACGTGCCTGACGCGCCCGAGCCACTGGGCGTAGACCCGGACTGACCGGCGGTGGAGCCGGTGCCGCCCGACGCCGCCGTCGATGACGTCGAGCCATTACCGCCGCCCGAGGCGCCGTCACTGCCGGCGCTTCCGAACGACCCCACGGTTGCCGGTGCACCCGATAGCTGTGCTGGTTGGACGGCGCCGGGGACCGACGTGGGCATGCTCGGGCACGTGGTGTCGGCATTGGCTGTTCCTGAGAGTGCCGACGCCAACGCCAGGCCCACCACGAAGGCGCCGGTGCCGGTGGCGACGGCCACGGGTGCACGCGTGAAGAGTTTCAGCATTTTGATCTCGCTTTCTGGGAGTGTGAATTGCTGTCGATGATTGGGCGGCGCGGGCCGCCTGGAGTCCTACGTGACCGCTAACCCGGACGCGCCCACGGGGTGCGGTGCAAGAGGTGCTTGTTGCGACGCAGCGCCAAGGCCAGCGCACCGATGATCAACGCGGGCACCAACAAGACCATGGCAGCCAGGCCATCGAAGGGTCCGTTTCCATGGCTAGGAGAAAGGCTGGCGTTCGACTTGGCCGACGGAAGCGACAGCGGGGGCAATGCCGAGACACCGGTCAATGAAATCGGCACCGCCGCAGTGGCACTGTCAACACCGGCACTTTGGCGGGTTTGATCAGCACCATGCACGTGCGGTCCCGTGACAGGCGGGGCGGATTTGTGGCCCGACCCCGGTGTCGAGGTGATGGGGCCGAGTCCAGTGTGTGAGGCGGCCCCGCCCGTCCCATCGGTGGCATCGGACCCAACCTGCTTGGCGACCTCGCCGTCAGACAGCGTGGCCACCACTGCCCCCACCGGGGTGCTCGAGACTTCGGAGGCAATGGGCACCGCGCTGACCACGGTGGAGACGTCGGGTGTCGTGCCGGTCGTGGTGACGTCCGACAAAACACCAGATGGTGCAATGAGCCCGGTTGTGGATGCGAGACCGTCCGGCCAGACCAGGCCGTCGGGTAAAGCACCGGCGTCAGCCGGTGTCGCCAATGCGCCCGAAAGGACGAATGTGAACACGGCGGCGCCGAGCACGAAGCCGACGAAGCGAGCCGCCTGCCCGAACCACGTGGTCGATGCGGCGTCCGCAGTGGCGTCGGGTCCTGGAGGCGATTGCTGGCGCTCCGACCGATGATGGCGAACAGGCAACTGACGCACTGCGCTCCGACCTTCTCGTACTCGATTGCGCAACGACCCCCGGAGGAGGAAGGTCCCGGGGGTCGTTGGCACTGGGCATGAAGGGACCATGTGAGTATCACTCTGGGTAGTGGACTCACTACTAGAACGGCCGGAGGGGGAATGCTTGCGGCAGAAGGGCGCCGTTGTTCCCACATTGTGGTGAGGGCCGGGCCCCCTGTTGACGGGGTGTGCCACCCCGATGGGTGTCGATCAGCGACGGAAGTGGCGATTGATTTCGTTGGCGTAGCGGCGTCCCAGGGTGTCGCCGTGGTCGGTCACCCACTGCGACACCGACACCACCCCGGTGGCCGGCGCCGATGAGTCGGCCAGCCCCTGTGCCATGGAGAAGTACTCATCGGCGGTGAGCAAGACGTCGCGCATCGCTAGACCGAGGACCTTCGACGTGCCCAAGAGCAATGCGGGCGGCACGCGCACGATGCGGGCCCGGCTGCCCACGGCTTGGCGGATATGGGTCACCAATTCCATGAACGTCGGTCGCTCTGGTCCCACGGCGTCGATGGTCTGCACGTCGGGGTCAGTCGCCACCCGCACGGCCAAGCGGACCAGATCGTCCACGTGGGTGGGCCGTACCCGGTAGGCGCCGTCACCGCCCACCGCGAACACGGGCAGATGGCGCAGCAGCCACGCGATGTTGTTGATCAGGACACCGCCTTCGTCGAACAGCACCGATGGTCGCAGCGATGCGTAAGGCACGCCCGTGTCGGCCAACGCCTGTTCGACGAGGGCCTTGCCACGGAAGTAGGTGTAGGGAGACGACGTCGAAGGGTTGAGGATCGAGACGTGGACGATCTTGCGTACCCCGGCCCGTCGGGCAGCTTCGAACAGGGTGCGCGAATGGTTCACGGCCATCGAGTGATCGACCCCACCATGGGCAAAGCGGACCCAATAGGTGTTGTACAAGGTGGTGGCCCCGATGAGCGATGCCACCAAGGCGGAAGGATCCTCGAAGTCAAGAGCGTGGACATCGATGTCTTGCTGTCCGTTCCCGCGTTCGGGATGGCCCGTCAACGTGCGCACACGGCGACCGGCGCCCAGCAGATGGCGGGCGATGGCCTGGCCCGAATAGCTGAATGCCCCGGTGACCACGTCCAAGCCGGTGTCGGTGTTGGTGGCGAACGATGGGGGAGCGGTGGGTTCGATACGTGGATGGCTCATGTGTCCTCCTTTTCGACCGGCGAGGGTCGCGCCGGTGTGGGCGAGATGGCGGCGAAGAGGTCGGCCACGCCGGCCAGCTGACGGGCCCGGTCGAACAGAGCCAGCGCCGGGGCTCGGTCACCGTCGAGGTGCGACAACAGCTCGAGGCCCAAATACAACGAGACGACCACCAAAGCCAGCTCGGATGTATCGACTACGCCACCGAGCGCAGAGCGATCGAGGACCGTTCCCAACGCGTCGGCGGCGAACCCGATCCAGGGTTGCACTCTGGCCTTGACCTCGACGCCGAGTCCCGGTGTGGACGTCGAACCGGCGATCATCTCCACCAACAGCGCGGCGTCCTTGGAATCGAGATCCTCTCTGAAGACCCGCGCCGCCAGCTCGACGAGATCACTGGGCGAGCGCACATCGGCGAGGGCAGACTCGTAACGGGCTCGGCGTCGGCTGCTCACCTCGTCCAGAGCGGCCAGCAAGAGGTTCGTTACCGACCCGAAGTGATAGAAGACCAGGCCCTGATTCGAACCCGCCCGGCTGGCGATGGTGCGGGCCGTGGCCGCACTGAATCCGTCGTGGCGAAGCACGTCGATGGCCGCCTCCACCAGGGTGCGACGGGTGTCCACCGAGCGCTCCGAAGGCCGGCGGGCGCTTCCCGCCCTCACCACCGTGACCGACCCAGATATTGAGCAGACGTATTGAGCATCTGCTCAATACTAGCACCGGGGCGCCGGCCGGCCCTAGGCAGGAGATGATGGGCGGGTGATCACGACTTCGATGTCGACGGCGGAGCTGCCATGAGCGGCGGGGGCGTACCCGGAGCCAGGACCGGCGCTGTGACCTCCGGCCGGGGCAGCATCCGGCGCCAGGTGCGCGTCGGCACTCCCGCTCGTGACGTGTGGGCTCTCGTCGGCGACCCGACCCGGATTCCCGAGTGGTTTCCCGGCATCATCGGGTGCACCGTCGAGGGCACCCAACGCGTGGTCACCACTGCCAGCGGTATCCCGATTCCCGAGGAGATCGTGACCAACGACCCGCTGCAGCGCCGCTTCCAGTACCGGATCACGGGTCCCATCATCCGCGAGCACCTTTCGACGCTCGACGTCGTCGACCTCGGAGACGAGACGAGTTTGGTCGTCTACTCAGTCGATGCCGATCCGGCCACCATGGCGCTCGTCCTCGGCGGTGCGGCCGGCAACGCGCTCGAGAACGTCCGCCACATCTTTGAAGGGGGGTCCTGACCAATGGGCCGCAAGATCTTGTTGGTGACCACCGATCAGCAGCGCTACGACACCCTCGGGTGTAACGGCGGAACGCTGGCGCGCACCGATGTCGTCGACTCCTTGGCCGCCACCGGCATTCGCTTCGAGCGCGCCCAGCCGCAGGCGGTGGTGTGCATGCCCTCGCGTGCCACCATCATTACGGGTCAGTACCCGACCACCCACGGGGTGTGGATGAACGGCGTGGCGCTCCCGGTGGACGCTCCTTCGGTGGCAGCCACCTTGCATGAAGCGGGCTATCACACCGCGCTGATCGGCAAGGCCCATTTCGAGCCGTATCTCGACCCGTTCCAACGCTTCCTCGAGAACGCGCTGGCGGCAACGGGAACCGAGCCGCCCCGAGGGACGCATCGGGGATTCGAGCATCTCGAGTTCGCCACCCACGGCGCCGTCGGCCCCCTGCACTACGCGCTGGCTCATGGCCGAGCACCCCGAGGCACTCGGGGCCTATTACCCGGTGCTCGACGCATCCATGCAGGTGAATGCCCTCGGTGGCGGGGACACCGGTGCTCCGCAGGTGAAGGCAAATCCCATCGCCAAGGAGTGGTACCACACCGATTGGGTGGCTGATCGCACTATGGCGTGGCTCGACACCCTGGCCGAGGGCGACGATTGGTTCGCCTGGATGAGCTTCCCCGATCCGCATCACCCCTGGGACCCACCTGAGTCGGAGATGCGTCGCATCGACTGGCGTGAGGTGCCCTTGCCGGAGGGCTATCCGCAGCAGGCCGAGGCCCGGGAGCGAATCTCTCAACGACAAGCCGCGTCACTGGTCGCAGTGGTACGACGGCACCCTGGTCTCGAACTTCGAGGCCCCCGCTCAGTGGGTACCGGCCACCCTCACCGCCGATCAGGTGCGTGAGGTCAACGCCCGTAATGCCGTCGAGTGCGAGCTCATCGACGAGGCATTGGGCCGGGTGTTGCGGCGCATCGGCGAGCGCGGCTGGAGCGAAGATGTCGACGTGATCTTCACGTCGGATCATGGTGAGCTCCAAGGAGACTTCGGGTTGCTGTTCAAAGGTCCGTACCACGTCGATGCCTTGATCCGCGTCCCTCTGGTGTGGCGCCCCGCACCGTCGGCGGGTGTCGTGCCCGCCGTGGTGAGCAAGCCTGTCGGGCTGGTGGACCTGGCTCCGACGTTGTGTGCCATCGCCGGGCTCGTCCCCGAGAGCTACATGCAGGGCCGGGCGCTGCCCCTCGACGACGCCGACGCCGAGGCGCGCGGGTTCGCATCGGTGGTGACCGAATGGGACAGCGAGCTGTTCGGTGTGGACGTGCACATCAAGACGATGACGACACCGGGGTGGGTGTGCAGCACTTATGAGAGTGGGGCCGTGCATGACGGCACCGAAGGCGAGCTCTATAACCTCATCGAGGACCCACTGCAACAACGCAACTTGTGGGACGACACCGCGGCGCGCCCGGTGCGCGAGGACTTGGTGGGGGCACTTTCCGATCACCGGCCCCAACCCCATATTCCCCACTTGGCGCTGCAAGCGCCGGTGTGATCGTCGTGAAGTGAGCGACTACTGGCCGAGCCCGTGGCCGGGCGAGGATGGCGGTCCCACCCGTCTCCAGATCCCCCGCCGTGGCCTGGGCCCGGGGATCACGCCGGCGGACCACCTCGAGGTCACCCACCGCCTCGCCCCGCTCATCACTATGACGGTGCTGCGAGAACCCGGGGAGGTGTTTCTCTTGCGCCACAGCGCCGGCGACGGCGCTTTCAGTCTCGTGGAACGCATAGACCCGGAATCCTTGGAGCCGGTGGCGGTCTCCTGTGAGTTGCCAGGCGGCCCGGTATGGCCCGGTGGCATGGCCGCCCATGCCAACGGATCGCTGTACGTGGTATTCGGCGAGCACGCCCATCGCCTCGACACCGATCTCAATGTGCTCAGCACGAGGCGCCTGCCCCGTTCGCTTGCGTACAACAGCTTCGTGGTCCTCGCCGACGGCTGCCTGGCCACCAAAGACTTTGCCGGCTCGCGTCCCGGCGTCCCCATCGCGGCCGACCATCGTCGACCTTCCGAGTTGGTCATCCTCGAGCCTGAGCGTCTGGACATCGTTGCCACCCTTGAGCTGCCCGAGCCGTCCATGGCGCGCTTGTCGTCCGACGGCGTGGACATCTATGTGGTGGGCGACACGAGCCTGCGGCGCGTCCGGTGGGACGGGTCCTCGCTTCGACTCGATGGCGACTTCCGGGCGCGCTATAGGACCGTGGACGGCCAGAGCTACGGCTGGGACTGCGTACTTGCCGATGGTGCGGCGTGGTTCCTCGACAACGGTGACGGTAGCGAGCGTTATGCGGGGACGCTACGTGGACAGGGCATGTCATCGGCCCCTTTGCACCTGGTGCGCGTGGACCTGGGATCTGGCCGTCTCACGATGGCGGAGGTCTGTGGGCTACCCGGTGGTCTTGTGGCTAATCCTCCCGTCATCGACGCCAGCAGGCGGATCGCCGTCGGGTATGACAGCGGTAACGGTGTGCTCGCCGCCTTCGACATCGATGATGACGGCGAGCTCATAGCCCGGTGGTCACGACCACAGAACCATGGCGGCCATCTTTTGTTGTTTCCCGACACCGGTGAGCTGCTTACCGGTGATCACGACGAAATGCGCCATGCCGAGCAGGCCGTGTTCATCGATATCGCAACCGGTCAGGAGAGCGCCCGCATCGACACCGGGAGCCCGGTCCAGTCCGTCCTGTTCCCCGCTCTCGGCTTCGGTCGAGACGTCTACCTCTGTTCGTTCACGACCGTGAGCCGGGTCGTTGTTCGGTTGCTTGACCGCGATGGCGGTGGGGGCGAGTTCTAGAATGCTGTCCATTACGAGGAGGGCGAAACCGTGACATCGATGGGACCGAACGACCGCGTCGACGCCTGGCGGGCTCAGCGCCGGCGTTGGATGATCATCCGGATCGTCATGCTGGTGGGCATCGTCGTCATCGGAGCCACCCTGCATCACCAAGGCACGACGTATGACGTCATCCGGATCGCCTACTTTGCCCTGGTAATCGGCTTCCTCATTTACCGGATGAATGCTCGTGGTGGCATGGGAGGCCGAGGGGGCGGCTATGGCCGGGGCCGGGGGAATCCCCAGAACGCCCCCTATCCCCAGAGCGGCCCCTATCCCCAGGGTACGCCCTATCCTCCGCCTCCACCCAATGCAGCCGGTCCTACATCGGCCTCCACGGCGTACCCTTCCAGCCCCCCGACTCCTTCGAGCCTCCCGGATCCTGCGAGCCTCCCGGATCCTGCGAGTTCCCCGGATCCTGCGGTTCCCGGCGGGGACGTGGCGCCACCGGCACCGCCCGGCTGACAGGCAGTACCTTCAGCTCGCCGTCGGCGCACCGGCGAAAAATCCCGCCAAAGCTTGGGCCACTTCTGTCGTGTGCGTGAACACCCCCAGATGGCTGGCCCCGGCAATCTCCACGAACTGTGCGCCGGGGATCTGGGCGGCGGCCTGGCGAGCGCGCTGAGGCGGGGAGTCGACGTCGTGCTCGAAGGAGAGCACCAGGCACGGCACCGACAACGAAGGCCAGCGCTCCGTTCGTTCGACGTCGAGTGACCACGCCAAGGCGGCTTCGTACTGTCCGAGCCGGCCGGGGTTGGGCCACTGATCGAGGTCACCGATCAAGGCCATCCAATCGTCGACGACGTCGTCTCGCTGCAATTCGCTATTGGGGAGGTACCGCATGGTCTCCACCGCGTTGAACCAATGGGGCAGCACCGGATCGAGCCGAGCAAAGTCGCGCTCCACCGTAGTAATCACCTTTTCCCAGGACGTGGCCAGGTTGCAGCTTCCGATGAACACCGCCGAGAGCACCCGCTGCGGGTGCGCCCACGCCAACGTCTCTGCCACCCATCCGCCCATGGAGTACCCGGCAATGTGGACTTGAGCCACGCCGAGGTGGTCGACAAGACCAAGGGTGTCATCGACCATCTCATCAATCGTGTAGGGCGCAGGCGGTGCGGAGGAAGGCGATACCCCCCGGTTGTCGAAGGTGATGACCCGGTAACCCGCGCTGGTCAGAGCCGGCACGATGGCGAAGTGCCAGCCGACCGAAGGCTGGCCCAAGCCGCACACCAGGACGACCGTCTCACCGGTTTCGGGGCCGAAGACGTCGTAGGCGATCCTCACGCCGGGCAGATCTACGAATGGCATCGGTGCATCATGCTCCACCGGTGGCTGTCGGGCGTTATCAGCGTCGCGTCAGGCGTGCGGCTGAGCCCCGGCGAGCAGGGCGTAGATCTGGATGAGGGGGGCGGTGTTGTTCAGCGGTGAGTCGCCACCTCCAAAGAGCCCGGTGTGGCGATGGCGGTGTTGCTCCCACATGACGTCGCCGTAGGCAGCAGCCAACTGGCGGTAGCGGGGGTCGGGTTGCCTTTCATCGAGCAGGAGCAGGTTCCGAAAGTAGACGGCGTTGAACGCGGCGTTTTGACCGACAAGGGCAGGAACACCGAAGGCGCTTATCGAAGCCTGCGCCGTCTCGATGGCGTCGGCGAGGTACGAACGATCCCCGGTCGCGCTGTGGAGAAGCACGCCGGCTCCGATCATGGTGCCTTGGTTGTACGACCAGGTGGCAGGCGCGAGTGCCCCATCGGGATCTATTCGATCAACATAGAGTCCGGCATGACCGAGCAGTGTGGTCCGGACCCAGTCGTAAATGCGCACCGACCACGACAGCGCCTCCGCGCTGCCGGTGTGCTGGTGCACCAGCGCGGCCAACTGGGCGGTGGGCGCGTTCGAGCAGGTGTTGCGCGACACGTTGCTTAGTGGTTGTTTCCACCGAATGCCGCCGGGGTGGATCCAGGTGGCATCGGTTGACCAACCTGAGGTGATGAACTCGAACAGTCGGGTGGCCAGAATCAGAGCACGCTCGTCGTCTTGCAGCTCGAAGTGACGCACCAAGGCCAGTGCGAGCCAGGCGTTGTCGTCGAAGAAAACGTCACCACCACGGCCGAGCGGGGCCACCACGGCCGATTCGAAGGCAACGGGCCCCATTGCCTGCAAGGCAGACCCATGAGAGCGGTGATAAGCGGCCAGGCCCTCGAAAAACGACGGTAGTACGGCGGTCGCCGACGTCGTCGAGGCCGTATCGTCCACCGACGCCAACGTGTCGGTGGCCGACCAGGCGTCGGCGTAGGGCCAAAGGTTCTCGTAGTGGCGCCGTCGGGTCCAGCGGCGCTGTCCGAAGAGGTGGTGCCTCGAGCTGCGCAGACGATGCGCCATGATGGCCTCGAAGGAGGCTCGGGCCCGATGGCCCGCTTCGATGTGACCGGACTCCAAGGACAAAGCGGCGCTCCGTGCTTTGGGATCGGGGGCAGGTTACAGATGGCGGACGATGACAAACGATAGAGGGATCTTTAGCATCGAACGATGAACCAAGGGCATCTCGACTTTTGTGGCGGCCCCGAGTGGCGACAGATGATCGAGGAGACGATCCTTCCCGACGCCCTGGCGGGCGTTGACCTTGGACCCGACGTCATCGAAATCGGCCCCGGACCTGGCTTCACCACCGACATCCTGCGCACCATCACGGATCGCCTGACGGCGGTGGAGGTCGACGAGGCACTGGCCGCATCCCTGACCGAGCGTTTGCGCGGCACCAACGTCGAGGTGGTCCTGGGAGACGCCACCGCCTTGGCGTTGCCCGACGACCGGTTCACTGGAGCCGCCTCATTTCACATGCTGCACCACATCGAGAGTTCCGAAGCCCAAGATCGCGCCTTTGGAGAGTTGGCTCGGGTATTGCGCAGTGGTGGCGAGCTCATCGCGGTCGACGGCGTGGCCTCCGAGGGCGTACGCCTGTTTCACGAAGGCGACACGTACAACCCCATTGATCCCGACACCGTCGAAGCGCGGCTGACGACGGCCGGGTTCACGTCGATCAGCGTGCGCATGGGCGAACTCGGCTGGATTTGTCGGGCCGCCAAGCCCGCTTCTTGAGGGACTCGTCGTCGGCACGACGCCGTCAGTCGTTGGCGAGCTCCACGGCGGCGGTATGGACGGCATTGTTGGCGTCGTCAACTGAGGACACCCCCGCGGCCGCGGCCGCCTCGTTGCGGTGTCTGTCTCTGACGGGATTGGCGTTGATGAGAATCCCTCCCGCCACGGCGCCCATCACCATCGAGCCCGTGGCCCATGCACTGGCCACGGCGAACCCGTGCACGGTGGCTTGCCCCACCACCGAGGCGCTGTGGACATGTGACGCCAGGTAGGAGGCGCTGGCGGTGGCCGCAATGGTGTTGAGCAATGCCGTGCCTACCGACGCGCCGATTTGTTGCGACGTATTGGTGGTCGCCGATGTGACGCCGACGTCACCGGGGTCGGCGTTATTGGTGGCCGTACTGATGCACGGTACCAAGGCCAGCCCGAGGCCGAGTCCGAGCAGGAGCTCAGTGGGCAGGACGTGACCGACGTAGGACGCGCCCGGCGTCAGCTGGGTGAGCAGTGCCACCCCGACGGCGGCGAGCAGCAGCCCGGGGACGACCAGCACCCGAGTGGGCAAGAAGGCCATGAGCCGGCTGGCGAGCTGGGTGGCGGCCAGCCCGTTGACAGCCATCAGCGGCAAGAACGCCACCCCTGTCTTCAGTGGCGAGTAGTGGTCGACGGTCTGCAGAAGGTACGTGAGAAAGAGGAATGTCCCGTACATGCCGAGGACGGCGAAGATGATGGTGAGAAAGGCTCCACCGCGGTTGCGACTGGCCGGTATCCGCAGCGGCAGCAGCGGGTTCGGCACCTTCGTCTGTACCACCAAGAAAAGGCCCAGCAGCACGGCCGAAGCGATGAGCGGGCCGATCACCGCCTGCGAGCTCCAGCCGTCGGCGCCTGCTTCTCCCAATCCGAAGACGAGCGCCACCAAGCCACCGCAGCCGAGGATCACCCCCGGGATGTCGAGTCGCACGCGTAGGTGGCCGGCGTGTTTCGGCAGCAAGGTGAAGGCGCCGAAGGCAACCACGGCGGCTATGGGCAGGTTCACGTACAAGCACCAGCGCCAATCGAGGTACTGGGTGAGCAAGCCACCGAGAATGAGCCCGAAAGCGGCTCCGCCGATGGCGATCGAGGCATAGATCCCGAACGCCCGGCCCCGCTCACGGGGGTCGGTGAAGGTGGTGGTGAGCAGCGACAGGACCGACGGAGCCAACAGGGCCCCGAACATCCCTTGCAATGCTCGGGCGCCGATCAACATGAGGGTGTCCTGTGACGCACCCCCCACTGCCGATGCGATGGCGAAGCCCAACACACCGATCATGAGCGTGCGCTTGGGTCCGATCATGTCGGCGATCCGACCACCGAGGAGAAGCAGGCCACCGAAGCCCAGGGTGTAGGCGGTGACGACCCACTGTCGTTGCGCGTTGGAGAAACCCAATGCGTGCTGAGCCGAGGGTAAGGCGATGATCATGATGGTCGTGTCCAAGACGACCATGAGCTGTGCACACCCGATGACGACCAGGATCCACATGTGGGCGCGTGACAGCGCGTGGGCACTGTCCCCAGGCGCTACTAGTGTGTCGACGTTGGTCATCAGCGCACTCCCGTCTGGTGGTGCATGGCTAGCGACACGTCAACGAATGTGCGCCGCACAGTTGTGATCACTGAGATTCGTCACCACGGTCGACGCCGAGGAGAACGGACGCCGCCGGGCCGATGCGTGAGCCAACGGGAAAATAGCACAGCGTGTGCTGCTATCGGACGTCACGGTCTATGTGTTGACCAGTGGTCTGGTCACGATGACCGACGTCTCGACAACGCGTTGGCCATCAACCCCAAGCCGATCCCGAGCATCCATACGTCCTTGCTGACGGGGACGCCCGCCGGGGTTGGTCGGATGCTGCCTGGCATGTGCAGGGCCGGTGTGCGTCCGTACATGGTCAGCAAGGCGCCTGAGAATCCCGTCAGGGCGGCTCCCGCCACGGCGCCCGACAGGAAGGGATCGAGCAACACGGCTCCGGTGGCCAGCTCACCGATGGCGAGCATGCGCAGGAACCGCTTGGGCGGGACCGGGCGCAGGACCGGAAAGGCATTGGCAGCCATGGCGTGGATCGTTTCGGCTTGCTCTTCGGAGCCTTTCCACTTTCCCAACCCGGCGTTGACGATGAACGCGCCGGTGACGAGCCGGCCGGGGATGTCGCTGAAGGCGAGACGAAGACGCATGATGCAAGGTCCTCTCGGGGTTGTCGCTCTTTCGAGCGCATCATCTACAAGAGCGCTGCCGGTGACGTTATTCCCGCCCGTGACCATCTGTGAGCCGGTGCCTGCCCGGCTCGCCCCTTGCCCCGTAGAGTGTGCCATGGGCAAATCGTGGATGCGGCCCGGCCGTGTGGTGGTCGTGGCCGTGGTTGGCGTCATCATCTTCGTGGCGGTGTTGCCCTCGACCCATAGCGACCGGGCCGTGCTGGCCGGTCTTAGTATCCGCGACCCGCATGTGGCTGGGCTCAAGACCAAACCGACAACGGCAATGTCGGTCTCGGCCACCAAGGACACCATCAGCACCGTCAAAAAAGCCGCGCTCCGAGATCCATCCGAGACCGGGGTATACGAGGTGGAGTGGCAGGGGACGACGGGATCGTCCCTGCGTGAGGCCGGCCTCCTTGTGCAGGTCCTGCCTGATGTGAGCGATGCCATGGCGGCGATTCCGGTGGCGGTGTCGGACTACGAGAAAAAGGAGCCGGGTCAGACATTGGTGTCGCACTTCAAGGTGCCCGGTGCCCAGGGGTCGGGCAATGCCTACGCCATCAAGGGCTCCAGTGCGAGTGAATCGGGGACCATTTACACCGCCATCTTTCGAGTCGACCGGGCGGTCGTCATCGAGCTGGTGGAGTCGCTGAGCATGACCGTCTCCCCGGCACCGGTGCAGACGATCGCGACGGCCGAGGCGTCGCTGCTCGCCACTCGTATGCCTTCGTTCTCGTTGGTCAAGACGAGCAGGCCCCTCTGGGCCGTCGTGCTCGTGATCGCGTTGGCTATCGCTCTCGCGGCGGCGGCCTACTTCGGCCCCGAGCGGATGGCCGACCGACGGGTGGCTCGAGATCTTCGGGCGCAAGAGCGCGCTCGCAGCCAGTACCGGTCCCGAGGCCGGGGAGCCGTCAAGCGCGGTCAAGCCCCCGCCTGGCGTCAAAGGCAAAAACGCTGATGCCTCATCCCCGTCTTTTTCGCTTTGCCGCCCAGCTGTCGACATCTCCGGGGGCGAGCGCGGCGTCGTGGGCCGAACAGGCTCGCAAGGCTGAGGACCTCGGCTACTCCACGCTGCTCATGCCCGATCACTTCGGCGACCAACTCGCTCCGGTTCCCGCGCTCATGGCGGCGGCGAACGCCACCGAGCATCTGCGCATAGGGACGCTCGTCTTCGACAACGACTATCGCCATCCGTTGGTCTTGGCCAAAGAGGCGGCCACCCTCGATCTGTTGTCCGATGGCCGTCTCGAGCTCGGCTTAGGAGCCGGGTGGATGCGCTCGGACTATGAGCAATCGGGGATCGCCTACGACCCGCCGGCGACACGCGTCGATCGTTTCGAAGAGGCGGTGGAGATCATCACCGGGCTACTCGAAGCCTCCGAGCCGTACTCCTTTGCCGGACGGCACTACACGGTGACCGATCACCTCCCCACGCCGCGGCCGGTGCAACGACCTCGTCCCCCCATCATCATCGGAGGCGGAGGAAGACGAGTGCTCTCCATTGCCGGAGCCAAGGCCGACATCGTGAGTATCAACGTCGACCTGCGCGCCGGCACGGGGGGAGCTGAGACCGCCCCCAACGCCGCCCCGAACCCGACCCGTCAGAAGATCAGCTGGGTACGCGAAGCCGCCGGAGCGCGTTTCGACGAGATCGAGCTCAACACCCTCATCGGATTTGTCGTTATCACCGCTGATCCTCGTCCCCTGGCCGAGGCCATGAGCTCCACCTTCGGCGTCGAGGCGTCGGAGATCATGCATGTGCCCTTGGGGCTGATCGGCACGCTCGAGGACATGGTGGAGGAGCTTCGCTGGCGCCGCCAGGAGTACGGGATCTCGTACTTCTCCATTGAAGGCGACAGCTGGGAGACCCTGGGCCCGGTCGTCTCCACGCTGGCCGGGACGTAGCTGCGGAAGTTCAGGCCCCGGGGTCGCCCCCCTCCTAAGGTGGCGCTATGGGCCTGAGCGCGTACGAGGAATTCGAGCACATCGAGTTCGACCGACGCCCCGACGGGGTGGTGGTGGTGACCCTCAACAGACCCGAGGTCCTCAACGCCGCCAACGTGCAGATGCATCGGGAGATGTCGGAGTTGTGGTCGGTTATCGATGCCGATGAGGACGCCCGGGTGTCGGTGGTGACCGGAGCCGGACGCGCCTTCAGCGCCGGCGGCGACTTGGACATGATCGACGAGATGACCCAGGACTACGACGCCGTGCTCGTGCAGTGGCGCGACGCCGGCGCCATCGTCCAGCGCATGCTCGAGGCGCGCAAGCCGGTTGTCTCTGCCATCAACGGCGTGGCCGTGGGCGCGGGTCTGGCGGTGGCGCTGCTCGCCGATGTCAGCGTGATGGGACGATCGGCACGGCTGTCGGACGGGCACGCCCGCCTCGGTGTGGCCGCCGGTGACCACGCCGCGATGCTGTGGCCCCTGCTGTGTGGCATGGCGAAGGCAAAGTACTACCTCCTCACCGCCGACTTCGTCGACGGCCCCGAAGCCGAGCGGATCGGGCTTGTCACGCGATGCGTTCCCGACGACGAGGTGCTGCCTCACGCCCTCGAGGTGGCCGGTCGCCTGGCCGGAGCGAGTGCCACCGCCGTGCAGTGGACGAGGCATGTCATGAACAACTGGTTGCGCCAAGCCTTACCGATCTTCGGCGAGTCGATCGCTTTGGAGATGCTCGGTTTCCTCGGTCCTGACGCGGCCGAGGGATTGCGAGCCGTACGCGAGCGTCGCCCGCCGCGTTTTCCTTCGGCACCGGGGGCATAAGGCCGTGGGCCTCTTCGCTCAGGCGTTTGTCACCATCCTGGTGGTGATGGATCCCCCCGGAAACGTGCCGGTCTTCCTCTCGCTCACGCGCGGTCAAGACCGACGTGCCCAAGGACGTGCCGCGTTGCAGGCCACGGGCGTTGCCGCCGGGGTGGTCTACGCCTTTGCCCTGTTCGGCCAGGAGGTCCTGCACCTGCTCGGCATTTCGGTGGCCGCGCTCGAAGTGGCCGGCGGCATGATCCTCGTTGCCGCCTCGCTGGAGCTGTTGCACATGGCGCCGGCCGGGCGCGACACGCTGTTGCGCAGCTCAGGCAACGTGGCTTTCGTCCCCCTGGGGACACCTCTTTTGGCGGGCCCCGGCGCCATCGCCGCCACCATGGTCTATGTCCGGCGGGCGCATGGGGCGGGCGGGATCGTCGCCGTACTCCTGGCGCTGTTGGCCGTGCTCGTCATCATCTACCTGGCGCTGCGCTACGCGCACCTGATGAGCAAGCTCCTGCGTGACAACGGCATCGAGTTGCTGTCGCGCATCGTGGGGTTGCTGCTGGCTGCCATCGCCGTGCAGATGGTGGCCACCGGCGTGCAGTTCTGGATTCGCCACGGCGTGTAACGGGGCTTTGGGGCCTGCCTGCCCCACTCCTACGCGATGGTGACCAGGGTGCCAATCGGTGTGTACGGGAAGACGACTTCGGCGTGGTCGGGGGGCATCTCGACGCATCCGAGGCTCTGCGGATAGCCATAGCTGGAGCGGTTGAAGCCGTGGAGGGCGTCTCCACCGTGGAAGTAGCTGACCCAGGGGACGCCAGGGTCGTCATAGGTGGTGCCGTCGGGGTTGAGTCCTTGCATGGTGGTTGACTCGTAGCGGGCGTAGACCGGCCACGTTCCCTGCTCGGTGGGTGCGGCCTCGATGCCGGTGTTGGCCAGCGTCGTGTAGACGATCTGACCGTTGCGCCATACATCCACGTGCTGGGGCAGGCTCGTCGTCACCGATGCCCAGTCGTAGTACGGGTAGTCGTCCATCTGCCCGGCCGTCGCCGCGCTCAGCAGGGCTTGCCATACCTTCGGTCCAGCGATGCCGTCGGTGGTCATGTGGTTCTGGCTCTCGAACGCCATGATGGCTCCTTGCGCCATCACGTTGGACACGCCCGGAGACCACAAGTTGGTCAGCCCCACCGGCAAGGTGTTCCATTTCCACGCGAATGTGCCGACCTGCGCCACCGCCATGTCGGTGGGAGCGACCGGGCTCGCGCTCGCGGGCGTAAAGGTCAAAGGGAGATAGCCGAGCTGGGCGAGGATTTGCTGCACGCGCAATGTGGACATGGGCGCCACCGAGAACGATACGGACTGCGTCTGGGTGAGTCGCTCGCCGGCGGCGGCGGTGACGCCGGCGGAGCCGCCGGGAACCGTGATCGTCTCGTTGGCTCCGGGTGGCAGCGGCGCGGAGGCTTCGAAGGCCATGGTGGTCGGCGCCGTCTGCACCCACGTCCCGTTGACCGCAGGCGACAAGCTGGGCGAAGGGCTGGCACTTGCCAGCGGCTCACTGAAGCTCACGCTCAAGGTGGCGTCAGGAGCGACGGCGGCGGACCCTGATGACGGCTGGGTGGAGATGAGGGTCAGATGTGGCTTGATCACCGGCGAGGCCATGGCCGACGGGGTGCCCGCTTTGGAGACGCCAAGGACAACGCCGGCGGCGACGAGCGCGGCGGCAACAACGACGATGGAGGCGACGAGCCACGGGCGCCGACCTTCGCCCCCGCGGCCTCGAGGTGTGTCCGGCATGAGAGGGATCTCCGGATGATGGCGGTCGACTCAGAGCGTACCAGCCGCGGCGCGCCGTTTCGACGTCATGATCGGGTGCAAAACCCGGATTTCCTGCCTCAGAGCTGGTCGGATACGGGTGTGGCGGCAGCGAAGAGGGCTTGTTCGACCTGGGCGATGCGCTCCTCGTCAGCCAACTTCCCGCCGGTCGCCTTGTCGCATACGTAGAAGGCGTCGACCACTTCGTGGCCGAAGGTGGACACCCGGGCGGCAGTGACGTCCAGGTTCAACTCGAACAACGATGTGGTGACGCGATGCAGCAGCCCGACGCCGTCTGCGCTGCGCAGCTCGATCACCGTGGAGCTCGCCGATGCCGCGTTGTCCACGGTCACCGACGTCGACGGTGGGTGGGCGGTGGCCGGACGTCGTTCACCGGCGTAGACACGGGCTTGGTCGGCCAAGCGCTCTTCGAGTGGGAGTGTGCCCCGTAGGGCCGCTTCGAGCTCGTCGCCGACCAGCTCGAAGTCCGGCCACCGGCCCCGGTTGGGCTCGACCACGAATACCTCCACGGCGAAGCCGTCCTCTCCGGCGACATCCGCCGAGCGCACGTCAAGGCCGCGTAGCGCCAGTACTCCGGTGACCGTGGCCAACAGGCCGGGTCGGTCTCGGGCCACCACGATGACAGACGGCGCCTCGGCGGCGACGACCGAACGGCCCAGGGCGTCGGCGCGCTGGATTAATCGGCGATGTCGATCGGTGATGAGGGTGTCGACGCGCGCCGGGAGCTCGGCACCAGAGAGGCGGGCCGAGGCACGCTGGACGAGATCGGCCACCAGCCCCGCCTTCCACGGTCCCCACGCCGCCGGTCCCGTCGCCAGGCTGTCGGCTTCGGTCAAAGCAGCCAGCAGTTCGAGCGTGGACCGGCTTCCCACTGCCTCGACCACCTTGGCCACCGTGGCGGGGTCGTCGAGGTCGCGCCGGGTGGCCACGTCGGGAAGCAGGAGATGGTTGCGCACCAAGGACACGAGCACCTCGACATCGTCGAGCGCGAACCCCATGCGTCGGGCAATGCGCCCGACGATGTCGATGCCGACGGTGGTGTGGTCGCCCGGGAACCCCTTGCCGATGTCGTGGAGCAATGCCCCGACGAGCAGAAGGTCGGGGCGCTCCACGCGCCCGGTCAGCGCCGAGGCCTGAGAGGCGGCCTCGAGCAAGTGCCGGTCGACGGTGAAGCGGTGAAAGGCGTTGCGCTGGGGACGGTTGCGCACTGCCGCCCACTCCGGCAGCAGCCTGGTGACTAGTCCCCGTTGGTCGAGCGCCTCCAAGGCGGTGATGGCGGCCGGGCCGGTGGCCAGCACCCTTACCAAGGCCTGGCGAAGAGCGTCGGGCCACACATCGGGAGGGGCCGGCGCCCGTTGGGCCAGGGCGTCGAGGCTGGGCCGGGCGATCGACAGCCCGCGTTCGGCGGCCACGGCGGCCAGCCGCAGCCCCAAGGTCACGTCGCCTTGGACATCGGCGTCAGTATCGAGGGCGACTTCCACCCGGTGCGTGCCGTCCTCCCCGATAAGGACGATTCCGGGCTCGACGTTCACCTGATGCCGCGCCGCACCTGAAGACCCCTCGGCGTCGACGGTGTCGCCGACCGTCGGCGAGGCGCGTCGCCGCCTGGCCTTGGTGAAGCGGCGCTTGCCCCCCGTGGCCCACAGGGACTCCCGGCGCCACAGGTCGTCGGCCACCCAGGCGATCGTGCGTCCGGCCTCGGCGATGGCAGCCATCAACGCGTCGGCGTCTGCATAGGCAAGAGCGGCTGCCACTTGATCCTGTTCTTGGAGGAGCAGTCGGTCGGTGGCCCGACCGGTGGTTCGATGCAGCTCGACGCGCGCTGCGGTGAGGACGCGGCGAGGGGCGTCCAACGATGCGAGGTCGACCTGGTCGGCGACGGCCGGCACGGCTCGGGCCGCCGCCGTCACGGCGTGGACGTCGCGCAAGCCCCCATGGGCCTCTTTCAAGTCGGGCTCCAATAAGAACGCCACGTCCCCGTGCGTGAGGTGGCGCTCCGCGATCTGCCGAGCCAATACGGGCAGCCAGCGCTCCGCGTTCGACCGCCAGTTCTCGAGCGCCAATTCGGGCAGGGGCTCGACGATGGCCCCATCGCCGGCCACCAAGCGCCCGTCGAGAAGGCCGAGCACGGCCCGCAGATCACTAGCGGCCACCTGAAGCACTTCTTTGGGTTGGCGGACCGAGTGATCCAGCCGGATGCCCTCGTCCCAGACCGGATACCACACGGCGTCGGCGATCGCCTTCACCTTGAGCCGCCGATCGTGCACCATGACGACGTCGAGATCGCTATACGGACAGAGCTCGCCGCGGCCGTACCCGCCCACGGCCATGAGGCCCAGACCCTCGAGATGCGCACCGTCGGCGCGTTCCAACAGGCCGGTCAGCCAGAGATCGGCAGCCACCGACATGGCCGCGCAAAAGGCATCCCCGTGGAGATCGGTGCGCTCCATGAGTTCTTGGCGCAGGCTACGAAGCGATAGCGACGACACAGGCGAAGGTACCACCCGCCGCCTCGCGCCCACCGCGAATGGGCGGCGTGACGGGGAAACGGCGGGTCCGAGGTCTACCCTGGAGGCAGGCCCCGAGGCCGGTCAAGGCCTCGGACCCGGAGGGCTGCCATGAGCGATGAGCTGACAAAGAGATCGAAGTTCGGGGTGCTCGACACCGTGCTGGTGGGCGCTGGAGTGGTGGGAGCCGTCTTCGTCCTGCTGTGGGTGGTAGGGGCGGTGGCCCATCTGGTGCTGCTCGCCTTCAAGGTCGCCATCTTCGTCATCGCGGTGATGCTGGTGATCCGTCTGGTGCACCTCTTTACCCGAGGGCGCAAGTAACTCTCGAGCAATCGGAGTGATCGCTCAGCGACCGATGATCTCCTCGTAGAGGTCCAGGTGCTCGGCCACCATCCGTTTGGTGGAGAAATACCCCTCCACCGCCGCCCGGCAGTCAGACGCGCCGAAGCTGGTTCACCTTCCCGATCGCCTCGATCATGGCCTCTTCGTCCTCGCAGATGAAGCCGGTCTTGCCGTCCTCGATGACTTCGGGAACAGCGCCCTCCGCAAAGGCGATCACGGGCGTGCCACAGGCGAACGCCTCGAGCATGACCATGCCGAAGGGTTCGTTCCATCGAATGGGGAACAGCAACGCCCGTGCGTTGGCGAGGAGTTCGAGCTTGCGCTCGTGGGGCACCTCGCCCAGGTAGACGGCGTCGGCCCCCAGAAGAGGAGCAACCTGTTCATCGAAATAGTTGCGCTCCCATGTCTCGCGCATCTTGGCCGCCAGCAGCAATCGATATCCGGCCATACGGGCTACCGCAATAGCACGATGGGCGCCCTTGTCGGGCGCCATGCGTCCGAGAAATAGCAGGTACTCGCCATCGGCATCTCCGGTACCGTCACCAACCTCAAAGTCGTCGGCATCGACACCGTGGTGAATGACCCGGGCAATGGGAATGTCCGGTGCCGCAGCGCGCTGAGCGTGTGAGATGGCGATGATGGGCACCGTGGGCGCCAACGACGTGTAGAGGTCCGTCAGCTCGTCGTTAAAGGGCCCGTGGATCGTTGTCACCACAGGAAGCCCTGGATAGCGGGCCGCGTAGAAGGGCCCCATGATGGTGTGGTCGTGGACGACGTCGTTGTCGGCCACGGCCTCGTAGGCGTGGATGACATGGCGCATCTCGGGCACGGCCATGCCGATGCGCATCCCCTCGGCTTTGGGCAGGGCCCATTTCAAGGGCACCGGACACGTCGAGTCGCCGGTAGCGAAGAGGGTGACGTCGTGGCCGGCGGCCACCAGGCCCCGCGCCATCTGGTCGACGACGAGCTCGATGCCGCCGTAGAGCGGAGGCGGGATCGGCGTCCAGGGCGGGGCGATGAGGGCGATCCGCATCATGCGATTCAACCACGGGCCCCGGCACCGGGCGCACCGGCACCAGCCGGGTAGGCTCTATCGCTCCGGCGGCGTGGCCGAGTGGTTTAGGCAGGGGCCTGCAAAGCCCCGTACGGCGGTTCGATTCCGCCCGCCGCCTCTGTTACGGGCTTCCGGGGCCCGAAGTTCCGGTGCCGCCGACTTCCCCGATCAGGGGCTCTTCGGATTTCAGCGGGGTCGACGGCGCTCATGTGACGACGATCGAGCCTAGGACCCGCCAATTCGGTTTGCCGGCATAGAGCAAGGCCCGTATCCGGTAGTTCTCGAAGTTGCGGAAGCCGAAGCCGATCCTCTTGATGCGCTTGATCAGGTTGTTGAGTGATTCGGTGGGGCCGTTGGACACCTTGGCCAGGTGGTAGTTGCACAGCTTGTCGAACCACTTCCGAATGGTCTTGCCGAGCTTTTGGATCTCAGGTGGCATGGCCTTCTTGGAGCAGTGTCGCTCGAGCTCGGCGAGCATGGTGCGGGCCTCGTAGGGATTGGACGCCTTGTAGAAGTCACGCAGGCGTTCTTTGATTCGGTAGGCAATGGCGACCTCTGCATTGGGGTCGCCGAGAGCGAGCAGTGAGGCAAGACGCTCGGTGGCGCCGTGGTCGAGCTTCTCCTCGCCCATGAGCAGGGCTCGGCGGGCCCGATACAGCGGATCGTCGCGTCGGCCCCGGTGCCCGAGCTGCTCGGTTTGGACCCGGCGGCGGATGGCGTCGAGGCAGCGGTTGGCGAGCGAGACGGCGTGAAAAGGATCGACCACCTGTCGGGCTCTGGGCAGCATGACCGTGTACACCGCCGCGTAGGTCACCGACATGTCCAGGGCCCCGTAACAGATGCGCTCTTTCCAGGCCTGGGGCTGTTTGTCGATCCAGCCCGCCACGTCGTCGAATTTGCGGCTCGGGAGGATATCGATGATCTGATGGTTCTCGACGTCGGCGACCGTCGTGGCGTAGTTGGTGTGATGGTGTGAGCCCTGTCTGACGAACGATGTCTCATCGAGCCCTATGGCGGTGGTCTGGTTGAGACGTCTGCGATCGGCGGTCAAAAGGGCGCTGCCGTAGGTGGTGACAGCGTCGTTGACCGTGTGCCAGTCACAGTCGAGCTCACCGGCCACTTCAGAGACGGTCCGGCCACTGCCGACCTGGACCGTGGCCCACTTGGCCGCCCTGGTCGTGAGCAGACAATTCTTGGCCGCGATGCGGTGATCGGATAACACCCAGGTCCGTCTCGGGCAGAGGGGATTCGCACAGCGCATGCGGTGCTTCTTCCAGGCCAGTGCCATGGCTGTCCCGTAGACGGGAAGGTCGACGTAGTGCACCACCGGACGTTCTTTGACCTGGGCCCGTTCCCCGCAGCTCGGACATCGGACCCCGTCGATGACCTGCTCGATCATCAGCTCCACATTGGGCCCGTGGCGTTGGTAATGCAGGACCCGGACATCTTTGAGACCCACCAGGGCCTCAAGAATCTCGTTAGGGTGCGTGAAGACGAAGGTGCTTTTTGATTGTTGGCTCACACCTCAAGCTTGAAGCACCTTCGTCTAATTCAAGGTGGATCTCAGGAGAGCGGCTCCCCGCTGAAATCCGAAGAGCCCGATCAGGTCCCGTATACACGTGGCTTGCTGGGTGGCACTCGGTGGATCGCCGTAGCTCGAGTCGCGACCCTCGGCGCACAACTTGATCTGAGTCTGCGCGTTCGACTGGCTGAGGATCGAAGGGTTGGCACCGGGCTTTGTGCTGGAGCCGCCCCCGAATTCGTTCAGGCCGACCACGAGCAGCAGCGCCATCAGCGCCAACCCCATCGCCGATGCCACCAAGCCGACCCCGGCCGAAAACCCGTGCTCGTCATGATTGCCGTGCCGAATTGTCCTCATCGGTCGTCCCTCCGGTGCCTCCGCCCGAGCGCGCCCTGACGTGGTGTCGGGCGTCCTGCGCCATCAGGTAATTCGTCGGCTCGGCGCGCTCGGTCCTGAAGGACGGTGCCGCGGCAGTCCCGCTCCGTCATCCCTTGGGGGCTTTCATCGTCACGTTACGCTTGTATGACGACGGTCTCCGAGGGGGAACGGTGCCTTTGCGACACATCACTTCCAAGGCGGTGCCTGCGCTCGCTCTTTTGACGATGGCCAGCCTGGCGGCGTGCGGAGGCGGCTCGGGAGCGTCGAGTGCCACCACGGCGCCAGGTCCGTCAAGTGCCACCACCAGCTCCGCCACGTCGAGCAATCTGGAGCCGACAGCACTGGGCGACGGCCAGTGCTACGCGGGAGGCGCCACCGGTGGTGGCGTGTACGCCCAGGTGGCCGAGTCCAACACCACGTGTGAAGTGGCGACAACAGTGGCGGCTACGGCGGGAAACGCCAAAGGAACCGCCTTCAGCCTTGACGGTTTCTCGTGCACAGCCGTCGTCGCGGGATCCAGCTCGCCGTGGGCGTCGGCGTGGAGCGGCACCTACTACACCTATTCCTGCAAGAACGGCGACAAGCAGGTGGCCTTCAACTGGGGATCCAACTACTCCTACGGATCGGCCGGCCCGACGCCGACGGCGACATCGAGCCCGGTGGTAGCGGGCACCCTTCAACCGGCCGCCGTCGGAGACGCGCCGTGCGATGCGGGAAGCGCCACCGACGAGGGCACCTACGCCCAGGTGGCCGTGTCCGGCACCACGTGTCCACAGGCGAAAACGGTGGCCGCCGCCGCCGGTACGGCCCGTGGGGGCGCCTACAGCATCGACGGCTACTCGTGCGCGGCGAACTCCGAAGGAGCGGGTTCGACGTGGGCGTCGGCGTGGGGAAGCACGTATTACGACTATTCGTGTAAGAACGGCACCGCGCAGGTGGCCTTCAACTGGGGAACCGATTACACCTACTAGCGCGCGGTCGTTGTACCCAAGACCGCCAAGGTGTCGATCGAGGAAACGTGACCCGGAAACGCCGTTCAAGAAGCGACGGGCGCCCCGCCCATAGCCGGCGCCGCCGCGCCGGACGCGACGAGGACATAAGTGATGTGCCTCTGGTAGAGGTCGCGCCCGAAGCAGCGCCTGTGAACGGCGAGGCCGGCGCCAGCGGCCGGCCTAAAAAGCGCGCCGTGTCTTTGATCGTCGCCGCGGTGGTAGTCGTCCTCGTCGGCGCTCTGGTTGGTGTCCAGTTGAGCCGCAGAGTTCCCGTGCCGGTCTTTCGTGCGACGGTGTCGACATCGATCCGCTTTCCGGGATCTCCTCCCAGGTTGCCTTGGCCCGCTGTCGGTTCGGCTCAGCTCATGGTGCCAGGAGCGGGCGTCTTGGGGCAGGCCGGGAACACCGAGCCGGTGCCCATCGCCAGCATTACCAAGGTCATGACGGCGTACGTGGTGCTCCATGACCATCCGCTAAGCCCAGGTGACTCGGGGCCGGTCATCGCCGTGACGGCGCAGACATTGGCTGCGTATCAGGCAGGTTTGGCCACCGATCAGTCGGTGGTCAAAGTGACGGCGGGGGAGTCACTGACCGAGCTGCAGGGTCTCGAGGGGATGCTCATTGCGTCGGGGAACGACATGGCCTCGATGCTCGCCGATTGGGACGCCGGATCGGAGTCGGCCTTCGTGTCCAAGATGAACGCCAATGCCACCACTATCGGCTTGCGGTCGACGCATTTCGATGATGTCAGTGGGTTGGACCCGGCGTCGGTCAGCACGGCTGCCGATTTGATCACCCTCGGTCGAGCGGCCATGAACATTCCGGTTTTTCGCCAAATCGTGGCCATGGTGGACGCCGATCTTCCCGTGGCCGGAGCGATCCAGAACTTCAACGGAGATCTCGGCCAAGACGGCATCGTGGGGGTCAAGACCGGATCGGATGACGCCGCCGGCGGCTGCCTGTTGTTCGAGGCGCAGCAACGCGTCGGCACCAGAGACGTCACCCTCATCGGTGTCGTCCTTGGGCAACGAGGGCCCGATCTCGTTGCTGCCGGCCTGAAGGCGGCCGCCGTTCTGGTTAAGGCTGCCTTCGCGGTGTTGCGGGTGCAGCCGGTCATGGCGCCTGGTGTCGTGGTGGGGCACGTGGTGGCGCCGTGGGGGGTGGCGGTACCGGTGACAGCGGCGTCCTCGCCGGCCGTGGTGGGCTGGCCCGGGCTCGTTGTGTCCGTCGGCCTCCAGCGCAGGGCGCTGACTATTCCAGTGTCGGTCGGTACCCATGTCGGCGTCTTCCATGTGGGTGTCGAAGCGATGACCATCGACGTGGTGGCGCGCGCTGCTCGGCGTCTCCCGGGGCCGTCGCTGTGGTGGAGGCTGACCCGGCGTTAGAGGACGTTGGTCTCGGTCCCCCATGAACGAGGTCTTGGGCGAAAATGGTTGCAGATCAGAGTTCAGGTGCCGATGACCGCATAGGACAGGAGCTCGGTAGAATCACGCTGGTTTAGAAGGGGAGATGGCCACAGTGCGAGGCGGAACACAACCTCGGTGGAAACGCGCTGCCGTGGCCTTTGGTCCGACCAGTCGTGGTCGGCGAGGAGCCCGGCTGATGGTCGCCGTGGTGGCGCTCGCCGTGGTGGCGCTCGCCGTGGTGGCGTTCGTGCTCCCGGGCCCGGCGGCCCAGGCCTCGTCGGGCCCGGGGACAGGACCCTTGCAGGTGCATCTGGCCAGCAGTACCCATCCCGCCACCTATCCGCAGGGTCCGCTCTCTGATCTCGGCGGTCCCTTCTTGCGCGACGAGTTGGGTCGCGCCATTTTCCTCCACGGCGTCAACGCCGTCTACAAATACGCGCCCTTTGAGCTGTACCCCGATTCCGGTAAGCCCTGGGACTTCTCCGCCACCGACGCCTCGGACATCGCCCGCCTGGGATTCAACGTCGTTCGTCTGGGCATCACGTGGGCGGGACTTGAACCGGGAACAGCCGGGCCCAACGATCCCGCCATTTGCGGGCCGGGCGCGAACGGTGATCCAGGTCAGTTCAGCCCGAGCGTGGCCGACGCGTATCTTGCTCACGTCGAACAGACCGTGGATCTTCTCGGTCAGTACCACGTCTACACCTTGCTCGATATGCACCAAGACCTGTACAGCGACGTCTTTGGTGGTGAGGGGGCTCCGGCCTGGGCGGTGTGCACTGATGGATTTCCCATCGTGCGCGCCCCGGGACGGTGGTCCAATACGTACTCGACGGGCGCACTGGACGCCGCTTTCGCGGACTTTTGGCGCAACGACGTGGCCGGCGACCTCCAAGGGCAGTACGACAAAGCCTGGGCTACCGCGGCGTCTTATTTCCGTTCCAACCCGTGGGTGGTTGGTTACGACCCGATCAACGAGCCGTTCTCGAAGGACCTCACCGAGGATGGAAACCACAACCTGGACACCCAGATCGAGTGCTTCTACACCGGCACGGCCCACTCTGGATTGACCTCGACGGGGGCGCCGTTGTCGTGTCCGGCGCAGGACCCCGCCGTGGGTCTCATTCCCACCATTTTGGGGGCCGATCCGCGTCATCTCGTGTTTTACGAGTCCGACATCTTCTCCGGCGGTGCGGGTGTGCCCAATTACGTAGGGGCCATGGACTACCCCAACTTGGTGCTCAACTTTCACGACTACTGCCCGTATCGCAACCCCGCCACCGGTGATCCCACCAGCGAGACGCTCTGCGATCCCCTTGTCCTCGGCACGATGACCCATCGATCAAACGAGCGGGCTGTCTTGGGTTCGGCGCTTCAGCCGGGCGGTCCCGGGCTTTTCATGAGCGAGTTCGGCGCCACCTACGACGCCGCGCTTGTCAGTCACATCGTCTCTGATGCCAATCAGTACATGGTCGGTTGGACCTACTGGGCGTGGAAGGACTACGACGATCCGACGGGAAGCGCGCACGAAGGATTGATGAGTTCCACCGGACAGCTCGAGCTCACCGCCGACGCACTGTCGGTGACCTACCCACAGGCGGTGGCCGGCACCCCCGAGGCGGTGACCGACGGCACCGATGGGTCCTTCAGCCTCAGCTACCAGGCCGACGGCGACATCAACGCACCGACGGTGATCTTCGTCCCCGTGCAGCTCCACTACCCCCACGGATACTGTGCCCAGGCCACGGGAGCGAGCATCGCATCGGTTCCGAACGCGCCGTATCTCGACGTGGTGAACCATCACGGCGCCCACACGGTGGTGGTCAACGTTCGTAGTGGCTCCTGCTCGAGCTGATCAAACCACTCCGATGCGACCAATGGCCCCTCAGCCCCGGGTGCCGGGGCATGGCGAACGGCAGGGATGACGTTCGTGGTGCACGGCACGGGGCAGGTCCCGTAACGTGGGCTGGAGTCCCAACCGTCGAGGAGGATCGATGACCGTCGCCAAAGGTGACCGTGTTCCGGATGTCGAAGTGCGAGTCATGGGCGCCAAGGGCCCCGAACCCGTCCGAACCGGTGAGCTCCTCGGCACCGGCAAAGTCGTCCTGTTCGCGGTGCCCGGCGCCTTCACTCCCACGTGTTCGGACTACCACCTTCCCGGATTCGTCATCCGCGCCGACGAGCTGCGCGCCAAGGGTGTCGACAAGGTCGTCTGTATCGCCGTGAACGACGCCTTTGTGATGGACGCCTGGGGCAAAGCGCAGAAGGTCGGGGACACCGTCGTCATGGTGGGGGATGGAAACGGTGAGTTCACTCGAGCCATGGGTCTGGAGATGGACGTCAGCGTGGTGGGACTCGGGCAGCGGTCCCAGCGGTACGCCGCCGTAATTGACGACGGGGTTATCACCTCCTTGTTCGTCGAGGAGCCCGGCAAGGGCCTCGACGTCAGCTCGGCGGAGTCAATCCTGGCGTCGTTGTAGCTTCAGCGGGCGCTGCCGTGGATATCCGCGTCGAAGCCCTCGTTGCGGCGTTTTTACCCTCGTTGGGGTTCCTGGTTCTCGTCTACCGGCGCGACCGGTTCGAGCGTGAGCCCAAGCTCCTCATGGCCAAGCTCTACGTCATGTCCGTCCTGGCAGTGGCCGTGGCTGCCGCTTTGGAATCCGCCACCGGTGTCACTCTCAAAGGTGCCGTCGGTGTCATCGTGTGCAGCGCGGTGGGAGTAGGGCTCATAGAGGAGGGTTCCAAGTTCGCCGTCATGGTGCTCGGGACGCGGCGTTCCCCGCATCTCAACGAACCCGTCGACGGCATGATCTATGCGTCGACGGTCGCCCTCGGCTTTGCCGCCATCGAGACTCTCACTTACATCGTGCGGGCCTATGACCAAGCTCTGGGACAAGACGTCACGCCGCGTCAGGCTGCCCACCTTGCCATTGTGGTGGTGGCCCCGGCGCGAGCCATCACGGGGAACCTGGGCCACATGGCCTTTGCCGGCATCATCGGCTACGCCTATGCCCGATACCGACTTGGGGCCGGGTCGCGCCTTGAAGTCTTCGGTGCCTACCTCGGTGGCGCTGCTCTGCATGCCTCGTATGACGCCTTTCTCGCTTTGAACGCACCTGTGCTGGCCTACTGCGTGTTGGTGGGCAGTATCGGTGTGTATGTGTTCCTCTTTCACCGCGCCCTGGCCGCATCGCCGTTTCGATATCACCAGTTACGGCCGGTGCCACCTCAGCCCTCGGGTTCGCAATTGCCTGCTCCGCCATTCATCCCTACCGATGTGGTCGTCCATGAGCGAACTCCGGTGTGGGCAGAACCGAACGGTTCGAGCCACATGGTGTCAACCTTGCCGGCCGGTACTGCTGTGGAGACCTTGCGGCGACTGGGGGACTGGGCGTTGGTTCTGGTACCTCCAGGTTGGTCAGGGTGGATCGACGGACGGCTCCTCGTTCCAATCACCCAGACGTCTCGGCCGCCACCGTAATCAGCGCGTTCGCGGCCCCGGTCCGGTGTAGTCCCATACCAAAGACGTGCCCTCGTTGGAACCGAGGATGGATCGACGGGGGTCTTCCTTGTCGATGTGGCCCATCAGTCCCCGGTAGATGGAGAACCCGCACAGCTCCTGTAGCCGCGGCGAGAAATTCCGGAGGGTATCGAGGGGAATCCCGAGTTGTTGGTTCTCCTGTTGGCGGATGTAGCCCGCGCAGTAGTTCATGGCGATGCCGAGGCGTCGCGTGGCGGTGGAGTTAGCCCCGCCGCCATGCCACAAGCTCCCCACCCATACAAGGACGCTGCCTTTGGACATGATGGCGGCTATGGAGTCATAGGTTCCGCCGAAGTCGGGGGAGTGGTCGGCGAGGTGTGTATTGGGGCACAGCCGCGTCGCCCCATTTGCCTCGGTGAAATCGGTGATGGCCCACATTGTGTTGCAGATGAGCGGCGGATGGGGCTTGGGGATGGGGATCAGCTGGTCGTCGGCGTGGATTGGTTGGGCCGACTCGTCGGGGCCGATGGCGATTGAGGAGAGTGAGGAGATGAGCAGGCCGGGGTCGAGCACCTTCTCAACGACAGGCAAGACGTTGCGATAAACGGGGATGCGCTCGTAGAGCGGGCCGTGTGTCAGCAGGTTGTAGACCCGAGTCGTTCGAGTCCCTTCGAAGGCGTTGCGAGACGGCACTATGCCGAGGTCATGCTCCAGCCGGAGGAGGTCATCGTGGATGGCATCGGCGAGATCAAGCGAAAAGGCACCTTCGATCACCGTCCAGCCGTCAGCGCGGACGGCATCGGCGTAGGCGGCGATGGACGATTCGTCGATCGTCAGCGCATCGAGAGGTGGTTCCACCCCTCAATGGTGCCACGACCAATATCTGAGTGCCCCTGTCAAGGTACCCTTGCCTACGGGCCGATCGAGTGGGGTTTTCGCGCCCATTCACCGGTCTTCGGGAAGTGCGAGTATCCTGGCCGCTACGGGGCCGTTAGCGCAGTTGGTAGCGCACTTGCATGACGCGCAAGGGGTCACAGGTTCGAGTCCTGTACGGCCCACCACCCTGAGCAGGTCTGACACCGCGTCGACGTCTATGGGCTCTTCGGATTTCAGCGGGGTCGACGGCGCTCATGTGACGACGATCGAGCCTAGGACCCGCCAATTCGGTTTGCCGGCATAGAGCAAGGCCCGTATCCGGTAGTTCTCGAAGTTGCGGAAGCCGAAGCCGATCCTCTTGATGCGCTTGATCAGGTTGTTGAGTGATTCGGTGGGGCCGTTGGACACCTTGGCCAGGTGGTAGTTGCACAGCTTGTCGAACCACTTCCGAATGGTCTTGCCGAGCTTTTGGATCTCAGGTGGCATGGCCTTCTTGGAGCAGTGTCGCTCGAGCTCGGCGAGCATGGTGCGGGCCTCGTAGGGATTGGACGCCTTGTAGAAGTCACGCAGGCGTTCTTTGATTCGGTAGGCAATGGCGACCTCTGCATTGGGGTCGCCGAGAGCGAGCAGTGAGGCAAGACGCTCGGTGGCGCCGTGGTCGAGCTTCTCCTCGCCCATGAGCAGGGCTCGGCGGGCCCGATACAGCGGATCGTCGCGTCGGCCCCGGTGCCCGAGCTGCTCGGTTTGGACCCGGCGGCGGATGGCGTCGAGGCAGCGGTTGGCGAGCGAGACGGCGTGAAAAGGATCGACCACCTGTCGGGCTCTGGGCAGCATGACCGTGTACACCGCCGCGTAGGTCACCGACATGTCCAGGGCCCCGTAACAGATGCGCTCTTTCCAGGCCTGGGGCTGTTTGTCGATCCAGCCCGCCACGTCGTCGAATTTGCGGCTCGGGAGGATATCGATGATCTGATGGTTCTCGACGTCGGCGACCGTCGTGGCGTAGTTGGTGTGATGGTGTGAGCCCTGTCTGACGAACGATGTCTCATCGAGCCCTATGGCGGTGGTCTGGTTGAGACGTCTGCGATCGGCGGTCAAAAGGGCGCTGCCGTAGGTGGTGACAGCGTCGTTGACCGTGTGCCAGTCACAGTCGAGCTCACCGGCCACTTCAGAGACGGTCCGGCCACTGCCGACCTGGACCGTGGCCCACTTGGCCGCCCTGGTCGTGAGCAGACAATTCTTGGCCGCGATGCGGTGATCGGATAACACCCAGGTCCGTCTCGGGCAGAGGGGATTCGCACAGCGCATGCGGTGCTTCTTCCAGGCCAGTGCCATGGCTGTCCCGTAGACGGGAAGGTCGACGTAGTGCACCACCGGACGTTCTTTGACCTGGGCCCGTTCCCCGCAGCTCGGACATCGGACCCCGTCGATGACCTGCTCGATCATCAGCTCCACATTGGGCCCGTGGCGTTGGTAATGCAGGACCCGGACATCTTTGAGACCCACCAGGGCCTCAAGAATCTCGTTAGGGTGCGTGAAGACGAAGGTGCTTTTTGATTGTTGGCTCACACCTCAAGCTTGAAGCACCTTCGTCTAATTCAAGGTGGATCTCAGGAGAGCGGCTCCCCGCTGAAATCCGAAGAGC
>CAWCAW010000003.1:0-516523 GCA_963793645.1 uncultured Acidimicrobiaceae bacterium | reverse complement strand
CCAACCCGAAGGTCGTGACGGTCTGGAGTTTCTGGGGACCCCACCACCTGGACGGCACCAACGAGTAGGCGGCTGCGTATGCAGTGCCCTATGCAGGCTCGCTCACCAGCGGGTTCGGTCTTGCGGAGGTCCGAAGTGGCTTGATAGCGGCAACCCCCCGCCACCAACGATGCAGGTCAGGGTCGATCCGAGAGGGTCGGCCCTTCTGCTGCCCGGGGTGCATCGCCGACGAAATCCGATGCCCCCCAAATCGCTCTTCGGCCCTGCGGCCTAAAACCGCTCCCGTCGCACGGTGGCACGCCTGCCCCGGACTTTGGTGTCGCGGAGCGCTGCGATCACCTCGTCGGCGGCGCCTTCGGGAACGTCGACGAGGGAGAAGCGCCCAGAGATCTCGATGGCGCCGATATTCCGTCCACTGAGGCTTGTCTCGCCGGTGATTGCCCCGACGAGGTCCTGAGGCCGCAGTCCCGACTCGCGACCGAGGCTGACGTAGAGCCGAGTCATCCCGGGCCCACCTCCCGCGGCGGCCCGTTGGGTTCGGCCCGGGCGGTCATTGCGAGTTCGCTCTTTGCTTGGCCCCGAGACGACGACGTCGGGGATGTCTTGGTCATCATCGGGACCGCCAATGGCGGCGTGCGCCAGATTGACCGCGGCAAGTGCTACCTCCATCACATCGAACTCTTCGGCCAGCGACTCCACGACGACCCGGAAACTGTCCAGGTCGTCTCCGAGGATGCTCTCGCGAAGGGCGGCGCGGGTGAGGTCGAGACGTCGCTCACGAAGGTCCGCCACGGTGGGGATCTTTTCGACGGTGATCTTCTGTTTGGTGGCCTGCTCGATTGTTTTGAGCATCCGGTGCTCGCGCGGTTCTGCCAGCGTGATAGCCACGCCTTCTCGCCCCGCACGGCCTACCCGCCCCATTCGGTGGACGTAACTGTCCACAGACGAGGGCACGTCGTAGTTGATGACGTGGGAGAGCTGGTCGATATCGAGTCCACGTGCGGCCACGTCGGTGGCGATGAGGAGGTCGGCGGTCCCACCCCGCAGGCGCCCCATCACCCGGTCCCGCTGCTCCTGGGTCATCCCGCCGTGCAGGGCCTCTGAGCGGTACCCGCGGCCGTTGAGCGTTGCGGTGAGACCGTCCACTGCCTCGCGGGTTCGGCAGAACACAAGTGCCGCAGTTGGCGATTCGACATCGAGGATCCGCCCAAGGGCGGCCGCCTTGTGGGCGCGTTGGACGACGTAAGCGGAATGCCGCACCCGGGGTGATTCATCGCTCCTCGGAACCTCGTCGACGATGCGGATGCGAACTGGGTCGCGGAGGTGCTTACGGGCGATGGCGTCGATGCGCTTGGGGAGCGTGGCCGAAAAGAGCACTGTCTGGCGGCTCGATGGCGTCTCGGCCAAGATCGCCTCAAGATCCTCGGCAAAGCCCATGTCGAGCATCTCGTCGGCCTCGTCGAGCACCATCACCTGCAGCGACGCAAGTTGCAGCGAACGGCGGCGTATGTGATCGAGAGCACGGCCGGGTGTGGCCACGATGACGTCGAGGCCTGCCTGAAGGGATCGCAGTTGACGGCCGATGGGCTGGCCGCCATAGATCGGGACTACGCGGACGCCGAGCTTGCGGCCGTAGGTGTGAATAGCCTCGGAAACTTGCATCGCGAGTTCACGGGTTGGCACGAGGATCAATGCCACGGGCTCTTGGCCTCGCACGCCCGCGGAAAGCCGTTGCAGGATTGGAAGGGCGAACGCGGCCGTCTTCCCAGTTCCGGTGGCAGCCTGCCCGAGCACGTCGTGCCCCTCAAGCATGACGGGTATGGCAGCCGCCTGAATCGGCGTGGGCTCCTCGTAACCCAATGTGGCGAGCGCTTCGAGCAGCTCGAGGCGTAGGCCCAATTCGGCGAAGGTGATCGGTTGTTGCGTGGTCGGCTCGGCCACAGCGGTCCTTGCTCCTAGCGACGTAGTGCGACTGCACCTACGGGAACCGCCACTCTACGGCCCAGGTGGCCGCCTTGAGTACAGATGGCGTTTGGAGTTCGATTCGATCGGTTATGGCTCCGCGGCGTGTGCCGGCGCGGCCAGTTCATCCGTTCGCATGTCCCACCAGTCCGGCGGCACGACGCGTAGCGCGATCGCCCAGGTTTCATCTTCGAGGCGAATCGCGATGCGAGTCATCGATAAAAGGTTGTCGACGAACCAGTCGTCGCGGTGGCTGCCTCCGGGGGCCGGAATCGGCCCCCCTTCGTCTGCCACCGGCCAGGAAATACCACGGTCCGTGGAAACGTCCGATCATCTCGACGTGACGATCGAAAAGTTCAGAGAAACTGGTGGAGCCGGTCAAGACGGCTCCCCATCGGCTGATGAGCTCGCGGGAGGTACCAAGGGCTTGTTCGAGCGATTCCCGGAGCTCATCGCGCCGGAGCGGATAAGTCAGAATCGTTTCAATCCTGCGCTTCAATATCGGCGCTTGTGCCGGCGAATCGAGAACCTGGGTGACTTGAGAGGGGTCAGCCATGTCGTCGCTGCCGCTATCTCCTTCGCAGATGACACCAAGCAGCACACCCCACGCGCCGAGTGGCTCGGCCAATTCGAGGAGCGCGTACTGGGCGAGCAGCCGCCATCTGTGTTCATACCGCCGGTTGAGGACGGCCTCGATCACTGCGACTGACACCAAGACGACGGCAAGAGAGGCGAGGATCGCTGTCGTCACAGGATGGCCGAGCCAGAACTGACTTGCGTAGAAATCTGAGGAAATCAATACAGGTGTCAATGCAACGGCGCCGAGAGCGGCAACACGCGGGAACGACCATGCCCCGGGGGAATCGCTCCATATCGCTTCGCGACCCCGATGGCAACCTCGTCAATCTCTTTACCCCCGTCACCGAGGACGTGATCAAGACGTTGCGGGAGCCGACCAATAATGGATCGGTTTCTTCACAGTCATCTGCCCACGTGTGGTGAAACTCAGCCGATAGCCGCAAGCTATCGAGGTAGTACCCCCGTCATGGCGCCCTTCTAATTCGGCCGGGTCGACATGAGCGGCTCGCCGGTTTCGAGAAGTGTCTTGAGGTTGGAAATAAAGACCGGCCAGCCGTTACTGACCATGGTCACGGCAGCACTTCCGGGCTCAAAGTCATCATGAATGACCGTCAGCTTGACCATCTCTCGAACGGGTTCGATGTCGAAAGCGACGCGCGAGCGCCGTTCGCCAGACAGCTTGGCGTAGTGCTCGCCCCCAAGGCGGCTCACCAATTCCGGCGTGAAGGTCTGCCAGGTGTACGCCAGTCTTCTGTAGGGCTCAGATTCGAGAACGACCTGCTCCGGATCTTCGCTGATGATGCCGTTGTTGTCCCAGATCATGGGCGAGCCCACATTCCAGTCCGTTTCGAAGCTGGTCTGCCACCATCGACGGGTGAACGACGGTTCAGTCAACGCCTGCCACAGCCGTTCGGGTGTGGTCCTGATATATGTCGTGTAGACAAATTCCGGTCTATCCATTGGGGTTTCCTCCAGTGCCCGCTTGAGGTCCGAAAGGGCCCGGACTCGTTCTTGGTCGTAGCGGTTGATCCAGCGCTCGGCGATCTCGTTGATGGGTGCCGCGTTCAGGTAGTGGAGCTTCTCTCGACCCTGTCGGATGGTCGTCACCAGATTGGCTGCTTCGAGGATCGCCAAGTGCTTGCTCACGGACTGACGAGCCATGTCCAAGCCCTCGGAGAGTTCCCGGAGGCTCTGGCCGTTGCGAGCGTTGAGGCGATCCAATAGGTGTCGGCGACTCGGGTCTGCCAGCGCCTTGAATACGTCGACCATGACGGGTCCGACCGTAGGTGTCAGAACTTCAAGTCCTCGGGGAACGGGGTGCCCGTGCCGGTCTCGACGAGGCTCTTAAGGCTCAGGAGAAAGTAGGCCCACCTGGCGCTGCAGTGAGCCATGAACTCGCTCGGACTCCTCCAGTCAGCGTGGGAAAACATCACCACCGTTTCGTCGTCTTTGTGGGTGAGGTCGAAGGCGAGATGTGTTCCGACCCACTCGTCAGCCCCCTCGACGCAGTTCCAGTTCACGTGTCCGTTGGGATCCAATCGGGTGACTTCCATGACGGCTGACGGTTCTGGCGCACCGAAGTAAAACCCGACCTTGGACCCCTCGCTCGACTCACCGCGCACGCCGTCGCGGGTCCACCATTCGGAGATCCCCTCCGTGGTGGACAGCGCGTCGTAGACGCTTTTCAGTGGAGCTGAGATCGCGACTCGGTGCCTGATGTCCGGCATTTGACCCTCCTCCAATGTGCAGCTGATTGGTTGCCTAATGATAAGCAGCCAAATGGGTGCATGTCAATAGAGGAGCAGGTGTCAACCAGGAGATCGGCGTGACCACGACGAAGCCCCAGGCAGGTGTTCTTGGAGCTCGGCTCCCTTATGCCAGGTCAGCGAGCGCCTCAACGATGTCGTTCACCTCGGTACGGGCGGTGTAGTCGGGCTGGACGTCGACGAAGCGAACGATGCGATCCTGATCGACGATGAGGACGGTGGGTCGAGGCAAGCGAACGGCACCCTCAGCATTGACCTTGGCCAGATCGAGACCAAGGTCGCGTTGCGCGGCCAGGACATCGTCGGCCTGCTCGAACGCGATGCCGATGTGGTCGGCCAGACGAGCGCCCCGATCGGAAAGCACGGCGAACTCCAGGCCGATCTTTTCCAGCGTGGAGAGCGACTCATCCGGTGACTGCGGGCTGATGGCGACCAGCCGGGCATCGAAGGCTTCCAGCTGGGGGAGGAGTTCCTGCTGGTAGGTGCGCAGCGCCAGGTTGCAGTAGGGGCACCAACCTCCTCGGTAGAACACGACGACGGCGGGACCGTGCTCGATGAGCTGGTCGAGGCTGACTGCATGGCCAGTGGCGTCGCCCAGACTGAACGGCTCAAGCACGTCGCCGACCTTGATGACGTCAGCCGGGATCCCTTGGACGAGGAAGTCCTGGACGCTGCGGTCGAACACATCGAGGACCTCGGCGGGGAGCCGCTCGGCTGCCGCGGCCTTGAGTTGTTCGGACTGTTCGCGGATGGTCAGGGTCATTTGGTCCTCCCGGGTGGCCTGTTATAGAATGGACTCTCTAGTCCACTCCTCATCCGAACACGGTGAGTATGGACTGTCAAGTCCACTTCTTCGATACTGGTGACCATGGGAACCATGCCGACCACGGACAAGGGACGGAGCACCCGGCAGCGCATCGTGTCGGCAGCGACGGAGGTGGTGGCCGAAAAGGGGGCGCTCGGAGCGAGCCTGGACGAGGTGGGCGCCCGGGCCACGGCCTCGCGCAGCCAGCTCTACCACTACTTCGACGACAAGAACGATCTCCTGTTGGCGGTGGCCGAAGCCACCAACGACACCGTGCTCGATGGGCAGCGGCAACTCCTCGACCACGACGGCACCTGGGCTGCATTTCTCCGATGGGCCGATGCGATGGTCGCCTTCCAAGAGGAGCGCGGTGGCATCGGGGGCTGTCCGATCGGCAACCTCCTCGGCCAGATCGGTGAGCGTGACGACGCCGTCCGCACCATGCTCGCCTCGGGGTTCGACCGTTGGGAGGCCGACATCCATGCCGCCTTGATGGCGATGGTGGCGTCGGGCGAGCTTCGGTCTGATGCCGACATCGCGTGGCTCGCCGCCACCACGCTGGCCAGCGTTCAAGGGGGCCTCGTGCTCTCGCAGGCGCATCGGGACGCGCTGCCTCTACGGCAGGCGCTTGATGGCGCGTTGGCACTGATCGATGGTTGCCGCACCGACAACTGAGCGCCGCGCCTTGCGGGCGCCGAGCTCGGACCAACCTCATTGGATGTTGAAGTCAGCCGGTGCTCGTCGAAGTGGATGGGTTGGCTCATACGTTGAGAAGCGATACAACACGCAGTAGCGAGCAAGGAGGATCACATGCCAGCGAAAGGTACGGCTGAATGGAAGGGCGATGTACCCACAGGTACGGGCACATTCACGGCGGGGGACAGCATCACAGGGGGCTACACATTCAAGTCGCGCTTTGAGGATGGCCCCGGTTCCAACCCGGAGCAACTGATAGCGGCGGCCCATGCGGCTTGTTTTTCTATGGCGCTCTCCAACATCCTGGCCCAGGCGGGTACCCCGCCTGAGTCAGTGAAGACGGAGGCCACCGTGACGCTTCGGCCCGTCGACGGAACACCGACCATTACCAAGATCGCCCTGGTGACCGTAGGGCAGGTGCCGGGACTCGAAGAGACGGCATTCGTTGAACACGCGTTGGCGGCCAAGGTCGGCTGCCCGGTGAGTCGAGCACTGGCCGGGGTGCCCGAGATCACTCTCGAAGCATCGCTGGTCCCATGACCGACGCGTTCGTCGTTGGTGGCGTACGGACGCCGGTCGGCCGCTACGGGGGCTCGCTCTCACATGTGCGCACAGATGATCTGTTGGGTCAGACCATGGTGGCAGCCTGCGAGCGAGTCGGTGTTCCCCTCGACCGCATTGAGGACATCACGGCCGGCTGTGTCAACGTCGCCCACGAGGCGATGGGGGACGTCGCGCGTTGGGGCGCCCTGGCGGCCGGCTTCCCCGACTCGGTGCCGGCCGTGACCGTCAACCGGTTCTCCGCGTCTTCCCTCACCGGGGCCATCAACATCGCCCATGCCATTCGGTCCAACGAACTCGATGTCGGACTGGCCGCCGGGGTTGAGTCCATGTCGCGTTCGGGCTGGGCCCAGATGAAGGGCGACGCCGCGTTCAGCCCGCGGGGTCCCATCTTCTTGTTGGACACCATGTGGTCCGGCGCGGGCGGCCCGCCCAACCCGGTGCTGTTGGCGCGCAACGCCTATGTCGAGATGATCAAGACGGCGCAGAACGTGGCTGACCGTTACGAACTCACTCGTGAGGAAATCGACGCGTTTGCCCTTCGCTCGCACCAGCACGCAGCGGCGGCACGGGACTCGGGTCGACTAGCCGCCGAGATCCACCCGGTGGAGATCGCCGGAAGCCGTAAGGAGCCCGGTCGAATTTTCGAGCACGACGAGATGATCCGCGGTGATACCAGCGCCGAGCAGTTGGCGGCGTTGCCCGCCCAGCCCAACACGACACAGATGACGGCGGGGAATTCGTCGCCACTGAGTGACGGGGCGAGTGCGGTGGTGTTGGCTAGTGGAGGGGCGATCGAGTCCTTAGGGATCGATCCCCTGGCCCGGGTGGTGGCGTCGGCCACCCATGCCCTCGATCCGCAGTTCATGGGAATCGCCCCGGTATTCGCCATTGCCAAGGCATTGCACCGGGCTGAGTTGGCCCCATCGGACGTCGACATCTGGGAAGTGCACGAGGCCTTCGCGGCGCAGGCGCTCGGGGTGCTCCGAGAGCTGCCCAACCAACTCGACGGATTCACCGTTCCCGACGAGCGCCTCAACCCCAACGGGGGTGCGGTGGCTATCGGACATCCTTTTGGTTCGTCAGGTACCCGCTACGTCCTCACGTTGGCCACTGAACTTCGTCTGCGCAACGCCCGCTACGGCGTGCTCGGGGTATGCGTCGGTTCGGGCCAGGGAGTTGCGCTCGTGCTGGAGAACACGGGTCCTAGAGCGTGACCAGTTGATTCGCGTGGCATGGAGGAATCGGAAAACTTCGTGATCGTGCTGGCCAGAGGCTCAATCACCGAACCGCAAGCGCTCGCCCCCTACATCGACGACGAAATGCGAGTCGTAGCGGACCTGAAGGCCGACGGCGCGGAAATGAGCTCTTGACTTCAAGCGCATGAGGTTTGCTTTGCTGTCCTGCATGACAGCTCTGAGCATCCAGGAAGCGGCGCTGCGCAGCGGTCTCACTGAGCCCACGCTGCGTTACTACGAGGAGGTCGGGCTGATCGGGCCCATCGCCCGTGACCCGAGCAGCAGGCACCGCCGCTACTGCGACCAAGACATCGACAACCTCCAGGTCCTGGCTTGTTTGCGGGCGATCGGAGTCGGAATAGAGGACATGCGCACCTACCAGACCAACCGTGCGGTCGGTCGTGCCAAGGCGGGGGAGCAACGTGATCTGCTGCTGCGCTACGGCGAGCGGGTCGAGGTGGAGATCGAGAGGCTCCACGTGCATGTGACCTATCTGCGTGCCAAGGCCGCTCTGTGGGATGCCCGCGATCGCCAGGATGAGGACGCTGAGTTGCGGGCCCACGAGCAGGTGCAGGCAATTATCCCGCGTCTCGAGGAGGCAGTGCGATGAGCACGGTGTTGGTGACAGGCGGAAACGGCTATCTGGGAACTCAGGTGATCGCGGCACTGCTGGACCAGGGGCGAGAGGTGCGTACCACCGTGCGTTCTTTGAACTCGGAGCCTGAGATCCGCGAGGCGCTTCGTCGTGGGGGTGCTGACGACAACGGACTTCAGGTGGTCACAGCCGACCTCACCAGCGATGACGGCTGGATGTCCGCCACAGCCGACATCGAGGAGGTTCACCACGTCGCCAGCCCGATCCCGCCCGTTCAACCCGAGGATCCCGACGAGCTGATCGTTCCCGCTCGCGAGGGCACCTTGCGCGTGCTCAGGGCCGCCCGAGCGTCTGGGGCCCGCCGTGTCGTGCTGACTTCGAGCTTCGCCGCCGTCGGCTACTCCCCCAAAGCAGTCCGGGACTACACCGAGGAGGACTGGACCGATCCCGACACTCCCGGTCTGGCCCCTTACCCGCGCTCCAAGGCGATCGCCGAGCGCGCCGCCTGGGACTACATCGAAGAGAACCCAGGCGGCACCGAGCTGGTCGTGCTCAACCCGACGTTCATCATCGGCCCGGCATTGGGCACCTCGCTGCGCTCCTCGCTCGTGGCCATCAAGGCGATTGCGGAGGGCACGATGCCGGCGTTGCCGCGCCAACGTTTCGGCGTGGCCGACGTGCGCGATGTCGCCGACGCCCATCTCAAGGCAGCCGCCAGGCCCGAGGCAGCCAACAAGCGTTATTTGCTGCTGGCCGATGGGCCGACCATCACCTGGCTGGGTGTGGCCGAGACGATCCGCGATCACCTTGGGGCGGCGGGCGCGCACGTCACCCAGCAGCAGGCTCCGGGCGAGGATCCGTCGCCGCTCACGATCCACAACGACCGGGCCAAGGGGGAGCTTGGCTGGCAGCCACGTGCGGCGCGCACCACGATTGTCGACACCGTGGACAGTCTGCGCGCCCTCGGGCTTCTGGAGTCCCGATGACAACCATTGGCTCGCCGCTACTGCAGCTCGTGGCGACGGCGTGTCAGGTAGGCGGTCTCGGCACTGTTGCCGGCCAGCTCGATGGCTTTGTCGTAGGCGGCACGCGCCTGCTCACTTCGGTCAACCCGGCGCAGTAGTTCGGCGCGGGCCGCATGGAAGGCGTGATAGCCGTCCAAGGAGTCCTCAAGACAGTCGATGGCGAGCAGTGCCATTTCCGGGCCTTCGAGCTCGGCGACGGCGATAGCCCGATTGAGGGCGATGATCGGCGAGGAGTCGATCTGGAGGAGCCGGTCATAGAGGGCGACGATCTGCGACCAGTCGGTGTTGCCTACGTCGTCGGCGGAAGTGTGCACGGCGCTGATGGCGGCGAGGATCTGGTAGCGACCCGGAGCCAGTTGGGGCGTTAGCCGCTCGCGCACCAAGCGGTGACCCTCGGCGATAAGCGCCGTGTCCCACGTGCCTCGGTCTTGCGCTGCGAGGGGGACCAGTTCGCCTTTCGGCGATACCCGGGCGCTGCGGCGGGCCTCGGTGAGGAGCATCAGCGCCAGGAGCCCAGCCACCTCACCGTCGTTCGGGATGAGGGTACGGATCAAGCGAGTGAGTCGGATCGCCTCGGCGGTGAGTTCGTGACGGACGGGATCGCGGTGGGGACCTGTCGCCAGATAGCCCTCGTTGAACACGAGGAACAGCACGGTGAGTACTCCGGAAACCCGTACCGGGAGATCCTCCACGGCAGGCACCCGGTAAGGGATGCGGGACGCCTTGATCTTGGCTTTGGCGCGGGTGATTCGTTGTCCCATGGTGGATTCCTGCACCAAAAAGGCCCACGCGATTTCCGGCACCGTCAGACCGGCGACCATACGCAGCGTCAGCGCCACGCGGCTCTCCATTGCGAGCGCCGGGTGGCAGCAGGTGAAGATCAGCCTGAGCCGCTCATCGCTGACGGCGTCGAGGGGCTCGGGCGAGTCGTGGTCGGACAACAGTTGAGCCTCCTTCTGTTTGTCGCTGCGTCTGCTCTCGCGTCGCATCCGGTCGATGGCCTTGCGGTTGGCGGCGGTGGTCAGCCAAGCGCCGGGGTTGGGAGGGACGCCGTCGGCCGGCCATCGTCCCATAGCGGCCGCGAACGCCTCGGCCGTCGCCTCTTCAGCGACATCGAGGTCACCGAAACGCTTGGTCAGGGAAGCGACCACCCGCGCCCATTCCTCGCGGTGTGCCTGGGTGAGCGCCCGCCGGACGCCGTCAACGCTCACAGGAAGGGCCGTACCTCGACCTTCCGGTTGCAGGCCTTCGAACCCTGGGCGGCGAGCTTCAGCGCCACGTCGAGGTCCGGAGCCTCCATGATCCAGAAGCCGGCGAGAAACTCCTTTGACTCGATGAAGGGCCCGTCGGTGAAGATCGCCTCCTCGCCTCGGTTGTCGATCACGGTGGCCGAGTCGGGCCCCGCCAGGCCATTGGCGTACACCCGACGGCCCTCTGCCTCGAGCTGTTCGTTGAACGCGTCGATGGCGAACTCCACCTCAGGGGTGTCGAGCTCGGTTCCTTCGGCAATCACAGACACGAGATACTGCATCTCAGGTCATCTCCTGTGGTTCGGGGTTGCCCTTCGAGGGCGGCTGGTCACCTTTACTACGAGGATCTCTCCCGCTATCCGACACCGATTCTCGGATTTCTTCAACAAGTCCTGGTCGCTGGTTGTGAGCGAGCTGGCCCCTCGTCGAAGGCGTGGAAAATGTCATGCCTCTGCCGTCAGTGCGGCTAGGGCCTCTACGGCGCCGGTGGTTGGCGCGATGGCCACCAGCCCGCGGTACAGCTGAACGATGGTGGCGCGATCGATGGTGCCGGTCCGCACCCGATCGCAGTGGGCGGACTGAATGGCGGCTTCGAGCTGGAACCGTCCCACCGGCGCGCCGAGTGCATGCGCACGACGCAGTAACGCCTCGCCTTCGGCAATGAGTGAGCGGTCCCACAGCGCGGTGTCCTGATCTTCGAGGGGGGGCCACGGAATGCCCGCCCGTGCCGGTGCCCGCGACTGGGCGAAGGTGAGCAAGGAGGCGAGACCCCACGCCTCGGGCTCGGAGACGAGCAGGGTGGCGCTGAGCACGGCCATCCACCGGGCCTCGTCAGCGAGCGATTCGCGCATGCGCTCGCGCTGGTCGAGCCAGTCGATTGCGTAGGCGCCGTAGATGGCTTCGAGCACGGCCGGGAGGCGGGCGGGCAGCTCGGCGTGCTCTGGAACCCGAAACGGTATGCCGGCGTCTCGGATTCGGCGTTTGGCCCGAACCAACCGTTGTGCCATGGCGGCGGGCTGCAGCGCGAATACGCGAGCGATGCGATCGGCATCGAAGCCGAGCACGACCTGAAGCATGAGCGGGCTGCGCACGGCCGGGTCGATGGCCGGGTGCGCGCACGCGAACATCAGCTCCAATCGCTTGTCGGGGATGGCGTCCGGGTCGGGATCGGCGAGCGTCGATGCCACGAGATCGCTCAACGGCGTCGCCGTGCGAACGGCGGCGGAGGCGTGCACATCGCGGATGCGATTGCGGGCCACGGTCAAGAGCCACCCTTGCGGGTTTCCTGGGACGCCGTTCGTCGGCCATGTACGCAGGGCGCGCTCAAAAGCGTCGGCGAGGGCGTCCTCGGCGAGCCCGATGTCCCGAGTCGAAGCCGCCAGCAACGCCACGAGCCGACCGTACGACGCCCGCGCCGCGTGCTCGGCGGCGGCAGCGGCCTCGGAAGTTGTCACTGGACTGGCTGAGAACCTTGCCAGGAGCCGTCCACGTAGCGGGTCGCAATCGGTCGAATCTCAATGTGACCCCACGACACCGATGGTGCCTGTTTGGCCCACGTAAGGGCGGCATCGAGATCCGGTACGTCGATGACGAACGTGCCGCCCAGTTGCTCCTTGGTGTCAGCGAACGGGCCATCTTGCACCACCAGTTCACCTCCGGCGAGCGTGATCGTGGTGGTTGCGCTCGATTGCTGGAGCACCTCGCCACTAGCGAGCACACCCGCGTCGTCGAGCGCCTTCGCGTAGGCCTGGAACGCGCTCATTCCCTCAGCGAGGGCCTCGGGGCCAAGCTCCTCCGCGGTCGGCTCGGGGTAGTAGAGCAGGAGCGTGTATCGCATAGCTGACATCCTTTCGCTTCGCATATCGATTCTGACACTGAAGTGACGATCTGAAAGGAGCCAGATCGACACGGATCTCGTCAAATTTCCCAGCGGGTGCTTGGCGGTCTGACTCGTTATCCTGTCGTGGCGGAGCCGGGCAGGCATCAGGCCGGTGCCACCATCCGAAGGGACAGAAGCCGATGGCCATGATCGACGACCGACACGCGTTGCGCCAAGCGGGTGACATGCTGGTCGTTCCCGGCTCTCGCTACACGTCTCAGGAGTTCTTCGACCTGGAGATGGAGCGTTTGTGGCCCCGCGTATGGCAGGTGGCATGCCGGGAAGAGGAGATTCGCAACTCTGGCGACTTCCTCGAGTACACCATCGGCGATCAGTCGGTCCTGGTCGTCCGCAGCGACCAAGACGTCATCAGAGCCTTCTTCAATTCCTGCCCGCATCGCGGCACCCGGCTGGCATCCGGCGTGGGCAGCTTTGCCACCTCCCAGATCCGCTGTCCCTACCACGGGTGGCGCTGGACTTTCGAAGGCGAACTGATCGAAGTGGTTGACCGCCACGAGTTTCCCGAAACGATGACAGACGATCTCATCGGCCTCGGTGAGATCCATGTGGGCCGATGGGGAGGGTTTGTCTTCGTGAACCTCGACCCGAACTGCGAGTCTTTCGAGTCCTTCATCGGAGACATTCCTGATCGCTTCGCGACTTACCGATTCCACAATCTGCGCTTCCGCTCCTACCGAGCGATTGTCTTCGAGTGCAACTGGAAGACGGCGGTCGACGCCTTCAACGAGGGATATCACCCGCAGTCTCTGCACCCTCAGATGCTCTCTTGGTTCAATGACACACTGTTCACCTACGAACAGCTGGGCCAGCACAGCTGCTATTACGTCCCCGAAAATCGCCAACGCGAGGGTGGGCCGAGCCCCCGACTTGGCATCAGCAAGGAGGACGTCGACCCGGCGGAGCTTCTGGCCGAGCGCGTCGACGCCATCGCTGGTCTATTCCCACGTGAGGACCAAGCGGTGCTCGAAGACCTAAAGAAGAACGGGCCACCTCCGGGCAAGTCCGTCGCGAAAGTCTTCGACGAACTCAGGCTCAATGCCATGCGTCGGGGCGGGATCGATGTGGAGGGCCTGACGGACAAGGACCTTCGGGGGTCTGGGACCATTCATCTGTTCCCGAATCTCCTCGGGCCCATCACGCACGGCAATGCCACGCTCTACCGCGCTCGGCCCAACGGACTGGACCGTGACAGCACACTGCTCGACTTCTGGGCTCTTGAATGGAGACCGAAGGATTACGAAGCAAAACCCATCGTGCGCAAATTCTACGAGGACTGGACCACCAAAGACTGGGGTCTGATCAACAACCAGGACTTCGGGAACTTTGTCGAGGCGACAAGAGGTATGAAGTCCAAAGGATTCCGAGGCGCCATGCTGAATCCGGTGCAGGAAGCCAATTTGATCCACCACCACCGCATCCTGGACCAGTACCTCTCGTCTGACGATTGACCGTGGCGTCCAGCCATTCGACAAACGGGCGGGTTACGACGAGGGTCTGACGCCCCGCTTGGTCACAATCGTGTCGACGACTGGGCGAGCTTGGCATGCCAGGCGGATGTGTTTGCCGGTATAAAAAGACCGCCCTTCGAAGAGCTTTAAGCCATTGACTTCAACAGGTCCCGGCGGTTCGAAGGCCTCGAGTTCCGTCACTTCGATCCAGCAGGCTGTGCAGATGGCCTGGCCGTGACAGATGGTCGGCCAGAAATAGCCCACGCGTTCAGCGGCCCGCATCAATGACTCACCCTCGGGCACTTCGATGGTTATGTTCGACGGCAGAACGTGCACCTTCGCAATAGTCGGCCGGTCTGTCATGGCCCCTCGTCGAGGCGATAGGAGTCTCGGGACCGATCAGAGGCAGCATGCGGCACGTAGGAACACTTTCATTCTTCACCAGGCGTTGCGAGCTCGCCCTCTTCCTCCCCTGAACGAAACTCGAAGTCTACGCAGAGCGTATCGAAATGTTTCGTGTGGTCAGCCTGAGACGTTGTGCGTATCACTGGCCCGAGGGGCGGTCCTCGGCGCGTCAGAGACCTACATGGACGTGCCACGAGCGCCGGGGCCAATGGGTCGACGGTCGTTCTCATGCATGGCAAGGCGTTCGGCGGCTATCACCTACACAACTTGATCGAGGCGCTGACGGCGGCGTGCTGCCGCGTGATTGCTCACGACTCGCTTCTCAATCCACTGAGGTCGCCTCGAGGAGCGATACTGCGGCTCGCTTGGCGTGAGCGAGGTGATTTGTTTGCCCGCTCACGCGGGCGAGGAGCAATGCTCCTTCGATGAGGGCAAGAGCCGCTGACGCCTTCTCGGCGACGGCGCCCTCGGACCATCCCTCAGCCCGGATCCGGGCGGCGATGAGATCCTCCCATTGGCCGAAGCACCGCGCCGCTGCCGCGCGTAGGCGTGGACTGATGATCGGTGATTCGAGTGCGGTCGGCGCGATCGGACATCCCGGGCAGCCCCCCTCGGTTACCGGTCCCTCGGCTACCTCGAGGAAGCGGATCACGCCGAGTGCTGCTGTGGGTGCCCCATCCAACGCCTCGCTCAGGGCGTCAGCGACTCCTTGGCCGGACGCCTCCAGTGCGGCCTCGGCCAGCTCTTCCATGCCCCCGGGGAAGTGGTGGTAGAGCGACCCGTTTGATACGCCGCTCTCCTTCAGAAGCTGCGCCCGCCCGGTGGCCGAATATCCCTGATCACGCAGTAGTCGCGCCATGGTCTGTACCAGGTCGGATCGGGTGTCACGGTCACGGACCACGCACTTGACTTTACTGGAGCGAACGGTCTAGAAATCCTGGAGCGATCGCTCCAGTGAGACGCAATACAGCGATACGCCCCAGGAGGACAACTCATGCCGATGATCGATGTCTATGCCGCCACAGGGACCTTTGAGGATCCCCACCAGCTTGCTTCTGACCTGGCTCGGACCTTGATGACTATTGAGGGCGTCCCCGACATCCCGATGTTCCGACAGAACACGGCCGGCTTCGTCCACCAGATGGATGGTCAAGCCATCTCCAACGTGGACGGCGATAGTCGCTACGTGCGGGTCCAGGTGCTGACCAACGCCGGCGCCCTCGACCGTGACAAGCAGCTTGCCGTGGTCAGTCAGTTCACCGAACTCGTGGCAACGGCAGCCGGAGACCCCTCCCTGTCCACGAGGACCTGGGTCCTGCTGACCGAAGCCATTGAGGGTGGTTGGGGCCTCGGAGGTCACGCCAGCACGAACGAGGAGCTGGTGGCGGCGGCGAGAGCACAAATTGCAGAACTGACGGCTGCTAAATCCGACGAGGGTTGATCCTGCCAATCCGGGGAGTTCAGTGCCTCCGTCGAGGCGGTCCTTGGTGAAGCGGATCACCTCGTCCACCACCTTGAGCACTTCGACGGCGCTCGGAGGAGCTGTTAGGGCCTGAGCCTCATCGCTTTGGTCGCCTCTAGTTTGTGCGTTGACGGCGCCGAAGGAGGGTTCAGCATTGACAACCGACCTCGAGGAGAGAGTCCGCCGGCTCGAAGACCGAGTGCTTATCAGCGAGCGGGTCATCAGGTACGCGCTGGCGGCGGACCGACGTGACTGGGCCTTGTTCGCCGAGTGTTTCACCGATCCGGTGTATGCCGACTTTTCCGGAGTCGGTTGGGAGGCCGGCAGCATTTCGCGAGCAGATCTCGTGCGGGGAAGCGCCGTTGTACTGAATGAATTCCTTCATACCCAGCACCTGAGCTCGAACCACATCATTGAGTTCGACGAAACCGAACCCGACAGGGCGGTCTGCTATTCGTCCATGTACGCCCAGCATCTCCTGGACGGCTCGGAAGGCGGCGACTTCTATGTTGTGCGCGGCTGGTACGACAACCACATGCTCCGCACTGCGGACGGCTGGCGAATCGAGCGCCTGATCCAGCACGTCACCTGGCATCAGGGCAACACCAACGCCCTGTCCGAAGCCGCAGCGCGGGGTCGGGCCAAAACGGTCGAACCCAATGTGGGGGAGTGAGGCGAACGAACCCAGTTGCCCGACCCTCCTCGCACTGGCTGACGCCAGGTTAAATTCCCATCGGTAGAACGCCGCCGCCGGCGGCCCGATGCGGTTGGTGGTGCGCCCATGGCGAGGTCCGTAGCAGAAGGCATGTGGGAGATGCTCTCGGCAGCGGGGGTTCGGCGGTGCTATGGGATCGTGGGCGACGCGCTGAACCCTGTCATCGATGCGCTGCGCCGAAATGGTTCGGTTGAGTTCGTCCACGTCCGCCACGAGGAGTACGGCGTGTTTGCCGCCGTCGCCGAGGCGCGGTTGACGGGAAATCCGGTGGCGGTGTGCGGGACGGCCGGACCTGGTGTGACGCACCTCATCAACGGGCTCATCGATGCGCGCCGGGAAAGAGTGCCTGTCATCGCGATTGCCGGAGACGTCGAGTCCTCGCTGATCGACTCGGGGGCGCTGGAGGAACTGAACCCGTACAAATTCTTCGACACCGCCGCGCTGTACATCGGAAGGCTCGTGAACCCCGAGCAGCTGCGGTCGATGGTGAGCACTGCCATTACCACCGCCGTCGCCGAACGCGGCCCGGTGGTGATTTCTGTGCCGGGCGACGTGGCCGCCGCTGACGCACCTTTGGCGTCGCTGCACGTGCCGCTTCCGGCCCGGACGATCGGCGCCGCCTCAGCCGCCGACCTCGCCGCCATGGCCGAACTCATCAATAACGCTGAGACCGTGGCCATCTTCGGAGGAGATGGCTGCGCGCAGGCCCAAGATGAGGTACGGGAGTTGGCGGCCCGGCTCAAGGCTCCGGTCGGCTACAGCTTCAAGGGCAAGCCGTGGCTCGAGTACGACAACCCCAACGCCGTGGGCATGACCGGCCTGCTCGGCTACGGCGGGTGCCACAGCGCCATAAACAGCGCCGAGGTGCTGCTGATGCTCGGCACCGACTTTCCCTTCAGTGCCTTCCTGCCCCACAAAACGGTGAAGACCATCCAGGTCGACCGTGACGCCGAGCACATCGGACGCCGGGCTCCCCTCGAGCTGGCCGTGGTGGGCGACGTGGCAGCCACCCTGCGGGCCCTCGCTCCGATGGTGAAGGACAAAGACGATGATCGCTTCTTGCGCGAGCACGTGAAGCAAACAGAGCACGCTCGTCGTCGCCTTCGCCACTATGTCACCAAGGGGCCCGGCATCAAGCCGATCCGACCGGAGTTCGTCGCGGCCACCCTGTCCGAGCTCGCTGACGACGACGCCATATTCACGGTGGACACTGGCACCCCGTGCATCTGGGCGGCGCGGCACATTGAATACGGACGCCATCGCCGCTTGTTCGGCTCCCTTACCTGGGCGTCCATGGCCAGCGCGTCGCCGAACGCCTTCGGCGCCGCCCTGTCCTTCCCCGGCCGGCAAATCATCGCTTTGTGCGGCGACGGCGGTTTCACGATGCTCGGGCTGGGCGACCTGCTTACCCAGGTGCAAAGGCGGACCCGGGTCGTGAACGTGATCTTCAACAACGGCATGCTCGATTTCGTCAACATCGAGCAGCAAGAGGCCGGTTTCGTCCCCTTCGGGACCGACTTCGTGAATCCCGACTTCAGCCAGGTTGCCACCGCACTTGGCGCCCGGGGCGTCCGGGTCGAGGAACCGGGCGACCTGCGAGACGCCTTGAGCACTGCGCTCAGTCATACCGACGGGCCGGTCGTCGTAGACGTGGTGGTCGAGCCCTACGCCCTCGCCTTGCCCTCGCACGTCCCGTTGGAAACGGCCAAAGGCTTCACATTGAGCATGTTGAAGCAGGTGCTGAGTGGAAACCTGGACGACGTCATCGAGACCGTCGAGCGCAACGTCCGCCTGCTCTGAGCACCAACGGTCTCACAAGGTGCGAGGGAGCCCAAAGATTTTCATGACGCCAGGGTCGAATCGTGTAATGGCGCTGACCTTGTCGCCGACCACAGTGAGCACCGAGAGGCCCATGGCGTGGGCCGTCCCGGTGACGGGGTCGATGACGTACAACCCCAGCGCCGGTTGGCGATTCGCCCTGGTAGCCGCCGCCCGGTACTGGCGGCCCTCACGAAAAGCGACCTTTGAGAAGAACTCTTCGGCCAAGTCCTTGCCCTGGTATTCCAGAGGCAGTGGCGGCATGCGTACCCAGACGTCCTCGGTGAGCAGGTCGATGAGAGCCCGGACGTCGCCTTGCGTAAAGGCCTTCGTCAGGAGATCGACCAACTCTCGCTCACTGCTCGTGGTCGGCGAGCCCGAGAGTTGCGCTTCGGTGGAGAGTTCCTTCGCCAAGGTCGCACGGGCGCGTTTGAGCATGCTGTGTACGGATTGATCGGTGGTCTCGAGCATGGTCGCCACTTCACTGGCCGGGTAATCGAGGACGTCGCGCAGGATCAGCACCGCTCGCTGGCGGGCGGGAAGCAATTGGAGAGCCGTTGTAAAGGCCAGTGAAATGGTTTCATTGGTCTCGAATCGAGCCGCCGGATTCAGTGAGCCTTCGGTCATCTCGTCGAGGAGGACGTCGGGGTACGGCTCGAGCCAGACGACTTCCCCGAGTCGCGTGGGACTCGGGGGGTCGACGTGCGATGGCAGGGGTGTCGTGGGCCGGCGGCTTTGGGAGCGCCTCATGTTGAGACACAAGTTGGTGGCGATCCGGTAGAGCCACGTTCGCACCGACGAGCGACCTTCGAATCCTCTCAGCCCGCGCCACGCACCGAGCAGCGTCTCTTGCAGTGCGTCGTCGGCGTCAAAGACAGAGCCCAAGATGCGATAGCAGTGGACGTGGAGCTCTCGCTCGTATTCGCCCACGAGCTGACCAAAGGCCCGTTGGTCACCCGCCCTGGCTTGTTCCAGAAGGTCAGTTGACATTGCCCTTGAGAACCTCACTGCGCCCATAGGACCCGGAGTGTCCGGGTCTCTCTACGTACTGACACCGAAGGACGCCGGAATTGGGCGCTCTCCGACCGCCAACTTTGCTCCTTGCCCGGTGTCTGCATCATTGCCGATCGAAAAGCGAGCGGCCTTAGCCTTGAAGGAGATCTGATGCCTCAGTTTCTGATGACCTACCGCGGCCCCAAAGACTATGTGCCGACAAACGAATCCACCTCGCAGTGGCGGGCGTGGTTCGACTCCATGGGCGAGCGCGTCGTCGAGTTGGGCATGCCGGTGCGAAACCCCGCTCAAGTCGGCAACTGCGCATCGGAGACGACCGAGCTTGGTGGATTCTCCATCATCGAGGCGACGGACCTTGACGACGCCATGACGACGGCAAAGGGCTGCCCTCACCTGGACCGAGATGGGGGAGTCGAGATCGGACTTTTGGTTCCAGTCCCGCCCGCCGCGTGAAAGAGGAGCCGGACTCAGAGCCCTTCGCCCGACAGGGCGAAGGTGCTCACCGGGTCCCCAAACCCTGGATCAAGCCCCGCACGTAGGCGGCCTGTCCGACGTGCTGCAGGTCGTCGGCGATCACGCTCACCAGTCGGATCACTCTGGTGACAGGGGGATTCCAGGCGCGGTCGATCACCTCTTCGAAGTCCGACTCGGAGAGGCTGCCGACATAGCCAATGGTCCGTTCGTGTACTGCTTCGAAGTAGCCCAGTAGCAGTGATGCGTCGGCGACGACCTTGGACACGTCCTCGGGCCCGTGACCGTAGCCAGTGTCAAATGGGTCGAGGGGGAGCGCAAAGCGTTCGTACCAGCCGTCCGCCGTCCACACCTGCTCGTCGGCACACAAGCCGGCGACATGGTCATCTTGGATGCGAGTCAGATGCCATACCAGCCAGCTGATGGAGTTGGTGGCGCCGTTGGGCCGAAAAGTCAGATCTTCGACAGAGAGGTCGTTGACGGCGGGGTAGACCGCGTCGCGGATCCTTTCAAAGGCATCGACCAGAACGTCCGAACTCGCCATCGCGGTGCTCCTTGCATGCAGTGGCACACCCTACCGTCGCGTCGCTCGAGGATCGTCCGTGCCGTGGCCGTGCAACACGCGGCTGTCGAGGTTCTCCTCGAGTGCAATCACGTGGCGCACCAGCGGCGCCGGGTGCCGGTGGGGTACGCCCCAGGCTCTTTCGTTCCAAAGCTCGATGCGATCGACGCGGTCGTCGAGCCCGCGTCGGCGACAAGCCGGGGTCTCCGGCCGGTCGGGGCAGTCCAATTCTCAATATGATACCGATAGGTATTGCATACTGATCGGTATTATATAAGCTGGTGTCATGCCACGTGGGGTAACCAAGCGCCGACCGGCCACCGTTGCGGCGCTTCTTGATGCGGCCATGGAACTGTTCGCCGACCTGGGGTATGGAGCCACCTCGATTCCCGACCTCTGCGCCCAGGCGGGGCTGACCAAAGGCGCCTTTTACTCCAACTTCGCCAATAAGGAGGCCTTGTTCCTTGCTCTCCTCGATCGCAGTTGGTCGCAACGCGCCGAGTGGATCCGTCGCGCCATGCCGAAGGCGGGCGAGCTGGCCGCTGCCCCCGACACACAAAGCACCGTGGCCGAGCTCCCCGTGGATCGCCAATGGACTCTTGTGTCGATGGAGTTCTCTCTGCACGCCATTCGCCATCCAGGGGTGGCTCGGCTCCTTGTCGAACACGAAGCCCGGGTCCGTTCGGAGCTCTCCGCACTGGTGACGGAATCGCTCGATCGAGTGCACCGTGTCCCCGTCATCGCTCCCGAAGAGCTGGCGCGCATGATCGTTGCCGTAAGCGAAGGAAGCGATATCCAGGTCCTGACGGACTGCGCCGCCGGTCGGATCGTCCACGGGGATCTCGGCTCCGTCGCCGTGGCCGCGTTGCTGCGGCAATTCTCCGTTCCCGCCGGCGCCGTCCCTTCGCCTGAGGACGGCTCCCTTGACCGGCTCCCGCTCGAGGCAACGCCATGACTCCGCCCGACGAGGTCGACTTCGATCCGCGCCACGCCCTCGACGACCTTTGTCAGTCGTCGGCCTCTCGACGTCTCAGGCTGGAGCTTCGGTCTTCTTCGCCGGCCAGGATCCGATCGTCCCTGCCGCGCATCGGCTGGGAGCGTGCATCGGGGTGCCGCTCATGGCGGCCGCGGTGGGGGCCGTTGCACTCCATCGCCACCGGGGCGGCCCTGAGCAGCAACTGCATGTGGACCTGCGCCAAGCCATCCACTCCATAAACCCGGGTGCCTTTTGGCACCCCACGCTCAACGGTGAAATCGCACCCCACCCGCTGGTGCTCGACAATCCGTTCTTGGTGTCGCCTTATCGCACCGCCGATGGGCGCTGGGTTATGGCCACGGCCGTCTATCCACATCTGGCCGCCAAATGGTGCCGGTTCTTAGACGTGGCACCGGATCCCGTCAAAGTAGCGGCGGCCATCGCCACTTGGGACGCCTTCGATCTCGAGGAGCAGGCCAACTCGTCGGGCCTGCCGCTCACGGTGGTGCGGAGTGCCGACGAGTGGCGTCAACACGAGCAAGGGACGCTGCTGGCGGCCCAGCCCGTCATCGGCCTCGAACGCATCGGCGATGCGCCCGTCGGTGACTTTGCGCCCGCCCGCCGACCATTCGACGGCATTCGCGTGCTGTCGTTCACCCATGCCATCGCCGGACCCACCGTCGGGAGAACCTTCGCCGAGCATGGAGCCGACGTGCTCGGCGCCACGAGGCCGAACGACTACGAGCATGAGCACATCTATGCCGAAGCCAACGTTGGCTCTCGCAGCGCGTACATCGATCTCGACAGCCCTATCGGCCAGGAGCGTCTTACGAGACTGCTGGGAGAGACCGACGTCGTGGTCGACAACCATCGCGTGGGAAGACTGCAGCGCCGAGGTGTTGATCCAGCCACGCTGGCCGACCGTCATCCGGGGATCGTCTATGTCTCGGTCAGTTGCTATGGCTCGAACGGCCCATGGGCGCATCGAGGTGGCTTTGACATGAACGGCTCGGCAGCCTCGGGGCTCATGTGCATCGAGGGGAGTGCGGCCGAGCCTCGGTTTCCTGTGACCTTCCTCCTCAACGATTACATCACCGGTTTTATGGGGGCCATTGGCGCCATGGCCGCCCTGGTGAAGCGGGCCACGGAGGGCGGTTCGTGGCACGTCACCGTCAACCTCACAAGAACCGCCATGTGGGGCGGGTCCCTCGGGTTCGTCGACCCTGCTCTCGCCGCCTGTGACGAGGAACACACCTTGCGAGACCCTGTGGCATACGACGCCCCGAGTCCCTTGGGGGACGTGCACATGGTCGCCCCCCCGGTACGGTTCTCCCACACGCCATCGCGGTGGCCCGACCCGATTCTGGTCCCCCGCGGATCGAGCCGGGCGCAATGGCAGGTCGATTACTGAGTCTTAGCTACTCAGTCGTGACTCGACGGGGTTCATATCTGACGCGCGGGCGAGAAATGCTTCAACTTCATCACCCGGGAGCGGCTGAGAGATCAAGTAACCCTGGATATGCGTGCATCCAAGGAGAACAAGCGCATCACGCTGGGGGACGCTCTCCACTCCTTCGGCGGTGATGTCGAGCTGCAGCGTCTCGGCGAGCTGCATCATGGCGCTGACAAAACCGTGGCCCTGATCGTTGAGCACCACGTTGTCGACGAAGCGCTTGTCGATCTTCAGAATGTCGATAGGAAGGTCGGCCAGAGCCGCGAACGACGAATAGCCGGTGCCAAAATCGTCGATGGCGACGCGAACGCCCATGCCACGCAGCACATTAAGAGTCGCCATGACGTGAAGCGGCTCATTGGCCAATATCGACTCGGTGATCTCGATGATCAACGACGAAGGTGGAAGGTCGGCATCCGCCAGCGTGTCGGCGACAAGCTCCACAAAACTGGCATCGGAGAGTTGGAGTCGTGACGCATTGACGGCGATGCTCAGCTCCAGACCGGGAAACGACCGGCGCCATCCACAGACACGTTGGCAGGCTTCAACCAGCACGGTGCGCCCGAGATCGATGATCAGGCCCGAATCTTCGGCGAGCGGGATAAAGCTGCTCGGGGGAACGAATCCTCTGGTGGGGTGGAGCCATCGGGCCAGGGCCTCAAAAGAGGTGACTCGACCGGTGCTCGTCTCGATTATCGGTTGATAGCTCACAGTCAGTGCGCCGCCTCGGACCGCCGAGCGGAGCTCTTGTTCGAGATTCATCCTTTCGACCGCGGCGGTGTGCATGGCGGCTTCGAATACCCGGTAGCAACCCTTTCCCTCGCGCTTGGCCTGGTACATGGCGGCATCGGCATCGGCCAAGAGCCGCTCGGCTTTGGCATCGGCACGGTCAGTAAAGGCGATGCCGACGCTCGCCCCAATGGCGACGTCACGGTCCGGGAGCTGAAGCGGCTCGACCAGAGCGTCCAACACCCGTTGGGCGATCTGGCTTGTAGGCCTGGTCGACTCGAGTTGATCGAACAAAATGGCAAACTCGTCGCCGCCAAGGCGCGCGATGGTGTCGAATCCGCGTAGGTGCGTGAGCAGTCTTTGGGCTACCGCTCGCAGGAGAGCATCGCCGGCCAGGTGGCCGAGACTGTCATTGACATTCTTGAAGCCGTCGAGGTCGGCGATCAGCACGGCGACATAGCCCGCCGTCCGGGTGTGTCGAGTCAAGGCGTGCTGGAGCCGATCGTTGAACAGGGTGCGATTAGGAAGCCCCGTGAGCGAATCATGCAGCGCTTGGCGGCGTATCGCTTCTTCGGCGTTGAACCGTACCGTGGCCGACATGACGATGCCGGCTACTGCCTCGAGGAACTCGGCATCCTCGGTCGAAAATGCCTTGTCCCGGCTGGCGACGATGCAGGCAAGAGGTTCGTCGGGATTACCCACAGCGATGCGAATATGCGGAGAGTCGTTGTGCCCACTCGCCGTTTCCACGTCGGCGAGTGAACGATCATCGGCGTCTTTTTGATCCAGGGCGCGCTCGACGCGGCAATGACGGGCGTGGGTGACGCGCAGGACCGTGTCTGTGGCGGCGGTATCGGAATCGGACAGTGTTGTGGCCTGTAAAACCTCCCGACCAAGTTCGGAGATGGCGACCTGACGTTCCAAGCGAGCCTTGCGTTCTGTGACATCGCGAGCATTGATGACCAAGCCCTGTACAGACGGGTCATCCAGGAGGTTTGTCACCACGCCCTCGAGCCACCGCCACGTCTGGTCGTGGTGGCGAACGCGGAGGACGAACTCGACGGATTGGCCAGCGGCGGCGGCGAAAGCATCGGTCGTTTCGTTAAGGAGCGCCAAGTCCGCTTCGTGGACCAAGGCTCCCGCATCGAAACCCACCAGTGCATCAGGGTCGTATCCCAACACCTTGACGCAGGCGGGACTGGCGTACGTCACCGTGTTGGTGGCATCAACGGTGAAGACCAGATCGGACGAACTGTGCACCAGTGCTCTGAAACGACGCTCTCGCCGCTCGGTCAGTGCAGCCGCCTCCTCGGATTCCGCCATGGCCGATCGCAAGGATCGATTCGAGAAGACGATCCCGATGCCGACGAGGGCAGCCAGGCCATAGCCCTCTGACACCGGAATCAAAGAGGGAACCCAACCGAGAGCGACCGCCCCTTCGCCGGCTCCCAGACATACCAAGCTCCATCCCAATACGGCGCGCTCCGACGACGAATCGGTGATGGCGATCATCTCCTGACCGACGAGGACCAATCCGATCGCCAAGGCCGGGCCCCACCCGGTCGCGTAAATGGTTGTTGTCACCAAGATCGTTTGCGCCGCCACCCACACGTGTAGACGGGGGCGACTCGGGGCTTGATGGCGCCAGATGCCAGCCGAAGTGGTCAGAAGTTGTCCCACCATGAGAATGACCGGAATCAGCCAGATCGGGGTGAGGGCGACGAGGTGCAGCACTCGCAATCCGAGGATGGCCGCCGCGGCCGCCGGCCCCATGAACAGCACGGCGACAAAGTGCCGTCCCTGGGTCTCGCCGGAGAAGAACCGACGCAATCGAGCAAAGGCCATTATCAGAGAGATCGACCAGGTCAGAGTGGTTCTTGAGCCCAGGGATCAAAGTGGGCCCAAAGCCAGCAGAAGATCTTGGTGCCATCATTGCTTTACATAGTGTCAAAAATGGTGCCAAAATGGCACCATGGAATTGGTCGAGCACATCGAAGGCATCCGCACCCAGTTCGCGGCCGCCGCTGACGTCGGCGGAGTGGTAGCGAAGGCGCAGGCAGAGCGATTGTTCGCCCCCCTCGAGTCGGCCGTACGCCTGGCCTTGCTTGACGTCCTTGTCGCTGCGGCCGAGGAAATCACCTGCGAACTGGCGCCGGGTTCGGTGGAGTTGCGGCTGAGAGGCCGGGAGCCCGAGTTCGTGGTGAACCTCCCCCAGCCGGCGCCCCCTCCAGTGGAAGAAGAGGTCCGGGTATCGAGCCTCGCCTCCCCCGAAGGAGACGAGGGGTCCACGGCCCGTATCAATCTCCGCCTTCCCGAGCACTTGAAGGTCAGGGTCGACGAGGAGGCCGCCCGCGAAGGTCTTTCGATCAACACCTGGATGGTGCGCGCCATGAGCGCCGCTCTCGATCGAAGCAGTTCGGCTCGCAATCAGGACCGACGACCACCCACCGGATCGCAGCGATACACCGGCTGGAGCCGGTAGCCAGACAGGAGGAATCCCTATGACCATCTTCCCCACCCCTGAACCGATCTCGGTCTCGTTGGAGTTCGGCATCGGCTCTCTTCGCCTCGTGGCGACTGAGTGCACCGAAACTGTGGTCGAGGTGAGGCCGAGCGATCCCACCAGCGAAGGGGACAGCAACGCGGCCCGGCTCACTCGAGTCGAATATGCATCGGGTTCCCTCGTAGTAAAAGGCTCCAAGAACTGGCGTCAGTGGACCCCGTGGGGGGGTAACGAGTCGATCGACGTCGAAATCCAGCTCCCCGAGGGATCACGGCTCAACGCGGACGTGACGATGGCATCGGTGCGTGTCACCGGTCGTCTCGGCGACCTCGACGTCAAAACGGGTATGGGTGACGTCCGCATCGACGAGGCCGGTTCCGCCAAGATCAGGACCGGGTTCGGTGAGGTGACAGTCGGACGAGTCCGGGGAGACGCCGATGTAAAGACCGGATCAGGCCGGATCGACATCGGCGCGGTCGGAGGTTCGGCCACCGTAAAGAACTCGAACGGGGATACCCACCTCGGCGAGGTGGACGGCCCTGCCCAGTTCCACAATGCCAACGGCACGATCCAAGTCGACAGCGCCCGATCCCATGTCACCGCGAAGACCGCCGTGGGGGACGTGCGATTGGGACGGCTCTCGCAGGGTGCCACCGAAGCCAAGACGGCCTGCGGTCAGATCGACGTTGGCGTGCTCGACGGGGTCTCCGCCTGGCTGGATCTTTCCACCACCTTTGGTCGCGTCAACAACGAACTCGAGGACACGGGCCGTCCGCCGGTCGCGGCACAGACGATCGAGATCCGGGCCCACACCGCCGTGGGCGACATCAACGTCCGTCGTGTGACGGCTCGTGCCGACGTGGGAACCAGATCATGATCAGCGGTTCGCCGAACGCAATCGAAGCGTGGCGGGTCTGTAAATCATTCGGGGAGTCAACCGTGCACCATCTGCCGCGTTGAGGTTGGTCGGGACGTCACAACGACGACGACGTATGGTTTCATCGCTGTGGAATCATCACAACCACTCGATCTCCCGCGTCCCATCGGGTTCGTCCTCGGCGGGGGTGGCAGCCTGGGCGCCATCCAAGTGGGCATGCTCGAGGCGCTCACCGACAAGGGGATAACGCCCGACCTCGTGGCCGGGACATCTGTGGGCTCACTCAATGCCGCTGTCATCGCGCTCAATCCCACCGGTGCGGCCAACCGCCTTTCTCACGCCTGGGCACGCATCCGGCGGAACCAGATCTTTCCCGGGGGGCTGCTGGCACAGGCCCGCACGCTCCAACATACGAAAACGCATCTCTTTCCTAATTCCGGCCTCGCCGCCGTGATCGCCGATTTTCTTGGTGCCACGACAACCTTTGACAATCTTGCTATCCCGTTGGTGGCGGTCACGACGGACATGGCAGTAGCCGCCCCTTTCGTCATCAACAGCGGGCCACTCCTGCCGGCCCTGCTGGCCAGCGCGGCCATTCCCGGTGTGTTCCCCCCCGTCGAACACGAGGGGAGGCACCTGTGCGATGGGGGAGTCGTGGCCAACGTCCCCCTCCGCCAGGCCCTGGCCATGGGCGCTCGTTCCCTGGTGGTGCTGGACTGCACATTCCCGGGGCACCTGCTCCCGACGCCCGAGACCCTGGTAGAGACCCTGCTCTATACCGCCATGGTCACCATGCGTTCGCAGCCCCTGTTCGATGCACCCTTGCTGGCCGCCGAGGTGCCCATCGTCTACCTGCCGGGACCAGCCGCCTGCCGGTGTTCGCCGTTCAACTTCGACTCCACCGAACTTCTCATCGAAGGCGCCTATGAAGCCGCGCTTTCATTCCTCGGCGACCTCCGCATCGACGGGCCCGGGCTGTACGGCTCCCCGTCGGGGCACTGAGCCCAAGGTAGTTACCCGAGGATCTCGACGTACCCCTCCGTTCCGTGCACACGGATCCGTTGCCCATCGTCGATGAGTCCGGTGGCGTGTTCGACCCCGACCACGGCGGGCAAGCCGTATTCGCGTGCGATCACGGCGCCGTGAGTCATCACGCCCCCGACCTCGGTCACCAGGCCCGTTATGGCCACGAACGCCGGCGTCCAGCTGGGATCCGTGAAGGTGGTCACCAGGATGTCACCGGCTTCGAAGTTGGCATCGTCTAGATCCAGAACCACTCGGGCCCGACCTTCGACCGTGCCGGCGGAAACGGCGAGGCCGATGAGCGCTCCATCGGGGACGTCGGTGCGCCCGTACGTCCCGGTAACGACCTCACCGTCCGACGTCATGACCCGGGGTGGCGTCAGGGCGCCATACGACCCAAAGGCGTGCTTGCGCTCGGCGATGAGCGCATCATCGACATGGTTGGTGTGCACGACGTCGCGGAGTTCTTCGAGCGTCAGATAGAACACGTCTTCGATCTGGCCCAGGACGCTCGTTTGCACCAGACGTTCGGCTTCTTTCAACAGGGCCTGCTTGTAGACGAAGTATCGGCTGACCATGAAGTACTTGGGGTACTCCCGATACCCGATAAAGGTTCGCACTCGATCAATCATTTGCTTCGTCTCGGCCGCCTTACGCTCCCCGTCCGGCAAATCCCGCACCAGGGCCAAGATGTCTCGTTCCATCTCCTCGGCCTTTGTTCGGCCGTGCTCGAAACGAGCAGCTCCGGCGCCGTCCTCGAAGTTCTTGATGTTGCCAAGCAGAAGCGGCAGCAGTGTCGTCGGTCGTTCGCTCCAACGGGGCCGGGTGATGTCGATCTCACCGACGCACCGCATGCCGTACCTATCGAGGTAGGTCACGATGGCGTCCCGAGCCGCCCGGCCGCCGGCAACCGTGAGCATCTCGTCCAAGAAGCGTTCGTTCGTGACTCCCTGCAGAAAGGTCACTACGGCCGGGTAGGGGCGGATCGCGTCGGCCAGATCGAGGAGGGCCAGGCCCATCTCCGAGGTGATGTTGTAGGGAACGGACTGCGTCAGGGTATCGGCCACGTTTCTCTCGCCGAGCCATGTTTCCAGCGTTTCGTTCAACCACCACGTGGCTTCCATCGCCGACATGAATACCTGATGACTCTTCGGGTCGAACAAGATCCGTTTTAGCTCTTGGAGATCGGAGAAGATGAAGTCGAGAAGTTGTGTTCCAGACTTGGCGTGGATGGCGCGCTTCAAGGTGGCGATAGAAGCATCGCCGCTGCCGATCAGATCGACCACTATGAGCGGATCGGTCTCGATGGGGGCAAGGGCGTCCACATTGGCGCCTGCTCGGGCACCAGTACCACCAGCGCCCTGGTCGCCGTGGGCCGGTATGAAGTCGCCGCGGTCGAGGACGGTCCGCAGTGCGTCGCCGACAAGTGGATCGGATCTCCCCAGCGTTCCCAACAGGGCGTCGCGACTGCCGGGTGAACCCAGCATGGCAGCGACATCGACAAAGAGGCGTCCACCTGCCATGGCCATGGGGCGTGGCGTCGTGAGCTGCCACAGGGACAGACCCAGGGGTCTCATGGGGTCGGTCATCATCTGCTGGTGACCGACCGAGACGTACACGTGATTCTCTTGGTCGCCGGCGGTGGGGATCGGGAACAGGGTGGTGATGGGCCGACTCTGGACGATCTGAAATTCATCGTCGAGGCACCACTCGATGTCCTGAGGGTGGCCAAAGTGGGCCTCGATCCGCCGACCCAACCCGACAAGTTGCAGGACCTGGGTGTCCGTGAGTGCCGCCAGGCCTTGGCGCTCGGGCGGGATCGTCACACGATGGGTCCCGCCCGACGGCGACGCGTAAATGGCAAGTTCTTTGGTGGCGACGGCCTTGGCGACAACCGCATCGTCGCGCACCATGTAGACGTCGGGGTTCACCAGGCCCGACGCCAGTGACTCGCCCAGCCCGAAGGCGGCCTCCACGGTGGCGACCTTTCGATTCGAGGTGACGGGATCGGCCGTGAAGAGAATGCCGGCCACCTCGGGGAAGACCATTTGTTGTACGACCACGGCCATGTGCACGAGCCGGTGGTCCACGCCGTTGTGCAGCCGATAGGTCACTGCTCGCTCGGTGAACAGAGAGGCCCAGCAGCGGCTGATGTGCTCGAGGACCTGCATCGCTCCCACCACGTTCAAGTACGTGTCCTGCTGACCCGCGAACGATGCCGTGGGTAGGTCCTCCGCAGTCGCGCTGGAACGGACAGCGTACGAAGCCTGTGCGTCGAACTTGGCCAGGGCGCCGGTGACGTCGGTGACCAGATCCCTTGGGATGGTGGTCGCTTCAATTGTCCGCCGGATTTCGGTGCTGAGCGCGCTGATCGCCTCACGGTCATGCGGGCTCACGCTCGAAAGCGCGTCGAGCCGTTCGGTGAGCGACGGCACACCCGTCACAATCGCCCGAAAGGCATCCGTAGTGATGCAGAAGCCGGCCGGCACGTGAATGCCTCCGATGCGCACGAGTTCTCCGAGCTGCGCGCCCTTGCCTCCCATCAGCGCGCCCTGAGTCCCGTCGACCTCCCGAAGATCGACCACATAGGGTCCGCTCACTTCTTGGCCTTTGGTGCCCTCATCATGTCCACCGTCTGTCATGTCCGCTATGGCTAACGGCCACTATTGAGTGCACGCGTCGGTGTCTTGTAGCAAGGCCCAACCTGGCGCTAAATTGGCAACGACGGCGGAGATCGATCCACCCGCAATCACCCTTTCACTTGCTCCGGGCGCTATTGCCGAGCCATGCAGAAAGGCCTCCGGCCCCGTCGAGGTGCCGAAATCGGACCGCCTCGGGGCCTCACCACGAAAGCGGCAATCGTCGAGCACGCCTTCGGAGGGGACCAAACGGGACCCTTGACACGTAACTATTTAGTTACGTATATTGCTTCGGTGTGGACGACGACAACCGGGTGTTCAAGGCGCTGGCCGACCCGACCCGTCGTTTCTTGCTCGACCTGCTTTTCGAGCGTGAAGGCCGAACCTTGCGTGAGCTCGAAGCAGAGGTGCCGGGCATGACGCGCATCGGCGTCATGAAGCATCTGCGGCTGTTGGAGGACGCCGGGCTCGTCGTCACCCGCCGATCCGGTCGGGAGAAGCTGCATTTCCTCAACCCGGTCCCCATCCGACTTATTCATGACCGATGGATCGGCAAGTACACCGAGCGTTTTGTTTCCGCGCTCGTCGACCTCAAGACGCAGTTGGAGGAACCACGATGACAACGGCGAAAGACACCGTCCAGATATACCGGGTGTACATCAAGGCCACCCCCGAGGCGATCTGGGATGCGCTCACCAAGCCCGAGTGGACAGTGAAGTACGGCTATGCGCCCGTGGTCGAGTACGACTTGCGCTCCGGTGGCACCTTCACAGCCTTGGCGAACGAAGGCATGTTGGCCCTTGGTTGTCCCGAAGTCATCAGCGACGGGGAGGTGATCGAAGCCGACCCCCCGCGCAAATTGGTGCAGACGTGGCGGATGACGATGACCCCGGAACTCGAGGCCGAAGCCTTTACCCGCCTTACCTGCGACATAGAGCCCGTGCGAAACGGGGTGACACGGCTGACCGTCACCCACGACGTCACCGGGGCGCCCCTATGGGCGGCCGTACTCAGGGGAGAGAGCGAGTCCGAGGGGGCCGGTGGCGGTTGGAGCGAGATCCTCAGCGGGCTCAAGACCTTGCTCGAGACGGGCGAGCAGCTCCCGTTCCAAAGCGGCCCCGCATAGAAAGTTCCGAACACGGCCAGCCGTCGGCATCCCTCGCAGGGACCGGTAACGTGGCCTCCACCCAACCATGACTACAACCGACGACAACGACAGGAGCAGCACCGTCTCCTCCTCGGACGCGGCCGTTTCGGACCCGCGTCGGTGGAAAGCGCTCATCGTGTTGGCGCTGATCCAGTTCATGCTGGTGCTCGACGTCACCGTGGTGAACGTGGCGCTCCCGCGCATCCAGCGCAACCTGGGCTTTACCCACGCGGGGCTGGCCTGGGTCGTCAACGGCTACGTGTTGATGGCCGGAGGCTTTCTACTCCTGGGCGGGCGCCTGGCCGACATCTTGGGGCGGCGACGGATGTTCATGGTGGGGGTGGCCATCTTCGCGGTTGCCTCGGCAACCTGTGGCGCCGCCATTAGTCCCGCCATGTTGGTGGCCAGTCGATTCGTCCAGGGCCTGGGCGAGGCGTTCGCCGCGCCGGCGTCACTGGGGCTCATCGCATTGCTGTTCCCCGACCCCCGTGAGCGCATTAAGGCCCTCGGACTATGGGGTGGCGTGGCCGGACTGGGGGGGACCACCGGGACGATCATCTCCGGGGTATTGACGAATTACCGCGTCTTGGCGCTTGATCTTCTACATCAATCTGCCCGTCGCCCTTTTCGCCCTGCTGGTGGTGCCGCGTCTGGTCTCGGAGAGCCGGATGCGACGAGAATCAGGTCGTATCGATTTTCCCGGCGCCTTTACCGCCACTGCCGGTCTGGTGGCCATCGTGGACGGGTTGCTTCAAGCGGCTACGTACTCGTGGAGCTCATGGCACGTCCTCGTGCCGCTTATCGGTGGCGTGGTGCTCCTCGGAGTGATGGCTTTTATCGAATCGAAATCGAAGAATCCGCTCATACCGTTGCGATTCTTCTCCAACCGGACCCGAGTGGTGACCAACTTCGTGACGCTGTTCTTCTCGTCCGCCTTCTTCAGCTACTTCTTTATGCTCACGTTGTTCGAGCAGCAGGTGCTTCATTGGTCCCCGTTGCGCGGCGGTCTTTCCTACATTCCTTTTGGCGTGTCCATCGGGGCCGGCATCGGTCTCGGAACTGCACTGATGCCCAAAATCGGGGTGAAGCCCATATTGGCGATGGGTTTCTTCGGAGGTGCTGTTGGACTGTGGCTCACCAGTGACATCCATGTCGGCACCGTGTATCAGGTGGGAATCATGCCGGCCATGATCATCCTGGGGCTGTTCTCGGGGATGTGTTTTCCGGCTATAGGTAATGCGTCACTGCACCAAGTCACAGGTCAGGACTCGAGCCTCGCGTCGGGGATGCAGAATGCGGTCCAGCAGATCGGCGGAGCGCTGGGACTGGCCTGCCTGGTGACGTTGGCTCTGCGCCGAGCCTCGGGCGAAATCCATCAAGGGGTGGCGGCCGGTGTTGCCGCCACGCATGGCTATGTGCTGGCGTTCCGAATCGCCGGAGTCCTGATCGCCATCGGTGGGGCCCTGGTCCTGGCCTTGCTCGAGCGTGTCGAGCCCATTCCTCGTCAGCCCGGACTTGAGGTCGAGGAGATGGTGGCCCACGTCTGAGCGTTCCCCGGTTGGGTGTCAGGTCAGGAAATCCGCCCCTCACCTTTTTCGTCGGCTCCTCTTTGCGCCATCTCGTGTTCATGGGCTCGCACATCAGCACTTACTTTTCGATCGCCGGCTGCTTCCTCTTCTTCGGGAGTGGCGGGCCGATCGGCCTGGTGCGGGCTGTCCGCGTCTTCGTCTTCGGCCCGGCGTGTGGCATCTGATACTTCTGAGTTCTCCATGGTCTTCCTTCTTCCTGTCCTTAAGCCGAACGCCGTCTTCCGGGCACAGGACAACTACCCGCATCGGCACGGGACATAACCGGCGGGGAAATCTCAATCAGTCGGCGCCCGGCACCAAGGCGTTGTGCTGGGCGACGCTCCCGTACCACGAGGCGCTCGGTTTAGCGGTCCGTTCAAAGGTGGTGCGATCCACACTGTGGAGCCCGAATGTGGGCGTGAAGCCGTGCGACCATTCGAAGTTGTCCAAAAGGCTCCACACGAAATACCCGCGGATGTCGACACCGTCGTCAATGGCGCGCTTGACCCCCCGCAAGACTTCGGTGATATAGGCAATGCGCTCCGAATCGTGGGTGGTGGCGATGCCGCTTTCGGTGATGAGCACCGGCAGTCCGGTCACCGCCGCGGCTCGCCTGACACAGTGCTCGACGCCTTGGGGCCAGTACTCATAGCCCATCTGCGTGGTTGGCACCGATGGGTCATTGGGAGCCTGCCCGTCCGGTCCGAAGTGGATCCGCGAGTAACACTGCACGCCGATGAAGTCATCTCCCTCGGTGGAGCGCAGGAATTTGTCTTCGAGGATCTCTTGAGCCGCCTCGAGAACCACCTCGCCCCCTGGGTCGGCCACCATCTCGTCCATCGACAAGGTGAGTCCAATGGGGAAGTCTCCCGGGCCCGATCGTATGGCGTCGACGGCGGCGCGATGGGCGCCAATCATGGACTCATTCACGGCCAGAAGACGGGCAAGATCACCCTTCACCCCCGGCGGAGAGGTGCCCGCCGTATAACCACTTGTCCCCATCAAGTTGAGCTCGTTGATCGTGCACGCCCAGCCGATGACGTCACCGAGATGGGCCGTGGCCCGGGCCACGAAGCGGCAAAAGGCCTCTGACGCATCGGGAGCCTCCCAGCCGCCTCGTTTGCTCAACCATCTCGGAGTGGTGAAGTGGTGGAAAGTCACGACGGGGGAGATGTTGCGCTCGCGCAGAGCCATACAGAGGCGGCGGTAGTAATCCAACGCCGCTATGGAGAACTCGCCTTCAGCTGGTTCGATCCGGCTCCATTCCAACGAGAACCGATACGCCCCCAATCCCATGGATGCCACCAGGGCGACGTCTTCGGGCCAGCGATGCAGTGAGTCGCACGCGTCCGCGCTCGATTCGACACACCCCGAATCGGGCTGATGTTCCCAATCCCACCAATCGTTGTTGACGTTGCCACCCTCGATCTGATGGGCCGCGGTGGACGTGCCCCACAAGAAACCTTCAGGGAAGCTGTTCTCGGCTGCGACTGCATCGGCTTGGTTCATCGGCGGTCATTGTAGCGATGGCACCAGGGCCACTTAGGTGGCCTCCGATGGGAGAACGGTGGCCACCGATTGGCGCGTACCGATCCGGGCCGCGATGACCGTCAGGGCGGCCATGACGGCGAACGTCCTCAACACCGTGGCGACCAGCCATAGCGGCCGCGGCCAGCTCCCGTGCGCCGCCGACGAGCGGCGACCCCTCATCCGTAGGTCGGTTGCTGGGGCCAGCCGGCCGGCGAGTCCTCCCAGTCCTGTTGCCGTCCGTAGGGACAGAGGTCGAGAATGTTGTGGACGAACATCACGCGGTCCACACCGCGCGCCGTAGTGGAGTACGTGCGGTAGATGTCGTCGCCATCGCGCAGAAAGACACTGAGCGCAAAGCCCAGACCTGCCCCGCAGTCATCGGCGAACGATGTCCCGTGTGACGACACGAACGGCAGTGTCCATCCCATCTTCGCCTTGTATCCCTCAATCTGGGCGAGTGGCATATTCGAGATCGTCGCCCAACTCACACCGGTGTCGGCCAGGTTCTGTAAGTCGGTGACGTTGTTGGTGAAATTGGTGCAGCCGGGACAAAACCCATCGGGGCCGACGTCCATGAATTGGTAGACGACAAGTTGATCCCGGCCCTCGAAGAGATCGAGCAAGGTCCTCGGGCCCGTCGGCGTGTCGAACACGTAGTCGTTTGCAAACTTGACCATGGGTAACCGGCGACGCGTGGCGGCCAGTGCGTCGAGTGCTCGGGTGGCCTGCTTCTCTGCCGTGAGCAGCTCCGCTCGGGCTTGTTCCCACTCCTCGGCTGGTACAACATTCGGTTTGGCCACTGTGCTCCTTCTCTGCAGCTCGCGGCGGCGAGATCGCCCTGTACGAACTCAGACGATTGTGGTCCGCCCAAGGTCATCACGTCATTCTCCTTAACTATTTCACGCACAGTGATCGCCATAGAGCCACGTAGGCGTAGCGGGCCGCCACGATGCGCGACAGAATCAGGAGATGCTCAAGCGCACGTCCTCGGGGTACTTGCGGATCCTGAGGGGCCCCGTTCCCGCCGCCTCCGAGAATCTGCAGAGCAACGGGTACGTCGTGCTCCGGCAGGTATTCACCCAGCCGGAGGTAAGTGCCCTCGTTGCCGATGTCGAGCGCGTCTTCGCCCAGTACCCGCCCAATGAGCGTGAAGAAGGGCTCATCGGGGTGGGCTCCTCTCCGTTTCGCTACGAGGTGCTCAATCGCAGCGCCGTCGTGCAAGACGCTGTTGCCAACTCGAGGGTGCTCTCCACCATCGAGCCCCTGATCGGCGAAGACTGCCACGTCATCGCCAACACGGCGTGGTGGCAACCGCCCGGCGAAAACGACCACCTCGGCCGCTTTTGGCATATCGACAGCGGACCTCACGTTCCTCGGGCACCGGGAGTCCCGTGGGACGAGCGCATCCCGTATCCGATTTTCGCCATCGCCACCCACATCTATCTTCAGGACTGCCCCCTCGAGGCCGGCGCGACGGGCGTGGTCCCCGGGAGCCATACATCAGGCCAGCCCCCGCCGAAGGACAAGATGGACGACCCGGACTTGGCATGGGAGGGCCGGGGTGTCGTTCCTCTGGTTGCCCAGGCCGGTGATGTCGCCCTGTTCGTGTCGGACATCTGGCACCGGCGTTTGCCGCTTGGCACCCATGACCCCGGACGCATGTTCATCCAGTGTCACTACGGACGTCGCGACGTGGCCCAACGGCTCCGGCCTACGTCATCGGTCTCGCATCTGAGCGAGGAGGCCGAGGCACGCGCCGTCACGCCGCGACAACGATCGCTGGTGGGACTCCACCCGTTGAGCTTCTACGACGGCTGATTCTTGTCGGAATAGCGCGCCGTGACGAGCGCCCGGCGAATGGACCACTTGACGGCCCGGCCGAGGTCAGGCAATGCTTAAGTGAGTGGTTAAGTATCGAGGGGACCTCAACGGCATCCTCCACGCGTTGTCGGACCCCACCAGACGGGGCATGGTCGAACAGCTGATCGGCGGCCCCGCCTCGGTCACCCAGTTGGCTGGGCCCTTGTCCATCTCGATGCCGGCGGTACTCCAGCACCTCGCGGTGTTGGAGGAAGCCGGCGTGGTGCATAGCGAAAAGGTCGGCCGGGTGCGCAGCTGCCGGGTCGAGCCGTCGGCGTTACGAGCGGCCGAGGGATGGTTGGCGGCCCAACGCATCACCTGGGAGAACAAGCTTGACCGCCTCGAGTACGAACTGCGCGACACCACCGATGAGCGAAATCACAAAAAGACACCCAAGAAAGGAAACAACCGATGACCGACCGCAGCGTCGTACATGCCACCTTTACCCTTGAGCGCCACTACGCGTGCTCGCCTGAGCGGGTGTTCTCGGCCTGGGCCGACCCCGAAGCCAAAGCGCGATGGTTCGCCGGCGCCAACAGCGACTATCAGCTCGACTTCCAAGTCGGCGGTATCGAGCGTAGCTGTGGCGTCCACGACGGAAAGCGCATCACCTGGGAGGTGCTCTATCGCGAGATCGTGCTCGACGAGCGCATCGCCTACAGCGCCGTCCTCTTCGACGGTGGCATCACGGCCACCATGTCCCAGACCACCGTCGAGTTGGTGGCCGAAGATGGCGGCACCATGCTCGTGCTCACTGAACAGGGCGCTTATCTCGACGGTCACGAGCTGCCCGAGTGGCGCGAAGAGGGCACCGGAGAGTGGCTCGACGCGCTGGGCCGTTACATCACCGAGGATGTCGCCACCCCTCGATAGGGCGCCACAGCATCCTCATCAGCGGCGACTACCGGGCTTCGTCTGAGACGGAGCCGGCGGTGACGGCTGGCCGTCTTGGTAGGCCTGGAGCAAGTCGGGTTCGGGATTGGCCGGCGCAGCCAGGGTGGGCGGTTCGGCAAAGGCCATCTTGGACGTATCGATGAAATCCATGATGGTCGCCGCGTTGGCGTCTCGGTAGGTGAGGGCGGGCAAGTTCCATTGCCTCTCGATGGTGGCCAGCACCGACGTGTGATCGTGTACGACATTGGTGACGTCATGGGCCTTGGCGTAGGGGCTGACAATGACGGCCGGCACACGGATGCCATAGGTGTTGTACCCCCCCGTGGGGATCAGCGGCGGTGATGTCAGGTGCGATGGAGTCCGGTGCGATGGCCGCGGGCGGGTTCACGTGGTCGTAGTAGCCACCGTGCTCGTCGTAGAACCAGATGAGCAGCGTGTCTTGCCAAGCCGGGCCCGACATCACTGCGTTGACGATGCCAGCCACAAAGGACTCGCCCAGCTGCACGTCTTCGGGGTTCTCCTCCGATTGCGCGGTCGCCTCGATGGCGAGATCGATGTTGGAGGCAAAGGTCGGGACGGGCGCGGGAAGGTCTTCGACGACACCGGGGATCTCACCTTGGATGGCGCCCATGTTGCAGTCGACCATGCTCACTGCAGGCAGGGTCCCGGCCGCTGCATCGGCGTAGAACTGCGCGATCGGACCGATGTTGGCCGTGTGTTTGAAGAGGGTGTCGAGAATGATGGCACTGGTGGGCGCGTCGGAGAAGTAGTTGTACCAAGAGATGTCGTGGGCGCTGAGTTGGTCCCAGACGGTGCCGTTGGCGGGATAGATCTCGATGTTGTCGATGTCTGTAGCCACCACGCCCGACGCCGTGGCGGCCTGCAGGAAACGCCGGTTCGGGTACGTCTGGGCGGGTACCGAGCAGAACCAGCGGTTGGCCAGCGTGAAGGTCTTCGCCAGCGAGTAGTAAAAGGGGAGATCGTCCTCGGTGTAATACCCCATCGATCCGGGCCCGGTGCCGGCAAAGCCATTCATGGTGCCTCCCGCGATTTGGTCGTGGGAATCGTCCCAACTTTGGCTGCCCGAATCGGTGGCACCGATGGCACCGCCTTGGTGATACACGTACATGCGCTCGTTTCCTACCGGGTTCCAGTTGAGGGGATCGTCTTTTCGATTGAAGCGAAAACCGTCAGCTTTAGGCTGCCCCGAGACCGGCAGCATGCCGAGGTAGTTGTCAAAGGAATGGTTCTCCTGCATTACCAGGACCAGATGTTTAAAGGGGAAGGCCCCGGTGAACTGCCCAACCGGAAGCGAAGGAAACGGCAACGAGCCCGGCCTGCGGTGTGCTTTGGGACGGGGCGCGGCCGCCGCGCTGGCACCGGCGAGTTCGCCCATGGCCAGCGAGGCCAGTGCGGCGGAGGCGGCCGTACCGACGCCGGCTCTCAAAATGGTGCGTCGATCGTAACGAGGGGCGTGCCGACTCACTCCATCTCCTCTCCGAAGGCCAGCCCTCGGGTGCATGTGCGAAATTGCTACGGCGCAGCATGCATGGGCAGCGTGAACGGTGGGTAACGAGCCGGTGAACCCGATCGTTTGTTGTGCTTCCTGTGTGTCCTTACCGCCGATGACGCCACCACGCGTCACGCAGAGGTTCAGCTACGCAGTGTCATCGTGGCGCGCAGATCGGCGACACCGGATCGCATGATGGCGTCGAGCTCTCGGGGGTCCTCCCCGGTGGCCCATTGCTGCATCGCCACGCGAAACACCGTCATGCTGGCTTCGGCGGCGAAGGTCGCTTGCGGCTCGGTGACGCCGCGCTGCCGCAAGGTGGCCGCCACCGAGGCCGCGTAGTCGGCGAGCTTGGTGAGCTCGCGCTCGCGTAGTTCGGGGTTGGCCATGATCACGGCGTGACGCAGGCACGCCAAGTCACGGCGTGACTCGCCAAGCGTGGCGGCGGCGGCGTCAAGACCTCGAGCCGCCGCGTCGAGGGGGCCGTCGGTCGCCGGCGCCTCGGCGACGCCAGCCACGATCCGTTCCTGGAGCACAGGCGATGCGCCGAACAGCACCTCCCTCTTGTCGGCGAAATGCCGGAAGAAGGTGCGCTCGGTGAGCCCGGCTCGATCGGCGATCTGGGCGGCGGTGGTCTGGTCGAAGCCGCGCTCTGAGTACAGGGCCAAAGCGGCCTCCTGCAGTCGTCCGCGGCTGTCCGGCTGCCAGCGTCCCATAGGCGGATCTTAGTGTTGACAGTCACAGACATCAGATTTATGGTTGATGGCAGTTACTGACATCAACATCTGCCCCTGGAGGTCGTCCCATGCGAATCTTTGTCACCGGTGCGTCAGGCTGGATCGGCTCGGCTGTCGTTCCCGAGCTGCTCGGAGCCGGCCACGAGGTGGTCGGTCTGGCCCGTTCGGACGTGGCGGCGCAGCGCCTCGAAGCTGCCGGCGCCGCCGTCTGGCGAGGTGATCTCGACGACCCTGACGGTCTTGCCAAGGCGGCGGCCGACTCCGACGGTGTGATCCACCTGGCCTTTCAACACGAAGTGGCTTTTGGGGGCGACTTCGCCACGGCGGCTGGCGCCGATCGCCGAGCCGTAGAAGCGATGGGCGCCGCGCTGGCCGACTCCGCTCGTCCCTTTGTTCTTGCCTCTGGTCTGGCCGGGCTCTCGACCGGCAAGGTCGCCACCGAAGACGACGGCCTGGTGCCGAGTCCCGTGGTTCGGGCCAGCCCGGCTGGGCAACGGGCAGCCACTGCTCTGTTCACCTTGTCCCTGCGGGGCATCGGCGTCCGATCGTCGGTGCTGCGCCTTCCACCGACGGTCCATGGAGACGGTGACAACGGGTTCATGGCCACCCTCGTCGGCATCGCACGCCAGCGGGGGGTGGCCGGATACGTGGGTGACGGAGCCAACCGATGGCCGGCCGTGCACCGCTCCGACGCGGCGCGCCTGGCCCGCCTGGCCGTGGAGTCCGCCCCGGGCGGTTCGGTCCTGCACGCTGTGGGCGACGAAGGTGTGCCCATCCGGCAAATCGCCGAGATGATGAGTCGACACCTCGGCGTCCCCACGCAGTCGGTGGCACCCGCTGACGCTCTTGAGCATTTCTCGTTCTTGGGCCGCTTCGTAGGCGTGGACACACCGGCTACCGCCACCGCCACCTGTGAGCTCCTGGGCTGGACACCGACCGGGCCCAGCCTCCTCGAGGATCTCGACGAGGACCACTACTACCGCCAGGGGTAGAAAGGACGCCAGAGCCACCAGGCGCGCTCGGACTCCAAGGAGGAAACGCCATGCCATCACGCATGAAAAGCCCGGCCATCAGTGTGCCCGGTGTCATGGAGGCCATGCAGGCGCTGAGCAAGGCGGCCAGCGACGCGGCCAACGAAGCCGGCGTGCCGGCGTCGACGCTCGAGCTGATCGGTCTTCGTGCCAGTCAGATCAATGGCTGTGCCGTGTGCCTCGACATCCACAGCCGAGGTGCGAGGAAGGCCGGTGAGACCGACGCTCGGATGTTCACCTTGGCGGCATGGCGCGAGACCGAGTACTTCACCGAGGCGGAGCGCGCCGTCTTGGCGTTGACGGAGGCGGGCACCCGCCTCGCTGATAGCGCCGATCCGGTTCCCGACGCCGTGTTCGACGAGGCGGCCAAGCACTACGCCGAGCCGGCCCTCGCTGCGATAGTCGTGGCCATCGCCGCCATCAACGCGTGGAACAGGCTCAACGTCGTGGCCAAGCAGGTGACGGGCGAATGGATGGGCCAGTGGGTGTCCTGAGCGGGTCGGAGGGGATGCTCCGAGCACGGTAGGCGCGCTCCCGACGACCGTTTCTTCACAGGGAGGTCGTGTGCGTCTCGACCACTCGGCGGGCCAGGCTTGACAGCCTCTTCTTGTCGGCCGGGGGCAACGAAGCTGTGGCCGCCGCAATGTCGCGCTGGAAAGCGGCGCCGACGTCAGCGATATGCCGGCGTCCCGACGCCGTCAGGGCCACCCGAATGGCGCGCCGATCGTCTGTCGACGGAGTTCTCACCACGAACCCCCGTCTTTCGGCCCGATCGACGAGACCCGTCACGCTCGACTTGTCCAGCTCGAGAAACCGGGCCAGTTCCTGCATGGTCGGCTCTCTGTCGCGGAGCACACCGAGGAGCCGGGTTTGGATCAGCGACAGGTCGAGAGCAGCAGCGTGTTTGGCCAGCGCCCCTTGCACGAAGAAGCTCAGTTCGGCCAGCGCATCGACAATGTCGACGTCGCCATGAACGGATGGCTCTCGCTTCGGCCGGGGAGTCGTCGCCGGTGCCATGGCCCCATCCTACTTGCGATAGTACGTGACACAAACTATATTGTTCGTGACACCAACTAAATGACCCGGCGGTGGGGGAGGGGGAGAGGCGTCCATGGACACGATGCACGCGGCGGTCGTCACATCGTTTGACGAGCCCCCGCATTTTCAGGACTTCGCCGTCCCGGATCCGGTGGACGACGACCATGAGCTGGTCGACGTCCTGGCTGTCGGTCTCCATCCCCGCGTGCGAACCGATGCGGCGGGCCGGCATTACACCAGTACAGGTGAGCTCCCCATGATCCCCGGCATCGATGGTGTCGGGCGTCGCGCCGATGGGACTCGGGTTTACTTCGTGGCCGACGACGAGTATCCCGGCACCATGGCCGACCGGGCTGTCATCGACAGACGGCGGATGATCCCGTTGCCCGACGACGCCGACGTCGAGAAGGTCGCCGCCGCCATGAACCCGGCCATGTCGTCGTGGGTTGCCCTGCGTCGTCGTGTGCCCATCGAGCCCGGCCAGAGCGTGCTCGTGCTGGGGGCGACGGGTAATGCCGGGACGATGGCCGTGCAGATCGCCAAGCGGCTGGGGGCCGGCCGGGTCGTCGGGGCCGGTCGCGACGCCTTGCGTCTGGCCGCGCTCAGCGACGTTGGTGCTGATGAGCTTGTGCAGCTCACCGAGAACGCCGAGTTGACGGCGAGTTCTCTGGCCGCGGCGGCCGCCGATGTCGACATCGTCATCGACTATCTCTGGGCCAAGCCCGCTGAGATCGCCATCATGGCGCTGTTGACGGCTCGATCAGATCGCAGCCGAGCACTCGACTGGATACAGATCGGCGCTCAGGCGGGGCCCACCCTCGAGCTCCCTTCTGTCGCCCTTCGTTCGGCCAACCTTCGTATCCAGGGCAACGGCCAAGGCGCCGTGTCGCCCCAAGGCTATTTGGCCGAACTGCCGTCGCTGATCGATGAGATCGACTCGGGCGCGCTCAAGGTTGTGGCTCGCCGCGCCGCGCTGAAAAACGTCGAATCGGTGTGGGCGCAGGCCGACGTGCCCGGTGAGCGAACGGTCATCGTCCCGTAGGGGAGCGGTAGTTGGCTCCCCGGTCCGCGTCGAGCGCGACCGGTACACTGCGATCGAAAACCACCCTGCTCAGCTTGATTCGCGGGCCCATGGCGGCCAGAAGGAAGGTCATGGAACTTCGGCCGAAGCAACCATCGGGCAAAGGCCCTGCCGAGTTGTTCTCCGGTGACGTATGGATCGACGCCATCGCCAGAGGACAAGAGCCGGCGCGCATCAACGTCAACACCGTGCACTTCGCCCCCGGCGCCCGCACCGCCTGGCACTCCCACACCCTGGGCCAGACGCTTTACGTCACCGAGGGGAAGGGATTGGTCCAACCACGCGGGGAGAGAATTGTCGAGCTCCACGCCGGTGACATCGTCTACGTGCCCGATGGCGAGGAACATTGGCACGGATCAGCCCCTGGGCACTTCATGACGCACATCTCCATGACCGAAGGCGATGCCCACTGGGGAGACCTCGTCACCGACGCGGAGTACCTCAGCGAAGATCGAAGCGATCGAGGTTCATGACCTTGTTCCACGCCGCCACGAAGTCCTGCACGAACTGCTCCTGCCCATCCTCGCTGGCGTAGACCTCGGCCAGGGCGCGGAGCTGGGAGTTCGAACCGAAGACGAGGTCTACGGCGGTGCCCGTCCATCGCAGCGCACCCGAGGAACGGTCGCGGCCCTCGTAGACGTGCTCTGTCGACGTCGCCTGCCACTGCGTACGCATATCGAGAAGGTTCACGAAGAAGTCGTTGGTCAGCGTCTCGGGCCGATCGGTGAAGACCCCGTGTCCGGTTGCTGCGTTCGCTATCAAGACACGCAGACCGCCCACCAGCACGGTCATCTCCGGTGCCGTCAAGGACAACAGACCGGCTCGGTCGACCAGTAGGTCTTCGGGCCGCCTCTTGTCGCCAGCCCGGAAATAGTTGCGGAAGCCGTCGGCCGTCGGCTCGAGCACGGCAAACGCTTCGACGTCGGTTTGTTCTTGCGAAGCGTCCGTCCGCCCCGGCGAAAAGGGCACCGACCCACGGCCCCCTGCGCTATTGATCGCCTCCTCCACCGCCGCGCACCCACCGAGGACGATCAGATCGGCGAGGGAAACCCTTTTGTCGCTGTGCTGAGCCCCGTTGAAGCCGTTGCCGATGCCGTCCAAGGTGCTCAGCACGACATCGAGGTCGGCACCGCTGTTCACGTCCCAAGATTTCTGCGGTGCCAGTCGAAGGCGCCCCCCGTTGGCTCCCCCTCGCTTGTCGCTGTCGCGAAATGTCGAGGCCGATGCCCACGCCGTCGACACCAACTGCGAGATGGACAATCCCGAAGCGAGGATGGCCCCCTTCAAAGCATTGATGTCTTGTTCGTCGACCAGAGGATGGTCCACGGCGGGGACGGGGTCTTGCCAGATCAGCTGTTCATCGGGGACCTCGGGACCGAGATACCGAGAGATCGGTCCCATGTCGCGATGTGTGAGCTTGTACCAGGCTCGGGCGAATGCGCTGGCGAACTGGTCGGGGTGATCGTGGAAGCGCCGCGAGATCGGCTCGTAGATTGGGTCGAGCCGAAGCGCAAGGTCGGTCGTGAGCATCATGGGCGCATGGCGATTCGAAGGGTCATGGGCGTCGGGCACGGTGTTGTCCGCGGCCCGATCTGTGGGGCGCCATTGCTGAGCGCCGGCCGGGCTCGTGGTGAGCTCCCACTCGTAACCGAAGAGATTGTCGAAGAAGTTGTTGTCCCACCGTGTCGGCGCAGTGGTCCATGCACCTTCCAAGCCGCTGGTGATGGTGTCGTCTCCGCGGCCCGTGCCGAGGGTGTTGTCCCAACCCAAACCCTGCTCTTCGAGCCCGGCGCCTTCGGGCTCACGCCCGACGTATTGCCCCGCGTCGGCGGCTCCGTGGGTCTTGCCGAAGGTGTGTCCGCCCGCGATGAGGGCGACCGTCTCCTCGTCGTTCATGGCCATGCGGGCGAACGTCTCTCGGATGTCGCGAGCGGCGGCGATGGGATCCGGGTTCCCGTTGGGTCCCTCGGGATTCACGTAGATCAGGCCCATTTGCACGGCGCCGAGCGGTTCCTCGAGGACCCCATCGCCGCTGTTGCGTTCGTCTTCGAGCCACCTGTCCTCAGGTCCCCAGTTGATGTCTTCCTCGGGTTCCCAGACGTCCTCACGTCCCCCGCCAAAACCGAATGTCGTGAAGCCCATTGACTCGAGCGCACAGTTCCCGGCGAGAATCATCAAATCGGCCCACGAGATCTTTCGGCCGTACTTCTGCTTGACCGGCCACAGGAGACGGCGGGCCTTGTCCAAGTTGGCGTTGTCGGGCCAACTGTTGAGCGGAGCAAAACGCTGGGTGCCCGATCCCGCTCCACCCCGGCCGTCGGCGATCCGGTAGGTCCCGGCGCTATGCCATGCCATCCGGATCAACAGCGGCCCGTAATGGCCGAAGTCGGCGGGCCACCAGTCCTGCGAGTTCGTCATCACCGCTTCGATATCCGCCTTCATAGCGGCGAGGTCGAGGCTTTGGAATTCCGCCGGTAATCGAATGCCCGGCCCATGGGATCGATGAGCGGCGAGTTCTTGTTCAGGGGCCTCAGGTTCAACTGGTCCGGCCACCAATGCTCGTTGGCCGTCGATCCGGCCGCGCCGCGCGTTACCCAAAACCGGGCACTTGGCGGCTGGTGCGTTGCTTTCGTCAGTGGTGGCAGTGGCTCCCGCGTCTTGTCTGCTCATGGCGCTCCTCGACTGCTCAACAGGTCACTGGGCCGATGGTACCGGGCCGGTGCGTCGCTAGCGCCACTCGAAGAGCTTGCCCATCTTGAGTCTGTCCAACGCGCTGGCCGGCTTGCCCATCATCGAATTCGGTTTATGCGCCTTCAGCCATGCCACCAACTCGTCAGTGGTGGGGAAGGTGACGTCCTGCTCGGATTCTGTGACCTGTAGCCGGATCACCTCTCCCTCCACCCTTACCGCAAGTTCGAGTTGGCCTCGAGGCCCGAAGCACCACACCGGATCGTCGCCCGGTGTCGGCGTCGCTTGGACCGTCCAGCCGGGGCGACCTCGCAGGAGCTGGGTCACCTGTTTCCACAGGTCGTTACGGCCGGAGCGCACGGACAACCTTGGGCAGAGACATGATTTCGGACGCGGCCTCCTCTGGCGGCACGGTAGCACTGGCTCCTTGTGGCCAGGCCCGGCCAACGAGGCGCCGGTGGCCACGGATCGGGCCGTCGCCATGGGCTTGGGGGCGATTCGGGCCACCGTGCTGGCAACCCGTGGCGATGGCTGTCATCCTGATGGAGTCAAAAAAAGACGGCCCGTTACGAGCCACAGTGGAAATCGGCTCCCGGGCCATGTGGATGGCCACGTCGGGTGGTACCGGCAAGGAGGACCCCCATGGCAGGTGTCGACATCGTAAGTGACAGCTCGTGCGACCTCGAGCAACACGAGGCCGACCAGTTGAACATCACCGTCGTGCCGCTGAGTATCCGCTTCGGCAATGAAGAGTTCTCGGACCGAGACGACCTCAGTGTCGAAGACTTCTATAAGCGCATGGCGAACTCCGACGTGCTGCCCCAGACCGCGTGCCCGTCCCCGGGAGCCTTCGAACACGCCTTTCGCGTCCTCCGCCGAGGATGGTGCGGACGCCGTGATCTGCATCAACTTGTCGAGCTCATTGTCGACGACGCTGCAATCGGCGCAGACCGCGGCCCAGACGTGTCAGGGTCGCATGCCTATCCACATCGTCGATAGCCGGTCAGTGTCAAGTGGGCTGGGGACCCTGGTCATCGAGGCCGCCAAAGTCGCCGCCGACGGAGGTGATGCGGATCACGTGTTGCGCCGGGTCGGCGAGATGATTCCTCGGACGCACGTGTTCGCGATTTTGAACACGCTTGAGAACCTGCGCCGTGGTGGTCGCATCGGAAACGCCAAGGCGCTGGTGGGATCATTGCTGTCGATCAAGCCCCTGATCGACATCAGCGGCGGCGTCGTCGAAGAAGCGGGTAAGGCTCGTACCCGCAAGCGGGCCATGCAAATGCTGTACGAGCGCATGAAGAAGGCCGGACGGATCGACCATGTTGCCGTCATGCACAGCGAGGCACCTGACATCGACGAATTTCTCGAGTTGATCGCTCCGGAGTTTCCCCGGGATTCGCTGCGAGTCGGAAAACTCGGCGCCGTGCCCGGCACCCATGGTGGACCTCAGATGATCGGTGTCACCTGGGTTTCTGTTTCATAGAGGGCGCCGCTTCAGGGGCGCTCGTCCATAAAGGACGCGCCACCACCGTTGCCTTACCCCGCGGGCGGATAACGCTGCGCCAAGAACTGGGCGAAGGTGCCTTGTCCGACGGCGTGGCCCAGGGCGAGGTGGTCGCCGCGGCGGAAAGCGGCGGCGGTAGCGCCGGGGATGCGGATCGGCACCACGGCTCGCCGGCGTCGGCGCGCGTCGAGATAGCTGCGAGCGAGATCAGTAAAGGTGACCGCTTGGGGGCCGCCCATGTCCGCCACCCGCGCCGCCGGGGCCCCGGCGGCAAGCTCAACGAGTCGGGCCGCCACCTCGCCGACCTCGATGGGCTGGAACTGCGTGCGGGCCGGGACTACCATCACCGGTAGCCGGGCCAGCGCGTCACAGGCACTGACGATGAGATTGTGGAACTGGGTGGTGCGCAGGATGGTCCAGGGCAGCCCCGATGTCTCGATGAGCCGTTCGACTCCGAGCTTCGACTTGTAGTAGCCGAGCGGCACCCGATCCACCCCGACGATGGAGATGTAGACGACGTGGGCATTGCTTGCACGGGCGGCGTCGATCAGATGCCGAGCTGAATCGACATCGCCCCGCCCGCTGGCGCAGTGGATGATGACGTCGGTGCCGGCCACGGCCGCCTCGATGCCGTGACCTTTGCGCAAATCACCGATCGCCCAACTCGACGCCGCCGAGCTTTCAGGTCGCGGGCGCCGGCTCAGCACCCGTACCTCGGCCCTGCCGGCAAGGAGACGCTCCACCACCCCTCGCCCGAGAGTGCCGGTACCCCCTGTCACCAGTATGTCTCCCACCGAAGGCGCCTCTCTCGAATGGGCTGCTGCTTCAAAGCTAAGTCACAGGCTCGGCCCGGGCACATTCTCATCGAGCCGGCGGCGCGACTCGACGGTAGGGAGTACGGCTCGCAGTACTGAGTCCGTGATGGCGAGGTCTTTGAAGCTCACTCGATTTCGTATGGCGTCGTTGAGCCCGTCTTGCGCGGCGGCCACGGCGCGTGCGTACTTGCGGCCTTTACGGGTGAGGACGACCAGGGTGCGGCGGGCGTCGTGAGGATCGCTGCTGAACTGGACGTAGCCGCGTTCGACCATCCCGTCAGCGAGTTTTCGCGCCGCTTGACGAGTCACTCCCACGGTGCCTCCGAGCTCGCCGATGGCCCAGGGCTGTTGGCTGAGCAGGCGAAGCAACCAGGCATCGGTCTGGCGGTAACCGTCGAAGCCGGCCTCCCGCATGCGTGCGTGCATCTGTCGCACCCAGCTGCGACGGGCCACGGCCAGCACGTCACCGAAGCGGTAGGGAGGTCTTGCATCGGAGGCCACCAGGAGCCACACTTTAATATGCAAAGAGGTTGCATATCTTCCAGTTCGACGAACCGCCGTGCGTGGCGCCACCGTGGGCTCAGCGCCGCTGTGCTGGTGGTGGGGTTCTTGGGTGCTTCGTGCGCGGCCTCGTCGCCGTCGGCGAGTAACGCGACGACGACCCCGACTCCAGCAGGCTCCGCCACCGTGTGGTTGTGCAGGCCGGGCATGCCCACCGACCCCTGTGCCTTGAGCCCCTCCGTCACGACGGTGCCGGCGAGCGGAGCTCGACGGGCCCTGACTTTGGCCGGCCTCCCGACCGCGTCGACGGTGGCCAACTTCGATTGTTTCTACGTGTATCCGACCGTCAGCACGCAGCAAAGCGCCAACGCCAATCTCGAGGTACAGAAGACCGAGATCGACGCCGCCGCCGTGCAGTCCTCCCAGTTCTCTCAGGTCTGCTCGGTGTGGGCGCCGATGTACCGCCAGGCCACCGCCGTGAGCATTGGGACGGGACTGAGCAACGCGCCGGGTGCCAGTGCCACGCTTCGCTCGACATTCACAGTGGCGTACGACAGCCTCGTCTCGGCGTGGGACGACTTCGTCGCCCATGACGCCGGCAACCGCCCGATCATCCTCATCGGGGACTCGCAAGGTTCGGCCATCCTCATCCATCTCATCGCCACCCAATTCGACAATGACCCTGCGTTGCGCCGGCGCCTGGTCGTGGCCATCCTCGCCGGGGGCAATTTGCAGGTACCCACCGGCGCCAACGTGGGGGCCACGTTTTCTGACGTGCCGCTGTGCAGTGCTCCCTTGCAAAGCGGTTGTGTCATCGCCTACTCGGCGTTTCCATCCGAGCCTCCGGCGACGGCGGTCGTCGGACGACCCGGACAAGGTGTGAGCTTGCAGTCGGGACAGTCGACAGCAAGCGGAGAACAAGTTGCGTGTGTCAATCCGGCCGCCTTGGGCGGGGGGACGGGGCAGCTGGCGCCGCTGTTCGTCTCAGCCACGCAGTCAGGTCTTACCCCGGCCGTGGCGACGCCGTGGGTGACTTATCCCGGTCTTTACTCGGCCACATGCACCAGTCAAGGTGCAGCGACCTGGCTGCAGGTCACCAACAACGCCGAGCCGGGGGACACCAGGCCGGTGGTGACTGAGGCCCTGGGGCCGGACTGGGGATATCACGCCGACGACATCAATCTCGCCCTCGGCAATTTGCTGCTCGACGTGGCCGGCGAAGAGACGGCTTGGCAGGCGAGTCACTGACGACAGGTTCGTCCTCGCCACCAATAGAGGTACGCCGGCCGGCGTCACGATAGTGGTCCTCGCATGGGCCGTTGCCCATGTCAAAGAGCGCCACGTCGGTGGGGAATACTTCTATGGCCCCCTTTTTGTCCTGCGAGGAGATATGACCCTGACATCTGACCCACCGACCGGCAACGTACAAACGTCGCCTGCCGCTCAGGCCGTCGATCTACGCAAGACCTATGGCATCGGTCAATCCGAGGTGCACGCCCTGGCCGGCGTCAACGTGGTCTTCGGGCGGGGCCACTTCAACGCCGTCATGGGTCCATCGGGCTCGGGGAAGTCGACGCTCATGCACTGCATGGCTGGCCTCGACCAACCAACGGCGGGACAGTGTTTTGTCGGAGGCCAGGACATCGGCGGCCTCAACGACGCCGGACTCACCCAGATGCGGCGCGACAAGGTGGGGTTCGTTTTCCAGTCGTTCAACCTGGTTCCCACCCTGACGGCGGCCGAGAACATCACGCTCCCCGCCGATCTGGCCGGCGCCAAGGTGGATCGCGAGTGGTTCGACTACCTGGTTGGGCAACTCGGAATCGGTGACAGGTTGACCCACCGACCCAACGAGATGTCAGGAGGGCAGCAGCAGCGGGTGGCTTGTGCTCGGGCGCTGATGAATCGTCCTGACCTCATCTTCGCCGACGAACCCACCGGCAACCTCGACTCCAATGCTTCGGGCGAGTTGCTCGAGTTCCTGCGCAAGTCGGTCAAGGAGTGGGGCCAGTCCATCGTCATGGTGACCCATGACCCCCACGGCGCCGCCTACGCGGATCGTGTGCTGTTTCTGGCCGATGGAGCCGTAGTGGACGAACTCGATGCGCCCACCGCCGACTCTGTCCTCGAACGGATGCGGACACTCGGAGCCTGAGATGTGGAAGGTCACCATCAACGGGCTCCTCGCCCACAAGCTGCGACTGGCGCTGACGGCGCTGGCCATCGTGCTGGGGGTCACGTTCATCGCGGGCACCTTCGTCCTCACCGACACGTTGAACCACACCTTCACCACGTTGTTCGGATCCATCTATCAGAAGATCGACTTCCAGGTCAGAGGGGTGGCCCAGTTCAAGAATGAGTCTGCATCCGGTGCCGTGCGCGACCCCATGCCCGAATCAGTGCTGGTGACGGTGCGTGGCGTCCCCGGTGTGGAGGCGGCCAGCGGTGTCGTCGGGGGCTACGCCCAATTCGTTTCGCACGACGGTTCCGCTATTTCGACGGGTGGTGCGCCAACCCTTGGCGTCGATTTCGACACGAACTCGCAGATCTCGGATCTTCACATCGTGCAGGGGGGACCGCCCGGCGCCCCTGACGATGTCGTCATGGATGCCGGCACGGCCATGAAATATCACTTCAAGGTGGGCCAAAGCGTCCGCATCCTCTTTGCCGGCCCATCTCGAACGTTCACCATCACCGGTATCGCTCAATTCGGCACCGCCAACAACCTGGCGGGGGCGACCCTGGCGGCCTTTACGCTCCCGACCGCGCAACAGGTGATGGGACTGCAAGGCAAACTCGACAGCATCGACGTGGTGGCCCAACCGGGGGCAGACAAGTCCGTGGTTCAAGGTGCCATCGCCCGGGCCATTCCTCGCGATGTCGAGGTCGTCTCGGGGCAGACACTGGCAAACGAGGCCACCAGTGCCATCAGCCAGGCGTTGGGTTTCTTCTCTACCGCGTTGCTCGTCTTCGCGTTCATCTCTTTATTCGTGGGCGGGTTCACCATCTTCAACACGTTCTCGATCATCGTCGGTCAGCGGACGCGAGAGCTGGCCTTGTTGCGAATCGTGGGTGCCAGTCGCCGCCAGGTGTTCCGTTCCGTGCTGGCGGAGGCCGCCGCAGTGGGATTGGTCTCGTCTCTGATCGGGATCGGGTTGGGGGTGCTGGCCGCCCTCGGCCTCTTAGCCCTGTTGCGAGGTTTTGGTGTCACCTTGCCGTCGGGGTCAATCGTGTTCGCCCCCCGTACGATCATCGTCTCGCTGGTGGTCGGCGTCGGGGTGACGCTCGTATCGGCCATCAGCCCGGCCCGGCGAGCGGTCCGAGTGGCCCCGGTCGCCGCCATCAGTGGTCGTCAGTCCGAGGGAGACATCTCGAACCGGCGCCGCTTCGTGAGGGGCACGGCGGTGGCGGTGGTCGGGGCCGCCTTTCTGGCCTTCGGCTTGACCAAGCCGGCCATCGCCCTGGTGGGGCTGGGGGCGACATGCATATTCGTCGGCGCCGCCATGCTCCTGCCCGCCATGGCTCGCCCCCTGTCGAGTGCCATCGGCCGCCCCCTGGCCCGGGTCATGGGGGTGTCGGGCCGCCTCGGGCGGGAGAACTCCATGCGCAGCCCGCGGCGCACTGCGCAAACGGCGTCGGCGCTCATGGTCGGACTGGCCCTCGTCTCGGCCATGGCCGTGTTCGGCGCCTCCCTGTCGAAGTCGGCCACGAGCAGCGTCGATGATGCCGTCCGGGCCGATCTGCTCGTTACCGTCACCAACAGCAACTCAGCAGGGTTCAGCCGGTCGGTGGCGACCATTGCCGCCGCCGTTCCCGGTGTCACGGTGGCGTCCACGGCCTACCGGGGCCAGTTCGAGTTCCAACGCTCAATCGAAGAGCTGACCGCCATCGATCCACAGAATCTGGCGCAGACGCTGATCCTTCGGATCACTGCCGGCAGCGCTGATGCTCTGACCAAAGACGAATTGCTCATCGACTCGACCACGGCGACATCGGACAAGCTCTCCGTGGGCGACCGTGTCCCCGTGAAATTCGCCCTGACCGGGTCGTCGAGCATGCGCATCGGCGGGATCTATCAGACCAACGCGCTCATCGGCAGTTATCTCACCGGGACCGGGTTCTTCCTTTCTCATTTCCAGAACCCGCTGGCCATTGGCGTGCTCCTACGTACCGACGGGAGCAGCTCTGTCGAACAGCATGTTGCCCACGCGCTGGCCGCATATCCGAGTGCCATGGTGCAGAGTCGAGCCCAGTTCGATCAATCCCAGGTGGCCAGCGTCAACAAGCTGCTCGGGCTGGTCTACGCACTGCTGGGTTTGACGGTGCTCATCGCCCTTATAGGCATCGTCAACACACTGATGCTTTCGGTCTTCGAGCGCACCCACGAGATCGGGCTTTTGCGTGCCGTCGGTATGAAGCGTCGTCAGGTCCGCGCCATGATTCGGGCGGAATCAGTGATCCTCTCGGTGCTCGGCGCCGTCATCGGCATCATCATCGGCACCGGTCTTGGGGTGGCCCTGGTGGCGTCGCTGCGGTCGGAGATCACCGACACCGTCGTGCCCATATCGAGTCTGGTGAAATTCGTCGTGCTGTCGGCGCTTCTCGGGCTGGTGGCGGCCAGCTGGCCGTCGCGGCGGGCGGCGCGCTTAGACGTCCTGGCCGCCATTGCCGCCGACTAGCCCAGGGCGATCTCCCCGGGGCTAGTCATGTTCGGCCAATGTTTCGGAGCGTGTGTTAGTGGCCGTATCCCTGCCAGGGGTTGCCACCCGCAGCCCTGGCCAGCTCGGGAACGAACAGGGCGGCGTTGACGGTACCGACGCCCGACGCCAGGTCGTAGCCAGGCCCGGCGTTGAAGCCTTGCACGGTGTAGTTCTGCCCGTTTTGAGGGAAGGACACCGTGTTGTTCCCTTGCGTGACGTCGACCAGGCCCGGTGCGTGAGCGGCCGACAAGGCGTACAGCGCCGGGTTGATCAGACCCAGGGAATGGTGGGCCACCTGGTCGGCCAGCGCCACCACGCCGGCGAACAACGGCGTGGCCTCACTGGTCCCGCACGAGACGCTCCATCCCGCAGGCGCGCCCGGGAAGGTCGAGTACGTGTTGACCAATCCCGAACACGCCCCGCTCATGGCGATGTCCGGTACACCGCGCTGATTGCCGACGACCCGAGCCACGCCGTTTTGGTACCAGGGGCGGGGGAAGATGACGGACTTGCCACCGCCCCCCGCCAACGCATTGGGCCCGGCGTCGCCAAAGAACACCTCGTTGAGATCGGTGTTGTACGTGTCGTTCCACACCTGATCGGGCGCCGTCCGTTGTCCAGCCTCGTTGAGCGACAGCTGCGTTCCTCCCACCCCGGTAACAAGCGGGTCGCTGTCAGGCCATGACGTCACGGGGTAGGTGTAGTACAGCGTGCCCGCCGCGTCGGAGTAGTCGGTCGCCCCGCTGTCGCCGGAGGCCGCCAGGACGGTCACGCCGTGCTGGTAGGCGTTGATGTAGGCGCTGCGGAGATCGAGCAGGGACTGCGCCGTGGGGAAGGTCTCCTCGGTGGCGCTGAAGCTCTGGCTGATCACATCGCCGAGGTGATGATTGATGACGTAGTTCTCGGCTTCCACGATCTGCGGGAAGCCGGCCGTACCTTCGGTCTCCGACACCGGGGTCTCGACCAGCAAAATGCTGGCGCCCGGGGCGATGGTGTGGGACCACTCCACGTCAAGGGTCGTCTCACCGGCCCACCCGACCATGTCGTCGTTGTTGGGGTCGAACGGCGCTACCGGGCCGGCCGGTTGGATGACCTTGAACGAAGGCGGGGCCGGGAGGTGGTACGTGGAGTCAAAGGTGGCGAGGTCGGACTCGATGGTGGGGGATCCAAAGGAGTCGACGATCACGATGGTCTCTCCGGCGCCGGTGATGCCATGGGAGAACAGCGGCCATTCGTCGTAGGCGGTCTGGATTTGGGCGGGGCCGTAACACGGCACTGTGAAGTCCGCGATGCAGTCCGCTTCGGTGAAGGGCTGAGTGGTCGACGTCCAGCGGTGGAACATGGCGGGCTGGATATGAATGGTGGCCGAAGCCGACAGGCTCGTGGTGGCGGCACCCGCGGTGGCAAAGAGAAGACCGCTGAGTAATGCCAAGATCCCGACCAGTCCTACGTACCGGAGCCGACGGTGCACGATGACCTCCTGGATCGTCCCGTGAGCATGCACGAAACGGAATTGTGGTCACCATGCGTAGCACTGGGTGGCAAAAGCCTAACACCCCAATATTGACAGTCTTCCCAGAAATTGGGTGGACGGTGTGAGCCCAATGGCCCTGGGGGGCGCACCGAAGTCGGCCGTTGACCTACTTGGGCATGCTCCGCACCGACCAGCGCGTCGACTCCGGATGTGCGGGGTCGGTTTCGCGGGTCACCACGGTCACCTCTCCGGTGGCTTCGTCGAAGCAAAGGCGAGGCCGGGTGGTCAATACGAGGAACTGGGTCTCATTGGTCACTGTACGGTCATCGGTCTTCACGCCAACAGGGTCGGCACCGTCCCGTAGCGCCTTTAGGCATCCCGACACTGTTGTGGCAGCGGTGGTTGTCCTTTGGGCGCGGCGAGGGAAGACGAGCTGAATCGGGGACTCACGACCCCGACAGCACCGTCAGCCGGGATGGTCGATGTCTAGCGCCGGAAGGTCCTTTATCTGATCCTTGGTGAGATTGAGCCGGATGCCGTCGTCCACGTTGGTCACCGCGCCGATCGGAATGGCGACCTCCTTTTTGCCCCACAGATGCCCCTCGTGCAGAAGCACGTGGGTCACGTGGTTGTTGCTCGGGTCCACCACGAGCCCTTGCACGCGGCCGATGGCGCCGTCGGTGGCGTGGACGTGGTCGCCGCGCCGCACCTCTACCTCGTCGGGGGGAAGCTTGTCGTAGGTGACCGTGCGGGGGCCGGCTCCAAAACCGGCGCCAAGCCCGCCCAATCCGCCGGCCAGTCCACCGCCGAGCCCACCCATGGCGCCGCCCACTCCGCCGAGGCCGAGACCCATGCCCGAGCGCAGCCCGAAATAGGGCAGCGAGAGCATGTCGCCTTGGCTGTAGCCCCATTGACCCGTCGCCCCTGCCAAGAACTCGGTCTCCTCGGCATCGTCGAGGGCTTTGAACTGGTCCATCGTGCATCGCAGCGAAATTGACGCACCGGTCTTCTCAACGAGGTCGATGGGCACCAGGTGACCAAGGTTCTGCCGGTACTTCGGTTCGACGACGAGGTGGGTCAGGGCGCGACCCACGGGGTTGATGACGACTCTTCGCAGCACTCCGCAGACGCCGTCTTGGCAGACAACCTCCGTCCCGATCGTGAATTGCGTCGCTTGACTCATGGCTTCACCCTCCTGGCCGCGATCTGACGTTGGCGCCCGGCGCCGATGTGCCGGCGCTCAGCGGATCAGTCCGAGCCCCTCTTGGCAGTGAGGACCACCCCAGTGCTCGGAGATCTGCCCGTCGGTGATCCGCAGGATGGCGGTGCCGTTGATCGTCACCGGCTGGCCCGATGGTGCCACGTCGTAGAACGCCGTCCCCGTGTGGGTACCGCGCACTGTCCAGTTGGACACGACCAGGTCGCCGGACTCAATGAGCAGGTCGACACTGAAGGTCATATCCGGGAACGCCGATCGTGCTTGTTGCCACCAGTGCTGCTCGTCACCACGAACGTCGTCTCCGACCCGGTGCGGAGTCACCCGTTCGGTCACATGACTGTGAAAGCTCTCGGCGAAGAACTCGTAGACAGCATCGCCGTCGCCCGATTCCATGGCGGCGCTGTACTTCCCGAGCAATCGCAAGTTCTCCGACACGGTGGCGTCCCTTCTCATCGGGTCGTAAAACCCTAACGATTATTCACACCCGGAGCAGCGGCCGAGAATGGCGAAGTGACGGGGGTCGATGGAAAACCCCAGTTTCGCCTTGACCGACCGGGCCAAGCCACGAAAAAGCTCGTCGGGCCCTTCGATGGTCATGCCGCACTCTTCGCACAGGAAATGGGCGTGGGCCATGGCAGCAAGCTGATAGGTCGCCGGACCATGGCCGAGGTGCGAGTGGACGATCACTCCGAGCCGCTGAAGCTCGTCGAGGTTTCGGTAGATGGTCGAGATATGCACATCGGGCATCTGGGACTGGACGGTTTCGGCCAGGTCCTCTGCGCTCAGGTGCTCTGGTGACTCGAACAGGGTCTCCAGCAGCACCCGTCGCGAGGGCGTCACCCGTCCCCCTTGTCTACGCACCAGCGCCAGCACGTCCTCCACGGTCGAGACCTCGGCCATGTCGGCCACGTGGGCGACGAGCGGCTTGCTCACCGCCTCAGGATACGCCGCCCGTCATCTTTTGGCGACCAGATCCCGATTGCGTCCAGCTCGCATTTATGGCACGGTGAGCCGAGCCAGGACAGGCCGAGCAAAGAAGGACGAAGAAGGTCATGGCGAGCGAGGTCCCCATGCCGAAGTTGGGAGCCAGAGCCATGCTGCGCGCCTCGTTCGGCGCCTTGGATCCGACCGAACGATTCCGGGTGCTGGCCATGTACGGCGCCATCGCGGCCCTCCATGTTGTGGGCTTCTTTATCTTCGCCGTGTTCGTGGTCCCCGCTCACTACCGGGGCCTCGGGATCGGTGTGAGCGTCTTGGCCTACACCTTGGGCCTCCGTCACGCCTTCGATGCCGATCACATCTCGGCCATCGACAACACCACCCGCAAGGCCATGAACCAGCGTCGAGATTCCGGCGAGCCGAGGCCGCTCGGCTTCGGATTCTTCTTCTCTCTGGGTCACTCGACCATCGTGGTGGTGATCGGGATCGGCATCATCATCGCCGAGAAAACGGTGTTCGGTGCCGTCTCCCACAACAACTCAGGGCTGGAGCAGTTCGGTGGCGTGTTCGGCACAAGCGTCTCCGCCGCGTTCCTTTTCCTGATCGGAATGCTGAACCTTGTGGTTCTGGCCGGAATCGCGCGGGTGTTTCGTTCCATGCGCCGAGGCGACTTCGACGAAGCGGAACTCGAGCGTCAGCTGGAGAACCGTGGCTTCTTCTACCGATTCTTCGGCAGATGGATGAACAGCATCAACAAGGAATGGCAGATCTATCCGGTTGGTGTCGTTTTCGGTATGGGATTCGACACCGCTACCGAAGTGGCATTACTGGCGACGACGGCCCTTTACGCCTCCCGGCATGTGCCGTGGTACGCCATCATCTGCCTGCCTATCTTGTTCACCGCCGGTATGACGCTGATGGACACAACCGACGGGATTTTCATGAACTTGGCCTACGGGTGGGCGTTTTTCAACCCGGTCCGCAAGGTGTATTACAACCTGGTCATCACGGGCCTCTCGGTGGCCATCTGTTTCTTCATCGGCGGCATCGAAGCGCTCGGGCTCATCCCCCAGGAGTTCCACGGCCTGAGCAAGACCCACGGCTTTTGGGGATTTATGTACAGCTTCAACATCAATACGGCCGGGTTCGTGATCGTCGGGATGTTCATCGTGACCTGGGTGGCCACCATGCTCATCTGGCGCTACGGGCATATCGAGGAGAAATGGACTGCCCGGCTGCGCAGCCCTGACGACGTGACACAGGCAGAACCGGTCGCCACGTGAACGCACCATCGTCAGTGATCTCGAAAGACTGGCGGTTGACATGCGGAGATGCTTGCCTGGTGGCATGAAGAAGGTCTTTTTCGGACGCTGGGTCATGCTCGTCGTTGCTGTGGTGAGCTGTGCGCTGGTCATTCCCGCCGTCGAGTTGGGCGCGGCCTCAGCGGCGGCGGCGTCGACGTCGACCTATCCCGACATCGCCGCCCAGCCCGTTCCGTTCGGTGACGCCGCCTTCTATGGACCCTCCACGGCATTGCAGCTCAGCGCCCCCGTGGTGGGCATGGCTGCCGCGCCGAGTAACTCGGGATACTGGATGGTCGGCTCCGACGGCGGGATCTTCTCGTACGGCGATGCCGGGTACTTCGGGTCGATGGGTGGCACGACCTTGGCCCGCCCCGTGGTCGGCATGGCGGCCACGCCGAGCGGAAACGGCTACTGGCTCGTCGCCTCCGACGGCGGGATATTCGCCTTTGGCGGCGCCGGCTTCTACAACTCGATGGGCGGAAGCCCCCTCTCTGCGCCCGTGGTCGCCATGGCCACCACACCGAGCGGTCACGGCTACTGGCTGGTTGCCTCTGACGGAGGGGTGTTCGCTTTCGGCGATGCCGCCTTCCACGGTTCCATGGGCGGAAGCCCTTTGCACGCCCCGGTGGTGGGTATCGCCGCCACACCGAGCGGTCACGGCTACTGGCTGGTCGCCTCTGACGGTGGGGTGTTCGCTTTCGGCGATGCCGGCTTCTACAACTCGATGGGCGGAAGCCCCCTGGCCGCGCCGGTGGTGAGCATGGCCGCCACGGCGAGCGGCCACGGCTACTGGCTGGTCGCCTCCGACGGCGGGGTGTTCTCCTTCGGCGACGCCGGATACTTCGGGTCCATGGGTGGGCAAACGCTGGTGGACCCGATCGCCGGCATCACGGCCACCACTGACGGCGGCGGCTACTGGTTGCTTCCCACCACGCCCGGTCCATCGGGCACGCTCAGTCCCGGTTCGAGCGGCCCCGCCGTGGTGGCGCTGCAACAGCGGCTCACCGCGCTCGGCTACTGGGTGGGCACCACCGGCGGCACCTTCGGCGACAGCACCGAACAAGCGGTCTATGCCTTGGAGAAGGCGGCCAACCTGCCTCGCACCGGCACCGTCGGATCCGCCACGTGGGCCGCCCTGGCCGAGGGCGTGGTTCCCCAACCCCGCAGCACGTCTGGGTATGTGATCGAGATCGACCTTCAAGACGATCTTTTGATGTTCGTGACCAACGGCAAGCTCGAATGGGTGCTCAACACGTCAACCGGCGGTGGCTACACCTACACCAGTGACGGCGTGACGTCGGTGGCCACCACTCCCCAAGGCCAGTTCCAGATCTATCGCCAGGTCAATGGCACGGTGACCGACTCACTCGGCCAGCTGTGGCGTCCCAAGTTCTTCACGGGCGGTTACGCCATCCACGGCGACGGTTCAGTCCCGCCCGAGCCCGTCTCGCACGGATGTGCACGGGTGAGTGACGAAGCCATCAACTGGATCTGGGCCAACAACCTGGCGCCGATTGGCACGTCCGTCTGGGTGTACTGAGCGACAACCGAATGCGCCCACGGGCCGGCTCTCAGAGTCAGCCGTGATACTGCGCCACCAGATCGGTAAAGGCGTAGGGCTGCTGGGAGGGGCCGCTACAGCTGTCTGAGCTCGTGTCGGCTCCGCCGCACGGACGGTCTCGGTTGATCGACCAAAAGGTCAGCCGGGCCAGATGGTTGTTCTGGGCGAAGGTCACGATTTCCTGAAAGTTCGCCACCGTGACCGTCTCGCCGGTGTCGTCTGTTTGTCCGTTCATCGACGAGATGCCCATCTGCGTAAAGGCAGTTGCATCGGACTCGTGGTACGCACCCGCCAGAACCTGATCGAGCCCCTGGGCCGCCTCGATGGACACCATCGCCATGTTCGAGACGGGGGCGCCGAAGTCAAATGGCATGATCGTCCACGCCGTGGGCCGGAACCCGATGGCGGCGGCATCATCGATCAGGCTGACTCCTGGGGCGCCAGGGCCGTTTTCGTTGGTGCCGAAGGTGACGGAGATCTCAAGGCCGGGGTTGGCGCTTTGCACCATGGCCAGCGCGGCGATCACTCGCTTGCGGACTTTGGCACTGGAGATCTCGGTGTGTTCGATGTCGATGTCGATGGCACGGAGGGAGTAGTCGGTGATGACTTGCTGATAGGCGCCTGCCAAGGCGTCGACGGTCTTGCACGAGTTGCCCAGCTTGTTACCGCTCCATCCTCCGAACGAAACGTCGATGTCACCCCCCGCAGCCCGGATGCTGGTTATGGCGCCTTGATCCGACCCCGACAGCAACGGACGTGAGCCGTCCCAGGCCGGATGGCACCGGCCTTTGGAGAGGATGAAGGCCAAGGTCAGGTCCTTGATCCCGGTTGACGCCATGACCCCGGTGGGGGACTGGGGGTTCCCCCAACCCAAGTACTCGTACGGCGCGGCCATGTCCACTGGCTGGGTGGCGGCGACGGCAGGTGCGGCACCGAGGGACCTGGTGGCGCTGGCCTCGATCCCCAATGCCACCAGGCACGCGGCGATGGCTGCCACCGTGACCCTGCGTAGCCTCACTGCCTCACCCCACACTCCGGCGCGCTCCCCACCGGTCATCGACCCAGGTCGCTCGTTGCCATTGGACGAACGGGTCCCCGGCTATTTCACGACCCGGTAGCGCAGGTGGGTGACACCGTCGGATTCGACCACTCGGATGCACTCGAGTTGAGGCTGATGTCCCTGGAGGTGGGCGAACAGCGAGATACCTCCGGCCAATACGACGGGCACCAGGCTCACCTGGATCTCGTCCACGAGTCCGGCTTGCAAATACTGCTGGGCGACGTCGGCGGCACCTACGGCGATGGGGCGATCCCCGGCCACGGCGCGCGCTTGTTCCAGGGCGCCATGGATGCCGTCGGTGACAACGGTGCCGCCGGTCCCCGGGCCCACGTTGCGGTCGACGGGCCGATGGGTGAGGAGAAAGAAGGGTGCGCCGACAGGATGATGGCCCCCCCATCCGTCGGCAATATCGAAGGTTCGCCGCCCGGTGATGATCGCCCCGCATTGGAACATCTCCTCGACCACGGCGCGACTGCGGGTGGGCGGCATGAATCGATCGTCGGGCCCGAGGCGCTCGGTGCCCGCCCTCCACCACTCGAAGAGCTTCATCCCGCCGTCACCCAGCGGATTGTCCGGACCGTCGTTGGGGCCGGCGATGAACCCATCCAGCGACATCGTCAGTTCGATCGACACATCGCCCATGGTTGCCTCCGGTGGGTTTCCTCGCAGGTGAGTCAATGACGACAGGCGAGCGCCCTGAGATCGCCGTCCTCGTCGACCAACAGTTCCACGTCTCGATAGGCGTTGTCAGCCAGGACCGGTTCGAGCTGATCGGCCTGGGTGGCACCGAGCTCGAGGAGAAGGGATCCCCCGGGCCGAAGCAGCGTTGCTGCCGCCACCACAACGCGGACGAGCACGGTCATCCCACCCGGGCCGCCGTCGAGGGCGTGACGAGGCTCGAAGGCGAGGACATCACGGGGCAAGAGGTGCAGCGCTTCTGTCGGAACATACGGCACCACCGCCGTCACCACGTCGACCGATCCGGTGAGATCGTCGCCAAGGGGGGCGGCCAGATCTCCTTCGTAGGTTTCGACGCCATTGGCTCGCGCGGATGTCACTGCCCGTGCGTCGTTGTCAGTGGCGACCACTCGGGCCCCCGGCCGCCGGGCGCCGATCACGACGGCGATGGCTCCCGCCCCGGTGCAGAGATCCACGGCGACGCCGTGTGGCGCCAGGCGAGTGACTGCTTCCAGGGCCATCGGTTCACTCTGCCAGCGCGGCACGTAGACGTCGGGATGCACCACCACTTTCTCCCCGCAGAAGCGAACCGAACCGACCAGCCATGCCAGCGGTTCTCCGGCGCACCGCCGTCGCAGCAGATCACCGAGGCGGGCGGCGTCCCCGTTGGCGAGCTGTGTCAGCTCGAGGGCTTCCTCTTCGGCAGCCACGCACCCGGCCGCTCGCAGCACCGAGGTCGTCGCCTCGAGGTTCTCGGCGGCGCTCAGATCGGTGCGCCCGAGTCGAAGGCGATGAGGGACATGGCATCCTCCGGACAGGCCACCACGCACAACCCGCAGGCCCGGCATCCCTCGAGGTTCGGTGTGTACGCCGTCTGGCGACGGTGCGCCATGACGAGCATCTTGGCGAGTATCGGCAGAGCCGAGAAGTCAGCGTCCTGTATGCGACGGACTTCGAACACATCATTGGGACACACGACGACACAGTCGGCCTTGGCTTCACAACGACCATGATCGACGACCGGCCCCCACGTGCCGGGCGGCGCGTTGCAACGCAGGCCGGGGCGGTTGGGGTCTTGGGCGGCGCGGCGCTTGGTAGCCAGCGCCCGTTCGGCATTGGCTGATTCCTTGCTCACATCGATCCCGGTCGTGATCGGCGCGACTGCGGACTACGGCGCAGAGAGCTACGTGTGCGACGGTGCGGGTGGTGCACCCGGTACGTCGAAGGCCAAGTCGTCCAAGTAGCAGTACCACCAATCCTCCCCCGGCTCGAAGGAGCGGATGATGGGGTGATCAGGATTGTTGGCATGAAAGTGGGCGGTGGCGTGACGGTTGGGCGAGTCGTCGCAACAGCCGACGTGGCCGCAGTGCATGCACAGCCTGAGATGGAGCCACTGTCCGCCGATGCGCAAGCAGTCCTCACACCCGTTGCTCGACGGCACCACGTCCTTGACGGTGTCCATATGGGTGCAGGTGTCCGACATGTCGACCTCCTGGCCGCCGCTCGTCTACGTGGAGAGTCACAGTACATCGGCTGCTGCCAGGACCCCAGTGGTGCGGGTCGGCGCGGTGCGGTCTCGGCGGGCCAGGGAGAGACGCCACCGCCACCTGGAATGATGGTCCACCCCAGGTGGCGAAGACGCGTCGCCCACCCTCTGCGCTCTATGAACGTGTGACTACTTCCACACGACTATTTGGACACCTTGATCTTCTGCGTCACTGAGTTGCTGACGGGGATGCCCAAGAGCGTCCCGGTGAGCTGCGCCACCAATGTCTTCTTGCCGCGGACCATCCTCGGCACCACGAAGGACCCCGAGAGCTTGGGGGGTGTGAAGACACTGTCGCTGTAGGTGGCCGGTGTGACCGTGACAGTGGATGCGGGCGTCTTCTTCCCGATCTTCACCGTCACCGGCGACGCTCCCACGCTCTGGCCGTCGAGCTCGCCGTACAACGAGACCAGCGTCGCCATCCACCAGTACGTGGTGGCGCCGGGAGCGTCGCTGACTGTCACCTTCTGACCAACCGTCGGCGAGCCAGTCGACAGGGCGAGCGTCGGGTTGGGCGGAAGCAGCGAGGTGTCGGTCTTGTAGTGGAGGATGAATGTTCCCGCCGTGACCGGCGCCAGCGTCGTCAGGTTGATCATGACCACGACGCACCCGATCAGGCCCGAATTGAACTGCTGCGTGGTCGGTGGGCACGTGGCATTGGGGTCCGTCGGCTGCGTGGTGGGCACCGTGTAGGCGTCATTGAGGTTGCCGGTCAGGCCGGACACCGGGAAGGCCTCCGACGTGGCGTTGATCTCAGGCAGGCCTGAGATGAGGCCCAAGAGCCCGGGGACCGATGTCGCTTGGCCGGTGAGCAGCGGCTTGGCGGCGGGATCGACGGCTAGCAACAAGCTCGCTTCCACGAGCATGTACGGCGTGGTGTCGGACAGGCCTGTACAGGCGACATTGACAACCTGGCCGGCGGTGACGTTCATGACCAGGGGCTCGCTGCCCAACGACCCTGAGAATGTGCACGCGGGGCCGGTCGCTGCGCCCGAGACGCCTTCACCAGCCACACCGATGACGGCAAACGAGAGAAGCGCCACGCAGAGGGCGAGGAGCAGGCGGACACTGCGCTTGGCGCGAATGCGCTTTCCGGCGGTGCGGGGGTCCATATTTGGCTCCTTCGTGAATGTCGGTTGTCGGTACATGGCGACTTGGCGGTTGCAGCCAAAATCGGTGGCAGGGGTGTCAACGGTGGAGCGACGCCGATGACGACGTCGACGAACGGGCATGGGCACGCCGCGCGCCACAACCCCGAAATAACTTCCCCCCAACACCGTTGACCCACCCCCGAACCGGTTCCCTGCCGTATCACCCGAAGGCGGCGCGGCAGCAGAACGTGTCCCAGTGTGGAGGGATGACGACGTGATGACCAGCAGGTGATCACCTGGGTCGCTCTAGGTGATTCCACGTGGCGCCGTGCTGCACGAGGCGGAGATCTTTGCCTGCGGTCTCGCCTTGGCGTGGGGGTCGCCAGGTACTATCTCGCGTTGGTCCGGGACCTGGTGCCCGGTCCCGAGGGGGTGGGGCGATGAAGGGCGGCACCTGGCGAATCTCGCCTCTTGCCTTGGTTGTCGCCGTCGTTGTGGCCGCGGCTGCCGTATTAGGCGGCGTTCTGGCCATGCACAGCGTCAACAGCCAGAACGAAGCACTCCTCAAAGACGAAGCGGCTCAAGCAGCGGAGTACGTCTCGTCGGTGGCGTCCGAGTTGAGCTCGACGCTCGAAAATCTGGCCCCGGCGGTCAGCGCCTCGAACGCCTCGCCACTGGCCTTCGAGACTCAGGCGCAGCCCTTTGCCCACGGGCCGGTCACTTTGTTGTTGGCCCACAAGACCGGTCCGGGCTATGTCGTCTCGGCGGCGGCGGGACCCGCGTTCAAGACCGGTCAGGTGCTCGACGCTCAACTTTCGAGCGCTCTGGGCGCCGCCGACTCGAATATCACGCCGGGCCCCGTGAACTTCAACGGCACGGGGACGACGTTGGGCTTTGCTCTCGGCCCCCCGCTGTTGCCGGCGGGCTTCGCCATCTACGAGCAACTCACCATCGACCCGTTCCTGGCCATCACCGCTACCCAGGCCGCCCCGTTCCAGGTGCTCTACGCCGCGGTGTACGCGTCGCAGCAGCCGAAGCCAAGCGCGCTCATCTTGGCCAACACCCACTTGCTCCCTTTGAGGGGGACGACAACGGAGACGCCCGTGTCGGTCGGCAGCGGCCGCTGGTGGATGATCGCCTCGGCCCGCAGCCCGCTCGCAGGCGGGTTTCCCAACGCGGCGCCGCTGGTGGTGGTCGGGTTCGGTCTGCTCCTGGCTATAGCCATCGGCAGCACCGTCGAGGTCATCGTCCGTCGTCATCGTTACGCCACCAGCCTGGTTGCCGAGCGTACGGCTGAGCTCTTGGCCTCCCAGGAGGCCCTGGTATTGAGTGAACGTCTCTCGGCCATCGGTCGGATGACGACGGTGATCGGCCACGAGCTTCGCAACCCGTTGGGAGCCGTTTTGAACTCGCTCTACATGATCCGCCGTACCCTCGGCGAACCGGAGGCCGCCGAGCCGCACCTGGTGGTGGCCGAGCGCCAGACGGCGCGGGCGGTAAGTCTTGCGCAAGATTTGACGTCGTACATGCGCGAACGAGAGCCCTCGCGTGAACCTCTCGACTTGAAGGAGGTGTTGACCGACGTGCTCGAGGTAGTAGCGAAGCCCTCCAACGTCGTGGTCGACGACCAAGTGCCTTCTTTGCGACTCGAGGCTGACGCGCAGCAGCTCTCTCAGATCCTCACCAACCTCGTCAACAACGCCTTTCAGGCCATGCCCGACGGCGGAACGCTGAGCTTGCGCGCCCTGCAAAGCGGTGCATCGGCAGTTCTCACCGTGCAAGACAGCGGCGAGGGCGTGGAGCGGGAGATGCTCGAGCGGATATTCGAGCCATTTGTCACGACCAAGACGGACGGCACCGGACTGGGGCTCGCCATCGTCCGTCGGCTCGTCGAAGCCCACGGTGGCCGGGTGGCCATCGCCAACGGGCCGGCCGGTGGTGTCGTCGTCACCGTTAGCCTCCCCATCGCCATGCCATGAACGCAGCGACATTGACCGCCGAGGTGCTCGTGGTTGACGACGAAGCCGACGTCAGGTGGACCGTCACCGAGGTGTTACGAGCCTCGGGGTTCAGCGTGGCCGAAGCGCCTGACGGCGAGATCGCCCGCCAGTTGTTGTCCCAAGGGCGCTACGGGATGATTCTTTTGGACCTCCGCATGCCCCGACGCGACGGGGTATCACTGGTGGAGGCGGTGGACGCGCTGCCTCCCGTTGTGGTCCACTCGGCGTATTGGCCCGATGACGAGGAACGTGCACGTTTGGGCACGGCGGTGGTGAATTACCTGCGCAAGCCGGTCTCGCCCGAGAAGCTGCTGAGCACGGTTGAAGGCGTGCTCCATGGCCCTGGCGGCCGCTAGAGCCCATGGCGTCGGTGCCTTGGAGCTGCGACGATTCACCTGGCCCCGTCCGAAGCCAGGGCTATCATCAGATCGTGGTCGACGGCACAGGGGAGTCGGGATCCGATCGGCTCGATGAGCCGTTGCGGGTGTTCATCGTCGACGACCACGACGTGCTGCGGGCCGGCACTCGCCAGGTTCTCGAAACAGCCGACGACATCGTCGTCGTGGGTGAGGCCGAGGACGGTAACGTTGCTTTCGCCAAGATCGGTGAGTTGCAGCCCAACGTCGTGCTCATCGACGTTCGGCTTCCTCATCGCAACGGCATCGACGTGGCGCGTCAGCTCACCCAGAGGTATCCCGACGTGCGCGTGGTCATTTTGTCCGCCTATGACGACGAAGAATTCGTGCGAGGCGCCTTTGAAGTCGGCGTCACCGGCTACCTCCTCAAGACCATGCCCCGCGACGAGCTCGTGAGCGCAGTGCGCGCCGCCGGCCAGGGGACCACGGTGCTCGACCCTGTTCTGTTGCCTCGCATCGCCGGTGGCAGCGCGTCGTGGGGCCCGGCCACGGGGCCAACGCTTACCTGGCGGGAGCGGGAGACCACCGCATTGGTGGCCGACGGCCTTTCCAACAAGGCCATCGCCGCTCGCCTCGGCGTGAGCGTCCGCACCGTCGAAGGCCATCTCAACCACGTCTTCACCAAACTTGGCGTGGAGTCCAGGACGGAGCTCGTTCGCTTCGTCTTGACCCAAGGATCGCCGCCCCCCTTGAGCCAGCCCGAGGCGTAATCGATCACGCGCCTCGACGAGCCGGGTGTCAGGTCGACAACTCGCCGAAGGGATTTACCGCGACCGCTTCGGGCGCGTGCGATTGATCGAGTCCGATCCCTCGTATGCCTACATGGTCAACCGGGCATTCGACAAGGTGCGCCAAGCGGGGCGCGGCATGCCCGCCGTCATTTCCCGCATGCTCGATGCCATCAGCGCCATCATGTAATCGACGGTGTCCGCCGAGCAGCGACGGCGCCAGTTACCGGCGGGCCGTGAGCCTCGTCGACCTACCCGATGTCGTCAGCCCATGAATGTGGCCCGGCCGCAGGTATCCGAATGGTGAATATGGTGCCCTGATTCGGTTCCGACATGGCACCGACCTCCCCGTCGTGCGCACGGACGATCGAGGCCACGATGGCAAGGCCGAGCCCGCTACCTCCCCGGCGTCTCGATCGTGACGGGTCGGCTCGGTAGAAGCGTTCGAACACGTGGGCGGCTTGCTCGTCACTGAGCCCCGGACCTTCGTCGGCCACCGTCATGACCATGTCCTCGCCCACTTGGGTGACCGTGATGATGGCCGGCGTCCCCGGCGGCGTGTGGGCTCGGATGTTGGCCAGCAGATTGTCGAGCACCTGTCGGAGTCTGAGCCGGTCGCCCACGACCTCCACGGGATGCGCAGCCTGTAGACGCACGGGCCACTGCGGTCCTACCGCCGCCGCCGTCTGCACGGCTTGGGCGACGAGCCCCACCATCTCGACGTCGTGGCGCTCGAGGGGCCGGCCTTCGTCGAGACGGGCCAGCAAGGTGAGATCCTCGACCAGCCCGCCCATGCGGGAGGTCTCGGTTCTGATGCCCTCCATGACCCGGCCCAGATCCTCGGGGCGCCCCGAGGCGCCGCGCTCGAAGAGCTCCGCGTATGCGGCCACGGCGGCCAACGGCGTGCGCAACTCGTGCGAGGCGTCGGCCACGAACTGCCGCATGCGAGCTTCGGACTCCCTCAGCTCCAACTCCGTTTCGTCGCGTTGGGAGAAAGCCGACTCGATGCGGCTCAACATGACGTTCAGGGCACGAGCCAGGTGCCCTACCTCGGTGCGCGCTTGTTCTCCGGGGACACGCTGGTCCAGATCCCCTTGGGCGATGGCGTCGGCGGCGCGCTCCATGGCCCGCAGCGGCTGCATTCCCACCCGTACCAACCACCAGCCGAGTGCCAACGCGCTGAGGAGCGCGCCGGCGGTGACGGCGAGCTCAATGCGAAAGAGCCGGTCGAGTGTCCCCGCCGTCGGGCCCAGCGGCACCGCCAAAATGAGCTCGCCTCCTAGGTACGTTCCCGAGGACAACACCGAGGCGCGTACTCGGAACTGGGTGCCTGCATGCGACGAGGCGGTGGTGAAGTACACGGACCGCTCGCCGCCTGCGTTCCCGACCCCGCCCGATCCGCCCTCGGGCCCGGTGCCGGTGCCGGTGCCGGTGTCGGTGTTGATGGTGATGCGCGCCGGCAAGGTGGGCTCGAGGTTGGTACCGGTACCCAGGGCGGCGATCCGACAGCTCCACACGATGGTGTTGTCGGCCGAGCGCACCTCGATGAATGTGCCCGGCGCCAGACCGCTGGTATCGACGAACGAATCGTCGAAGGTCGGGCACGTCGCTCGGAGCAGGGGCCCGCCGCCGATGCCGGGCGGCGGGCCGCCCTCACCCGCGGTTGCGGTGGCGCCATGGGGCCCGGGCACGCCGCCCGGTTGTCCGCTCACCGAGCGTTCCACCGGGACATGCGAGGCCTGCAGCGATTGGTCGACCCCGTCGTAGAGGAAGGACCGCAGCTCCGCGTAGGTGACGGCATCGGCGATGAGCAACGCCACCAAAGCCACCGCCCCCAATGCCAGCAGCAGGCGGGTGCGAAGCGCCACTTACCGGCCTTCGGGCTCGCGCAGGGTGTAGCCGACCAGACGAAGGGTGTGGATGAGCGGCGGCCCGTGACGCTCGAGTTTCTTTCGAAGGTAACTCACGTAGGTCTCGACGACATTGGCCTCGCCGCCGAAGTCGTAATGCCACACGTTGTCCAGGATCTGCATCTTCGAGAGCACCTGACGGGGATTGCGGAGAAAGAAGCGCAGGAGATTGAACTCGGTCGCCGTCAGCGAGATGAGCTGTCCGTTGCGCCGGACCTCGTGCGCACCCTCATCCATGTCCACATCGGCGAAGGTGAGGAGGCCGGACTCGGCGGACTGCGCTCCGGATCGCCGCAAGATGGCCCGAGCCCGGGCCACCACCTCCGCCAACGCGAACGGCTTGGTCACGTAGTCGTCGCCTCCGATCGTGAGCCCGGCCACCTTGTCCTCGAGCGAGTCCCGGGCCGTAAGGAAGAGCACGGGGGAGCGGATCCCATCCATGCGCAGCCGGCGGGTGACCTCGAGGCCGTCGAGATCGGGGAGCATCACGTCCAAGACGATGAGGTCCGGGGTGCGGTCCTGAGCCGACACCAATGCCGCTCGCCCGGTGGTGGCCTCCTCGACGTCGAAACCTTCGTAGCGCAACGACGTGGCCACGGCATCGACGATGGACGGCTCGTCATCGACAACCAGGACTCGTTGGGACGGATTCGTGCTCATTGGGCAACCTCCACCATCCAATTGACCACCGTTCATTGGCCGATTGCTGAGGGCCGGCTGTGTGTTACCTGTGAGTGGCGCCGGTCGAGGAGGGCGGGACGATTCTCGGGGGGCTCACAGCCGGCCATCAGGGAGGCCATAGGCGGTCCCTCGATGCTGCACCCATGCAACCGGCAGGTTCGACCCTCAGCATGGAGCCCCACGAGGCACCCCCGGCCCTGATCGACATCGTCGTTCCCGTCTACAACGAGGAGCGCACGGTGGCGGCGAGCGTCCGGCGCCTACGCGGCTACCTCGACACCTCGTTCCCGTTTCCGACCACCGTCACCGTCGTCGACAACGGCAGTACCGACGCCACCGCGTCGGTGACCGCCCAGTTGGCCCGCGAGCTGTCCGGTGTCCGGGTCCTCCATCTCGACGCCAAAGGACGCGGACGGGCGCTGCGCGCCGCGTGGTCCGACACCACCGCCACCGTGGTGGCCTACATGGATGTCGACCTGTCGACCTCTCTCGATGCCTTGTTGCCCTTGGTGGCCCCTCTACTTTCAGGACACAGCGACATCGCCATCGGGAGCCGCCTGGCCCGAGGGGCGCGCGTAGTGCGCAGTCCCAAACGCGAGATCATCTCCCGCCTCTACAACGTGTTGCTCAAGACGTGCCTGCAAAACGGGTTCTCCGATGCTCAGTGCGGGTTCAAGGCGGTACGGACGTCAGTGGCGCTCCAGCTCCTGCCCCAGGTAGAGGACAACGCCTGGTTCTTCGATACCGAGCTCCTCGTGCGCGCCGAGCAATGCGGCCTTCGCATCCATGAGGTTCCCGTCGACTGGGTCGACGATCTCGACAGCCGGGTCGACATCATCACCACGGCCAAAGACGACCTCAAAGGCATCGTGCGACTCTTGGTGGGCAAGGAGCATCACCACGGGAGCGCGCCGTACCAGCCGCACGAACCGACGCCGCCGTCCGAGCCCGTCATTCCCGCCGCTTTGGCGCGCTATGCCCGCATCGGGTTGGTCAGCACGGCTCTCTATCTCGTTCTCTTCTTGGCGCTGCGCGCTCCGGTGGGCGTTTTTACCGCCAACGCCCTATCCCTCGGCCTGTGCACCTTGGGCAACGCCGTCGCCCACCGACGCCTCACCTTCGCGGGGCGGCCGGCTCGGCGTGACCTCGTCTGGGGAGGCGCGGCGGCCTTGGTCATCAGCGTCGCTTTCAGCTCACTGGCGTTGGCGTGCACAGGGTGGCTGCATCTGACCTCGGCGTTGGACGTCGTCGTGGCCCTGATGGCCGCCAGCGCCATCTCTGCCATGTTCCGTTTCGTCGTGTTGCACTTCTGGATGTTCCGCAGCGCCTGGGTCGTCCGGACAACACCCGTATCGATGGAGGTGCCGTCATGACGATGCTCGCCAATCGCCCCAGCCCGGCGCGAGTCCTGACCGGGGAAGCCGGGGCGGCCCCGACCCAGGGTGCGCCCGGTTCTCTGCAGCGCTTCCTCCGAGGGCGTGGCGATGACCCGGCGTGGGCCCGGCCGGCGCTACTGGGCCTGCTGGTCGTCACCGGTGTTGCCTATGTCTGGGCCCTGGGGGACTCAGGGTGGGCCAACTCCTTTTACGCGGCGGCGGTTCAAGCAGGCACCAAGAGCTGGAAGGCGTTTTTCTTCGGTTCGTCCGACGCGTCGAATTTCATCACCGTCGACAAGCCACCCGCCGCGTTGTGGGTGATGGAGCTGTCCGCCCGCATCTTCGGCTTGAACTCATGGAGCCTGTTGGTGCCCCAAGCCCTCGAAGGCGTGGCCACCGTGGCCCTCGTCTACGCCACGGTGCGGCGTTGGTTCTCGGCGTCGGCGGCCCTACTGGGCGCCGGGGTGGTGGCCTCGACGCCCGTGGCCGTCCTCATGTTCCGGTACAACAATCCCGACGCGCTGCTGGTCCTGCTCATCACAGTGGCCGTCTACGCCACGGTGCGAGCTCTGGAGCGGGTCTCGTTGGCGTGGTTGGCGCTGGCTGCGGCCGCCATCGGCACGGGGTTCATCACCAAGATGCTGCAGGCGTTCCTCGTCGTTCCCGCCATCGGTGTCGTGTACTTGCTGGCGGCCCCCACGTCGATAGGCCGGAGGATCAGGCATCTGCTCGCCGCCGCCGTCGTCCTGGTGGTGGCGTCGGGGTGGTGGGTGGCCATCGTCCAACTCGTTCCGGCCGCGGATCGTCCCTATGTCGGTGGTTCGCAGAACAACAGCATCTTGAACCTGATCTTCGGGTACAACGGGTTGGGGCGAATCTCGGGTAACGAGACGGGCAGCGTGGGCGGCCGAGTTGTGGCCGGCTCGTCTATGTGGGGCCCGACCGGCATCGACCGCCTCTTTCTTTCCTCCATGGGTGGTCAGATCTCGTGGTTCATCCCGGCCGTGGTCATCTTGGTGGTGGCCTGCCTTTGGCTGACGCGACGCGCCCCTCGCACCGATCACACGCGTGCTGCCCTCGTCCTCTTCGGGGGCTGGTTCTTGGTCACCGCCGTGGTGTTCTCCTACGCCCAGGGCATCATCCACCCCTACTACAACGTGGCGCTGGCTCCCCCTATCGGAGCACTCATCGGCATCGGCACGGTGACGTTGTGGCACGAGCGTCATCGGCATTGGGCTCGCCTCGCGTTGTCGATCGCATTGGCGGCCACATCGATCTGGGCCTACGTGCTCCTCGACCGATCGCCGACGTGGATGCCATGGCTGCGGGTGGCGGTGCTGGCCATCGGCCTCGCCGCGGCCGTGCTCGTCGCCCTACCGGCCCGCCTCGGGCGGCGCAGCGCATTCGCGCTGGGTCTCACGGCTTTGGTCGTCGCCTTGGGAGGACCGGTCGCCTACGCCCTGGACACCGTGGCCACGCCGCACACCGGCGCCATCCCGTCAGCAGGACCGACCGTGGCCGGCACCCAGGGCGGTCCCGGTGGTGCGGGCCCTGGGGGCGGGGGTCCCGGCGGCGGCGGTTTTGGCCGTGGGGGCTTCGGCGGCGCACGCGGCACGGGGGGCGCCGGCGCTTTTGCCGGTGGTGGTCGCCCCGGCACTGGCGCTGGCTCGGGCACCGGCACCGGCTTCGGTGGCGCTCCGGGCGCAGGTTTCGGTGGCCCGGGAGTGGGGAGCCAATCGTCGACAAGCGGCGGCCCCCCCGGCGCAGCGGCGTTTCCGGGTGTCTCCAGCGGTTCGGTGTCGCGGGGCGCCTTCAGGTCTGGCGGTCGGCCCGGGGCGGGAACGGGAACTCCCGGAGGAGGCGGAGCAGGAGGAGGGTTCCTCAACAGCACGACGCCCGGCAAGGCCGTGGTGGCCTTGCTCGAAGACCATGCGTCGCGTTTCACCTGGATAGCCGCCACCGTGAACTCCAACTCGGCGGCCGGTTACCAATTGGCGACGGACGATCCCGTCATGGCCATCGGAGGATTCAACGGGACGGACCCGGCCCCCTCGCTGGCCACGTTCGAACGCTACGTCCGCGCCGGGAAGATCCACTACTTCATCGCGGGTAGTGGCGGCTTCGGCGGGGGAGGGACGGCAACGACGGCGAGCACCATTACGAGCTGGGTCGAGAGCCACTTTTCGAGTCAGACCGTCGACGGAGTGACGCTCTACGACCTGACCTCCCGTTGAGGGCGCTACGACGACGCAACGTGCTCCTTGGTCGGCTGGCGACCGTTGCTCGCACCACTGGTCTTGCTTCTCGGGGAGGAGCGCACCGGCGTCTTTCGGTTCGCCGAGGCGGCTCGACGTGACGAGGACGCGCCCGCCTGGGCCGGCGACGTGGATCCGGCGGGCGCCACACCCATCGGCGTGGCCGGCTCCAAAGCGGCAGCCAGCAGCAGCTCGTCAAGGGCATCGGGGATGTACGTCGCCATGGCGCGCACGGCGGGCACGTTTTCAGCGCACGCCATCAAGCCCCAGTTGAGGATGCCGCGGTAGCTCATGACGGTGATGTTGAGGCCCGCACCATCCATCACCGGCCCCAGCGGGAACCCAGCGACGATCTCGGAACCCGCCAAATAGAGCGGAAAGTCAGGGCCGGGGACGTTGGAGATGACCAAGCTGTGGATCGGACGGTGGCGGTCGGCGAGCTTGAGCCGGGAGTAGGCCCGAGCCGCCGACGAAAAGAGATTTGGGGTGGCGTGCTCGGTCCAGTCCAGCAAAAGGTCGGCGCCCAGGGCGTTGTGCTCCTTCTTGGCACCCTTGGTGCTGTCGCGGATGGTGAGAAGGCGCTTGACGGGGTCATCGAGCTGGCAGGGCAAGCCCACCCACATGGCCGACATCTTGTTGGATCCGCCCCGAGTCGACGTCGGTCGGATGCACCGAAACCGGAACGGTGGCGACGAGGGGATCGTCAGGTAGCTCGCCGCGTCTCGATGAGGTAGCGGCGTAGTGCTCCGGTGCACATGGCCAGCACGACATCGTTGACGGTTGTCTCCATGGTGTTTTTGATGCGCTTTACGTCACTCAATGCAATGGACGAAAAGGCCACCTTTCGGTGCGGGGTGATGGCGGCGTTGAGCGATGTGCGTGGCGTGGTGAGCGGCAGGGCGGCATGCCCGGTCGACGACTCGCCGCGCACCCGCCGGACGTTGAGCACGGCCTTCCCCGTTCGAAAGGCCAACTTGGTCATGCCCACCGGACGTCGTAGTCTGCTTATAACGGCTCGCCGCAGGAGCTCGATGTCGGAGGGGACGTGCTCGTCGCCCGGTCCGCTGAACTTCTCAGGCTTGCCGGCCGGGTGGGCCTCGAGGTCGAAGAGCTGGGCCAGCAACTCGGATCCTGACACCCCGTCGATGGTGCAGTGATGGATCTTCGACACGATGGCGATGTTGCCGTTTTCGAGACCCTCGACCAGGTGCATCTCCCACAGGGGCTTGGACCTGTCGAGCTGACGGCTGCACACGTCGCCCACGAAGTCGGCCAGCTCGGTCATGCCGCCCGGCGCCGGCAGGGCCGCCCGGCGGAGGTGGTAATCGAGGTCGAAGGTGGCGTCATCGACCCAGTAGGGATGGTCGAGCCGGAACGGAACCTCGACCAGGCGACGTCGGAAGATCGGCGCCAGTGACAAGCGTGACCCGACCAGGCGCTGCACCTTCTCCCATGAGTACCCTCCGGGGACGGTGCTGGGGTCGAAGACCGCAGCCATCGACACGTGCATATGGAGACTCGGCGTCTCCATATAAAGGAAGCTGGCGTCGATCCCGGTCAGTCGTTCCATGGCGTCTTCTTCGCTAGCTCGTCGGTCCTGGTCACTTGCACAGGAGCCGGCGCCGACGGTCGCCGACGTGCGACATCATCGCATCTTGGAGAATGATGGCGCCATGGCGTGGGCCTGGGCCTATTTAGGCGCGAGCGTGGCCGGCGCCTTTTTGGTGGCCAACGCCTTTCGCCCTGCCCGCAGCGGCCCGGCGGCGGTGCCGAGTTTCTTCGCCGGTTGGTATACCAACGAGCTATCGGTCTGGCACCTTGTCTGGCAGGTCGCCGCCACGGTCGTCTTCGGGATCGAAGGCGCATTCGGCTCCTGGCCGGGGTGGGTGGGCTTGGCCGTCAACCTGGTGGCGTGGGCCGGGCTTGTCCGCCTCTCTGTGATCTCGGGCCAAACCGGCCGGCTTTTCGATCGGGTGGCCGAAGAGGTGTCCCTGCCCCTGGATCCCGATGTGGTCTTGCCCCTTCACGGCGACGAGACCATGTGGCGATTCCCCCGTCTCATCTACCCGCTGCCGCGTCCGGCTCGCTCAGTCACCGTGGTCAAGAACATCGACTACGTGGGCGACGCCATGGCCCGCCACCGGCTCGACATCATTCGCCGCCGCGCCGCGCCGCCAACGTGCGGACCCGTGCTCGTGCATATCCACGGCGGAGCGTGGGTCATCGGGAACAAGCGTGAGCAGGGGTTCCCACTCATGCACGAGCTTGCTCGCCATGGGTGGGTGTGCGTCACCATCAACTACCGGTTGAGTCCCAAGGCGACGTGGCCAGACCACATCGCCGACTGCAAGCGCGCCATCGTCTGGGTTCGAGAACACATAGCCGAGTACGGGGGTGATCCCCGATTTCATCGCGGTGACCGGTGGGTCAGCCGGAGGGCACCTGTCGGCTCTGGTCGGGCTCACCGCCGGCGACCCGAACTTCCAGCCGGGATTCGAGGACGCCGACGCCTCGGTAGACGCGGCGGTTCCGATGTACGGCATCTACGACATGACGGCCGGACGAGGAACGACGTACTACGACAAAGGGTTCCTGCGGTTCCTGGAAAAGACCGTCTTCAAGAAGCGCCTGGACGATGACCCCGAAGTCTTCGAACAAGCCTCCCCGACCTACCGAGTCGGCCCTGACGCACCGCCGTTTTTCGTCATCCACGGGCGTAACGACACGCTGGCACCCGTCGCCGACGCCCGGCGTTTCGTCGAGGCATTGCGCAACGTGTCTCAGGCGCCGGTCGCCTACGCCGAGCTTCCCTTGGCCCAGCACGCCTTCGATGTCCTGCCGTCGGTCCGTACCGCCCACACCATCGCGGCGGTGCTGCGTTTCCTCGAAGGGGTCCGTTGGCGCGGCGCCGCGGTGGCCGAAGTCGGTGCGGCCGAAGCCGCCGCCGTCGAAGTCGCCCAGGTCGCCCCGGTTGCCGATTTCGCCGCCACCGAAGCCGAAGCCGAAGCCCGCTCAGCCGAGATCGCCTGAGCCCAGCGCCGCAGCTCCATGGGGGCGAGGGCGCCACACCGGGTGTTCGGCCTGGTCACAAGGGTTCCACTGGCGCTACGGGGGGAACCGGCATCACTCAGGCGAGCGCACGTCTCGACGAATCTGACATACCATTAGTAGAACGTGTTCCCATGACCTGCTGGAGTGGCACCAGCGGTGGTGGACTGGGGCCTAGCCACGGAGTCGAAGCCGGTCCGGACGACTCAACAGGTGTTGCGGGTCAGTTCCAGTCGGGGCCATCACAGGCGTAAAAGGGGGGGTCCGGTGGGCGAGAGCGGTCAGGCAGCGGCGCAACGGGGCGGTGGTCCGAGGGCGGCAACGGCAAGGTTGCGCCGACCGGCTGTCGTGGGGATCAGTGTGCTGACGTTGGCGCTCGTCTTGGCCGCCTGCTCCTCGTCACCGAACTCCTCTACGGGGACGACACCGACGACGACGGGAGGAGCCCCGCCGCCTGAAGGCACCGCTCCCGGTGTCACTGCCAATTCGGTGACGGTGGGCCAGATCGACGACCTGACCATCCCGGTTCCGGGCCTCTTCTTGGGGGCGAAGCAAGGGACCGAGGCGTACTTCGATTACATCAACTCGATGGGCGGCGTCAACGGCCGCAAGATCCACCTCGACGCCCAGGACAGCATGTTCACCGGCGGCACCATCGCGTCGGAGACGGCCACCATCTCGCAGCACGATTTCGCCATGGTGGGGGGCTTCTCCTTGCTCGACTCGTCGGAGAAGACCATCATCGACCTCGAGCACATGCCCGACGTCTCGTTCTCGCTCAGCTCGTCGATGGTCGTGGACCCCAATGTGTACGAATCTCTCCCCAACCCGGCCAACGACTACCCGCTGGGATTCTTCAAGTACCTGAAGAAGAAGTACCCCTCGGCGGTGAAGCATGTAGGAATTCTTTGGGAGGACGCCACGGCCTCGACGCAGTCGTCTGAGACCGCCTTTGAAGATGCCATCAAGTCCGTGGGGTTCAAGGTCATCTACGACCGTGGCGCCGGGCCATTCGAGACGAGCTTTCTCTCTGACATCTTGGCCATGAAGTCAAAGGGCGTGCAGCTCTTTTACACCCTCGAGCTACCCGACAACTATGCGTCGACGATCGCCGAGGAGATGCAGCAACAGAACTTCCATCCCATGAACATCGAAGGCGACGCCTACTCGAGCCAGCTGATCAAGCTGGGGGGCAGTGCTGTCAACGGGATGTACATCGTCCAGTCCTATGCGCTGTACCTGGGTCAAGATGCCAGCTCCGTTCCCGCCGTCGCCCTGTTCGACAAGTGGATGAGGAAGGTCAACTCCGAACCCCGACTTCGAGATCGAGTCCGTCTACGGGTGGACATCGGCCCAGTTGTTCGTCCAGGCCCTAAAGGCAGCGGGGCCGGAACCGACGCGAGCGCGGGGCTGATCGAGGCGCTCGACAAGATCACGAGCTTCAACACGGGGGGCCTGGCCCCTCCCTCCAACCCGGCCCAAAACGTCCCCACCAACTGCTTCCTTTTGGCCCAGGTCCAAAAGGGCAAGATCGTCCGGGTGGCTCCGTCGCCGCCGTCTGGTTTCGACTGCTCGTCGAGTGGGTACCTAGCCGTGCCCGGTTGGACGCCTGAGGTGCGGCCGGCCCCGACTTCGTAGCAATGGGGCATCGAGGGCCAGAATCTCTTCCCGACGGCCCCCAGGGGTGAGAGCATGGGAGTAAGGGTGTACGTCGCCGGGGGGCCGGCGAGGGGCGCGTATGAGGGGGGCGCCGGGGCGTGAGTGAATTCATCAGCCTGCTCATAGCTGGAGTCGTCTCGGGCTCGATCTACGCCGTCAGCGCCAGCGGCCTCGTCGTCACGTACAACACCACCGGCATCTTCAACTTCGCCCACGGGGCCATGGGCATGGTGCTGGCCTACCTGTTCTGGCAGCTCTGGCAGGGCTGGCACCTCCCCGCCATCCTCTCCTTCGCGCTGGTCTTGCTCGTGGCCGCCCCACTGCTGGGAGCGGTGGTGGAACGCTTCGTCATGCGTCCGCTCTATGGGGCGTCGGCCAACATCCGCCTGTCGGTCACTTTGGGTCTGCTGCTGGTGCTGGTGGCATTGGCGGAGACGATCTGGAGCCAGGCCAACACCTACACCGTGCCGGAGTTCTTCTCCGGTGACCAGGTGACCTTCGGAGGTGTATCGCTCAGCTACGAGCAGATCATGACGGTCGGGGTGGCTGTAGCCGCCGCCGTGTTGCTGCGTCTGTTCTTCAAACGCACGCGCACGGGTGTGGCCATCCGCGCCGTGGTCGACGACCCCGGGCTGGCCTCGTTGGCGGGAGCACCGTCGGGGCGCATCGCGTCGTACGCGTGGATGATCGGCGTCATGTTCGCCGGCCTGGGCGGGATCTTGCTGGCTCCGACCATTCCCAACATGAACATCCTCTTGATCACCGAGCTCGTCATCTATTGCTTCGCGGCCGCCGTGGTGGGGCGGTTGCGCAGCCTGCCTATGACGTTCCTCGGCGCCATGGTGCTCGGCATCGCCAACTCAATGGCCGTCGGGTACGTCCCCGCCGGACAGATCACCGATGTGGTCGAAGCCCTGCCCATGGTCATGCTGTTCATCGCGTTGCTCGTCATCCCCGAGGTGCGCCTCAGCATCGGGCGGGTGGCGCGCGTGCGACCGCCCAAGGTGCCGAGCCTCCGTACGACGGGCGTGGGCGCCGGCATCGTCATCGTCGTGACGATTGCCCTGGCCGCCGTGCTCAGTGGCAACAACCTCTTCACTCTGGGCGACGCCGTGGTGCTCGGACTCCTGGCCCTGTCACTGATCCCCTTGTCCGGATACGGGGGCCAGATCTCGCTGTGCCAGTTCTCTTTCCTGGGCCTCGGCGCCCTGATGATGCACTGGACGGCAGGGGGCGACTCGATCCTGGGAATTCTCGCCGCCGTGGCGGTGTGTGCCGGGGTGGGTGCGGTGCTGGCGTTGCCGGTGCTGCGGCTGCGCGGGCTGTACATGGCGTTAGCCACGTTGGCGTTCGCCGTGTTGATGGACAACGTCTTTTTCAACTCGAACTCGGTCATGGGCGCCGGAGGAACGGTGGCGGTGGGCCGGCCCGACATCTTCGGCATGCACTTCGCCTCGGACCGCTCCTTCGACATCCTGCTGGCCGTCGTTCTCGGTGCGGCGATCGTCGGTGTGGGGGCCTTGCGGCGCGGGCGCTTCGGCCGGCGCCTGGTGGCCATGAACGATTCGCCGGCTGCGTGCAGCACCATGGGCCTGAGCCTGACGGTCACCAAGCTGGCCGTGCTCTCGATGTCCGCTGGTCTGGCCGGATTGGCCGGCGCCCTGTATGGCGGTTTGAACACCGAGGTGGGCGCCGCCCAGTTCAATTTCCTCTACAGCATCGTGCTGTTCGTCAGCGTGACGCTGGCCGGCGCCAGCCTCATGACCGGTGCCGTCATGACGGGCGTCTTCATTGCCGTGGGTCCGGTGATCGGCGCCCACATCCCACAGATCCCGGACTTCACGCAGCTGCTGGTCGGTGTGGGTGTGGTTGCCATCGGACGCAACCCCGCCGGCATGGGCCGGATGTTCTCCGAGGCTTCGCACGCGTGGGAGCGCTTTCGGTCACGTCCTGGAGCTGCCACCGGTGCCATAGCAACCGCCCCCCTCACGGCGGCGGTGGCGCCTCTCGCTCCCGCCCCGGTCCCGGCCATGGCCGCGGCGGGCCCGCCGACCACCGCTCCGGTGTCGGCGCCACCGCCCATGCCAATGCCGGCGTCGGCCCCCCCGCAACCCTTCGAGACTCCGGTGTCGTCGCGTGGCTGACCTCTCCGTTTCGGCCGTATCGGTTCGCTTCGGCGGCGTGCACGCCTTGGACGACGTCAACCTGGAGGTGGCGGCGGGGACGGTGCACGGTCTCATCGGGCCCAACGGTGCGGGCAAGACCACGCTCTTCAACGTCATCACCGGCCTGCAGACGCCTCAACACGGACGCATCTGCTTCGGCAACGTCGACATCACCAGATCCCCTCCGCACCATCGGGCGCGCCTGGGGATTGCCCGCACGTTCCAGCGCCTCGAGCTCTTCGGGACCATGACGGCCAAAGAGAACCTCCGCATGGCCGCCGAAACCCAGCGCCGCAAGCTGCCGGTGGGCTCCACCCCGTCGTCGTTGGCAGACGCATTGTTGGAACGGGTGGGCCTGACCCACGTCACCGACGAGCCGTGTGACATGTTGCCCACGGGACTGGCTCGCCTCGTCGAGTTGGCTCGGGCGCTGGCCACCAGCCCTTCGGTATTGCTCTTGGACGAGCCCAGTGCGGGACTCAACGGCGACGAGACGGCGGAGCTCGGACGTGTCCTCACCGAGCTGGCCGGCCATGGCATGGCGATCTTGCTGGTCGAGCACGACATGAGCCTCGTCATGAGCGTCTGCCAGAACATCACCGTGCTCGACTTTGGCGTTGTGGTGGCGAGCGGGGACCCCTCCACCGTGCAAGCCGATCCGGCCGTACAAGCCGCCTACCTCGGTGATAGCAAACAACAGGGCCACACCGAGGCGCCCGCCCGGCCGGATACGGCGCCGGTGATGATTGCTACCAACGGTGCGGCGGCCGGTCCGCCGCCCGGACCTCCGGCCGGTCCTCCCATGGGCGCTCCGGTTGGTCCGCCCATGGGTGCGCCGTTGGGCTCCCCGATGAGGGCTCCCATGGCTCCTCCGAACGGTGCGCCGGTTGGTCCGCCCGTGGGGGCTCCCATGGCTCCTCCGAACGGTGCGCCGGTTGGTCCGCCCGTGGGGGCTCCCATCAGCGTCACTGCGGCGGTACCGTTCGCTGTCCCCGCCATGGTTGCCAACGGGTCAAACGGGTCCCACCATGCCAACGGCGCTTCGGCCGCCATGCTTGAACTCGACGACGTCCATGCCGCCTATGGCCGCATCGAGGTGCTGCACGGTGTGACGCTTCGTGTCCCCGAGCGATCGGTGCTTGCCCTGCTCGGGCCCAACGGTGCCGGCAAATCCACCTTGCTCAAGGTGGCCAGTGGCCGCATGGCTCCCTCCTCAGGCACCGTGCGTTACGAGGGCGAGTCGATTAAGGGCGTCTTGCCGGAGCGTCTGACGCTGCGGGGCCTGTGCTGCAATTCCCGAAGGCCGGTCGGTCTTTCCCAACCTGACCGTGGCCGAGAACCTGCTCATGTGGACCTATCCCGGGGTGAGCCTCGAAGAAGTCCAAGAGCACACCTTCGCCCGGTTCCCCGCCCTCGCCCAGCGCCGGCCCCAGTTGGCCGGGACCATGTCGGGTGGTGAGCAGCAGATGCTGGCCCTGGCCCGTGTGCTGGTGAGCAAGCCGCGCTTGTTGCTGCTCGACGAGATCTCCATGGGCCTGGCCCCACTGGTGGTCGCCGAGCTGTACGAGGTGGTGCGGAACCTGGCCAACGAGGGTGTCACCGTCGTCCTCGCCGAGCAGTTCGTCCACGCCGCGCTGTCGGTGGCCACCACGGCCGCCATCGTCGTGCACGGTCGGGTCGAGAAGATCGGCGATCCCACCGAGATCGGCGAAGCGGCTCTCGACTCCTACCTCGCCGCTCACGCCAACGGCTCGAACTGAGGTCGAACTGAGGTCGAACTGAGCTCGACCTGAGGTCGGCGCTACGCTCCGGCCCCGACACCTCACCGGCAAGGAGCTCTTAGACGTGGGCATGCCCAAAGACGTCGGCGTCATCGACCTCATGATCGGCTTTCCGAGCACGCGCGGCAGCGCCCGCTTTGATTTCATGAAGCCGCAGTTGCGAGACAAAGACAGCGCCACGGCGTCGTCACCGATCGGCTACATGTTCAAGTCCAACCCCAATCAGCTCGAGGATGAAGCCGAGGACCCCGTCGAGGTGACGTTGCGCGAGATGGACCGCTTCGGGGTTGCCGTCGGTCTGGTGGGATTGGCCGGCAAGACCACCCAGCGAGCCCTCGACGATCACCCGGGTCGATTCAAGGCCAGCTTGGAGGTCGATCCCAACAACATCACCGAGTCGGTGCGATCGATCCGTCGCGCCGCCGACGAGCACGACATCAAGGCCGTGAGCACCTTTCCGGCCGGTTGCAACCCGCAAGTACCGGTGAGCGACCGTCGCTATTACCCGGTGTATCAAACCTGCGTCGACCTCGACATCCCGATCATCGTCAATGCGGGAATCGCCGGTCCGCGGCTTCCTTCCGCGTGCCAAGACGTCATGCATTTTGACCAGGTTTGCTATGACTTTCCCGAACTGCGCATCGTGATGCGCCACGGCGCCGAGCCTTGGGAGTCATTGGCTGTGAAACTCATGCTCAAGTGGCCGGGGCTTTACTACATGACCAGTGCGTTTGCTCCCAAGTACTACCCGAAGGCGATCATCGACTACGCCAACACGCGCGGAGCTGACAAGGTGATGTACGCCGGGTACTTCCCCATGGGGCTCACCTTGGAACGCATCTTCTCCGAGCTGGCCGACGTGCCGCTTCGGGACCACGTGTGGCCGAAGTTCCTACGCGACAACGCCATGACGGTTTTCAAGCTCGGCGCCTGAGGCTCGGCGTCTCAGGCGCGGCGGTATCAGGCCGGGTTGTCCTCGGCCAGTTCGACGAGTACCTGGCTCGGCCCGATCAAGGTGACGAGTTCGATGACGCCGGCGGCTTCGCGCAGGTCGCCCACCGCCGCCGCCAGCAACGCCACACGCTCCTCGCTGTCGACCACGGTGAGGCGGGCCACCGGGGCACGCATGGAGCGCTTGGCCTCGCTTTTGGCTCGGCGAACCGCGCCCAGCACTTCGCTCGCCATGTCGAGGACGGCGGTGCCTTGGCTGTCCAGGGCGGTCGCCGGGGGTAGTTCGCCGAGCCCAGGCCACGGCGAACGGTGCACGGATCCGTCGTGCCACCACGACCACACCTCTTCGGTGACGAAGGGAAGGAAGGGGGCGAGCAGCCGCAGCAGCACCGACAGGGCCAGTGCCAACGCGGCGCGCGCCGACTGGGGTCCGGGGTCGGCCGGGTCTTCGTAGGAGCGGGCCTTGACCAGCTCGACGTAGTCATCGCAAAACGACCAGAAGAAGGCCTCGGTGTGTTCCAAGACCCGGGCATAGTCGTAGGCCTCGAAGGCCGCGGTGGCTTCTTCGATCAATCGGGCCAAGCCGCTGAGCATGGAGAGGTCCAACGGGGCGGTCACAGATGTGGCCGACGGCGCGGCGCCGTCTTCGAGGCGCGTCAACGCGAAGCGCGACGCGTTCAAGACCTTTATGGCCAAGCGCCGTCCGACTTTCATCTGGCCTTCGTCCACGGCGGTGTCGGTACCAGGGCGGCCACACGAAGCCCAGTAGCGCACGGCGTCGGCCCCGTGGGTCTCGAGCAACGGCAGCGGGGTGACGACGTTGCCTTTGGACTTCGACATCTTCTTGCGGTCCGGGTCGAGCACCCATCCCGAGATGGCCGCGTTGTACCACGGCAGGCTGTGGTTCTCGAGCTCGGCTCGCACCACGGTGGAGAAGAGCCAGGTGCGGATGATGTCATGGGCTTGTGGGCGCAGGTCCATCGGGAACACCCGGGCGAAGAGATCGGGATCGTCCACCCACCCACCGGCGATCTGCGGCGTGAGCGACGAGGTCGCCCAGGTGTCCATGACGTCGGGATCTCCTTCGAAGCCGCCCGGGACGCCTCGTTGATCGGCTCGATACCCGGGGGGCACGTCGCTCGAAGGGTCGACAGGCAAGGCGTCTTCGGCGGGGACGATGGGGTGGTCGTAGTCCACCGCCCCGTCGCCGGTGATCGGGTACCACAGCGGAAAGGGCACTCCGAAGAACCGCTGCCGGCTGATGTTCCAGTCGCCGTTGAGTCCTTCCACCCACGCCTCGTAGCGGTGCACCATGTAGGGCGGTTGCCAGTTGAGCTCGCGCCCGCGCTCGAGGAGCCGGGCCCGCAGCGGCAGGGTGCGGACGTACCACTGCCGGCTGGAGACGATCTCGAGGGGACGTTCGCCGCGTTCGTAGTACTTCACCGCATGGGTGATGGGCCGAGGCTCCCCGATGAGGTCGTGGCTGGCCACCAGCTGTTCCACCACGGCCCGCCGGGCCTGGGCGAGGGTGCGACCGGCCAGCGCCGCGTAGGCGCTGTCCGCCGACGGCGGGTCTTGTGACGGCCACTGCGGCCCGTCCCATTCCACCGGTTGCAGCCGTCCGTCGCGCCCCACGATGGTGCGCGTCGCCAGCCGCAGCTCGCGCCACCACGTCACGTCGGTGGTATCACCGAAGGTGCAGATCATGGCGATACCCGAGCCTTTTTCGGGATCGGCCAGGACATGAGCGACGACGGGGACCTTGACGCCGAACAGCGGTGTGAGGACATCGGTGCCGAAGAGCGGTTGATAGCGCTTGTCATCGGGATGAGCCACCAGGGCGACACAGGCCGGCAGCAACTCAGGCCGGGTGGTCTCGATCTCGACGTAGGAGCCGGTGCCGCCCGATCCGGACGGGTCCGCCTGCTCGAAGCGAATGCGGTGATAGGCGCCGGGCACCTCGCGCTCTTCCATCTCCGCTTGGGACACCGCTGTTTGGAAGTCGATGTCCCACTGGGTGGGCGCTTCGGAGAGATAGGCGTGTCCTTCGGCGAGCAAGCGCAGAAAGCCGCGCTGCGAGACCCGCCGAGAATGCGTTCCCACCGTCGTATACGTATGGCGCCAGTCCACCGACAGCCCCAAGGTGCGCCACAGTGCCTCGAAGGCTTTTTCGTCTTCAGCCACCAACGTGGCGCACAGTTCGATGAAGTTGGGCCGCGACACCGAAATGGGTTGGTCCCCGGGTTTCGCCGGCGGCGTGAAGGTGGGGTCGTATTGCAGGCTCGGATCGCAGCGCACTCCGTAGTAGTTCTGCACCCGTCGTTCGGTGGCCAGTCCGTTGTCGTCGAATCCCATCGGATAGAAGACGCGCTTGCCCTGCATGCGCTGGAACCGGGCCACGGTGTCGGTGTGGGTGTAGGAGAAGCAGTGGCCGGCGTGCAGCGACCCCGAGACCGTGGGCGGTGGCGTGTCGATGGCGTACACATCGCTGCGCTCGGCCGAACGGTCGAAGTGATAGGTGCCGTCCTCCTCCCAGTGCTGCCCCCATTTGGCCTCGAGGCCGTCGATAGACGGGCGTTCGGGGACCGTGGGCTGCCGGGGCGCCTCCAGCTCCGGGCGGGGAGTCGTGTCGGACGTGGCCATAGTCGCGTTACCGTACCGGAGTGCTGCGCCTCCACGACACGGCCACCGGTTCGGTCAAGCCCTTGGCGTTGCGGGAGCCCGGCAAGGTGTCGATGTACGTGTGCGGGCCCACCGTCTATGACATCCCGCACATCGGCCACGGCCGCTTCTCCATCGCCTTCGACGTGTTGCGCCGCTACCTGGAGTTCTCCGGACTCGAGGTGAGCTACGTGTCCAACATCACCGACATCGACGACAAGATCATCGCCAAGGCCAACGAGGAGGGGTGCCCGCCTTCGGAGGTGGCCATCCGGTACGAAGAGGAGTGGTGGCGGGCCATGGACGCCTTGGGAGTCAAGCGTCCCGACGAGACACCGCACGCCATGTCATATGTGCCCGACATGGTGGCCCTGGTGACGAAGCTCGTCGACGACGGGTTCGCCTACGTCACCGACGACGGCGTGTATCTCGCCGTCGACACTGTGGCCGGCTACGGGTTGCTGGCCCGCCAGAGCCTCGACTCGCTGCGCTCGGGGGCCCGGGTGGAACTCGATGAGCACAAGCGCTCCCCGCTGGACTTCGCGTTGTGGAAGAAAGCCAAGGCGGGTGAGCCGGTGTGGGAGTCCCCGTGGTTCGCAGGACGGCCGGGGTGGCACACCGAATGCGTCGTGATGTCTTTGGACCTGCTCGGCGAGGACTTCGACCTTCACGGTGGGGGCATCGATCTGGCCTTCCCCCATCACGAGAACGAACGGGCCCAAGCGGTGGCGGCGCAGCGCGCCTTCGCCCGCCACTGGGCGCACAACGGGCACGTGATCACCGGTGGCGAGAAGATGTCGAAGTCACTGGGGAACTTCACCTCTTTGGCCGACCTTTTGGCGCGCACCGACGGGCGCGCCTACCGGCTCCTGTTGCTGCAGAGCAATTACCGCTCGCCCGTCGAGGTCACCCCCGAGACCATGGCCGAGGCCGAAGAAGCGCTCGGACGCCTTGACGCGTTGGCCCGTCGTTTCGATCTCAGCCCTGCGCTCGCCACCGTCCGCGCTGGCGACGCGCTGGGTGCGGGAGCCGATGCCGGTTCCATCGACGCCTTTGGCGCCGCCATGGACGACGACTTGAACACGGCGGCGGCTTTTGCGGGGATCTTCGATCTCGTCCGCCGGGCCAACAGCCTGGCCGACGACGGCGAGGACGAGGCGGCGCGGACCCTGGCTGTCACCGTGGCCGTCGCGTGTGGGGCGGTGGGCCTGGTCCTGCGCGGTGGTGGGCAAGTGCTGGACGACGCCACCGCCGCGCTGGTGCGCCGAGCGCGACGAGGCGCGGGCGTCGGGAGACTGGGCCCGTGCCGATGCCCTCCGCCAGGAACTCGACGCGGCGGGGTGGAACGTCGAAGACACTGCCGAAGGGACTCGTCTGCACCGCTGAGCCCCGGCGCCGAGTCGTCCCTGGTCAACGAGGTATTTGGCCGAATACGGCTAGGTGGTTGTCGAGGGCGGTCGGCTAGGTTACCGTTGAGTAACAAGCGGGACAGGGCCACCACGGGGCAGGGTTGTCTCGCCGGTAAAGGCGCCCCGGGCCCGGGCAGGAGGAATGACATGGCTGATTTCTCGATGGACCTCAACGAGGACCAGGTGCAGATCCAGAAATGGGTCCATGACTTCGCCGAGAACGTCATACGGCCCGTCGCCCACGAATGGGACGAACGCGAGGAGACCCCCTGGCCGGTCATCGAGGAAGCCGCCAAGATCGGGCTCTACTCGTTCGACTTCACCTCCCAGGCCTTCTTCGACAAGACCGGTCTCATGCTTCCCATCGTCCACGAGGAGATGGCGTGGGGTGACGCCGGTATCGCGCTGGCCCTCTTCGGCAGCCAACTCGGTGTGGCCGGCATCGCCGCCAACGGAACCCCCGAGCAGCTGATGGAGTGGGGCCCGCAGTGCTTCGGGACACCGGACAAGATCCAGCTGGCGTGTTTTGCCGTCTCCGAGCCCGATGCCGGGTCCGACGTCAGCTCGTTGCGTACCCGGGCCGTCTACGACGAGGCCAAAGACGAATGGGTCATCAACGGGACCAAGACGTGGATCACCAACGGCGGTATCGCCGACATTCACGTGGTGGTGGCCGCCGTCGACCCTGAGCTGGGCTCTCGCGGCCAAGCCAGCTTCGTGGTGCCGCCCAAGACGCCGGGGCTCACGGCGGGCCAGAAGTTCAAGAAAATGGGGATCCGGGCCTCGCACACCGGCGAGGTCATCCTCGACGACGTGCGGGTGCCGGGCAGCTGCCTGCTCGGCGGCAAAGACAAGCTGGACGAGAAGCTGGCTCGCGCCCGCGAGGGCAAGCGGACCACGTCGCAAGCGGCCATGCGCACCTTCGAGTCATCGCGTCCCAGCGGTGGGCGCCCAGGCCTTGGGCATCGCCCGCGCCGCTTTCGAGTACTCCTTGGACTACGCCAAGGAGCGCAAGGCGTTCGGCCGGCTCATCATCGAGAATCAGGGCATCGCCTTCAAGCTGGCCGACATGAAGACGCGCATCGACGCCTCGAGGCTGCTCATCTGGCGCGCCGCGTGGATGGGTGCCACCGGCAAGCCGTATGAGGCCGGCGAAGGCTCGATGTCCAAGCTCTTTGCGGGTGAGGCGGCGGTGTGGGTGACCGAGCAGGCCATCCAGATCATGGGCGGCTACGGCTACATCCGTGAGCACCCCGTGGAGCGGTGGCACCGCGACTCGAAGATCTACACGATCTTCGAAGGCACCTCGGAGATCCAGCGCCTCATCGTGGCCCGCGCCATCTCCGGAATCCATATCCCCTGACGCCCGCCCCCACCCCCTGAGGCCACCGTCCTCTAACGTCGGCTCCATGCCGGCCGTCGTCGTCGAAGGCCTCTGCAAGCGTTACGCGCAGGTCGACGCCGTCATCGATGTCAGTTTCGAGGTCAAAGCCGGCGAAGTGTTCGCACTGCTCGGACCGAACGGGGCCGGAAAGACATCCACCGTCGAGATCCTCGAAGGCTTTCGCAAGCGCGACCGCGGGCGCGTCGAGGTGCTCGGTTTCGACCCGGCCGACGCCTCCACCAGCCGCATGTTGCGAGAACGCATGGGAGTCGTGCTCCAAGAGCTCGCCGTCGAGCCCTTTCTGTCGGTGCGACGGGTCCTCGAGCGCAACGCCGGGTATTACCCCCACCCCCGCCCGGTCGATGAAGTCATCGAGCTGGTCGGGTTGGGGGCCAAAGCCAACGCCCGCGTGAAGTCGTTGTCGGGCGGCCAGCAGCGCCGCCTCGACCTCGGCCTCGGCATCATCGGCAACCCCGACCTGCTCTTCTTGGACGAGCCCACCACCGGGTTCGACCCGTCGGCACGACGCGACGCCTGGGACCTGGTGCGCTCGCTCACCGGTGGGGGCGCCACGGTCATCCTCACCACCCACTACATGGACGAGGCCGAGGCGCTCGCCGATCGGGTGGCGGTCATCAGCGGCGGGCGCATCGTGGCCGAGGGAGCTCCGGCTTCCCTCGGAGGCCGCGACGTCGGCGATGCGCACATCCGGTTCCGGCTGCCAGCCGGCACGTCGCCGTCGGGTCTCCCGGTGCCGGTCACGTCGGTGACGGGGCAGAGCGTGGAGATCACCACCGGCACCGAGATCGAGGTGCTCGCCGCACTCACGCGGTGGGCGCTCGACAGCGGGACCGAGCTCATCGGGCTGACGGTGGAGCGCACCACCCTCGAGGACGTCTACCTGCGACTGACCGGATACGACCCCAACGGCGCGTCGGCCTCGTCGGACCCACGCCCATGAGCGCGGGAAAGTTTCGCGGCCTGCGTGACCTCAAGCTCGTGGGCCGCCAGGTGTACTACGAGCAGCTCGCTTTTTGGCTCAACCCCGTCGGCGCCTCGTTCACGTTGCTGTTCTCGGTGGTGTTCCTCGTCTTGCTGGGCGCCACCGCCGGAAACTCGCGCATCTCTTTCTTGGGCAACATCCGCGCCATCCAGTACTACGTTCCCACCTTCGCCTGCTACGGCGTCATGGCGGCATGTTTCAACATGCTCAGCGTCCAGCTCGTCATCCGCCGGGAGATGGGGTTGCTCAAGCGGTTGCGGTTGTCGCCCATGCCGACGTGGGTGATGCTCGGTGGGATCGTCGGCAATGCCTTGGTGGTCACCATCGTGCAGGTGGTGGCGCTGCTCGTGATCGGCAGGCTCGGATACCACGTCGCCTTCCCGCAGCACCTGGCCGCCTTTGCCGTCGTGATCGTCATCGGGGTGGTCTGCTTCACCGCGCTCGGGGTGGCCGCCAGCACCTTGGTGCCGAACCAGGATTCGGCGGGGCCGATGATCAGCATCGTGTTCTTCGTGCTGCTGTTTCTGGCCGGGCTGTGGTACCCGATCCCGAACAACTCGGGGCTTGCCAAGTTCTCGAACTACTTTCCCGTGCGCCATCTGATCCTGGCCGCCAAACGGCCCTTCGGACATCTGGCCCCGGGGATCTCGCCGTGGGGGTGGGGCGACATCAAGTGGATGCTCCTGTGGGGGGTGATCGGTATCATCGTGTCGCTGCGCCGCTGGCGCTGGGAGCCCCGTCCCAGTAGAGCCGGGCGCGGCTAAGCGCCAGTCGCTCCCGCCCCGCCCGTTAGCGTGGCGGCCGATGCCCGAAGACGACCGTCCTCATGTGGTGGTGCTGTGTACCGGCAATGCGGCTCGTTCGGTGATGGCCGGCGCCATGATGGCGGCCCACGGCGTTCCCGTCCGCCTGACCACGGCCGGCACCCATGTGATCGAGCACCAACCCATATCCATACGCACCCGCCAAGCCCTGCATGGAGTGGGTCTCGAAGCACCGGCGCATCGCAGCCGCCAGCTCACCGAGACCGACATCGCGTCGGCTGATCTCGTCATCGCCATGGCGACGGAGCATGTGCTGTTCGTTCGCCGACGTCACCCCGTCGCCGCGGCGCGCACGGCCACGCTGTCCTACCTGGCCGAGCGACTGGCCCCAGGTCCCGGGGCGCTGGCGCCGCGGGTGGCTGCCCTCGAGTTGGATCAGGTCGATCCGCAGCACCAAGGCGACGTGGCGGATCCCGCCGGCGGCGATGACGACGATTACGCCGCGTGTGCCGCCGAGCTCGCCGTCCTTACCGCCCAGCTGGCGCTCAAGCTGGGTTGAGCCGGCGGCTCACATCGGCGCACGCCGCACACACCTCGGCGGGAACGAGCCCGGCCCGCATGAGCCGGGCGAAGATCTTGCAACCGAGGCAGATCCCGAAGGCCGACTCCAACAAGGCCGCCCCCAGCAAAAGCCCGGTGACCACCAAGGCGGCGACATGCTGGTCGAAGCCGAACCACAGCACGAGCGCGGTGGAGCTGAACGCCACGCCCATGGCCTGCGCGAAACGCTTGGGCGGTCCCGCCACCTCGGTGGCCGGTCCCAAGGCGGGGGCCACCACCCGCGTGGCCAGTTGTCCAAGGGGGCTCAACGTCGGCCCCGTGAGCACGCGGGCCCAAAAGCCGTAGGCGAGCACCACCAACCACCACGGCTGGTCGAGTGCGATGGTCAAGACGCACATGACCACGACCCCGCCGGCCACGACGCGCCGCCTTTTCGTTCACCGGGTTCGGGAAGCTGAAGATGGAATTGGCCCTCGTCGTCACGGCCTCACCTCGTCAAAGTGCCCACGTCGGTGAGCGGAACCCAAAGTCCACCGGGTTGGTAGAGTTTTCAATCCGGGTGCACGGAGCGCAACCCGGCCCAGGCCAGGTCGGCCAGCCGGGCGGCCAGGCGCGTCGCCTCCGATGCATCGGCGGGGCCGTCGGATGCGGCCCGGTGCTCGAGGAAGTGGCGGCTCGCACCTTCGGCCATGCCCACCACGGCATGGGCCAGCAGGCGGCGGTGGTCCTCGTCCAAACCGGCGTCGATGAGGGCGCCGACCACTTCGGCAATGGATTCCTCGACATGTCGCACCGCCCGTGACAGCTCGGCGTCGTTGGGCACGTTGCTGCCGAAGAGGAGAGTGAAGGCATCGGAGCGGGTCACCACGAGGTTGAAGTAGGCGGCGAACCCGCCTTCGACTTGTTGGCGCGGGCCGTCGGCGGCGGCCACGGCCTCGCTGATGGCCCCCAGCATGGTGTCGGCCACCGAGTCGACCAGCTCCAAGTAGAGGGCTCGCTTCGAATCGAAGTGCTGGTAAAGCAGAGGCTTGGTGACGCCGGCCGCCTCAGCGATGTCATCCATGGTGGTCGCCGTCAATCCCCGCACCGCGAACAACCGCAGGGCGACGTCGAGCAGCTGCTCGCGCCGACGATCAGCGGGCAAGCGCTTGGCCCCGACAGGCGAGGCGCGCATCTCGGAATCCTGCACCATCGCCGCTGAGCGTAACCCGCTTGCTACCGGAGAGTAACTCCCACCGAGGCGAGCACCGGGGCCAGACGATCGGGCAGATCCCTCACCGAGAACGACGCCCTCGCAATAGCCAGGTTGTGCTCCAGCAACCCGGCCTCGGGGTGCTCCAGCCACCTGCGCAGTGGCGGGGGGTCCTCAGGCGAGAACCAGCGAAAGCCATAAGCGGCCAGCTCGGCTGCCACCGGGTAGGCGCCGATGGCCAGGGGGCGCCGGTAGACGGCGGACTCGAGGGCCGGATTGCCGAACCCTTCCCACGTCGAGGGCAACGCCACCACGTCGCACGCCGCGTAGGCGTCGGCCACCACCGAACCTTCGCCGGCCGGGCCGTAGCCGAGCAGCACGCGCAGGTGGCGGCGGCGTGCCGCCGCCACCAGGGCGTCGAGCTCGGGGCCATAGCCATCCTCGGCGGGGCCGAGGAGCCAGTACGTGGCATCGAGGTCCTCGGCCAGCGTCATGGCGCCCGCCACGTTCTTGCGGGCGATGGCCCGGGTGGGCTGCAGCACGACCCGCTCGGCCGGGTCCAGACCCATGCCGTGGCGGGTGCCGTCACGGTCGCCGCCGGGCGCCTCGGTGTCGAAGGTGTTGCGCACCACGGTGGCGGTGATGCCGTGCTCGGCCAGCTGGCGGCGGCTCAGGTCGTTCAAGGTGACATGGACCCAATGGGGGTCGTCGGGGGGCGGGGGGTAGCCGGCGAAGTGCGGTCGCTGCCAGGGCAGGTCGTGGTGGTGCAGCACGGCCGGTCTGTCCGCCATGACCTGAGACACCACGGCGGCAGCACCCGGGTTGAGCGGTAAGGAGCACAAGTTCTCGACCACCACCACCTCGGCGTCGTCGAGGGCGGCGGCTACTTCGGCGCGGGTCGGGGCTTGGGAGGCCCCGATGGCCAGCCCGGGGAGGAGATGGTCGACGGGGCCTTCGCCGGCCACGGTCACCACCTGGAACCCGAGTTGCGTCCAGGCCCGGGACCACTTGGCGGCTTCCACCGACACGCCGTCGGACCCACCCAACCGGAACGAGACCATGGCCACCGTGTTGCCCACGAGGCGGCCACCGTAGCAACGGCGCTACCGTGCCAGCCGTGTCTGCCCCCGTGCCTGTCTCCGCCCCCGACGAGGTCCTCACCGAGCACGCCGGCGGGGTGGCGCGCATCACCATCAACCGGCCCGAGCGCCGCAACGCCATGTCATGGACGGTCATGGCCGGCCTGCGAGCGGCCTTTGCCGCCGCCCGCAGCGACCCCCAGGTCCATGTCGTCGTCCTGGCCGGCGCCGGTGACCAGGCATTTTGTGCCGGGGCCGATCTGGGCGGGATGGGCCATGGCGGGGAGGACGGCCCCGGCTTCCTGGCCACCCATGAGTTCGCGCGGCACCCTGGCCGAGCTGTTCCAGGAGATGTGGCACCTGGGCAAGCCCATCGTGGCGCGGGTGCAGGGATGGGCCATGGCGGGCGGTTTCGGGCTGGCCCTCGCCTGCGACATGGTGGTGGCGTCCGAGCAAGCTCGTTTTGGCGCCCCCGAGATCAATGTCGGGTTGTGGCCCTACATGATCACCGTGCCCATGCTGCGCGCCATGGCTCCCAAGCAGGCTCTCGACCTTATGCTCACCGGCCGTGTCGTTTCGGCCGAGGAAGGCCAGCGCATGGGCTTCGTCAACCGGATGGTGCCGCATGGTGAGCTCGACGCCGCCGTGGACGAGCTCACCAGCGTCCTGGCGGCCAAGTCCCCGGCGGTGATGAGGCTTGGTCGGGGCTCGTTCTACGCTGTGCAGGACATGGCGGCCCCGGAGGCCCTGGCCCATCTGCACGCCATGCTCACGCTGACCAACCAGACCGACGATGCCGCCGAAGGCATGGCCGCCTTCTTGGAGAAACGACCGCCGCTCTGGCGGGGGAGTTGAGAGACTTCCAAAGCCGAAACGAGAGATCATGACGAAACGAGCGCTCATCACCGGGATCACCGGACAGGACGGGTCCTACCTGGCCGAGCTCCTGTTGGACGAGGGATACGAGGTCATCGGCATGGTGCGCCGGTCCTCGACGGTGAACTTCGAGCGCATCGCCCACATCCAAGATCGCGTCAATCTGGTGTCGGGTGATCTCCTCGACGAGGTGTCGCTCATCGGCATCCTGCGTGAGCACCGGCCCGCCGAGGTCTACAACCTGGCCGCCCAATCCTTCGTGCAGACCTCGTGGGGTCAGCCCGTGCTCACCGGCGAGACCACCGCACTCGGGGTGACCCGGCTGCTCGACGCCATCCGCATCGTCGATCCCGATATCCGCTTCTATCAGGCGTCGTCGTCGGAGATGTTCGGCAAGGTGCGCGAGGTTCCTCAGGTGGAGACCACGCCGTTTTATCCCCGCAGCCCGTATGGGGTGGCCAAGGTGTACGGCCACTGGATCACCGTCAACTACCGCGAGAGCTACGGCCTGCACGCCTCGTCGGGAATGCTCTTCAACCACGAGAGCCCTCGCCGTGGGCTCGAGTTCGTCACCCGCAAGGTGACCCACTCGGTGGCCCGCATCGCGGCGGGACTCGACGACAAGTTGTACCTCGGCAACCTCGACGCCCAGCGCGACTGGGGCTTTGCCGGCGACTACGTGCGGGCCATGTGGCTGATGCTGCAACGTGACGAGCCCGATGACTTCGTCGTGTCCACCGGCGAAACACACTCGGTACGCGACTTGTGCGAGGTCGCCTTCGCCCATGCCGGGTTGGACTGGGCCGAACACGTGGTGGTGGACGAACGGTTCTTGCGTCCCGCCGAGGTGGATCTTCTCGTCGGAGACGCTTCCAAGGCCAAGAAGTTGCTGGGCTGGGAGCGGACGGTCGACTTCGCCACGCTGGTGGCCTTGATGGTGGACGCCGATCGCGCCCAGCTGCGTCTCGCCGACGCGCCGACGAGGAGATCATCGTGGCCGCCGGCGCACTGGGCTTCGCGGCCATCTCCGCCGATCCCCTCGGGGTGGTGGTGGCCTTTGGCGCCGGCATGCTGTCGTTTTTGTCTCCGTGTGTGCTCCCCCTCGTCCCCGGCTACGTGTCCATGGTCTCGGGCCTGTCGGCCGCCGAGCTGGAGGGGGGCGATCGCCGGGACATGAGCCGGGTGCTACGCGGCATCCTCGGGTTCATCCTGGGCTTCACCGTGGTCTTCACCGCCTTGGGGGCGGCCGCTTCGGGGCTCGGACGCCTCTTGATCGATCATCAGCGCGGCCTCGACATCGCGGCGGGCGTGGTGGTGGTGGTCCTCGGCGTGATCCTGGCCGGGGTGGGCACGCCGCGGCTGTTCCTTCGAGAGCGGCGCTTTCACCCGCTGCCGTCGCGGCTGGGCGTCGTGGGCGCCGCCGGTCATGGGCATGGCTTTCGCCTTCGGGTGGACGCCATGCATCGGGCCGGTGCTCGGCACCGTGCTCGGGCTGGCCGCCGCCCGCTCCACGTTGACTTCGGGCCTGGTGCTGCTGGTGGCCTACTCGCTGGGCCTGGGGGTGCCGTTTTTGGCCACCGGCCTGGCCTTCGGTCGGCTCACCAGCGTGTTCGCCCGGGTACGCCGGCGGATGGCCGTCATCGACATCGTGGCCGGGGGTGCTCTGGCCGGCTTTGGCGTGCTGCTCATCACCGGTGAGCTGCACTGGTTGTCCGCCGCCGCGTCGAGCGTCCTGCACGACATCGGCCTCGGCCGCCTGTCTGTGAGCTGACGCCGCTTGGATCTGGAGGGGGGGCCACCCGTAGCATGTGGCTCACCCCATGGCCCCAGCAGTGATTCTTCGCGCCGCCGTCGTGCTCACCGGGCGGTTCCCGGCCCTGGCCGGAACCGACCTGTCCGTCGACGCGGGCGAGGTCGTGGTGGTCGAAGGGCCCAACGGAGCCGGCAAGACCACGCTGCTGCGAGCGTGTGCCGGGCTGCTGGCCGTGACGAGTGGCGAAGCGGTGGTGCTCGGCTATGACCTGCGCCGCCAGCGAGCGACGGTGCGCAGCCAGGTCGGATTGCTCGGCCATGCGCCCTTCCTCTATGACGACCTGACCGCCACCGAGAACGTCCGTTTCGCCGTTCGTGCCGGCAGAGGAGATGTCTCTCGGATCGACGACGCCCTGGAGCGTGTCGGGCTGACGGCTCGCTCGCGGCGCACGGTGGCGGGGAAGTTGTCGACAGGCCAGCGCCGCCGGGCCGCCTTGGCGGCGTTGGTGGCGCGCCGCCCGGCGCTGTGGCTGCTCGATGAGCCGCACGCCGCCTTGGACGCCGATGCCCGTCGCGTTCTCGACGGGGTGATCATCGAAGCCGCCGATGCCGGGGCGGCCGTGGTGCTCGCTTCTCACGAGCTCGACGCCGTGGTGCCCCTGGCCGATCGGGTGGTGTCCCTGGCCGGAGGCCGCGTGGTGGCCGAGCGCAGGGGCGAACGCCATGCGGGGGCCGGGCGCGCCGCCACGGTGCCCATCGCCCTGGCCGGAGGCGTCCATGTGGCGTGACGCCGCCTTGGTGGCCGGCAAAGACCTGCGCATCGAGTTGCGCTCGCGCGTCGTGCTCAACCAGGTGGCGCCGTTCGCCATCATCGTCCTGGTGCTCTTCGCCTTTGCCTTGGGTCCCGACCCCGCCCCCATGCTCGAGGCCGCCGCCGGATTGTTCTGGGTGGCTGTCCTGTTCTGCGGGTTGTTGGCCGTGCAACGCAGTTTCGCGTTGGAGTCGGCTGAGGGGACGCGCGACGGGTTGCGCCTCAGCGGCGTGGACCCCGCCGGCACCTTTCTCGGCAAGACCATGGCCGTCATCGCCGAGCTCGTCGTACTCGAGGTCCTTCTCACCATCGGCGTGGTCATCCTCTACGGCGCCCATGTCCGTTCGTGGGGAGGGTTGATCGCGGCCGGCGTGGCGGGGACAGTGGGGCTGGCTGCGGTGGGCACCCTCTACGGAGCTCTCTCCAGTGGGCTGCGCGTGCGCGAGACGCTGTTGCCGCTGTTGCTGCTGCCCGTGGTGGCCCCTGTGCTTCTGGCCGGCACACGAGCGTGGCAGGCCGCTCTCGGCACCGAAACCGCCTCGGCCAGCATCGGGGGCAACCCGTGGACGTCGCTGCTGGTCGTCTTCGCCGTCGTCTACTTGGCCCTCGGGGTGCTCGTCTACGGCCCTCTGCAGGAGGCATCGTGACGACCGGAACCCTGAATCCGGTGCCGCCTCGTTCTGTGGTGGTGCGCATCATCGGCGTGGCGGCCGTGGTGTCGGTGGCGGCCACGGTGTGGCTGGGTTTGTGGGTGACGCCTCCCGACAAGGTGCAAGGCAACCTGGTGCGCCTCGTCTACGTGCACCCGCCCATCGCCTGGGTGGCGCTCTACTGCGCCTTCGGATTAGCCGCCGTGTCCAGCGTCTTGTGGCTGTGGCCGCGCACGCGCAGTCGATTCTGGGACCGCCTGGCGGTGTCGTCGATGGAGGTGGGCACCGTCTTCACCGCCTTGACCCTCGCCACGGGTGCCATCTGGGGCCGGCCCACGTGGGGTGTGTGGTGGGCCTGGGACGCCCGATTGACGTCCACGGCGTTGCTGCTCGTGCTCCAGCTCGGCTATCTGACCTTGCGCCAGGTGCCCGGCGATGCCGATGCGCGTGCTCGCCGATGCGCGGTGGCCGCCCTCATCGCCGCGGTGGACGTGCCCATCGTGCATTTCTCTGTCGACTGGTGGAACACGCTGCACCAAAAAGCCACGGTGCTCAACGCCAATCTCTCGCCCACGATTCACGGCGCCATGGCCTGGACACTGCTGCTCGGCTTCGTCGCCTTTACGTTGCTCTTTGTGTGGTTGCTCCTCATTCGCTACCGCATCGAGACGCTCGCCGAGCGCTACGAAGGCGCTGACCTGCACAGCGCTCTGCAAGAACGCTGGGAGGAAGCCGGCATTAGCGGCGACTCCGGCCCCGGTGATCAGCGCGCCGAGCTCGAGGTGATGTCGTGAGGTACATCGACGCCGGGTACACGGTGGCGCTCAGCGTCCTGAGCGCCTACGCGCTGCTGCTGATTCGACGGCGCCGGCGCCTCGAACAGGTGTCCCGGGCGCACGAACGCTCGACGCAGTGACGTCCCCGCCAGAGATCGGGGCTCCGGCGATCAGCGAGAGCGACGCCGCGGAATACGACTTGGTGTCACCGTCACCGGGGCGATCGACGACGGATTCGCGGGCGCCTGACGCCCGTCGCCCCGGCCGTGGCGGCCCCGGCACGCGCGCCCGGCTCCTGGCCGCCGGGGCGGTGCTCCTGGCCGCGTTCGTGTTCCTCGCCATCAAGGGCTTGGGGGGTTCTTTCAACTACTTCGAGACTGTCGACCAGGCGCTGTCTCATAAAGCCATGCTCGGGTCCCAGACGTTTCGTCTCGAGGGCCTGGTGGTGCCCGGCACAGTGCGTCGCAGTCGCCACGGCGTGGACTTCACAGCCGCCGGCACCGGCCACAGCGTGGCCGTGGTCAATACCGGCAACCCCCCGCAGCTGTTCCAGCCCGACATCCCCGTCGTCGTCGTGGGCCATTTCGACGGCGCCACGTTCTTTTCGAACCAGATCATCGTGGACCACACGTCCCAGTACATCGAGCAGCACCCCAAACGCGTGCGGGCGCCCGACGGGACGGCGAGGTGAACGCTGCGCTTGGCCATGCCGGCGTGCTGGTGGGCCTGGCGGCATCGGTGATCGGGGTGGTGGTGCTCGGCTACGGCCTCATCGCCAAGCGGCCTGAGGCACTGCGCGCCGGGCGTGTTTATGCCGGGCTTCTTCTCGCCGGCGCCGTGCTCGCCACGGTGGCCATCGAGCGGGGGCTGCTGACCCACGACTTTTCTCTTGCCTACGTGGCCAGCAACTCGAGCCGCCAGACGCCGTTGCTTTACACGATCACCGGCATGTGGTCGGCGCTGGCCGGTTCGATCTTGTTGTGGGGCCTCATCCTGGCCGGGTACATCAACGCCATGGTGTGGCGGTTTCGCCGCCGTGCCACTGATCCGCTGGTGGGCTGGGCCACCTTGGTCACCTTGGCCGTGGCCGCCTTCTTCTTCGGATTGATGGCAGGCCCCGCCGACCCGTTCACCACCGTGTCGGGAGCATCGCCTGCCAACGGCCTTGGTCCCAACGTCTTGCTCCAGGACAACCCGCTGGTGGCCATCCACCCCCCCTTGCTCTACATGGGGTTCGTGGGGTTCACCATCCCTTTCGCCTTCGCCATGGCCTCGCTGATCACGGGACGGATCGGGGAGGGCTGGCAACTGGCCACGCGGCGCTGGACCTTGTTCGCGTGGGCGTTTCTCACGGTGGGCATCCTGCTTGGGGCGTGGTGGTCGTATCAGGTGCTCGGCTGGGGCGGGTTCTGGGCATGGGACCCCGTGGAGAACGCGTCGGTGCTTCCGTGGCTGGTCGGCACCGCCTATCTGCATTCGGTGCTCGTCCAGGAGCGGCGCGGCTTGCTGCGGGTGTGGAACCTGTCGCTGTTGGTCTCGGCTTTCAGCCTGACCATCCTCGGTACTTTCCTCACGCGCTCCGGCGTGATCCAGTCGGTGCACGCCTTTTCGGATTCCGACATCGGACCGGCCCTCATCGTGTTCTTCGCTGTGGTGCTCGTCACCGGAGTGGGCCTGATCGTGCTGGCGAGGTGACCGATTGCGTTCGCCCGGTGGGATCGATTCCCCGCTGTCGCGCGAAGGCGCCTTCCTCCTCAACAACCTGCTGTTCGTGGCCATCGCGTTCGTCGTGCTCCTCGGCACTGTCTTCCCGCTGCTGTACGAGGCGTTTCGCGGCCAGCAGCTCACGGTGGGAGCGCCCTACTTCGACACCATGACGCTTCCCATCGGTCTGGCCCTGCTGGTGCTCATGGCCGTGGGCCCGGCCTTGCCGTGGCGCAAGACCACCGTCGACACCTTGCGAACGCGTTTGGTGGTGCCGGCGTGGGTGGGTGGCCTTGTCATCGTGGCCTGCGTGGCGGGCGGGGTGCGCGGTGTGGTGCCACTGATCGCCTTCGGTCTGGCCGGCTTCGCCGCGGCCGCCAACGTCCGCCAGCTCGTCTTGTCGGCGGGGGCGGCCCGCCGTCATGGGGCACCGTGGTGGCAGGGGCTGGTGGGCCGGGCCAACGGCGGCATGGTGGTGCATCTGGGCGTGGTCATCATCGCCGTGGCCCTGGCGGCGGCCACTTCGTTCGCCCATCGCGGCGAGGTCACCTTGCGGCCGGGTCACAGTGCCACCTTCGCCGGCACGCGTATCGGCTACGACGGCCTCAGCTTCATCACCACGCCCGCTCGCTCGGCCACCGAGGCGCTGGTGGTGGTGAACGGGCACGGGCCCTACACGCCGGCGGTGAGCCAGTTCGGTAGCGGTACCGAGCCCGTGGGCACACCCGCCATCGACTCGAGCGTCTTCGACGACGTGTACCTCACCGTCGACAACCTGCCGGCGCGAAGCACGGGGCCCGTCACCATCGGCGTCACCGTGCAGCCGCTGGTGATGTGGCTCTGGCTGGGCGGGGCCGTACTCGTGCTCGGCTCCGTACTGGCGGCGGTTCCGGGACGGCGCCGTCGAGCGACCGATCCTGTGTCCGCCCTCGTCCCCTCGCTGGCCGCTCGCCATGGCAACGGACCTGGCCCCCATGACAACGACGACGGCGCCACCGACGCCAATGGCACTCTGGGCGCCAATGGCACTCTGGGCGCCAATGGCACTACCGACATTGCTGTCGACGCCGACATCAGCGTGGCGACCGGTGACGACGCCGATGTCGACGGCGGCCGGTTGGGCGCGCCGGTGTCGTGAGCGAGCGCCCTCGCCGCCACACGACGCGCTGGGCCGCTGGGGGCACTGGTCGTCGGGGTGGGGCTGACGGCGGTGCTCGCCACTCGGCCGTCGGCCAGTGCCACCGAGGTGGATACGCCATTGCTCGGCCACGTCGCTCCCCCCGTGCTGGGCACGACACTGGCCGGCACGCCCTTCGATCTGCGCGCCTACCGGGGCCGTTGGGTGGTGCTCAACTTTTTTGCCAGCTGGTGTTCGCCGTGTCAGCAGGAAGAACCCGACCTGGTGACCTTCGCCTACCGGCACCGCGGGGTCGACCAGCCCGCCTTGGTGGGTGTCGTCTATGACGACACGGCTTCGGCCGCCCGCAGCTTCCTGGCCTCAACAGGCGGGACGTGGCCGGCGCTGAGTGACCCCGACGGGCAGATTGCGTTGTCCTATGGCGTGCGTGGTCCGCCCGAGACGTTTCTCATCTCCCCAACCCAGATCGTGGCCGCCCACTTCGACGGACCCATCACCGCCGGCGAGCTCGACTACTGGTTGGGACGGGCCCAAGAGACGGCGGCGTGACGCGCGCTCGGCACCCGTGGCGCGGGTGGATGCCGTGGATCGTGCTCGTGTGCGTGGTCGGTGTCGCCCTGGTCATCGGGCGCAGCGAGCCGCAGCCGGTCGGCCCCACAGAGCGTGCTACTGCCATCGACGCCTCGCTTCGCTGTCCGAGTTGTGAGGACGCGTCGGTGCTCGATTCCTCGGCCGCCTCGGCGGCGGCCATTCGCCAGGTCGTGCTCGACCGGGTGCGCGCCGGGCAAAGTACGGCGGAGATCGACGCCTACATGGTGTCGCGCTACGGCACCTCGATCCTGCTGACCCCGTCGGCACGGGGCATCTCGGGGCTGGTGTGGATCGTGCCCCTCGTGGCCATTGCCGCCGGCGTGGCGGCCTTGGCGGCCTTGTTCTGGCGTCGCCGCCGCGTCACCACGGCGGTGGTGTCGGCCGACGACAGGGCCTTGGTGACGAGCGCGCTGGCGCAGGCGGTGACGACTATTGACGAATCAGGCCCGACGTGAGCGACACAGAAAGTCGTCACGAGCTCGAAGACGAGCGGGAGTTCTTGCTGCGGTCGATCGAGGATCTCGAGGTCGAGCACAATGTGGGCGACTTGAGCGACGCCGACTATGTGGCGCTGCGCGACAGCTACACGGCGCGTGCCGCCGGTGTGCTGCGCACGCTGCGCGATCGCACCCGGGCCGATGAGCCAGATGTCGATGCCGAGAAACGCGCCACGACTGACTTCGACGCGCCTGACACCGCCACGCCACCCGGCCACCGATCTCGCCGCCGGCTCGTGATCATCGGGGGAGCAGTGGTGGTCTTCGTGGTGGCGGCGGCCGTGGCGGTGGCGTCCGCCACCGGCACCCGACTGCCGGGCGAGACGGTGACAGGGTCGGTCACCTTGAGCCCTGGGCGCCAGCTCCAGCGCACGCTTCTGCAAGGCGAGACATTGGAGGAGGAGGGCAACGCCACCGGAGCTCTGCAGCTCTATCACGAAGTCCTCGCCGCTGATCCGAGCAACGTGGCGGCCTTGTCGGAGACGGGCTGGCTCGAGTATCAAGCGGGAGTCGAAGCCAAGAGCTCGGCGTTACTCAGTGACGGACAGAACGACGAGGAGCGCGCCCAGCGAGACGCCCCCGCTCAACCGGCGCCGCATCTCTATCTGGGATCGATGCTCCTCGTCGATGGCGATCCCGTCGGTGCCGTGGGCGAGTTCCGACTTTTCTTGGCCGACAACCCGTCGAGTGCACAGCTCGAAGCCGCCGCGCCTTTCGTCACCAGGGCGTACACCGAGGCCGGGCAAAAGCCGCCGACGTTGCCCGCCTCCTGATCAGCTCCGCAGGGCCCGGAGGCGACCCACCACGGCCGCAAAGGCGCCCGCAAAAGCTTCGACGTCCCCGTCGGTGCTCGACCATCCCACCGACAGGCGCAGAGAACGCTCGGCGTCGACACCCATCGCTTCGAGTACAGGGGACGGTGCCAACGCCTCGGACGAGCAGGCGGACCCAGAGTGCGCGGCGATGCCGGCCTGGTCCAAACCGAGCAGGACGGCCTCGGCCTCTACTCCCTCGACCGAGAGACACACCACGTGCGGCAGTCGATCGTGGCGATCACCGAGCACCGTCACCGCCTCGGTGGCCGTGGCCGCCGCCAGGATGCCTTCGGTACGACGCCGGGCCGCGTCGGCTTCGGACTGCAGTCGCCCGGGTTCACTGAGCACCGCCGCGGCGACCCCGAAACCGATGATGGCGGGGACGTTCTCGAGCCCGGCCCGGCGGCCTCGCTCTTGCTCGCTTCCCACCAGGAGCGGCTCGATGCGCAGGCCCCGGCGGATCACCAGTGCACCCACTCCGGGCGGTCCACCGAGCTTGTGCGCGCTCACCGACACCAGGTCGGCACCAAGGTCGTCGAGCTGCATTGGCACATGCCCGTTTGCCGCGCAGGCGTCGATGTGCACCCATGCGTCCCGGCGCCGGCAACGCTGCAGCACCTCGACGAGCGGTTGCACGGTGCCTACTTCGTGGTTCGCCCACTGGCAGTGCACGAGGGCGGCACCGCCATCACCACCGTCGCCACCCGCAGCCTCGAGCGCACGGCTCACGGCGTCGGGGTCGATCCGTCCGAGGGCGTCGACCGCCACCTCCAGCACAGGCGCCAGACGAGATGAGCTGTCGCGCACCGACGAGTGCTCCACGCCGGCCATGACGACGGGCCGGCCCGCGTGAGCGCGCGTCGCTCCCCACACCGCGGCGTGGACGGCCTCGGTGCCTCCCGAGGTGAAGACCACCTGACGAGGGGTGGTCCCGAGCAGGGCGGCCACCTTGTCGCGGGCGTCTTCGACGACGGCTCGGGCCAATCGACCCTCGGTGTGCACGCGGCCGGGGTCAGCCGCCGCCGCGTCATCGACTGCGTGCTCGAGCCACTGCACCATGGCGGCGACCACCTCGGGCCGAGGCGGAGAGGTCGAAGCGTGGTCGAGGTAGTGGCGCAGCGCGATCAGACCGAGGCGGCGCAGGCGTCGTCGCCGCGCGCCCGCGACGAGAGCGTCACGGGAATCGGGTCGTCGACCCCGATGCCGCACAGTCCCGACAGCAAGCCGCGCACCATGCCGCGGTCCACCGCACAGATCACCGGGTACTGGGCGGCGGCATCGCCGAAGGGGCAGTGTTCGGCCACCACCGTGGTGAGCTCGCCGTGGTCCTCGGCATGGGCGGCGAACCCATGCGCGGTGAGGGCGTCGGCGATGGCGTGCATGGCGCCGCGCAGTGATCGCTGGCCTTCGCCCGGTTCCATGCGTTCGGCCAGGTGCTGCCCGAAATCCTCGCCGACGCGTTCCGCCATGCGCTCGGCCACCTCGGGGCCGAGCAGGTTGAGGGCCTCGGCCAACAGCGATACCAGCAGGTCGTCTCGATGCGTCACCATGTCCAAGGTGGGATCGCTCCCCACCGCGTCGGCGGCGCGATAGCGCTTGGATGGGCGTCCCGCCCCGGCGTCGGGCGGTCGCTCGAGGCTGACCTCGAGGTACCCGCCGGCGGCCAACCGATCGAGATGGTGCCTCGCCACATTGGGGTGCAGGCAGAACGCGGCAGCTACCTCGGAGGCCGTTGCTCCTGGATGCGAGCGCACGTGAAGGTAGATCTCACGTCGCGTCGGGTCCCCGAACGCGGAGGTCACCGCGGCCACCGCGGCGGAGAACCGGCGGTCGGCGGGCCCGGCATCCTCCCGGTCGGGGGCTCCATGCACGGCACTAGTCTACCTGGTGGTACGGCGAAGTCCCTGGTCGTGCCGTACTTGGGAGACCCCGTGGCCGTCAACGAAGCGGATGTGCGCGCCGCCATTTCCGGCGTCGAGGATCCCGAGCTGCAGCGCGCCATCGGCGAGCTCGGCCTGATCCACGAGGTGCGCACCAGTCGAAAGTCCGTGACGGTCACCTTGGGCGAGCCCGCCCCTCGCTGGCCGGGCCGAGCCGAGCTGGTCCGTCGCCTGCAACGGGCCCTGGGCGAGCTGCCCGGCCTGGGCGAAGTGGTGGTGACCTTCGTCGCCCTCGACGAGGAGCAGACCGCCGATCTGGTGTGGCGTCTGGCCATGCCGGCCGGAGCGGAGCCGGTGGACCCCGGTGGGCCCAACCGGCTCATGGCCCCCGGCTCTCGCACCCGGGTGGTGGGTATCTCCTCGGGCAAGGGCGGAGTGGGCAAGTCCTCGGTCACCGTGAACCTGGCCGTGGCGCTGGCCGCGGCGGGGGCGCAGGTGGGACTGCTCGACGCCGATGTGTACGGCTTCTCGGTGCCGAAGATGCTCGGCGTCGATCGCGACCCTGTGGCCGTCGGCTCGTTGCTCATTGCGCCGATCGTGCACGGGGTGCGCTGCATGTCCATGGGCTACTTCGTCCCCGACGAGCAGCCCGTGATCTGGCGGGGCCCCATGTTGCACAAGGCCCTGCAGCAGTTCCTCGTCGACGCCTACTGGGGTGAGCCCGACTTTCTGTTGGTGGACATGCCGCCGGGCACCGGTGACGTGGCCCTGTCGCTCGCCGAGTACCTCCCACGCGCCGAGATCTACGTGGTGACCACACCCCAAGGAGCGGCCCAACGGGTGGCGCAGCGCTCCGCCTATGCCGCCCGACGGCTCAAGTTGCCCGTGCGCGGCGTGGTGGAGAACATGACGTGGTTCACCGGTGACGACGGCACGCGTTACGAACTGTTCGGTCGAGGTGGAGGTCAAGCCCTGGCTGACGCCCTGGAGGTGCCGTTGCTCGGCCAGCTCCCCCTTGTCCCGTCGCTGCGCCAAGGCGGCGACGACGGCGTGCCCGTGCGCATCGCCGATCCGGGTAGCGAGATCTCGGCTGCATTCGATGCGTTGGCGGCCAAGTTGATGGCGGCCGGGCCGGTGCGGATCTACCGCCGCGAGCTCACCGTCCGTTGAAGCCGCGCGGCAGCTGCTCGGGGTTCCAGCCCAAGTCGGACAAGCAGCAATGCATGGCGAAACGATCCGTCATGCCGGCCACGTAGGCCACCGCGGCGCGCAGCGCGGCGTCGCTGCCGCCGGCCAATCCGCCCTCGTCGGTCACGCCGGGGATGGTGTTTGGATGGTCGGCGAAGTGAGCCACCAGGGCGCGTAACACCGAGATCACCGCTTCGCCTTGGGCCACCGAGGCGGGGCGCAGGTAGACGTGTTCGTAGTTGCCGCGGCGAAACGCGGCCAGGGCCTCGGCGGGACCTTCGGCCATGCCGATGCGGCCGCTCGCCACCATGGCGCGCACCATCTCCTCGATGAAGGTGCGCAGCTGGCTGGAGCGGGTCTCGCCACAGCGGCTGCGCACGATGGGGGGCAACATGGCCGGGGTGACGATCCCCGCCGACACGGCGTCCTCCCAGTCGTGGCACAGGTAGGCGATGCGGTCGGCCCAGCTCACCACCTCACCTTCGGGTGTCGAGGGGGCGGGGCGAGACCACGAGTGGTTCCGGATGCCGTCGAGGGTCTCGACACAGAGGTTCAAGCCGGCCAGCGAGACGTCGGCCCCCCACACGGCATGGTCGAAGCCCTCGGCTAAGAACGTCGACAAGGCGTCCTCGCTGGCGTGGCCGCCGGGGCCGTGGCCGCAGTCATGTCCGAGGGCGATGGCCTCGGTGAGCGCCACGTTGAGGCCGCACGCCCGGGCGATCGAGCCGGCCACCTGGGCCACCTCCAAGGCATGGGTCAGCCGGGTGCGTTGATGGTCGGCCGGGAAGATGAACACCTGGGTCTTGCCGGCCAGGCGCCGGAACGACGACGAGTGCAGGATCCGGTCCCGGTCCCGTTCGAAGCACGTGCGGAACTCGTCGGGCTCCTCGAGACGGGCGCGCCGTCCCGCCCCGTGGGCCCGGGTGGCCCCGGGAGAGAGCCAGGCGTCCTCGATGTCTTCGCCGCGCCGAGCGGGTGTGGGGATGACCGGATTCGACGCCCAGGCGGGCATGGGTATCCACGTGCGCATAGCGCACGTCGCCCTGGAGGTGTCCGGCCATCGTCGATGCCCAGCGCGCATTGCGATCGCCAGGCGGCACGCCAAGTTTTTGCACCTTCATGGCTCCTCCCAGACCCCCGGCACGAAGCCAGTGTGCCTTACGGCTGTATCGTCGGGTTTTGGATTTCACGTCGCAGGGCACGATCGGAGGAACACGCAGGTGGATGTACGAATCGGCATCGTCCAGAGCATCAAGGAGCTCGAGGTGGAGCTGGGCGATGATGCCGACCGGGACCAGATCATCTCGCAGATCGAGACTTCCCTCTCCTCGTCGGAGGGGGTCTTGTGGTTCACCGATCGCAAAGGCCGACGGGTGGGTGTGCCGGCCGCCAAGGTGGCCTACGTCGAAGTGGGGGCGCCCGTGTCGGAGCGGCGCGTCGGTTTCGGCGCACCTTGAACGCCCCCGCGTAGGGCGGCAGGAGGCGCGCCATGGTCGGCTTGCTTGACCGGCGCCTCGTCCTCGTCACCGGCAAGGGTGGCGTGGGCAAGACCACGGTGGCCTCGGCGCTCGCATTACTGGCCGCCGAGCACGACCGGCGCACGCTTTTGTGCGAGGTCGATGCCAAAGGCGACCTTTCGGCTTTCTTCGAGACCGGTCCCACCACCTTCGTACCGCGCGAGCTGCTTCCCCGGCTGTCGGCCATGTCGATGGACACCGAGGCGTCACTGCGCGAGTACCTGAAGCTCAACTTGCGCATTCCCGTGGTGGGCCGGATCGGCCCTCTGGCCCGGGCCTTCGACTTCGTGGCCACTGCCGCCCCCGGCGTGCGTGAGATCCTCACCGTCGGCAAGCTCTGTTACGAGGTGCGCGAGCACCACTACGACTTGGTTGTCGCCGACGCGCCGGCGTCGGGGCACATCGTGGGCCAGCTGGCCGCCCCCCAGGCCATCAACGAACTCGTAAAGGTGGGACTGATCCGCTCGCAGACGGATTGGATGCTCGAGATCCTCTCTGATCCAGCCCTCACCTGCGTGGTGATTGTCACCACCCCCGAGGAGATGCCGGTCAACGAGACCATCGAGCTGGCGCAGCGCATCAAGGAGGAGACCACCGTCGAGCTGGCCGCCGTCATCGTCAACCGTGTGCTGCCCGAGCTCTTCGGCCGCAGCGAGGAGGCCGTGTTCGAGCAGTTGCGCACACCGGCGCTGTCGGCCGAACTGAAACGTCTGGCCGGGGGGGACCCCACGCCGGTCCTCGACGGCGCCCGTCTGGCGGTGACGTTGCGTCGCACCCGGGCCGAGCATCTGGACCGGCTCCGGGCCGAGATCGATCCGGCCGTGCCCGTGTTGTTGCTGCCCTTCTTGTTCACCAAGCTGCACGGACTTCGCACCGTGCGCCAGCTCTCCACCGCCCTCGGCGAGGAGCTCGGGTAAGTCGATGGCACCCGCCACCAAGAAACGGGCTCCTGAGCCCCCCAGCCTCGGTGGGCTGTTGGCGTCGCGAGAGATCGTGGTCGCCTGTGGTCCCGGTGGCGTGGGCAAGACGACGACGGCCGCCGCGGCGGCGGCCGCGGCGGCAGCCCGGCTCGGTGGCAAGGTGCTCGTGTTGACCGTCGACCCGGCCAAGCGGCTGGCCAACGCGCTCGGCCTCGAGGGCTTCGGCAACATCGAACGCCAGGTCCCAGCCGAAGCTTTCGCCGCCAGTGGCGTGAAGCCCATGGGGGAGTTGTGGGCGGCCATGCTCGACACCAAGGAGTCCTGGGACGACCTCATCCGTCACCACGCCCCCGACCAACGCACCCGCGACCAGATCCTGGCCAACCCGTTGTACCGGAACATCTCGGGGCGCTTCATCCAGAGTCACGACTACATCGCCATGGAGCGGCTCTACGAGATCCACTCGGCGGGGACCTACGACTTGATCGTGGTGGACACCCCTCCGACACGCAACGCCTTGGATTTCTTGGACGCTCCCGAGCGCATGGCCGACTTCTTCTCGAGCCGGCTCCTTCGGTGGTTGATCGTTCCCTACCGCTCGCGGCTGGTGAACTTCGCCTCCAAGCCGTTCTACCAAGTAGCCGACCGGATCCTCGGCACGCAGTTCCTGGCCGACATCGCCGAGTTCTTCGTCCTCTTCCAGTCCATGTACGACGGCTTCGTCGAACGCGCTCACGCCGTGCAGCGCCTCATGGCCGATCGCCGCACGTCGTTCATCGTCGTGTCGACGTTGGAAGCGGTGCCGCTGCGGGAGGCCGAATTCTTTGCGCAGTCGCTGACCGATCGCCGCCTGCACCTGGGTGCGATCGTGTTGAACAAGGTGCTGCCGGCGTATCTGCATGACCCCAAGGGCGCCAATGTGGCCAAGCGGCTCTCTGATCGGGCCGACGCCATTGCCGAAGAGCTGGCGCCGTTGATGAAGGGGACCGACGTGCCCCAGCTGCGGGGCGTGCTCGACGAGATCGGCAAGAGCTATCTCAACTACCGTGTCGTGGCCCAGCGAGAGGCCGAGCAGCAAGCTGAGCTGTCCCTGGTGCCCGAGATGCTGGTGACCGTGCCCGCCTTCGACACCGACATCTACGACTTGGCCGGGCTCATGCGGCTGGGGGACCGCCTGTGGGGGGATTGACCGCAGGCCCGTCGCCGGCTCCGGCCGTGGGGTCGCCCAGGTAGTGGGCGAAGAACGCCAGGATCCGTTGCCACGCATCGTCGGCGGCATCGGGACGAAAGCCCATCTTCATGATGCGGTCGACCCCGGCGGCAAAGCCGTCGTGGTGGTTCAAGAAACTGTGAGACGTATCGGCGTACTCCTTCACGTCATGGGGGACACCGAGGGCTTCGAGCGCGCTCGACAACCGCGTCGATGCGCCTTTCATGTACGGGTCGTCGGCGCCGTAACTGGCCACTATGGGGCACGCTCCGGCCAGCACCTTCTCGGCGTCTTTGGGCACGAAGCCGTAGTTGGGGGCCGCCACCGCAAAGCCGCCTCGAGGCGCACAGGTGATGGCGAGGCCGCCCCCCATGCAGAACCCGATGACGCCGACGTTTCCCGTGCATCGCTCGTGCTGGGCCAACCACAACCGGCAGGCCTCGATATCGGCAAAGGCGCGCCCTTGGCGGCGCGCCATGGCCACCATGGTGGCCGCCACGCATCGGAACTTGGCTCCCCACGAATACAGATCGGGCGCCAGCGCCACATAGCCCGCCCCCGCCAGCCGATCGGCGTGGTTCTTGATGTCGTCGCACATTCCGTACGCCTCGTGCAGCACGAGCACGCCCGGTGCGTTGTCAGGGTTTTCCGGCATGGCCAGATAGCCCCGCAAGGTGCCCCGGCTCGTCGCCACTGTGACCTCACCCATGGTTCCTCCTGCGCAATGGACCGGTGCCGCCCCGCCATCGTGCCTGAGATCACGACCTCGGTCCGAAAATGAGCCGCCCGGATCAGTGGCCAGGTGCCCGGTTGTGCTCGGTGCGTTGAAGATGCACGCCTGAGGTGCCGACAGATCATCGTGGAACGGACCGAAACGGGACCAATCACAGGCCCGGCCCCCAACCTCGGCAAGCGCGCCACGGAACTGTTGGGCCGGGCTCTTGGCAGTGACGACGCCGAATCCGAAGGGCTGCTGGCCGACGACGTGTTGGCCGACCCTGAGTTGGCCCTCAAGTTGCTCGGCAGCCCGAGCTCGCTGGCCGGCGCCCGCAACGCCGTGGTGCAGCACTACGGGCGGGTCGGTGCGTTGCTCGTGGTGGGATACGAGGAGCGCTTTGCTCGCCGCCAGGCGACCGGCTGTGCACCGCCGGCGGCGGCGCCGTGCATCGAACGGCTCATCGTCGACTTCGCCACCCTCGCCGCCGACGAGATCGACGACCTGTTGGCCGAGCTCGACAGGTGCGAGGGCCGGGCCGTCGACGCCGAGGCCATCAGCGCCCGCCGCTGGCTGCACGCCACCTACGCCGTGGCGGGACGCGACGGCAGCGACGCCGCCCATCGTGCCTATATGGCCGCCCTCGATGCCGTGATGCAGCTGACACGGGCACAGGTGGCTTCCTAGCGCCCGAGGCGGGCGCTTGACGTCGAGGTGCCTTGCTCCCGCGTACGATGCGAGCGGAGGTGCCCTCATGGCAGACATCATCAATCCGGACGTCGAGGCCTACGCCCTCGCCCACACCACGCCGCCACCGGACTATCTGGTGGCGCTGGCTGAGGAGACACGCACCACGTTGGTGGCGCCCGGCATGATGGTCGGACCCCTCGAAGGTCGCTACCTGGAGATGCTGGTGTTCGCCCTGCGACCCCGTCGCATTCTCGAGATCGGCACCTTCAGCGGGTACTCGGCGCTGTCGATGGCAGCCGGGCTGGCGCCGGGCGGGAGCATCACGACCTGTGAGATCAGCCCCGTGCACGCGGAGATGGCCCGCCGTCACATTGCCACCAGTCCCTTCCGAGACGTCATCGAAGTGATCGAAGGGCCCGCTCTCGACACCGTGGCCCGGCTCGAGGGCCCCTTCGACTTTGTTTTCATCGACGCCGACAAGACCAATTATTCGGCGTACTTCGCGGCGGTACTGCCCATGCTCGCCCCCGATGGGATCATCGCCATCGACAACACGTTGTGGAGCGGGCAGGTCATCGACGGCGCCGACGAGTCCGACGATACGAAAGCCATCCGGTTGTTCAACGATGCCGTGGTAGCCGACGCGCGGGTGGTCTGCGTCCAGACCACGGTGCGCGACGGAGTGACCCTCGTGCGGCTGGCCTGAGGCCGGGGCGCTGTGCTCGACTACCACCTTCACCTGTGGCCCCATGGCGAACGCGACACGGCGCCGACTCTCGATCACGTGGCCGCCTACTGCGAGCGTGCCCAAGGTGCAGGTGTGACGGAGATTGCCTTGACCGAGCACCTTTTTCGCTTCGTCCAGGCCGATCGCCTGCTCGGAGGCTTCTGGGAGGACGAGCCGGACCCCGCCTTGCGGGCGTCGATGGCGGCGTATTGGCGCCAACACGCCCATGCCGATCTCGACGCGTACGTGACCTGTGTCGAAGAAGCCAAGGCGGCCGGGCTCCCGGTCGTGCTCGGGCTCGAGGTCGACTACTACCGGGGCCACATGGACGAGGTGGCCGACCTGCTCGCCGGCTATCCCTTCGACGTCTTGCTGGGCTCGGTGCATTGGTTGGGGGCATGGCGCTTCGACGACCTCGGCGATGAGGTGTCGATGGGGCAGTGGGAGGTCCGCGACATCGACGCGGCGTGGTCGGACTACACGCTGGCTATCGAAGAGCTGGCCGCGTCGGGGACATGTGACGTCCTCGCCCATCCCGACCTCATCAAAGTGGCCGGTCACCGGTCCTCGATGCCCGCTGAGTGTTGGGACCGGCTGACCGAAGCCGCCTTGTCGTCGGGTATGGCGGCCGAGATGTCCTCGGCGGGCTGGCGCAAGCCGGTGGGCGAGGCCTATCCAGCCCCGCAGTTGCTCGAACGCTTCGTGCGCCACGGCGTCGCGCTCACCACGGCCTCCGATGCCCATCGTGTCGGTGACGTGGCCGATCGCGCCGGCGTCATGGCGCAGTCCCTGGAAGCCCTCGGTGTCGACAGCCTGCGTGCGTATCGTCGCCGATCCGGGCACCCGGTCGCTCTGCGCAGCGGAGCCGTCGAGCTCGAGGCGCCGGCGTGACCAGCCCGGCGGAGCTGGCGGCGCGCTATACGGAGCTCGACGCATTCAGTTTCGACCATCTGCAGCGGCTGCTCGGGACATGGGGGGTGTTGTCGGATCTGTCGTTCTCCGACTTGCTCCTGTTCGCCCCCGTGCCGGGTCAGAACCCCGATCGCTTCGTGGTGTTGGGCCAGGTGCGGCCCACCACCGGGGCCACGCTGCTGCGCGTCGACCTCGTGGGCCAGATGGTGGCGGCCGAGGACTGGCCGCTGGCTGTCGAAGCGCTCACCAGCGGGCAAAACGTGGGCCGGGTGGCCGTCACCGTTCCCGTCGCCGTGCCGCACCACAATGCCGTGGCTGACCCCGTGAGCTCATCGGACACCGGCGAGGTACCGGCGGTGCCCGAGCAGGGCCAGCTCGAATGCGTGCCGGTGCGCTACAAAGATGCCCCCATCGCCGTGATGGTGCGCGTCGGTCCCCTGGCTGACCGGCTTCGCTCGGGGCGTCTCGAACGGGTCTATCGGGACGTCTACCAACGTCTGGCGGCCATGGTGGCCGCCGGAGACTTCCCCTATGTAGGCGAGGAAGCCGCCACCGAGGATGCGCCTCGAGTTGGCGACGGCCTCTTGCTCGTCGACACCTTCGGACGCATTCGCTTCGCCTCCCCCAATGCCATGAGCGCGCTGCACCGCATGGGGGTATCGGAGTCCGTGGTCGGCCTCCGGCTTTCGGAGCTCGGGGTGGAGGAGGTGGCAGTCGACCGGGCGCTCGATACCGGTTTCCCGGTGATCGAGGAGGTCGAGCGGCGTCCTGACGTGATCGTGCTGTTGCACTGCACGCCGTTGCTCGATGTCGGAGCCGTCACCGGGGCCCTGGTGTTGTTACGTGACGTCACCGACCTACGGCGGCTGGACCGGCTGTTGCTGTCGAAGGACGCCGCTATCCGCGAGGTGCATCACCGGGTCAAGAACAACCTGCAGACCATCTCGTCGCTGCTGCGGCTCCAGGCCCGCCGTCAAGAGCCGGGCCCCGCCCAAGAAGCGTTGCGTGAGGCTGAGCGCCGCGTGCGCTCTATTGCCATCGTGCACGAGATCTTGTCGCGCGAACCCGGTGACGAGGTTCCCTTCGGTGAGATCGTCACGTCGCTGGTGCGCATGGCCGAGGACTCGGTGGTGTCGGGCGGCATAGACATCGCCGTCACCGGGGACATGGGCGAGGTGCCGGCCGAAGTGGCCACGTCTCTCGCCGTGGCCTTGGCCGAGCTGTTGCAAAACGCCGTGGAGCACGCCTTTGTCGTTCGCGACGGCGACGACCCGCTGCCGCTGACCGGGTTGCGAGACCATTTGGGCGCCAACGACGACGGCCCGGTGGGTCACGTCGCCTTGGCACTCGCCAACGACGGCGATCGTCTGAGTCTGATCGTCCAAGATGACGGGCGGGGGCTCCCGGTCGGTTTCGACATCGAGGCCACCACGAGCCTGGGGCTTTCCATCGTGCGCGACCTGATCACGAGCCAGCTGGGGGGAACCATCGCCATGCGCAGTGAGGCCGGCACGGTCGTCTCGATCGAGGTGCCGCTGCGCACCCTCACCGGAGCGCGGCGGTACTGAAGGTTCGGTGGCGGCGGAGGATCAGCCGCCGACGGCGGAAAACCGGTATCCGATGCCGCGCACGGTGTGCAGCCAGCGCGGCTCGGCCGGGTCGGTCTCGAGCTTGAGTCGCAAGCGCCGGACGTGTTCGGTGACCGTGGCGGGGTCTTGCCATTCTTGTGTCGATCCCCACACGTGCTCGAGGAGTTCTTCACGCGTGAACACTTGATCGGGCGCGGCCGCCAGAAACGCCAAGAGGTCGAATTCCTTGGGAGTGAGCTCGATGGCTTTGCCGTCCACTTCGACGCGATGGGCGGAACGATCGATGACGAGGCTTTCGTGCTCGATGCGGGTGGCGCCCGGAGCGGGTTGACCGCGTCGGAGCACGGCGCGGATGCGAGCCTCCAGCTCGGGCAGCGAACACGGTTTCACCACGTAGTCGTCGGCGCCGAGATCGAGGACGCGCACGCGTTCGGCCTCTTCGGAGCGCCCCGTGAGAACAATGACAGGCAAGGCGCTGTCGCGTCGGAGCCGGGCCAGCACCTCTTCGCCGTCGATACCGGGCAGCCCGAGGTCCAGGACCACCAGGTCGTACTGGCCCATGCTCGCTTCTCTGAGGGTGGCCGGACCGTCGGCGGCCTCGCCGACGTGGTAGCCGACACGCTGCAAGAACATCCGGGTGGCCGTGCGGCTCCCGGCGTCGTCCTCGGCCACCAGCACCGTGTGCTCGTCCTCGGGGATCGTCACCACCAATTGAACCTCCGGTCTCCCTTTGTGCCCCCGGGTGCCCGAACGTGCTGGCACGTCACACTACGCATTGTTGCCTCCCGAGGCCTCTCGGGGGGTGACTTTGCTCGGCGGACCCAAAGTGCTCACTTCGATCACCTTGGTTTCGGCGTGCTCGGGCACAGCCTTGAGCAGGTACCTCAACTCGTCACGGGACAGATCGACAAGGTGGAGGTCGACTCCGACCACACGCAGTCGCGCCGAGCCGTTTTGAGTGGATGACCAACAGCTCGTCGAGAGACGAGCTGTTGCTAGGGCAGCGAGGTCAAGACGCCCGGCGGCGTGCGGCCAGCCAGGCTTTGCGCAGCTTGCGCCGCTCCTCCTCGGACGTCCCGCCCCACACGCCGGACTCCTGGTTGGTGGCCAGGGCGAACTCCAGGCACGGCTCGAGGACGTCGCACGACGTACACACCCGCTTGGCGGCGTCGATCTGGTCAACGGCGGGGCCGGTGGTGCCCACCGGGAAGAAGAGGTCAGGCTCGGTGTGTCGACACGCCGCCAGCTTGCGCCAGTCCTCGGCATCCCACTCAACTGAGCGGTTCCACATCAGTGCCACGACGCCTCCTCCGGTACCGTGCAATTGTCTGGGCACACGGCGCCCGGACCTTGTGATCGAGTTCACATGACTGGCCACCGAAGTTGGCCGTCGGAGTGGCTCGGTAGTTGTGAAATTACTCCCAAGCGCTCGCAGCTGCAAGCACAAAGCTTGCCAATACGACATGAAATAGCAAGTAGAAGACGGGAAGTAGTCGAGATGGCACAGACCGGGTTTATGGGCCTGCGGCGCGCCAGGGACGGCGGACCGGCCGTCCTGGCTCACCGGGGCGGCCTCGGGCCGTGGACGGAGAACACCCTCGAGGCGTTCTCGGGGGCCCTGGCCACGGGTGCCGACGGCGTTGAGCTCGACGTCCGGCGCAGTGCCGACGGGGTTGCCGTGGTGCACCACGACGCCCGCGTGCCGGCGGGAGCAATCGCCGAGCTGGCCGCCGCCGACCTACCCGGCTACATCCCCACTCTGGCCGACGCGCTCGATCGCTGTGCTGGTGCCGTCGTCAACGTCGAGATCAAGAACTCCCCCCTGGAGGCGGGATACGACGCCCAAGAAACCATCGCCGCCGATGTCGCCGAGGTCCTGGCCGCCACCGAGGCTTCCGGAGCCGGGCCCCGGCTGGTGGTGGTGTCCTCGTTCTCTCCCACCAGCGTGCAGGCCATGCGGCTGGCGGCACCGCATGTGGCCGTGGGGCTGCTCATCCACCCCGCCCTCGATGCCGACGGTGGTGTGGAGGTGGCCGCCGGCCTCGGATGTGCAGCGCTGCACCCCCATGTGGCCCAGGTCACCGAGGCACTCGTGGCCAGGGCACATGAACTGGGTATGGCCGTGGTGACCTGGACGGTCAATGAGCCCGTCGAGCTCACCACCGTGGTGTTATCCGGCGTCGACGGCGTCATCACCGACCGGGTGGCCGACGTGCTTGGTCAGCTGGGCCGGCGCTGAGCGCCGGGCCGATCCTCGGCCCGATTGGTTCACCAGGGGCTTCGTCGGGGACAATCAGGGTCATGAACGTCGTTGTCTGTGTGAAGCAGATCCCCGACCCGGCGGCCCCCCAAGGCCTTGATCCCGGGACCCGTACCCTCCTGCGCGAAGGCAAGCTGATCCTCGACGACTCCGACGCCTACGGCGTGGAGATGGGGTTGCAGCTCATCGACCAAGCCGGTGGAGACGGCGAGGTGACCTTGGTCTCGATGGCGCCGAGAAACGAGACCTCCGGGCTCCGCACCGCCTTGGCTATGGGTGCGGCCAAAGCCATCTTGATCTCCGACGATGCCTTGCAGGGTTCGGACGCGCTGTCGACGGCCAAGGTCTTGGCCAAGGCCATCAGCCGGGCCCAACCCGATCTGATCATTGCCGCCACCGAGTCCTCCGATGGATACACGGGCACCACGCCGGTGCAACTCGCACAGCTCCTCGACATGCCGTCGATCACCTTTGCCAAGAAGGTCGAAGTTGCCGACGGGAAAGTAACCGTGCAGCGCCAGACCGAGTCCGGCTACGACGTCGTGCAGTGCCCCCTTCCGGCCGTGGTCACCGTTACCGCCGGCGTTGTCGAGCCGCGTTATCCCTCCTTTAAGGGGATCATGGCGGCGCGCTCGAAGCCGGTGGACGAGCTCTCCATCGCCGACCTCGGCATCGACGCCAGTGAGGTGGGCGCCACCGGGGCGCGTCAGGAGGTCACCGAGGTCTCGGCGGCCGAAGCGCGCAAAGCCGGTGAGCTGATCACCGACGAGGGGGACGGCTACGAGCACATCGTCCGCTTCCTCGAGCAGCTCAAGTTGATCTGAGCCCATCACTTTCTTTCTTTCATCGCTGATCCCTAGGAGCACAGAGAAAAAATGACGATCGACAAGGTTTGGGTCCTCGCCGAATCCGCCGACGGGAACACCATCAGCACCTCGCTGGAGCTGCTCACCGAGGCCCGGTCCATGGCCGCCACGGTCGAGGCAGTGGCGTGGGGTGCCGACGCGGCCGGCCGGGCGGCCGAGCTCGGGAACTTCGGAGCCACCACGGTGTACGACGTCGGCGACCTCGGGGGAGTGCTCCCCGGTGTGCCTGTGGCCGCCGCCATGGCCGCATTGATCGAGGGAGCCAACAAGCCCGACGTCATCCTCGTGCCGGCCACCTATGACGGCCGTGACATCGCCGGGCGGCTCTCGGCGCGTCTGGACCTTCCGGTGATCACCAACGTCGTCGGGCTCACTGTCGACGGCGACGACGTGCGTTCCGAACACGGTCTGTTCGGTGGGACGCAAGTGGCCATGGCCCGTTTCACCTCGGCTGGTCCGCACATCTTCGTGGTGCGGGCCAAGTCCTTCACCGCCGAGGCGAGCGGGGGAGGCGCCGCGCAGGTTGTCGCCGCCGCGGTACCCGCCGCCTTGGGCGCCACCAATACCGCCACCGTGCTCGAGCACCACGTGGAGGAGCGCACTGGACCGAAGCTCGATGAAGCCGACGTGGTGGTCTCCGGCGGGCGCGGTCTTGGCGCTGCCGAGAACTACGCCTTGATCGAGGAACTCGCCAAGTTGCTCAACGGAGCGGCCGGGGCGAGTCGTGCCATCGTCGATGCCGGCTGGGTGCCGTACTCCCATCAAGTCGGGCAGACCGGCAAGACCGTCAAGCCCACCGTGTACATCGCGTGCGGCATCTCGGGCGCCACGCAGCACCTGGTGGGCATGAAGGGCTCCAAGAACATCGTGGCCATCAACAAGGACCAGGACGCCCCCATCTTCTCGGTTGCCGATCTCGGCATCGTCGGCGACGTGATGAAGGTCCTCCCGAAGCTCATCGAGGCTCTCAAAGCCCGCAGCTGATCAGGTCGGGGTAGGGCGCTCGAGCCGGACCGCGGCAGTGGCCGAGCTGTGGGTACTGCGCCACGCCAAGGCAGCGGCGCAGGGGCCTGACGGCACCGACCACAGTCGTCCCCTGACGTCGAAAGGACGCCGGCAAGCCGGCGCCGTGGCGGACTACGTCACGTCCGTCGCTGACGCCGGAGAGCCCACGCCGCGCACGGTGCTGTCGTCATCAGGTGTGCGCGCCGTGCAGAGCGCACAACTCGTGATGGCCGCACTCGGCCCCGAAGCCGGCCTCAACATCGACAAGGGCCTCTACGGCGCCGATGTCGACGACATCGTGGCGCTCCTGCGTCAGGTTGACGCCGCGGACCACCCCGTCATGGTGGTGGGCCATAACCCCGTGCTCCACGAGCTGGCGCTGCTCATGCTCGATGCCGGCGACGACGCCGGCCGCCAACGCTTGGAACCGGGCCTGCCCACCGCAGCACTGGTGGTGCTGGGAGGCGTCGCCGATGACTGGTCGCGATTGTCGTTGGGCACCGCCACGTTGAAGGACCTCTTCGTCCCGCCCCGCTGACAACGGCGCCCCTGGGTCCCTATACGAGGGGCCAGGGGTAGTGGTGGGTGTCGGGGTCCGGCACCGGGAAACGGCCGGCGGAGAGGAATTCCTCGGTGCGCCCGCACATCGCATCGATCTCTTGGGGCGAGAGAAGGCCGGCGAGTTTGCCGGGCAACCGCGCCCCCAGTTGGGCGAGATCGACGGCCAGCGCACCGGGCAGTTTCTCCCCGGCGAACTCCCAGATGACGGTGCGGAGCTTGGGCTCGGTGTGGAAACACAGACCGTTGTCGATGGCCCAGATGCCTCCGTCGTCACCCAAAAGGCAGTGGCCGCTCTTGCGATCGGCATTGTTGGCCACGACGTCGAAGGCACAGATGACTCGCAACTGGTCATGGTGGGTGGCGTCTTCGACGAGGGTGAAGTGGTGCTCGGAAAAATCAGCCGGCACGAAGCGTTGCAGCGATCCGGGGCCGAAGGGGGCGTCGTCACGCTCGATGGTCTCGGGGACGAGGTTCCATCCGAGGAGCTCGGAGAGCTCGTAGGCGGCTACCTCGCGGCGGTAGATCTCGTCGGGGAAGTCCCACAGTTGGCGCTCGCCCCGGCCCGGTTTGTAGATGGCCGACGTCTCGTCGTCGCCGAGCGTGCAGGTCACCAAAAACGTGTGATTCGAGCTCCACGGCATGCGCCCGACCACCTCGATCTCGCCATCGGCGAGGAGGTTCACTGGGCCGGGGGGCGATGACCGTTGGTCCTCGGGCACTCGTGTCCAGACGGGTCGAGAGGTCCTCCGCACAGCGGGCACCGCGGGCGTCCGGCCTCGACGAGGGTGGTGGCCCGGATGGCGAACGCGGCGGCCTGCGAACGGGTGATGGTGAAGCGCGCCATGTCGCCGTCCTCATCCTCGGGGACGAGCTCTTCGGCGATGAGCACGATGCGATCGGCGTCATCGTCATAGGTCACCCCGAGCGTGCCGATCACCCAGTGCGGCTCGGTGGGCTCCTCGAGCTCGAGATCCTGAGGAAGGTCCTCGGGACGATCGAGATCGGAAAGGAGTCGCCCCAGGTACTCGGCGAGCACGGATATCTGTTGTTTCTCGACCTTCAGTGTGAGCGTGGTGGCGCCGGCGCGGCATTGCAGGAGAAAGACGCGCCGACCCACCGCCCCTTCTACGCCGACGGTGAACCGGTCGAGGTCACCCAGGTCGAGGGCAGGGCTCATGACGGGGCCAGCTCGGACAACGTGGCGGTGGCGTTGACGCACATGACGAGGCGCCCGTGCTCGCCGAGCGCCAGGGCCGTCACCGAGCACGGAGAGATGACCAGGCGTTGAAAGAGGTCCAACGGCACCCCGGCCGCAGACGCCACCGCCGCCTTGATGGTGTCGGCATGAGACACGGCGACGAATGACTCGCCCGGGTGTCGAGCGGCTAGTCGCTCGAGGGTCGTCATCATGCGGGCCTGCATCTCGGAGAACGACTCGCCCTCGGGAAAGCGAAAGGCGCTCGGGAAATACTGCACCGATTTCCACTCTGGCTTGCGCCGCAGCCGGGCCAGCGAGGCGCCGGTCCATGACCCGAAGTCGCATTCGAGCAGGCCCCGCTCGACGCGCACTCGCAGCCCCAGGCCTGCCGGCGATGGGCCGCGCCGTTTCAACGGCCCGTTCGAGCGGAGAGGCGTAGACGGCTACCGGGGGGCGCTTCAAGGCAGCAGATGCGCTCCGCGGCGGCCTCGGCTTGGGCGCGGCCCTCGACCGAGAGGTGCAGGCCAGGGGCGCGTCCGGGCAGCACCTTGCCGGTAGTGGAGGTGCGTCCGTGGCGGACGAGTAGCGCGACGGCGGAAGCCGGAGGACGGCGGGCGGGCACGCACGCCCATCGTACGCTGTCGATCGTGAGCGTCATCCCGCCGTCGAGACGTAGCGGTCCCACCCGCTGCCGACTCCTGCTCGACGAGCTCACCGACGAGATCATCGAGTGCCACGCCTGCCCGCGTTTGGTGGCGTGGCGCCAGGAGGTGGCCACCGTTCGGCGGGCCGCGTTCGCCGATCAGCAGTACTGGGGTCGGCCTGTCCCCGGTTTTGGAGACGCCTCGGCGCGGATTTGCGTGGTGGGGCTCGCACCCGCTGCCCACGGCGGCAACCGCACGGGCCGGGTGTTCACCGGTGACCGGTCCGGCGACTGGCTGTTCGCGGCCCTGTGGCGCGCCGGGTTGTCCAACCAGCCGACGAGCGTGTCAGTCGATGACGGACTCGAACTGCGCGGCGCCTACATCACCGCGGCGGTGCGTTGCGCACCGCCGGCCAACAAACCTACCGTCGCCGAGCGGGACAACTGCGCGGAGTTCTTGGTGCGGGAGCTCGACGCCCTGGACGAGGTGCGGGTGATCGTGGTGCTCGGGCAGTTCGCCTACCAGGCCGTAACTTCCATGTTCGGGGTGCGGCCCCGACCCCGTTTCGGCCATGGGGTGGAGGTCGCCTTGGCGGACGGGCGGGTGGTGGTGTGTTCGTATCACCCCAGCCAGCAGAACACCTTCACCGGCAAGCTCACCGAGGCCATGCTCGACGCCGTGTTCGGTCGAGCTCGAGAGCTGGCGGGCATCGACAGTGCGTACTATGGCTCACCGCACAGATGAACTGGTCGGACGCCTGGGGGGTGACGTTGTCAACTGAGCCGTCAGGCGCCGCCGCTGGGGGCGCCCCGTCGCGGCCCGATGAGTCAGGGATCAAGGGGCGCCTCGGATCTGTGCTGACCGTGGTCGCCGCCGTAGTGGTCCCGGTTCTGTACCTCCTGTATATCGCCCATTACGTGGTCGTCGTTCCCGTGGGGGACGACTGGACCTTGGTGCCGCTGATCAATGCGTCGCTGCACGGGCATCTCAGCTTCGACCAGTTGTGGCGCCAACACACCGAGGCGCGCATGCTGTTTCCCAATCTGGTGTTCTTGGCGTCGGGACGGCTCGACCATCTCGACGAAACACATTTGGCGTTACTCAGTGGCGTCATCTTCGTCGCCAGCTTCGCCTTGATGCTGCGTATCTTTCGCGGCTACCTGGGCCGCCGGCTCAGCCCCCTGCCGGTTCTCACCATCGCCGTGGTGTGGTTCAGCCTGGCCGACTACGGAAATGCGGTGTGGGATTTTCAGCTGGCCTGGTTCATGGTCGTGTTCTGCCTGATGGCCATGATCTACCTCCTTCTCTTTCACCCCGGTTCCCGCCGGATCGCTTTCGTCCTGGCTGTGGTGGCCGGTGTCGTCGCTTCCTACTCGTTCACCCAGGGACTCTTGTTATGGCCGGTGGGCCTGATCTGTTTGCTTTGGAGGTCCCCCCGGGAGCGCGAGGCGCGCAACGAGGCAGCCGTGTGGGTGGGGGTGGCGGTGGTGACCACGGCGGTGTACTTCATCGGGTTCAATCCGCACAACAACGGTTGTTTCTCGACCGCCCGAGGGTGTTCGCCGGCGTTCGCCCTCGAACACCCCGTCATCAGCGCCAAATTCTTCACGGCCCTGGTGGGCAACGTCATCCCCACCGCCGGCCTGAACTACTACTTCAACAGCCACATCGTCCATAGCGGCGCCCATGAGCTGCTCGGGCTCGCCATTACGGCGGTGGCGTTGTTCGTGGTCGTCCAATCGATCCGAGAGCGGCGTCACCAGTTGGACCTCCCGGTGCCGCTGGCCCTGGTGGCCTACGCGCTGCTGGCCGACCTGATCATCACCATCGGCCGGGCGGGCACAGGCGCGGTGGGGGCCATTGTCCAGACTCGCTACAGCATGGGGAACATCGTGCTTCTGGTCGGCATCGTGGCGTATGCGTGGAACCACCTCCCCGCCCGCGCCCAGAGCATCGACACGCGCCTGTCGTTTCGGATCAAGGTGGTGGGCTTGGCGTTGTTGGCCGTGTTCGTGGTGGTCCAATGCGTCGAATCGACCGATTTCGGGATGACCAACGGCAGCGCGCAGAAGGGGACGACGCAGTCCGAAGGACAGTTCTTGGCGAACTTCAATCGAGTGCCGGTCCCCGAGCAGCAATGTGAGGTCGATCACGTCATCTTCTTCGGCCTCGGTGGTTCCTCGGCTGCGGCGGTGCTCCGACCCGAGCTCGCCGATGCCGAAAAGGACCATCTCAGTCTCTTCAGCTCCAACGCCTACCAGGTTTACCGCTCCGAGGGCCCCTTGCCGGTCGCCGGTTGTAGCACCGGCTGACGGGGTATTGGGGGGGAAATCCCTCATTTTTAGGGATGTGCCTTCGTGTAGATTTGGGTTAGATCGCCTGCCGGCAGGGGTAGCCGCAGGCCGTTGCCTGGGGCGCAATTCGGAGGAGTCGATCTGGTGGCCGTGCCGAGCATCGACATCACGATTCCGGTACTCAACGAGGAAAAGTGCGTCGAGCAGAGCCTGACCACGCTCAGCCGACACCTCGAGGAGCAGTGCCCGTACGACTGGTTCATCACGGTCGTCGACAACGGGAGCAAGGACTGGACGTGGTCCCTGGCGAGCCAGTTCGCGGCCAAGAACCCCCGCACCCGCGTGCTGCGGCTCGACCGCCCCGGACGCGGCGGAGCCCTGAAGGCGGCCTGGTCCACCAGCACGGCCGACGTGGTGGCGTACATGGATGTCGACCTCTCCACCGGCCTCGAGGCCCTCCGCCCTCTGCTCGACCCGATCATCAAGGGAGAGGCCGACGTGTCGATCGGCTCTCGCCTGGCGTCAGGAGCCAAAATCCGACGCAGCCTGCAACGCGAGATCGTGTCGCGTATCTACAACGTCATCACGCGGCGGACGTTTCGCTATTCGGTTCGAGATGCCCAGTGCGGCTTTAAAGCGGTGAGTACCAGCGTGGCCCGATCGCTGCTGCCGCGCATCGAGGACGACGGCTGGTTCTTCGACACCGAGCTCCTGGTCCTGGCGTGGCGTGCGGGCCTGCGGATCAACGAAGTGCCCGTGGAGTGGGTTGAAGACGACGACTCTCGGGTCCGGATCATCCACACGGCCATTGACGACCTTCGAGGCATCTGGCGTCTGTGGCGGGCGGGCCGCAACCGGAGCATGCCGAGGGGACTGTCGCAGCCGACCTCACTCGAAGAGGATCGTGCCGTTGACTTTGACCCCATTGCCGTCCGCTACGAGGAAGCCGTCGATCGCTCGGTCTCGTTCACGGGCCGCGATTCGGCCTTCTACGCCAGCCGGAAAGTCGAGGTGCTCGAGGAGCTCGCTGGTGGCGATCTCGGTCGTCTGGACTCACTTTCAGTCCTTGACGTCGGGTGCGGGACCGGGACCACCGACAGATTCCTGTCGGCCAAGGTAGGGAGCCTCAACGGCGTGGACGTCTCGGAGGAGATGATCGTCCGGGCCCGTCAAAACGTCCCCGGAGCTCAGTACAGCTGGTACGACGGGGAGAAGCTGCCGTTCGACGACGATACCTTCGACGTCGTCATTGCCATCTGTGTGCTGCACCACGTGCCGCGCTCCAAGCGCTACAAATTCGTCAGTGAGATGCACCGGGTGGCCCGCGCTGACGGGCTCATGGCGGTTTTCGAACACAACCCGTTCAATCCGCTGACCCGGCTCGCTGTCAATAGCTGCGAGCTCGACAAGGACGCCATCCTGCTCACCAGTCGCGAGACCGTCGGTCTGTTGAAAGGGGCCGGGGGGCGCGATGCTCGGATACACAACTATCTCTTCACCCCACTGGGTGGGAATGTAGGCCGCGACATCGATCGGGCCTTGCGGAACATGCCCTTTGGCGGGCAGTACGCCGTGTCAGCTCGCATCGGTTCCTAGGTCTGGTCGAGCCGACCGCATCCGGCCGGGTCAAGCCTTCCGGCGAAGTGGTAAAGCGTGTAGCCGAGGTACCCCGGGATGGGGGCGCCCACATGCACGATCCCATGAAATACAACACGGGCGGCCGCGTCGGTGCTCGTCCACGTTGTCTCTGACGGAGGACCGGCGTAGACGGCTGCTTTGGTGGCGGCGATGCTGGTGGTTACGAGGGCGTACGAATAGTGGCCTTGGTTCAACGCCTCTCGCCAGGAGGCACAAGCCGTAAACGGCGAATAGGCCCCGTGCGGTCCTCGGACCCCGAGGTACTGCACGTAATTCGTCAGGGTCTTGCCGTAGAGGGGGTACTGCAGGTCCGCGTACTGCCCGATGACGGCGATGCGGAGGTGGCTCTCGTGTTGCGCCCAGGCGCTGACGGACCCGAAGCCGCCACCACCGACATAACGGTCACGCAGATAGGCCTGCTGGAGCGGGTAGCCGCCCACCACAACGAGCGCGGCCAGAGCGATCGACACCACGGTGGGGACATGCCAGTCGGGAATGCGCCGCCGGCGGGCGAGGACGGCGAAGCCGACGGCGAAGACGGCCACGCCGACAAGTGCTCCGGCCACGGAATCCGATCCGCCCACGGGCGCCACAAATCGATCCCTGAACAACGTCGACGGCCAGATGGCGGCGTCGCTTTGGGTGACGACAATGATGACCGTGTAGGCGCCGAGCAGCCACCGGGCTCGGCGCCAGGACACCAGCATGGGACTAATCGGCAACAGGACAAGGCCGAGTATCACGGCGGGATCCGCATAACGAACGTTGTCGACAAAGAACACCGGCACGCCGTAGATGGTGAGGTACTGCGGGGTGAACAGGAAAATGACCCCCGACGCCAGAGCTACCAGGCCGAGGACGCGTTGCTGGCGGTCTCCCGCCACGGCGGCCAGCACGCTGCCAATGACGGCAAGCCCGAGAAGTCCCCACCATGCCGGTCCGAAGGAGAGCCGAAGGCCGGGGAGGAAATACGCGCTCCAGTCGTGGCCATTGAAGAGAAAATGCGCCACGGTCAGAGTCGGCGCACCCACTGGAGGGCTCGGCAACGCGATAGGACCGAACTTGAGATGCAGCGACGGCAGTGGATTGCCAACCGCGGCGAGGTTGCGCCCATACCAAAAGATCCCCGTCAGCAACACCAGAGCCAGCCACAGCGCGCTGAGGCGCACTCGTTTGCCCCGAGTGGCCAAGAACCAGATCCCGACGGTCAGTGCCACCACCGGCGCGATGAAGGTGAATTTGGTGCCGAGCGCAAGGCCGGCGGGCAGGGCGGCGGCACCCCACACGGCCTTTCGGGCTCGCTCGCTCAAGCCGTTTCGATTGACGAGCAGAGCCACCGAGGCCAGCACGAGGGCCAGGCCCACGATGTCGTCGTAGGCCCCGCCGGGCTGGGTGGCCACCAGACCCGGGGTGGCGAACAACACGGCGGCGCCGGTAAGGGTGACCGGGGCCACGCCAAAGGCACGTCCGATGCACCACGCCGCCAAAAGGGCCAGCCCGAGCCACAGGGTGTTGAGCACGGGGGACAGGAGGTCGTTGCCCATGAACAGGATCCCGAGGGAGTGCACCAACTCCGAATTGGCCGGAAAGAACACGGTCACGGGCTGGTTGTCCACGTAGTGAAGAGCGGTGACGGAGCCGTCTTGCACGAACCGTGCCGCGAACGGCATGTGGTACCAGATCGTGTCCGCGCCCAACATGCCGTGGTGGTACGCGGCGACGGTTCGGGTGCTCCAGTCGGCCATGACCAGCGCTACGGCGATAAGGGCCGCCAGGAGCGCACCGGGAGGAGATGGGACCGGCGCAGATTCCGAGACGCCCGGTTCATGGTCCGCTGAGTTGGCGGGAGCCAACCAACGCGTCGCCATGCATCCGCCCACGCCAACGACGGCCAGCACCGCCACCATGGGACCGATGCGGTAGAGATGGACCGAGCCGAGAAGCTCCGAGACACAAACGATGACGGCGAGATCTACGACAAATTCGAGGAGCCGGGCCCGAGCACCTCTCCACTGTTCGACGAGGCGAGCGCGCCAGAGGTACGAGGCCGCGTGCACGGGCACCAGCGCTACGCCCCCGAGGAGCACCCCCAACAAGTAACGACCAAGCGGCACGGCTCGCCCCCTCCGGCTTGGTGCGCCGGCTGTTCCGATGATACGCGGGCCGCTTGCTACAGGGAGTAATCGTGCACGAAGATCTTCAGTACCAACCAGACGAGCATCAGGGTCACGCCAAGCATGAGCCAAAGCGTCGAACGGCGCCTTACCCGAACCTCCCGCAATAGCCCGATGGTGACGAGGGGCAGAAGCACCAACGGGTACAGGTAGCGCCCCTGAGTGTTTACCTCAGGTAGGCCCACAGGGGTTCCGTACAGGAACAGGGTTGTGTCGACGAGCAGGGTCCCGACCCCGGTCAACGCGACCGGCAGCCAGATCATCAAGCGCAAGCCGTAGGCCTCGAGTCGCTTCGCCCCGAACTGCAGCTGATACGCGTAGAACAGTGTAAGGACTCCCACTATGACGATACCGACAGGAGCATAAATATTGTCGTTGAACGGTCGCTGGTAGCCAACCGAGAAGAAAAAGCCGGGGACCCACCGCTGCTCCCCTGTGCTCTCGAAAAATGTACGCGCCAGTACCCCAAGAAAGCTAATGGGATGATCGAGAACGAACCGGGTCTGCGTGTGGGGGTAAATGCGGTAAAGAGGCACAGGCTTCAATACGTTGCGGACAATCACATACCAAATCCCCGCCCCTAGGAAACTCACCGCGAGCCCGGCCGTCTTCATGAGAGAGGGATGGCGCATCGGACCTATAGCGCTGGCAGGGACCATCAAAATGAGGAACGCCATCACCAAATATGTGGGTTTGGCCAGACCTAAAGCTATGAGCACGACAACGAGAAGTACGAAAGCGGTTCGCTCCTGCTGAGTGGAACGACAACAGCGCAATGTTAGGGCGACACTCAGCGCGGCAAGCGCAATCGTCATTGAATCTTCGGAATAGCTCGACGCAAGAAGAAGGGTAGTAGGTAAGAGTCCGAGCACGAAGAGGACCTGCCTACCGATCGGTATGATTCGGATTGCCAAGGCATAGAGTCCGACGAACGCGAGAAGTGTTGTCAACCGCCCACCAAAGAAGATTACGGGAAGCGGTGCATGCACAAGGCGCAGGACTGCTACTGAAAGCACCGACGGCACGTACACGACAGGGCTGTACACTGCGGTGGCCGTAAAATCTGTAAATACCGACTTTGAGTAGCACCCGACCGGGTTCTGCCAGTATTGGGTGAACGAAAATGGCTGGCTTCGGGAGGCCGCAGCAGAAAATCGGTTGATGTAATCGACCACGCATTGCGGGATATTTCCACCGGCGATGCCGTGGTGACTGGGTGCCACGATGGCGCCGCGCGCCAACGTCCATACCCGATAAAAGTGCACCGTCTCATCGAGGCCTTGGCCCGGGGGCTGCGCGAATACGAGGAACGTCCCGATGGGTATTGCAAAGATGACAAAAGCCAGCCATAGCGGGACATCGTTGAGCGATTTGAGCACCGGCGTGAGATGCCAACCGGAGCGTGTGCCCAGCGGTCGCTGCGATTCTGCTACCACTTACACGTCGCTCGACTTGCAGCGGACCCGTTGTTGTTTCCCGTCAACCATCAATGACACCCTGCTCCTGGCGTCGGCGTTCCAACCATCCTCGCACACGGCGGGTGCCGCCAGTGGTGGAACGCCGGTGCGCCGGAACGGTAGATTGCGTTCCACGTCGATAGGCTTCTTGTGGAGTCGCTCGTGCATCGGTTGCGGGTCAGGATGATAGTGAGATGAGGCCGAATTAATGGAGGTTGTAGAGCAACCGCCAGGTGCCCGACAACAAGGGCCGCGGCACAAGGCCGATCGATCGAGTCTTGATAACCGGCTGAACATACTGGCGTCCTGGAGGTTGTTGGCCGCCTGTGTCGCACCGCTGATCTACCTTATCTACGTCGCCTATTACGCCGTGGACGTCCCGCAAATCGACGATTGGTCGAGAGTGCCTTTGGTCCACGAGGCGATTCACGGCCACCTCACGTTAGGCGCTTTGTGGGCGCAATATAACGAATCCCGAATCTTCGTTGGTAACCTCGTCTTCGTCACCTTTGGGGTCCTGAATCACTTCGACACCCGCGCCCTTGTCTTCTTCAACGCGGCTCTCTTTATAGGGACTTTCTGGCTATTTTTGTTCACCTTTGGTTCTTACGCGGGCAAGCGCCTCAGCATCCTCGCCGTTTTTGTGACAAGCATTTTGTGGTTCAGCCTCGCCGACGTTCAAAACGCGCTGTGGGGGTTCCAAGTGTCCTGGTACCTGGTTGTGCTCTTCCTCATTCTCATGATCTGGCTCCTCGGCGTGTCTCGATGGAACCGAAACCTCTGCTTCGCCCTCGCAATATTGGCCGCCATCGGCGCTGTCCTATTCGACCATCCAAGGATTTTCGCTTTGGCCGGTCGGTCTGATCTGCCTGCTGTGGAAAGGAAGGTCCAGGCGTACGTACTTCGAATGCGTGACCTGGATCGTCATAGCGAGTGCTGCGACGGCGGTTTACTCGATCGGGTTCGATTTCGTCACGGGTTGCACCGGGAGTTATGCCAAGGAGTGTTCCGTAAGTTCTTCCCTGCATCATCCCGTCGAGACAGGGCGATTCTTTCTTGTTCTCATAGGAAACGTCATCCCCAGCGGGTATTGGGACACGCTGTTCACCCCGGTGAAGCACTTCGCGAGGCAAGAAGTGTCGGGTGCGGCGATATTGCTGGTGGCCGCATTTGTGATCGTGCAAAGTCTCCGAGAACGGCGAGTTCGGATGGTTGTGCCGCTGCCCGCTTGTCTGATCACCTTCGCCTTGATTTTCGACCTCATGATCACGCTGGGACGGGCAGGAGCAGGACTGACGAGTGCTTTGAGCAACAATAGGTTCGTCATGCCGAACCTCGTTCTCTTGGTCGGCATCGTCTCCTACGCTCTGGCGCACGTGCCTGGGCGGCATCGAGTCCGAGGAGATCGAAGCGCCCTCGTACGGTGGGTTGCTCTAGGCGTTCTCACTGTCTTTATCGTTGTTCAGGGCGTCATATCGACGCAGTTCAGTATTTCAAACGGGAGTTTCACCAAGAGATTCACACTTCAACAGGCTCGTTTGGTGGTGAATTTGGACCACGTTCCCGCCGCGGCGAGAGGTTGTGAACTGAACATCAACATGTTCTTTGGTCTGTGGAGCCCTTCCGTGGCGCTGGTCAAGGCTCGACCGCTGCTTGCGGATGCCAAAGCTGACCATTTGAGCATCTTTGCGCCGGCGCCGTATCGAGCATTGCGCGCTGAGGGCCCTCCTCCATCGGCCAACCTTTTCGGTTGTTCGCCGTGACGGTCCTACTCTTTGAATGCCGAGCGCCCGTAGAGGTTCTCGAGGGACAGGAGAACTGACAGCTTGCGGCCGGGCGGGTTCCTCCCGGTGGAGAATTCGATGTCGTTTTTGGCGCGTTGCCCGGCGAGAGCGGCCATCATGGGTGGATGGCGGGCGGGGGGCGCCCAAGGCTCTTGAAGTCCTTGGGAAACGATGGGCTGACTCTCGACGGATCCGTCGACCGATCCAATGGTGAGGCCGGTCAACGTACCGGTCGTGTTCTTCGGTTCCTCAAATCTGGTGATGAAGCCGGGACGCCTCCCGAGGATCGCTCCTACCGAGCCGATATCCAAGGCTTGCGAGCCGTCGCCGTCATGCTGGTCGTGTTCGCCCATGCCGCCATCCCGGGATTCGCGGCTGGGCCCATCGGGGTCGACGTGTTCTTCGTCATCTCGGGTTTTGTCATCACCGGCGTACTCTTACGCGAACGGGCCGCCACCGGCCACACAGGCATTCTGGCTTTCTACGGTCGCCGCGCCCGTCGGATTATCCCCATGGCCACCGTCGTCATCGCCGTCACCGTCATCGTTGATCGGATTGTCGACGGCGCCACTTTGGCGAGCGCCATCGCAATCAACGGGCGGTGGGATGCCCTATTTCAGGCCAACATGTCCTATCTCCAACCGCTCGTGCACGATGTCTACAAGGGGCCGCCGAGCCCAGCCAGCCTGGGCGGTCTTTCGCAATACTGGTCACTGTCGGTCGAGGAGCAGTTCTACCTGGTTTTTCCGGCTCTCTTCGTGCTGGTTGCCTTGGCCGGAGGCCGCTCCTCCTTGCGCATGAGGCTGGGCGTACTTCTCACCGCCGTCATCGTCGCCTCTTTTTCGTGGTCGGTCATCTCGTCTCCTGATTCGATTGGTGCCTACGTCTCACCGCTCACAAGGGCGTGGGAAATTGCCGCCGGTGGGCTTCTGGCGACCGGAGGTCGCTGGCTCAAGCGACTCCCGGACGGGTTTGCCGCGGTGATGACGTGGATCGGACTTGGTGGCATCTTGATCGTGGCGCTGACCTTCAAGATAGGCGCCGACTGGCCCGGATCCGCAGCCGCGTGGCCCGTCGGGTTCACGGCTCTCGTGATCGCCGGTGGGACGGCGGGGCCTCGCTTCGGAGCGGAGACAGTGCTGCGGTTGGCCCCCTTCAAGTGGATCGGTCTGTGGTCGTACTCCATCTACCTCCTGCATAAACCGATATTGGTGTGGGCCACGCAAGCCTGGCCTCATATCACCGTGGTCGAGACCCTTCCGTCATCCTCTTCATAATCGGCGTCTCGGCCATCACGTACTTTGTCATCGAGAACCCGATGCGTCACTCGCGGTTCCTCGAGCAGTCCCCGTTGGGGAGCGTGTGCACGGGTCTCGCGCTGATTGCAGGATGCGTCGCCATCACCCTGTGCGTCTAGTGGACCCAGAATCGATTCAGGTGATGAGGATCAGGTACGGACCGGAATCCGGCGTGGCCCTTCCACTTCCGATTCGGGCCAACGCCGACGGCTGACCCGGGCCAGCTTGTGGAGCAGTTCGATGGCCCCGGGATCGTCGTCGCCGGGTCTGGTCTCGATGACGCCATCGGCCACCATGCCGGCGAGCACCTCGCGACCCTGTTCGGTGCGGACAATGGTCAGCGTCCAGTCGCTGAACGCGCCGATGCCTCCGGTGGAGATGTCGGCGTGCTCGGCCGCGAAGTCGGGACACGACTTACACCCTTCGCGTGTCCAGGCATGGCCCTCTTTGAGCGACACCTCGTGGTACTCACCGTCATGCGTCCAGATCTGGAAGACACCCTTGATGTTGATCTTCTTGATGTCGGCGCGTCGCAGGCCGTAGCTCGCTTCGAATAGCTCCTCGAAGATGGCGTCGTCGAAGGTCTTGGAGCACAGAAGCCCTATAGAGAGGGTCAGGCGCCGGGCGCTCTTCCCGGTCTTGCGAGCCGACATGACTCCCGGGAGTGATGCCTGGCAGCTCATTCCCACCAGGGCGATCCGTTCGGCCCCGTTGGCGACGGCGTCTCGATAGGCCAGTGGGTTGGCCGAGTACGTGTAGCGAGAACCGGCCGTGGCGAGGACTTCGGCTCGCGACGTGACCACGGCGGGCATTGCCTTCCACGAGGTGCCGTCACCTTCGACCGCCGACACCGAGCGCGGCGTCGATGCGGTCATGCTCCAAGGCCCAGATCAATATGGCCGACACGAGGCCGCCGTCTTGGCCCGTGGTGAGGACCTCAGGGTCGGTGGCTCGCACCAGCAAAATGTCGGAGCTGACCCCGGCCACCTCGTCGGTGGTCCGTTCGCGGCCGAACATAAAGGTGTCGATCTCGCTCTCCCACGTGCGAAAACGTGGGCACGCCCGAGTGCACATGGTGCAGCCTTTGACCCCATGCGTGCAGTCCTCGGGTCCGCCGTCGGCATCGATCTTCCACGGTCGGTATACCCCGTCGGCATCGTTGTACTGAAGAACGTCGTGCGGGCAGGCGATGATGCACCCCGAACACCCTGTACAAAGGCCGGATGTGACCACTTCCTTGAACAGGTCGGCCCAATGCGGTTTCTCCGGAGGCACGAGGTCACGTTAGCCTCGCCCGAAGTGCCTGAGTTGCCAGAAGTAGAGGCCTATCGCCGTCTGGCCACCGGTGCCATCGGCCGGCCCATCGAGGGCGTCGATGTGGGCGACCCCCGCTTCTTGCGGGGCTCCTCGCCGCGCCGCGTCCAGAATGCGTTGCGCCATTCGTCGTTTAGCGCGGCGCGTCGAGTCGGCAAGCTGCTCATCCTCGACCTCGAACCCGAGGCTACGGCCAAGGCCAAGGCGGGTGACCCCACGCGTCTGGGGCTTCGCTTCGGTATGACGGGCCATCTCCTTCTCGACGGCACCGCCGGTGTTGACCGCCTCGTGTACTCGAGCCAACGAGCCGATCCGAAGTGGGACCGCTTCACGGTTCGTTTCGCCGACGGCGGGGCGCTCGTCGTCCGCGATCCCCGGCTGCTCGGCCGGGCCGAGCTGGATCCCGACGAGTCCGCTCTCGGGCCCGACGCGCTCGTCGTCACCGCCGCAGAGTTGCGTGGCGCTTTGGATGGCAGTGCGGTGGCGCTCAAGGCCCGTCTCATGGATCAAGAGCGCCTGGCCGGTGTGGGCAATCTCATCGCCGATGAGGTGCTGTGGCGAGCGTCGTTGGCGCCGGGACGACCGGCGGGTTCGCTCATGGCGACCGAGGTGCGGCGGCTGCATCGCCACCTGCGTGGCTCGCTCGACGATCTCATGGCCCGAGGGGGATCGCACCTCGGCGATCTCATGACGTCGCGCCAGCCGGGGGGTCGGTGTCCCAAAGACGGGGCCGCCTTGATGCGCTCGACCATTGGGGGGCGGACGAGTTGGTGGTGCCCCCGCCACCAGAAATAGATCGGGTTCGGCCGTTCAGTCCGCGAACTCGGCGAGCACCTTTTCGGCGTGTCCGTCGGCGCGCACGTGGTACCAGGCCCGCAGGATCCGCCCGTCAGGGCCCACCGCGAACGTCGAACGGATGACCCCCACCGTCTTCTTGCCGTAGAGCGTCTTCTCTCCCCAGGCGCCGTAGGCCTCCATGACGGCGTGGTCGACGTCGGACAGGAGGGGGAATTTCAGCTTGTACTTGGTCCGGAATTTGACGTGCTTGGCGGCATTGTCGGGCGAAATACCGACGACAGCCACACCGGCGCGGGAGAAGGCCCGCAGGTTGTCGTTGAACTGGCAGGCCTCCTTGGTGCATCCCGGCGTGTCGTCGGCCGGATAGAAGTAGACGACCACGGGGGAGCCTGCGAAGTCCTTCAACGAGACGCTCTTGCCATCCTGGTCTGGGAGTAAAAAGGCTGGTGCCCGGTCGCCGGGCTCAAGTTTGGTCATGGCCAAGATCCTCGGCCGAGGTTCCCGCTGCCCACAAATGCCCTGTTCGAGACGACGACCGGCTACAGTGGGAGGTGCGTGCCGCGGAGACCCGCGTGCACGGGGTCTTCCTCACTTGTTCTTCTTCGCTGCGGAGCTACCCGAGGCGGACCCGCAACCAGCGGCCGACTCCGGTCGCGACCGACGAAGAGCAAGTTGAGAGAACACTATGACGGCGACATTCGAACGCCCGCTTAAAGACCCTGTACAAGACATGGTCTCGGACCCTGAGGTCGTGCCCGACCGGACCTTCGAGGAGCTGGGCATAGACCCCCGCCTCGTGGACCTCCTCAAGACACAAGGGATCCTGGCCCCCTTCTCCGTGCAGGCGCTGACCATCCCCGACGGCCTGGCCGGGCGAGATGTGTGCGGCAAAGCCAAGACAGGGTCGGGCAAGACCTTGGCATTCGGCCTTCCGCTGTTGATGCGCATTGGCAGGGCAGCCGACCGTCGTCCTCGCGGACTCGTGCTGGTGCCCACGCGGGAGTTGGCCATCCAGGTGGCCGACGTGCTCACTCCGCTCGGGCGGGCCGTCGAACGCCGCGTCGTGGTCGTCTACGGCGGCGCCGACATCGAGCGACAGATCAAGAAACTGCGCAAGGGAGTCGATGTGGTGATCGCCACACCGGGCCGGTTGATCGACCTCTGCGAGCGCAAAGAGGTGTCGATGGCCGATGTCGAGGTGGCCGTCCTCGACGAAGCCGACCGCATGGCTGATATGGGGTTTTTGCCGCAGGTGGACTGGGTGTTGCGGCGCGTCGAGCGCAAGCACCAGACTCTGCTGTTCTCCGCCACACTCGACGGCGATATCGACCGGCTCGTGCATCGCCACCTGACGGATTCCGTGCGTCACGAGGTTGCATCCACGAACGTGACGGTGGATCTCATGGAGCACCGCTTCCTTCAGGTGCACCAGATGGACAAGGTCAAGGTGACGGCGGCTATCTGCAAGGGGGCCACCAAGGCGTTGGTCTTCGTGCGAACCAAGCGGGGTGCCGATCGATTGGTCGAACAGCTCGGGCGTGAGAAGGTGCGCGCCGCCGCCATCCACGGCGATCTTCGCCAGTCGAGTCGGGAGCGAGCCCTGGCGGACTTCACATCGGGTCGCCTGCACGTGCTGGTAGCCACCGATGTCGCCGCCCGAGGCTTGGACATCGAGGACGTCGACGTTGTCGTCCACCATGACCCGCCTGAAGATCACAAGGCCTACCTGCATCGTTCGGGCCGCACTGCTCGAGCCGGCGGTACCGGTGTGGTGGCCACCTTGGTGCTGTGGGACCAGATCCTCGACGTCGAGCGCATCCAAAAGCGCCTCAGTCTCGAAGCCCCCATGGTCGAGATCTTTTCCAATGACCCTCGCCTGGGGGACCTGGCCGGCTGGCACTCGGACAAAGGCGTCGCCTGATCCAGCGGCATGGGTGACGCCGCATGTGTGACACGCTTTGGATGAAGGTTGACGGCGGAGCGATCTTCGCCAAAAATTCCGACCGTCCCGTGTCCGAAGTACAGGTGGTCGAGCACCACGGCCGACGAGCGCCCGGTGGACGTCTTCGCACCCAGTACCTCGAGATCGACGACACCGGCGCCTACGCATCGGTGCTTAGCCGTCCCATGTGGTTGTGGGGGGCCGAACACGGCGTCAACGAGTACGGCGTGGCCATCGGCAACGAAATGGTCAACACCATCGACGATGCCGCGGCAGCACCCGAGGGCCTCATCGGCATGGACCTGGTGCGCTTGGGCCTCGAACGAGGTCGAGACGCCGTAAAGGCCCTGGAGGTGATCATTGATCTTCTCGAGCGCCATGGCCAAGGCGGGGTGGCCGACAACGTCAACGAATTCGCTTACTTTTCGTCGTTTCTGGTGGCCGATCCCGATTGCGCCTGGGTGCTCGAAACGTCGGGGCGGACTTGGGCGGCCCGGCCCATCGTCGAGGGTGCGGCCATCTCCAATCGACTGACACTGCGCCACAACTGGACGCGGGCCTCAACGGACGTGCCCGCCGGAGCGGACTTCGATACGTGGCGTGACCCGAATGTGGGGACCGGATTCGCCGACGGCCGCCTGGCCGCCAGTCAGAGGCTGGTGAACCTGGCGTGCGTCGCCACGTCGGGGAACGGTGCGGTGGATGCAAAACCCGTTGGCGTTCCCGACGTCGTGGCCCACTTGCGAGACCACGGGACCGGGCCATGGGGCGCGCCTGGAGGCGCGTCCGAGGTCCTGGCTCCGCCCGCGCAGGTGCTCCCTGACGGCACCGGCGTGACCGTGTGCATGCACATCCCGGGGTTTGAGTCGACGACGGCATCGATGGTGGCCATGCTGGGCGCCCCCGTCGATGGTGTCGCCGACGCCGGCGGCAACAGACTCCGGGCCTGGTTCGCGCTGGGGAGCCCATGCGCGTCGCTCTACGTCCCCGCTCTTGTCCCTACCCACGTCCCCGGTGTCCTGGCCGACCCCGAGCTGTGGCGCCGATTTGCCTCCCTCCGCGACGTCGTGGAAGCCGACCCGGGCGCCCTGAGACCGGTGCGCGCCGAACTCGGCATGCTCGAAGAAGAGCTGTGGTCCGAGGCCGATGCACTCGACGACGACGACACGTCGGGGTGGGAGCGCTTCGACGCTGCCATGGGCACGAGAATCTCCGCCGTTCTCGCCCGCCTCGATCGCGATGGCGCCGCCGGTGGGGCGAAAACCGACCTGTAGGCTCGCCATCATGCCCGACACATCTGTGTCACTTGCCCCCGACGACGTCAGCAAAATCGAGCGGATCCTGATCGTCACCGCCCATCCCGATGACGTCGACTTCGCCGCGGCGGGCTCGGTGGCGGCGTGGACGAAGGCCGGAATCGAGGTGTCCTACTGCATTGCCACCAACGGTGAGGCTGGTGGATCGGATCTGTCGATGTCGCGTGCCGATATGGCGCTGCTGCGTCAACAAGAGCAGCGTGCCGCCGCTCACGTCGTGGGTGTCACCGATGTGACCTTCCTCGGATATCCCGACGGACAGCTGGAGCCGACCTTCGCGTTGCGTCGTGATATCAACGCGGCGATTCGCCGGGTTCGTCCCGACAGAGTGGTGTGCCAGTCGTCACAGCGCGACCTAACCCGGTTCTATGCGAGCCACCCCGACCACCTCGCTGCCGGCGAGGCCGCGTTGTGCGCCGTCTATCCCGACGCCCGCAACCCGTTTGCCCACCCCGAACTTCTGGCCGCGGGCCTGGAGCCCCACACCGTGCCCGAGACGTTCATCATGACGTGGGGCGATGCCACCGTGGCGGTGGACATCACCGACACCTTTGATCTCAAAATGACAGCGTTGGGCTGCCACCAGAGCCAGATCGCCGACCCCGCGCAGCTGGCGGCTCGCCTACGGGGGAATTTCGAGTCACAGGGCCGGGCGGCCGGGCTGGCGCCCGGGCGGATGGCCGAGACGTTCCTGGCGGTAGCGACCGCCTGACCTCGGCGCTACGACGAAGCCGTGATGGGTTCCCACTGGCCGTAGTCGCCGGCCGTCCCCCCGGTAGGGAGGAACTGGACTTGGGACACCGTCACGGCGGTGGGAACCTGGAACGCCACGCACCCGCTGGTCGTGCTCCCAGGATTCAGCTTGAAGTGACCGGTGGGGAACGCAGTGCAACTCGATAGCTTCTTGGCCGCGGCCGTGTAGATGCCGCCGTCGGAGCCGATGAGAATGACGTTGGTGGCGGCATCAGGATTGATGGCTGCCGTGGCGTCGTTGTGCACCGTGAACACCGCCCCCACGAAGCGCTTCCCGGCCTTTGGTGTGGCACCGTTGGCCCCCTCGGCAGGGTCGATGACCTTGGTCAGGGTCACGGCAAAGATCCTGCCCGCCTTGGTGGTCAAGTCGAGCGCGGCGCCGAGCTGGCCGGTGTGCGCCAAGCCGGTCCCGGCGTGCTTGCGGTGGGGCTTGGCCGCTGGGGTCGAGGAGCATCCCGCTATGAGCACAGCCAGCACAACAGGAACAATGGCCACGAGCAGCTTTCGCATGTGACTCCCTCCTCCCCAGTGGGGGCTCGCCCTTCGGCGGCCTCGGAGGGACATCCCCTCGCGAGTCGCCCAGCATTGCACAATCGGGAGAATGTCCTGGGCAGGAGGCATCTTAGGCACAGGAATCCTGCCGTTCACACCCATCGCACGTCATCATCGGGGTGTTCGGTGACCTCCTCGCACGTCGGGCAGAACCAGCGAGCCTCCAGGGGCGTTCCGCAGGTCCTGTGATGGGGCCCTTCGATCTCCGCCCCGCTGTCACGCGACCCCCATCGCGCCAGGAGCCGCATGGCGCCGGCCAGCTCCCGCCCAGCCTCGGTGACGGCGTATTCGAGGCGCGGCGGACGATCCGAATACTGCGTCGCCGAGACCAGCCCCTGGCGCTCGAGGCGCCGCAGGCGGTCGGTGAGGACGTTGGGGGCCACGCGGGGGATGGCCCCCTGCAGGTCCGAGAAGCGCCTGGGTCCGTCGAGGAGGGCGTCCACTACGAGCAGGGTCCATCGGTCCCCCACCGTCGCCATGGCGGCCTCAAGGCCTGTGGTCGTCGTCATGGCAGGCATCTTTCCATCGACACGTTCTGGGTCGCCTCAATCCCAACGAATGCGCTTCCGTTCCGGGGGTCTATAGTAACTTGCAAGTCACAAGGCTCTAGGAGGATATGAGAATGGAAGCGATCTTGGAGGAGCTGGGAAAGGCTGTTGCCGCCGTGGCGGACCAAGTGAGCCCGGCGGTCGTCGGGGTAGGCGGAGGCGGCAGCGGTGTGGTCATCGCGGCGGGCTCGGTGGCCACCAACGCCCACAACCTGCGAGGCGACGAGGTGGTGGTGACCTTCGCCGACGGACGCCGCCAGACGGCGTCGGTGGCCGGGGTCGACGCTGATGGGGACCTGGCCGTGCTGCACGTCGACACCGCCGATGCGGCGCCGATGGTCTGGGCCGACACCGCGCCCCGGCCGGGCGACGTCGTGCTGGCGGCCGCCCACCCCGGCGGTCGGGGCGTGCGCGTGAGCCTTGGTTTCGTCACCCGCGTCGAGGCGGCCTTCCGGGGGCCTGGTGGGCGCAAGCTCTCCGGTGCCATCGAGCACAGCGCCCCGTTGTCGCGTGGTGCTTCGGGTGGACCGGTGGTCGACCACCGCGGCCGGCTGGTGGGCATCGACACGCACCGCGCCGGAGATGGGTTCTACCTGGCCCTGGCCGCCAACGCCGAGCTGCGCGGACGACTCGAAGCTTTGGGTCGCGGCGAGACGCCTCGCCGGCCCCGGCTCGGTGTGGCTCTCGCCCCGCCGCGCGTGGCGTGTCGCTTGCGCAGCGCCGTCGGGCTCCCGGAACGAAGCGGGCTGCTCGTCCACGCCGTGGACCCTGACGGTCCCGCGCAGCGAGCGGGCGTGCGCCAAGGCGACCTCATCGTCAGCGCGGCCGGCACCCCGGTGGACAACGCCGAGGACCTGGCCACTGTGCTCGAGGGCCTGGCGTCCGACGCATCGGTCACCTTGGCGTTGGTGCGCGGCGTCGATGAGACGACGGTGACGGTCGATCTCAGTGAGCGGACGTCCCCGACAGCGGCACCGTGACGGCGTGACGGCGTGACGGCGTGACGGCGTACGTCACCGTCAGTAGACGAGTTACCGCCGTGACAGCGTTGTCGTTACGCTGAGCGCGGCGGCACGGCGCTGCCGGGGGAGAGGTGGCGGGTGCCCGACGTCGAGGTCAACGGAATTCGGCTCGCCTATGACGTACACGGCGAGGGGAACGCCGAAACGGTGTTGCTGGTCTGTGGAACGGGCCAGCCGGCATTCAGCTGGAGCTTCACCCAGGTCCCCGCTCTGACCGCGGCCGGCTATCGCGTGGTGACTTTCGACAACCGGGGGATGGCGCCCTCGGAGGTGCCGCCGCCGCCGTATTGCGTCGACGACATGGTGAGCGACGCGGCCGGACTCATCGAGGCGCTCGGTATCGGGCCCTGTCTGGTGGCCGGTACGTCTCTGGGAGCCTTCATCACCCAGGAGCTCGCTTTGGCGCGTCCCGACCTCGTGCGGGGGGCAGCCATGTTGGGGACAGTGGGTCGCCAAGATGTGTTCCTGCGCGCCGTCACGGCGCTGTCGTTAGAGCTTCTCGAGACCGATGTCTTGTCGAAGCGTCTGGATGTGATCATGACCGCCGTCATGGCGTTCTCGCCGCGCCGGCTGCACGAGGACGACTTCATGCAGCTCTACCTCGATGCCTTACTTGCTTCTCCGGCCTGGGAGAAAGACGGAGCGCTCGGGCAGTACGCCGCCGATCGTGACTACGACAACCGCTTGGGAGCGCTGAGCGGGATAACGGTCCCGAGTCTGGTGGTCGGTTTCGAGCTCGACATGGTCACCGCCACGAACCTGGGGCGAGAAGTGGCCGAGGCCATCGGATGTCGCTACGTCGAGATCCCGGGATCGGGCCACGCCGGCATCGCCGATGCCGCCGACGAGGTCAACACCATCTTGTTGGAGTTCTTCGCCTCCCTGTGAGATTGGCCCGGATGCCGCTGTCACGACAATCTCGTCGCCGTCTACACAAGGGTGCCGCCGCGCCTCGGTACCCACTTGCGAAACACTGGTGGGGTCCCCCAACCGCCTGGTCCCAAGCCACCAGAATGCGGGAACGTGACCTCCGGCCGCTACCACGGTGCAATGCGCCCAAAGGAGCCATCGCACCGAGCGACATTAACATTGAGAGATGTTCGATCCCGTTAACCCGAAGGGCTGAAAATGGCGGATAACGTGCATCCCTTGCTGCTCAGAGAAGGTCTCGATTTCTCGCCGCCGGAGGTGTCGGGAGAGCGCATCCTGGTCACGGGTTCAAAAGGTTCGATCGGGATCCTTGTATCAAATCGGCTCGAAGCGCTAGGTGCAATCGTTCAAGGTTTTGACGTTGCCGACGGCCTAGACGTGAGTGACCTCGCTACCTGCATGGAGCTGATCTCAGAATTTCAAGCCGGGTGCCATCGTCCACTTGGCTGCCGAAAAGTACGCGACTTCGGCTGAGGAGGACCCCTACAAAGTTGTGAATTTGAACGCCCACGGAACGCATTACCTCTGCAGCACCGCGAAACGATTTGGTGTTCAAAAACTTGTGGCGGCAACAACATGTAAAGCGATTGAGCCCGAAACAGTCTACGGAGCTTCCAAGCTCATTTCTGATCGTATTGTTCTAAACCACGATTTTACGGTAGCTCGATTTTTCAACGTCATTGAGAGTGCCGGCAATGTCTTTGAAATCTGGGAAGACAGGAAGAAGAAAGCGCTAGACCTCTACGTAACTCCTTGCTTTCGTTTTTTCATCTCCGTTGATGAAGCGGTGAGCTTTATAACCCATCTTCTGATGCTCCCTCCTGGGCGATATGCGCCTTATCCGGGCGATCCAATCGAAATGACGACAATGGTTCAACGCTTCGCTCCCGGCTATCCGTTCAAGGTCGTCCCCCCTCGCAGAGGCGACCGTTTGGTCGAGCCGTTGATAGGGAGGCACGAGAGCTACAGGCTCGAAGGGAATTTGATGGTCATACACAATCCACACGACCATCTCGCCACAAGCGATGAGGCGGGAATGGTGCCGCCAAGAAAACATGTGCTCCGACAGATCTGATGCAAATGTCCAATGAGTGACATGAGGTCGATTGCATTGGAGCAATAGTGAAGCAGAGCCCACAAAACACGATCCAGCTGACTGAGGTCAGGCTGGACAAGAGCGCCGAACGACTTGTGCTCACCGTCTTGCGCTCTGGTCAGCTCGCTCAAGGACCGATGGTGGCGCGTTTTGAGCGAAACTTCGCCGCCATCGCCGGGACGGCTCATGCAGTGGCGACAAGCTCCGGGAGTAGCGCGCTGGGAGCCTGCATTGAGGCACTCGGCCTCAAACCAGGCGATGAGGTGATTACAACACCGTTCACATTTGTGGCGACGCTTAACGCCATTTTGGAGGCGGGAGCGACGGCTCGACTAGTGGATATCAATCCAACCGATTTTACGATCGATCCCGATCAGGTCGCTCTGGCTATCACGCCCGCAACGACAGCCATCCTCCCCGTCCATTTGTACGGGTATCCCGCTGACATGGCCCGCTTGGAACATCTTGCGCGGAAGGCTGACGTGGCGATAATCGAAGATGCTGCTCAAGCTCATGGTGCCCGTGTGGGATCGCAACCCGTGGGATCCTGGGGATCCGGTGTGTTCTCGTTTTACGCGACCAAGAACGTAACAACGGGCGAGGGGGGAATGGTCACGACGAACGACGAGGACGTAGCGGATCGTCTTCGTCTCCTGCGAAATCAGGGGATGCGCACTCGTTATCATTACGAGGTGGCCGGCCACAATTACCGGATGACTGATGTGCAAGCAGCCATAGGACTCTCGCAACTTGCGCACCTCGAAGAGTGGACAAACCAGCGCCGTTCAAATGCCCGAGTATTGTCGGAAGCACTTCGCGGCGTGGAAGGCATCGACGTGCCGGTTGAGGACGGGAACCGATATCACGTGTATCACCAATTCACGATCCGCGTGCGCAGGGAAGCGGCCCTTCAACGAGACGACTTGGCCGCGGCTCTTTGGGAGCGGGGCATAGAAACGCGCGTGTATTACCCGAGGGCAGCCCATGAGTACGACTGCTTTCGAGGACACCCTCTGGTACGTCCAACTCCCATGCCGCAAGTGTCTCGCGCCGCCCGCGAGGTGCTTTCGCTTCCGATTCACCAGTGGTTATCTTCTGAGGACCTCGAACGGATTGTCGAGTCGGTGACGGACGCCCTGCATGGTGTGATTCGTACGGTCTAGGACGAACGATCGGGACGGAAACCAGATACCCCACATCGCCGCGCGTTGATCACCGTTGACAGAGGCGAAACGGCCAAGCGAACTCCGAATGGTTTTGAGAATTCTGGCCCCTCGAGAGGGTACCCTTCCATGTGTGCGTGAGGACCCGGCCACGAGCGATGGTGATGCGTTGATCCACGAGACAGCCATTGTGGAGGTTGGAGCTTCCGTGGGCGTCGGCACGCGGATCTGGCATCACGTCCACATTCGAGCCGGTGCTCATATCGGGGTCGATTGCACTTTGGGGAAGAACGTCTTTGTGGATCAGGGAGTCCAAATCGGTGATCGTGTCAAAATACAGAACAACGTGTCTGTGTTTCGTGGTGTAGAGCTCGCCGACGAGGTCTTCGTTGGTCCCGCAGCCGTATTCACCAACGACCGCCGGCCGTGTGCCGTTGGCCGATGGGAAGTGATACCCACCTTCGTGAGCCATGGCGCCACTATTGGAGCCAATGCCACTGTTTTGTGTGGCGTCACGGTGGGCGCCTGGGCGATGATCGGAGCTGGCTCCGTGGTGACGCATTCCGTGGAAGACAATGAACTTGTGGTGGGCGTGCCTGCGCGCCATTCAGGATGGGTGTGCAGGTGTGGCGCCGTTGTTAGCCGCGCCGAATCAGTTCCAGAGCAGCTGAGTTGCGGATCGTGCGAAGGCTCGAACACGTGACGCCATATCCCACTCACGTTGGCCGACTCGACTCTTATGCCCCAATGGACCGACTGGGAAGCTACCCATAGCCATGTACGACGGAATGACGATCGCGGTGGTTGTTCCAGCGCACAACGAGAGTGCCCACATTCATGCCGTGATCTCGACTATGCCCTCGCTGGTAGATCACATCGTGGTGGTTGACGATTGTAGCGACGACGGTACAGCCGGAGCGGCGCTGGCCGTCGGGGATGCACGCGTTCACCTCGTTCGTAACGAGCGCAACCTGGGCGTTGGTGGCGCCGTGCTCGCTGGTCATCGTCAGGCCCTGGAGATTGGGTCCGACATCAACGTCGTGATGGCCGGAGATGCCCAAATGGACCCGGACTTTCTCCCTGATCTGCTCGACCCGATCGTGAAGGATGGCTACGGTTTCACCAAGGCCAATCGGTTCTTCTCGATGGAATCATTCTCGGGAATGCCGAAGCACCGAATTGTCGGCAACGTGATCCTGTCGTTTCTCACCAAACTTGCTTCCGGATATTGGCAACTTTTTGATCCTGAAAACGGGTACACGGCGATTACAAGCAGCGTCCTGAAGCGCCTTCCGCTTGATCGGATCGCGACGGGTTATCAGTTCGAGAACGACCTTTTGATCCATCTGAATATTCTCGGCATACGAGTAAAAGATGTCTCAATCCCTGCTGTCTATGGGAACGAGGTGTCCGGCATCCGCTTAACTCGCCTAGCCCCATCTCTTATGTACCTATTGGTGAAGGGATTTTGGCGCAGGATATTCTGGAAGTACGTTCTGTGGACGTTCTCGCCGATAGCGATCCTCTTATTTGGTGGAATCGCCCTGTTCCTATTCGGTTTAGGCGTCGGGATCTGGGTAGTGGTTGTGGCGCTCGGCAATACCACGCCAACCGCAGGGACTGTGCTTCTCGCCGTTGCTCCATGTCTGGTTGGAATCCAACTGTTACTGGGCGCATTGATCCTCGATATCATCGAGACACCGCGCTAATCCCTGGGTCTGAGTGACCGACAGACGATTCTGGCACGACTGCGAAGACGCGATAGCGACGAAACACCGCATACTCACGCTGGCCGCCCTCGCCGACACATCTGGCGCCGGCGCGACCTGCCGTGAGTCCGAGCCATGGGGTAAATATTGATTTGGCGTTACATTGTGGGCTGGTATTGGGGCGAGAAAACGAGCGGTCGTGAGAGAAGGGGCTTGGCAATGGTCAAACTCACGTGTTTGGTGCGGCGCAAGGCGGGCATGTCGCCGGCCGAGTTCCACGCCTACTGGAGAGAGCATCACGGCCCGCTGGTGGCCTCCACCGCCAGCGGCAGTCACGTGATCCGCTACGTGCAACACCACCGTTTGCTCGAGGACTACGGGCCCGAGGACGACGGTGGGTATGACGGTGTCACCGAGCAGTGGTTCGAGTCGATGGCGGCCTACCAGGCACATGTGGCAGCCCCGGATTTCGGCCGCGTGTGGACCGACATCGAGACGTTCCTCGACGTCGATCGTCTCGACTTCGTGCTCACCGAGGAGCCCGTGGTGATCATGGACGGTGAGGTCCCCGGTCCCTGACAGCTCGTCGCGAGTTGGCGGGCCCGGAGCCTGCTCCCCGCTCCCCTTAGCGGGCCAGCTGCCGCAACACGTACTGCAGGATCCCCCCGTGGCGGAAGTACTCGGCCTCCATGGGTGTGTCGATGCGTACGCGCGCCGTGAACTCGATGGCGTCGGCGCGTACGGTCATCTCCTTGGGCACGTCGTCGCGGGCGAAGGCCTCGACTCCCAAGATGTCGAAGGACTCTTCTCCACTGAGCCCGAGGCTGGCGGGAGACTGACCGTCGGCGAACTGCAGTGGCAAGATGCCCATGCCGATGAGGTTGGACCGATGGATGCGCTCGAAGCTCTCGGCAATCACGGCCCGCACGCCCAGCAGGGCCGGACCTTTGGCGGCCCAGTCGCGCGAGGAACCTGACCCGTACTCCTTGCCGGCCAGCACCACCAACGGGACCCCCTCGCCTTGGTAGCGCAAGGCGGCGTCGTAGATGCTCATCGCCTCGCCGTCGGGAAGGTGACGGGTCACGCCGCCCTCGGTGCCCGGGGCGAGCAGATTGCGAAGGCGCACGTTGGCGAAGGTGCCGCGCATCATGACCTCGTGGTTGCCGCGCCGAGCCCCGTAGGAGTTGAACTCCGAGGGGTCCACACCGTGTTCGGTCAGATACACCCCGGCCGGGGATGTGAGCTTGATGGATCCGGCCGGTGAGATGTGATCCGTCGTCACGCTGTCACCCACCATGACCAGGACACGTCCTCCCACGATGTCGCGCAGCGCTTCGGGCTCGGCCCCGAAGCGCTCGAAGAAGGGCGGGTTGAGGACGTAGGTGGAGTCGTCGTCCCACGAGAAGGTGTCGCCTGTCCCCACGTCCATGTGCTGCCAGTGCTCGTCGCCGTCGAAGACCGACGCGTAGCGCGTCTGGAACATCTCGGAGGTGACCGAGGCCCTGATGGCGTCGGCGACTTCGTTCGGCGAGGGCCAGATGTCGCGCAGGTACACCGGTGCCCCGCTCTTGGAGGTACCCAGTGGTTCGGTGGTGAGATCGCAGTCCATGGTGCCCGCCAGCGCGTAGGCGACGACCAGTGGGGGAGACGCCAGATAGTTGAGGCGGACGTCGGGATGGATGCGGCCCTCGAAATTCCGGTTCCCCGACAGCACGGCGGCCACCTGCAAGTCGGCGTCGTTGACGGCCTCGGATATCCCCGGCAGCAGCGGGCCCGAGTTGCCGATGCACGTCGTGCATCCGAATCCGACCAGGTTGAATCCCAACGTGTCGAGCGGCTCGACCAGCCCGGCACGCTCGAAGTAATCCATGACGACGCGCGAGCCGGGAGCAAGTGACGTCTTCACCCACGGCTTGGACCGCAGCCCGAGGTCGACGGCTTTTTTGGCCAGCAGCCCGGCGGCCAGCATCACCTGCGGATTGGAGGTGTTGGTACAGCTGGTGATGGCCGCAATGACGACATGGCCGTCCCCGATCTCGGCACTCTGCCCGTCGTCGAAGACGACCGGCGCGCTGCGCCGTAGAGAGCCGTCTGCTTGGGCCCCGCCGACGACCGCCCGCATCCCGGTTTTGGCGGCCGACAGGGCCACGCGGTCTTGGGGACGGGCCGGGCCGGCCAGAGATGGCTCGACGGTGGACAGGTCGAGCTCGACGGACTCGGAGAACACCGGTTCGATGTCGTCGGGTCGATGGAAGAGCCCTTGCTCCTTGGCGTAGGCCTCGACCAGGGCCACGTGGTGCTCGTCGCGCCCGCTGAAGCGGAGGTAGTCGAGGGTCTTGGTGTCGATGGGGAAGATCACGCAGGTGGCCCCGTACTCAGGAGCCATGTTGCCGATGGTGGCACGGCTTTCGAGGGGCAGCGCGGCCAGGCCGGGGCCGTGGACTTCGACGAACTTGCCCACCACCCCGTGATGGCGCAGGAGCTCGGCAATGGTCAGCACGAGGTCGGTGGCCGTCGTCCCTTCGGGCAGCTGCCCGGTGAGACGCAGCCCCACCACCGGCGGGATCAGCATGGTGAGCGGTTGCCCCAGCATGGCGGCTTCCGCCTCGATGCCCCCCACGCCCCACCCGAGCACGCCGAGGCCGTTGACCATGGTGGTGTGGGAGTCGGTGCCGACCACGGTGTCGGGGAAGGCCTGTCCGTCGTCGGTGGCGAAGATCACCCGGGCCAGGTACTCGAGGTTCACCTGGTGACAGATACCGGTGCCGGGGGGAACCACCCGGAACCCCGAGAATGCCTGCTGCGCCCACCGCAGCAGCTGGTAGCGCTCGATGTTGCGCCGGTACTCGATGTTGACATTGGTGGCGAAGGAGGTGGGCAGGCGAGCCGACTCGGCGATCACCGAGTGGTCGATCACCAGTTCCACCGGCACCAGAGGGTTGACGTGGGCGGGGTCGCCGCCTCCGGCGGCCAAGGCGTCGCGCATGGCGGCCAGGTCGACGACGGCGGGCACGCCGGTGAAGTCCTGCATGAGCACCCGCTCGGGCGTGAAGGCGATTTCGGGCGCCACGCCTCCGCCGGCCAGCTGGCGGGTGGCCCACCCGGCCACGGCCTCGATGTCAGCGGCGTGCACGTGGCGGCTGTCCTCGTGGCGAAGCAGATTCTCGAGGACGACCTTCATGGAGTAGGGGAGACGGTCCACCTCGAAGCGCCCGGCCAGAGCGTCGAGCCGGTGGACGCGGTACTGGCTATCGCCGACGGCGAGGGTGGATCGGGTGGCGAAGCTGTTGAGTGCCTGCGGGGCTGGGGCCATGGCCCCCATTCTGCTCCGGGCGGCGGGTGGTCGCCGCCGCGGCCCTCGCGCCGATGCTCCGCCGTGACACCGGTGGTGTCAGATGCGGCCGCGCAGGCGCTTGACGGCCAGACGCACCACGTCGGGCGGCGACGCCCGCAGCGCGGTGCCGATATGGCGCAGCACCGAGGCCCGGTCGCGCTGGCGCCAGGCCCGGTCGGCATAGGCGAGGGAGTCCGAGGCGCACCACCGCCGAAAGAGGATCGTTCCCCGCCACGACTTGCGCCACACCGTCCAATCGCCTCGCGCCGCGGCGCCTTGGCGGGCCTTGCTGATGACACGGGCCCCCTCTTTCCACATGCGCAACCGAGTGGCCTGGGTCATGGTCTTGGAGTGGACCCGGTAGCGGACCAACGCTTCATCGGCAAAGGCGAGCTGACCGATGGCGCTGAGGCGCAGAAAGAGGTCGAGGTCATCGGCGATGGTGTAGGTCGGGTTGAGCCCTCCCAGCTCCAAGAACAGATCCCGGCGCACCATGAGCGAGCTGGGCAGGTATGTCGTCCGGGCCGCCACCAAGTCGGCGTAGCCGGCTTTTCGGGACACGCCGAGTTTCAAGAAGTGGCCCTCTTCGTCGACTCGGACGAAATTGGTGACGCTGGCGGCGACCCCGTCCCATCCGGCCAGCGCGTCGAGCTGCCGTTGCAGCTTGTCGGGTTCCCATGTGTCGTCGTCGTCGAGGAGCGCCACCCACGTGCCGTGCGCTTCGGAGGCGCCCCGGTTGACGGCATAGGCGCGCCCGGGACGGGCTTCGTCGAGGATGCGGAGGCGAGGGTCGTGGCCAACGTCGGACAGATCCACACCGGGGGCGTTGCGCACCACGACCACCTCGAGCTCCGCCACGCTCTGGGCCAGGGCGGAGGCCACCGCTTCGGCCAAAAGGGCACCGCCGCGCACGGTGGGGATCACCACAGAGACGACGGGGTCACTCATGGGTGCTTGGCGCATCTGTCAGTCGGCCCCTGACAATGCGTTGTTTGAGGTAGTACGCCTCGACACGCGCCGCGTGGGCAATGCCGCCCAAGCGCCAGTGCTTGCGGAGCACGGCGTGAAAGGCCCGTTCATCGGTCTGATCGCTGCGCGACGTGCCAAGGTGGCGGCGATACCAAAGCAAGGGTTCGTCGAGCAGTACGCCGCGCACGCCATGCTCCGCCAACGTGAGAAAGAGATCCCAGTCCTCGATCCACGGCCCCCGGCGCTCGTCATAGGGGTACGTGCGCACCAGCTCGGTGCGGATCAATGCGCTGGGGTGGACGAACGGCCACCGCAGCAGACGCTGGGCGTCCCATTGCGGGTAGTGCGTGATCTTTCCCTCTTCGGCGCCGAAGTACCGCACTTGCGTGTACACGTACCCGACGTCATCAGCGGCGCCGGCCAAGACGGCCAGAGTTTTTTCGATGTAGGTCGGGTCGAGCTTGTCATCCGCGTCGAGAAAGATGGTCAAGGGTGCCGTCGAGGCGGCCACGCCGGTGTTGCGCGCCGCCCCGGGACCGCCGTTGGCTTGCCATACATAACGCACCCCCCGCGGCGCGAACCGTTGCGCGACGGCGCGCGTCTCATCAGGCGACCCGTCGTCGACGACGAGGATGTCGGCGGCCGGATGCGTCTGCTGCAATGCCGATTCGATGGCGTCGGCGAGGATGCTTCCGTATCCGTAGCACGGGATCACGACGGCGACGTCGTCCATCACGGGGCCGATGGCGTGGTCGAGCGGGACCATCGACCCGACAGATCACGCCCGATGAGCTTCTGCAGCCGGGCGACCTCGCCGGCGAACTCGGCATCCAGCTGGGCGCGCACGGCCGGATCCAGCGCGTGTCGGTCGACGGTGGGCTCGTTGTAGCTGACGACATGTTTGCCGAGCACGCCCCGTAGCGATTGCACGGGCACCACCAGCCGCCCAATCCGGCGCGCCACTGTCGAAGGTCGTTCGACGAGTTCGCGCAGGCGGGTAGAGCGAACTTTGCGATTGGCGTTGACCACCGAGAACTCGGGTTGAAAGGCGGTATCGACGCCGAGGAACGTGAGGACGTCACCGTAAGACCGAGCAATGTCGCTGACGAAGTCCTCGTAGATGACCACGTGGACGCGCTCGGCTCCGAAGGCGTCCAGGAACCTCTCGAGCTGCTCGGCGTAGCGAATCAGGTTCCGGTAGATGAACGCCCATCGAAATGAGCCGGCCGTCAGCGCCCACCGGGGTTCCCCGTCGTCCAATGCCTCGACGAAAGTGCGGGTCGTCTCGACCCCTTGGAACCGCAACAGGCTCCACAGCGAGTACAGCATGTCCACGGGATCTCGAAACGAGGCGATGATACGGGCATCGGGGCAGAATTCCCGGATCTCGGCGGCGGCTTTGAGCGAGGGGAGGTACCCGACCGAGGCGTCTCCGAGGTAGCGCTGGATGCGGGCCGGGGCGAAGCTGTCCAGGTACTCATCAAGGGTGACTCGAGTCCCGGAGTCGCCCGTGCCCGGCAACGCACCGAGATCGCTCCCGAAGAAATGCATCTCCTTCGGTGACGCCATGAAGATGTCGGGATGCTCGCCGAGGTAGGACCACAGCGCCGTGGTCGCCGATCGCTGGACCCCGACGAGAAAGAGGTTCGGGGTCTTCGCCAACGACACTGGTTGCCCTCCTGTCGCCTCGGCCAGTGGCCCCGATCCGATAGTACCAGCGCCTAAAGCGTGCTCACAGCCCCCCCAGACGGATAACGAAGTGTGAAAGCACGGAGAGCTCCAGAGCTGCAAAGGATACGGGCGCCGTGGTGGACTACCCGTCGTGAACAAGGTCAAGGCCGGTTTCTTCTCCTTTACCGAGGTGCCCGAGGTCGCCGAGCATCGGTCGTACAACCAGTGGCACCAGCTCGACCACATGCCCGAGCAGTTCACGTTGCCCGGTATCGCATTCGGTCAGCGCTGGGTCTCGACACCGGCGTGCACGGCAGGGCGTGCCGTCTCGGAGAAACGCTTCGCTCCTGTGCACTACGTGACCCTGTACCTGATGACCGAGCCGCTCGATCAGACCCTGGCCGACTTTCGCGCTCTCGCCGCCCATCTGCGCGCCGAGGATCGATTTCATTCGGTGCGCATCGCCCATCTGTCGGGAGCGTTCGATCTGCAGGACAGCACCGTCGCCAGGCGCGTCCTCGTCTCGGCCGAAGCGGTGCCCTATCGGCCCAACCGCGGCGTATACGTCATCGTCGAGGAGCGAACCGAAGTAGCCGGTCCGTGGCTCGCTGATGACGCCCTCGCCGACCTCGTGGAGGTGGACGGCGTGGCGGGGGCGTGGGGTTTTGCGGCCCCCGACGGCGAGCGCATCACCGTTTGTTTCCTCGACGGCGATCCCGGCGAGGTGGCCGCCACCATGCGCCGTGTCGTGGCGGGGCGCTGGGACGACGGTCGGTGCCGGCCGCTTCTGGCGGCGGCATTCGAGACGATCACGCCCGGGCAGTGGGACTGGTTCGATTAGAGCTTGACGATCACCTTGCCGCTATTGCCTCCGCTGAACAACAGGTTCAACGCATCAGGGGCGTGATCGAGCCCATCGATCACGTGCTCGGCGTACCTCACGCTGCCGTCGGCCACCCAACCCGCCATCTCCACCTGCGCTTCGGCAAAGCGGTCGAAGTAGTCGAGGATGATGAATCCCTCCATGCGCCCGCGCCGGGTGATGAGGTTGCGGTAGTGCCGCGGCCCGGGCGGGTTGTCGCCGTCGTTGTACGTCGAGATGGCGCCGCACAGCACGACGCGTCCTCGCATGGCCAGTCGAGCCAGGCAGGCGTCGAGGATCTCCCCGCCCACATTGTCGAAGTAGAGGTCGATCCCCTGCGGGCAGTGCGTGCGCAGCGCCCGACCGACATCGTCGAGTCGATAGTTGATGGCGGCGTCGAAACCCAGGTCGTCTGTGATCCAGGCGCACTTCTCCGCCGTGCCGGCAATGCCGACGACCTTGCCCGCCCCTTTGAGCTTGGCGATCTGTCCCACCACCGACCCCGTGGCGCCAGCCGCTCCCGACACCACCACGGTGTCGCCGGCCACGAGCTTCCCGACATCGAGCAGGCCGAAGTAGGCGGTCATGCCGGTGACCCCGAAGACGCTGAGGGCAGCGCCAGGGGCAATCCCCGGTGGGATGACCCGCATCTCTTGTGCGTCTCGCCCGGCTAGGACGTAGTCCTGCCAGCCCGTCATACCGAAGACGAGGTCACCAGGATGGAATCGATCGGTGGTGGAGCTCACCACTTCACCAATGCCCCCGCCGCGCACAACATCGCCGAGGCCGATAGGTGGGAGATATCCCGGGACGTCGTCCATCCAGGTGCGGATAGTCGGGTCGATCGACAAGTAGCGCACTTTGATCAGCGCCTGATCCTCGCCAGGCTCGGGAACCGCCGTGTCTCGACGGTCGATGTCTTGTTCTGTCAGCATGCCGGTGGGTCGCCGGGCCAGGATCAGCTGGTGGTTGGTACTCACTGGGCCCACTCCTTGAGTTGCTCGATCGTCGCTAGAGGGTCAGCGCCGACGACGGTGACGTTCAGAACGGTGACGCCGGCTTCTTTGAAAGCGGCAATGCGCTCGGCCACATACCCCGGTGGTCCGACCAAGGAGGTTCGCTCCAGGAGTTCGAGGGGGACCGCGGCGGCGGCTTCGTCCTTCTTCCCGCTCAGGTAGAGATCCTGAATGGCCTTGGCTTCGGCTTCATATCCGTAGCGGCACGCCAGGGTGTTGTAGAAGTTGTGGCCCTTCGCTCCCATGCCGCCGATGTACAGCGCCGCCATGGGCCGCATCATCTCGCGCAGCGGTTCGAGGCCTTCGCCGACCGCAGCCAGCCCGCCGGCGGCGATCTCCAACGGGGCACGAGAGGCGTCACGCCGAGTCGCGCCGGCAGCGAGGGACTTGCCCCACACGTCAGCGGCTTTTTCCGGGTAGTAGAAGAACGGGAACCAGCCGTCGGCGATCTCGGCGGTCATCTCCACGTTCTTGGGCCCGATGGCCGCCACCCACACCGGGATCTCGGCGCGCACCGGATGGGTGATCAGCTTCAAGGGCTTGCCCAGGCCCGTGCCTTGCCCGGCCGGCACGGGAATGGTGAAGAGCCCGTCGTTGGTCAGCACCTCTCGGCGCCATACCCGTCGGCAGATCTCGATGACCTCGCGGGTGCGTTCGAGCGGGCTCGTGTAGGGGACGCCGTGCCAGCCTTCGATGACCTGGGGGCCCGAGGCGCCCAGCCCCAAGATGAAGCGCCCCTCGCTCAAGGCATCGAGGCCGGCGGCCGTCTGGGCGAGCAGCGCCGGCGTGCGGGAGTAGATGGGAAGGATGGACGACCCGATCTCGATACGTTCGGTCTTCGCCGCGATGTAGCCCATCTGGCTCGGACTGTCGTACCCGTACGCCTCGGCCACCCACACGATGTCGAGGCCGGCCCGTTCAAAATCGGCGACGAAGTCGGCCGACTGCTTGAAGCCCCGGGAGTAGTCGAGCATGGTGCTCAGTCGCATGTCGTCGTCCTTTTCGATGCGGCCGGTGACGCCGGCCTGGGCTTAGCGGGTGGTGGCGATGCCACCGTCGACGGGGATCACCGCGCCGGTCAGATAGGAACCGGCCCGGGAGGCCAGGTAGATGGCGGCACCGGCCATGTCGTCGGGCCGCCCGATCCGTTTCAACGGTGCCGAGGCGGCGATCTGCTCGCCGAAGGACTCGAGCGTGGCCGCCATCATCTTGGATTCGAAGGGCCCCGGGGCAATGGCGTTGACGGTGATGTGCGGCGCCAGCGTGCGGGCCAGATGACGGGTCAGGTGATGGACGGCCGCCTTGGAGGTGCCGTAGGAGTAGGTCTCGAGAAAGGGCACCTGGATGCCGTCGATCGAACCGATGTTCACCACGCGGGCCGGGTCGTCTTCGACGGCGGCGGCCCGAAGCAGCGGCACGAGGAACTTGGTGGTGTGAAAGACGCCTTTCACATTTAGCGCCAGCACGCGGTCCCAGGCGGAGTCGTCGAATGCCTCCAGCGGCGCTCCCCACGTGTTGCCGGCGTTGTTGACGAGGATGTGAAGTCGCTCTTCGACGGCGCCCAAGGCGACGGCCAGCTGCCGGCATCCGCCTTCGGTGGAGAGGTCGGCAGGCATGGCTACACACGTGCCGACCGCAGAGAGCTCGGCGGCGAGCTCCTCGCAGACGTCGGCCCGTCGAGACGAGATGTAGACCTTGGCCCCGGCCTCCACATAGCCGGTGGCGATCATCTTCCCGATGCCTCGGGAACCGCCGGTGACAAGGGCCGTCTTGCCCACGACGGAGAAGAGATCGGCCATGGCGAGGTGACGATACCTGTGTCGGCGCCGGCCCGCTCCCAAAGCAGTGCGGGGGCCGGGTCGGTGCTGCGACCTACGAGGGGGTCGTCTTCAGCTTGCCGTGCTGCTTGGGTTGCTTTTGCTTGGTCGGCACCGGGAACGCCGGTCCTGAGTGGGAGTTGTTGAGCTCGATCATTTGGTTCGAGCTGCACTCAGTTCCGATCGGAGCAGGGTCGGACTTGCTGTAGGTCTCGGTCGAGCTCCACGCCACCTTGGGAAGCTTGGGAGCTTTGGTCGAGATGGTCTGCCCGAGTAGAGGGAGGCTGTTGGCCAGCGGGTCGGTGTTGGCTCGTCGCCACGCCGAGATGTTGGGATTGGTGACACCGAAGAGCGTCTCCAAGAACTGCAGCTGGGAGGTGTGGTCGAAGGTGTCATGGCACACCCATCCCCCGGCGCTGAAGGGAGAGACGACCAGCATCGGGACCCTGACGCCCATGCCAATGGGCTGTCCGAGGGCGTAGCTGACATTGGAGTTGGAGGAGGTCACGTACTCACCGGCCGTGTCGGCGGGTGCGGTCTTCGGCGCCACGTGGTCGAAGAAGCCGTCGTTCTCGTCGTACATGATGAACAGCACCGTCTTGGACCAGACGGTCGGGTTGGCGGTGAGAGTGTCCAGGATCTGCTGCGTGAACCACTCACCGAGCAGAGCCGGAGCGGGCGGGTGCTCGTCGAACCCGACGGGGGGAATGATCCACGACACTTGCGGAAGGGTGTCGTTGGCCACGTCGCTGGCGAAGTCGTTGGGCCCGACACCGCCCGAGAAACCGTTGTTGACGTTGGGGCCGTAGTAGTTGAAGGCGTTGTTGTAGAGCGCGCCGCTCGTATCCGACGTGTACTGATCGAAGTACATCAGCACGTTCTTGCACAAGAGCATCGAGGACGAGCTGCCCGGCTTGTAGTCGTTTCCGTAGGGGTTGTAGCACTTCCACGAGATCGACGAGTTCGACAGCACCTCGGGCATCGTGGTCCATGAGCATGTGCCCTCGAGCGACTCGCTCGAGTTGGTGACAAGGATGGGGCCACCGGCCTCGCCGGCGGGGTCGAGGGTGCCGGTCATCTGCATGAGCCGGTTGGGATGCGTAGGGCCGAGCACCGAGCAGAAGTAGCTGTCACAGATGGTGAACTTCTTGGCCAGGTCGTAATAGAAGGGGATGTCGGCTTTTTCGTAGTACCCCATGGTCACCACGCCTTGATCGCCTTCGTACTCAGAGGACGTGTGGGTGGAGACAAAACTGTCCATGGCCCCGTTGTTCCAAGAGGCGTGTTCGGCCTGCCACGAGTGCGAAAGGTCGTAGGTGCATTCGGCCTGCTGCTTCTTGACGTCCATCCGGAATGGCAGCAAGGTCGAACTCGATCCTCCGGGCCAGCTCTGCGCGAACGCCGAGCTGGCGGCGTCGAAACCGTTGACGCCTCCCATGGTGCCGAAGTAGTGATCGAATGACCGGTTCTCGTGCATGAGGAAGATCACATGCTCGACGGCCCCAAGGTCCCCTCCGGCCGCCTTGATGCTGGACGCGGCCTTGACGGTGTCGGCCCCGCGCGTGCGCACTTGGGCGGCCATGCGATCCAAATCGTTTTTCGAGATGCGGGAGCTGCCCAGAGCCAGTACGGAGGCCCCTCCCACCGCGGTCAGGAAATCACGTCGGCTGAGTTGTTTTCCCATTGTGGCATCGTGACACGGAAGGACCTCGGCAACGTCGTCAAGATTGACTATTCCCGCCATTTCCCTGGAGTTTCAGAGCTCTGAATCCGAGCAAAACAAAGAGGCGGGACCCGAAGGCCCCGCCTCTTTGTTTAGTGCCTGTTGATCAACTTCTCATTGATCAACCCTTATTTCAGATGCCGTTGATCGATCCGGATGTGATCGAAAGCGACTTGACGCCCTTGCCGGTCTGGCAAGCCGTCAGAACCTGAGTTTCCGTGTCGCCGGTGTACACGAAGTCCTCGGGCGCATCCCCAACGTAGGACTTAGGGAACGAACCGGTCGTGTTCTCGTTGTCGGTCGCAGGCTTCGGAAGTTCGAAACCCGTGTCGCCTCCACCAGAGGTCGCGGTTGCATCCCCGCCGGTGTCGTTGTCGACAGACTCGGTGAACTTGGCAGTTCCCGCATACGGCGTACCACCGACGGTTCCCGTCAGGGTGCCCTTCCACTTGATGTCGAAGCTCGGGCTGATCTCAGTGACGCCCAGTCCGGCACAGCCTTCGTTTGAACTGCTGATGGTGGCTGTGATCTTGGCGCCGGTGATGGTCTCGGTGACCCCAGCCGGAGCCCCCGAAACGACGCACCCGCTCAACGAGCCCTTGACCTTGGCCGTGCCACCGCCCGCGTCGAGCGTAAGCGGCGGGGTGAACTTGATGTTGGCGCTAATCCCAGAGCAGGAGACTGCCCCCAACCCCGCTCCTGAATACTTCGCCGTTTTCGCCGACGCCACTCCAGCAGTGGCCACCGACAACAGCAATGCGGCGGGCAGCGCAGTTGCCGCCACCAGCATCAGAGACTTTCTCATCCTCATGTGCCCCTCCGTGTTTGTTTTTGTTGGCGGGACAGCCGCCCAGTCGCGGACCGCGAGCCCGTCCACCCCTTACCTGATGGTAATAAGTGTGCCAAACCCCAGCGTTCGTTGCTTCCCCAAATCTGAGGATTCGACCAACCAGCCGAGGCCATTTGCTGTTGGTGAGCTCTCCGGGTGACATTGATCTCACTGAAGGCGCTTTTTGGGTCGTGGCATGCGGCGGGTATGCCAACTGAACACCGTGCCATCATCGTGCCGACGATGGTCGAGCGGAGCCGTATCCCCTTGTTTCGACGTCAGCGCGGGCGGCGACGGGCCGTAGCGAGGTCGGTGGCGAGCTGTGCGGCACTGGTGTTGACAGCGTGCGCGGTGTCGGCGCGGGCCGACGCGCACCGAGTGGGGCACGCTGCTCGTCGCGTCGTGGTCCTGCCGACGACGACAGCGCCAGTGACGCCGACGGTCCCAACCACCACGGTCCCGACCACCACGACCGCCCCTCCGACGACAGCTGTACCTGTAGCGGCACCCACGGTGCCCCCAACCACCCTGCCCCCGCTGCCGGAGCGCATCACCGGTGTCGGCACCGCCAATCAGGTGGTGGTGGTGAGTACGCCGCATTACGGCGACACCGTGGCCACGTTGGTGGCCTTTCCGCGATCGGGCTCCGGGTGGACACAGGTGTTCGGTCCCTGGCAGGCCGACATCGGGTACAACGGCTTTGCGCCGCCGGGGCAAAAACGCGAGGGCGACGGACGCACGCCGTCAGGCTCGTATTCCTTTGGTTTCTTCTTCGGGGTAGACGCCAACCCCGGCGTGCAGTTCTCTTACCGACCGGTGACGGGCACCAACATCGTCTGGGACGACGATCCGTCCAGCCCGCTGTACAACCAGTGGGTCGATGACGATTCGCAGAACCCGGGCGCCAACCCCGAACCGATGGACGATGTACCTGCCTACGACTACGGGGCCGTGATCGATTACAACACCGATCCCGTCGTCCCCGGGGTGGGCAGCGCCATCTTCCTGCATGTGGCCTTCGGTGCTCCCACCGTGGGGTGCGTGGCGCTGCCGACGAGCGAGCTGCTCGACGTGCTGCGCTGGCTGGCACCGGGCCAACAGCCTCGCATCATCATGGGGACAGAGGCCGCCATGGCCGCGTAGACGTCGGCGCACGGGGCACGGCCGTTCTACGATCTGCCCTCCAATGCCGGCTACTCCACTGGGAAGCGACTTCTGGGCGGTCGTCCATCGTCAGCGGGCGTGTCGCAGCTTTCTTCCCGATCCCGTGGACCCGGCAGTGATTACCCGCGTGCTCGAGGCCGCCACCCGGGCGCCCAGCGCGGAGAATCGTCAACCGTGGGTATTCGTGGTGGTGAGCGAGGAATCCGGGCGCGCCGGCATCGGCGAATTGATCAAGCGGGCCTGGGAGGGTGGGGCGCGCCGGCATTCGGAGTCCCGCCTTTCAGACACCTTGCTGGCCGATGTCGACGGTGGGGCCATGGGAGGCATTGCCGGTGCCGCCGTGCTGGTGGTGGTGGGAGGCGACACGCGCCTGGCTGACCGTCGGGTGCTCGAAGCCTCGGTATTCCCCGCCGTGCAGAATCTGCTGCTGGCCGCCACCGCCGTGGGACTGGGCTCCGCCCTCACCACCTTGCCGCTCGTCTTTGGTGAAGAGCTGGCTGCTTTGGTCGGTTTCCCTGCCGAGGTGGCGCCCATCGCCGTTGTTCCCTTGGGTTGGCCGGCCAAGGCACTGACTCCACCGCGACGCCACCCCCTTTCGGACAAGGCATATCGAGAGACCTATGGCGCGCCGTGGTGAGGGCGGCATTCTTGACGCCGCGCTCGACGCACCGGCACTGACGGGCAACGTCGTGCAACGCCATAACTACGCGGTAGAGGTCGAGGGCACCCCCCAAGAGGTGTGGAAGCTGTTCTGGTACCGAGGGTCACGACCGGAGCACGACGGCGTGTCCATCGAGATCCTTCATCCCGGCGATGAGGTGGGCGAAGGCCTCATCCGGCACTGCACGTTCCGTGTGCCGCGCTATCTGTTGTCAGGCGGCAGGGGCCAGTCCTGGGAGTGGTTGACCCAGGTCCGACCGCATGAGTCGTGGAAGTACGACGCCGTGGGCAAGCCTCTGTGGTCCAAAGCAGAAGGATGGACGCGCCTCGAAGATCTCGGCGACGGGCGCACGCGCCTGCATTTCTCGGAGTCCTACCAGGCCTTCAACCCGGTGCTTCGAATCCTCCTCGAGCGTCGCGTGCACCGCTTTATCTCACGCGACAATGACCGGCTCATCACCGACGCCGTCAACACCGGGATTCGCGCCATGCGCCAGAGAAATGCCACCAAGGAGCACAAACGACACGATGGAGAACAAGCGCCATGACGCCCGGTGAGCGCCATCCGGCCGTCGAGTCAAGCGTCGGCGCCGGCGGGATGCGCATCATGACCGTTGGCGAGGGCAAACCCGTGCTCTTCCTGCACGGCTACGCCATGACACCACCTGTCTACAAAGCGACGGCCTCACTGCTAGCCGAACGCGCCGGGGTATCGGTGGTGATGCCCTGGTTGTTCGCGCTGCCGCAGCAGTGGTCGCCGGGCCGCGTGCTGGATGACCTCACCGCCATTATCGACGGCCTCGGCCCCGGGCCCATCAGCATCATCGGCCATTCCTTCAGCGGGGCTTTGGAACTCGAGCTGGCGGCCCGACGGCCGGATCGGGTCGCCGAGCTGGTGTTCGCCGACACGCTCGGCGTGGCCAGAGAGTGGAAATTGGCCGGCGAATTCGGCCGGCACCCCGCCGGCATCGTGCGCATGGCGACGGTGCCCGCTGTCGCCGCCTTTACGTGGTCGGCACTGCGTCATCCCGCCCAACTGGCCCGGGCCGGCTGGTGGGGTTTCGTCAGTGACCGGCAGAGCCAGATCGACGCCGTCCACGCCCGGGGGATTCCGAGCCACGTGTTGTGGGCCGATCGAGACGCCTTGTTGGCCCGCTCCGACGGTGAGGAATTCGCCGCCGAGCTCGGGGCGACCTTCACCTTGGCGCGCAGCGCTCAGGCCGATCGCGTCGATCACGACTGGGTGTTTCGGCATCCTTCCTTGTTCGTAGACCGTCTTGGCGAGCTCAATTTGGAGATGTTCAAGCCGGCTCCGGCGGCGGGCCCCGCTCCGGGCGCGATGATGAACCATGGACGACCCCCGAGCCGTACTCGAACGGCGCCTTCAAGTCGGGTTCGACGAGGTGGAACCGGGCGCTGATCCGGCGGTGCGGTCCTCGGACAGGGCCGATTTCCAAGCCAACGGCGCTCTGGCCGTGGCCAAGCGTCTGGGCCGCAATCCCCGCGAGCTGGCCAACCAGATCGTCGCGCAGGTCGAACTCGCCGACCTATGTGAGGCCGTCGAAGTAAGCGGACCGGGATTCATCAATCTCGTGCTCTCGAGCTCCTACCTCGCCTCCGGCGTGATGGAGATGGCCGGCGATCCCCGTTTGGGGGTACCCGTCGCTGCCAATCGACAGACCGTGGTGGTGGACTATTCAGCGCCCAATGTGGCCAAGGAGATGCACGTCGGCAATCTCCGCTCCACCATCATCGGCGACGCCTTGTGCCGGCTGTTGGAGTTCGCCGGACACATCGTGGTTCGGGAGAACCACATCGGGGACTGGGGAACGCCCTTCGGCATGCTCATCGAGCACCTGCTGGACCTCGGCGAGGAGAAGGCTGCGCACGAGTTGTCGATGGGCGACCTCGGCACCTTCTACCGCCAAGCTCGGACGTCATTTGACGCTGAGGACGAATTCCGTGAGCGGAGCCGGCGCCGCGTGGTGCTCTTGCAGTCAGGCGACGAGGAGACGCTTCGGCTGTGGCATGTGCTGGTGGCCGAGAGCGTGCGCTACTTCGACGACGTCTACGCCAAGTTGGATGTGCTGCTCACCGATGCCGATGTCGTCGGTGAAAGCTTCTACAACGCCATGTTGCCCGACGTTGTCCGCCATCTCGACGCGCTCGGACTGCTGGTCGAGAGCGACGGGGCCCGGTGTGTCTTTCCGGCCGGGTTCGCCAACCGCCAGGGCGATCCCCTGCCCCTCATCGTGCAGAAATCGGACGACGGCTTCGGCTACGCGGCTACCGATCTGGCCGCCATCCGCGATCGTGTCGAGCGTATCGGTGCCACGCGCATCCTCTACGTGGTGGGTGCGCCCCAAGCGCAGCATTTCGAGATGTGTTTCGCGGTGGCGACGGCGGCGGGCTGGTTGGCCGGTCCGGCCCGGGCCGAGCATGTGTCCTTTGGCAGCGTGCTCGATGCCAACCGGAAGATGTTCCGAAGTCGCCAGGGTGAGAGCGTCAAGCTGGTGGAGCTGTTGGACGAGGCCGTGGCCCGGGCCGACGCGTCAGTGGCCGAGCGCAACCCGGAGCTTTCGGTCGACGAGCGCAGGGCGATTGCCCACATGCTCGGGGTGGGGGCCGTCAAATACGCCGACCTGTCCACCGATCGCACGCACGACTATGTCTTTGACTGGGACCGCATGCTCGCCTTTGAAGGAAACACGGCGCCCTACTTGCAGTATGCGCACGCCCGGATCTGCTCCATATTTCGGCGTGGCGGCGTGGCACGCTCGCAAGCCGCCGTGACGCTCGTGCTCGATCAACCTGCCGAAAGGGCTCTGGCCTTCGCCCTCGTCGGGTTCACGGGGGTGGTGGCCACGGCGCTCGAATCCTCCAGCCCGAGCAAGCTCTGCGCGTACCTGTTCGAGTTGGCCACCACGTTCTCTTCGTTTTACGAGCAGTGTCCGGTGCTCAACGCCCCCACGGAGTCCGAACGGCAGAGTCGCCTCGCCTTGGCCGATCTCACGGCTCGGGTCCTGGCCGAGGGACTTGGCCTCCTCGGTATTGCCTCCCCCGAGCAGATGTAGGAGGCGGCGCCTCCTCGTCCGAGGAGCGTCAGCGTTGCCCTTGTCCCACTATGCCGAGGGCGTCGGCGGCAACCTCGAGCACGGCCAGGTGCCGGTCGACCGATTCGAGGCCGGCTCTCATGGTGTTCACCGACAGGTGCGTGGCCCCGGCTTCTCGCCAGCGCTGCGCGTGGTCGGCCAGCGAGTCCGCTGCTCCGGTGCCCCAGTTGACCCTGCCCTCGAGACCGAGAGCCCCGGGATCGCGCCCCGCTGCCCGGGCGCCTTGGTCGACCAACCCCTTGGCCGCCTCGAGCTTGGGCCCCGGAGGCACCAACGGGAACCACCCGTCGCCGAGGCGGCCGGCCCGTCGGTAGCCGGGCGGTGAGGCGGCCCCGAACCACACCGGGATCGGCCGCTGGATGGGCAGAGGCGCCAGGCCGGCCCCGATCACCGTCTCGTGGTCGCCGTGGAACGTCACGCTCGGTTCGGTCCACAGCCGCCGCATGAGCTCGATCTGGTCCTCCACCCGCGCGCCGCGATTGGTGAAGTCCTTTCCGAGGGCCTCGTACTCGACGGCGTTCCAGCCCAGCCCGACTCCCAGTCGCAAGCGCCCGCCACTGAGCAAGTCGACCTCGGCGGCTTGCTTGGCGACCAGAGCGCTTTGACGCTGGGGGAGGATGAGGATGCCGGTGACCAGCTCCAAGGAGCACACCGCGGCCAGGTAGCCGAAGAGCACGAGCGGCTCGTGAAACGTGGAGTGGACGTCGTAAGGCCCGTCCCAGCCCTGGTGCACGCCGGGGTCAGCTCCTACGACATGGTCGTAGGCGAGCAGGTGGTGATAACCGAGCTCTTCGACCCTCTGGGCGTAGGCACGCACCGCGCCTACGTCCCCTCCGAGTTCCGTCTGGGGGAAGACGACACCGATTTTCATTCGATGTGAGCCTTCCACAATGCCGCCCGGGGCCCGGACCTGGGCCGACTCGGCGAGATCCTGGGCGTTGCCTGGGGAATTCGTCACATTTGACGATGCTCCCCATTCGTTTCTCGCTTAAGAAGGTGAGATCGCGTTCCTAAAAGTGGGGGAAATCTCGGCCCGGCGTGCCTCTTCGCGTCCATCTCCATGGCGCCGCGGACCGGCGCGTGCGGTGTTCTGCATGGTGGCTGCCGCCGCCATCGGGACCGTGGTGCTTCCCGGCGTCTCGGGTGCCGCCGCCGGTCATGGACGTGCCACCGGCCACGGCCACAGCTCTCGGGTGGGAGCCACCCCACGCCTCCCGGCCGGCTCCAAAGCCCTGTCGGCGCTGGCGGGAAGCAGCGTTCTCCCCATCGATGTGGCGCTCGAGCCCGCTGACCCCGCCGCCTTGGCGGCTTATGCGCAGGAGGTGTCGAGTCCCCAGTCGCCGCTGTTTCGGGACTACCTCGACGTGGCCCAGTTCGCCCGACGATTCGGACCGAGCCATCAGGCCATCAAAGCGGTCCGACAAGCCCTGGCCGCGGCCGGCCTCCAGGGCGGGAAGCTGAGCGCCAACCACTTGAGCATCTCGGTACGAGCCAGCTCGGGGGCCCTTGGTCGCGCGTTCGACACCTCGTTCACGCGCTACCAGCTGCCCGGAGGCCGAGTGGCCTATGCCAACACGGCGCCGGCGCTGATTGCGGCCAGTGCGGCTCCCTACATCCAAAGCGTGCTCGGGCTCAATGACCTCTACGTATCTACGTCCTCCGCCCAACTGAATCCTTCGAGCGATGAGTCCGGTGGCGGTGCCCCGTCGGCACTCCACCCGGCCGTGGTCACCGGCGGGCCCCAGCCCTGCGCGCAGGCCACCGACAACGCCGACGGCTCGTACACCGCCGATCAGCTGGCCTCTGCCTACGGATTTTCGAACCCCTACGGCGCCGGGGACCTGGGATCGGGGCAGAGCGTCGCCCTGGTCGAGTTCGAGCCGAACCTGGTCTCCGACATCGCCGCCTATGACGCCTGCTACGACGCGAGCACTCCGGTCACGTACGTAAAGGTGGACGGGGGAGCCGGGACCGGATCAGGCCAGGGTGAGGCGGCCGCCGACATCGAGGACATCTCGGGGTTGGCCCCCGACGTCAGCATTCTCGTCTACGAAGGACCGAACACCGACGCCGGCAGCTACGACACCTACGACGCCATCATCTCTCAAGACGCCGCCAAGGTGATCTCCACGTCGTGGGGATTGTGCGAGTCCGAGGCGGGCAGTGGCGTGGTCGATCCGGAGAACGCGCTCTTCGAGGAGGCCGCCGCCCAAGGCCAGACCGTGGTTGCCGCCGCCGGCGACCAGGGATCGGAGGACTGTGCGCCGACCAAGACGTCGTTGGCCGTCGACGACCCTTCGAGCCAGCCGTATGTGACCGGCGTGGGCGGCACCGAGATCACCGCTTTGGGTCCGCCTCCTACGGAGACAGTGTGGAACACCGGGCCGAGCAACACCTTCGGGGCGGGCGGCGGCGGGATCTCGTCGGACTGGGACATGCCGTCATATCAGAGTGACGCCGCTGACTCCGTGCACGTGATCAACACGGACTCTTCGGGTACACCGTGTGGCAACACGGGCGGGAACTGCCGTGAGTCGCCGGACGTCTCCGCCTTGGCCGGTCCGTTCCCGTACGTGTTCTATTACCGAGGTTCGTGGGGGAGTTGGGGCGGCACCAGCTTGTCGGCACCCCTGTGGGCTTCCTTGCTGGCACTCGCCAATGCCTCGAGCAGCTGTGCGGGGAAGACAGTCGGGTTCGCCAACCCGACCTTGTATTCGGTGGCCGCTTCCGACCCATCCGCGTTCAACGACATCACCACCGGGAACAACGACATGACCGGAAAGAACGACGGTCTGTACCCGGCCGCCAAGGGATACGACATGGCGTCGGGATTGGGAACGCCCAATGGCGCCCGGCTGCCGGCCGATCTGTGCGCTGGGGGTGCGGCCAATTCTGTTTCGGTGAGAAACCCGGGGCACCAGAGCAGTGACGTCGGCCAACGTGTGAGCCTTCAAGTCACCGCCACGGACTCCACCGCCGGGCAGTCCGTGGCCTACGTCGCGCTGGACCTTCCTAAGGGGCTTGTCATGAGCTCGTCGGGTCTTGTTTCCGGAGCCCCGACCACTTCAGGAACCTCGGTCGTGGTCGTCACCGCCAAGTCATCTGACAGTGGGGCCAGCGATTCGGCCACCTTCGATTGGTCGGTGGCGCCCAGGGTTACCAAGGTCAGGCCGGCAGCTGGGGCCAAAGGAACGACGGTGACGATCCATGGCCATGGTCTGCAAGGCGTTACCGCTGTGAACTTCGGGTCCACGTCGGTCAAGACGTTCACCGTCAACAAGGTAGGGACCAGGCTGACCGTGGTAGCTCCGGCCGGATCAGGAGCGGTGGCGGTGTCGGTGACAGCATCGTACGGAACGAGCCCGGCCGTCTCCCAGGCGCGCTTTACCTTCACCTCGGGGTGACGCGAAGGTACCGCTAGGTGACGCGAACGCCGTACCCGTCCTCATAGATGCGGAGGCGTCGAGCCCACGGCGGCGTGCTCTCACCCATGTTCCTGGCGCAACGCAGGAGGGCACCGGGGCCGTCAGCGTCATACCCCGGACAGATGCGGCGGGAGCCAGTGACGCACGAAACAGACGCGCGACGGCGTGCCGCAGACCACGCGACGGCCCGGTCAGATCACCTGCTGCTGAGCGCTCCCTTGCGACACGTTGCGCGAACGTCCCACCAAGCCGACGATGGCGGCCAGGATCAGCAGGACGACGCCCAACACCAGGGCGTCACGACCGCGTTCGCGACGGTGAGCCTTGACGTGGTGAAGCGTCCCCAGGAACGACGGCAAGGAATCTGCCGGCACGGAGTAGTAGATGACCGCGGCCACGATGGCCAGCAGGCCCACGATCGCCAGTATCGCTACAACCCACTTGATCGGTTTCATTGTCCTTGAGATTAGCTGATGGCGGGCCGAAACGTGTGATCGAAGCAATCAAATTCAGTCGAGAACACCCAGCGTGCGCAGGCTTGCCAAGACGAGGTCGGCGGCCTCTTCGGCGCTGTGCGCGGTGGTGTCCAAATGCACTTCGGGGGCGCTTGGGGACTCATAGGGGGAATCGATCCCCGTGAAGTTGACGAGTTCCCCTCGCCGGGCCTTGCGGTAGAGGCCCTTGGTGTCGCGCTCCTCGGCGACAGCGAGGGGGGTGTCCACGAAGACCTCACAGAACTCCCCCGTGTCGACGAGCTCACGGGCCAGGCGCCGCTCGGCTTCGAAGGGAGAGATAAACGAGACCAGAACGATGAGGCCGGCGTCCACCATCAACCGGGCCACCTCGGCCACGCGTCGGACGTTCTCCACCCGGTCCGCCTCGGTGAACCCGAGATCTTGATTGAGGCCATGGCGGAGGTTGTCGCCATCGAGGAGGTGGGTGTGTTTACCCATGAGATGGAGCTTGCGCTCGAGGAGGTTGGCGATGGTTGACTTCCCGGCCCCCGACAGACCGGTGAACCAGACGATGCACGGATGTTGACCCTTGATGGCGGCTCGCGCCGGCTTGGTCACGTCGATGGTTTGCCACGAAAGGTTTTGCGACCGACGGAGCGCAAAGCTCAACATGCCGGCCCCAACGGTGTCATTGGTGAGGCGGTCGATGACTATGAAGCCGCCCATGTCCCGGTTCTGATCGTAGGGGTCGAAAGCGATGGGCTGGTCGAGATGCAAGTTGCACACGCCGATGTCGTTGAGAACGAGGGTGTTGGCGGCCACGTGCTCGAGGGTGTCGACATTGATTGTGTACTTGGGTCGCGACAGCGTCACCGATACCGTCCTCGTCCCGATCTTGAGGAGATACGGCCGTCCCGGGAGCATCTCGTGCTCCGAGAACCACACGACGTGCGCTTCGAACTGATCCGCCACGGTGGCAGGATCGTCCGGGCTGCACAGCACCCCCCCGCGGCTCACGTCGATCTGGTCGACGAGGGTGACAGTGACCGACTCGCCGGCGAAGGCCTCGTCTTTGTCGCCGTCCATGGTGACGATTCGAGCCACGGCGCTGGCGGCGCCCGAAGGCAGCACCTGCACGGGGTCGCCCACGCGCAACGTCCCGCTGGCGATCTGCCCCCCGAAGCCGCGAAAGTCCAGATTGGGGCGCAATACGAGCTGCACGGGCAGACGCAACGGGCCCGACACGTCGGCCTCTTCCACCTCGACGGTCTCGAGAAATCCAAGAAGGGTGGGGCCCGTGTACCAGGGCGTCCGCTCGCTACGCGTGGTGATGTTGTCTCCCCGCAATGCCGAAATGGGGACGCACACCACGTCCGTGAGTCCAAGGCGAGAAGCGAATTCGGTGTAACTCTCGGCGATCTCCTCGAAGAGGCTGCGCGAGTAACCCATGAGGTCGAGCTTGTTGACCGCCAGGACAACGTGGCGGATGCCGAGCAGCGCCACCAGGTAGCAGTGGCGCCGCGTTTGGGCGACCACGCCTTGGCGGGCATCGACGAGCAATACAGCTGCATCCACGGTGGAGGCGCCCGTCACCATGTTTCTGGTGTACTGCTCATGACCGGGGGTGTCGGCGACGATGAACGTGCGCCTGTCAGTCGAGAAGTAGCGGTACGCCACATCGATGGTGATCTTTTGCTCCCGCTCGGCCAGCAAGCCATCGAGAAGGAGGGCGAAGTCGAGGTTGTCACCTTGGGTGCCAAGCTTCTTGGAATCTGCTTCCAAGGCGGCCAGCTGGTCCTCGAGGATCAGATTGGTGTCATACAGCAGGCGACCGATAAGCGTGCTCTTGCCGTCATCGACGCTGCCACAGGTGAGGAAACGCAGAAGGCTCTTGTGCTCGTGGAGCTCGAGGTACGCATCAATATCCGAGGCGGCAACGGCGGAAGGCGGGGGAGTCATCAGAAGTACCCTTCGTGCTTCTTCTTCTCCATCGAACCCGACGCGTCGTGGTCGATGACGCGTCCCTGGCGTTCCGATGTGCTGGTGCCGAGCATCTCGGCGACGACGGCAGCAACGTCGCCGGCTTTTGAGTCAATGGCCCCCGACAGTGGATAGCACCCCAGTGTTCGGAACCTCACAGAACGCATGCTGGGCCTCTCGCCGGGCAGCAGTGGCATTCGATCGTCGTCGACCATGATCAATGTGCCGTCGCGTTCGACGATGGGGCGATCCTTGGCGAAGTACAGAGGAACCACGGGTATGTGTTCCTTGTGGATGTAGAGCCACACGTCGAGCTCGGTCCAGTTCGACAAGGGGAACACACGAAGGCTCTCACCGGGGTGCTTGCGCGTGTTGTACAAGTGCCAGAGCTCAGGGCGCTGATGCCTGGGGTCCCAGCGGTGCTGAGCCGAGCGGAGCGAAAAGACCCTCTCTTTGGCCCGGGACTTTTCTTCGTCACGTCGGGCGCCACCGAAAGCGAGGTCGAAGCGATTCTTGTCGAGAGCCTGCTTCAGCCCTTGGGTCTTCCACATGTCGGTATGCACGGCCGAACCATGGGTAAAGGGGTTGATGCCCAGGGCTTGGGCTTCCGGGTTTATGTGCACCATGAGCTCAAGGTCGAGTTCCGCCGTGATTCGATCGCGGAACTCGATCATTTCCTTGAACTTCCACGTGGTGTCGATGTGCAGAAGGGGGAACGGAGGATGGCCTGGGAAGAAGGCCTTGCGCGCCAGGTGCACCATGACCGAGCTGTCCTTGCCGATCGAGTACAGCATGACCGGGTTTTCGCTTTCGGACACGGCCTCGCGAATGATTTGGAGACTCTCGGCCTCGAGCCGCTCCAGATGGGTAAGCCCACTCACCATGACAAGCATACGGGCGCCACGATTGCTATCAGGGCAATCGGATCAGCGAATCAGGCTTTTTCGGGCGTTTCCTCAGATGCAACCGAGCCGTTTGTACCGGCTTCGTTGCCACCGTCTTGGCCGTTGAGCGGAGCCAGCAGGAGCGCCAGCCCATCGGGCACGTAGACAGGTTGGTCTCGATCGACCTTGCGAACGAGTCGCTCGGCCGCGCGCATCCGATCACCCGTCCTCTGCCCTCTTGGCGCCGACGCTCTCTTGGCCCGCGGCGCGGCCGGTACGGCCGGAATGACGCCGGTGGGCTCGGCCCGCGTCACCGCAGTAGGCCCGACGGGTCCGACCGACAGCGACGCTGTCGTCGCAATGAGTTCAGGTTCAGGGAGTGACGCTGCGGCGGGAGCGGGCACCTTGTCCGGCGCGTGGCGGAACCGGCGAGCTTTGGCCGACCCGTTCTCGACCGGGGCCAACTGGTCCATCGTTACCGGCTCGGGCCCGATTTCGAGCGTTTTGTCCGGCGCACGCCGGAACCTTCGGGGTTTGTCCGACCCGTTGGCGACAGGGCCGAGTTGGTCCATCGAGACAAGCTCGGGGACAGGCAGTACGGGCGCCTCGCGAATGCTCGGGGGCGCCACGGTGGGCGGCGGCGCCATCTCGACCGGCGCGCTCTGCGGCGGTGGCATCTCGACGCGCGGCGACTGTGGCGGAGCGGCGGTCGGCATCGGAGCAGGCGTGATCGGCGGTGCGGCCATGGGTACCGGTACCGCTGGAACGGGCATCGGCGGTGCGGCCGTGGGCACCGGTGCAACGGGCATCGGAGCAGCGGCCGTGGGTACCGGAGCTGACAGCGGCGCCGGCATATCGACGCGGCCTGCGGATGGCGGAGGCGGCATAGGCACCGGCGCCGCCTGTGGAGGAGATATCTGTGCTTGCACCGGCTCGGGGGCGTGAACCTGGACCGGCTCGGGGGCGTGAACCTGGACCGGCTCGGGGGCGTGAACCTGGACCGGCTCGGGGGCGTGAACCTGGACCGGCTCGGGGGCGTGAACCTGGACCGGCTCGGGGGCGTGAACCTGGACCGGCTCGGGGGCGTGAACCTGGACCGGCTCAGGGGCGTGAACCTGGACCGGCTCAGGGGCGTGAACCTGGACCGGCTCAGGGGCGTGAACCTGGACCGGCTCGGGCATCGGCATGGGAGGGGTGACCTGCACTGGTTCAGGCATCGGCATCGGAGCCTGGACCTGTACTGGCTCGGGCATCGGCGTCGGCATGGGAGCAGGGACCTGCACGGGCTCAGGAGCGAGGGCAGGTACCGGCACCGGAGCGGCCCCGTTTGCGGTCTTGGCTTGGTCCATTTGCAACCAAGCTTGCACCGGGGCCGGCCCGTCGGCCAAAACGGGCTCAGGAGCTCTCGACCAAAAACGCCGTTTGACCTTGGGTTCTTCAGCTCGAACGGCGTCGGGCCCCAACTGTGCCGCCACTGGAGGCTCAACCGGGGGAGGCCCAGCCAGGGGAGGCGAACTCGGGGGAGGGGCAGCCGCAGCGGGGGCACCCGCCACAAAAAGAGGAGCGGGGGCACCTGCCACAGAAAGAGGAGCCGCCTCTGCAGGACCAACAGCCGCGACGGCAGGCATCGGAGGGGCGAGATCGGGCAGCCTCAGCGGGGCAGGCGCCACTGGCATAGCGGCGGAAACTGGTTCCGGTACCGGTACCACGGCAACCTTGCCCCATGGGCGCCGTTTTGTTGTGGGCGTTTCGATGGTGACGGGTTCAGGCGTCCATCCGACCGTCGGAGGCGGGGCTGATTGCCACGCGGATGACGACACCAGGACCGGCTCTGGAACCGGCGCCCCCGAAGGCGCGCCTTGCATGACGGAGACGGGCTCGGGCGTGAACGCGCGTGCCGGCGTCGGGTAGGCAGCCGCGGTGGCGAACTCGATCGGCTCGGGAATCGGGCGGAGCATCCCGCGCGACACCCACTGGCGCTTGTCGTCGTCGGCCCAGACCAAAATCGGCGGCAGAATCACCAGCGCACTCAGCAGAGCGACACCGACGTTGAGGGCCACGATGATGCCGAAGTCACCGAGCAACGGCATGGGTGAAGTGGCCACCACGGCCACGCCGGCGAAGGCCGTCATTCCGGAGACCATGAACGCTCGGCCGGTGCGGCTCGCGGTCACCTCCATGGCTTGGCGAGGCGGGTAGCCGCGGTTTCGCTCTTCAATGAAACGCAACAGCATCAGCGAGGTGAACTCGGTACAGACAGCAACCACCAATGGCCCTGCCACGGCAGTCAGCGGACTGAGCTTGATGTTGAACGCCACCGCCAAAAGCGACACCGCCCCCACGGCGATGAGCACGGGCACCAACGACAACAGCGACCGGACGATGCTGCGCAGCCGTACGGCCAGCCACACGCCGACGAACAACAACGCCAGGTACGTGAGCAACGTCCTGGCTGCGGCCAGATTCTGAAGCAGGCCTACTCCGACGATAGAGATGCCTCCCGGTGCGACAGTGATCCCCGGCGGTGGATGCTCGTGCTCGAGGGTATTGACGACTGGCACAAGCGACGACAGCGTGTCGACGCGTACCCGGAACAAGATGTTCAGGTCGTGGCCCCCGTCGGTCGCCATGGTCCGTTGGATGGCAGGAGACAACTTGGCATATGTCTGGGCCACCTCGGTTCCGGTGGGCTCGACGAAATCGGATCCGGGGACCGTCAAGATCTCGTCCAGGGTGTTTACGGCTCCGGTGGGCTGATAGAGCACGTTGGGGTACTTGGCCAACAGCGATCTGGACATCGTGGACACCCAGTCCACGGTCTTTTGGCTCCACGGCTGCGTGGTGGTCACCAAGGCGCCGAGTTGCTGATCGGACCCGCTGTCGTTTTTGAGCTGGACGACGTTCTTGATGGCTTGCGAGTTGGGGTTCAGCCATTGGATGGGGTTCGTCTGCAGTTGGAGCTTGCCCTCCACGGCGATGCCGGCGAAGAACACGAGGAGAGCCAAAAACGCCGCGGGCACCGCCACCTTCGGGCTGAGGCTCCCGAGGCGAACCGTCAACCGGCTCAAAAACCCCTTGCTGAAATCCTTGGCCTTGGTGGGGGACTTGTACTCGCGGATGCCAAGGACAGCCAGGGTGGCGATGATGCTGCACACGCACACCGCCACGATGCCGATGATGAGTAGCGACCCGAGCTTGCGAACATCGGGAACCTTGGCGAACCACATACCGGCGAAGGCGAACACGGCATCGAGAGTGACGACGAGTAGTGCCGGCCCGAGACCGCGCGCTGCACTTTGCACGGGGTGCGGGGCCCGATCGAGGACGACCTCCTCCTCGATGCGCGAATGCATCTGGATGGCGTAATCCATGCCCACACCCATGAGCACGGGTAAGGCGGCGATGGTGGCCAGTGTCAGCGGGACGCCGAAATACCCGACGAGGCCAAACCCCCAGACCAGGCCGATGGCCACGATGACGAATGGCAGCAGTCTCCAGCGCACCCTAAAGGTCAGCAGCAAGATCAGCGTCATCACAGCGGCGGCGATTCCGCCGAGCACGAGGATTCCACCACGCAGGTAGCTGTTGATGACCTTGAGGACGGCGGGAACGCCCGTGGTGATGGTGGTGGCGTTCTGGAAGTGTGCGCTCCCCATGATGTCGAGGACGGTCTGCGCCGCCGCTGACTCTTGGTTGATGTTCAAGTTGGGCTGCAGGAAGATAGCGAACAACGCGTGGCCGTTGTTGGGGAGGACCGCCTGCAGGGGGATACGAATCGAACCGGTCGTCTCGTGCGCCAAGAATTTCACCCATGCCGGGTTCGACAGCTGCTGTTGGTCGAGAGGGATCTTCTTCAGGGCATCCAACGAGGCGCCGAGATACTTCTCCCGAGCAGCTATGCCACTTGGCTTGGGGTCTTCGCCCAAGGTGTGGCCGAGGTCCTGACCGGCCGCGGTGTCAAAGGGGTTCCCGGTGGGACTCGAGAGTAGCGAGCTGGACAACGAAAGAGCGTCGAGCGGAGAGATCTCCGAGTAGACCCAGTGGTCTTGCTTCAACCGGGAGTCGAGCGACCTGAACAACCGCTGATTGGTCGGGGTGAAGAGGTCGTCGATCGTTGTTCCCGGCTTCATCGTGAACACCGTGGCCATGGGGTCGCCACCGAAGTCACCTGCATAGCGGAGGTTGTCGACGTAGGCAGGATCTGTCTTGTTGAGGTAGTCCGCGTTACTCGTGGTGAAGTGAAGGGTGGTGATCCCGAATCCCAGCGCGACGGTTACCAGAAGCCCGACAACTCCAACCGTGCCGGCCCGCTTGCCGAGGTTGAGCCCCAGCCACTCCCAGTACCGTCGCACAATCCCCCCGCATTCCGCGTACCGCGACCTGCCCGAACGAGTGTATTCGGCTCAGGTTGGCCAGCACAATGAGTATTCAAATGTGATGGTGCGCGGGCCCATGGTCATCGCGCGGATGCTCAACCCTGTGGCGCGCACCTGTGTTTCAGCTGACAGATGGATCGACGGACAAGGTTCCGAAGGCCAAGGCGACCGCCGCCAGTTGTGAATTGACATTCAACTTGCGCAGGATCGAGCGGATATGCGAGCGCACTGTTGTCAGAGACACGACCAGCGTGGTGGCTATCTCCGACGCGGAGCGTCCCTCCATCAAATAGAAGAGGACTCGACGCTCACTTGGGGTCAGATGGACCAGGGCGTCATACGGTCCCGGCAGCTGACCAGGTGATCTTTGGGTCTCGTCGTGCCCGTTGGTCGAGTTCCCATTGGTCGCTTTGGTGCCCGACGAGGCAAGATGTGCGAGCTCTTGGGCCAGCTGTTCGGGATGAAACAGTCCCGCTGCCCCCTGCTCCACGCATACCGCCAAGGCAGCGGCACTCGCCCCCAGGCTTACGGCGATAACAGGGACGCCGGCTTCACGCAGGACCCGCGCCAGATGGGCGGGCCGCTCCCAGGGTTGGGTCGTCTCCGAACTCCGGGCCCGCCGGGGTGGTTGCGGTTGCAAGATGATCACGACGGCGTCGGGCTGGGTCACGTAGACGTTCAAAAGGGCCGACTCGGGGTCTCCTGGTGGGCACACGATCGGCCATGCGCCGAGGCGACGGGCGATGTTCCCGACCGCGTCGACGCCGGGAAGGGCTTCGTCGTGCAGGTTGGCATCGGGGTCGACGATGAGCAGGCGCAGCGGCGTACCTCCCAACGCGGCCGTGATGGCCACGCTCTGGTCGACGATTCCCTGCAATCGAGGTGCCCGGACGAGTTCTTCGGCGGGGACTTCGGTGTCGTCGTCCATGGGGACAACCACTCGCCGGCACAATCCTCCGCCGGGCTCGGTGGCGTCATTAGGTACGTGGGTCACGGCAAGGAATGGCTCAAATCCGCCATCGCCGTTTTGGGCCCGGCTGTGCGTCGAACGCATGCCCGCCATGGCTGCCGACATGAGTTCGTCTGGTTCGACGTCAGTCGAACCGGTGCCGATGCCGATGGTGACGAGCAGGTCGAGCCCCGTCGCCCCGATGGCGAGGTGGTCGCCCAGCGCTCGAGCCACCCGCTTACCCAACGAACTCGGCGCCACACGGTCGGCACCGTTGCCGAGCCACAGGCCGACGCGCGAGCCGCCCAGCATGCAGATCCTGTCTCCGGGCCGAACGCAACGTTCCATTCTTCGGATGGCGAGTCCCCACAAGACGTCGGGACGGACCGTGTCTGCGCCTGAGCCGGGTGCGGGTTGGATGTCCACGCAGGCAACCAGCTGGCTTCCCGGGGCTGAGCTCCACGTGCGACGCTCCAACATCAAGCCCGAAAGGACGTGGCGGGACGAAGACTCGGAGCTGACGACGTCGCCGACGACCGGCGACGTCGAGTCCATTTCATCGACGGCAGTGACCGCCAGGCGCCCCTGGCGCGCGCCAGGTCCCTTGCGCTCTACGAACGCCGTTTCTTCGGCGTGTACTTCTGCGCGCCCCGGCAGCACCCGCAGCACCCCCCTGCCCCCACACCACGGAGCGTGGCGTTCGCTCACCAACCTACCCGGTTGTCGGATCATTGGCCAACTGTTTTGTCTTATGCAATTGAAAAGTTCGTGAGCAGGTATTTTAGAGCGTTTCTGGGTCGATCACGGACGGCCACGGGGGACCGAGACCCGACTTCGACGAGACGACGGGGCGTGGTCATTGACGTCAGCGAGCAAATTCTGACGAGAGAAATCCCTTGACGAACAATGGCGGTCGAGTGACGGTGAGCGAGTTTCAGAATGTCTCGGGCAGCGCCAAGCTGACGTGCTGGAAGCACACCAGCAGGAGCACCACCGCTACCGGCAGCCCCACGCCGAGCACGGACCATGCCCAGGGTCGGCGAACGATCCGGCGCCAGCCCAAGACGGCCAGCCACAGGGCCACCGCCGTCAGGGCTCCCCACAACAGGGCCAGTTTCACCTGTCCGATTGTGCTGATTCCGCCGATTCCGCCGATTCCGCCATCGCCTCCTGCCAGGGCGGTGGGAAGATCAGCCTCTTTGCCGGGCGTGGTCGTGGCGGTCGTCGTGGACGTGAAGCTGGACGACGTCACGCTCGTTTTCAACAAGGCCACCACGACGAGGCGCGTCGTCGCGCTGTAGCGAGGATTGCAGGTCGTCAGCGTAAGCTCGGGCAGCGTAGAGGGGTCGAGCACGCTGACGTCGGATGGGGGGACGATCTTGCTGTAGGAGACCTCGTATGCGAAGAGCCCTTGGGCGGTCTGGATGTAGACCAGGTCACCGGGTTGCATCAGGTTGAGGTTGTAGAAGGGATGGGCGTACGTGGTCCGGTGACCGGCGATGGCGGCATTACCGGCCTCACCTGGCAGCGAGGTACCCGCGTAATGCCCCGGTCCCTGCTGGAGCTGTGCTTCGCCGGCACCCTCGATGATGGCGTCGTCAGTCATGCCGATGCGCGGGATCGACATGAACCCGATGGGCTGGTTGAGGGCAGGTGCCGCCGCTGTCGGCGCCGTTTGGCTCAAGAGGGTCCGGAGGGCCGGGCCTGTCGGGAGCTTGGCAGCCGATTGCGCTTCGGGGCCGGTCTCGGGCTTTACCCCGAGGTGCGTGGTGAGCTCCTGGGTCAGCACGGCCTGAGCGTGGTGCTCGTAGAGCGCCGTTCCCCACAGCTGGTAGGCCACGAAAGACAGGAGCAGCGCGCCCAACGCCAGGCAGACGAGAGCCGCTCGCCTGACAATCCGGGCACCCCCCACGACTAGAGATTACGACGCCATGGCGCCGTACGTTCGTCACGGATGGTCACCGAGATCTCGGAGGTCTCCTTTAGGGGCGGGCCTCGTTGGGCGTTCGTTGTGGGTGCGAATTACCCAATCGTGATGATGTGACGCCCTGGTCCCCAGTCCTATCGTCAGGAACGGACATGGCTGCGGGGCCTCCCTGCGTCGCGAAGCGCGCAGCGACAGATGGGCGGGGAGATCCCGGTTCTCGAGGCCAAAAAGAACGGGGGAGATGTGGTTGCAAGGCGGAGGTCGATACCGAACGTCATAGCTGCCCTTGGGGTGCTCATCGCAGTGGCTGGCGGGGGACTTCTCGGGAGTTCTGTCTACGCGTCGACAGTCAGCACTCCCGGCACCACGCTTTCGTTCAGTGTCACCGCCTCTGGCGCGTCATGCAACAACGCAAACGTGCTCGACCCGATCTGCCAGGGCCTCGCCAGTGGCGATGTCGTGACGGTTGCCGGTACCGGGTTCACTCCGGGAGCGACCGCCTCCATCGTCGAGTGCAATGACGAGCCCAGCCAGCCGGTGATCTCATTCCTCGGTGAGTACATACCGGTCAGCTGCACGAAGCTCTTTCTCGTAGCGGTGTCGAGCTCGAAGAAAACCTCGGGTGACCTCGATGGGTCCCAGACGCTCGTAACCGGCGTCACCGGGCCGCCTGTTACGGGGTTCCCCCCCACCTGCTCCGAGGCCAGTACGACCTCGCCGACCACGACCTCGACGATTCCGGATTGCAGCACCTCCGGTGATCCCGCCACCGACGCGGCCAGCTACCCGTGTCCTCCCACCCCTGCGCAGGTGCTAGCCGGCGACGACTGCGTGCTCGCCATCGGCGACACCGCCAACGACCGGGCCATCGGCACCGTTCTCTTCGGCAGCGAGACCCTGCCGACGTCGACCACCACCCCGGCGAGCACGACACCAACCACGACACCGCCGACCTCGACAACCCCGACCACGACGCCGGTTACCACGACAACTCCGACGACCACGCCGGTTACGACGACAACTCCGACGACCACGCCGCCCACCACAACGTCCCCGACCACTACGCCGCCCACGACAACGGCGACAACGACGCCGAGTTCGACAACCACGACACCCGGGTCGCCTCTTACGGGTGCGTACGAGCTTTACTGCCCGGGTACGCCGGTGGGTAACGTCGTGCTGAACGACGTCACGACGTCGGCGACGATCACGCCCAATTCGGACGGCACCTTCAACGTCACGAACTACCAGACGATCGCGAACATCCCTGCGGCATTGGCCACCGCTGCGGCGGCGCTTGGCAACACGGCCCTGGCCGGGTCGGCCACCACCCAACTGGACGTGTCCGGTGCTACGCCGGCCACCTTGACCAGCGGCACCATCAGCTTCAGCGTGCCCATCCCAAGCCCGGTCCCGGCCAGCGGTATTACCCTCGACCTGCCCAGTCCGGCCGGCACGCTGGGGCCCTTCACGTCGACGGGCGGCACCATCACCGTTGATGAGGACTCCAGCGCCAGCCTCACGTTGCTGGTGTCGGGGAGCCCCCTGGCCCTCACCTGCAGCGCCTACCCGAACAACTCGGCGCCGACAGGCATCACCACGAGCTCACCGACGGGGAGCGCGATTGATCCCGTGATCGCGACTTCGGGTGGAACGACGACGACGACGACTCCTCCGACATCCTCCCCGCCGACGACATCGTCTACGCCCACCACGACGACACCGGGAACGCCCCTTACTGGTGCGTATGAGCTGTATTGCGCGGGCACACCGGTGGGCAACATCTCGCTCAACGACGTCACCACATCAGCGACGATTACGACTAACTCGGATGGCACCTTCAACGTCACGAACTATCAGACCGACGCCAGTTTCCCCGCCGCCCTAGCCTCGCTTGCGGCGTCGATCGGTAGCTCCCTTAATGGATCTGCCACAACCCAGCTCGACGTCACAGGGGCTACACCGGCCACCATGTCCGGTGGCGACATCACCTTCAGCGTGCCCATCCCCGATCCTGTGCCAGACAGCGGCCTCAGTCTTGAGTTGCCGAGCCCCCCCGGCACCGTCGGACCCTTTACATCGACGGGTGGTGCCATCACCATCGAGGAGGACACCAGCACGACGTTGACCATTGACATCGCGCCCGGCTCCAGTCTCCCGATCACCTGCAGCGCATTCGCCAACGACTCCGTCCCCACGGGCGAAACCACCCTGACTCCCTCAGGGTCGCCCATCGACCCCGTGATCGCCTCATCCGGCGGGACGACCACAACGACGACCTCCCCGACCACTTCCACGACGCCGACGACCTCGTCGACGCCGACGACCTCGTCGACGCCGACGACCACGACACCGGGGTCGACCCTTACCGGTGCGTACGAACTGTTTTGCCCGGGCACACCCGTGGGCAACGTGGTGCTGAATGGTGTGACGACGTCGGCCACCATCACGCCGACGAGTGGTAGCACTCTCGGCGCGGGCGACACGTTCAACCTCACGAACTACCAGACCATCGCCAATGTGCCGGCGGCGCTGGCCCAGGCGGCACTGGCACTCGGGAACACGGCTCTCGCCGGATCCGCTCAGACCTCGGTATTGCTCGCTGGCGCCACGCCGGCCACCTTGGCGGGAAGCACCATTACGTTCAGCGTGCCTCTGTCCTCGCCGATACCCGCCGACGGCATCACCCTCACCCTCCCAAGCCCGGCCACCACGCTCGGGCCCTTCACGGCGTCGGGCAGCGCCATCACCGTTGAAGAGGCAGGCAGCGCCAGCCTTACCCTTGAGGTTTCGGGGAATCCGTTGGCGTTGTCCTGTACCGCGTACCCAAACAACGCCAACGCGACGGGAATCGTCACGGGCACACCGTCGGGGTCGCCTATCAACCCCGTGATCGCCTCCGAGGCCGGAACGCCCCCACCGACGACCACACCGACCACCGCGCCGACGACATCGACGACGCCGACGACGTCAAGCACGCCGACCACCGCGCCGACGACCTCGAGCACTACGACGACGTCGATCCCCACCGGCAACGTGATGCTCACCGGGGCGTACGAGCTGTACTGCCCAGGCACGCCGGTTGGCAACGTGATACTCAACGGTGTGACGACGTCGGCCACCATCACCCCCACAAGCGGCAGCACCATCGCAGCAGGCGACACGTTCAATCTCACGGACTACCAGACCATCGCGAATGTGCCGTCGGCGCTGGCCACGGCGGCCCTTGCACTCGGGAACACGGCCCTTGCCGGATCCGCTCAAACCTCGGTATTGCTCGCGGGCGCCACGCCGGCCACCTTGGCGGGAAGCACGGTCACCTTCAGCGAGCCTCTTTCCTCGCCGATACCAGCCGACGGCATCACCCTCACCCTGCCAAGCCCTGGCGCCACGATCGGCCCCTTCACAGCGACGAGCGGCGCCATCACTGTTGAGGAGGCAGCCAGTGCCAGCCTGACCCTGACGGTTTCGGGGAATCCCTTGGCGCTGGGCTGCACCGCGTACCCCAACAACGCCAACCCAACGGGACTATCCATGGCCACACCGTCGGGATCTGCCATCAACCCTGTGATAGCGGTCCTTGGCGGCGGCTCTCAGACGACCATCCCGGTGGTGGTCGCCACCACGACGGCGAAGTCCACGACGACGACGGCGGCAGCGGTCACGGCACCGGCCAGCAGCCTGTCCTTCACGGGTCTGGGAGCCGGCGTGCGGATGGTCGGAGTCGTCGGCGGAGGGCTGTTCCTCCTCGGTCTGGCCATGCTGTTCCTCGTCGACGCGCCAAGACGGTTGATCCTTCAGCTCGCCTGGCTCAACCCGACACAGCTACGTCGGAACCGTCGGGGCCGGCACTCGAGCCGGATGACTCCTAACACTGCCAAGGTGTCCGAGGCAGGACGAGGGGCACTCGACGGCGCGGCTCGCACCGTGGACCGGGCCACGACGTGGCTCCTGGGCCGCCGGTAAGCCACGAGCGTTAGACAAAGGTGTACCAACGGCCCGCCGGTGACGGCGGGCCGTTGTACGTCACCAGCGCAGGTCGGACGTCGCCGGTTCCTGAGGCCGGATCTCCGTGTCCTTGGCACTTGTCGCGGTCCTGGCGTCGTGCCCAAGATCCACGCGAACTCGGATGCCTTGCCGGGCGCGAACCTCCGCTGGACTCGGCGCCACGGGGCTGTTCTCGGTAGGTCGCTACCACCGCGACCGGAGTTGTCGAAGTGTTGATGCAGTACTGCGCCGTCACTGCCGATGTCAGGGCCGACGTATCGCGCTGGACCAGCCGAGGCCCCGCGAGTCCGACGGTAAGGCAGGGATCAACATGGGACAAGCGGTGCAGACCTTGGCGGAGTGGGACCGAAGCGAGGCCACTCGCGAGCCGTCCCCGTGGGCACGTGCCGGCCTTCGGCCTGCCGGGATCGTGGTCTTCGCGACCGTCGACCGCCCCTCGGGAGTTCCCGAGTACCTGTATGCGGGCGGTTGGGACGCTCCCCTTGATGCACCCATAAGGCCAGGCCGGGATCTCCGCGTGGTCGGGGACCACCCCTTGCGGCGTGTGGCGGGCCGGGGCGCGGCTTGGCTTTTGGGTCGCTAGTGTAGTGACACGTAAATAGACACGCGATAGGAGTAGGATGGGCCTATGGCCCGTCCACCGGCTCCAGCGCTGCGCCTGACCAACAAAGAACGAGCACAGCTCGAGGAAATCGCGGCGAGTGTCTCGCTGCCCCACCGTGCGGTGCGCGAGGCCAAAGGCTTGCTGATGGCCGGTGCGGGTGTGGCGAACTCGCGCATCGCCGAGGCACTCGGCATCTCTCGTTCGACAGTTCTCCAATGGCGGAGCCACTTCGAGACCGATGGAGTCGGCTGGGTGGGTGAAGTGCACGAAGGCCGAGGACGCAAACCGGTCATCAGCCAGGAACAGATCGATCAGATGATCAGCGACACCTTGCCCACCACACCGCCCGATGCCACCCACTGGTCGAATCGCACCATGGCCGAACACTGCGGGCTGTCACGCACGACGGTCCAGCGTGAGTGGCAGGCGCGTGGAATCAAACCTCATCTGGTCAAGACGTTCAAGGTCTCCCATGATCCGAACTTCGAGGACAAGTTGATCGATGTCGTCGGCCTGTACATGAACCCACCCGATGGTGCCATCGTTCTCTCATTCGATGAAAAGTCCCAGATCCAGGCGCTCGACCGCACCCAGAGAAGCCTGCCGATGAAACAAGGGCGCCCAGGGACAATCACCCACGATTACAAGCGCCATGGCACCACCACCTTGTTCGCTGCGCTCAACGTCCTCACGGGCGAGCTCATCGGTCAGTGCTTTTCACGCCACCGTCACCAGGAGTTCTTGGCCTTCTTGGGCTTGATCAACCGGGAGGTCCCGCGGGGCAAAGAGATCCACGTCATATTGGACAACTACGGCACGCACAAGCATCCTGATGTCGTGGCATGGCTGGAGAAGCACAAGCGCTTCCACTTTCACTTCACACCGACGAGCTCTTCTTGGTTGAACATGGTCGAGCGGTGGTTCGGTGCAATTACGACCAAAAGGATCAGACGGGGAAGTTTTGGCAGCGTCCCCGAGCTCATAGAAGCGATCGAGAGCTACATCGCCCATCACAATACGGACCCCATTCCGTTCATCTGGACCAAGACGGCCAAGCAGATCATCACCAAGGTCCGACGTGGACGGGTGGCCCTCGAGACCGTGCGTCAATCGCGCGCTATTTGAATGTCACCGCACTAGATGTAGACGGTAGGCAACTGGCCGGCGTCACCGTTGCGGCGACTGCGTCGCCGCGATCGACGCCAACCACTGCACGGTGGTGGCTAAGCCTTGTTCGAGCGCAACCGGCTCGACATCGGGGAAGAGTTCACGCAACCGTGTGTCGTCGGCTTGGGAGTCACGGACGTCGCCCCGACGGGCCTCCTCGTGATGGAGCGACACGGGCCGCCCGAGCACCTTCTCTAGCGCGGCCACCAGCTCGAGCAGTGAGTGGCGCGTGCCAAAGGCCAGGTTGACCGGCCCCGGAGCCACCACCTCCCGATCGATGGCGTCGACGAGGATCCTCGTCACACTGTCGACAAAGGTGAAGTCACGGGTCTGGCGGCCGTCGCCGTGCACCGGCAGCGGCTCGCCGGCCAGAGCCGCGGTTACGAAGATGGGGACCACCGCCGCGTAGGCGTGACCGGCGGCCTGCAGCGGGCCGAAGACGTTGAAGAATCGGAACACGAGCACGGGAAGATCGAAGCAACGCGAATACGCCAGCGTGTAGGCCTCCGCCGCCAGCTTGCTTGCCGCGTACGGGCTCATGGGCGCCGGGGCCACGTCCTCGCGTACCGGCAGGGTGCGATTGCCGCCGTAGACCGACGACGACGAGGCCACCACCACGCGGACCCCCCCGCCTCGGCGGGCCGCCTCGAGCACCGACAGGGTGCCCGTGGCGTTGGCCTCGTGGCTGGCGACCGGGTCGTCGAGGGACCTCGGCACCGACGGTCGTGCCGCCAGATGCACCACCACGTCGGCACCGCGCACCACGGTGTCGAGGATGTCCCCGTTGAGCACGGTGTCCTCGATGAGCTCGACGCCGCTGATGCCGTACAGGTTCTCGGCCTTGCCGGTGGAGAGGTCGTCGACGACGAGGATCTCGACACCGTCCCAGCGACTGCGCAGGGCCATGCACAAGTTGGCCCCGATGAATCCCGCCCCGCCGGTGACGACGACCCGCCTCGGGGGGCTGGTGTCGGCGGAGGCGTCGGGCACGATGGGGCGCTGGTGGCCGCCGGCCATCAGAGGCGTTCGACGTTGGGGCCCGTGACGCGGTTGCGCGTGTCGAAGATGAACGCGCTGTGCTCGCAGATGGCGTCGTAGTCGAAGGCGTCGTGGTCGGTGACGAGCACGACCACATCAGCGCCGCGCAGCTCATCCGCGCTGAGCTCGACGATGGGGAACTCCACATCGCCAGGGGCGACGTGGGGATCGGCCACGCGCACGGTGGCCCCCAGATCGGTAAGACCCTGGGTGATGGCGACTCCCGGCGACGTACGGGCATCTCCGGTGTTGCGTTTGTAGGCCACCCCGAGCAGCAAGACGCGTGACCCGTTGACGGCCTTCTTCTGCCCGTTGAGGGCTAAGACGAGCCGCTGCACGACGTAGTCAGGCATGTGATCGTTGACGTCGTTGGCCAGCTCCACGAAGCGAAACGGTCGTCCCAGGCTGCGGCGCACCGCCCAGGAGAGATAGCTGGGATCGATGGGCAGACAGTGGCCGCCCACCCCGGGGCCGGGGGTGAAACGCATGTAGCCGAAGGGTTTGGTGGACGCCGCGTCGATGGCTTCCCACAAATTGATACCGAGGTCACCGGCGAACACCGCCAGCTCGTTGACCAGGGCCACGTTGACATGGCGGAAGGTGTTCTCGAGGAGCTTGGTGAGCTCGGCCACTCGGGTGCCGGACACCGGCACCGTCTTCGCCACCAGGCGGTCGAAGAACTGTTGCACCGAGGCCAGCGAGGCTTCGTCGATCCCCGAGACGACCTTGGGAATGGTGGTCAGGTTCCACTGTTGGTTCCCGGGATCGACGCGCTCAGGGCTGTAGCCCAGATGGAAGTCGGTGCCGGCCACCAACCCCGAACCTTCCTCGAGGATGGGGGCTACCAACTCCTCGGTCGTGCCGGGGTAGGTGGTGGACTCGACGATGACCGTGCAGCCCGGTGCCATGGCTGCCGCCAGCATCCGTGCCGCCGACTCCACGTAGGTGAGGTTGGGGTTTCCATCGGCCAGGGGAGTGGGGACGTCGATGACGGCGACTTCGAAACCGTCGCAGTCCCTGGTGTCGTCGCTGGGCCGGTATCGACCGCTCGCCAGCGCATCTCGGACAGAAGCGGCCGGCACGTCCTCGACGTGGGACTCGCCCCCCGACAACCGCTTGATCCGATCGTGATCGTGATCGAAGCCGACGACGTCGAAGCCCACCTCTACGGCTCGCATGGCGAGGGGTAGACCGACATACCCTTGGCCGACGATCACGACCTTGTTCGAGGTGACTTGGGTGCTGGGCACCTGACGTTCCGGTCTTTCAGGCCGCCGGGCGAGCGGCGGCGCTCCACGTCTTCATGCCCGCACCGGGTCGGGATTGGTGCCCGTCACCCCGCACTGGTCACCGTCTTTGTCCGTCGGTGGGGCGTCCAACAAGAACAGGATGTCTTTCACCGCGGTGGCGTCGCGACGGGCCACGGCATCCTCCAGCCCGGCTAGCTCTTGGCCCACGTCGGTCCACCTCGGCGAGGACGGTATGAGGCGACGAATGGAAGGATGCGCGGTGGGCACCACGGTCTCTTCGGGACTCTGCAGCTCTTCTTCAATCTTTTCACCGGGACGTCGGCCGACGATTCGGATCGGCACCTCGGCTCCCATGTCGCCCGCCGAGAGCCGCACCATGCGCTTGGCCAGATCGAGGATCCGCACCGGCTCACCCATCTCGAGCATGAAGATGTCGCTGCCAGTGCTGAGCACCGAAGCCTGCAGGACCAACTGCACGGCTTCCTGGACGCTCATGAAGAATCGCGTCATGCGGGCGTCGGTGACCGTGATCGGTCCTCCGGCGGCAATCTGTCGAGCGAAGGTGGGGATGACACTTCCCCGGCTCCCAAGCACGTTGCCGAAGCGAACGGCGCTGTTGATCGATTCCTGCGGACCATGGGCCAGGACCAAACGCTCCGCCATGCGCTTGGATGCTCCCATCACGCTGACAGGCAGGACCGCCTTGTCACTGGAGATCAGGACGAAGCGCCGTGACTCGACGTCGGCAGCAGCCTGAAGCACGTTCATGGTGCCGAACACATTGACCCGGGCCGCTTCGACCGGGTAGGCCTCAAGCACCGGGACGTGCTTATGGGCCGCCGCGTGGAATACGACGTCGGGACGGTACTGGAGGAACGCCTCGAAGACCGCCCCCCGGTCGGTTACGTCGACCAACAGCTGGACCGGCGCCCCGGGCAGCGACATGGCGATGTCGTAGAGGTGGGTCTCGTCGTGGTCGAGCAACAAAAGCTGGGCCGGGTCGAGACCGGCGACCTGCCGGGCGATCTCCGAGCCGATCGAACCCCCGGCCCCGGTGATCAGCACCCGCTGGTTGGTCAACGCGGCCCGTACGGCGCGCAGGTCGGTGGTCACCGCGGTGCGCCCCAGCAGGTCTTCGATGCGCGGCTCGCGTGCTTGGCGGATGGTGACCGAGTGTTGCTTTCCGTCGACGACGTCTTTCACCGACGGAATCATCTTCATAGGCACACCGGCGCGCTCGGATGCCTGTAAGGCACGTTCGACGAGCTCGGGCGGGGCATTGGGAATGGCCAGCAGCACTTGGCCGATGGCGTAACGACTCACCGCCGTCGGGATGTCCTCGATCTTGCCCACCACCGGCACGCCGAGCAACGAGAGCCCGTGCGAGTGCCCGTCGTCGTCGAACACGGCCACCGGCACGAGCCCGGCTCCGGGGCTCCGCAACATCTCGCGCACCGCGGCGGCCCCGGCGTCGCGGCTCCCGATCACCGCCACTCTGAGTCCGATGCGGCGCGCCCCGCGTTGCCAGGCGAACAGCCGCGAGTGGAACCGGATGACGCCCATGGCCATGGTGGTGAAGGCCAGTCCGAACAGCACCACGTTGAGAGGGACTTGCTCGAGGCGCACCGAATGCCACGGCAAGCGAACCATGTGCCACAGAGGGCGAAGGGGGACGAGAAGCAAGAAGACCACCGCCGAGGACAGGACGACCTGGCGGGCTTCTTCGATGCCTGCGTGGCGCCACATCCGGCCGTAGAGCCCGAGCACACGGTTGGTGACGAGGTGAAACACAAGGGCCATGACGACGAACACGACGAAGTCCCGCCAGTACACGGCGGGGGGTTTGTCCCTGAAGTAGGTGACCTCGGCCACGCCATAGGCGGCGAGAACGCCGATGGCGTCGAGCGCCATGAACAGGACCCGGGACCGGAAGTGAGAAGCCCAGGCCGCCATCCTCATGCCGCTGAATCGAACCGGTATCAAGCCACCCAACCTACCGGCGCGCCGCGTCGTAGGCGCGTCGACCTCCTTGACCGCGTTCCCCATGGCGGCTCGTTCCCCCCGGCGGCTTCCTGGCACACGCCGAGTCCCGGGAGCCCCTTCAGGGGCCGCCTCGAATGCGTCGTGTCGCCTGAAAGGCACGTTATGAGAAGGGGTCGGACGTCGGCATCGTCACTTTTGACTATTCGAAATCACCTGATTTTTCGGCTTCCGCCCATCGGCAAGGTCACTGACAGGAGGTAGTCTGGTACGGCTGGTGAGGCAGTTAGGTCCGAGCCACAACGAGGCCGGGGGAAGATGGACACCGTCGATTTCAGGGGGGCTTTGCTCCGCGGCTGGCGGCTGCTGCTCCTGTTAACCGTACTGGGGGGAGTGGTTGGCTTCATCCTGCCCTCAGGAGGGTCGGCCAAATCCGGTCACGCGTCTACATGGGAGGCGTCGACCGTGATTGCCCCTGCCGCTGGTAGGGGCCACCTCAGTCTCGGCAGCCTCTTTCTCGACATCAAGAACCCCGACGTCTTGGCATTGGCGGCCAAGTCGGTCAACGAACCGGAGGCGTTGGTGGCGGGGCAGGTGTCAGTCACCAACGCCAAGAACATTCTGGGGCTGAAGAAGCAAAAGCTCGGTCTCAAGGCTGTCGCCATCACCGCCATCCAATCGACCTCGGCCGGGGCGGTCACGCTTGTCAACGCGGTGGCCAAGTCGCTCAACACCTATATCGATAACAACGCCAAGGTTTCGTATGCGTATTTGACGGCGGCGAACAAGGCCACGGTGGCGAGCCTCGAGAAGCAACTCAATTCCGTCGTCTCGCAGCTCTCCAGTGGCACCACCGGTGGCGAGGGGGCGGTTCTCGACGCGAGAAAGAAGCAGCTTTCGTCGGCGCTCAACACGGCCGTTCGAACCCAGGTGCAGCTGGAACTGACCGGGCCGAACCCCCCGAGCTACCGGGTGCTCGTCCCGGCCATCGCGGCTATCCCCGTCGTATTGGGGAAGAAGTCGGGCGTTGCCGCCGTAGCGGGCCACCGGTCGACCAAGATCCTTGGTGCCGCCTTTGCCGGGTTCCTCATCGCCATGGCCATCATCGTGCTGGTGGAGGTGGCTGACCGAACACTGCGGTCAGTGCGGGCCGCGGAGGCATCGTTCGACTTACCGGTGGTGGCCGAGATTCCCTTGAGATCCGGTGTGGGCAAATCCCTGAACGGACGATCGAGACCACCGAGACTCGACGTGGTGTTGGAACCGACGTCGATCGTGGCGGAGGCGTACCGGCTCCTGCAAACGGCCGTGCTCCTCGAACCCCTCGCCGCCGATATGTCCGCCCTCAACGCCGGAGGTTACGGCGGCTTCTCCGGCGGTGGCCATGAAAACGGCAACGGGAATGGGAACGGGAATGGCCACGGAAACGGTCACGGCGCTGGCGCCTTGCCTCCGTACCCCGAGACCAAGGTGCGAACCAAGCGTCAAGTGGTCCTGGTGGTTTCGCCCGGGCTCGAACCATCTCGGTCGCCCCTGGTTGCCAACCTGGCTGCTGTCTACGGGGAATCCGGTGCCAGCACCTTGGTGGTGAGCATCGGCAACCTCGCCTGGAGGCGCTCCCGCAGCGTGCCGGGGCCGGAGTTGCCGACCGACGGGAGTTTCGGACCCGACGACATCGTTCCTCGGACCACGCAGTCCCAAGTTCGAGGTGTGTCGGGGCTTCGCTTCGACCAACTGCTCCAAACCCGGTCGCAGGTGGTCGCTCAGGGCCCGTCCATCATCGAGGCTGCTCGCGAAGTCGCCGACGTCGTCATCGTCGAAGGCCCCCCGCTGCTGGCGGCCCACGACGCCATCGCCTTGTTGCCGGCCGTCGATGTCGTGCTGCTCGTCGCCGAGTTCGCCTTCACAAAGATCGACCAGGCCAAAGAGGCGGGCGATCTGTTGCGGCGCTTCCGGGCGCCTGTGCTCGGTGTCGCTCTTACCAACGTCCCCCGCCGGGGAGACGAATTCATCCGGATCGGCGTTGACGAGTTGGACGAGCGCCCTGCAGTTGCCCTGGCGGGTCCACCACCGATGGCCGGATTCCGGACGTAGAGCAGCCCCAGCAGAAACCCATCGTCGCCGATGGTTCCTTCCAACCCGCTGATCGCGCTGCCGATTGCCGCATTCCTGATCCTCGTCACCATGCCTATGGCGCGGCGTGTGGCGGCGACCGAAAACGACCCTGGGCTCTACCGCATCATCATGACGGCGGTGGTCGTCCACCTGCTGTTCACCGTCATCCAGATCTGGGTGGTCGACCACGTCTATCACGGCATCACCGACTACAACCGGTATGTCAACCAGGGAGCCAGGTCCTGGGTCCACCGCTTCGACCGGCTCAACTTCTCCTTGGCGGGGACCAACATCAACGTGTTGGGCCCCGGCGCCGTGGGAGTGGCGGCCGGCGTGGTGTTCGCCTTCGTCGGCGTGAACAAGCTGGCCGGTTTCTTCGTCTTTAGCTGGCTCGGCTTCTTCGCCGCCTTGCTGTTCTACCGGGCCTTCGCCATCACCTTCCCCGAAGGCGACCGCCGGCGCTACGCGCTTGATGTTCTTTCCTTCCCTCCTTGCTCTTCTGGACCGCCGGAATCAGCAAGGAGACCCTCGATGATGTACCTGTCGCTCGGCGGTCGCCTCCTACGGGGCGGCCCGCATCCTGGCTCACCGTCCCGGAGGGGGACTGCTCCTCGTCCTCGGAACGGCATCGGGGTCTACGTGCGTCCCCAGGAGCTCGTGCTGTTCCTGGCCGCCTTCGCCATCGCAGCTGTGTTCCGACGCCAAGGGACCCGGCGAAGAGCGTTCGGCGGGGCATCGCTAAGATCGCCGTCATGGCCCTACAGGCGGCGTTGCTCTTCGGCGCCGTGACCCTGACGCAGCAGCTGGCCAAGACGGCGCACCGGTATTCAATCTGACCCAGGTCGCCGCGAACAACACAGCGCATCGACCAGTGACGTGATCTATACCCCGGCCCCAAGGGCTATTTCAAAGATATCTATACCGTGGTGTTCGACCCATTTCCCATCAACGCGCACGGCAACACCCAACGAGTGGCGGCGGCGGAGAACTCCGTCATCGTCGTCTTGATCCTGGCCTCGCTGCGACGGTTGCGCTATCTTGCTGCGGGCGGTGTTCATGCAGCCCTATGTGTTGATGGCTCTTGTATGCGGTTGCCTTCCTTTATGTCTTTGCCGCGCTCGGGAACTTGGGATTCATCGACCGAGAACGGGTCTTGTTCTTGCCGTTCTTGCTTGTGCCCCTGGCCATTCCCGTGTCCCCCAAAGGCACCCCCCCGCGCTATCCCTGGGAGTTGTCGGGCCGAAAGCGCCGACATGCGCAACGCAGCCCGAAGTCGGTGGCGCCCGAAGATCCTCCGTCCGCCGCTGAGGCCCGTTGGGCAGCGCTGTCGGCCAGCCACGCCTGGAGCATGAGCACGTCCCAGAGCACGTACTGACGTCGCGCGACCCGACAGGTGCTCACGCCACATGCGGCGGACGCATCGGTGGCCGAGGTAGCCGGCGGCGTCGATGCGCCGGGCGTCGAGGAGCTCCTCGGCCCAGGGCCGCAGGGGGCCCCGCAACCAGTCACCGAGCGGGACGCCGAAGCCCGCCTTGGGCCGTTCCATCAACACCGGTGGGACGTAACGGTCAAGAGACGACGCAGAAGCCACTTGCCATGCCCCCTCGGACCTTCAGCTCGAGCGGGAGCCGCCACGACAACGCGGCCACGTCGGGATCGAGAAACGGCACCCGGCTCTCCAGGCTGGCCGCCATCGTGGCCCGGTCGACCTTGGTCAGGATGTCGTCGGGCAGATACGTCATGGAGTCGAGATACATCATGAGCTCGACGGGGCCGGCCGTGCCGGCCAGCTCTTCGGGCCGGGAAAGCACCGATGGAGGCTCGTTGGCCCCGAGCACCAGGCGCTCGGGCTCCGAGGCGTGCGACGCCAACAAGACGTAGGTCTCGTGGAGATCGGCGGCGGGCAGCACCCGGGCCACCTTCTGGATCTTGGTCCCGAGGATCCGAACCCGCACGCGCGCGGGCAACGCCCGACCACACGGGCCCCCCGGTCCCACCACCCGGGAGGCACCGCACCCAACAGGGCCCCGGCCACGCCCCGCACGGGACGAGGCACCGGCTCGACGTGACGCCAGAAGTGGTCCGCCCAGGCGTAGCGGTTGTAGCCCCCGAAGAGCTCGTCGCCGCCGTCACCCGACATCGCCACCGTGACGTGTCGTCGGGTGAGGCGGGCGAGCACCGCCGTCGGGATCTGCGACGAGTCGGCGAAAGGCTCGTCGTACATCGGGCCGGAGCGGGGGATCATCTCCAGGGCATCATCGGCGGTCATGAGGAGCTCTTGTGCTCGGTGCCCAGGTGGCTCGCCGACCCGCCGGGCGTGGGTGGCCTCGTCGTAGCCGGCGTCGTCGAAGGCGATGGTGAAGGTGCTAATCTTCGACGAGTGCTGTGCCTGCATCAGGGCCGCGACCAGGGAGGAGTCGATCCCTCCCGACAGCAAGGCCCCCAAGGGGACGTCGGCGTGCATGCGGATGCGCACGGCCTCGGCAGCACCTCTGCAGCTCGTCGATGGCGTAGTCGGCCGACCACGAGGCCCGTGACGCCGCCCCGCGTTCGACGACGTCGCGAAGCGACCAGAAGGGCGTCGCTTTGGGCATGGCCCCCACCGGCGTGGACTCGTCGATGACGACGAACGTCCCCGGACCGAGCTTGGCGATGCCCTGGTAGATGGTGAACGGGCCGGGACGCAGTTGTGACGGAAATACAGCGCCAGCACGTCGCGGTCGATGTCGGGATCAAAGGCGGGATGCGCCCGCAGCGCTTTGAGCTCGGAGCCGAAGAGGAAGCGTGCCTTTGGCCCACCCGTAATAGAGGGGTTTTTCGCCGAAACGGTCCCGGGCCAGGGACAGCGTTGGTGCCTGGCGGTCCCATAGCGCCAGGGCGAACATCCCGTTGCAGCGCTGCAAGGCCTCCATCAGCCCCCAGTGCTGCGCCATGGCCTTACCAGTACCTCGGTGTCCGACCCGCCCCGGAAGCGTTGCCCGCCCGGCTTCCAGCTCGCTGCGCAGGGCCGCGAAGTTGTAGATCTCGCCGTTGTAGGAGCACGACGTAGCGCCCGTCGGCCGACGCCATGGGCTGATGGCCGTTGAAGAGAGGTCCACGATGGCCAGGCGCCGGTTGCCCAAGCCCACCCGCCGGGCGTCGTCGACGAAGGTCCCTCCGTCGTCAGGGCCCCGGTGCCGCAGCGTGTCGGTCATCGCCTCGACGCGCCAACGGCGTCTTGGCGCCGACTTCCGACCGTTCCCAGAATCCCGTTATGCCCGCACATGGTTCCTACGTCCTTTTCTTCACGACGTGGCAGTTCGCGCGCTCTGGTCCGGACGTCCTCACCCTTTGTAGAATAGGCCGGGCAGGTCTCCGCACCGAGGCCGGGAGCCCCGACACGTGGCCGCGACCGGGGAGCTCGGGGGGAGCGGGTGACGCAGCGAACCGGGTCGACCGGGCACCCTTCGGGGATGCCGGGTCGTGACCACGTCGATGACGGCCCGGCTGCTGCTCGCCAACCAACTGCGGCCGGCTCCACGAGATCTCGTGGACCGTCGTGACCGGAGACGCCTTTGACGACACGCCGGCCAGCGCCTCGCGGTCGAAGTCATTCCCATCCGTCGGGAATTCTCGCTTTCCGACATGGCGCCTTCGTGCGGCTGTGGCGGACGCTGCGCACCGAGCGTTTCGACTTCGTCCAGACCCATACCCCCAAGGCATCGTTCCTCGGGCTGCCCGCCGCCCGGCTTGAGCGGCACCACCGCCATCTACACCATTCACGGCGCCTTGTACTTCCGGGACAACAGCAAGCTGGCCAACATCCTGGGCTGGGTGTTCGAGAAGTGGTGCTGTACGTGGGCCGATCGCGTGCTGGTCCAGAGCCGCGAGGACCACGAGGTGCTGCCCAAGGCCCGCATCTGTCGGGCCGCCAAGATCGACTACGTCGGCAACGGCATCGTGCTCGACCGTTTCCTCGAGCCTGTCGAGCCCCAGTTGACCTCGGCGCGACCCCTCGTGGTCATGATCAGCCGGCTGGTGCGCGAAAAAGGCTGTGCTGACTTCCTCGAACTGGCCCGGGCCTTGGCCGGCAAGGCGGACTTCGTCCACGTGGGCCCGTCGGAAGCCGATCAGCATGACGCCGTCGATCCGGCCGACATGGCCGCCGCCGGTGTCACTCTGGTCGGAGGCGTCGATGATGTGCGCCCCTATCTGGCCGCCGCCGACATCGTCGTGCTGCCTTCGTATCGCGAGGGCATCCCACGCGTGGCCATGGAAGCCGCCGCGGCAGGTCGGCCCGTGGTGGCCTATGACGTGCGGGGGGTGCGCGAAGTGGTCGACTGCCACAGCGGCCTGCTCGTCCCCAGGGGCGATGTGGTGGCCCTGACGGCCGCCGTCGAGGCGCTCATCGGCGATCCCGACCGGCGGGCGGCCGCCGGTGAGGTGTCTCGAGCCCGCGCCGCCGACCTGTTCTCCGAAGACGGTGTGATCACCCGTCTTCGAGGCGTCTACGCCACCATGGGTCCCCGTCGATGAGTGCGACGGTGTGCCTGACGGTGGACGTCGAGGACTTCTACGAAGGCATGGACGTGCTCGGCCACCCGGTTCCCGGGCCCCGTCAGGTGCAAGGCGACCTCTCATTGCTTCACCAACGCCTCTCCTCTGTGGGCGGCGGCCCCAAGGTGACCCTGTTCGTGGTGGGTTCGTATGCGCCGCGCATCGCCTCGGTTCTCGCCGAGCTGGTGGCCGACGGCCACGAAGTGGCCTGCCACGGTCCGGACCACGGGGTGCTCCCCACCACCGATGTCGTCGAGTGGTTGCGCTCCGGGCGCCGCATTCTCGAGGACCTGCTGCAGTGTCCGGTACGCGGGGTGCGCTCGCCGCGCTTCGATCTTCCGGCCGGTTCGTCCCTCGAGCGCTACCGCCACGACATCGCCGAAGCCGGCTACCAGTACGTGTCCGACGCCCAGTACTTGGGGCGTTCATCGCCGGTGCGAGAACTTCCTGTGCTGCGCTGGCACAGGTTGCCCCTGGGGGGCGGCAGTTATCAGAGACTCGTTCCCCGCCGCCTGGTGTCGACGGTGGTGGGTCTGGGCGCCAGCCCGGTCGTGCTCTACTACCACTCGTACGATTTCGACGGAAGCCTCCCCGGGCTCGGGTCGGTCCGCTCACCGGCGATGGCCAAGCAAATTCTCGGCCGTAGACGGATCGCGCCGATCTTCGGGCACGTGGTGCAACGATTCGGGAGCGAGACCTGTGCCACAGCCGCAAGCTGACTTCGACGCCTACTTCCACAAGCGGGCGTCGCGCTTCACCGCCTTCTACCGGTCCGAAGCGGTGGCTCGGCTGCTGGGCCGCGGCGCGCTGTTCGATCGCCTGCGCCAGGCTGTCGTCGTGGTGGCCGCTGTCGGAGCTCGACGCGTGCTCGACGTCGGGTGCGGCAACGGGATCCTCTTCGAGCCCTTGGCAGAGATGGGTGTGCACGTGGTGGGGATCGACCCGGCTCCCGCCATGGTGGCCATGGCGCGCGTCAACGCCGAGGCGCACCAGGACCTTGTGACCGTGGAGGAACGAGGGTGGGAGAGTCTCGAGGACGATGCACCGGACGCGTATGACGTCGCCGTGGCCCTCGGGGTGTTCGACTATGTCGGCGATGCGGTGGCATTGTTGCGGCTCATGAGCACGGTGGCCCCTCATGTGGTGGCGTCGTTCCCGGCGCCGGGCCTGCGCCTCAAGCTCCGCCAGGCGCGCTACGGCGCCCGCGGGGTGGGTGTGCACCCCTATACCCGCCACGACCTCAACGCGGCGGCCACCGCCTGCGGGCTCGAGGTCGCCGAGCTCGTCCCCTTGGGGAGGGCCGGCTACCTGGCTCATTTCTCTCGTCGTCAGGGCTGACTGGCACGCGGCACCAGAGGCTCGATGATGGCCTCCCAGCACGAGGCGACGGCGTCGAGGCTGAAGTGCGTCACACAGCGCCGCCGGGCCGCCGCTCCCATGCGCTGTCGCAGCTCCGGGTCGCCGATCAGTCGGGCCGTGGCGTCGGCCATGGCCGCCACATCGTCGACGGCGATCACCACGCCGGTCTCGCCGTCCGCCACGATCATCTTCACGCCGGGGACGTCGGTAGCGACCACCGGCACGGCGCTGAGGCCGGCTTCGATGAGCACGCCCGGCATGCCTTCGCCGGTGGGCCGGCTCGGAAACAGCATCACGTCGGTGCCTCTGAGGACCTCGGCCACATCGGAGCGGAATCCGAGCAATTCGACGCCCGCCGCTGTGGCCGCCTCCGACAGCGCGTCGGCGGCCGGGCCACCGCCGCACATCTCGGCGTGCAGCTCCAAGCCCCGGTGGCGCAACGTCCCGATGACGTCGACGAACATGTCGGGCCGTTTGCTTTCGGTCAGGGCGCCCACAAAGGCGACCGTCGGCACGGCCGACGTGTCGGGCGTGGCGGGGTGGAACTCCTCGGGATCGCGGCCGTTGGGCGCCAGGACGAGTCGTCGGCGTGGCACCCCCAAGAGTTGCGCGCACTGCTCGAGGACCTCATCGCCCTCGGCGGCCACCACCGTGGCGCGCCGCATCAGGGCGCGCCACACGGTCACCTTGGCGCGGCTGGCCCCCGCCGCGAAGGTGCCCGTGGCGTAGTACACGAGGGGCCGGTGCCGCAGGCGTAGCCCCATGGCGGGCGCCAGGTACTTCAGCGAATCGCCGCCATGGGCGACCACCACGTCTGGTCGCAGGCGGGCGAGTTCACGGGCCAGGCGCATGATCAAGCGGGGATCGAGACCTTGCGCCACGCGTGTGCCGCCGGGATGCTCCAGAGCCTCTTCGACGCGGACCTCATGGGGGCCGGCAAAGAGGCTGAGCAAGACATGACGCCGGGCACCCGATCGCCCCAGCCGATCCGCAATGCCCCGCGCCTCGCGCTGAGCCCCTCGGCCCACCGCGGTCGGGATCACGTGCACGACGAGGGGTACTCCTGAGCTCGTTGCCGGCCGCGTGCTCATGGCTTGGCGCGCTCCTCGAGGATTCTTCGGTAGGTGTCTTCGATGGAACGGGCCGCCTTGGCCACGTCCAGGGACTCGCTGCGCTTCGAGGCGCCTCGCCCCAGACGCTCGCGCAGGGACTCGTCGCGCGTCATGCGCACGATGGCTCGGGCCAGTTCATCGGCTCGTCCCGGCGTGACGAGCAGGCCTTCGACCTCGTTGGTGACGATGTCGGGGACCCCGCCGATGGCGCTGGCCACGACGGGCAGGCCGACGCTCATGGCCTCCATCAGGGCCACCGGTAAGCCCTCTTGGTGCGAGGGGAGCACGAAGACATCGGCGCCCGCCATGATCCGCAGCGCGTCGTCGCGCCGGCCCAGGAAGTCGAAGCGCCCCGCGAGGCCGAGACGGTCTCGCTCCTCGGCCATGGAGTCGGCGAGCGGCCCCCATCCCACCGACACGAAGTGGGCGGCGGCCCCGTCGGCGATAGCCAGATGGGCGGCTTCGAGCAGGACGTCATACCCCTTCTCGGACCGGAGATTGGCGACGGTGAGCACGAACGTCTCGTCGTCGGCCACACCCAGCTCGGCCCGCACTCCGGCCCGCAGTTCCCGGCGCCGAGCCGCAAAGGCGGCCGAGCGCGACAGGTCGACGCCGTGCAACACGATCTGCGCCTGGGGTCGCAGCCCGACCGGTAGGGCGTCACGGCTGGCCGACGACACCACGAACAGGGCCTGGTCGAGGTGCACGGTGGCCCGATTCAGCGCCCGGGTGATCAGCGCGGCCTTGTTCCACATGCTGTGCTCTGTGTAGACCAACGCAGGTCGCCGCCCCCGTGTCAACGTCGCCGCCGAGACCCGTCCCAGCGCGGCGGTATAGGGAAGGTGGGCGTGGACGATGTCGTAGCGCCCGTCCACCAGGAGGCGTCGCAGCCGGGCCACCCATCGCAGGTCCGCACCCCGGGTTGCCCCCAGGTCATGGACGGGCACACCGGCGGCCTGCACGTCGGGGACCAAGGTGTCATGGCCGTGCAAGACATAGGCGGCCTCGTAGTCAAAGGCGGTGGCGTCTCGATGGGCCAGCACGTCCACGACCAGGCGCTCGGCCCCGCCCAGGCCGAACTCCTTGATCAAGACGAGCACCCGAGGGCGGTGTTTCATGGCCCCCGTAGAGGCCGGCGCTCCGGGTTCCTGCACGGGCAGATGGTAGTAGTGACCGCCTCAAACGGTGGCGAATTGGGCACCGTGGGCGCTAGTCTGAAAGACCGGCGGGTAGCCACACGGGTTGGGGGAGCCGGGGGGGTCCAAGAGGTGTCAGTCATCACCGAGCCGGTTCCGGAGCAGGAAGACCGGCTGACCATCTACGACATCACGCTGATCCCGGCCGATCCTCCGGCCGAGCTGATGTACCAGCACAAGCCGGATCTGTGGCGTTCCATCAAGGAGCTGTTCACCCGGGCCGAGGTCATCTTCACCTTGGCCGAGCGAGACATCCGTGCTGCCTACAAGCAAGCCGTGCTGGGGGTGGCGTGGGCCCTGTTGACTCCGCTGATCAGCCTGGTCGTCCTGGTGCTCATCTTCCAGCACGTCAAGTCGATCAATGCCGGCGGCCACGTCCCTTACATCCTCTACACCTACGTCGGACTGATCACCTGGGGGGTGTTCGGAGGAGCGGTGGGCAGCGGGGCCAACTCGCTGGTGTCCAACAAGCTGTTGATGGCCAAGAGCCACTTCCCCCGGGAGTACTTCCCGCTCGCTCAGGTGGTGGAGTCGATATTCGGCTCGGTGCTGTCGCTCGTCCCGCTGTTCGTGATGTTCGGCATCCAGGGATTCGCCCCCAAGGTCGAATCGGCGTGGGCGCCGTTGTACATAGCCATCGAGCTGCCCTTCACCGTCGGCATGGTGCTGTTGCTGTCGGCCATCATCGTGCAGATGCGCGACCTCCAGCAGGTCCTGCCGATCGTGGTGCCACTGGGCATGCTGGCCACGGTGATCAAGCCGTTCACCATCGAGGTGCATCACACCTTGCAACCGGCTTTCATCACCGGCTGGGGGCGGTCGCTGTACTGCGTGTTGAACCCGATGGCACCGATCGTCGACAGCATGAGGATCTCTGTGCTCTACGGGTTCGGTCCGCAGTGGAAGATGATCCTTCTCGCCATGGCCGGATCGTTCGCCTACTTGGTGATCGGATATCTGACGTTCAAGAGGCTCGAGGTGAACTTTGCCGACCTTACCTAAGGGCACTGTTCTCGCCGAGAACGTCTGGAAGCGTTTTCGCGCCGACCGGTCGCGCCCGCTGTTCGAGGACCAGATGCGGCTGCTCGCTCGTCGGCTCAAAGGCGAGCGGCGCGAGTACCGGTGGGTGCTGCGCGACGTCAACCTCCATGTAGAGCCGGGCAAGACCCAGGGGATCATCGGGGTCAACGGGTCGGGGAAGTCGACCCTGCTCAAGATCATCTGCCAGACGACGTTCCCCACCGCCGGCAAGGTCACGTCGGTGGGCCGCATCGGGGCGCTGCTCGAGGTGAGAAGCGGCATCCACCCCGACCTATCGGGGCGCCAGAACATCTACCTCTACGGCAACATCCTCGGCATGCCCCGCCAGGCGGTGGCGGCTCGTTTCGACGAGATCGTGGACTTCGCCGAGATCGGAGAGGCCGTCGACCGCCAGGTGAAGTTCTATTCCACCGGCATGGCCATCCGGCTCGGCTTTGCCATCGCCGCCTTCCTCGAGCCCGAGATCCTGCTCGTCGACGAGGTGCTGGCTGTCGGCGACGCCCGCTTCCAGCAGAAGTGCCTCGAGCGCATCTCCACCGTCGTGGCCAACGGCACCACGCTGTTCTACGTCTCTCACGACCTTCCCACCGTCGAGGCCGTGTGCGATCGGGCCATGTGGCTGTCCGACGCCTACGTGCGCGCCAACGGCCCGGCGCGCGAGGTGGTGAACCTCTACCGGGAGTCGGTGGAAGAGGCCGCCGGCCTCAGTGCCAATTCCGATGACGGGATCCGCATCCTCAAGGCCGAGGTGAGCGGTCCCGACGGCAAGCAGGTGCTCTCGGGCGACGAGGTCAACGTGCGGGCCGTGGTGGAGTGCGATGAAGCCTTCTTCGGCGCCTTTCACCTCGGCATCTCTTTGGGCACCGCCACCCCCGTTTTCATCGTCCGCTACGCCAGCTCGTTTCCCTCCGGCCAGTTCGAGTTGCGCTGCAAGTTGAAGAGCCTTCCTCTTCCCAAGGGCCGCTACTCGCTGTGGGTGGCTATGCGTCCTCCCCTCAGCGCGCACAGCAAGTCGAAGCTGACCTGGCAACCGGTGGCGTCCTTCGACGCCTTCGGCCCCGACGCCATCAGGCCGCCGCTCGGCGTCATGGTCGCATCGCCTGTGCACGTGCCCGCAGAGTGGGAGCTCAGCTGAGCGGGCCGCCCCGAAGCGACCGGCCCGGCACCGGCGCCGAGGATTTTCCGAGCCCGGCGACGCGATTGGCTTGGCTCTCCGAGTTCCGTCGTTCGGCGATCATGGGCTTGGGCCAGCGCCACCGGTTCGACGAGGTCGAGCGCTTCTGTTTCTTCATCGGCTATCCCCGCAGTGGGCATTCGCTCATCGGTTCGGTTCTGAACGCGCATCCGGAGATCGTCATCGCCCACGAGCTCGATGCCGTCGGCCATTTCCGATTGCATTTCGGCCGGCTCCAGGTCTACGCCCTGGTCTTGGAGCGTGACGAACAATTCGGATCACGAGGTCGACTGGGGTCCGGCTACGACTACGTGGTCCCCAACCAATACCAGGGCCGCACGACGCGCCTGCGGGTCATCGGCGACAAGCGGGGACAGAAATCGACGTTTTGGTTGGGGCGCTACCCGCACGTGCTCGATCGCATGCGCCGCGTCACCGGTGTCCCCATCCGGGTCATTCACATCACGCGCAATCCCTACGACACCATTGCCACCATGACGGCGTTGGCTCTGCGCGAGAGGGGCATCTCAGATGGCGCCGCTCCGGCGGTGCTGGTGACCCAGATCATCGATCGCTATGAGCAGCTGTGCCGGTGGGTGGCCGCCATCAGGCCCCGCCTGGGCGCTGACGAGTTGTTCGAGCTGGCCTACGAGAAGTTCGTGTCCGATCCCCGTACGTCGCTGGGGGCGATGTGCCGATTCCTCGACGTGGAACCCGGGGACTCGTACCTCGCCGATTGCGCCAGCGTCGTATGGCCGTCGACCGGGCCCACCCGCCACAAGATGACATGGGGCGACAACGAACGCAGTCGTGTCGAGCGCCTCATCGCCACCTATCCCGCGCTGGCCGGATACACCTGGGATGACTGACGACCCGCTCTCACCGCCCGCGGTGAAAAGATGTCGGCGCCATGCCTGATCTCGGCACCTCGCTGCACGTCGACATGCTCGAGCAGTACCAGCGGGCCCGGTCGTGGCCGCGCCGGGTGCTCGGGGCCATCCGGGGACTGCGCGCCCCGGATTTCTACGGCAGCGAGTGGGGTGATCCCGAAACCGTTCCCCCTTTGCGCTTCATCAGGGACCGGTGGGTGACTCCGTACGTTCGCCCCGATCAGACCGGGCTCGAGATCGGACCTGGAGGTGGGCGCTGGACCCGTTACCTGCTCAATTTCGAGCGGTTGTACGTCGTCGACTTCTACCCGGAGCTGCTGGCCGAGTTCCGCCGGACCCACTCGCAGCGCAACATCGTGCCCATTCGCAACAACGGCACCGACTTTCCCTCCGTGCCCGACGGTGCCATCGACTACCTGTTCAGCTTCGGAGTGTTCGTCCACCTCGATGCGCCCCTGATCGAGGGATATCTCGACAACATGCGGAGCGTCCTCAAGCCCGGCGGCAATGCCGTCATCCACTACTCCGACATGAACAAGGTGATGGCCCAGGCCCTGCGGCCGAACTTCTCTGAGAACGATCCCGAAACCATGAGGGCCATGGTCACCAAGGCGGGGTTCCGGGTTCTCGAAGAGGACCTGACCACCTTGTGGCATAGCTCCCTCATTCGCTTCACCCAATGACCCCAGGGCTCTGAGCAGGGCCGGGACCCCCTCCAGCCTGCTCAAATACCGCCTCAAACGGTGGCGAATTGGGCACCGTGGGCGCTAGTCTGAAAGACCGGCGGGTAGCCACACGGGTTGGGGGAGCCGGGGGGGTCCAAGAGGTGTCAGTCATCACCGAGCCGGTTCCGGAGCAGGAAGACCGGCTGACCATCTACGACATCACGCTGATCCCGGCCGATCCTCCGGCCGAGCTGATGTACCAGCACAAGCCGGATCTGTGGCGTTCCATCAAGGAGCTGTTCACCCGGGCCGAGGTCATCTTCACCTTGGCCGAGCGAGACATCCGTGCTGCCTACAAGCAAGCCGTGCTGGGGGTGGCGTGGGCCCTGTTGACTCCGCTGATCAGCCTGGTCGTCCTGGTGCTCATCTTCCAGCACGTCAAGTCGATCAATGCCGGCGGCCACGTCCCTTACATCCTCTACACCTACGTCGGACTGATCACCTGGGGGGTGTTCGGAGGAGCGGTGGGCAGCGGGGCCAACTCGCTGGTGTCCAACAAGCTGTTGATGGCCAAGAGCCACTTCCCCCGGGAGTACTTCCCGCTCGCTCAGGTGGTGGAGTCGATATTCGGCTCGGTGCTGTCGCTCGTCCCGCTGTTCGTGATGTTCGGCATCCAGGGATTCGCCCCCAAGGTCGAATCGGCGTGGGCGCCGTTGTACATAGCCATCGAGCTGCCCTTCACCGTCGGCATGGTGCTGTTGCTGTCGGCCATCATCGTGCAGATGCGCGACCTCCAGCAGGTCCTGCCGATCGTGGTGCCACTGGGCATGCTGGCCACGGTGATCAAGCCGTTCACCATCGAGGTGCATCACACCTTGCAACCGGCTTTCATCACCGGCTGGGGGCGGTCGCTGTACTGCGTGTTGAACCCGATGGCACCGATCGTCGACAGCATGAGGATCTCTGTGCTCTACGGGTTCGGTCCGCAGTGGAAGATGATCCTTCTCGCCATGGCCGGATCGTTCGCCTACTTGGTGATCGGATATCTGACGTTCAAGAGGCTCGAGGTGAACTTTGCCGACCTTACCTAAGGGCACTGTTCTCGCCGAGAACGTCTGGAAGCGTTTTCGCGCCGACCGGTCGCGCCCGCTGTTCGAGGACCAGATGCGGCTGCTCGCTCGTCGGCTCAAAGGCGAGCGGCGCGAGTACCGGTGGGTGCTGCGCGACGTCAACCTCCATGTAGAGCCGGGCAAGACCCAGGGGATCATCGGGGTCAACGGGTCGGGGAAGTCGACCCTGCTCAAGATCATCTGCCAGACGACGTTCCCCACCGCCGGCAAGGTCACGTCGGTGGGCCGCATCGGGGCGCTGCTCGAGGTGAGAAGCGGCATCCACCCCGACCTATCGGGGCGCCAGAACATCTACCTCTACGGCAACATCCTCGGCATGCCCCGCCAGGCGGTGGCGGCTCGTTTCGACGAGATCGTGGACTTCGCCGAGATCGGAGAGGCCGTCGACCGCCAGGTGAAGTTCTATTCCACCGGCATGGCCATCCGGCTCGGCTTTGCCATCGCCGCCTTCCTCGAGCCCGAGATCCTGCTCGTCGACGAGGTGCTGGCTGTCGGCGACGCCCGCTTCCAGCAGAAGTGCCTCGAGCGCATCTCCACCGTCGTGGCCAACGGCACCACGCTGTTCTACGTCTCTCACGACCTTCCCACCGTCGAGGCCGTGTGCGATCGGGCCATGTGGCTGTCCGACGCCTACGTGCGCGCCAACGGCCCGGCGCGCGAGGTGGTGAACCTCTACCGGGAGTCGGTGGAAGAGGCCGCCGGCCTCAGTGCCAATTCCGATGACGGGATCCGCATCCTCAAGGCCGAGGTGAGCGGTCCCGACGGCAAGCAGGTGCTCTCGGGCGACGAGGTCAACGTGCGGGCCGTGGTGGAGTGCGATGAAGCCTTCTTCGGCGCCTTTCACCTCGGCATCTCTTTGGGCACCGCCACCCCCGTTTTCATCGTCCGCTACGCCAGCTCGTTTCCCTCCGGCCAGTTCGAGTTGCGCTGCAAGTTGAAGAGCCTTCCTCTTCCCAAGGGCCGCTACTCGCTGTGGGTGGCTATGCGTCCTCCCCTCAGCGCGCACAGCAAGTCGAAGCTGACCTGGCAACCGGTGGCGTCCTTCGACGCCTTCGGCCCCGACGCCATCAGGCCGCCGCTCGGCGTCATGGTCGCATCGCCTGTGCACGTGCCCGCAGAGTGGGAGCTCAGCTGAGCGGGCCGCCCCGAAGCGACCTCGACAGGGTCACCGCGGTTGTCTTGACGCACATGCGCCCTCGTCTGGCCAGCCAGACCGTCAGGGTGCTCATCGACGCCGAAGGCTTCTCCCCCGGCCAGGTGGTGGTGGTGGTCAATGGCGAGGGCGGCCTGGATGACCCCGCCCTTGAACGCTCCGTGCGGATCGTGCGACTCCCGGAGAACCTCGGCCCCGCCGGTGGGTTTCGCCGAGCCCTCGTCGAGGCTTTTGCCGAACCATCCACCCGGTGGGCCTATGTGTGCGAGGACGACATGGCCCTGTTGCACCTGCCCACGCCCCGCGTGGGGGCCCTGCTCCAGCGCGTCGCCGACGCCGGCGCGGCGGCGTCGGCGGGGGGGAAGGTGGGGGCCGTGGTCCCCTTCGGCCGCATGTTCGTGGCTCGCTCGGGCCATACCAACAACGTCGTTCCCCGTCTCGGCCTGCCCGGCGAGCTTGCGCCCGTGGACGTCTCCACTTGGGGAGCCACCCTCGTGGCGCGCGCGGTGCTCGACGCCGGTGTGCTTCCCGACCCTGAGCTGTTCTTCGGATTCGAGGATTTCGATTTCTTCTGCCACATGCGAGAGGCCGGATTCTCGGTCCTCGTCGACGTCCCCTGCGCGCGCCACGTGGCGCATCGCCAGACCTCGGCCGCTCGTGACGAGTCGCTGCGTGGTCACCGGCCTATCGATTCCGAGGAACCGTGGCGCGCCTATTACTTCGCCCGCAATTTCTTTGCGCTGGCTCGACGCCACGGGAACAAGAGCTGGCTGGCCTTTCACCTTCTGTATTCGCTGCGGCGCCTCCAGCTCGCCGGCAGCACCACCGAACGAGTGGCCATCGTGCGCGGGCTTGATCGATGGCGCACGCGGCCGGCTGGGAGAAGATCCCCGTTATCGGCGAACGGTGGGGGAGCGGCGGGCCCAGCGTGAACCGGAGGTCGCGCCCGCCGTGGTGGCGGCGCCGAAGACGGCGCCGAATGCGCCCACCGCGGCGCCCGGGAGCCCTGCCCAAGTGGTTGCTCTGGTGCTGTCTCACAATGCGCCGATGGCGCTGGCTCGCTGCATCGAGGCCATTTCCGGTCAAACTCTGGCCCCGCAGGCGATCATCGTCGTCGACAACGCCAGTTCGCCCCCCGTCAGCGTCGAGGCCAATGTCAGGGCCCGGCCCGGGGCCGGTGCGCTCACGGTGTCGGTCGTGCGCTCGGAGACCAACCTCGGGCCCGCCGGTGGCTGGGCGCTCGCCTTCGAGGAGTTCCTGACGACGTCATTCGACTTTGCCTGGGTGCTCGACGACGACATCCTGCCCGATCCCGATTGCCTCGAGGTGCTCCTCGACCAGGCGCACGACGACCCCAAGGGAGCCTTTTTGTTCCCATGGTCCGTCCAGCCCGACGGCTCGGTGGGGGCGTGGGGATCGTGGTGCGGGTTCGTAGTCGCCAAGCACATCGTGGATCTGGTCGGTGTGCCCATGGCGGAGTTGTTCTGGTGGGCCGAGGACAACGAGTACTGCCTGTGGCGCATCCCCCAGGCCGGTTTCGAGCGTCGCATCGTCGATGGCGCCGTCGTGCAGCATGACGCCATCCGCCAGGGGGGAGGCACCCCTACGTGGAAGTACTACTACGAAGCACGCAACATGCTGTTCTTGCACCTGCATGTCATGCACCGCGTGGGCTGGTATCCGCGCAATGTCACCAAGCTGGTGGCCCGGGCCGCGCTGCGCGAGCACGGCCATCGCCTTGTCAGCCTGGCCGCCATTGCCCGGGGGCTGCTCGACGGCGCGCGCGGCCGGCTGGGAGTCACCGTGGCCGTTGCCCCCATGCGCGAACACGCCTTGAGCGATGATGGGTCGGCGTCTTCGCCACGCTCTGGTGCCTCGGAGGTGCGCTCAGCATGATCGTGATCACCGGCCCTGGTCGCAGTGGAACGTCGCTGTTGGCGAGGCTCTACGGGGAGCTCGGCTTCGATCCGGGCGGCCGCTGGGAGCCGAGGGTGAGTGCGGGGTTCGAGGACCGCGACATCGTCACGGTCAACCTTGAGCTGGCCCGGGCCATGGGTGTGTCGATCAAGGAACGTCGAGGCGGCCGCACCTTGCGCGCGCTGGGTGTGGCTGTGCGCGCTACTGATGGCCGGGTGGCGCCGCGCATCAGGCGCCCCGTGGCCAATGCCGTCGACGCCCTCCGCTACCTCCGCAGTACCCCCGACCTCATGGACTGGAGCAGTGTCGATGGCGTGGCCGAGCGCTACGGCGAACGGCTCCGGGCCCTGGCCAAAGAGCGCGCCGTGGTGAAAGACCCTCGTTTTTGCTTCACCCTGCGGGCCTGGATGGCTGCCGGTGCCCCCATCGAAGCCATCGTGTTCACCATCAGACCCCTCGACGCCATGACCGACAGCAGGGTGCGTGCCGGCATGTACAGGGACCGGGCTCGCAACTGGGCCCGAAACAATTACGCGTACGGCTCAGGGTTGCTGCTCACCGCCGCCGCGCAGTACCGGCTCCCGGTGTCGTCGTTGCGCTACCCCGACTTTCTCGAGCGCCCCGACGAGCTCTACGACGTGCTGCCCCTGCCCGAGGCGCGCACGCGTGAGGAATTCCGGCGCGCCTTCGATGTCGTGTACGACCCCAGCCTCGTCCACGACGGGCGATGAGGCGTGCCGGGCATCGTCGTCCTCGGGATGCATCGCAGCGGCACCTCGGCGGTGAGCCGGGTGGTGAACCTTCTCGGTGCCGACCTCGGTCCTGAGAGCGAGCTGCTCACCGAGTACGACAACCCGGCGGGGCACTGGGAGAGCAAGTCTTTGCTGGCCTGCAACGACGCCATCTTGGCCGCCTTGGGGCGATCTTGGGACTTCCCACCATGGCCGGCTCCGGGGTGGGAGTACTCGGCCAAGGCGTCGGCCCTGTTGCCGCAGATGCGCGACGTGTTCTCCATGTTCGCATCCTCGAAGACCTGGGCCTTCAAGGATCCGCGCACCTGCCTCACACTTCCCTTGTGGCGCCGGTTGCTCGGAGACGACGCGTGCGCGGTGCTGGTATGGCGCCGGCCCGGCGACGTGGTGCCGTCCATTTCGCGTCGCGATGGCATCCCGAGTCTCTACGGGATCGGCCTCTGGCACCACTACGTACGAAGTGCGGTGGCAGGGGCGGTGGGGATGCCAGTGGTGACATTGCACTTCGAGGACCTGCTGGCCGACCCGGGGGTCACCATCGATCGACTGGTGACCGACCTCGGGGCACTCGGCGTCCATCTCGACGGTGACATCCCCACGGCGGCGGCGTCGCTACAGCGACACATGGCCCATCACGACCACGCCCACACCATGGTTGACCGTTTGACACGATCAACCGTGCGGCGATTGGCGTCATTGCCCGCCCTCAGCCAGAGCTTTGCCCCGCAACTGTGGCGCGAGCCGCTCTGGGTGCGTCCCTTCTTGATGGCGTACCGGGTCCCGTGGGTCCTTCGGGCCCGGGCCGGGCATCCCTTGCCGCAGGGATACCAGTGACCTTGTTCGCGCATCAGCGCGCCGCCTTGGTTCGTCGCGGCGAGGTCCACGGCGTGGTGGTCCTCGGCATGCACCGAAGCGGTACGTCGGCGGCCACCCGCCTCGTGAACTTGTTGGGTCCGGCGACATGTGACGTCAACGACATGGTGCGCGGTCCGTGGAATCCGCGCGGGCACTGGGAGAGCCGTTCGCTGATGCACCTCAACGACCGGATCCTGCGGGAGATGGGGCGCGCCTGGTGGTATCCACCACCCGACGGCGGTGCCTATTTCGAGGTGACCGCGAAGATCTCCACCACGCCAGCCGAGGCCCGCCAGCGGTTCCGCAAGGTGCATCGATCGGTGCCGTGGGTGTGGAAGGACCCCCGCACCACCGTGTTGCTCCCGTTCTGGCGCCAAGCGCTCGGCCCTCGACTGGCGGCGGTGGTGGTGTTCCGCAGTCCCATGGACGTGGCCATCTCACTGGAGAGGCGCCACGACGTCCCTCTGTCGTTCGGGATCGCTCTTTGGGAGCGCTACAACCGGCTGCTGCTGGCCCATCTCAGGGGCTTGCCGGCGTTGGTCACGAGCTACGACGACATCGTGGGCGACCCGGCTCGCTGGACAGAAGGAGTTCGTTCCTTTTTGTCTGATGCCGGCACGCGCGTCGGCCCGGCACCGGGTGCCGATACCTTGGCCGGCACCGTCGACCCGGAGCTTCGCCACAGTTCTCATGGCGTGGCCGACCTCGCCGAACACCGCAGCGCCCGTGCCATCTACGAGACCTTGGGAGAGCTCGTGGGCACGCACCAGGCCTTTGTCCCCCCGACCTTGGACCCCGAGGAGCCTGAGGTCGAAAGAGAACTCGCCAGTGTCGGCCCCGACAACGAGCCGGGGTGGCGCCCACCACCATGGAAGACCCAACCGGTCGACGGGCCCGACCAACGTTCGTAAGGCCTCTGGTGACTGACATGATGGTCATGGTCGTGCCGATTGCGTCAGGCAAAAGGCATTGTCCCCAACGCTCTCGCTGGCCGGCTGAGGGACGTCGGGCGAACTGCAGCCGTCCCGATGGACACCACAAATTCATTGAGTCAAAGGGCGGAGCCAAGCGTCACGGTACCCGCCTGGCTTTGAAGCACACGAATATCGTGCCCTGTGACGTGAACGCTTTGAACTGTGGTCGACCAAGTGGTGAGCACGAACGTGTGTGTTCCCGGACCGGTCGGTATGGTCCAAGGGGATTCAGGTTGCGTGGGTTTCATAGCCTCGATCTTGATGTGCACCACCGTCCGCGTCGAAGCGCTAATGGTAATTCGCTCGTAAAGATCTCCAACGCCCGCAACGTGGAAAGTCGCCCACCGAAGGGTGCCGCTCGCATCGATCCCAGTTATGCGAGGTCCCTCTCCAAAGGTATGGACAGTAGAAGACCAAAAAGGCAACAGATTGCTTAATCGACCGCCGGGTATAAAGACGCCGTATACGGGAGGCCACCAGATCGGGAACGGTACCGTGCTGTCTACGAGCGACGACTGTTGGCCCGGTTTCAAAGCGCGGATGCCGGAACCGAGGTGTGCCGAGATGGCGGCGGCAGTCGCTCCCCATTGCTTTGCCCACGACACTGTGTCGAAGGTCGAATTGAGATTCACGAGGTACAGCACGGCCAGGGTGGCCGCGGCTAGCCAGCCGACTTTCGGTGCGTAACGACGAGCCTGCGATTCGTGCGATTCGTGCGATTCGTGCGGTCGTTCGCGAGCGGAGCCTGCCACCGAGATGGCGAGCAGTATCGGAAGAAAGGTTATGTATCGCGACGTGGTTCCGGCCGTTGCTGAGTCACGTGCGGTCGCGACCGGGATACTCACCAGGATGGCGCCGACAATGAAGAAAGCAAGAGAGCGAAATCGAAACCGGCCAAGGACTACGAGACGACCTTCAACCACGGCGAGTGCAGCAGCGACGATGAAGATGCTGATCCAGTCTCGTTGGCTTAGAGCACTGCCATATGTACCCGTACCAATGACTGTGGGCAAGAAGCCATGACCGACCATGCTGGTCAGTAGGTTGACCCATTGACGAATAGTGGGGACCGACAGTGCCGCTCGCCACGGCTGAAGACGCACGTAGATCAAATCAGCTATCGAAATCGACGCGAACGGGGTGACGCCGAGAAGTATCCGTCGCCATGACCGATAGTCGTCGGTGAAGCAAACCCATAACAATGCCAGCAACGCAGGAATTGCAAGCGCGATCTCCCAAAATAGGAGCGCTATCGTCGCCGAAACAAGCGCCTCGAGATAAAACACAGGTCGGGAGGTTGTCATCCACAAGGAGAACGCGAGAAGCGCTCCAATCCCAAATACGGCTGATTCTGTAGCGGGACTGCTAGAGAACCACTGACTGGCGTTCAATAACACCCACGAAGTACCGATGAGAAAGCCGATCATGAGGTGCGTCGGCTTCTTTCCAAATAAGCCGTCCAATAGCTGGATCATCCAGTAGGAGCCCAGTCCGGCAGAGACCGCGAGAAAGAGGGCGGCAATCGCGTAGTTGGTGTGAAACGGCTCCGCGGCTAACCACATCACAAACTGGGTGGCGGGTTGAAAGTGGCCCGTTCCAACTGGAGAAGCAAGTCGGTGAATGGACAGCGGCACCTTGTTTACAGAAATGTTGCCGATGTCATCGAGGAAGAAGCCGCCCTGTCTCAAATACGCGAATTGCACCGCGCTCGATACGAGGGCTACCGCCAGCGGAAGTCTGCGACTACGCATAATGGAAGTCGCCGGTAACGTCCGAGCGCCAGCCATAAAGGTTCATAGTACCTAAAATATGCTGCCTACTTGCCCGCCGTTGTTGGTGGTACAGCGCGCCGGTCAGGCTCCTTGCAGGGCGCGCACGGCGTTGTCGATCCGCCGCTTGGCCCGCTGGATCTTGCGCGGCCGCCCCGGCGGCGGTGGCTTCTCGCCCAGGCGAAGGATGAGGGGGACTTCGATGACCTTCGGGTGGTTGAATCCGTGGCCCCACAGATCTTGCTCACCCCAGGCATCGCCGTGATCGGCGCAGATCATGATGGTGGCACCGGCGAACCGCTCCAAAAGGCCCGCGATCTTTTCGTCGACGAACTCGACGCACGCTCTTTGTCGCCGGTGGCACTCATCGGCGTCGTTGGTGTCGCCGAAGGTGCGGCACGGGTTCCAGTCCCGGTCCCACGGGGCGCCGGCGTGCCAATAGGGAGCGTGGGTTTCACCCACGTTGATGAAGGTGAACACGGGACGACGCGCCTTGTCCAAGGTGCTGTGGAGGAATCGCAACTGACGGTCCAAGGCCACCGAGCTGTTGGGGTAGTGGAACTGCTGAAACGATCGCGTCAAGGTGCGCGACACGCCGGTGCCAGGATTGAACCACATCATGGCGCCCGTGCCGATGGTGTCGTAGCCGAGTTGGTTGAAGCCCTCGACGATGTCACGGCCCTTCAGATCGGCGAACGGCTCTTGCGGTGACCCCGACCCTCCGCCTCGGAGCATGAAGAGCCGGGCGTACTTGGGGTTGACATACGGCTCGAGGAGACCGGGCACGTCCGGGGTGAATCCCACGAACATGGCCGCGTGAGAGCTGTAGGTGAAGGTGCCCGGTGCCATGGCACGGCGGGTGGGGCCGACGGCGGGCATGTTCTTCAGGTTGGCGGCCGCAAAGGTGTCATAGCGACACGAGTCCAACGTTACGAAGAGCACGGATGACGGGTGCAGGGACACGCTGTTCCTTGTTTCGTCGACCTTCTCAGGTGGTGATCAACCCCGCGCCTGTGCAGCGCGCAAGGCACCGATCCTAGCGACACAAGTGGGGTAGCCATGCACTACCCTCTCCCGGACGCGCTCGCATTCAAGGACTCGAAGGGCCTCGATCCTGATCCCGTCCCCGCGTGAGCGGGCGGCGAGCCTTTTGGCTGCACATGACCACCGCCACCGATAAGGCATCCGACACCCCACGAGCCGACGCCAAGACCGGTGGCGGAGACGTGGGCGGGGGGCGGTCGAGCCGCTACGGCAGGAGCGCTGACCGTGCTTTGACGTGGGTGCACGGACATCGGCACCTCCCCGATATCCTCGGCCTGTTGTGGGTGTTGGTTGCCGCCCTGTTGGTCTTGACGCCCGCCTTGGTCCACGGCTTTGCGCTCGGGCCCTATGACTTGCTGTCGAACTTCGGCCTCACGACGATTCGCCATCCGTCCATACACAACACAACCCAGGGCGACCAGATTCAGCTCTTCATCCCCTGGACCCGCCTGGTGTGGGAACAGGTCCATCACGGACAGCTCCCTTTGTGGAACCCGTACAACGCGCTCGGCATGCCGCTGGCGTTCAACTGGGAGTCGGCACCCTTCAGCTTGCCGGTTGTCATCGGCTACCTGGTTCCGGAGAACCTTTCGTTCACCGCGCAGCTCGTTGTCACCTTGTTCATCGCCGGCACGGGCGTGTACGCGCTCGGCAAGGTGCTGCGACTCAGCGTGCTCGGATGCGTCATGGCGGCCACCGTCTTTGAACTGAGCGGCCCGTTCATCGGCTGGCTGGGATGGCCGCTCTCTTCGGTGATGTCGTGGGCGGGCTGGTTGATCACGGCGGCGGTGCTCATCGTGCGAGGCCACCACCGAACCAGGGCGATTGCCTTCGGGGCGGTCGTGCTGGCGCTGGCGCTTTATGCCGGGGACCCCGAGGGAAGCTTTCTGCTCCTGTTGGCCACCGGTGTGGTGGTGGTGGTGATCCTGGCCCACAGGACGCCCCTGTTCAGGGGATCCGGAGCACTCTTGCGCCCGGTCATCGACCTGGCGGTGATGGCAATCGCCGGCGTCGTGCTCGCCACTCCGCTGCTGCTGCCGGGACTGCAGGTCGCCTCGCGTTCCAACCGCACCGCCGTGGGACCAACCAACGGTCCCCACACGCTTCCGATTACCGACGTCATGCACGTGGTTTTCCAGGGATTCGACGGGTTGCCGATAATGGGCAGCAAGTGGTTCGGGTACTCCAATTACGAGGAAACGGCCGCGTACGTCGGAGTCATTGCCCTGGTCATGGCCTTAACGGCGGTGTTGCTTCGCTGGAAGCGCCCCGAGGTACGCGCTTTCAGCGGTCTTGTGGTGGTCATGGGTGCACTCGTCTTTTTGCGCCCCGTCGTCGCCATTTTGGATCAGAACGTCATGAAGATCTACTGGGTGCTCGCCATGACCACCATGGTCTTGGGTGTGGCCGTGTTGGCCGGCATGGGCGTGGACGTGGTTGTCCGGTCGCACCGGAAAATGTCGGTGCGGCAGGTGGTGGGGATCGGATTCGCGGCGGCGGGACTGTTGTTGGTGATGATGTGGTTCGCCGGTCGAGGTCATCTGCCCGAGCACCTCGCCACCATTCGGGAGAAGAGCTTCGTCTGGCCTGTCGTTGCCGTCGTGGTGGGGCTCGGGGTGCTGTGGTTGCTCGTCAAGGCTTCTCGGACCGTCCCGTCGAACGGTCGGACCCGGTGGGGCCCCGGGCGCAGTGCGGGCTTGTGCTTGCTGGCGGTCGAAACGGCGTTCCTCATCGCATCGGGGGCACCCATCATCTCGTCCAGCGCTAGTCCCTTGACCACTTCTGCGTCCGTATCTGCGTTGAAGCATGCCGTGGGGAGCGCCGTCGTCGGCGACGGGAGCCCGTGCTTTGACTCGCCGCGCGTCGGGCTCCTCGAGAATGCCAACGCCGCCTTCGGTGTCCACGAGTTCGACGCCTATGACCCGATGACGCCCGAGGCTTACTACAAGCAGGATTGGTCGGACAGTACCGGCGTCCCTGGGGGAGTGGCCTTCTCCAGTGTCTTGTGTCCTACCTTCGACACGGCCGTCGTGGCGCGTCGCTTCGGCGTCGGTTACGTGCTCGAGCTCCCCGGTTTCAGCGGCCCGTCCGGCTCGGTGTTTGTCGGGCACGTGGGCACCGAATCTCTCTACAAGATCCCCGGCGTCGCCGCCGCCACCCAGGTCCCACTCTCCCGCGGAGGTGCTGTCCCCGGTGACGACGCCCGGGGTCGTCCGGCGTCGGTCACCTATCCGACCCCGGCGTCATGGAAGGTCGTCACCCACTCCAGCCAGGTCGTGATGCTCCGGCTCCGTCTGACCGACACGCCCGGTTGGCATGCCACCATCGACGGTCGCGCCTTGTCCCTCGAGCCGTTCGACAAAGTGATGTTGCAGGCTCGGATCCCCGCCGGGCGCCACGTTGTGATGCTCCGCTACTGGCCCACCACCTTCACGCTGGGCATTGTGTTCGCAACGGGGGGCGCAGTCGGGCTGGCGGCGATGCTCCTGCTGGGGGCGTGGCGCCGACGGCGCCGTCCTTTGCCTAGTGCATAAATCATCACGATTGACGAGGGCGACTAGGGTGCGATGGCGGTAGAACGGGATCAACCAATTTTTTGTCAATTTCTGGGGGGGAATAGTGAAGAAGCCTTTTCGTTCGTCGGCCGTGCGCGTCCTGCTCGCTTTAGGGTGCCTGAGCGTCTTGGCGCTTGTGGCTGTGCCGGGAGTGAGCCAGGCCGCCACCAAGGGTCATAGCAACCCATTCGCCGGGAAGGACTACATCGCGCTGGGCGACTCCTACTCGGTCGGGTACCAGCCGGTTCCGACATCTGAGGCCACCTCGGGGTACACCGGGTACGTGGCCAACAAGCTGAAGATGACTCTTGAGGACTACGGCTGTGGCGGAGCTACCACCGAGTCGATCCTTTCCTACACCGGGATCTGCGGCACGGGGGGCATGTATGGGCCAGCCGCGATTCCCTCGGAGCTGCCTGACCCGGTGATCACCGGTGACACGCAGATCCAGAACGCGGTGGCCTTCATCGATGCCAACCCCGGCAAGGTCGGGCTCGTCACGGTCTCGATCAGCGGCAATGACATCACGTCATGCGTGTCGACGCCGAACCCGGTGATCTGTGTGCTCGACAGGATGAACGGGATCACGGATGCTACGTACAACGCTTCCGGTGAAGACATCCCGGACAACGTCAAGAGCCTCGTCGATCAGCTCAGCACCGCCCTCGATGCCAACGGCGACTCGAGTGCGCCCATCGTGGGGGCGTCCTACCCCGACGTAATCCTCGGAGAATGGGTGAACCCGGGTCTGACCCCGGGCGACTCTTCGTCGGCGCAAGGCTTGGCAGGGGAGTCGGTCGAGGCCTTCGATAGCATCATCAACCCTGCTCTTGCGACCGCTTATGAGAGCGTTACCGGCGGGAAATTCGTGAACGTCACCGCCGCTCCCCAGTTCGGAGGTAACGGAACTGGAATAACGACGCCACTGAGTGGGCAACGTCAGGTGGGTCTGTCGAAGAAGTACGCCCCCACGTCCCCGGCGGCGATCTCGATCCCCAAGGGGACCAAGGTGCCGTTGTCGGTGTCGGACATCTGCAAGTACACCTACTACTGCACGCTCCAGAACATCCACGCCAACACGAAGGGTTACACCTTCATCGGCAAGGAGATCTTCGCCGCCTTGAAGTAAGCCAAGAACCTGTTGGGTCCCGTGTCGGTGGGGAGTGCCCCGCCGGCACGGGACTTTTTATTGGACTGAGGTTTTTGGTAGGACTGACCCCGATCGCTTAGATGAGCGCCTTATAGAACTCAGGATCGCCGCACAGTTTCTCGAACATCTCCTCGCCCAGCCGTTCAGACGCTTCTGACGTCCGGGCTTCCCAGCGCTGCAATCGAAACTTGTTGTATCGCCGCAGCGGGCGACCAAGAACCGGTAGCTGCCGGCCTCGCTTCGACAATCTCGGCTTGTTCACCAGGTCGACGCGCGACATGGCCCGGCGAAAACCGGATCCGTGGTGATAGACGATGTTGGCGTAGATGCCAAACCACACCGGGTGCAGGTTGACGCGGTTGGTGCGCAGCAGCGGCGTCCACGGTGTGCCGGATCGCTCGAGGGATCGATACAGGTTGCCCCCCACGTCGGTCACCGGTTCGCCCTTGGGCCCGGGCCAACAGCCGCCGTGGGACCAGTCCCCATGCAGTCGTTCCCACTCGGCCACCGTGACCACGCAGAAGCACGGATGCGGCTGTTTGTCGCCGGTGTTCTCGTCGCGCCTCACGGCCACCAGGCTCGTTTCTTCCAGTGCCCTTCGCACCGTCGGCATGGGGTCGGCGATGGGAAAGGCATCACCGTCGAGAAAGATGATGAGGTCGTCGGGACGAGCGACGGCCGAGATCTCGGCAGCCACCAGGTTCAACTTGCCCGGGTGCTCGCCTATGGCCTCCACGATGTGATCGAACTTGGAGGCATGGTCGCCGGGGACGTCTTGGAGGTTGGCCCACACCGTGTAGGGCTCACCCATGGTGCGGCGGAGATAGTCGAGCTGAATGTCGATCCAACGCTGCGACTCGAAGTGGATGGTGGCGACGTGGATCAACGGTTCACCGCCGGGTGGCGACGGGCGCGACGCCTTGGGCGAGTCACGCCTCAGACCGAGAGCTCGAGGCCGATGACCAGGTTGGCGTCCACCATCGGCACCTTACAGGGGAAGAATGAACGCCGGCGTACGTCAAAGCGGCTCGTGAGCTCGTCGAGGACCTCGCGTGCCGAGTTGCAGTGGTCGGCGCGGATCATCCACTCATAGGGAACGTGGTAACGCTTTTCGAACATCCGTTTTGTCGTCAATCGTCGACCGAGCGAATAGAGCCGGCCCCCCTCGCAGGGGATGACAACCGAGAACACACCGCCGGGTCGGAGCACCCGGGCCACTTCGTCCAAGGCCGCCGGCAGGTTGTAGAGGTGTTCGAGAAGATGGATGGCGAGCACGCGATCAAAGGAGTCGTCGTCCCAAGGGAGACGTTGCTCGCAGTCCGCCACGATGACCGACAAGCCATCTCGCGTCGGGATCTGGGCGGCCAGCTCATCGGTGCTCTCCACCGCGACGTATTCGCCTTCGGTCTCCCAGAGCAGATGCGACCCCGTTCCGGCCCCGATCTCCAGGGTCCGCTGGCCCGTCGCCGCGCTGCGATTGGCGAAGACATGGTCGAATCGGCTCACCCAGGTGAAGCGCGACGTCTTGACGGAGCTCAGGAATTCGTTGATCCAGTCCGCCATGATGGCCGACTGCTCGTCGGTGAGGCTCGCCCGCTGTTTCGGCCACGACACCGGCGCCACCCTACTGCGGTGCAGTCCGCTGATTCGGAGGCGGCGTTCCCAAGGCCCCCCCGCCCCGCAGTCGCTCGTCCAAGGCGGCCAGCCCGGCGGCCGACCCGATCTCGTAGAACCGCTCTCCGGCTACGTAACCGGCCAGTTGATGGTCGCGGCTGAGCGAGCCGTACAGCGAGGCCATGTCGGCCACGGTGCAGGTAGGCACCATGTCCTCGATCACCTGGCGTCGCCATATCGAGAGTCCGTAGTCGACGTGACGCATGTGCGGAGGAACCTCGACCAACCCCTTGTCGTACCTAATGACCAAGCCGTTTTCGAACACGGCATTGGGTCGCTCCATTTGACCCGGGTCGCGGTACACGGTCATGAGCACGGGCCGCCCGCTGGCGCTGTAGGCCGTCGCCACGGCGTCAAAGTCGATGGGGAGATACGAGTCGCCGTAGAGGACGAAGAACGTGGCGTCGAGCGCGTCGTGATCGGCGGCCAACCGCAGCGCACCGGCCGTGCCGGCGGGCCGATCACCTTCGTCGACGTAGACGACCTCGAGCCCGAATCGTCGGCCATCGCCGACGTGGCGCCGGACGAGGTCACCCAGGTAGCCGATGCAGTAGACGACCCGGTCGACCCCCTCGGCGGCCAGCCATGCCAGCTGCCAGTCCACGAAGGGTCGTCCGGCCACAGAGAGGAGGCACTTGGGCTGCACGTCGGTGGCCGGACGCATGCGGGTGCCGCGCCCGCCGGCCAGGACGAGGCACTGCATGTCAGTCGCGCACGAGCACGACGGCGCCGTCGTGGTCGAAGGCGAAGCGCACTTCGTCCAAGCCTTCGGCGCTCAGGGCTCGGCGCAGCCGGTCAGGGTCCTGGGCGTAGAACAGCAGGAACCCACCCGACCCTGCTCCCACGAGCTTGCCCCCGAGGGCCCCGTTGGCCATGCCGAGGTCGTACCAGCTGTCGATGGAGGGGTTCGACATCGACGCGGACCGGCGTTTTTTGTGCTCCCAGTGCTCGTTCATGAGCGAGGCGAACTTGGCCGTGTCCCCGGCTTCGAGCGCGTCGCGGCTGGCCAGCCCGAGGGACTTGACCACGTGCAGGCTCTCGTCCATGTCGTGGTCACCTTGGACGGACCGCGAACGTTGCTCCTCGAGGATGTCATCGGCATGGCGGGAGTAGCCGGTGAAGAACATGCACAGATGCTGCTCGAGGTCGTGCAGGGCCTCAGTGGGAACCGACAGCGAGGCCACCTCGACGTCGCCGCTTCGATCGAAGGTGAGTGACTCGAGTCCCCCGTAGGCCGCTGCATACTGGTCTTGCTTGCCGACGGGGCGGCCCAACACCTCGATCTCTATGCGGCACGCCTCGGCGGCGATCTCCTCGATGGTCACGCTTTGGCGCATGTATGCGTAGATGCTCCTGAGCAATCCGACTGTGAAGGAGCCCGAGGAGCCGAGCCCAGTACCGGCAGGGATGTCGGCCACGCTGACCAGTTCGACCGATGGCCCGATGGGGTGGCGGCGTAGGGTCTCTCTGATGATGGGATGGTCGATGTCATCGATGCTCTTGACCCGCTCGATAGCCGAGTACTTGAGGAAGTAATCGTCGGTGAACGTCGTGTTCACGGCCACGTAGATGTACCGGTTGATGGCAGCCGACAGCACCATGCCCCCGAATCGCTCGTAATACGAGGGAAGGTCCGTCCCACCGCCGCCGAGAGAGATCCGCAGCGGAGTGCGGGTGATGATCACGACGCCAGCCTCGAGCGGTGCGCCACCGCCACGAGTTGCCAACCGAAGGGAGACGAGTTGAGGTTGTAGCGAAAGGCGCGATCGAAGAGACGCAGCGCCGCCCCCGACGCCCCCCCGTCAAGCGTGGTGCCGGAGGACTGCTCGACATCGGCGATCAATTTCCGACCCCGCACGATCACCACCAATCGGTAGACGTTGAAGAAGGGAAACCCGGCTCGCCGGACCCGGACATCCTCGAACCCGTTGTCCTCGAGCAGCCGGTGCAGCCGGGTGGTGGTGAAGTGGCGCCGATGACCGATATGGCGGTCGAAGGCCGACCGTGGCCCTCCGGGAACGGTTATCACCACCCGGCAGCCGGGCGCCAGGTACTCGCGCGGCGTTGCGCAAGAGAACGCCGGGATCGTCCACGTGCTCCAAAACCTCCGAGCACACCGCCACGGTGGCCCGACTCCGTTCGTCGTCGGCCAGCTCGGCGGGGACCGTCAGGTCGCGCGGCGCGAAGTGGGCTGTGATGCCCAGGTCCTGGGCGGCGCGTGCGGCGCGTTGCACGCCTTCGACGCTGGCATCGATGCCGCGTACGTCGGCCTTTGGATACCTTTGCGCCAGCTCGAGTGTGAACTCACCTTGGCCGCAGCCGATCTCGAGGATCACCTCGTTATCGGCGAGCTGGCCCAACAACTCCATGATCAAACGACTTCGATAAGTGGTGGCCGGGTTCCCCGCCACGGCGTCGCCGAAGGTGCTCCAGTGCTGATTCCAATCGTCGTTGTCGCCTGGGTTCCCGCCTGTTGTCATGGGCACACCCGGCAATCGATCAGAGCGCCAACGATCACAACAGGTAGCCGGAGTCCGAGGCATCGCGGTGGAACATGCGCACGGTATCGACGGACACCTCTTCGAGTCCTCGGCCCAGCCCGTCAAGCTTTTTGAGCAGATCAGGAACCATGGTGATGATGTGACACCCGACCGACTGCGCCTGACGCAGGTTGAGAATCTCGCGAGGGCTCGCCCACAGAAGCTCGAGGGCGGGATACGGGGCCAACAGCTCAACGGCCGCCGCCATAATGGGCACTGGATCGCGCCCCGTGTCGGCGATCCGACCGGCCAGGACCGATACCACCGCGGCGTTGCTCTGGGCCAGCGCCTCGACGACCGTGCGCACTTGGTCGAGGGCCAAGATGGCGGTCACGTTGAGCTGCAAGCCGTCGGCGGTGAGATCCGAAATGAGGGGAGCCGAGCTCACCGCGTGGGTGTCGGTGACGGGGATCTTGACGAAGACGTTGGGTCCCCACGAAGCGATGCGATGGGCCTGGCGTCGCATCTCCCCGAAATCGTCGGAGAAGACCTCGAAGGAGAGGTGTCGATCGGTGATGTGGTCGAGGACCTTTCGGGCAAACCCTTCGTAATCCTCCACACCGGCTCTGCGCATGAGGGTCGGGTTGGTCGTGAACCCCGAGATGAGAGGATTGTCGGCCAGCTCGAGAATGCTCTCGAGGTCGGCGCCGTCGGCGAAGACCTTGACACCGAGACCTTGTTGTTCACTCACCGTCGATCCCCCCTACCACCACATCTTCGATCCACGCTGCGGCTTCCGCAAGGGATGCAGCGATCTGATCGGGGGAATCTGGCGTCGGCTCGCGGTAACCCCGGTCGATAAAGACGGTACGACAGCCGGCCCGGCGCCCCGCCTCGACGTCTCGCCAGCGGTCGCCCACCATGACGCTTCTGGGCAGGTCGAGCCCGAGATCACCGGCGGCCCGGACGAGAAGACCGGGGGCCGGCTTACGGCAATCACAGGCGTCATCGTCGTCGTGACGGCAGACGTAGACCCCGTCGACCTCGATCTGATCTCGCAGCGTGGCGTGGATGGCGTCGACCACGGCGGAGTCCAGCGTGCCGCGGGCGATATCGGGTTGATTGGTGACCACGACCAAAGCCAGCCCTAAGGAGCGGAGCCGCTCGCAGGCGGCGGGGACCTCTGGATACAGCTCGAATTCGGCGACAGAGGTCGGCGCGTGGGGTAACCCGTTGCGCACGATGGGGAGGTTCAAGACGCCGTCGCGGTCGAGGAACACGGCCCGTCGCCCGCCGGCACCGAAGGCGGGCCTGGGCTCGGTCACGTCAGTCGTCCGGGGCGGACATCCTCCAGCATCGACGCCAGGGAGGCGCGCAGCGCCTGGCGCGCCGACATGGCGTTGGCCCATCCCAGCCCACGGATCCGGCTGCTGTTGAGCCGGACCACCGGCACGTCGCCTCGCCAGCCTCGGTCTCCGCCGGTGTACTCGAAGGCGATGCGCGTCGGATCGAGTCCGCATACTTCGGCGGCCAGCTCGGCGATCTCGTTGACGGTGACGTAGTCGAGCGTGGCGACGTTGTAGGTGGAAAACGGCAGCGGGGCCGACTCGGCGGCCAGCAGTACGGCGTCGACGATGTCCGAGACATGCACGTAGGACTTGCTTTGCTTCCCATTGCCGAGGATCCGTAGACGCTCGGGGTCATCGAGCAGTCGGCGGATGAAGTCGAAGCCGACTCCGTGCGTCTGGCGCGGCCCCACCACGTTTCCGAAGCGGAACACACACGCGCTCAGGTCGAACATGTGGCAGTACGAAGAGATCAGCGCTTCGCCGGCCAGCTTGCTCGCCCCATACGTCGAGATAGGGACCAACGGACCATGGTCCTCCGCCACTTCCAGCTCGCCCACATCGCCGTAGACCCCGCTTCCCGACGCGTACAGGATGCGGGGCACCCCCGACAGCCGCATGGCCTCCACCACCCGATGCGTCAGAAGCGTGCCGGCATCGAAGTCGATGGCCGGATCCGTGGCGGCGCGGGCGATGTCGGGGTTCGACGCCAGATGAATGACCACCTGCGCACCCGTGGTGGCCGACCGCAGCGCGTCGAGGTCGACGACATCTCCTCGGATGACCCGCAGGCGGCTGTCGTCCCCGTGATGAGCGAGATGCCACTGGCGGCCCGAGGAAAAGTTGTCGAAGACGGTGACTAGCTCGGTGGTGTCATTTCCCAACAGGCGGTCCACGAAGTGGCTGCCGATGAAGCCGGCGCCTCCGACGATGCAGACACGCGAGATGTTCGACGGGGCTACGGGGCTCAACGGACGGATTCCCACTTGGCGCCGTGTCGGGCCAAGGCTGGGTGGCTGACGAGCAGGTGCCAGATGACGGCGCACAGCCCTTCGGTGTGCGGTGTGACGTGCTGGGGGAACAGCGGCGGGATCAGCACGCAAGCGTCGGCCACCTCCGCCGCGAACCCGCCGTCGCGGCCGACGATGGCAAAGATGGAGGCGCCCTGTTGGCGGGCCAGCTCCATGGCGGTCACCAGGTTCGTCGACACCGCACGCTGGCGGTCGCCGCCACCCACCGACAGCACCAACACGGCGTCGCGCTGATCGAGGCGCGAGCCGACCAGCCACTGTGAGAACGAGCTGTCCCACCCGTCGTCGTTGATGCGGGCCGTGAGTTCCGAGACGTTGTCCGTCGGGGCGTACGCCTCGATGTCGCACAGCTTGCGAAAGTCATTGACGGCGTGCGAGGCATGACCGGCTGAGCCTCCCACCCCCAACACGAAAAGCCGACCGCCGCGTTGGCGGACGTCGGCCAGACCCGCCGCACACGCTTCCACGCTGGCCTCGTCGACGGCTCGCAGCACGGCCACCGCTTCTTCGAGGAAATCTCCGGTGAACGTCACGAGCCGGGAGCCGGGCGCCGGCCGTAGTGGACGCCGGTGGCGTGCAGCAACAAGGTGAAGCAGAACGTGGAGAAACCCATAATCACGAACAGCAGGCCGGTCACGGCCAGGTGGTCGAGGGCCGAGGAGGGCCCGGGGAGCTTGTGCCCCAGCACCAAATACTCCACTGCCAGCGCCCCGAGCAGGCCGAGACCGACGACGAACACGGCGAAGCCGGCCAGCACCGTGCGCGTGTAGCGGAAGCGCGCCTTCCAGCGAACACGCGACACTCCCGAATAGTCCGAGACCACCTGGGCCAAGACGCCGGAGAAGGCGCTCTGCAGCCCGAGCACGGCCAAGGTGACGCCGAGGAGCTGCCAGTACAGGCTGAAGGTGTAGGAGCCTATCGAGATCGACCCGAAGCTGAGCGGCAAGGTCAGCAAGAGGCCGAGGCCGAGGAGTGCCAGCCCGGGCTTGAGCATGAAGAACTGCGCTCGGAAGACGAACATGATGCGGAGGTTGATCCAGGCGGCCAGAAACGGCGAGAACCACCCCGCCCGTTTGTGGTGCGACATCCTGCCGTTGCGGTCGCGGTAGAAGGTGACGGGCACCTCTGTCGTGCGCAGCTGCATCAGCACCGACTTGAGCACCATCTCCGAGGCGTACTCCCACGACTGTGAGGCGAGCCCCATTCGCTCCAGCGCGTCGCGGCTGATGCAGCGCATCCCGCAGTGAATGTCGGTGAACTGGCTGCCGTAGAGACGGTTGAGCATCCACGTCGTCACCGGCGTGCCGACATAGCGATGCAGGGCGGGCATAGACCCGTCCTCGATGGTACCGAGCCAGCGCGATCCCATGGCGAACTCGTATCCCTCACGGAGCTTCTCGACGAAGGGACCGAGTTGGCGGAAGTCGTACGTGCAATCGGCATCGCCCATTACGACGTATTGCCCGCGGATGTACGCAGTGGCGTCGATATAGGCCCGTCCGAGACCTCGCTTCGGAGTCCGCAGCACGCGAGCCCCCCCGGCCAGAGCTAATTCGGCGGTGCCGTCGGTGGAACTGTCGACGATGAGCACCTCACCGCGCACGCCGGCGTCGTGCAGACCCTGTTGGCACCAGGCGACGAACTCGGCGATGGTGAGTTCTTCGTTGACGGCGGGCACGACGATGGAGACTTCGGGGTCGGCGACGTCGTTGGCGGGGATGAGCAACTCCACCGCCGGATCCCCGCCACGAGTCAGGCGCTCGGGGAACTGCTCGGCCGCTGGAACCGTCGTCGACATCTGGTGCCTGGCCATCCCCCCTGCCCGACTCGGTGGAGAAGGGCCAATGTCCGAACGTCCAATATACGTCGGGTCCCTGCCTTTGGTCTCCGGTTCAGACGTCAGTGCCTGGCCTCGGGCCGGCAGACGGTTGGCTCGATTGGGCACGTCGTGCGGGGAGGAGGCCGTCGATGCCGATGGCGGCCAGCATCACAAGGGGGATCTCGGCGGCGGCTCGGTAGCGGACGTCTCCGATGGTGGGGATCACCGCGATGGCAGCGATGGCGACGAATGCCAGCAGCGGGTAGAGGGCGACTCGTCGACGGCGTAAGACGACCCCCCCGATCACCGTCGGAACCAGCAGTGCCCAGTAGCTGACCATGCCCAGTCTCGTCACCCCTACCCATGTCCCCATCCATTGGGCGTCGATAGAGGTCTGCTGCCAGGGATTCCAGAACCCGAAGGTGCGGCCTTCGTGGGCGACGATCACGATGGGCAGACGGCTCAGATGGTGTTCCGCGTAGGTAAGCGCCGTATGGGTGTCCTCGGTATCCTGCTGGGACTGGTCGCCTTTGGCGTAGATCGGCAGGCACTGAAGCGTTCCGTAGCCGATGTCCGGCCCGTAGTACGTCTGGTTGCAGTTGCCCGTGGCCGCCGCCGCTCCGAATCCGTTGGACAGCAGCACGGGGCGCTGGAAGCGGCCGAGGTTGAAGATCGTCCACGGGGCCACGACGATCACCGTGGCCACGACGGCCAACATGAGCCAGCCGGCCTTTTGGCGGGCCGGAACGGCCTTGGCGGCGATGACGACAGGAAAGACGAGAAACGGCAATGTGAGGATTTGCTCGGAACGGATCATGGCGAGCACCCCGCACATGGCGCCGAGCGCCACCGCCCTCTGCGTCGACGGCCGCTCGCGGAACCAATAAGTGAGGATGATCATCAGCGCCACGGCCGGCAGGAGCAGGGTCTCGGACAGAATCGCCCTTTCGTAGACCCACAAGCCGGCGTACCCACCAGCCACGGCAGCGGCGATCAGCCCGGCCCGATCGCCGGCCAGGCGCCGCGCCGCCAGGCCGACGGTCATGACGGTCACCGTCCCGATGGCGCAGGCCAGAAGCTGTTGGCGGAACCAGGCATGCTGACCGAGGAACGCCCAAAGGCTGAGCACGAGGGCCCAGGCCGGCGGGCGCAGCGCGTCAGGCCGGAAACTGAAGGCGCTGACGAACCAGTGCCCGGCCGCGTTGAGGTTGCCTTGCTTGCTCCATTCGAATCCGTCGCCGGTGACCGCCTCGCGCTGTGACAACTCGATGACGGCCACCCGCCATGCGAAGGACGCCACGGTAATGAGGGCCAGCCACCGTCCGAAATGGCGAAGGCGGGCACCACCCCGGTAGGCGTCCTTGGATGCCAGGCGTGAGGGCGCGGCCATACTCATGTCCCTTGCCGTGTCGCCGCTCATGGTGGCCACCGCTGTCCCCGGTATGAACGTCAGTGCTTTGAGCGACACCGTAGCGGATGGGTGCAGCGCGACCCGATTGGGCAGCATCTTTTTCGATGATCACCGAGACTCGTCACAGCGAGAACTCAGGTGCTCGGTCGCCCCTCTCGATGACGCATCGGGGACGATCGGCCCTTCCGACGCGCGAGGTCCGATGGTAATGTGACCTTGTCAAAAGCTCCGCCGGCGGCCTCCTCTGATGGATCACGCGGTTCTCGCACAAGAGCGTTTCGGCCCTGACGACAGGGCATTCGGACGCCACGACGACCAGAGTTCGGGCCCCTTTTCGTGGCTGGCCCGGCACAACACCGTTCTCACCATCGTGGCCGCCTGCCTGACCCCGGTGGCGTACCTCTTGTATCTCGACCGATACGCGGTCAACACCTTTTACCTCGACGACTGGTTCAACGTCCCCGTGGTCCACGACGCCTTGCACGGGCATTTGTCGATGAGCTTGCTGTGGGCGCAGTACAACAACTCCCGCATCCTGTTGGGCCGGCTCATCTACATCGTATTCGCCTTTGCCGACCACCTCGATCTTCGTGCTGTGGTGTTCTTCGACGGCGTGATGTTCATCGCCGCCTACGGGATCTTGCTGTCGGTGTACCGACGATATGTAGGCAGCAGACTCACACCGGTTCCCGTTGTAGTCATCGGGCTCATGTGGTTCAGCTTGGTGGACGTGGGCAACTCGCTGTGGTCGTTCCAGGTGTCGTGGTACCTCGTCCCCACGTTTTTGGTGGTCATGCTGTACGCCCTGTTGGTGCCACACAACCGCGCCAATCTCTGGTTCGTCGTGGCCGTCGCCGCCGCTGTGGGGGCGTCTCTCTCTTATATCCAGGGCTTCATTCTCTGGCCTCTGGCCGTCATCGCGGTGTTGTGGCTCGAAGGTTGGACCCGTCGCTCACGCGCCAAAGTCGTCTTAGTGGCGCTGTCCGCCGCCATCACGGGGGCGATCTATGTACCGGGGTTCAGCTTCGGTCTCAGCAATTGCGAGAATTTCGGCATCTACGGGCGGTACTGCTCGTCGACCCTGGCGTTGCATCACCCTGTGCAGGTGCTGCAGTACATGGTGATCCTCATGGGCAATGTGGTTCCTGGGGGCAACGGCGGGCTGCTGTCTTTGCCCCAGAGTTTCGCTCACGAGTTGATCGGCATCGGGCTGCTGGTCGTGGCTCTGTTCATCATCGTGCAATCGTGGCGGTATCGAGCTTCTCGGGACTCGGTCCCTTTGCCGTTGCTACTGATCCTCTTTGCGCTCGTCAATGACCTGTTCATCGCCATCGGCCGCTACCTGCTGTGGGACATCGCCCGGACGTCGTCGCTGAGCAGCCGCTACAGCATGCCCAATTTGGTCCTTTTGACCGGCATCGCCATCTACGCCTTGAAGCACATGCCCGCCGTGCACAGGCCGCGCCAAGGCGACCCGTGGCGCCAACGGCTGGCATGGGTGGTGCCCCTGGTTTTGGTGTGCGTCCTCGGAGTCCAAGTCGTGGGGGCGACCCGCTACGGCATCGTCCAAGGCGCCCAGAACCGCACCTATTACCTCGCCCAGGCCCGCCTCTCGGTGAACATCAGTCGATTCCCCGCCGCCGCCCGCCCCTGTGAGCTCAGCTATCTGCTCGACCGGATCTGGAGCCCGGCCGGCGCCGAACGGGTCATGGTCCCGAAGATCAGGGATGTGGTCGAGGACCATCTCGGCGAGTTCGCCCCGGCCCAATACCGCCTTTACCGGGACGAGCCGGCCCTGGCCGTCTACCCCGTGTGCGCCCTGGGCTGATCGCCGTCGGGCGCGGGCCGGACCGGCCGCGTCGGGCACCCGGAACGCCCTTTCGGGCGCTCTTTTTGCCCGCTTACCACACCACAAGGCGCTGAGCAGGGTATTTGCGTAGAGTAAATTCCCTCAATTATGACGAGGCCGTATGGGAAGCCAGCCCGGTACCGTCATTGGTGCCGGGCAAGATGCCAATTGATGCGCTATGCACACGATCTCGGCCGGGGGCGTTGCCAAGGCCAGCGGGGGGCTGGCGGCGGAAGGGGGACAAGTGTCTCGTGAGCAGGGTGCCGAGGAGCGTGTAGGCGTCGTCATCGTCGCGTACAACGCGGCATCGACGCTGGCCGCCGTGCTCGACCGGCTACCACCGTCGTTTCGGTCCAAGGTGGCAGAGGTCGTCGTCTGCGACGACGCCAGCAGTGACTGCACGTACACCGTCGGGCTGGAGTACCAAAAGACAGGTGACCTGCCGCTGACGGTGATTCGCCGACCCCGCAACCTCGGGTACGGCGGGAACCAGAAGGCGGCCTACAAGTGGGCCATCGAGCGCAAGCTCGACATCGTCGTCCTGCTGCACGGCGACGGGCAGTACGCCCCCGAGGTCATCGAAGACCTGATCACCCCGTTTGCCGATAAGCACTGTGACGCCGTCTTCGGGTCGCGCATGATGGAGCCGGGCTCGGCGCGCATGGGCGCCATGCCGCTGTACAAGTACGTCGGCAACCGGATCCTGAGCAAATTCTCGAACTCGGTGGCCGGCTTGAACCTCACGGAGTGGCACAGCGGGTACCGCGCCTACCGGGTCGATGCCCTGAAGGACGTGCCTTTCGAGGTCAACTCGGACGGCTTCGACTTCGACACCGAGATCATTTTGCAGATGCATGAGGCCGGCAAGGTGATTCTCGAGGTGCCCATCCCCACCTACTACGGCGACGAGATTTGCTACGTCAACGGCATGGGTTACGCCAAAGACGTCGTCAAGGACGTGGTGCGCTACCGGCTCCACAAGATGGGCTTCGGTTCGGGGGAGATGGCCTTCGCCGAAGAGGGTTACGAGCTCAAGATGAGCCCGTCTTCGTCGCATCGAAAGCTGATCAATTGGGTGAGTGATCACCCGCCCAAGCGCATCCTCGACCTGGGGTGCTCCAACGGTCGCCTCGGCGAGCTGTTGCGCCTCTCGGGACACACTGTGATCGGGGTCGACGCCGTGAAGGTCGACGGCGTGGCGGATCGCCTTGACGATTTCATCGAGGCGGATCTCAACCAAGGCCTTCCTGCCGAAGTCGGGACCGGATTCGACGTGGTCTTGGCGGCTGACGTCCTCGAGCACCTGGTCGATCCGGCCTCCATGATGCGCCAAGTCCGCGAGGTGCTCGCCCCGCGTGGCGTCATGTTGGTGAGCGTGCCGAATATCGCCCACTGGTACCCGCGGGTGCGTGTCGCCGCCGGCAAGTTCAGCTACGAGCGGCGGGGCATCTTCGACTCCAGCCACGTCCGGTTCTTCACCCGCCAGAGCCTCGAGCGCATGGCTGGCGCCTCCGGGATGCGCGTGCGCAAGCGGTCCATCTCCGGGTTGCCCGTCGAGGCGGCCGATCGGGGCGGTCCCGCCCCTCGCTTCCTCACGTCGCTGCTCAGCACGACCGACAAGATGGGGATGGCGATTGCCCCCAACTTGTTCGCATACCAGCTGCTCTTCGAGCTGGAACCGGTCGCCTGAGTTCGGCAACCGGCCATAAGGCGGGCGGACCCATTATCCCGATCGTCGCCGACGGCGGATTCGATTCACCCGAGCAACCGGGTGAATCGCTGCTGGACGTGGCCAAGCTGGAAGCTGAACTCGGAGGGCTCCGGGAACGCTACGGTGCGGCCCGGCCCTTCCCCCATATCGTTCTCGACGAGTTCCTCCCGCCCGACGTGGCCAAAGGAGCGATCGAGGCGTTCCCATCGCTGAACTCGCACGAGTGGAACAACTATCTCCACGCCAACGAGCGGAAGTTCAGCAACACCCAGTCATCGACATGGCCCGCACCGCTGCAGGCGTTGCTGGCCGAGCTCCAGTCGAAGCGTTTCGTCGATCTCCTCAGCGAGCTGACCGGCATCGAAGGTCTATTCGCCGACGAGACCCTCGAGGGGGGAGGCCTCCACCAATCCGTGGCCGGAGGCTTCTTGAACATTCATGCCGACTTCACCGTTCATCCCCGGCACCGCACCTGGCGTCGGCGGGTCAACCTGTTGCTCTACCTGAACGAAGGGTGGTCCGAAGAGTACGGCGGTGACCTCGAGCTGTGGAGCACCGATATGAGCCGGTGCGAGGAGAAGATCCGCCCTGTCGGCAACCGCGTGGTGGTCTTCAGCACCGATGCCGATTCGTTCCACGGCCACCCCGAGCCCATGGAGTGCCCCCCCGGTGTGGCCCGCCAGTCCCTGGCCTTGTACTACTTCACCACCGAGGTCAATCCGCTGGTGCGATCGACCGAGTACCGGGCCCGGCCCGGTGAGGGGTCGAAGTCGATCGTGATCTATCTCGACAAGCAAGCTCTGCGGGTCTACGACTGGACCAAGCGCCACCTCGGCATGTCCGACGACTCGGTGACCAAGATCCTCAGGACCTTCGAGCACCTTCGACGGAAGAAGCATTAGCCCGTCAGCTGTTTGCGCCGCTGTCGGCCGCGCCGGAGCGTCCACAGTGAAGCTCCTACCAGGCCGCCTGCACTGCACGCCGCCAAGACGATGCCCACCGTGAAGTAGGTGGGCCAATAGGAGAGCTCGATCACATGTCGCCCTGACGGGACGCGTGCTTGCAGCATCACGCCGGCGAAACGCTCGAGGGGGAGGGCCCGGCCGTCGATGGTGGCGCGCCAGCCCGGCTCATCGGTGACTCGGAGGCGCAAAACCCCCGCCGTGGTGGCGTCGGTGACCACATGCCACTGCGACGGACTGGGGTGCGTCACGGGTACCGGTGTCCCCGGGGCAGTTTTGGGCGGCAACGTGTTCCCGGGTGCGAGTGGGCTCACGGTGGCCGCTGCGGCCCCGGGAATGCGGTAGAGCTCCTCGTCTCCCACGGTCTTGTCGAAGACCCCGCCGAGCGGCCCCGGGGATCCGTATGTCTCGAGCACGTAGCTGACCCCGTAGAGGCGGGCCAAGGCGGCTGTGGTGACAGCGGGGCAGAACGTCTCGTAGCTGGGGTATCCCGGCGCCGTGCCGCTGGCCTTCTCCCATGAGGAGAAGTACGAGCGTGGCGTCATGGGGTCGTACGCAACCAACTCGTCGATCCCGAAGAGCACGTTCACGTTGGGCTGGAGCCCGAGCCGTGCATAGCCAACACAATCGGGTGCGCCTAAGGCGACGACCGCGGAGCCCACCGTCGCCTTCAGGTCGACCACCGCGGCCGTAGGGGAGGGGGCGGTCGGGCTCGACGCCCACAATGGCGCGCCGGCGGCGATCAGAAAGGTGGTCTCGCAGGCGAGCAACGCGCCAGCCGCCCATCTCGTGGGCGACGACCACCGAGGCGAGGACACTCGATGGGTGGTGCGGGATCGTCGTGCGTGAGACGTGGCGATGACGGCCACGACGATGAGGCCGACCACGACGGAGAGCAGGGGCCAGATGAAGCTGCGGGTCCGGATGGACTCATCTGTGGGGGAAAGATGGCCGCGCCCGAAGAGCCACAGTGCACCGAGCACGATGCCAGCGGCGCCGAAGCTGGCTCCCGCCCACGCTGTCACCGCTCGCCTATGTCCGGCCCGGACCAAGGCATCGGTCCCCATGCCGGCCAGGATCGCCAGCGCGAAAGCCAAGGGAAGCAGGGCCCGGTTCCACAGCACGCTGCCCAAATGGGGCACGTGATCGACGGCCGAAACCACAGGTTGGGCAAAGACGAGGCCCGCCATGACAAGAGCCACCGCCCCGAAGGCGACAACCTCAGGACGCCGCCGCCGCACCACCACGGCCAACAGCGCCAGCGCCAGTGCGATGATGCCGACGTAGGCCACGGTGTCGATATAGAAGAGGCGGTCGCCGAAGAACGCGCTGGTGTTGAGAGGGAGCCCGTCGAACCCCTGGAGCAGCACATGGATGAGGTCGTGTACTGGAAGCGCTCGAGCCGTGCTGTTGGTGGGGATCACCTCGATCCAGGTCCCACTGACGTTGCGCACCGAGCCCGAGGCCACCTGGATTCCGGGCAGGGCCAAGGGGGAGAACAGGGCGCCACCCGCTACGCCGGCCACCACCACGTCTCGCACGGGACGCCAGATGGGCCCTCCGCCTAGGCGCGGCACCCGGAAGATCATGAGGATGATGAGGAAGACGATGAGCGCGATGGCAAGCAGCAGGAGCCCTTCGGGCTCACCGGCGTAACCGGCGCAGGCGACGACGACGGCGAACATCGCAATGGCGCGTAGGCGATGGCGTCCTCGGACGATGAGAAGGGCTGCTGCGAAGAGCCAGCCGGCCCACGCCAGCACCCAGGCGATGGGCCAGCCCAAAAGACCCATGAAGGGCCCGCTCAGCTCGTAGATGGTGGCCGCCATGACGCATCCGAGGACCCCGAGGCGCATGACCCACGCGAGCACGTACACCCCGGTGCCCCCGATGAGGACGGAGGTGAGTACCGATGCGCTATAGGCGAGGCGCAGGGGGAACAGGTATCCGACAAGAGAGGGAATGCTGAAGGACGCCGATTCCCAGTTGAATGCCAGCGGCGCGCCGAGCGTGCTGTACGGGTTCCACAGCGGGAGATGGCCGTGATGGACCTGGGTCCACGACAGATCGGTCCAGGGGATGAACAAGGTGATCTGGTCGGACCCCTGGAGTTGATGCAACGGGACCCCGGGCTGTTGCGTCAGCCCCCACAGCGAAAGCTGGTTGACGGTGCCCAGCGACGCGCCGTGCACCAGAGCCGGGCCCAAGGTGGCGATGGCGGCCACCACCACCCATCCGATGCCGAGGACATCCGGCAGCCGTCTCCGCATGGCGTGCCCTCAGCCCTGTCAGCCGTGTTGGCGGGCCGACAATTCCTTGAGCAAGCTGTGGCACAAGGAGAGCGACTGTGTCGGGACGAGCGTGGCCACCTCGGTGATGGCCGGAGGCGATGAACCGGTAATCGGTCCCTGCGAGTGCACAACGACCGGCCCCGAACTGGGGAGGACGCCGTCCAATCCGTAGTGCAGGCCCTCGACCAGTGCGTAGGAGTGCAGGACGGGATCGGCTTGCACCGCCACGTTGGCGGCCATTCCGATCTTCACCGTCAGCGGGGCCCCGAGATCGGTGAATCCGGGTCCTTCGAGCCCGTAGCGCACGGTGTCGACGCCGGTGAAATGGACGAAGAACGTGTCGTCGCCATAGCTGACGAGGGGCACGATGGGGCTGGGGCCGTTTCCGGGACCGTTGTAGGTCACCCTGAACAAATGGAGCACTTGGGGCCCCTGTTCCACCGGCACCCACGTGGCGTGCTCGATGTTCTGCTGGGGGTCGTTCTGGAATGTCTCGCCGGTCGAGAGATAGAGCGCGCTGCAGTTGCCGGATATGAACAGCTTCCCGGCCGGGGCAAAATCGGGCGGTTCGGTGCCGCGCATGACCTGATCGAGCAACGGACGGCCGGTGAGGTTGCTGAGGGTTTCTTGGAAACTGACGAAGTTGGTCACCTGCGCATCGGTCCACTCGCCGGCAGGCGCCGGTGAAACGGCGATTCCGAAGTTGGCCACCACGCAGTAGAGCCCGAGAATGACGACGCAAACGGTGAAGGCGGTGCGCGCCAGCGCGCCGCGCCGACCGATCCACTGCCATGCATAGAACAACCCCACCGCTGACCCCAGGATCAGTAGGGGCATGATGTCGCCCTCGAACCGAGGGGCCATGTACCCCCACAGCAAGGCCACCCCGAAGCACCCCGCCGCCGCCAGGAGGGGGATGCGAAGCAGGCGCGCCTTTTCGGTGGCACGGCGCCCATAGGCCCCCAACACTCCCCAGATGGCGAGGAGGAACAACAGAGGCATCGAGGCGGGCACGCTGGCGGTGCGGTATGTCTGATCGAAAAACGGCTTGCCGATGATCGTCGGCGGCACGGCGGGCAGTGTCACGTACGGGAAGATCGATTGCACCCGGATGCCAAAAGGCTGGAAGTACGTCCACAACGTGGTGGGAAGAAACTTCAGCCCGTATCCCTTGTTGTGGTTCATGGCCAGGAACTGCCGGCGATGCGCATTGACGGAGGTGAAGACCTGATCGGCGAGGGGGAGCCCGAAGAATGTGCCGAACTTCAGGTAGTTCACGACGCTGCCCGCCACCAGGGCCACGAATGCCACGCCGAGTATGGGCCAAGCCCAACGTCGCAGATCGTTGCCACGGCGTCCCAGCCCGAGCCACAGCGCCACCAGCACGGCGCCGATGGCGCACGCCCACCCGGTGGGGAGCCGGTCGAGGTTGGCACACAGCAGGAGCACCCCCGCACCCACCACGCGGCGGCGTGACGGTCGCTCGAGGAGCCCGATGAGCATGAAGAGGGCACCCACCGTCAATGCGATGCTCCAGGCCAGGTCCTCGTCGTAGACCCATGGCATGGCGGCCAACAAGAGCCACATGGAGCCGCCGGTGATGGTGGCTATCAACGCACCCGCACAGGTGGCCTCACCCCGGCTGAGCGCGACGTCGCCTCGCACGAGAGTGCGCACACGCCACATGAGCAATGCGGTGAACAGCGCCATCATGAGCCACGCCGCGAACATGTAGGGAGCGGTGAGCTCGCCGAAGAGGCTGGGGGCGATGAGCAGGATGGGGATGCGGATCAGAGACGGGAAGATGCCGAAGTATGTAAACGAGTGTCCGCCGTGGCGGAACGCTTCGATGCGCAAGATGGAGGGGGAGAAGTAGAGGTGGCCGTGCATGATGGCCCGGGCCTGGCCGTCATAGAAGTCGGAGTTGAACACCAGGCGCAGCGCGTTGAAATGGCCGACCCACATGGCGAAGAGAATCCACACGATAGGAATGGCACCCACCACCGTGCCGGCGATGACGCTCCATGTGAAGCGACGCACGTTCGAAGGCCCGGAAGCCTTCAAGGCGGGGTCGACCGGAGTCGGGGCCGAGCTCCCTGCGCGCGTTATCACACCCCCGGCCATGAAGATCGAATCCTACTGGTTCAGCGTCCGAGCAGACTTCTGCACAACGGCGGAGAGTTCGCTGGTGTCGTGTTGAGGATCCGGTAGCCCGGCGACGCGGTCGAGGTTTGCGGAGCGATCACGACACCGGGGGACCCACCGACCATGGGGTTCGAGAGCAGCGCAATGTTGTTCATCACCACTTGGGCAAAGTGCGTGGCCGTATCGGTGACGATGGTGACGCTATGGGTCGATCCCACCGCCACCACTTCGCTCAAGCTGGCGATGCTGAAGCGGGGGTCCTGCTCGCCGAAGGCGACGAAGAGGTAGCCCGGCAGCGATGTCTTGCTCGTGGTGAAGTAGATGGTGCTCTGGCCGGCACGTACGAGCCCAATAGGTGGCGCCCCTTTGGCTTGGGCGTGGCCGAAGGTGATCTTCACGGTGTGCTCGAAGGCAGGGCCTTCTTGGACGTTCATCCATGTCTGGCGTTGGTACTCCTGGGTCGGCACCGAACTCACGTCTTCGCCCGTCGAGATATAGAGCCCTTCGCATTGCCCCACGATGTAGAGCTCATTGGCGGGCGCCAACTCCGGCAACGCGCTGCCAGTACGGACGCTCGACGTGATGGGATGTCCGGTCACGTCGCTGATCAACTTCTGGGCCTTGACGAAGCGCAGCGTCTGAATGCTCGACCACTCGCTGTTGGGTGCGACGGCGATGGCGAAGTTGAAGACGACGGAGATCATCGTTCCCAGGACGACGACGGCGGCGAGCATGTACCCATAGCGCCGTGGACCTCGGGTCGACCGGCTGTTCGAGGGAGCCTCGACCTCGCTGTTGTCAGCGCTGGCCGGCTCATGTGGTGGCCGCGGGGATGTGGCGCGGCCCCTGGCGCGTCGAGCGGCACGGCGCCAAAGGTCGACGAGGCCCACCATGCTGGCCAGAGCCAAAAAAGGCACGAAATCGGCCAGGTACCGGTTGGCGATGTATCCCCACAGGAGCAACGCACCGCCGGCCCCCGCTGAACAAATGAGTAGGAGACGGGTCAAAGAGGCACCGCCGCGGGGTTGGCGGCGAAAAGCCGCCACCATGCCCCAGCAGCTCAAAAGAAAAAGAAGCGGCATGGAGTCGGTGACGCTGGCCGTGCGGTAGCGCCGATCGAATACGACACCGAACATCGAGGGCGGTGGCAGTGACGGCAACCCGACATAGGGGAACACAGAGGTGAATCGGATCCCGTCGGGCCGCAGGTAGGCCAGCGCGTCGGCCGGGGCGAAGACGGCTCCGACCTCCGAGTTGTGATTGACCTTCAGGAAGTATTGGCGATGGGCATTGACGTGGCTCCAGACTTGATCGGTAACGGGCAATCCGATCGGTGTCCCGAATTTCAAGAAGTCCACCGCACAGTTGGCCGCGAAGGGGATCAACCCCACCAACAGCACGGGGACGAACCACCCGCGCTTGTCGTCGCCACCGCGACCGGACCGCAGCCACAGGGCGATGAGCACGGCGGCGGCCGCACATGCCCACCCCGTTGTCGTCCGGTCCATGTTGGCGCAGAAGACGAGCACCCCCGCCCCGAGCACGCGCCACTTCGTCGGCGCTTCGAGTACACCGAGCAGAGCGAAGAGGCTGGCGATGGTCAGAGCCACGCTCCAGGCCAAGTCCTCGTTGAATACATACGGGACAGCGGCCAAGTAGACGAGCACGGAGCCGCCCACCACGGTGGCCACCAGGGCTCCACATGACACCGCCTCGGCCCACCCGAGGGCGACCGCTCCCCGCACGACGACGCGCAGCCGCCAGAGCAGTAAAGAACAGAACACCCCTGTTGCCACCCAGGACACCAGGATTGACATGGCCGTGAGCTTGCTGTCGGCCGCACTGGTGAACAGCAGGATCGGCATGCGGATGATCGATGGGAACAGGCCGAAGTACGTGTACTCCCGCCCGCCGTGGATCCATCCCTCGATGCCGAGAGATCCGTTGGCGACCCACAGGTGGCCGTGGAACATGGCCCGGGCCTGCAGGTCGTAGAAGTTGTCCTCGTAGTTGGTCTTGCGAAAGAAGTTGGTGTGGCCCCACGTGGTCGAAATCACCCACAGGTACGGCAGTCCGACGAGGATTTGGCCTATGACCACCGCCACGACGAATCGACGTCGGCCAGCCGCCAATTCCGGCGTTTCGGGCTCGGCCGGAGCAACGTCACTGGCCAACTCGTCCAGCTTCGTCACCGTGCCGACGATAGTTCAGTTGACAAAGTAATAGCGCTCAGGATCGTTGTTCTCGAACACGTCAAACGGCGTGACGCCGCGCAATTTCTTGTCGACCTCCCAGAGGTATGTGGCCGGCTCGGGCTCGTAGGCAACGGGCAGCTCGCGAGCGAGGTACGTCTTGTAGTAACGGGGATTGGCATTGGTGTACTGGAGCTGCTGGGTGAGGTTGTCGACGATCGGACTCGAATAGCTGCCGTTGTTGAACGGCGCCGCCGTGGCGAAGATCTGCTCGCCGGTGGGGTAGTGGTTGGGCGCGAACAACGACCCGGTTCCCCAGTACGCCAGCTCCCACGTACAGCTGGGCCCGGCGCTGCAGGCGGCCGCGTCGTGCAGCACGTCTTGAGGCGACGCCGCTACGAGGGTGACCTTGATGCCGATGGACGCCCACGAGGCTGCTTCCATGGCCATTTCGGCGGCGGCGCCATCGGTGCTGTTGGAGTATTCCAAAGTGAAGTTGAGCGCTGCTCCCGAGGGGATGCCGGCGCCACAGTCGTCCGATCCCGTGCCGGGTTGGAGACAGGTGTCGAGGCCGTTGGGCGCGACGTTCCACCCGTGCGACGCGAGCAGCTCCACCGCGTTGGACTGGTCGTAGAGGTAAGGGTTGGCTCCGCGGCGCGACTCGGAGGGGATGATGGCCGGCACCGGGAAATAGGTTGCCAGCGCGTACCCGTTGTCGACGCGCTTGACGATCTTCGGCTGGTTGATGAGCGTCTGGAAAGCCTGTCGAAAGTAGAGCTGTTTGAAGATCGCTCCGGCCACGCCGTTGTCACCGGTGGAGTTGTAGTTGTACGGGATGTAGTCGATCGTGCGCGTATACAACGGTACGAGGGTGAAGTTCTTAGCCAGCTGGCGGTTGTTGCGACCGACCTTGCGCGGGTGGGGGGTCGCCTTGGGCAACGCTGAAAATGGCACGTACCCCATGGTGAGCTGACCGTTGGTCAACGCAGCCATCTCGGAGCCTTGGCTGGCGAAAGGAACCTCGACGAATGCGGAGATCGTGGCCCGTCGACCCGAGAATTTCCGGTTGGGGATGAAGGTGGCCTCCCCGTCGGGGTTGAAGGCCCGCAAGCGCCACGGCCCATCGACCACCTGCCACAGGGGGTTGGTGGCATAGGACGCCAGGGCGTTGTTGGAGTTCGGTGACGCCGCGTCGTAGCCCGCCTGATCGACCATGTAGTTCCATACCGCCCGGCACGCACCGTCGGTGGCGGCGGTGCCGTACGCACCCGCGCCGCACCCACCTGACCCGGGCGCGGCGCCCGTGTGGGTGATGTCCCACGCCTCAGGCATGGGGGTGATCTGGCTGAGCATGTTGTAGAGGAACCACAAGGGCTTGATCGGTCCCGACAGCCGGATTGTGAGTCGGGTCGCACTATTCACGGTGACGTTCGTTACGGCATCGGGGATGCCGACGTTGCGGATATAGGGGTGCCAGTTGCTCTTTTCGGCGTGCGCCATGTTGAGCCACTGCAGGACGTCGGTGGCGCTGAGTCGCTCGCCATCGGACCAGACGTAGTGCTTGAGGTTGATATGCACCGCCTTGAGCCCGTCGGCGAACTTGGGCTCGCCCGCCAACGAGACCGCGTCGTTGAGGCCGAGATCCTTGCCGGTGCCGAACCAGAACAGGGGCCGGTACATCATGTATTGGAACTGTTCGATGTTGGCCACCGAATAGCGGTCGGCCGGCATGAAGGGATAGATGAAGTTCGGCGTCACCGACGGCATCTCGGCCCATGTGACGGTGCCGCCGTGGACACGGGCGCCTGCGTGGGCACCGGTCCCAGGAGCCCGGCTCGCGGTGAGGTTGATGGTGTCGGGGGAGTTTCCTGCGCACGCGGCCAGAAGTAATGCGCCGGCAACCAGGCAGCCGGCGATCGCCATCCGAGCACGCATCGGTCGCAAAGTCGCCCCCCAACGTCGCTCGACTGACTGGACCCCGAAGAGCGTAAGCCATGCGTCGCACCTGGTCGCGCTCGGCGTTCGCTGCTGGGTGGCAACGTCACGATCTGCTAGAGATAGCCATCATCAAGGCGCGATCGTCCGTGGCGGAGGGCCACAGCCGTCCTTTCGATCGTGCGGCCCGATGGCCGGCGCTCAGATGGCCACGACAGGGGAGCCCCCTTGTCCTCGCGTGGGACCGGATCGCTGAACACCACTAAGGACGCCGAGGATCGGCCGCACCCTCCTGCCGCCAAAGCGAGGGCGTCGGCACCCCCGTGGTGGCGGGCCCATCTTCGAGACATTCTGGGAATTGGCTGGGTAGTGGTGGCCGCCGGCATCGCCATGGCCCCGGCCCTCCTCCACGGCATCTACCTCGGGCCCTACGACATCTTGTCCACCGAGGGGCTGTCGTTCAATCCCGCTACCCCCATCCACAGCTCGCTGCCGTACGACCAGATCACCGAGTTCATCCCGTGGTCCAACCTGGCATGGACCCAGGTGCACCAGGGTCACCTGCCTCTGTGGAACCCCTATAGCGCGCTGGGCGCTCCTTTGGCCTTCAACTTGCAGTCGGCGACCTTCAGCCTCCCCAGCCTGCTCGGCTACCTCGGGCCTCTCCACCTGGCCTACACGGTCTCGGTCCTCTCCACCCTCGTCATAGCCGGGGTGGGTGTCTATGTGCTCGGAAAGGTGATGGGTCTGAGCGTCCTGGGGTGCGCCATGGCCGGCACCGTATTCGAGCTCAGCGGGTCGTTCATGGGCTGGCTCGGCTGGCCCATCGCGTCGGTGCTGTCGTGGGCGGGGTGGTTGTTCGCCGCCATCATCCTGGTGTGTCGCGGGGGACGCCGGCTCCGACACGTGGTCTTTCTGGCGCTCGTCGTCGCGCTGGTCATCTATGCGGGTCAGATCGACATGCTGGTGTTGTTGCTGCTCGCCGCGGTGGTGTTCATGGTGGTGTTGCTGGCTCTTCGGGCCAGACAGGGCAGAGCCACGTGGCCCGCCGTGATCGACCTGGTGGTGGGAGCGGTGGCCGGTTTCGGATTGGCAGCTCCGCTGGCGCTCCCCGGGGTGCAGTTGGCCAAGGCGTCGATCCGTACCACCAGCGTCCAGAACAACGAGCTTCCCCCGCACTTCCTCCTCAACGTGATCTTTCAAGGCTTCGAAGGGCTGCCGTGGAGTGGGGGTCACTACTTCGACTTCACCAACTACATCGAATCGGCCTGCTATGTGGGGGTGATCGTCCTGGTGCTGGCGGCCCTGGCCGTGGTCATGCGCGGCGCCAACCCTGAGGTGGTGGGAATCGGCGCCACCGCCGGCGTCATGGCGATCGTGGCATTCGTGTCTCCGGTGGAGACGGCGTTGAGCCATATCCCTTCGGGCGACGGCATCCAGTGGCACCGGTCGTTGTTGCCCATGTGCTTTGCCCTGGCGGTGTTGGCCGGAGTGGGAGTGGATGTCCTTGTCCGTCATCGCCGCCGGCCGGCTGTGCGTCGGTTCACGGTGCTGGGCTTTGTGGTGGGCGCCATCGTTATTCTCGTGTTGTGGGAGACGGCCCGAGGCACCCTGTATCCGGACACGGCCGCGGTCAGGAACCAGAGCTTCATCTGGCCCGTGGTCACCACGGCGGTGGGTCTGGTCGTGGCGGCGGGGTTGGTGCTGACTCGACCGGGGGCGCGTCTGGAGCGGTTCTCGAACCGGTCGGGCCGGTGGGCGGCGCTGGTACTGCTGACCATTGAGTCGGCCTTCTTGATCAGCGCGGCCGCCCCCCTGTGGTCTTCGAGCTCGCAGCCCGTCACCGCCACGCCGGCCGAGCGCGTGCTGAAGGCGACGGTGGGGTCCTCGTTGGTCGGGTTCGGGACGACGTCATGTGTCGGGTTGGGGATCGTCCAGGAGTTCAACGTCGCACTGGGTGTGCACGAGTTCTCCGCCTACGACCCGTTGTTGCCTCGCACCTATTTCTCGTCATGGACAGCGGTGGCGGGCGGTTCGGCAGGGCCCCCCTTGGCCTCGTTCTTGCCACGATCGGAGTTCTGCCCGTCCATCACCTCGGTGGCGGTGGCCCGGCGCTACGGCGTGAAATACGTGTTGGAGCCTGAAGGCACCGGCGGTCCCACGGGCGCCGTCTTCGACAAGGTCATCGATGGCGAAGCCCTGTACGTCGTTCCCGGATCGGCCCTTGCCACGGTGAGCCCACTGGGCCCAGGGGCGTCGCTTCCGGGGCCGAGCGCGGTGGGGAAGCCGGTACGGGTCATGCAACGCGCCCCGGGGTCCTTCGAGATCGTCACGCATGGGGCGACGGCCGGTGTCCTGCGTATGAGGATCACCGACGTACCGGGCTGGCAGGCCAGCATCGACGGCAAGCCGCTCACCCTCGAGCGGTACTCGGGGGTGATGCTCCAAGCCGACGTGCCTGCCGGACGACACGTGATCACGTTGCACTACTGGCCCTCCTTCTTCACCATCGGCCTCGTCCTGGCCGGGCTCACCGTGGCCGGGCTCTTCCTCGCCGCCGTCGTCGTCCGGCGCTCACCTCGGGCCTGGCGCGCTGTGGGGGGTGCTCCCAACGTCGGATGAGGGTGAGCAGTACCCTGGGGCCGTGGCTCTGCGGGCGGCGCTCGGCAAGGCGCTGTACCGCGTGCCCGGCGGCATTCGCAGCTCGCTGCCGCGCCCGGCCCGAGATGCATTGCGCCGACGCATCGGCCCTTTTGCGCCGTGGGAGTCGGCCTTTTCGCACCACGCCCCGGATCCGGTTCCCGGTGAATCTCCAGGACCGCCGGACTTCGTGGGCATCGGCGTCCAAAAGGCCGGTACGACATGGTGGTTCGGGCTGGTGACCGCGCACCCTGGCGTGTTTCATCGCGCCGGCAACCACAAAGAGCGCCATTACTTCGCCCGTTTCGCCACCAACGCGTTTGCCCCGTCAGACATCGAGCAATACCACGCCTGGTTCGCACGTCCCGATGGCCTCGTCGCCGGCGAGTGGACCCCCGATTACTTCTACCAACCATGGGTACGGCCGCTGCTGATCGAGGCCGCCCCTGAGGCTCGGTTTCTGCTCATAGTGCGCGACCCCGTCGAACGTTTTGTTTCAGGCCTCGCCCACACCGAAATCGACCCCTCGTCACACCCCGGCTCGATACTCGCCGAGGCCGTCTCCCGAGGCTTCTACGCCGCCGCGCTGGGCCCGTGGTCGGCGGAGATCACCGGTGCCAGGATGCTCGTCCTTCAATACGAGGCGTGTGTCGCTGATCCCGCCACGCAGTTGGCGCGAACGTATCGATTCCTAGGGCTCGAGGAGAATTACCAGCCGGCCAGACTTCACGACCTCGAGAGCCCCACCGTGTCGTCCAAGGTGACCCTGGCCCCCGACGCCCGTCGTCGGCTGGTGGACGTGTACCGCGAAGACGTGCGCGCGCTGGCCACCTTGGTGCCCGACCTCGACCTCAACCTGTGGCCGAACTTCAAGAGCACCACGTTGTGAGGATGTCGGGGCTGGCACGGGCCGGCCCAGCAGGGCTCAGCCCAGCAGGGCTCAGCCCAGCACGGCTCAGCCCAGCACGGCTCAGCCCAGCACGGCTCAGCCCAGCACGGCTCAGCCCGGTATGGCGCCCGCCCGGTGCCCGGCCTTTTCGGGGCCCTCGACGTAGGTGCGCGCCAGACGGCCGATCCGCCGCCGCCGGTTGTCCTGGTAGGCGATCATTCGCAATCCGCACCCGAAAACAGTGCCGACGCGGTAGGCGGCCCATCCGGAGCGCCCGAACCACTTGCGCACATAGCGCTCGATGGCGATGTGCACGCGCAGTTGCACCCTGATGATGTCGCTGTCGGTGCCGCCCACGCGGTGCAGGGCTTCGACCTCGGGACACAACCGAAAGCGCCACCCCCGCCGGCGTGCTCGCTGTTGCCAGTCTTCCTCTTCGCTGTACATGAAATAGCGCTCGTCGAGGAGCCCGACGTCCTTGACGGCGGCGCCGCTGAGCAACAGCACCGCCCCGCTCAGGAATCCTTGGGGTGCCCGCCAGCGCCTGAGACCGATCGCCTCCATCCATGCCCCGGCGGGCGTATGCCACGGCCACCACACCGGGCTGAGGTCATCGGCACCTGGCACGCGCTGGGTCGGTGCCACGCACGCCAAGGTGGGGTCGGCGCGCAGCACCTCGAGCAATCTGTCGACTCCTTGGACTGAGATCTGGGCATCAGGGTTCAACAGCAACACGTCGGCATCCGGGGGGTGACGCAGCCCAAGGCCGACGTTCACGGCGCGGGCGAACCCGAGGTTCTGACCCGGATCGACATACCGGGCTTCTGCCTCGTTGGCCACGTCTTTGGCCTCAGCCAACGAGGAGTTGTCGACGACGATGGTGGGGTACGTGCCGCGCAGGGGTGCCAACGCTTCGCGCAGCAAGGCCGGGGATCCATAGGAGACGACGATGACGTTGAGATCACCGGAACGTTCTGGATTTCTGGGCGTGGTCATGGCGGTACCTAGGCGCCCAGGGTTGCTGTGACCGTCTCCACCACTCGTTCGATGTCGGTGTCCGAGAGGCTCGAACCGCTCGGGAGGCAGAGGCCCTGGTCGAAGATGTCGGCGGCGACGGCACCCCCCACCGTGGGTGCCTCGGCCAACAAGGGTTGGAGGTGCAACGGCTTCCACGTCGGGCGTGCCTCGATGTCTTGTTCCTCCAAGGCCATGCGAATGGCGTCGCGGGTGGTGCCGGCCTCGTCGGGGTCGACCAGGATGCAGGTCAACCAGTAGTTGGGCGTGCCGTAATCGGCTACGGGCATGAAGCGGATGCCGGGCCGGCCGCCCAGGGCATCGCGGTAGGCATCGTTGATGGCATGACGCCGGGCCACGCGCCGGTCCAATCCCATCAGCTGGGCCCGCCCTATGGCGGCGAGCAGGTTGCTCATGCGGTAGTTGTAGCCAAGGTCCACGTGTTGATAGTGGACTTCGGGCTCGCGGGCTTGGGTGGCCAAATGGCGGGCTCGCGCCACGAGCTCCTTGGACTTCGACACCAGCATCCCGCCCCCACTGGTGGTGATGATTTTGTTTCCGTTGAACGAGAAGACCCCGGCTGCTCCGAACGAACCGGCGGCATCATCGCCGTAGGTGGCGCCCAGTGCTTCGGCGGCGTCTTCGATCAGAGGCACGTCATACTCCGCGCACAGCGGCACAAGTGATCGGTAGTCAGCCGTTTGTCCGTAGAGGTCGACGGTGACGACGGCGGCGGGGAGATCGTTACGCCGGGCCCGGTCGGCGAGTTCCTGGGCGACGAGGGCGGTATCGATCTGCCAGGTCGACGGGTCACAGTCGATCAGCACCGGTCGTGCCCCGAGGTACGTCGCCACATTGGCTGTCGCCACGAACGTGAAGGTCGGGAGCAGGACGTCATCTCCGGGGCCGACCCCGGCCAACAACAGCGCCAGGTGCAAGGCGGCGGTGCCGCTCGACAGCGCCACCGCGTCGGCCGTGCCGACTTTGTTGTGCCATCTCGTGCTCGAAGGCGTCCACGTGTGGTCCGAGCGGAGCGATCCAGTTGGAGTCGAAGGCATCGAGGAGCATGCGGCGCTCGGTGTCACCGACGTCGGGCGGCGACAGATAGATGCGGCTCATGCCACCACGTCGGCGCCGGGGCCGAGCGCCCCGCAGGCGGCGGCCAACACGGTCAACGCGCCGGCAGCTGCGATGACGGCGGCCACCGAAGCGGTCAGCTCATGGACGGCCGCCACGCCGACGGCGGTAGCGGCCAGTGCGGCCTGGGCACCGACGTAAGTCAGTGCGGACGTCGTCTTCGACCAACCCCGGGCCACGAGCAGATCGTACGGGTGCCGCCTGTCTCCACTGGAGATGGCATGCCGGGCGCGAATGCGTCGCACCACGGCGAAGGCCACCTCGGCGCTCGGCACGGCCACGATGAGGAGGCTGGCCACGCTGGTGCTCACGTCCACGCCGCGGGACCACGTCCAGGCCAACAGCAAGGCGGCGGCGGTGCCCACCAGGTAGGCGCCTCCGTCTCCGAGGTATATGCGTGCCGGCGGACGGTTGTAGATAAGGAAGCCGACCAGTGCCCCCGCCAGGGACAGCGCCAGGTCGCGTTCGCCACCGCGCAGCACCAGCGCGAAGGCGGCGGCGGCGGCCAGTGCGACTCCGGAGGCCAGACCGTCAAGGCCGTCGATGAAGTTCACGCCGTTCATGAGCACCACCGTTACCGCCCCCACCGCGATGGGTCCGATGACACCGGGCAGCCGGGATGACACGGTGGCGGCCACCCCGGCTCCGATGACTACCTGCCCGCCCAGGCGCACCCAGGGGGGGAGATCGACGGCGTCGTCGAGGGTGCCCAGGGCCAGCGCCGCTCCCAACGGGGCGATGACCACAGAGTGGGCGAACGCGGCGCCCAGCACCAAGGCGGGGAAGATGGCCAGCCCGCCCAGATACGGGACCGCTGAGAGCTGAGGCTTGAGCACGCCCGGGCGGTCCACCACCCTGAGTCGCGAGGCCACCGCCATGGCAAGGGGGGTGAGGGCAGCCGAGGAGGCGACGGCCACGCCTGCCACCAGCCACGGGTCGCTCATGGGCGAGGGTGCGTCGACAGCAACAGAGATGTCGTGCCGGCGTGGAACTCGAAGCGCTTTTGGGTGACGAACCCGCTGCGATGGTAGAGAGCCACGGCGGCGTCGTTGTCCGCCCCCACCACCACGTGCGCATCGGGTGTCCCCATTGCCTCCAGTTGTTGCAAGAAGGCCGCCACGAGTCCGGTCCCGACGTGCTTTGACTGCCACGACGGCGCTACCGCGATGGCCAGCAGCTCGCCACTGTGGACCACCGGCTGGGTGTCGCGCCCATGGCGCAAGGTCTCCATCACCTGCCGCCATGACCGCAGGATTCGAAGCGACGCCGCCAAGGCGACCACCACGCCGTCGTGGAGGAGGAACTGTCCGTAGAGCCGGCGCACGGCCACCGATCCGGCGATGAAGCCCACGGGCTCACCGTCGCACTGCGCGATCAGGAGAAACGAACCGTCGGTGCGGGTGATACGGCGATACAAGGCACGCAAGAAGCGTGGCCCCAGGCTCGACAGGAAGCCTTCGTCTATCTCCGTGGCGTGCAGCTGGGCTGCGAAGTCGGGGTCGGCGTGATCTCGACGGGCGGGTCGCACCTCAACGGCGCCGTGGGTGGGCTCACCGTCCACATGCCCCCCGGCCCTCGCAGGCATGTTGACCCCTTTCCCCACCGACCACGTCGCACAGCAAGTCTACGTCGCCCTTTTGTCGTGCCTCGAGATCGCATTCGCCATGACCCGGGCCTGAAGCCCGGGATCATTTCGGCGTGGGCCCAGCCGGCTGGTGGCGAGGCTCGAGGCAAGCAGAGCGGAGACAAACGTGACGTCTCGCGGACTGCGGGCGGCTCGCGACGCCAAGAGCTCCGCCGTGGCCTTGGCGCCGCCGAGCAAGCCGGCGATCACCACCTCATGAAACATTCGACATGCACTGGTCATCTCGGCGGCGTGCTTGGAGAGAAAGTTCCGTCTTCCGTCGACCTGGGCGGACGGTGTCGTAGTCACCCGTGCGCCCCCGTGTTGGGTGTACACGTACCCGGCCTCAGGCACGGTGACGAACGGTCGTTCCTGGGCGCAGCGCAGCCACAGGTCCCAGTCCTCGCCGGTGGGGAGGTTTGGATCGAAACGAATGTCGAAGTGCAATGACGCTCTGCGCACCATGGCGAAGGGAAGCGCCACGAAGTTCTGCCACAACAGATGCTCAGCCCCGTAGTGCAGCGGCCCTCGAAACGTCACTCTGCGCCCGCTTTGCACGTGCGACACCACGTGCCAGCACGACACCGCGCCGGCGTCGGGGCGGTTGCCCAAGAACGCCACCAAGTGGGGGCCGATGCCCGGCTCCCAGGTGTCGTCGTCGTCACAGAAGGCGACGAGCTCACCTTCGGCGACCTCGAGGCCCCGGTTGCGGGTGGCACACGGGCCAAGCGGCGTGTCGTTGCGCAGCACCCGCACGCGCTTGTCCTGCGAGCTGAGCCGATCGAGCACGTCGCCGGTGGCATCGCTCGAGCCGTCGTCGACGATCACGAGTTCCAATGCGGGGAGGTCCTGGTCGAGGACCGAGGCGGCGGCCTTGACGACGTGCTCAGCGCGATTGTGAGTCGGAAGGACGACGCTGACCAGATCGGTCATGGGCGGCGCCGAAGCCGGTCACGCATGGCGGTGACAGCCTGGCGCGCCTTCCAGAAGGGGCTGGCTTGCATGGACGCCACTTCGAGGCGCGCCCGCTCGAGCTCGGTCTCCAAAGAGGCTCGCTCGCCTTGCAATCGCTGCACGATGCCGGCCATCACGGTCGCTTCCGCCTCGTTGCCATGCTCGGGCACCGAGGACGCCTCGACTGGCGCCTCGAGATCTTCGTCGAGATCCTCCAATAACCAGGCGCCGATGGAGGACAGGTTGGTGTGGATGGGAAGCAGCGATTCCCACTTGCGCGCCAGCACCCGCTCGCTTTGACGGTACTGCGAGGGCACGCGCTTGGACAACGTGTTGTGGTGGCACGGAGCGTCGAGCACGACCACCCGCATCTCTCGGCCCTGGGCTTGGAGGGCCGCATCGGTGCCGTAGAGGTGCCAGCCCAGGGCGGGATCGAATCGCAAGGACGTGTGGCGCGGCACCACCATGAGCACCTCGTCGAGTCCGTCCACGGTGGCGGGCAGTGTCCCCTCCTCCAAGAGGCGATCGCAATGGACGACCCGGCCCACGGCGTCGAAGGGCACCTTGCGGTTGGCGACGCCGAATACACCGGCGATGCCCACCGGGGCCGTCGATTGTTGGACTTGGCGCCACTGACTCACCAACCGAGCCGGCCAACCCTTGGGGATATAGACGTCTTGATGGACGAGGACGACGAGGTCGTGGCGCGCCGCCTCGATGCCGGCGTTGAGCCCTTCGGCGGCACTGGCGCAGCCGCGAAAGACCAACAGCTCATGGGGGCTTCCCGGGGCGAAGCACGGTGAGCTGCCGAGGTTGGCGTCCAACTGCGCGTCATCGTTGACGCACACCACGAACGTGAGCGGCTCCTCCTCGCCCTCGGCCACCGCTGCCAACGGCTGGCCGGTGAGGACCAGCTCGGAGGTGCGCAGGTGACGCTCGAGGTCATGTACCCCCACACCCAGAAGCTCGAAGAGCGGTGCTCCGGCCGCCATGACGGCGTCGGAGCCTTCGGTTTGGATCTTGTCGACGATCCTGGGCGCGAACCCGGCGTCGAGCAGCAGTTGTATGACCCCGGCGGCGGTGAAGAGGTGCACGTGCCCGTGGTCGATCGGGCTGTCGTCCGAGTAGCGAAAAACGCCCCGGATGAGCTGGGTGATGATCGTGTGATGCTGCACGTTGGGTACCGAGCAGGAGATGGTTCCCGATGTCGAAAGCAGCGTGCGGTGCTTCTCGAGGATGGCCAACGGATCGGTGAAGCGGCTGAGCGAGTCGGCGTAGATGATGGTGTCGACGGACCCGGCGTCAAGGGGTGGGACTGGCCCGTCCACCTCGAGGTCGAAGCATTTGTCGAGATCCGACGAGTCGCTCCCTGGCGCGGTGGGCGGGTGATCGAGCCCGTAGACGATCCGGTTCGGGAAGCGATGCTTCAGCGCGCTGGCCAGCCACCCATGGGTGGCGCCGACTTGGAGGATGGTGCGGGCCGAATCGGGCACCGATCGAACCAGGCGCTCATTGAGCTCAGCGCCCCCGTTTCGCACCCTGACCAGGCTACCAAGCCCCGCGCCGAATCGGTGAAGCCGGTGGGGCTTATGGGCATGGTGGCGATGGGCATGGTGTAGACATGGCGCGGTAGCCGTGGCGAAAGTCAGTACCGACGAACGAGGATTTCCCCCGGGGCCGTGGGTGCTCGTCATCGGCATGCACCGGAGCGGCACATCGGCGGTGACCGGTGCGCTCGGACAACTGGGGCTGCGAGTTCCTGCGGCTGGTGACTTGGTGGCCGGCTGGCCGGACAACCCGGTCCATTTCGAGAGCCACGCCCTCACCGAGGTAGACGATGCCATCCTCCGCGGCGCGGGAGGCTCGTGGAGCTCGCCGCCTGATTTCGAGGAGCACTGGCAACGATCGCCGGCCGTGGTGGCTGCCCTCGCCTCGGCCCGGGCTGCGGCCTGGCGAGCCTTCCCCGACGGTGGGCCCTTGGCCTGGAAGGACCCGCGCCTGTCGCTGTTGCTCCCGCTGTGGCGCTCGCTTCTGCCGTCTCCGGTGATCACCGTGTACGTATGGCGCGAACCATTGGCGGTGGCTCGTTCGTTGCAGGCTCGACAGAGCTTCACCATCAGTCATGGTCTCGCTCTGTGGGAGCGCTACACACGCGCCTCGCTCGGGGCACTAGCCGGACACGACGTCTTCGTCGTGCGCTACGAGGATTTGCTCGAGGACCCCGCCGTGTTGTTGCGGTCCGTGGCCGGCTGGCTCCATGACGCCGGTGGCTTGCCGCAGGCTCCCACCGACGATGCCATCAGCGCGGCCATCTCGTCGGTAGCCGTGCCGTTGGCGCGCCAGCGCCATGATGGGGAGATTCCCGACGTTCTTCGTGTGGCGGTGGCCGAGTTGAGCACTATGGGCGGGGCTCACGACGTCCTGCGCAGCGTCGAGCTACCCGCAGCTCCGTCATGGATGGGAGACGCCATCCGCCAGCGGCGCCACTACGAAACGCTGTATGCCCGTTACCTCCGCTACGCCAAGTGGCGCCGCAAAATCCCCTTTGTCGGGGCGAGCCCGCGCCGCGCCCGCAAGCTTGGCACGCCAGACGACACATGATCACGCCGGGCTCGGGCCATCACCTCGGACGGGCGCTGAGCACCTCGTCCCAGATGTCCTCGCAGCGGCTCGTCATACCCTGGGCGGGGTAGCGAGCGGCGCTTTGCAGGGCTCGGGCGCCGAGAGCCGAGCGTTGCTCGGCGTTGTCGAGCAAGCTTCCCACCGCGGCGGTGAGGGCATCGGCGTCGCCGGGGTCTACCAGCATCCCGTCGACGCCATCGTCGATGAGCATGCCGGGTCCGTCTGTCTTGGTGGCCACCACGGCCTTGCCGGCAGCCATAGCTTCGAGCACGGCCAGACCGAAGGGCTCCGATCGCGCCGGATGAACGACGACGTCGGTGGCCGCCATGATGTCGTCCTTAAGCGGCGAGCGCACGTCGCCGGGCATGAAGAGATGGTCGGTGACTCCGTAGTCGGCGCCGATCTCCTGAAGCTTTCGCCAATACGGTCCTCGGCGCCCTCCGTGGCCGCACATGACGCCGTAGAGATCAGGGTGGCTGGCGAACAACCGGCCCAGGCAGTGCACGAATTCCGTCTGCCCTTTTTCGGGAACGACGCGGGCGAACATCGAGATGACCTGCGCGTTGTCGGGAATCTCGAACGCGGCGCGGCCCCGCAGGGCGTCACCACCGCGGCACTTGTCGAGATCGACACCGGGGAAGACGATGGACGAGGGAACGCCGGGGAAGGCGATGGACTTGCGCTGTGTCCCCGGAGAGGTGAAGACGATGTGCGCCGGGGGAAGGCGTCGCAGCACCGATCCGGCTAACCGCTCGGCGCGCCAGTGGGGCCACAGGGGGGCGTGGATGTGCCATACCACCGGCCTTCGGGTCAGCCGTCCAGCCAGCGCTCCATACAGCAAGGCCGAGTTCTCGCTGGCGTGGATGATGTCGATGTTGTCTCGACGAACCACCCGGACCAATCCGAGCACCACCTTGAGCAAGTTGGTCGGCGAGCGCAAGCGCCCCCGGGCAAAGCTGTACGCGGTCGTGCCCGAGGCGCGCACCATGTCCGGCCACAAGCCCGGTCCCAAGGCGGCCAGGGTGGGGATGAAACGCGTGCGGTCCACCTCGTTGATGATCTCGTTGATGACCGTCGATGCGCCGCCGAGGTTCTCGTAGCCGACGCTGTCGATGAGCAGGACGTTGGCAGCGCGCTCCCGCGTCAACGCCGATCCCCGCCGGCGCATAGGAGCATGGCGCCATGATAGCGGCGGTGGTCGCGACGCCGACCTAGGATCCCGATGATGCAGGGACGGTCAAAAACGGCGGCCACGGCCGGCCTTCGCCGCGCTAGGTGAACACCCGATTCGCTCCTACGCCCACGTTTTGCAACCTTCCCGAGGCGGAGCCGGTGTCAGGCGCGTGCCAAGGCGGGCTCCATGACCGATGAGTCGCCGCGGCGGGTGTGGACCTACTGGGAGAGCCGGCCGGGATCGTCGCGTGCCACCTACCTCGACTTGTGCCTCGAGACCATCCGTCGCCACAGCGGCTCACTGGAGCTGCATGTGCTCGACCACGACACGGTGCCGCCGTGGCTGCCCGACCTCGACGTCGAGCGCTGGGAGCGGCTTCCGGCGCCCAACTACCGATCGGACTACGCGCGCTCTCGGCTGTTGCAGCGCTACGGGGGAATTTGGATCGACCTCGACACCGTGGCGCTGGCGCCGTTGTCCGAGCTGTTCTCCCACATCGACTCCTCGGGGATCGTGTGCTGGGGGAAGGAACTCGGGCGGTTCTTCGGCAACATGTGCGCGGCGGTGCCGGGGTCGCCATTCGTCGATGCGTGGGTGAGCGGCCAAGATGATGCGCTGTCGCGCCACTCGGACTGGTCCACCTTGCCGTATTCGGCCCTGGCCCAAGACGTGTGCTGGTCGATCTCCAAGCGCCTGCCCTGGATGTCGCTCCCGATGGGGCGCGTGGCCCCGGTGCCATGGTTCGAATGGCGCCGGTTTTTCTCGCGCCTGGAATCGCCGAGCCGCCTTCTCGTCGAAGAGCCCTTCACGGTGGTGCTCTGGAATGCCGTCATGGCGCCGCTGCTGCGTCCCCGCAGCCACGCACAACTGCTTTCGGGCCACATGCTTTTGAGCCGGTTGTTACGTGTCGGCATGGGAATCTCGTCCCTCAAAGAGGAAGACGACATGTGGACGCGCCTGCAACCCCTGTCCTCACTTCGGTTCTCGTCGCAGGGTCAAGGCGTCGAGATCAGGGCGCGCCGGGTGCTGCAACGCGCCGGGCGCCGGTGACGAGCCTATGGATGTAGACGTGCGCGTGGAGGCCGTCTTGTCGGGGCGGTTGGCGGCGTCGAGCCGGTTCCGAGTCCTCCAGCACATCGCCCCGCTGCGCACCCTCGGTATTGACGTTCAGGCCCGGGTCCCTCGCATCTCCAAGTACGCGTCAGTACCGTCGCGGTGGACTCAGCATCGGTGGTCCGACGTGATTGGGGAGACCTCCCTGCGCGCCGCCAAGGTGGCCGTGCGGCTCCCGTCGGTAGCCGGCTCGTGGCGAGCCGACGTCACCTGGCTCGAGCGCGAGATGGTCCCCGGCCACCTGACCCTCGAGCCCCTTTTGCACCGGCCCGTCCTGTTCGACGTGGACGACGCCATCTGGTTGTTGTCGCCCGGCAACGAGCGCGCCGTGCGTGCCACGGCCCAGCGATCAGCATGCGTGGTGGCGGGCAACGACTTTATTGCCGACTGGTTCAGCCACGCCGGCGGTGACGTGGAGCGAGTGTGGACAGCCATCGATACCACCAGGTACGTACCGGGCCCGGCCTCTGAGGATGGTTTCGTCGTGGGATGGACGGGGTCCACCGCCACGCTGCACTTCCTCCGAGTCCTGGAGCCGGCCTTGGCAAAGTTCTTGCGGGCCGCCCCCGATGCCCGGCTGGTGGTGATGGCCGACCGGGCGCCCACCTTGGCGGAGCTTCCCCCCGAACGTGTGCGAATTCGTTCCGTGGAGCCCGGAGACCGAGGCGTCGGTCCCATCGTCGTTTGACGTCGGACTCATGCCGTTGCGCGACACCGACTGGAGTAGGGGGAAGTGCGCGTTGAAGATGCTTCAGTACATGGCTTGTGCGGTGCCCGCCGTGGTCTCGCCGGTGGGGATGAACGCGCAGGTGCTCCAGATGGCTGACGTCGGTTTGCCGGCATCGAACGAGGACCAATGGGTGGAGGCCCTGCTGAGCTTGTACGCCGATCGCGACCGGGCCCGCCGCCTTGGTCAAAGAGGTCGCCAGCTGGCCGAGCAGGTGTTCTCGGTCGAGGTGATCGCCCCCCAGTTGGCCGACCTCATCCGCCGCCACCGCTAAGCGATCAGGACAGGTTCCTCCATCGGGTCAGGTCCCGATCAAGGAGCTTCTCGAGCCGGCGGACGTCGGGTTCGAACTCGGCCACCAGCTGGCGCCGGAGCTCGGGGTTCACCGACGGACGAGGCCTTTGCTGGGTGTTCATGGCATGCAGGCGGTGGCGAAGTGCGGCCCGATCCGTTTCGTTGCGCACCAAGAGCCGGCCCATGCGCCGTGCTCCTGCGGGTGCCCGGCGGAGGAACTCGCGCGCCGCGGTGCTGCGTACGACCTTGTTGGAGTTGACGACGGCGAACTCCGGAGCAAAGTCGGGGTCGACTCCCAGGAACCGCAAAGTGGCGCCGTAGGTGCCCGCGGCGTCGTCGACCATGTCGTCATAGAGCATGACGCGCACCTTTTCTCGGCCGAAGGCCGCGAAATACCGATCGACTTGGTCGTGGTAGCGGGCCAGGTCCCGGTAGAAAAGCCCGAAAACCTTTTGGCAGCGAGGGGGTACCCGGCGTCCCTGGCGACGGTCCTCCTCGGCATCGAGAGCCTGTGCGAAGTCGCGGATGTCCTCTACTCCCTGATAGAGCATCTCGCTGTGTTGTGAGTGCATCTGGTCGACGGGATTGCGCAGCATGATGATGATCCTGCCCTCGGGCGCGAAGTCGTGGATCTCGGAGGCGGCGCGCTTGGAGTACAGGTAGAAGACGGAGTGGTCACCGCGGTAGCGGGTGTCGCCGTGCCCTGAGAACCACGCCCGGTATGCCTCGGGCGTGATGCGCCACTTCTCGCCCTTCATGGTGCAGAAGTCCAAATCGAAGCTGAAGTAATTCAGCTCCTTGTCGGCCACGAAGATGTCGGGGTGCTCGTTGAGGTACGTGGCAAACGCCGTGGTCCCTGATTTCGGCGCTCCGACCATGAACAAGTTGGATTCAACGGACATCGCGCTCGGTGCCGACCGCGGTGCTCGGAAAGTCACCCGCAGGGCCGTCCATCTGGGCCAGCCTAGACCTCGCCAAAACCACTGCGGTCGGTTCCATGACACCGATGATCCCGTATCGACGGCGTTACACATGCCGGAGGGGTGCGCGTGCTGCCGATATGCTCACCCGGTGCAATTGGGCATCCTGTTCTGGTTCTATCGGGATGTCCATGTGTGCGAAAACCGTCTGCGCATGTTGCGCCGGAGCAACCCCGGGGTGCCGATTTTCGGTCTCTATGGCGGACCTCTTGACGAGCAGCAGGCATATGCACAACGCCTCGGCGCTCTCCTCGACGATTTCTGGGCCTACCCGCTCGAGGCCGATCCACAATGGAAGTGGCGCCACGGCGACCTGGTGCTCAGTCGCTGGTTCGCCGAGCGGGGGTCATCGCTGGCTTGGGACTCGGTGTTCGTGGCGCAGTGGGACCTCGTCGTGACGGTGCCGCTGCGCCGACTCCTGCCACCAATGGGTCCCGGCGACATGCTCATCTCCGGCCTGCGCCCCGTGCGCGAGGTCGAATCCTGGTGGCAGTGGACGCGAGGAGAGCCTCGCAAAGAGTACGAAGCGTTCATGGCATCGGTGTCGGCCCGGTACGCGGCGGTGGAAGACCCGCAGTGCTGCCAGTTCATCGCCTTGGTGGTTCCCCGCTCGTTTCTCGTCCAGTACGGGGAGATCGCCGAACCCGAGCTGGGGTTCCTCGAGTACAAGGTGCCGGTCTATGCGCAGGTGTTCGGGATCCCCCTCGTCCCCGACACCTGTTTCCGACCTTGGTGGCCCGAGGAGCCGGCCACCTCGGGAGCGCGACGTACGGCCGCGTTGATGCACGCGTGGTCGTCGCCCGTGCGCCTGTCCGTCATGCTCTACGAGGCGCACCGCCCCGGCGGCCGGCGAGCGTTTCACCCGTACCAGGGGATCTACCCCCATGACCTGACGTCACTGTCGGAGAGGGTCGGTCAGACGGGTCGACGCTGACGGCGGTGGTGGGCGCCGGCGGCGCCCTCGAGGTAGCCCTCAATGGCGTCGATCTCGGTGTCGAGGGAGAACCGGTCGACCGCTTCTTGGCGGCAGCGCTCGCCCAGCTCGGGACGATCCTGTCGCCATCCGTGCAGCGAGGCCAGCCGCTCGGTGAGGTCCTTGTCGTCTCCGGGCCCGACCAGGAACTGCGCCAACCAGTCCGTGAGCATCTCCGGGTTGCCACCTACCCGAGTGGCCACCACCGGCACGCCGCATCCAAGGGGTTCCATGACCGAGCGCGACAGCGGCTCGGGCCACAAGCTGGGGACCGCCGCCACATCGGCGGCCTGGATGAGAGAGACGACGTCGCGTCGCCCGGCGATCCATGACACCGGCGTTCCTTCGGCCAACACCCGGAGCTCAGCTGCGTAGCGTTCGGAGTCTTTCGGATCGGCACCCAATGAAGCTGATCCCACCACGACGAGCCGGCATTGCGGGTGTCGCGAGGCCAGAGCGACGAAGGCCCTGACGAGGACGTCCACACCTTTCTCGCGATCGATGCGTCCCGCGTAAAGCACGACAAAGGAATTCGCCTCGAGCCCGAGGTCGTGGCGAACCGCCTGGCGGGTGTCTGGCCCGGCGGGAAAGTAGTGGTGCAGGTCGATGCCCGTCAGCACGACTTCGGTTCGGCCCGCAGGTAACCCGCTTCCCTCCCAGCGCGAGGCCGTGTCGCGCGATACAGCCAGAACGCGCGTCACGCGCCGAAGACTGGCTCGCAACCACAGCGGCAGCCGGCGCGGGGGCGGAAGGCAGAGATGGAACACCACCGGTGCCCCTGACAATAGGGACAGCGCCACGGCGTAGGGAACGTCCCAGTACCGAAAGACGTAGATGACGTCGGGACACAGGCGTCTACCGACTCGCAGTGCGTGGAGGACGGCTCGAGTCGAGGCCACCGGATGGGCACGTCTCGGCAGTGAGCCGGCGATGGGCACCATCACGCCGGCGAAGCGGCGCCAGTGTTCGGCAAAGTCACCTTCGCTCACATAGAGAAGGACGATGTGGTGGCCCCGGTCGGCCAGTGCCGAGCAGATCGTGAGTTGCGTGCGCTCGAGTCCCCCTCGCGACCCAACGTGGTTGGCCACCGTCAGGACGCGCACAATCCCACAGTACAAGGCCGCCCTGTACGCGTTGACGTGGGAATCGCCTTTCTCGGCCTCGTGATGGCCTGGTGGCGGCCTGGTGACGGCCTCGTTGCCGGCTTCAAGCGGCGGGTTGTGCCATGGGGCCGGTAGGAGAGGGGCCGGGTTACGCTTGCCTCGAATCTTGGCGTTCTGGCGTGGGGGACATGTGGCCTGGGATCGATTGCTGGAGTTGCTGCGATGTCCGCGTTGCGGCGCGCCGTTTGCGGCCCGGGATGAGGACGGCGCGCAGGTGCGATGTGCACGCGGCCACGTGTTCGCTACCGACCGTGGCTTCCTCGACCTGGAACCCGGTAGCGCTATCGACGAAACCACCAGTCGTACCTTCGAGAGCTTCGGTTACGAATGGAATGCTTTCGACGAGGTGCGCGACGAAGACGCGCAGTTCGCCGACGTCTACTTCCGAGACGTGGACCTGACGGCGTTGGCAGGCAAGACAGGATTGGACGCCGGGTGCGGTAAGGGTCGTTATACGCGCTTCTTGGCCCCGCACCTGGGCGCACTGGTCGCCCTCGACGGGTCGAACGCAGTGCTGGCGGCCGCCAAGAACCTGGGTGCCTTCGACAACGTGCTGGTGGTCAAGGCAGACCTGCGCACCGCCTCGTTGGTGGAAGGAAGCATGGACTTCGTCACGTGCCTCGGCGTGCTCCATCACCTGGAAGATCCCCGGGCCGGGTTCACCCGCCTAGTCGACCTCCTGACCCCGGGCGGGTCGATGCTGCTTTATCTCTACAGCCGTCCCACGTCCATGGGGGTGCGCCGCATGGCGTTGGCCGCCGCCGCGTCGTTGCGCCGGTTCACCGTCAAGCTGCCTCACCCTGTGTTGCGGGTGGTGAGCGCCCCCATCGCGTGGTTGTTGTTCTTCGGTGTCGTCCAGCTCGGTGCGGCGGGAGCTCGCGCCGGGATCGACCCGTTGGCTCGGCTTCCCATGGCCAGCTATCGCGGCAAGCCCCTGCGCAGCCTGACCCTGGACACCTTCGACCGGCTCAGTGCCCCCGTGGAGCACCGCTACACCTGGGCTGAGCTGGCGCCGTGGTTCGAAGGTGCCGGGCTCGTGGTGGAGGCCGCTCGTGAGCAGGCTGGTTGGTTCGTGGTGGCCCGCAAGCCCGGCCCGACCGACCCTGCTATGGACAGCGATATCGTCATTAATGACGACGAGAAGTCACGTGGGTCTCCCTAGGATCGTTTGGCAGGGGAGGGGTTCGGCTGGGGTATATCCGGTCCGGGCTCGCTGTTTGGGCTAAGGCCGGGGGGCCGCGTTGACTGAGATCGATCGAAGCGCCACGTTCGACCTGGTGTCCAGCTCGAGCTGGGCTCGCGACACCGCGCTGGCGTCCGGTCGGGCATCGGTGAGCCGGCCCCCGACCAACGGCGACGGCGCCCCCCGCAGCCTCACCCTGGTTCCTGCCACCGACCTTCTCGACGAGCTCGATGTCTCCCCGGATGTGGCCGTTGCCGCCGTGGCTACCGACCGAGTACTCGAACGTGCCATCGAGCTCGGGATCCGACGGGTGCAAGTGATCTCCCGACGTGACCTGGAAGCTCCCGGAGCAGGCGGTTCCGAGCTCCATGCCGACAAGATCGCCTCGATCTGGGCCGCACTGGGCCTCGACGTGACCCTTCGCACCGGCGCCGCCCCCAATCTGGCCACCAAGGAGCAGCGCAACGGGTACGACGTGGTGCGCAAGGCCGGACGCGTCAGCGTCTTCCCGCGTACCGCCGCACGCGGCGTTCTCCCCCGACGCCACGGTCCTGACGGTGTGATGGAGATCTGGCAGGGCATGCCGTTTTTCACGCCACTGTGGGCCCGCTACCCACGCGTCACGTTCGTGCACTACGTGCACGGCGAGGCGTGGCGGACGATTTCGCACGGACCCATGGCCAAGGTGGGCGGGTTCATGGAGATGTCGTTGGCCCCCCGTGTGTACCGCCGGAGCCGTCTGGTGACCGCCTGCGAATCGGCACGCGAGGACATCATCTCGCTCCTCGGTCTGCATCCTTCTCAGGTAAAAGTCGTCCCCCTGGGCGTGGACGCCAAGTTCTCCCCCGGCGGTGTGCGCTCGCCCGAGCCGTTGGTTGTGGCCGTCGGTCGTCTGGCGTCGGTCAAGCGCTTCGACTTTCTCATCGACTCACTTATCGAGGCGCGTCGCCGCATCCCCGAGCTGCGGGCCGTGATCGTCGGCGAGGGTCGTCAACGTGGCGCCTTGGAGGCGAAGATCCGTGCCGCCGGTGCCGAGCAGTGGATCGAGCTGCCGGGCTACATGCCCGCCGGTGAGCTGGTCGACACGTACCGCCGGGCGTGGGTGGTGGCCAGCTCGTCGTCGCGCGAGAGCTGGAACCTGCCCATCACCGAGGCCGCCGCCTGCGGGACACCGGCGGTGGCAACCGACACGGTCGGGCACCGAGACGCCATCTGGCACGGCGCCAGCGGTCTTTTGGCTGACGCCGACGACGGGTTCGCGGCGGCGCTGGTCCGGGTCCTGCACGACGTCGGTTTTCGGGACCGCCTCTCGCGTGGGGCCCTAGAACGCTCGAAGTCCCTTACCTGGGAGGCGACCGCGACAGGAACCTTGGCGGCATTGGTGGAGGATGCCGAAGCCCGCCTCTAGCGGATGACGTAGGGGTCGCCGGTGGAAACGATCTGGGGGTCCCGTAACATCGCCACGGGGACATCGATGGGGACAATGCCGGCGTCCGGCTCACGGCGCACCAAAGTTCTGACATTGCTGGCTGCTCTCGCGGTGGCGGGCGGCTCGTGGTCGCTGGCAACGGGAACCGGCTCGGCGAACCAGCCCGCCAGGCAGCATCCCTTCGGGCCCAACCCCTTCTCGTTGGCTCGCAATATCGTGCGCTCCGGACCGCCGGCGGCGCTGCCGACGACGACCACCACGGGTGCGGCCGCGGTCGCCAAAGCCCCTCATTCGGTGCCGTCGACACATGGGGCGACGCCGACAACCGCCGGCGCGCCAGGGACCGCCGCCTCCACGCCATCGGCGGCCGTGTTGACGGCCGCCAACGTCGATCCTGGCCGAGACGCGTCGGCGGCACGAGTAGCCGCCGAGTTGATCGCGGCGGTCGACTCGCAATCGGGGGGCAAGTACAAGATCCCCGCCACCCCTGACAACGTTGCGCTCCTCGAACGGTGGATGGCGAACGAGGGAGGGTTGTGGGCCGACAACCCTCTCAACACCTCATTGCACGCGGCCTCGTATCCCCATCAGTTCACCTCCGGCGGTGAGAACACCGGGATCCCGATCTTCCCGACCATGACCGCCGGTGTCGATGCCACCGCGCAGACCCTGCTCGGGAGCTCGGTGTACGCCCGCATCCTGGCCACGCTGAGATCAGGCACGTCGTCGTGCACCGCCTTCGCCACCGCCGTGATCCACACGCCTTGGGCCTCGAGCCACTACGGGTACAGCCCGTCCGGGTTCTGCCGAGGCGTCATCGCGCCCGCCCGAGGCCGCCACCAGCACCGAGCCCGGCACCCGGTGGCCGGGCACCCGGCGGCAGGGCACCAGCCGGGTCACCATCGGTCCGTCTCTCTGCGTGGTGGGAAGCATTCAACAGGTCACCATCGCTAGGGACCCATAGGGCAGAGGCCACGAAATGACCACGAAGGGCCACCCTCAGTAGGGTTCAAGATCGTCAATAGTGACGATGCCGCCGCAAGAAGTGGTTGCTTAGAGTCGATTGATACGGAACTGGGACGACGCGCCGGGTGCCTGTAGGTTCGCGGGTCTGGGGCGAAGTGGGGGAGCTATGAAATCGTCGGTCAAGAACGTAGGTAGCCGGATGCTGCGAGTCGGAGGGAGCGCGGCTCTGCTGAGCGGCGCCGCGTGGTGCATTACTGCCGCGGCCGCGTCCACGGCCGCCTCTGCGGCCACCTCGGCTCCCTACGAGCTGTACTGCCCGGGCACTCCCGTGGGCGACATCATCTTGAACAACGCCACCACCTCGGGGACGATCACTCCGGCCAACCCGGCTCCCGGCTCCACCTTCAACATCACGGGCTACCAGACGATCGTCAACGTTCCCTTCGCGTTGGTGACGGCATCGGCGGCGCTGGGCAACAGCGACCTGGCCGGATCGGCCTCCGTCGGCATCAATGCCACCAGCGCCACGCCGGCGACGCTACCGAGTCCGGCCATCTCGTTCACGGTTCCCATCCCGTCCCCGGTACCGATGACGGGGGTGACCCTCGACCTTCCCGCGGCGCCATCGACGGTGGGTCCCTTTACGGCCGGCAGCGGTGCCATCACGATCACCCAGTCCACCAAGGCGAGCCTGACCCTTACCGTCTCTGGTAACCCGCTCGCTCTCACGTGTACGTCGTACAAGAACAATTCAGGGCCGACCGGAATCACCATGACCCCACCGCCTTCGTCGGATGCGGCATCACCGGTCATCACCACGGCCACATCGTCGGGGCCGGCCACCACCACGCCGACCACGGCCGCTCCTGTCGTGCAGTCCACCACGCCCACGACAGCACCGACGGGTTCGGGACTCGCCTACACCGGAGCGGGGCCGGATCTGTACCTTCTCGGGTTCACCGGCGTCGTCTTGCTGATGGGCTCGGCCATGCTGTTGCTCTTCGACAAGACCCGGAGAGTGTTCGTGCGGGTGCTGCACCGAGGGTCCACCCCACCCCAGTAACCACATGGCGGCGGTCCTAAGCCCGGTGGCGGACGCCTGGCGGGACGCCGTGGCCATGGGGGCGAGGGATCGCATGTCCCACGACCAGGTGGGCTTCGCAGCCCGGTCGAATGCGGCGGAGGGGCGCAGGGTGGGATCATGGATCGCACGAACCGGATAAGGCGAGCTCCGAGGACATCGGCAACGGTCGGCCCCGACGCCGGCACCAAGACGTCGGTCTTCGGATCGAAACCGGTGCGCGCCATGGGTTTGGCCGGCGGGGCGCTGGTTCTCCTCTTGGGTTTGACGGCGGCGGGCTGCTCCGGGGCGCCCTCGGCGGTCGGCTCCGGCCATCACCACGCGCCGACGCCTCCCACCACATCTACGGCGGCGGATTCGGGAAACACCGGGAACTCCGGCAACACGGGTGACACGGGTGATACCGGTGACACGGGTGATACCGGTGACACGGGTGATACCGGTGACACGGGTGACACCGGTGACACGGGTGATACCGGTGACACGGGTGATACCGGTGACACCGGGAACACGGGATCCGCCACCACGACGAAGCCCAAGAAGCACCACGCCAAGAAGGCCACAAAGGGCAAGACGACCAAGACCAAGACGAAGACGAAGACGAAGACCAAAACCAAGAAAACCGCCAGGCACCCCTTCGCCCACGCTCAGAAAGACGGTGACTGAGCAGCGCACGGCACGACTCGGGCCCTGGTTTCTCGCCGCGGCGGCGGCGGCGTGGGGTTGCTGGCAATGGCGCCCCGAGCTCACCGCCGTGCCCTATCTCGATGACAGTTCCATGCATGAGCAAATGGTGCGCGTCGCCACCAAGCTGTTCGATGGCGGCCACCTCCCGCTGACGAGTTGGTTCCCGTACCTCGGCCTCGGGTCGCCTCAGTTCCTTCACTACCAGAGCCTTCCCGCCATGCTGGCTGGAGCGCTCGGAACGATCATCGGCGCCGACGACTCTTTTCGATGGACGTTGTACCTTCTGCTCGCCCTGTGGCCCTTGTGCGTGTACGTCTCGGCCCGGCTCTTCGGTATGGGGCACTGGTCGTCCGCGGTGGCGGCCCTGTGCTCCCCGTTGCTCGCCAGTGTCCCGGGAGTCGGTTACGAGCCCAAGGCCTACGTCTGGATCGGCTTTGGCGTGTGGGCCCAGCTGTGGGCGTCGTGGACCTTACCTTTGGCGTGGGCGTTCACATGGCGGGCCATGAGGTCGCGCCGCGCCGTGCTCCCGGCCGCCGTGTTGGTGGCATTGACCATGGCCCTGCATTTCGAGACGGGGTACCTCGCGTTGATCCCGGTGGTGATCTTTCCGTTGCTGTGCCCCTCCGCTTTGATGAGCCGCCTGGCACGGGCCGTCGTCGTGGGCGTCGGTGCCGTGCTCTTGTCGGCCTGGGTGACCGTCCCGCTCATCGTCGAGGGGCGATGGGCGGCTACCAACGAGATCCTCACCCACACACCGTTGGAGAACGGATATGGCGCCAAGCAGGTGTTGTCGTGGCTCGTAAGGGGTCGCCTCTATGACAACGGTCGCTTCCCGATCATCACCGTGTTGGTGGCGGCCGGCGTCATCACGTGCGTAGCGCGATGGCGCGTCGACCCCAAGGGCCGAGCCGTATTGGCGGTGTGGGCGTTGAGCTTGATCATGAGCTTCGGGCGAACGACCTTTGGTGGGCTCACCGTGCTGTTGCCCGCCAGCAAGGACCTCTTCATGCGTCGCTTCATGATGGGCGGGCAACTGGCCGGTTTGTATCTGGCCGGCATAGGGGCGTTGGCCGTCGTCGGCGTCGTGGCGTCGTGGCTCGAACGTTGGCGTACTCGGGCCGCCACGGGAGTGGCCCCGGGAAGCGCCCCCGCCCTCACCAGTGTGTTCGGCGTTGCCGCCGCCTTGGTGGTGCTGTGGCCGGCGTGGTCTCAGATGGGGACGTACGCGGCGGCCAATGACAGCGCCATCGTGGCCCAGCAGACCGGAGACATGGTCGAGGGGACGCAGCTCGATCAGCTCATCGCCTACGTGCAGCAGCACGGCGACGGGCGCGTCTACGCCGGGATGCCGTCGAATTGGGGCGAGTACTTCGGCGTCGGAGCGGTTCCCGTCTTCAAATACCTCGAGAGCAAGGACGTCGACGAAGTCGGCTACACCCTGCGCACGGCGTCACTCATGACCGACCCCGAGTACTACTTCGACCAATCCAATCCCGGGGACTTCGCGCTCTTCGGGGTGCATTACATGATCCTTCCCGCCGGGCAGCCATCACCGGTGCCGGCTCGCCTGGTGATGGGAGTCGGGCCCTATCGCCTGTGGGTGTTGCCCGGGTCCGGCTATGTGCGACTGGTCGACACCGTGGGGGTGCTGCATGCCGATCGCACCGATGTCGGGAGCCGAAGCGTGGCGTATCTGCGCTCCAAGGCGCCCGGGTCGGGCCGGTATCTGGCTGTCGCCTATGACGGCGCCCCGGCGGCCCCCCTCACTGCCACGAACCGTTCCGAGCGGTCCGGTGCAGCCGGCGCCGTCCTCGCCGAGCACGATGATCTGGCTCACGGTGAGGTGCGCGCCACGGTGGTCGCCCTTCGGCGCTGCGCGGTGGTGTTGAGTGCTTCGTTCGACCCCGGCTGGAAGGCCATGGTGGACGGGCATCGGGTCGCCACCGAGATGCTCGCCCCGGCCCTGGTGGCGGTCACCGTGCCCCCGGGGCGACATCGCATCGTGTTCAGCTACGGCGGTTTCGGGCTCTACCCCGAGCTTTGGGTCCTGGCCGTCGTGGCGCTGCTGGGCATCGTATGGATCGCCCGGCGGGCCCACCGGCCCCGTTCATCAGATTTGGGGAAGCCGTGACTGGTGGGGGCCGACCATGATGAGACCATGAAGAGGGGAATCTTCGTCGTCTCGCTGACGGCTCTGTTGCTGGTATTTTTCTCCGCGACCTCTTCGGCCGACGGCGCCACCGCCTACCGATGGGGTCTGTACCGCGGGCCGGCCGGCACCGTCACGGACCGTCAGTCGCACCCTGTCGCCGTCGGGCTCACCGATGTGGTGGCTCTCTCGGCCGGCAACACGGCCTCGTACGCCTTGCTGTCCGACGGCGCAGTGATGGCCTGGGGCAATGGGAATGCGGGTCAGCTCGGCAACGGAATTGACGAGCGCTTTGCCGCCACTCCCGTGCCGGTCGAATTCCCGGCCGACACGACGATCACCGCCATCGCCGAGAGCAATCAGCGGGGATTCGCCATCGACTCCCACGGCGTCGGCTACAGCTGGGGTGCCCAAGGCGCCGATTGTGGGGCTGGATCCAACAGCGTCCCTCGGATCGTCTCCGGTCTCCCCCCCGTCAAGTCGGTAGCCGCCGCCGCGGGCAACACCATCTGGCTCAGCACGACCGGGGACGTCTACTCCTGCGGCAAGGGCTCGACAGGACATGGGCCCACGTTGGTGTCTCTGCCGCAACGTGTCACAGCCATCAGTGCGGGTCGCGGCGTCGACACGGCGCTCCTCAGCGACGGATCGGTGTGGGACTGGGGGAACAACCAGTACGGCCAGCTCGGTGACGGCACCTTCAGCGCGTCCAGAACCCCGGTACAGGTACAGCTCCCCGCCGGCACCTACGCCGTGCAGGTCTATGCCGGCGGCGACGACCGCAGCGACGGCCAACAGCTTGCGCTGTTGAACACCGGCGCCGTGGCGGCATGGGGGAACGACCACTACCGACAGCTGGGTGACGGCAAGACCACCAACGAGCCGATTCCCGTCTACGCCAGTGTTCTCGACTCGTACACCATCGCCTCTGTGGTGGCGGGCGGATCCACGTCCTATGCCATCACGACATCGGGCCAAGTCTTGGCGTGGGGCAACAACGTCTTCGGCCAGGCCGGTGTGGGTAACCGGACGTCGGTTTACCCGCCCGCCATCGTGGCCACCGGCATCTCGCTGCTGTCTTCTACGGCCGACAACGTCCTGGCGTATTGAAATAACCCCGGCGCGGCCCCATCGCCGCCGGTGTTCAGCACGCTGGTACCCACGGATCGATGCACTCGACGGCTACCGTGGTCCTTGTGACATCGGTCGTCTCCGCCGTGCAGCTCGATCCGTCGTAGGGTCGCCGCGTTGGAGCGGGGGGGAATAGTCCGAAGGCGCCGGTCCGATGTGGCCGGCCTGGCTTGGGTCGTCATCGCCGGTGTGGTGGTCCTGGCGCGCGCCTTGCGACCGGGCGTGTCGCTCGGTCCCTTCGACCTGTTGTCGCAGTACGGGTTGACCGCCAACCCCGCCGTGCACATCCACAGCACGTTTCCCGCTGACCAGATAGAGCAGTTCGTACCGTGGTCGTACCTGGCGTGGCACCAGGTACACCAAGGACAGCTTCCGCTGTGGAATCCGTACAACGTCCTGGGCACGCCCTTGGCGTTCAACTGGCAGTCGGCGGTGTTCAGCCTCCCCAACATGCTGAGCTATCTGTTCCCGGTCCACCTGGCGTACACGGTCATCGTCATGGCGAAGCTGCTCATCGCCGGGACCGGCGTCTACGTGTTGTGTCGCGTCATGGGACTGCGACCGTTGGCCGCTGCGTTCGGGGGAACGGTGTTCGAGCTCAGCGGCCCCATCGTGGTCTATGCCGGATGGTCCATTGTCGGGGTCATGGCCTGGTCGGGGTGGATCTTTGCCGCCACCATCCTGCTCATCCGAGGAAAGCAACCGGTACGCGCCACCTTGTTGTTCGCGCTGAGCACCGCCTTCGCCGTCTACGGAGGTCATCCCGAGAGCCTCATCATCTTGTCGATCGCGCTGGTCTTGTTCGTGGCGCTGCACCTGCGCATGCGCAGCCAAGCCGGCCATAGGCAGATCGTCGCACCGTTGCGACGGCTGGTGGTCGCCGGTGCCTGCGCGTTGGGTCTGAGCGCGCCGCTGCTGCTTCCAGGGCTGCAGACGGTGGGGGAATCGGCGCGCCGCGGTGGGGGTGGCAATTCGGCGTTTCCGTTTTCGCACCTGCCCAACGTGATCGCGGCCGGCGTGCAAGGAGCGGGCTATCGGACCGTCTCCTATGTCGGCGTCATCACCGTGGTCCTGGCCGTGGTGGGCATCCGTAGCGCCTGGCGGCGTCCGGCCGTGGCGGCGGCGGTGACAGTGGCCGCGCTCATGGGGCTGTTCACGTTCGTGGGTCCTTTTGACCGTGCTCTGGGCTCGGTGCCCGGTGGTCGGACGGTGGGGTGGAACCGGGGCGCCATGGTGCTCGCCATGGCTCTGGCCGTGTTGGCGGCCGTGGGTCTCGACGAGTTGACGCGCTTTCGCGCGGGGCCGGGCGCGGCTCCCGTGCGGAGATGGGCCGCCGGCGCACTCGGCGTGATCGGCGTCGTTCTGGCGTTGATGGCCATCGGGTCCGTCACCGGCGTGTGGAAGGTGGTGCCGGGCCACGAGACGTTGTTGATCGTGCCCGCTGTGCAAGTCATCGTCGGACTGGGTGTGGTGGCCGCGATGCAACGGCCGCCACTTCTGGCGCGCCGATCCGACGGCAACCGGCAGGCCCTGGGGTTGCGTCTCGGCGGGGTGCTGCTGGTTATGGAAACCGCTGTGCTGCTCGTGCCCGGCATCTCGTTCTGGTCGGTGTCATCGGGGTACTTCCCCCAGACCGTCGGCACGGCGTCGCTGCAGTACGCGACGGGCGGAGACCTTGTCGGGTTCGGCTCGTGCACCCACCAGCTCACCACGCAGACGCCGACCAAAGCAGAGGTCGGGATCCGGCCCAACGACAACATCGCCTACGGCATCCCCGAGCTGGCCGTGTACGACCCCATCTTGCCCGAGAGCTATTACCGATCGTTACTGGCCATCGGCAATCAGCAGACGCCGGAGTACCAAGCCAAGTTCGGCATCTTCTGTGCCCGCATCACCTCGGTGGCCGAGGCTCGTATCTACGGTGTGCAGTTCGTGCTCGAGGCGCCCGGGGTTCCTGGGCCATCGGGGTCTAAGCCCGGGGCTGATATCGACGGCGAGACGCTCTACCGGATTCCCGATTCGGCCCGTGCCACGTTGCTCGACGCGCCACCCCAAGGCATGGCGGTGCCTCTGCAGGCCACCGGTGTGCCCGTGGTGGTGAGCCAACCCGACCCTGCCACGTGGCGCATCACCGTCGACACGAGCACGCCTGTGGTCCTGCGACTGCGGCTCAGCGCGGTACCGGGTTGGAGCGCCACCATGGACGGCCAACCACTTCTCACCAACTCATGGGCCAAAAAGACGATGCTCGAGACGCGGGTGCCCGCCGGCGACCACGTGGTCGTCTTCCATTACTGGCCGACGCTGTTCTCAGATGGCATCTATGTGGCCATGGCCACCGTCGGCGCCATGGTGGTGGCCGTGTTCTTCGGCGTGTGGCGCCGCACCCGCCGGGCGACACGGTGACGCTGGCTTCAGCGTCGGGCGACACAGTGACGCTGGCTTCAGCGTCCCGGGCGAGAGGGGTGACGGCGCCGATGGATCTGGCGGTACACGCCATGGCGCGCCTGGCGATACACACGAACGGCAAAGTCGATCCCGTTGGTGGCCGGCAACATGCTCGATTGGGCTTCGACCCACGCCGACCAGGCGGCCTCGAAGCGTCGACTCCTGGCCTCGCCTTCCATCTCTACCGCTGAACGGCGCAGCACGTACCCGAACTCGATGTCAGCCGGCGGCACCCCGTCGAAAGGAAGACACCCGTCGACGAACTCCCACTGCTCGCCGAGGTGCTCGATGCCCCACAAGATCACCTGGGTGAATTCCTCGGCGTCCCAGCAGTGCAGGTGCACCGACTGTCGTCGGTAGCGCTCCAAGGTTTGGCGGCGTTCCTCGGGAGCCGTCGCCAAAGGCTGTCCTCTGGACTCGAGGAACTCGACCAGATGCGCCTCACTGGCTTCTCGCACGCCGGCGCGGTATTCGGCCACCAGATGGTCAAGCGCAGTGGGTGCCCGGTTCTCGTCACGGGTGCGGTGACGGTCGGGGAGCAAGAGCAGGGCCACTCCGCCCGGGCGCAGCACGCGATGGATCTCAGCGACGAACCCGAGCGGCTCGGCCAGATGTTCGAGCACGTGACTGGCGATGACGAAGTCCTGACTGGCGTCGCCGATGGGGTCGAGCCGATCGGTGTTGAAGTCGGCCACCACGTCGGGTTGGGCGGCGTAGGGCCCCATCTGCGGAAAGAGCTCCCTGCCTTCCTCCGGTGTCCATCGGTCCACGAAGCTGACCCGGACTCCGGGCAAAGAGAGGGCGAACGGGTGATGGCCGGGCCCGAGCTCGAGTCCCGATCCCACCACGTGTCGAGCCAGGAGCTTGCGAGGAGAGATGCGGTGGCGCGGCAAGGCGGCACTCTTCACCGGGGGAGTAGACCACCTCGATTTCGCCATCGGATCCTTTTCAGGTCGCGTTATCTCGTCGGCAGCCTCGATGCGACGGGAACGGGTGCCACGATGTGACCGTGGAAAATAGCTTGTGAACAGGACTTTAAAGGGCGCCCCCGGCAGGACTCGAACCTGCGCACCCGGCTCCGGAGGCCGGCGCTCTATCCGCTGAGCTACGAGGGCGGGTTGTTGGCTCCGACCGCACGGTACCCACACCAACATGCCGGGGGACACCGTGCCGTCCGTACTGTAGTGCGACGACCTCTATTCTCGTCGTGGTGGAGGGCCGGGCTGACAACGAACCGGACCCGGACACCGCCCCTGCCCCGGACGCCACCCACGCCCCGCACGACTCAGGAGCGTTGCCCGCAGGCGCCGGTCCCATCGGTCTCTCTCTTTTGCCCGATACGGCCCGCATCGGTGCCGATGGCCACCTTTCGGTCGGCGGCGTCGATGTCGGCGAGTTGGCGGCGCGCCATGGCACACCCCTGTTCGTCTACGACGAAGCCCATTTGCGCGAGCGCTGTCGCCAGGCGCGATCGGCCTGGGGCGACGGCGTGGCCTACGCCACCAAGGCGTTTCTGTGTCTGGCTATGGCTCGCCTGGCCTACGAGGAGGGCATGTGCCTCGACGTGTCCACCGGAGGCGAGATGCATGTGGCGCTGGCGGCCGGCGTGCCTGCGCAGCGCCTCGTTCTGCACGGAAACAACAAGTCCGAGGGCGAGCTGGCCACCGCCTTGGACCTCGGTGTGGGTCGCATCGTGGTCGACTCCTTCGACGAGATCGAGAGACTGCGGCAGCTGGCCCGCTCGTCGCCACGCCGAGATCCTGTCGAGGTCATGGTCCGGGTGACGCCGGGCATCGAGGCCCACACCCACGAGTTCGTCCGTACCGGCCAGGAAGACTCCAAGTTCGGCTTCGGCCTCGCATCGGGAGCCGCCCACGAAGCGGTGGCCCGGCTGCGGGCCCTCGACGGCGTGACGTTGGTCGGCCTGCACGCCCACATCGGCAGTCAGGTGTTTCGAGTCGAGTCCTTTGCCGACGAGGTGGCCGCCCTGGCCCCCTTCTTCGGCTCCGTCGGGCTTCCTGAGCTCTGCGTGGGCGGAGGTTTGGGCGTCGCCTATGTGGCCGGCGACGACGCCCCCACCATCGAGCAGTGGGCCACGGCAGTACGCGGCGCCTGTGTGGCAGCCGGGATCTCCGCCACCGTCAAGGTGACGGCCGAACCGGGTCGGGCCATCGCCGCCGGTGCGGCGCTGACTTGTTACCGGGTGGGAACGATCAAAGAGCTCCCCGGCCTGCGCACCTACGTGGCTGTCGACGGCGGCATGAGTGACAATCCGCGGCCTGTGCTCTACGGCAGCGGGTACGAGACGTTTTTGGCCCGAGCCGCGTCAGCGGCGCGTCCCCGGCTGGTGACGGTGGCGGGCAAGCATTGCGAGTCCGGTGATGTGGTGGTGACCGACGCCCATGTGCCGGCCGATCTGGCCGTGGGCGACATTCTCGTCACCCCGGTCACCGGCGCCTACGGCTATTCCATGGCATCCAACTACAACAAGGTGCCTCGGCCGGCTGTCGTGTTCGTGCGCGACGGCGTCGACCGAGTGGTGGTGCGACGCGAGACCTACGACGATCTCGTGCGCCTCGACAGCTGACGCGCCAACTCAGTTCTGGCAATCCGCCTTAGCGACCGAGTATCCAGCCGACGCTTTGCACGGCGCCGCGCACCACGCGACTCGCCATGGCACCGGGACGGCCCAACAAAACGGCGGAACGCGGCGGCGGTGCGTTGTGACTGCGGCGGCCGGGCCGTAGCTCGGCAAGCTGCAGGACCAAGCGACGAGGCGCGTCGACAAGGATGAGCAGGGCGAGGCCGATGAGCATCAAAGCCACGGCGAGGATCGTCAACACCTTGGTGCCCATTCCCGTGCCGGTAAAGGCCAGCGAGTTGGAGCCGGCTGTCACCGCGGCGGGGTCCGACGACGTGGTCGAGCCGCTGGCGACGCCGGTTGCCGGTGGGACCGTGGTCGACGTCTTGGCGGCGCTCGAGGCGTCGCTGGTCGTCGTTGACGACGGCGTGGTGCTCGACGTCGTGGCCGTCGTGGCCGTCGTGGCCGTCGTGGCTGTCGTGGCTGTCGTGGCTGTGATGGTAGCCGTCGTGGCCGTGGTGGTGGGGGTGGAGGGGTCGGTGGTCGACGGTGAGCCCTGCACGGTGGTGGGCGTGGAAGTGCCGGAGTCACCCGTCGTGGCGCTGGCGATGACCACTGACGTCGTGTCGCTCTGCGGCGGTGGGGACATGGTGATCCCCGTCGGGCCTGCATTGTTCTCGTACGTCGTGCAGGTGAGGGCGAGCGGGTTACCCGACACCTCGAGTGTCAAGGACACCCTGTCGGCTTGCGACATGGTGATGGGCCCCCCGTTGGCGGTGAACGGTCCGATCGTCGACGGTGTGGCGGGGAGATAGAGGGTCACTCCGCTGTCTGGCACCGGGGACGGGATAGGCACGTCGAAGGAGATCACCGGGCTCTGGATCGTGGCCGGAAGGGCTCCGCTGGCATTGATACCCACTGTGGCCGATCCAGCGAGATTGCTGTTACCCAGGGCCGCCGACGCCGTCACCAACGCGAAGGGGAGACTTACCATCGTCTGGTAGCCGGTCACATTGAACTGGCCCCCGGCGCCCGGAGAGGCCGGGCTGATGGCTCCCGTCGTAACCGCGTTGTTGAGGATGATGTCGCCCACAGGGGTACCCGGGCAGTACAGCTCGTAGGGCTCGCTTTGGCCCGTGGCGGGCGGCGGCGATGTCGAGATCGTCGTGGGTGTCGTGGTCGGCGTGCCTTGTCCCGACGTGGCGAGCACCGGGTCGATCGGTTGCGCTGAGGGGAAGGACATCGTGATACCCGTGGGCCCGCTGTTATTCGGGTAGGTCGTGCAGTTGAGATTCAACGGATCTCCCGACACTGTCAGCGTGAGGTCCGCTGACGAGTCCTGTGCCACCGATACGGCGCTGCCGTTGGCCGTGAACGGACCGATGGTGGCCGGGGAGGCCGGCACGGCGAAGGTAACGCCCGACTGCGGTACCGGTCTCGGAATGGGCACGTTGAAGGACATGGGCCCCGACGAGATCGTTTCCGGCGACGCGCCACTGGCATCGACGGCAGTCGTGACGGTTCCGGTGAGCGATACGTTCCCGAGTGCGGCGGAAGCCGTGACGAGTGCGAACGGTATGGGCACGTCAGCTTGATATCCCGACACGTCGAAGGTCTGTCCTGCCGAAAGGTCGGCCGGGATCGATGCCGACGAGTTCACGTTGTTGAGGATGATGTCGCCCACGGGGGTCCCCGGGCAGTACAGCTCGTAGGGTCCCGTCGTCATATCGCCGGGAGGAATCGTCGGGGGCGGAGGCGGCGGAAGGCTTAGCGAGCTGCCGGTGGCAATGACCGGCTCAGACTGGTCGACGACAGGTGGGCCCGTGGTGATGCCCGTGGGCTCGCTGTCGTTCGGGTACGGGTTGCAATCGAGCACGAACTCGTGGCCGAGGGCCTGCAGGAATATGGCCATCCCTTCGATTTGAAGCTCGATAGGCCCGCCCGAAGCGACCAGGGGTCCCACCGTTGTCGGCGTGGCTGGGATGTCGATCTGGACTCCCGACGCCGGCACCGGGTTGGGCAGGGTCTCGTCGAAGGTCATCTCCTGGGAGGGAAAGAACACTTGGCCGCCGCCACCACCGATGTAGATGCCTCCGGGCCCTGTCAACACGGGCCCGGAACCCGTGCCCGTGTTCCCTGCGCCCGTGTTGCCGGTACCGCCGGTGTAGTACCCCGTGTTGCCGGTACCGCCCGTGTAGTACCCCGTGTTTCCGGTGTCGCCGGTATCGCCGGTGTCGCCGGTATCGCCGGTATCGCCGGTACCACCCGTATCGCCGCTGTCTCCCGTGCCACCGGTGTCACCGGTGTCACCCGTATCCCCGCTGTCGCCCGTGCCTCCCGTGTAGTAACCGTCGTTGCCATAGGCGCCGGTGACCCCGAGGATGGGCGAGGAAATGCCGTTGAATTGGGTCAGACCAAGCGATTCGGCGCTGGCCACAATGCTCTGCGGAAATGAGATCTGCGTCTGATAGTTCGACAGGTTGAAGTTGTCACCTTCGGTGAGTCCGCTGTCGGGTGAGAGCGTCGCCGTCGTGGTGACGTCGTTGAGGACCAGGTTTCCCACCGGGCTTCCCGGGCAGTAGAGCTCGTAGGCGCCCGTGAGTGACGGTGTCGTGGTGGGGGTGGTCGTCGTCGGTGCTGCCGTCGTCGGTGAGCCGGTGGCGCTGGTGGTGGCGAGCACCGGCAAAATGGCCGGCCCCGTGGGTTTCACATTGGTCGAACCCGAGACCGGGACGTCGTTGTTGGGGTAGGCGGTGCACCCCATTCTGAACGGTTCGTTCGACAATGCCGCGATGACAAACGTCGTCTCTGCTCCCGCCATGGTGATGGGTCCGCCGTCGGCGGTGAAGGGGCCCAGGGTGGCGGGTGCCGCGGGGACATTGACCACGATGCCGGCACTCGGGATGGGAGTGGGGATGGGAACGTCGAAGCTCATCGACCCCGTGAAGACCACCGGCGGCGTGGCCCCGTAGGCCTCGACCTTCGTGGTGGCGAGCCCATCGAAGGTGTTGTTGCCCAACCCGACGGCTGCCTCCACCAGACCGGCCGGCAACGGCAACTGCGTCTGGTACCCGGTGAGGTCGAAGGTGTCACCCGCTGCCAACGTGCCCGAGGACACCGAGGCGCTCGTCACCACGTTATTGAGCACGATGTCGCCGACGGCGGTATTCGGGCAGTACAGCTCGTACGGCCCCGTCACCGCGCTCGGGGGCGGGGTGGTCCCGCCCGAGCCGGCGATGGCGATGACCGGCGAGATCGGCAAGCCCGGCGGTGTGCCCGTGGTCGCGCCCGATTGCGGCAGGGCGTCGTTCATGTACGAGGTACAGGTCAGGTTGAGTCTGATACCGCCATCGGCCAGCGTCAGCGTCGTCTCTTGGTTGGCTGTCACGGCGATATTGCTGCTCGTCGCCGTGAACGGCCCGATGGTCACCGGTGTGGCGGGCACATCGAGGGTGACACCTGACTGCGGTACGGGGTTGGGTGCCGTCACTGAAAAGTCGAGGGCGCCGGTGGAGATGCTGGCCGGGGTGGCTCCGTTGGCCTCCACCGAGGTCGTGGCGGTGCCCGTCAGTGCGCCGCCGCCGAGCGACGTCGCCGACTCCACGATGCTGGCGGGGATGGTGACCTGCTCCTGGAACCCGTTGACGTTGAAGGTCTGACCCGCGCTCGGCGCGGCCGGTGAAAGCGAGCCGGCGATGACGGTGTCGTTGAACACCACCGACCCGATGGGTGTACCCGGGCAAAACAGCTCGAAGGGCGTGGTGTCGGCAAAGGCGGCGGGGGCGGCGCCCTCGACGACCACCGCCACCAGCATGGCGGCCCCCAGGGTGAATGCGGCCAACCCGGCCATGGCCACCCGGGTCACGCCTGAGTATCGCCGTCCCATGGTGACCCCCTGTCCGGGGTCAATACGAGTTGCCCATGGCCCCGCCGCAATACAAGCACAGCGTCAGCCCAGCGTCATCGCCAAATTTGTGGACCTTTTGTGAGCGTTCTGCGGCCACCGCGCCACGTGGTTACAAGGTTGCGATCCGTCCGAATACCTGGGGTGAGATGCGGGGGAGCGGTCCGCCCCGGCGGTAGCGTGGGCAGATGGGAAAGGCCAGCCCCGCCGGAGCCTCGCCCGTCAGGGTGGCGGTGCTGGGGGCAGGCAACGTCGGCGGCGCCTTGGTGTCGATCCTTCTCTCTGATGCCGCCGGCATCGCGGCGCGCTCGGGCGTGCATCTCGCCCTGGCCGGCGTGGCCGTGGGGGATCCCAGCCGGGCCCGTCCGGGCATCCCCGCCGAGCTGGTCACCGGTGACGCCAAGGCCCTGGTTGAAGACCCCGATGTCGACGTCGTCGTGGAGCTCATCGGAGGCATCGAGCCCGCCCGGAGCTTGGTGGAGGCCGCCCTGGCCGCCCACAAGCCGGTGGTCATGGGCAACAAGGAGCTCATGGCCGCCCATGGAGGAGCGCTGGCGGCCATGGCCGCTGACGCTGGGGTCGACCTTCTCTACGAGGCGGCCGTGGCCGGGGCGATCCCGTTGATCCGGCCGCTGCGGGAGTCACTGGCCGGCGAGCGCATCCGACGCGTCATGGGCATCGTCAACGGCACCACGAACTTCATCCTTACGACCATGTCGGAGCAGCACCTGTCGTATGCCGAGGCCCTCGCCGAGGCCCAGCGCCTCGGCTTCGCCGAGCGCGACCCCACCGCCGACGTGGGTGGGCATGACGCCGCTGCCAAAGCGGCCATCTTGGCCGGTCTGGCCTTTCGCTGCGACGTCGTTTCCGAAGACGTGCCTCGACAGGGCATCGGCGACATCGCTCCTGTCGACATCGAGTTCGCCGGCCGGCTCGGTTTCGTCGTCAAACTCCTGGCTGTCGCCGAGCGATTCGATGAGGAGCCCGACGACGCCGGACCGGAGATATCGGTGCGGGTGCACCCCGCCATGATCCCGAGCACCCACCCCCTGGCGTCGGTGCGTGGATCGTTCAACGCCGTGTTCATCGAAGGTGATGCCGCCGGCGAGCTCATGCTCTACGGGCGCGGCGCGGGAGGCATGCCCTCAGCGTCAGCGGTGCTCGGCGATCTCATTGACGCCGCCCATCACCTGCGCACCGGTGCCGCGGCGCGTCCGGTGCCGCGCACCCGCGCCCGCGTGCGTCCAACGGATGAACTGTTGTGTGCGTGGTACTTGAACATCGAGGTGGCCGACCGCCCCGGGGTACTCGCCGCCGTGGCGCATGTCTTCGGCGACAACGGCGTGTCGATCCGGTCCATGGAGCAGATCGGGCTCGGGGACGAAGCCCGGCTCATCTTCGTCACCCACGTGGCGCGCTCAGGCGCCATGCGCCTCACCCTCGAGGGGCTTCGCCAGCTCGACGTCGTCGATCACATCGGCGGCGTGCTGTGCATCGTCGGCGACGAGGAGAACAGCTAGCCATGGAGGCGTGGCCGGGCGTTGTCGAGGCGTACCGCGATTTTCTTCCCGTGTCCGAGGCCACCCCGGTGGTGACCCTCCTCGAAGGCAGCACCCCACTGCTCGAAGCGCCCCGGCTTTCGGCTCGAGTCGGTGCGCGCGTCCTTCTCAAGCTCGAGGGCATGAACCCGACGGGCTCCTTTAAGGATCGCGGCATGACGCTGGCCATCACCAAGGCGCTCGAGGAGGGCGCCAAGGTCGTGGTGTGTGCCTCGACCGGCAACACCTCCGCGTCGGCGGCCGCGTACGCGGCGCGCGCCGGGCTCACCTGTGCCGTGCTCATCCCCGAAGGGCACATCGCATTGGGCAAACTCGCCCAGGCCCTGGTGCACGGAGCCAAGGTGCTCCAGGTGCAGGGCAACTTCGACGAGGCGTTGGCCATCGTGCGCCGCCTGGGTGAATCCGCTCCGGTGACGGTGGTCAACTCGGTCAATCCCTACCGCATCGACGGCCAGAAGACCGGGGCTTTCGAAATTGTCGATGTCCTCGGCGACGCTCCGGATCTCCACTGCATTCCCGTGGGCAACGCCGGCAACATCACCGCCTATTGGAAGGGCTATTGCGAGTACCGCTACGCCGGGAAGTCCTCCAAGGTGCCGCGCATGTTCGGCTTTCAGGCTGCCGGGGCCGCTCCCATCGTCGAAGGTCATGTCATCGAAGCCCCGCAGACGGTGGCCACCGCCATTCGGATCGGGAACCCGGCGTCGTGGTACGGGGCCACCGCGGCGGCCAGTGAGTCCGACGGGGCCATCTTGGCCGTGACCGACGAGGAGATCCTGGCCGCGTACAAGATGCTCGCCACCGAGGAGTCGGTTTTTTGTGAGGCGGCGTCGGCGGCGTCGGTGGCTGGGCTCTTGCAAGTGGGTGCCCCGGCGGGATCCACGGTGGTATGTGTCCTCACCGGCCACGGCTTGAAGGATCCTGATCTGGCCATCGGCCAGATCTCGGTGCCCGGCACCGTCGATGCCGAATACGGCGCTGTGCTGGACGCGCTCGGCCTGTGACGTCGGGTTCCCAACCTTTCCAGAGGACCTGGGAACAAACTGAGCCCCGGCGCGGTTGTTGCCCTTGACGGCTGGAGTCAGGTACCATGACACGTACCGCCGCCCCCCAGTAGCACTGGAGCGTCGCGTGAGACCCGCCTCTTTTTTGGTGGACTCCATGGGCGGTCCCTCCATTGGCGGTTCAGTGGGGGTAAGAAACGGCGGAGCCGGTACGCAGTTGTGCCGGATGCCTGTCCTCTGTCCAGTGTCTGTCGACTCGTGGGCTCGCCGATCCGGCGGGGACGAAACTTAGTGAGGTGGTAGATGGCTGCAGAGCAACAGCTCGAGCGGTCCGTACTTGAACGCAAGGAACGCGAGGAGCTCCGCGCCATCGCTCAGGCGATGTCGTTGGACACCAACTCCCGCTCGAAGAAGGCCGACATCATCGACCAGATCCTTCAGGCCGCTGGCGTCGACGTGTCTGCTTCGAGCGCGAGCAATGGTGAAGGCCCTGCTCGGACGTGTGCCCGCAATGGCACTCGCCGTTCAGCCGACGCGGCTGAGACCGTCGACGGGACCGAGGCCGATGTGGCCGCCGCGCCTGCTTCGGGCAACGGCAGCAAGGCGGCGGCGGCATCCGCCGAGCCCGAGCCGCCCGCGGTGACAGGTGACCCGGCTTCCAATAACAGTGCCGACTCGCCCGACGCGCAAGCATCGGCTGGGGCCTCCTCGGCCGAGAGCAACGGGTCGGCGTCTCGCCAGAGCAACGCCCCCTACCGCCAGCAGCCGCAGCAAGGCTCGGCGTCGGCCGGTAACGAGGCCGGCAACCGCCGTGGTCGGCGCCGCCGAGGACGCGAGCGCACGCCCGGCAGCACGGGCAGCGGCAGCGGTGGTGGCGGCGGCGGTGGAAGCGAGCGCGAGCTGCAAGGTGGTGGGCAGGAGTCGCACTACCAAGGTGAGCTCATCGCGGTCAAGGGACTGCTCGACCTGCGCGACGAGGGATACGGGTTCGTGCGCGCCGAGGGATACCTTCCGAGCCCCCGCGACGTGTACGTGTCGATCAGCCAGGCTCGTCGCTTCGCTCTGCGCAAGGGCGATTACGTCGAAGGGGCATCCCGGCCGGCCGCGTCGAACGAGAAGTTCCCGGCCCTCATCCGCATTGATTCCGTGTGCGGGTTGACGGCCGAAGAGGCTCGTGTCCGTCCTCGCTTCGAGGATCTGACGCCGCTGTTTCCCGACGAGAAGCTTCGTCTCGAGACCACCGGTCCCGCCGAGGCGACCACGCGGATCATCGACCTGCTCTCGCCGATCGGCAAAGGCCAGCGAGGCTTGATCGTGTCGCCGCCGAAGGCGGGCAAGACCACGATCCTCAAGCAGATCGCCCACTCCATCGAGGCCAACAATCCCGAGGTGCACCTCATCGTGCTCCTTGTCGACGAGCGGCCCGAAGAAGTGACCGACATGCGTCGGTCGGTCAAAGGCGAGGTGGTGGCATCCACCTTCGACCGTCCCTCCGACGAGCACACATCGATCTCCGAGCTCACCATCGAGCGGGCCAAGCGGCTCGTCGAGCTGGGTCGGGACGTGGTCATCGTGCTCGACGGCATCACCCGCTTGTCCCGGGCGTACAACCTGGCGCAACCCGCCAGCGGGCGCATCATGTCCGGTGGTGTGGACTCCGGTGCGCTGTACCCGCCCAAGCGGTTCTTCGGCGCCGCCCGGAACATCGAGGAAGGCGGATCGCTCACCATCTTGGCCACGGCCTTGGTGGAGACGGGGTCCAAGATGGACGAGGTCATCTTCGAGGAGTTCAAGGGCACCGGCAACATGGAGCTGCGTCTCGACCGTCGCCTGGCCGAACGCCGTCTCTACCCGGCCATCGACGTCAACGCCAGCCAGACCCGCCACGAAGAGCTGCTCTTCGAGCGTGGCCAGCTCCAGCAGGTGTGGAAGCTGCGCCGGGTGCTCAACGCCTTGGCCGCCGACGGCAGCGGGGCGCCGGGTCTCGAGCTGCTCATCGACAAGATCCGGTCCACCAAGTCCAACGACGAGTTCCTGGCGGAGATCGCCAAGGGCCCGGCCGTCTGATCCCGATAAACCCGTACACTGGACGTCACCATGAAGCCTGAAATCCACCCCCCGTACATCGAGTCGAACGTGCGCTGCTCGTGCGGCAACACCTTCATCACGCGCTCGACCAAGGCCGAGCTGCATGCGGAACTGTGCAACGAGTGCCATCCGTTCTTCACCGGCAAGCAGAAGCTCGTCGACTCGGGTGGCCGCGTGGAGCGTTTCCAGCGCCGCTACGGCCAGAGGGGAGCGCGGGCCAAGCGCCCGGCTGCTCCTGCCTCGCCGGCACCTTCTCGCTGACGCATTCCGGTGCGCTGCGGGCGGCGCCGCGTCTGCTGACGCCCGCCGCGGGCGCCAGGTGACGTGGGAGCCGTCTGTACCCTGGTTTCGTGGACCAAGACCGTCTGGCCTCATGGGAGCTCGAGCACGACAAGGTGCTCACGGCTCTGGCCGATCCCGAAGTAGTCGGTGATCAGGCGCGCCTGCGCCACCAGTCGCGTCGCCACAAAGAGCTCGAGGCGCTGATCTCAGTGGCTCGGCGTCTGCGTGATGCCGAAGATGACGTCGAGGTTGGTCGCCAGATGCTCAGCGACGCCGGCGGCGACGATCGCGAGCTGGTGCGCGTCGAGCTGGAACGAGCCGAGTCCGACGTGGAGACTTTCGAGGAGGAGCTCCGCCTCTTACTTCTTCCTCGCGACCCCAACGACGGCCGCAACGTCATCATCGAGATCCGCGGCGCCGAAGGAGGCGAGGAGGCCAACCTCTTTGCCCGCGATCTCTACGAGATGTACCGCCGTTATGCCGAGCACCGCGGCTGGCGTCTCGAAGTGCTGTCCTCAGACGCTTCTGAACGCGAAGGCTTCAACGAGGTGACGTTCATGGTCAAGGGCAAAGATGCCTGGCAACGGCTCAAGCACGAAGGTGGACCGCATCGGGTGCAACGTGTGCCGGTCACCGAATCCCAGGGCCGAGTGCACACCTCGGCGGCCACCGTTACCGTTCTTCCCGAGGCTGAGGAGGTCGACGTGGCCATCGATCCCTCTGATTTGCGCGTCGACGTGTTCCGGTCGACGGGCCCCGGTGGTCAATCGGTCAACACCACCGATTCGGCCGTCCGACTCACCCACATCCCCACGGGGATCGTGGTGTCCATGCAAGACGAGAAGAGTCAGATCCAGAACCGGGCTCGAGCCATGGTCGTCTTGCGGGCCCGCCTACTCAAGGCCGAACAGGATCGTCAGGCCGCCGAGCAATCCGAGCAGCGCCGCAGCCAGGTCGGCGGCGGCGGCCGCTCTGAAAAGGTGCGGACCTACAACTACAAGGAGAACCGCGTCACCGATCACCGCGTGAAGGTGACGTTGCACAAGCTTGACCGTGTGCTCGAAGGCGATCTCGATGAGCTCGTCGACGCATTGCTCACCGCGGAGCGAACCCGTCAGATCGAAGAGGGCGGCGCTGCGGCGGCTGGTGAATGACCACGGCCACCCTCGGCGCGCTGGTGCGTTCGGTGGCAACGAGGCTCGGGTCGACATCGGAAGCTCGATGGATCGTGGCCGGTGCCGCTGGCGTGGACGACAATGCCCTCGTCGCGCAGCTCGAGGAGCCGGCTGCCCCTACCGTGCAACGCCACGCGCGACGACATGGCGCGGCGCGTGCAAGGTGGTGAACCGCTGCAATACGTGCTCGGTTGCTGGGCCTTTCGTGAGATCGACGTCCGCACGGACGCTCGTGGCCTTGTGCCCCGGCCCGAAACCGAGCAGGTCGTCGGGTTCGCCCTCGAGGAGCTCCGCCGCATCCATGACGTCGCCCGCCGGCCGTTGGTAGCGGCCGACTTGGGCACCGGCTCGGGGGTGATCGCCCTGTCGTTAGCCGCCGAAGGACCTGGCGATCTCGAGGTGTGGGCCACCGACCGCTCCCGTGGTGCCCTGGAGCTCTTCGAGGAGAACGCCGCCGCGCTCGCGCGTGTGCGGCCCGATGTCATGGGCCGCGTGCACGGGGCGGCAGGGTCTTGGTGGGCCGCACTCCCCGACGATATGGCCGGTCACCTCGACCTCGTGGTGTCCAACCCTCCTTATGTCAGCGAGTCGGAGTGGGGGCTTCTCGATCCCGTCGTGCGCGATCACGAGCCCCGCGACGCCTTGGTGGCGGGACCCCGCGGCCTCGAAGCCCTCGACGAACTGGTCCGGAGCACACCGTCGTGGTTGGCGGCCGGCGGCTCCCTCGTGCTCGAGCTCGCCCCTCATCAAGCAGCGGCCGTCGAAGCGCTGGCGTCCGAGGTCGGGTTCGCGTCGCCGGCTGTGCGCGTCGACTTGGCCGGACGCCCTCGAGCTCTCGTGGCGCGGTGGCCCGGTGCCTGATCCGGACCTTGACGCGGCGGCGGCCGCCTTGGAGGCCGGCGAAATCGTGGCCCTGCCGACCGACACCGTCTACGGCTTGGCCGTCGACCCCAGTCGCCCTGGCGCCACCGCTTCGGTGTTCGCGTTGAAAGGTCGGCCTCTCGAGCTCGAGCTCCCGGTGCTCGTGGCCGACATGGACCAGGCCGACGCGCTGGCGGGACCTGATGGCTTGTCGGCGCGGGCCCGTGCCCTGGCTGTTCGGTACTGGCCCGGTCCTCTCACCATCGTGGTGCCGCGTCGCGCTGGTATCGACTGGGCCCTTGGCGGCCATGACACCACCATCGGGCTGCGCTGTCCGTCGCATGATCTCGCCCGCCGGTTGTGTGGGCGGGTGGGCCCCCTCGCCACCACCAGCGCCAACCGTCATGGCGCGCCTCCCATGCACAGTGCCGCCGAAGTCATGGCCGAATTCGGGAAGGCTGTGACCGTGGTGGACGGTGTCAGCGGCGGTGGTGTCCCTTCCACGGTGGTGGATGTCACCGGCGCCCAGTTGCGCGTGTTGCGCGCCGGGGCGGTGACGTTGGAGGACTTGGCCGCCGGTGACGCGTCGGCGTGCGCGTCGGGGGAGCCGGGCTGATGCGCGTCATGCCCCGCCGCTGGCTGGGGCGGCTGTTGGCCGTGGTGGTGGCGGTGGTACTCGTCTTGTTCGGCGCCACGGCTCTGCTGTTTCTCTTCCCCAGTACCAACGCCCCCACCCATGTGGACGCGGTGGTCGCCTTGGGCGGCGACCCCGGGCAGCGCCGAGCCCACAAAGCCATGGACCTGGTCCAACAAGGCTACGCGTCGACAGCGGTGATCTCACTGGGCGGGGAACCTGGTCACGTGGCGCCGTGCCCTCGGCCGGTGGCCGGCGTGCAGGTGATCTGCTTCAGGGCCAAGCCGCTCGACACGCGCGGCGAAGCGGAATACGTGGCGGCCCTGGCAGCACGGCGACACTGGGACACGCTCATCGTCGTCTCCGAGCACAGCCAGGTCACCCGGGCGCGCCTGCTGTTCAAGCGGTGCACGACGGCGCGGCTCTCCATGGTTCCCGTCGGCGACCCCGTGACCCGGCTCCCCTTCGACGTGCTCTACGAGTGGGGTGCGCTCCTCAAAGCCCTGGTCCTGGTGCGCTCCTGTTGAGGGCGCGTTCTCAACGCAGCTCGAGGCGGCCTTCGTCTCCGACGCGCACGGTGCGGCCGCACCAGTCGCCCTCCATCAGCCCGGCCAGGTCGTCGCCGTCGGTGGTGGTGCCCCACGTCCGGGCGCCGTCGACGGTCAGTAACGCCGCCACGCCGAGTTCGGGCTCGCCGTGGCGACCGTGGACCACGGTATAGGTCTCGATGACGGCGTCGCCGCGGTGCTGTGGCGCGCTGACACGCTGTGGCAGGGCGTCGATCTCGTCTTGTGGTTGGGCGTGACGAAACCCGGCACTCGGCGGTGACGTGGACCACAGGCCCACCGAGTGTTTGGTGACGTACCACCCGAGCCCGGTGACCATGCCCAGAGACCCGGGCTCCTCACGCAGTTTGCTGGCCATGGCGGCGACGGAGTGGGTGACGTAGTTGTTGCCCGGTCCGCCGGCAAAGGTCAGACCGCCTGTCACCGTCAGCGACCGTCGGTCGTCGATACGCACCCCGAGCGCGGCCGCCGCCATTTCCACGGCACAGGGGAAGCACGAGTACAGATCGAACCGGTCCACATCATCGATGCCCGCCCCGGCGAGTTGGAGAGCTCGACGCCCGACGGCCGCCATGGCCGGCGAGGAGGACATGTTCTGGCGGTTCGACAGGAGCCAATGATCATGGGCGTCCGCCCCCGAGACGGGGAACACCCAGCGGTCCTCGGGCACCCCGGCGCTACGGGCAGCCGACACCGAGCACAAGATGAGCCCGGCACCTTGGTCCACGCCGTCATTGGCGTTCATGCGCTTGGGGTACGGGAAGCTGATCATACGGTTGTCGGCGGAGACGGTCCGGATATCGGGCGCGCTGAAAGGCCGGCGCGACCATGCATGGGGATTGCCCGAAGCGACCTCGGAGAATCGTGCCCACAGCTCCGACACCTCGACCTGGTGCTCGTCGATGCTCGCTCCGGCCGCGGCCCGCAGGGCGTTTTCGAACAGGGGGTACACCCGCATGGGGCGGTCGAGCCCGTGCTCGAGCTCGAACTCGCTCACGGGCCTATGGGCGATACCCAGCGTCTGGGGGGCCGGGGTGTCCGGAGATTGCACGGTCCAGGGCAGCCTGGGGCGGTCGGGGTGGCGACGGGCCGCTCGACGCGAGCCGATGCAGTCGGCCCCCACCACCACCGCCACGTCGATGTCGCCGGCCGCGATGGCCAGAGCCGTCTGGCTCAAAATGGCCTGGGGCTCGTTGCCGCCGATGACCGACAGGGCGAGCTCGGCGGGCTCGATGCCCAGGCGCGCCGCCACCAGGAGGCCGGGGTTCACGTACGACCAGCTCAACGGGAGAATGACCCGCAAGGATTGGACCCGGTCGAGCAGGCGCCTTCCGGACCCTCCACCCTCACAGTCGGCGGCGGCTTCCTCCAGGGCCCAGGCCATGAGGTCCGCGGGTTCGGGTCGCTCGGAGATCGGCGTCTTCAGCTCGGCCTTGGCGCCCACCTGCCCGGCACCCACCAGCACCGGGGTGCGGGGGTCGAGGGCCACGGCGCCGGAGCGTACCGCCTGAGCGCCGCGGGCCCTCGCGGTCGCGTGGGTAGGCTTCGGGCTGTCGAGTGTCCTCCCCTCGAGTCCCCCTCGGGCGGCATGGGCAGCCCACCGGGTGGCGCGGCAGATGAGCCGAGGACGAATATCACCAGTGCAGATCGGACAGGACAGATGAGTGACGGGACCTCGGCGGGCGAATTCGGAGCGACGCCGTTCGATCCGTGGCTGGCCGAGGATCCCGAGATCGCCGCGTTGCTGCGCGCCGAAGCCCGACGCCAATCGACGACGCTGCAGCTGATCGCCTCGGAGAACTTCACCTCCACGGCCGTGTTGGCGGCCACCGGCTCATTGCTCACCAACAAATACTCCGAGGGCTATCCGGGCCGGCGGTACTACGGCGGGAACCAGGTGATCGACGAGGTCGAGGAGCTGGCTCGGGAGCGGGCCAAGACGCTCTTCGGTGCCGAGCACGCCAACGTGCAGCCGCACGCCGGGGCCAACGCCAACCTGGCTGCCTACCAAGCCTTGCTCGAACCCGGCGACACGGTGCTGGCCATGCGCCTCGACCAAGGGGGACACCTCACCCACGGTTCGCCGGCCAGCGTGACCTCCAAGATCTGGCGTTTCGTCGCCTATGGCGTCACCCCGGCGTCCGATGACCCCGATCGACCCGGCGAGGTCATCGATTTCGACCAGGTGGCCGACTTGGCCAAAACTGAGCGCCCGGCGCTCATCGTGGCGGGGGCGACGGCCTACCCCCGCGTCATCGATGCCGCACCGTTTCGCGAGATCGCCGACAGCGTGGGGGCGCGCCTCATGTTCGACCTGGCCCACCCGGCCGGTCTGGTGGCCGGAGGGGCGCATCCAAGTCCTGTCGGCGTGGCCGATGTGGTGACGTTGACCACGCACAAGACCCTGCGCGGGCCTCGGGGCGGGGCCATCTTGTGCCAAGGCGAACTGGCCAAGGCCATTGATTCGGCGGTGTTCCCCGGCCTCCAAGGCGGCCCCCTCGAACATGTCATCGCCGCCAAGGCGGTTGCCTTCAAAGAGGCGTCGCTACCGAGTTTCTCCATCTACGCCGCCCAGGTGGTGGCCAACGCCCGGGCTTTGGCCGCGGCGTTGGCCGGCGAAGGCTTCAGGTTGGTGTCGGGGGGAACCGACAACCATCTGCTCCTCGTGGACCTGCGTCCCTTCGACCCCGATCTCACCGGCAAGGTGGCCCAAGAGGCACTCGATCGGGCCGGGATCACGCTCAATCGCAACACCATCCCCGACGACCCGCGTTCGGCGTTTCAGACCTCGGGTCTGCGCCTGGGCACCGCCGCGCAGACGACAGTGGGCATGATGGAGTCGGACATGGCCGAGATCGCCGCTCTCATCGCCACGGCTCTGCGGAATCGTGATGACGAGGGTGCCACCGCCAAGGTGCGCGCCAGCGTGCTCGAGCTGTGCGGCCGCTTCCCGCCCTATCCAGAGCTCACCGGCGACGGGCCGGCAGGAAGACGGAGGCACTGAGGGCATGCCCCCCTTGGGGCCCTACGCCTTTGTGGCAGTGGTGGCCGCGTTGGCGACCTATCTGTCCATGTTCCCCATCCGGCGTCTGGCCTGTCGCGTGGGCCTGGTGGCCGAGCCCGACGAGCGTCGCATCCACCACCAAGTGACCCCCTACGGCGGGGGAGCGGCCATGTTCATCGCATTCATCATCGCCATGGTGGTCGCCACCCAGCTGTCGCCGCTGCGCGTGTCGGGGTTATTCGACTCGTCGGAACCGATAGGGCTCGTCCTCGGCGCCGCCGTGATTTTTGCCGTAGGGCTCATCGACGACGCCCGGGACATGTCCGCCCCCGCCAAGATGGCCGGCCAGGTCCTGGCTGCCATGATGCTGGTGTTCCTGGGCGTCACCATGTTCCAGTTCAAGATCCCTTTGGTGGGGTTTTTGGTGCTGTCGCCGGCCATCACGCCGCTGCTCACCGCCGTGTGGGTGATCGTGATCACCAACGCCGTCAACCTCATCGACGGCCTCGACGGGCTGGCGGCCGGCGTGGTGGCCATCGCCTCAGGTGCCTTGGCCATCTACGGCCTTCGCCTCGAACACCTCGGCATCCTTCCGAGCGACAACCTGGGACCGCTCATCGCGGTGATCGCGTTCGGCGTGTGCGTGGGATTCCTGCCCCATAACTTCAACCCCGCCAAGGCGTTCATGGGCGACGCCGGCGCCTTGTTCCTCGGGTTGCTCATGGCCGCCGCCACCATGGTCATCGGAGGCCGCACGCCTGACTACAGCGGCCAGACCTACTTCTTCTTTGCCCCCTTGTTCATCCCGCTGTTCATCTTGGGGGTGCCCATTTTCGACATGGCCTTTGCCTTCATCCGGCGCACGGCCAAGGGCACGAGCTTCCACACGCCCGATAAGGACCACCTCCATCACCGCCTCTTGCGGCTCGGTCACGGCCAGCGCAGAACGGTCGTCATCTTGTGGGGCTGGACCGCACTTTTGTCGGGTTTCGTGCTGTTCCCTTTGTTCGGCCATCAAGGCAACGCCGTGATCCCCTTCGGCCTGCTCATCTTTTTGTTGGCGCTCTACACCTGGTTCCACCCCGGGCTGCGCAAGGGCGGCAACGGCAGAGGCAGCCGTCGGCGTCGGCCTGGCGCCCACGCGGCCGAGCCTCGCCCGGCTCCGGTGGCGGCCTCCCTCCCCACTTCAGAGCCGGGCCCCGGTCTCGAGCCGGGCCGTGTGCCGGAGCCCGAACGCGCCCCCGTGCCGGTTGACGCTCAGCCCACGGCGGTGCCGGCCCAGGTGGTGGCCCCGGTCGCCGCCCGTCGCGCTCCGGCACCGGCGGCCACCCGGGCGAAGCCGTCTGTACCGGTGGCCGGCGGGGCCCGCCACGCCGTGTCGCGCTCGATACGCTCAGGCGGCGCCGATCGACCGGCCGCCCGAGTATGGTCAGGTCCGACGGATACGGTTGCAGACAGCAAGTAGCCCAGCACGGCCCGCAAAGGTTGTGCTCGTTTTGCCGCCCAGGGGGGTCCGATGCCAATATTGTGCTGTGCGCCTTCTCCTGCCCGACGGTCTTCGACGCAAGACGCCGAACACAATCGGTACCGGCCCAGGCGCCTGGCCCACCGCGTGAGTCCGGGCGGGCTCAGGCGATGCACGACCTCTCCTTGACCGGCGCGCGCCCGGGCATACGACGTGGAGGACAAACCATCTCCGCGAGCCTTCGACCTCATGTCGATGGGACTTGCCTCGGCACTGATGATCGCCGGCGGGCTTGGGATCGGTCTCGGGATCGACGCCTGGTTGCACTCGAGCCCCATCGCCACGCTCATCGGGTTGGCCTTTGGGATCTTTGCCGCCGTCGGAGCGACCGTCAGGCAAGTGCGTCGCTACATGTGATGGCGGCGCACTGCGCCGGCGACATGCGAAACGCACACACGAGGTGGCTACGCCGATGATGGCCGCCGCTTTTTCGTCGTTCTCGTTGCCGGAGATCTCCACCGTGGGCCGGCGCACCGCCCTGGGCGCCTTGGCCGTCGGCGTGGTGGCGCTGGTCGGGCTCACCGTGGCCGGCTATGGGCTCATCGGGCTCGGTCTGTGCATCGGCCTGTCTCTGGCCATGGTCAACTTCCGCCTCATATCGCGTGCCGCGCTCAAGCAGGTCGCCAAGGCGAGCGAGCAGTCACGGCGCCCGCTGGCCATGAACACTCTCGGGCGCCTCGGACTGCTCACCGTCGTCGCCTTGGGTCTCGTCTTCGTGTCGCACCAAGTCGGCTTCGGCACCATTGTGGGGCTGGCCGTCTTCCAGTTCATGTTGCTCGGCAACGTGGTGGTGGCCATGGTGCGCACCGGGTCGAGCGTGGCTGTTCCTGACACCGGGAGCACAGAACCGTGACGGGGTCGCTCGTGCCCGCGGCGGGGAAGTTCCTGGCCGCCAACATCACCGTCGGCAATCACGTCGAGCGCAAGCTCTTCGGCCTGACCGTCAACGTCGACACGCTGTGGGCCACCGGTGTGGCCATCTTGATCATCGTGGCCCTCGGACTGGCATTGCGGGCCCGGGCCACCAGCGCAGTGCCGGGCAAGTTGCAACTCGTCTTCGAAATGGGTGTCTCGGCTGTACAGAAGCAGGTCGAGGGCTCCATCGGTCCGGCCGGTGCCGCCGTGGTCCCGTTGGCGGTGGCCCTCTTCGTGTTCATCTTGGTGGCCAACTGGTTCGAGGCCCTGGGCATCGGTTCGCCGGTCGAGTGGCTTCCCGCCCCCACCGGCGACATCAACACCACCGTGGCCCTGGCCCTCATCGTCATCATCCCGGTCCACATCGCCTCGCTGCGGGCCCGGGGGATCGGCGGATATCTCAAGCACTACGTGTCGCAGCCGTTCCCCAAGTTCCTCTTCCCGGTCAACGGCTTCATCAACGGGGTCGAGGAGATCGCCAAGCCGCTCACCTTGGCCCTGCGGCTCTTCGGCAACCTGTTGTCGGGTGGGCTCATGCTGGCCCTCATCGCCGCGCTGGGGATATGGAACATCTCCCATATCCCCATCGGGTACGTCGCCACACCGGTCCTTGACATCCTTTGGAAGTTGTTCGATCTCTTCATCGGCGTCATCCAGGCCTTCATCTTCTCGTTGCTCACCATCTTGTACTTCGACTCCGCCATGGCCACCGATGCCCACTGACGCTCTATGTGGTGCGTCGGGTTGCGACGCGGCAACCCAGCTCTACACGACAACCGAAATGGAAAGGAAGTTCGACTGATATGGCAGCAGACACCCAGTCCCAAGCCATCCAGTTGGCCGGCGCCATGATCGGCGGCGGTCTGCTGATGGGGGGCGGCGCCATTGGTGCCGCTATTGGTGACGGGCTGGCCGGTAGCCAGACCATCGCCGGCGTGGCTCGGCAGCCCGAGGCTCAGGGCCGCCTGTTCACCATCATGTTCCTCACCGTTGGTCTGGTGGAGGCCATGTACTTCATCAACTTGGCCTTTACCGCCCTGTTCGTCTTCTCCCTGTACAAGAAGTAACCCGTCATGCGCCGGGGCCGCAGTGCGGGCCCCGGCGCCCACCGGAACGAGACCAATCGATCATGCTCATCGCCAGTAGCAACTTTCTGGTGCCCAACGGCACCATCATCATCGAGGTCGTCGCCTTTCTGATCGTGCTGTGGTTCATCGCCCGCAAGGTGCTGCCAATCCTCAACAAGGCGCTCACCGAGCGCCAAGAAGAGATCCGGGCCTCGCTCGAGGCGGCCGACGCCGCTCGTCACGAGGCCGATGAGACGAGGGCGCAGCGTCAGGGCATCCTCGACGAAGCGCGCCAACAGGCCCGCGACATCGTCGGCCAGGCGACGCGCACAGCCGAGCGGGTGCAAGGTGACGGCGAGGCGCGCGGACGCGCCGAGTACGAGCGTCTGGTGTCGAGTGCCGAGGCCGAGATCACCGTGGCGCGCCAGCGAGCCATCGACGAGGTAAGTAGTCAGGTGGCCGCCCTGGTGCTGTCGGTGGCCCGGCAGATCGTCGGGCGCGAGGTCGACGCGGCCGGACACCGCGCCATGATCGATGAAGCCGTCGCCGCGCTGCGCTCCAGCGCCGGCTCGGCCACCGGCTCCTGAGCCGGGGCGCGAGGAGAGAGGACCGAGGTGCACGCATCTCTCATGGGTTACACCGCGGCGGTGGTCGAGGAGCTCGACGCCGACGTGGTGGGGCCCGTGGCCGCTGACATCGAGGCCGTGGCCCACCTGGTCGCCGACGAAGGATCTCTCGGCGCCAACCTCACCGATTTCGGCGTGCCCACGGCGGCCCGTCGGGCCGTGCTCGAGGACCTTCTGGCCACGCGGGTGCAGCCGGCCGCACTGCGACTGGTGTTGTGGGCGGTAGGGACGTCGCGCGCCGATGACCTCAACACCACGTTGCACGAGCTCTTCGAGCTGGTACTGCATCTGCACGAACTCGGCCCCGACGAGGTGCGGGCCGAGGAGCCGGCGTTGAGTCGCACCGGCCAGCGCAACTTCGCCTCCGGCTATGCCGAGGCGTTGTTCGAGGAGCTCACCGGCCCCGGTGATCTCCAGACGATCGAGGAAGAGCTATTCCGCTTGGCTCGCATCATCGAGTCCCAGCCGGCGCTGCGCAGCGCTTTGTCGGATCCCAGTCGGCCCGCCGACGGGCGCGGCCAGTTGCTCGGGGGGCTCGTGGCCGGCAAGGTCGAGCCCACCACACTCCGACTGGCCGTCATGAGCCTGCGGGGCCGGTTACGCGACGTGGTGGGCGCCCTCGACCGGCTCGCCGAACAAGCGGCTCGGGCGCGCGGCTGGCGCGTGGCACGCGTGTCGACGGCACGGCCCATCGACGACGACGAGCAATCGGCCATGGCCGACGCTCTCGGACAGCGTCACCGGCAAGCCCGTCGAACTGCAGATCACACAAGATCCAACCCTCATCGCCGGCGCCGTCATCGAGATCGGTGACCTATTGGTGGACGCCACCATGCGCAGGCGCTTCGAAGAGCTGCAAGAGAACCTCCTCGGCCCCGAGGAGGCAACCAGAGGAGCACACATCTAAATGGCAGAGCTGACCATCAGCGCCGACGAGATCGCCGCCGCCCTGCAGCGACACGTCACCGAGTACATCCCTGAAGTCACCGGCGAACAGATAGGTCGCATCACCGAGGTTGGTGACGGCATCGCCCGCGTGTCGGGCCTGCCTCACGCGTCGGTCAACGAGCTCCTCGAGTTCGAAGACGGCACCCTCGGGCTGGCCCTCAACCTCGACGAAGACACCATCGGGGCCGTCGTGCTCGGCTCCGACGCCCACTTGGATGAGGAGCAGCGGGTCAAGGCGACCGGCCGCATCCTCTCGGTTCCCGTTGGCGACGCCCTGCTCGGTCGGGTGGTGGACCCCCTCGGCCAGCCCATCGACGGGAAAGGGGCCATCAACGCCACCGAGACCCGGCGCCTCGAGGTACAGGCTCCCGGCATCGTGGCCCGCAAGCCGGTCACCGAGCCCATGCAGACGGGCATCAAGGCCATCGACTCCATGACGCCCATCGGGCGCGGCCAGCGCGAGCTCATCATCGGTGACCGCAAGACCGGCAAGACAACGGTGGCGATCGACACCATCATCAACCAGAAGGGCAAGGGGGTGAAGTGCATCTACGTGGCCATCGGGCAGAAGGGTTCGTCCATCGCCAAGACGGTGGCCACTTTGGCCCAGTTCGGTGCCCTCGAGTACACGGTGGTGGTCGCCGCCCCCGCCTCTGAACCCGCACCCTTCAAGTACCTGGCCCCCTACTCGGGATGCGCCATGGGCCAGCACTGGATGGAGAACGGCGAGCACTCCCTCATCGTCTACGACGACCTCTCCAAGCAAGCCGAGGCCTATCGTCAGCTCTCCTTGCTCCTGCGCCGGCCCCCGGGACGCGAGGCCTACCCCGGAGACGTCTTCTATCTCCACAGTCGCCTCCTCGAGCGGGCCGCCAAGCTGTCCGACGCCAACGGCGGGGGATCGTTGACCGCGCTCCCCATCATCGAGACCAAAGGTGGCGACGTCTCCGCCTACATCCCCACCAACGTCATCTCCATCACCGACGGCCAGATCTATCTCGAGTCGGAGCTGTTCTACGCCGGCGTGCGGCCGGCCATGAACGTCGGCATCTCGGTGTCGCGCGTCGGGGGCGCCGCCCAGGTCAAAGCCATGCGTTCGGTGGCCGGGACCTTGAAGATCGACCTGGCGCAGTTCCGCGAGCTCGAGGCCTTCGCCACCTTCGGCTCCGAGCTCGACAAGGTGTCGCAGGCCCAACTCGATCGTGGCTATCGACTGACCGAGCTGCTCAAGCAGGCGCAGAACGCCCCCCTGCCGGTCGAGGAGCAGGTCATGGTGATCTACGCCGGCTCCAACGGCTGGGTCGACGACGTGCCGGTATCGGAGGTGCGGCGCTTCGAAGCCGAGCTGCTGGAGAACCTGCGGGCCAATCACCCCGAGTTGCTCGAGACGATCCGGACCAAGGGCACCTTGCCCGACGAGGCCGAACTGAAGGCTGCGCTCACAGAGTTCAAGAACAGCTTCGATGTCGTAGGGGCAAACGCCTAACCATGCCTGGCGGTCAAGAACGCATCATTCGGAGGCGCATCAAGAGCGTGCAGGCCACGCAGAAGATCACGCGCGCCATGGAGCTCATCGCCGCCTCCCAGATCGTGCGGGCACAAGGGCGCATCGCCGGGGCGGCCCCGTATCTGCGCGGCATCGCCCAGGTGCTGGCCGAAGCGGCTGCCGATGCCGGGGACACCGCCGGGCGCATCATCGGAGTCCCCGACGCTCCTCGGCGCATCGCCGTGCTGTCCATCGTGGCTGACCGCGGGTTGTGCGGTGGATACAACGCCAACGTGTTGCGACCCACCGAGCGCATGGTCCGCAGCGGCACCGCCGAGGGCCGGCAGTACCGCATCTTCGCGGCGGGCAAAAAAGCACAGTCGTTCTTCCGTTTCCGCCGCGTCGAGGTGGACTCCTCGTTTGCCGGCTTCAGTGAACGGCCCACCTTCGAGAATGCCCGCCACATCGCGCTCGGCCATCACACCGCTGTTTCTCGCCGACGAGGTGGATCAAGTGCTCGTGGTGTCGACGCGCTTTCTCTCGGCCGGGACCCAGGTCGTCGAGACGTGTCAGCTCCTGCCTCTCCCCGAGCCCGGCCGCGAAGGAGCCACCGGCGTCAGCGAGGTGGTTGGCGGCGATCCCTTGGACGCCACCGCGCCCGAAGCGCGACGGGTACACCGAGTTCGAGCCCGAGTCCCCCGATCTGCTTGTCGAGCTCGTGCCGCGCTACGTCGAGGCGGCCATTTTCGGGGCGCTGCTCGAAGCGTCCGCCAGCGAGCACACGGCCCGCCAACGAGCCATGGCGGCCGCCACCGACAACGCCGATGACCTCGTCAAGAGTCTCACCCGGGTTATGAACCGGGCCCGCCAGGACGCCATCACCACCGAGATCATGGAGATCGTGGGCGGCGCCGAAGCACTGCGTCAAACCGCCGACACCGAGTAGGGGAGTTACACAGCACGATGACCATCACAGCCACCGAACCCAGTACCGCCGCCACCGAGCGCCCCCAAGGGCGGGTCGTCGCCATCGCCGGACCGGTTGTCGACGTCGAGTTCCCGCCCCGGAGCCTGCCCGAGATCAACACGGCCGTGGAAATGGATCTCACCCTCGACGGGTCGAAGGTCACCGTCACCGCCGAAGTGGCACAGCAGATCGGCGAGGGCCGCGTCCGTTGCGTGTGCCTCAAGGCCACAGACGGGTTGCAGCGCGGCGCTCCGGTGCGCAACTTGGGTCGAGGCCTCACCGTGCCCGTGGGCGACGCCACCTTGGGCCACGTCTTCAACGTGCTCGGGCAGTCGCTCGACACCGACGACATCGGCACGGCCGACGACATGTGGGAGATCCACCGCGACGCGCCTCCCTTCGACGCGCTCGAGCCGCGCTCGCAGATGTTTGAGACCGGCATCAAGGTCATCGACTTGTTGGAGCCCTACGTCGAAGGCGGCAAGATCGGGCTCTTCGGGGGAGCCGGGGTCGGCAAGACCGTCATCATCATGGAGATGATCAACCGCGTGGCCATCAACCACGGCGGCGTGTCGGTGTTCGCCGGCGTCGGCGAGCGCACCCGCGAGGGCACCGACCTCTGGATCGAGATGCAGGAATCCGGCGTCATCGAAAAGGCCGCCCTCGTCTACGGCCAGATGGACGAGCCCCCCGGTGTGCGTTTGCGGGTCGGGCTGGCCGCACTGACCATGGCCGAGTACTTCCGTGATGTGAAGAACCAGGACGTATTGCTTTTCATCGACAACATCTTCCGCTTCGTGCAGGCGGGATCCGAGGTATCGACATTGCTGGGCCGGATGCCATCGGCGGTGGGCTACCAGCCCACCTTGGCCGACGAGATGGGCGAGCTTCAAGAGCGCATCACCTCCACCCGGGGTCGCTCCATCACGTCGCTCCAAGCGGTGTACGTGCCCGCCGACGACTACACCGACCCGGCGCCGTTCACCACCTTCACCCACCTCGACGCCACCACCGAGCTCAGCCGCCAGATCGCGTCCTTGGGGATCTACCCGGCCGTCGACCCGCTGGCCTCGACGTCGAACATTCTCACTCCCGAGATCGTCGGCGACCGGCACTACGAGGTGGCCCGGCGCGTCCAGAGCGTGTTGCAGCGTTACCAGGAGCTCCAGGACATCATCGCCATCTTGGGTCTCGACGAGCTGTCCGAAGAGGACAGACTCACCGTCAACCGGGCCCGCAAGATCCAGCGCTTCTTGTCCCAGCCGTTCAACGTCGGCGAGGTGTTCACCGGCTTGAAGGGCGTCACCGTGCCCATCGACGAGTGCGTCGAGTCCTTTGAAGTGCTCTTGAACGGCGAGCTCGACGACGTTCCCGAGCAAGCCTTCTTGAACGTGGGTGGGGTGGAGTCGGTACTGGAAAAGGCCAAGACCCTCGAGGCCGGGGCGCGCTCGAGGCTATGGCCACGATTCACGCCTCATTGGTCACGCCCGAGCGCCTGGTGTTCGAAGCCGAGGTGCAGGCGGTCATGGTGCGCACCGACTTCGGTGAGGCGGCCTTTCTTCCCGGGCATACGCCGCTGATCGGGGCTTTGGTCCCGGGGGTGGTGCGTTTTCAGCGTGAAGACGGCACCGAGGAGAAAGCCGCCGTCCACGGAGGCTTCGTCCAAGTCGATGGCGACCACGTCGTGGTGCTGGCCCCTATGGCCGAGCTGGCCGAGGAGATCGACGTGGAGCGGGCCCGCCGAGCGACGGAGTCCGCCCAAGGGGCTGGTCCGGGCGGATCGACCTCCAGCGCGAGCGGCTCGGGGGGTGCGGGCCACGGCGACGATGGCAGCGAGTTTGCGCACGACGATGCGCTGGCCCGCGCACAGTTGCGCCTCGAGGTGGCCGGGGCCTGAGCCCTTGTGAAGCGATGCCGTCGGGTGCGGGCGCTGGCGCCGCCGGCCGGGGCGTACATTTGGGTATGACGCTCGAACTCACCGTCGTCGATTCGTTCACCGATCGTCCTTTTGCCGGCAACCCGGCCGCCATTGCCATCGTCGACTCGTTTCCTGACGACGACTTCATGCAACGTGTGGCGGCGGAGATGAACTTGTCGGAAACGGCCTTCGTCGTGCCCCGTGCCGACGGTGACTACGACCTTCGTTGGTTCACCCCCGCCGCCGAGGTCGATCTCTGTGGTCACGCCACCTTGGCCGCCGCGCACCTGCTCGGTGGAGCCGGACGGTTCCATACGAGAAGTGGCGCGCTCGAGTGCATGCGTTCGGGCGATGGGTGGATCGAGATGGATTTCCCCGCCGATGCGCCCGTCGCCATCGATCCGCCTGCAGGATTCGTCATCGAAGGGGCATCCGCCTTTGCCCGCGGCGCTCGAGATCTTATTGTCGAACTCGTCGACGCCGCCTTGGTGCGCAACCTCGTGCCCGACTTGCGCGCCATCGCCGATCTCGACGCGCGCGGTTTGATCGTCACCGCCGCGGGTGATCGCACCGGCATCGACTGCGTGAGCCGCTTCTTCGCGCCCAACGCCGGGATCCCCGAAGACCCCGTGACCGGCTCGGCCCACTGCACGCTGGCGTGCGTGTGGGCAGAGCGCTTGGGGCGCGACGAGCTGGTGGGCGAACAAGCCTCTCCCCGAGGAGGCATCGTCCGCATGCACCGCCGAGGCGACCGAGTCATGCTCGGTGGCCAGGCCGTCACCGTCTCGGTCGTGCGCCTGGTGGTGTGAGACCGGCCTGACGGGGGCAACGGTGCAGGTGAGGCGCGTTGTCGGCGCCCAGTGTGACAACAACGTGACGGGAAGTTCATCAGTTTTTGTGATGCAACGCGTCTAAGGCGGGTAAAGACTCACAAGTATCGCCCCCCACCAAAGACTGGGGATCGTTCGCGTTCGTGACTGAAGGGGACAATCATGATCAGGAATTGGCGCACGGTAAAGATCACCGCAGCGGCGACGGCGGTTGTGCTCGTTTTCGGGAGTGGGGTGGCTGTCGCCCACACGACGTCGCGCGCCTCTCGGGGGCACCGAGCCGGCTGGAACCAGCACACCCCGCCGCAAGGAGCCTTCGGCACGGTGGGATCGGTGAATGGCTCGAGCACGTCCGGATCGTGTGGCGTGGCCGGCGTCGCGGGCGCCTTCACGGTGACAGGCTTTCGGAGCTCCACGGTGTCGACTGTCGACGTGAGCACGACAACCACCTTCGTCGCCCCCGACGCCAGCACGCCGTCGTTCGCCAATGTCTGTGTCGGTGACCTGGCCGGTGCCGTGGGCGCCGTGACTGACGACACGGTTACCGCCACCAAGGTGTTCGTCGCCCCCACCCCCACCGCACCGCGGCCACACGGGGCCTTCGGCACGGTGGCGTCGGTCAACGGGTCCACCGTGGCGGGCACGTGTGGCGTGTCGGGTGCGGCGGGGGACTTCACCCTTATGACATGGAGAGACACCACCGCCACCACCGTCGACGTGGCCACCACCACGCCATTCGTCGAACCCGGCGTCACCACGCCCTCGTTCGCGGATGTGTGCGTAGGAGGCGTGGTGGGCGCCACGGGAACCGAGTCCAGTGACACCGTCACCGCCACCAAGATCTTCGTGGCTCCTACGCCGACGCGCACACCGCCGGGGCCGCAAGGAGCCTTCGGCACGGTGGCATCGGTGAACGGCTCGAGCACGTCGGGATCGTGCGGCGTGGCCGACGCGGCGGGCACGTTCACGGTGACGGGCTGGAGGAACAGCTCGACCACCACCACCGTCGACGTGGGCACCACCACCACCTACCTCGAGCTCGGGGTGAGCACGCCGACGTTTGCCGACGTCTGTGTCGGTGATCTGGTCGGCGCGCTCGGCGCCGAATCCAGTGGCACCGTCACCGCTACCAAGGTCCTCCTGGCTCCGGCCCCGGTGCCGCCGAAGCTGCCGGTCGCCGTGGGCACGGTGGCATCGGTGAACGGCTCGAACACGTCGGGATCGTGCGGAGTGTCCGGCGCGGCCGGCCTGTTCGTGCTCACCCCCATCGGCCCCATCCCCGTCAACGCCCAAAGCACCACCGTGGACGTGAGCACCACCACCACCTTCGCCGCACCTGGGGCCATGGGCTCGGCATCGTTCGCGGCCGTGTGCGTGGGTGACTTGGCGGCCGCCTTCGGTCCGGAGTCGAGCGGCACGGTCAGCGCCACCAACGTGCTGGTGAGCCCGGCGCCGGTGGTGGTGCCCCTGTTTCCCGGCGCCGTCGGCACGGTGGCGTCGGTGAACGGCTCGGACTCGTCAGGGTCCTGCGGGGTGGCCGACAGCAGTGGGGACTTCACCGTGAGCGGCCTCATGAGCACCACGTCCACCGTCGACGTGAGCACGATGACCACCTTCGTGTCGCCGGGGGCGACCTCGCCGTCGTTCGCCGCCGTCTGTGTAGGTGACCTGGTGGCTGCCTTCGGCACGGAGTCGAGCGGCACCGTCAGCGCCACCAAGGTGCTCGTCGCCGCGGCCATGACGACGACGCCGCCGTCCTACGGGGGCTTTGCCGCCGCGCACCTGGAGCGCCGCTGATCCTTGGCTCGCCGGGTTCGGCGCGGCGCCGAACCGGCCCGCGCCGTCAGCCGAATTCGATCTGGCTGTACTCGCGCAACTTGTCGAGGGGATGGCGGGCGCTCACGAAGCGCACCGTTCCGGAGCGTGAGCGCATCACCAGAGACTGGGTCGTGCACCCGAAGTCGTGATAGCGCACGCCTTGGAGCAAGGCACCGTCGGTGATGCCCGTCGCCGCGAAGAAGCAGTTGTCCCCGCACACCAAGTCATCGGTGCAGAGCACGGCGTCGAGATCGTATCCCGCCGCCATGGCCAGCCGGCGCTCGTCTTCGTCGCGCGCCCACAGCCGACCTTGGATCTCTCCACCCATGCACTTCAAGGCGGCGGCGGCGAGAACTCCTTCGGGCGTGCCCCCGGTGCCGTAGAGGACGTCGACGCCGGAATCGGGCCATGCCGTGGAGATGGCCCCAGCCACGTCTCCGTCGGTGATGAGCTTGATGCGCGCCCCGCTGGCGCGGACCTCGGCGATGAGATCACTGTGGCGCTCACGGTCAAGGATCACCACCGTGACGTCTCGCACCGACTTGCCCAGTGCCTTGGCGATGGCTTCGAGGTTGTCGGTGGGGGAGCGTCGGATGTCGACAGCGCCGGCGGCTTTGGGTCCGACGGCCAGCTTCTCCATGTAGACGCAGGGCCCGGGGTTGAACATGGTGCCCCGCTCGGACACGGCGATGACTGACAGCGCGCCGCCTCGTCCCATCGAGGTCGGGGTGGTGCCGTCGATAGGGTCGACGGCGATATCGGTGGGCGGAGGTGACCCGTCACCGATCTGCTCGCCGTTAAAGAGCATGGGGGCGTTGTCCTTCTCACCCTCACCGATGACAACGACGCCGTCCATTGACACCGTCTGCAAGACGATCCGCATGGCCTCGACGGCAGCCCCGTCGGCGCCCTCCTTGTCGCCCCGGCCCATCCACCGGCCCGCGGCCATGGCAGCGGCCTCGGTGACCCGGACCAATTCCATGGCCAGGTTCCTGTCCGGTGCCTGAGGATTGGGCGCCACCCCTCGACCCTAACGCGCCGGGCGCGTCGGGGCAGTGTCGGACCCGTAGGCTTGTTCCCGTGCACGACGCCTCCGGACAAGGGCCCCAAGAGGGTCGGGATCGGTGGCAGCGCACCTTCGACGAGTCACCGCGGCGCGACGGCGACTTCGAGACCATGTCGGGGGTTCCTCTCCAGCCTGTGTATGGCCCCGAGGACTGGACCGGGGACCCGGCCACCGTGGGCTACCCCGGCGTGGCGCCCTACACGCGGGGGCCGTATGCCTCCATGTACCGGTCGCGGCTGTGGACGATGCGACTGTTCGCCGGGTTCGGCACCGCCGAGGACACCAACGTCCGCTTCCGGGAGCTGTTGCGGGCCGGCAGTGGTGGTCTGTCGGTCGCCTTCGACCTGCCCACCTTGATGGGGCGCGACTCCGACGACCCCCACAGCGAGGGGGAGGTGGGGCGCTGCGGGGTCGCCGTTGACACCCTGGCCGACGCCGAGGACCTCTTCGCCGGTATCGACCTGGGCGCGGTGACCACGTCGATGACCATCAACTCGCCGGCCGCCATGCTGCTCGCCATGTACATCGGTGCCGCCGAGGACAGCGGCACGCGGCGCGCCCAGCTGGGCGGGACGCTGCAGAACGACATGTTGAAGGAGTACCAGGCGCAAAAGGAGTACATCTTCCCGCCGCGCCCGTCCATGCGCATCGTCACCGACATCATCCGCTTCTGCGCGGCCGAGATGCCGCGTTTTCACCCTGTGTCGGTGTCCGGCTACCACATCCGTGAAGCGGGCTCAACCGCCGCCCAGGAGCTGGCCTTCACCCTCGCCAACGGTTTCGCGTATGTCGAGGCGGCCATGGCGTCGGGTCTGGCCGTCGACGACTTCGCGCCGCAGCTGAGCTTCTTCTTCAACGCCCATCTGGACTTCTTCGAGGAGATCGCCAAGTACCGGGCCGCTCGGCGCATCTGGGCGCGGTGGATGGCGGGCCGCTACGCGGCCACATCGGATCGGTCCATGCAACTGCGCTTTCACACCCAAACCGCCGGCGTGTCGCTCACGGCCCAGCAGCCCGAGGTCAACATCGTGCGCACCGCTATCGAAGCCCTGGCCGGGGTGTTGGGAGGGACCCAGAGCCTGCACACCAACTCCATGGACGAAGTGCTGGCTCTGCCCACCGAAAAGTCAGCTCGTATCGCGCTTCGCACCCAGCAGGTGCTGGCCCATGAGATCGGGGTGGCCAATGTGGCCGACCCGCTGGGTGGATCGTGGTTCGTCGAGTCCCTCACCGACGAGCTCGAGCGTCAAGCCGAGGAGATATTTGCGCGCCTCGACGCCACCGGCGGCGGCTCGATGCTTGAAGGAGTGCTGGCGGCTATCGAGGCGAACTGGTTCCAAAGCGAGATCGCCGACTCGGCCTACATCTTCGAGCGCAAGGTGTCGAGCGGCCGGCGCCTGGTGGTGGGGGTGAACGCCTTTACCGAGGGGAACGAGGAACCGGCCCCACCCACCTTGTTGATCGGCCCCGAGATCGACGAGGCCCAGCGCAAGCGTCTCGCCGCCGTGCGCCAACGACGCGACCAGCTCCAGGTGGACGAGGCGCTGGTCGACGTGGCCACCGACGCCGCGCAGGGCGAGGTCAATCTCATGCCCGCCATCACCCGAGCGGTTCGCTCCTACGCGACGGTGGGAGAGATCGTGGGCGCGCTGGCCGGGGTGTTCGGCCGCTGGTCCGAGGACCCGGTGGTCTGAGGAGTGGATCGATTCGTTGTCCACCCCAGTGGCCCGTTGCGGGGAACGGTGCGCGCCGGCGGGGCCAAGAACTCCGCCCTCAAGCTCATGGTGGGGTGCTTGCTGGCCGAGGGGCGTCACGTGCTGTCGGGGGTGCCCCGCATCGATGACGTGAGCATCATGGCCGACGTCTTGGCCGCCATCGGGGCTCGTACCGAGCGCCAGGACAACGGCGACCTCATCATCGACACGCCGGCCACGTTGGTGCCCGAGGCTCCCTACGAGCTCGTGGAGAAGATGCGCGCTTCGGTGGTGGTGCTCGGTCCACTGTTGGCTCGCACCGGCCGGGCCCGGGTGTCGATGCCCGGAGGCGACGACTTCGGTCCGCGACCCGTCGACATCCACCTGCACGGGCTGTCGTCGTTGGGGGCGAGTTTCGAGACGGTGCACGGGTACCTCGAGGCGTCGGTCCCCGCCGGCCGGCTCGTCGGCAACAAGGTGGTCTTCGAATACCCCAGCCACACCGCCACCGACAACGTGCTCATGGCGGCCGTGCTGGCCAAAGGGACCACCGTCATCGAGAACGCCGCTCGAGAGCCTGAGGTGATTGACCTGGCCAACATGCTCATCGGCATGGGGGCGTCGATCACCGGAGCGGGCACGTCGCACATCGAGGTCGAAGGTGTCGACGAGCTGCGCCCGGCTTCGCATCGCGTCATCTGCGACCGCCTCGTGGTGGCCACCTTTTTGGCGGCCGTCGGGTTGGCCGGTGGCGACGTCGTGATCGAAGACGCCCGTGCTGATCACATGGACATGCTCATCCGGAAGCTGGGCCAGATCGGCGTGGCTGTGACCCAGACATCCGAGGGGCTTCAAGCCGTGTCCGACGGGCAGCTCCAGAGCGTGGATGTGGCCACGCTGCCGTATCCGGGCGTGGCCACGGATTACAAACCGTTTCTCGTCACCATGTTGTCGGTGGCGGACGGCGTAGCCATCGTCACCGAGAACCTCTTCTCGGGACGATTCCGCTACGTCGATGAGCTTCGCCGTATGGGAGCCGACATCCGCACCGAAGGTCACCACGCCGTGGTGCGCGGTGTTCGTCGGCTGTCGGGTGCACCGGTGCGTGCCACCGACCTGCGCGCCGGAGCGGCCCTGGTGCTGGCCGGCCTGGTGGCCGACGGCGAGACCGTGGTCTCCGATGCGCACCATGTCGATCGCGGTTATGACGACCTGGCCGGCATGCTCGCCTCCATCGGGGCCGACGTGGTGCGCGCATGAACGGGGGTCCGGTGCCGGTCGCCGATCACGACGATGCGGGCGCGGGCTCGGCGGGCTCGGCGGGCTCGGCGGGCTCGGCGGGCTCGGCGGGCTCGGCGGGCTCGGCGGGCTCCAGTGTGGGGGGCGGTGGGAGAGCCTGGCGTTTTGATGCGCCGGTCATGTTCGAATCGGCCTCGGAGGGCAACCGGCTGGCGCTGGCCCGGCTCTTGTCGGCGGTGGAGCGAGGAGGCGATCCCAGCCGGGCGGCTGCCGCGCTGGCGTATCGCAGCGGCGCCGAGGCCTACACGGTGGGGATCACCGGTCCACCGGGTGCGGGGAAGTCCACGCTCGTCGACCGCATCCTCTCGGTGGCGCGCGCCGAGAGCGACGACCAACTGGCGGTACTGGCTGTCGATCCTTCCTCACCATTTTCGGGGGGAGCCATCCTGGGCGACCGGGTGCGTATGCAGGATCACGCCCTCGACGACAAGGTATTCATCCGGTCCATGGCGTCACGAGGCCATCTGGGCGGCCTGGCGCTGGCCGTGCCCGTCGCTGTGCGGGTGCTCGCCGCCGTGGGTTTTCCCACCGTGCTGGTCGAGACGGTCGGGGTCGGCCAGGTCGAGTTCGAAGTGGCGTCGGCCACCGACACGACGGTGGTGGTCGTCAATCCGAAGTGGGGAGACGCCATTCAGGCCAACAAGGCGGGCATCTTGGAGACCGCCGACATCTTCGTGATCAACAAAGCCGATCTTCCCGGCGCCCGTGAGGCCAAGCGCGACCTCGAGCAAATGCTCGATCTCTCCACGCCCACCAGTTGGCGACCTCCCATCGTCGAAACGTCTGCGCTCAACAGCGACGGGGTCGTCTATCTGTGGCGGACAATCGACGAACATCGCCGTCATCTAGAGGAATCCCGGCCCGGTGAGAGCCAGGACACCGGCGTGAGCGAGATCGACATCGAGAGCGAGGGAACGTCCGAAACCGGGCTCGAGCTTCGTCGTCGCCATCGCCTCGAGCGCGAGTTCCGCAACGTGCTCGTGGCCCGCATCGAGCTCGAAGTCGATCGTCTGCGCTCCCATGGAAGTTTCGCGTCCTTGGCGCAGGCCGTCGTCGATCACAAACTCGACCCGTACCAAGCCGCCGACGAGCTGCTCCAGCGCGCCGCCGGTGGCAGCGGAGATTGACCCTCACAGCGCCGCGCTCGGCGGTCCGGTACCGTGCGCGCCATGGGGGGCTCCTATGCACGACGTAGCCGGTAGCGCGCCAGGATCCGAGGAGCTCGTCGTCCTCGAGCGCCGTGATGACGGGGTGGCCGTGGTCACCCTCAACCGTCCTAAGCGCAACGCGTTGTCGACGGCGGTGCTGCACCGACTGCAGGAAGTGGTGGACGATCTTGTCGGAGAACTTCCCGGCGCCGTGGTGCTGTGGGGCGGTGCCCGCCAGTTCTCCGTCGGGGCCGACATCAAGGAGCTGTCCCAGCCGGGGATGCCGGCCCCGGTGGCAGGGGCATTGCACGACGTCACCGGTGCACTGGCGGCATTGCCGTGCGTCACCATTGCGGCTATTACCGGCGTCGCTTTGGGCGGCGGCCTCGAGCTGGCCCTGGCGTGCGACTTGCGAGTGGCTTCGGCCGACGCTCGGCTCGGGCAGCCCGAGATCCTCCTGGGCATCATTCCCGGGGGCGGCGGCACCCAGCGGCTGGCGCGCCTGATCGGCACGGCCCGGGCCAAAGACATGGTGCTGACCGGACGTCAGGTTGACGCACCCGAAGCCCTGCGTCTGGGGCTCGTGGACCGGGTGGTGGCCGACGCCGGCCGGGGTGCGAGTGCGGGAGCACTGGCATTGGACCTTGCCCTCGAGCTGGCGGCGCCGCTGGCGCGCGGCCCGCGACGAGCTCAGGCGTTGGCCAAACAGGCCATCGACCAGGGCATGGCGCTTTCTCTGGCCGACGGGTTACGCAATGAGATGCTGCTGTTCTGCTCGGTCTTCGAGACCGATGATGCCAAGGTGGGACTGGACTCGTTCTTGGAGCTCGGCCCCGGCCGAGCGCAATTCACGGGGCGCTGAATCATCAAGGCCATGGTGCACTGACCGTGTCGGGATCCGTTCCTCCGAGTCCACCGGACCCTCCCCGTCCCCCGCGCTTGCGGCGGGTGCCGCGCCCCGCCTCGGCCGTGCGTCGGGCCGGGGGCGGGCGCGTCGGCGCCCCGCGTGGGGCTCAGCGCGCCGGCGTGCGCCTGCCCGGTATTCGTCCCACGGCGATGCCGGCCCCCGAACAAGCCGACTGGTACCAGCGGGCCGTGTTCTACGAGGTGCTCACACGCGGCTTCTTCGATGCCAATGACGACGGCATCGGTGATCTGGCTGGCCTGCGGGCCAAGCTCGATTACCTCGAATGGCTGGGCATCGACTGCTTGTGGCTCCTCCCGTATTACCCGTCACCCATGCGCGACGGGGGATATGACATCAGCGATTTCTTCACCGTGCACCCGGACTTGGGCTCGGTCGACGACCTGGTGACGTTCCTCGACGACGCCCATCGACGCGGCATCCGGGTCATCGCCGATCTCGTCATGAACCACACCAGCGACCAACACCCGTGGTTCGTGGAGTCGAGCGCCACGCGCACCAACGCCAAGGCTGACTGGTACGTGTGGAACGACGACGATCAACGGTGGCCGGAGGCTCGGGTCGTCTTCGTCGACGTGGAGTCATCGAACTGGAAGTGGGAGCCCCAGCGCGAGCAGTACTACTGGCACCGCTTCTACTCGCATCAACCCGACCTGAATTACGACAACCCCGAAGTCGCCGACGCCATGTTCGGCGTGGTCCGGTACTGGCTGGACCTCGGCCTCGACGGGTTTCGCCTCGATGCGGTGCCGTACCTCTACCAGCGCGACGGCACCACGGGCGAGAACCTGCCCGAGACGCACAACCTGCTGCGCCGCTTACGCAAGGAGGTAGAGGCCAACTACAGCAATCGCGTGCTGGTGGCCGAGGCCAATCAGTGGCCTGCCGACCTCATCGACTACTTCGGCGACGGCGATGAGTGCCACATGTGCTTCCACTTCCCGCTGATGCCCCGCTTGTTCATGGCGGTGCGTCGCGAACAGCGCTTTCCCATCACCGAGATCCTGGCCCAGACGCCCGACATCCCGGCCACGGCCCAGTGGGCCATCTTCCTGCGCAACCACGACGAGCTCACGTTGGAGAAGGTCACCGAAGAAGAGCGGGACTACATGGTGGCCGAGTACTCCAAGGACCCCCGCATGCGCCGGCATATGGGGATCGGGCGCCGACTCGCCCCCCTCCTCGATGGTGATCGCCGTTTGGCCGAGTTGCTGTACGCGTTGCTGTTCTCGTTGCCGGGCAGTCCCTTCATCTACTACGGCGACGAGCTGCTCATGGGAGAGAACCTCTATCTCGGGGATCGCGACGGTGTGCGCACGCCCATGCAGTGGAGCCCGGACCGAAACGGCGGGTTCTCCAAGGCCGACTTCGCGCAGCTCTACCTGCCGCCGCTCATGGATCCCGTCTACGGCTATCAGGCCGTCAACGTCGAGGCTCAACAGCGCAACCCGAGCTCGTTCCTGCATTGGATGCGCGCCATGCTCCAGACGCGTGCGCAGTTCCCGGTGTTCGGCACCGGCACCTTCGAAGTGGTCCCGTGCGAGAACCCGTCGATCCTCGCCTACGTGCGCAACCCGCGTCCGCTTCCTGACCAGCAGCGCGCCCCGAGCCGGGCCGGGCGCATGAGTCGTGTCTCTCGCGCCGGACGATCTGCGGCGGCGGGATCGGACGCGTCGGACGCGTCGGGGGCATCGGTTGGATCCGAAGCGCCGGGAGTGTCGAATAACGGCCCGCCCGGCGCCCACTCGGTGCTGTGCGTGCACAACCTCAGCCGCTTTGCCCAACCGGCCGACCTCGACTTGGCGCGCTGGGCGGATCGCACGCCCGTGGAACTGCTCGGCCGCATACCGTTCCCCTCCGTGGGAGGGTCGCGGTACTCGGTCACCTTGGGGCCCTACGGCTTCTACTGGTTCGAGTTGCTCGCCGAACATCCCGCCAGCCCGGGCGACCCCGCCTTGGGGACCTTGGGATGACGCCGACCTCCTCGACCGGGGACGGGCCCGGCCGTCTCGGCGATGAGGCCAACGCGGCGCTGACCGATGTGCTGGCGTCGTATGTGGCCCGCCATCCCCGCTGGCCCGACGGGGCCGGGCCGGTTCGCCTCATCGACGCCGAGGTGTTGAACCCGCAGCGCCCCGGCATCATCGACGTGGTCGCCGAAGTGACCGGCGCCGGTGTGCTCCACGTGCCCCTGGGGCTGCGCGCGCCAGGGGACGAGAATCGCTTGCTCGATGGCGAGGATCCCGTGCTGGGTGTCTTCGACGATGGCGGCGGCACCGCGGTGGCTTTCGACGCCATGCGCGACGGCGAGACGGCGGCCCTGCTGCTGCGGGCGGTATGCCACGAGGAAGTCGATCCCGCCCTGGTGCGCCTGGTACGAAGCGACGAGGAATCGATCACCCTGGCCTTTGAGGATCGCCTCGGTTTCACCGTTTTCAACGACGTCGTGGAGGGTCCACGGCCCGCCTTGGAAATGCTCGTCGCCCTCGACGAGGTGGGCTTCAACCACCTGGCCGCGCCGCTGGCGCTGTGGAGACGCGGGGGGCGAGATCTCGGCATCGTGCAGGAGTACCTCGCCGGTGGCTCCACGGGTTGGGCGTTGGCGCTTACCTCGGTGCGTGACCTCTATGGATCGGGCGGCCCCCCCGAGTTGGCCGGGGGCGACTTCGGTGCCGAGGCGCACCGGCTGGGCACCATGACGGCCCGGATGCACCTCGCCTTGGACCGTGCCTTCGGACGCCGCCCTGGGGACGTCGGCACATGGGCCGACGCCTTGGAACTGTCCATCGGGTCGCTCTACGGCGCACTGCTCGAGCGCCCCGACGTGGCCGAGCTACTCGAGGCGCTACGGACCCTCGACATGCCGTGCCACGCCATCCGGACTCACGGCGACCTCCATCTCGGTCGGGTGTGGCGCACCGAGCAAGGCTGGTACGTGATCGACTTCGAGCCCGGCGGTCGCCCCACCACGGTGGCCGGCACCATCGACGCCCACGCCGACGAGGGCGGCGCCGCGCCGATCCTGCGCTCGCCGCTGGCGGATATGGCTGACATGCTGTGGTCCTTCGAGCACGTGTCGACGGTGGCCGCCGACGAGCGTAACCCCACCGGCCGAGAAGGCCTCAGCGAGCTGGCCGACGCATGGGAGCAGCGCAACCGCCGCGCCTTTTTGGCCGGCTATCTGGGTGTCCCGGGCATTGCCGGTCTGGTGCCCGCCAATCGGGAAGCGGTCAGGGTCCTCGAGGCCTGCTTCGAGCTTCCCCATGTCGCCGCCCGTCTGGCCTACCGGGCCGGCTGATCCGGCTTCGCCGTTCTCCTTACGCCACCGGTACGGCGACGCGGAGCTCGTCGGTGGCCTGCTCGGGGGCCACGATGTTGATGAGCACCCCGGTCCCGAGTTCGAAGCCGGCCGTGGTAGCCAACTTGGGCAGCACGTGGACGTGCCAGTGATACGGCTCGGGGGCCCGGTAGGGCGCTGAGTGAAACACCAGGTTGTAGGCGACGTCGCCGAGCGACTCGCGCAGCTGGCCCAGCACCGTGCGCAGGGCCCGGCCCACCGCCACCAGGTCCGAGGGCGCACTTCGGTGCAGATGCGGTCCGTGGGTGCGGGGGATGACCAGCATCTCGAAAGGGGTCCCGCTCCAAAACGGGCAGATGACCAGCACCCGCTCATCGGCGTACACGACGCGGTGGCCCGAGTCCTCCTCGGCGTCCGCCGCGGTGCACAGCAAGCAGCGGCCCGCGAATCGAGCGAAGCCGGCCTGCTCCTCAGCCAGCTCGCGGGGGACGAACGACATGCCCAGCAGCTGCCCGTGGGGGTGGTCGATGGAGGCGCCCGCCTCCCGTCCGGCGTTCACGATGGCCTGGCTGTAGCGCAGACCGGGGACCGTCGAGTGCTCCTCGACGCGGTCTCGGATGGCCGCCATCACCAGTCCCGCCTGCTCGTCGGAGATGCGGTCCCAGCCCTTGTCGTGCTCAGGGGAGAGCACCAGGACCTCGTGGATCCCGCCCGCGGTGGCCTGGGTGTAGATGGGGCCGCGCTGTTCGACGACAAAGGGACGGTCCCCCTCAAAGGCGGGGTAGAGGTTCGGGACCACCCGCACCAGCCAGGTGCCACTGGACCCGTAGGTCTCGAGCGCCGGGGGAGTGGACTCTTCGTGACCAGGGCAAAACGGGCACGGTCGGCTGGTGTCAGCCTGCACCGTGGCCTCGCGGGGGGCGAAGGCGGCCGGTCGATGGGCCCGATCGGTGCTCACCACCACCCACCGGCCCGTGAGCGGGTCGAGGCGGAGTTGGTTCTGGGGGTGATTGGTGGGGTGGTTCATGCCAGGGCCCGGCCACGACGGCCGCTCGCCACCGACATCTCCCAGGTCACCGTGAATCTACCCATGAGGTACGAAGTGGATCATTCGTCGATTCCCAATCGCATCGTGTGCCCTCCAAGCTACTCCCCTAGGTCGCCCAGAATGCGTCTCCCACCACATCCTGTGTCGGCCGATCGGGTCCCCCGTGCAAGTCACATGCAGGGCGTTGTCCCCGAGTTGTGAAGCTCCTTTGCTTCCATGCGCACTGGCGCCACTCATTAGCGTAGTCACCGGCGGATTCGCCTCCGTGAACCCGCACCGGGGACCATGGCGGCCGTGAAGGTCCCCCATCCTCCGATGGCCCTGGTGCACTCCATCCCCACCAATGCCGGGTACTCGGTGTTGCTGCTGTTGCATGTGGGTTCGGCCGTGCTCGGTTTCGGGGCCATCGTGGTGACCGGGATCCAGGCGCGCTGGGCCCGTCAGGGACCCAACGGGCCGCGGGCCGCCGGGGTGCGGCGGTACTTCCGCCCCGGGGTCAACTGGGCGGCCCGCACCTTGTACCTGGTCCCGGTGTTCGGGTTTGCGCTGCTGGCCGACAGCGGAGGCGATTTCCGTGCCGGCGACGGCTTCGTCACCGCCGGATTGTTGTTATGGCTCGTGGCCGCATTGGCCGCCGAGGCGGTGGTGTGGCCCGGCGAGCGTCGCATCCAGGCCGTCATCTCCGCGGACTGGAGAGGGCCGGGCGCCGCCGATTGCGAGCGCGACTGCCGGCGGGTCTTCTCCGCCTCCGTCGTCTTGGGCGCCGTCTTTCTCGCCGCCTTCGTCTTGATGATCGCCCGGCCTTGAGGCATATCGGACCGGGCTGAAGGCGCCCCGGCGTAGCCTTCGGAGGTGGCCTACCTCGATCACGCCGCCACCTCCCCGCTTCGTCCCGAGGCGCTGTCGGCCATGTTGCCGTTTCTCACCGAGCACTTCGGCAACCCGTCGGGGAGCCACGCCGTGGCCCGCTCGGCACGCCGAGCCGTGGAGGATGCTCGCGACGAAGTGGCCACGCTTCTGGGCTGTGCACCGGGGGAGGTCATCTTCACCGGCGGGGGCACCGAAGCCGACAATCTGGCCGTGCTCGGAGTGCACGGCGCGCACGCGGCGGTGGGCGGCACCGTGGTGTGCTCGGCTGTCGAGCACGACGCCGTGCGACGCGCCGCGGCGTCGGTGGGCGGCGCCGTGGCGCCCGTCGATGGGGACGGTCGCGTCGAGGTCGATGCCCTCGAAGACATGCTCGACGACACGGTGCGGCTGGTGTCGGTCATGACAGCCAACAATGAGGTGGGGACGGTGCAGCCATTGGCCGCCGTGGCCGATGTGATGCATCGGTGTGCCCCGCACGCCGTGTTGCACACCGATGCCATCGCGGCGGTGTCGTGGCTGGACGTGTCGACGATGACCGCACCCGCCCAGCTCGTGGCGCTCAGTGCCCACAAATTCGGCGGACCCAAGGGAGTGGGTGTCTTGGTCGTGCGCGGCGGCGCCCAGGTCGCCCCCGTGCTCCACGGTGGCTCCCAGGAGCGTGATCGCCGTCCCGGTACCCATGACGTGGCCGGCATCGTGGGCACCGCCGCCGCTCTGAGCGCCACCATGTCGGCTCGTCGTGTCGAGGTGCCCCGTGTGGCGGCACTGCGCGACCGGCTGGCCGACGGTCTGTGTTCACAAGTGCGTGGTGTGACCGAGACCGGCGGGGGGCGGGATTCCAAGGTGGCGGGCATCTGCCATGTCCTGGTCGCGGGTGTCGATCAGGAGGAGTTGCTCGTGTTGCTCGACGAGGCCGGGATCTGTGCATCGGCGGGAGCGGCCTGCGCCAGTGGCGCGCTCGAGCCCAGCCACGTGCTTTTGGCCATGGGCGTCTCCCCTGAAGCGGCTCGGACGGCGGTGCGGTTCTCGCTCGGCCACAGCACCACCGAGGCCGACGTCGACACGGTCCTGGACGCATTCCCCAAGATCGTCGAGCGCCTGCGTCGTTGATCTCGGCGCCGTCGGCGCCCCATCGGCACCCCGTCGGCGCGCCGTAGGCGGCTGAGGCCCGTACGCTTGTCGCCGTGCGCGTGCTCGTCGCCATGTCCGGAGGGGTGGATTCGTCGGTTGCGGCCGCCGTATTGGCTGATGCCGGCCACGAAGTGGTCGGGGCGACATTGAAATTGTGGGGCGGTGCCTCTGACAGCGGGTGCTGCTCGGTGTCAGACGTCGATGACGCCCGCCGGGCGGCCGAGCACATCGGGATCACCCATCATGTCTTCAACTTCACCGACACCTTCGACGAGCACGTGGTGACGCCCTACGTCGACGCCCACGCCGGAGGCCGCACGCCCAATCCGTGCATCGAGTGCAACCGGCACGTGAAGTTCGGCCGGCTGCTCGAGCGGTCCCGGCGTCTCGGCTTCGATGCGTTGGCGACGGGCCACCATGCCCGGGTGGGAGGCACTGCCGGGGCGCGCCGACTGTTGCGTGGTGCGGACACCGCCAAGGACCAGTCCTACGTGCTGTCCATGCTCACGGCGAGTCAGCTCGAGCACATCGTGTTCCCGGTGGGGGCCATGACCAAGCCCGAGGTGCGTGCCTTGGCGGCTCGCATCGGGCTGAACACCGCCACCAAGCCCGACAGCCAAGAGGTGTGCTTCATTCATTCCACCTCGGGACGGCGCGGCTTTCTGCGCGACCGCATCGACCTCCACCCTGGTGAGATCGTCGATGAGGACACCGGAGAGCGTGTCGGCGCCGTCGACGCCGTTGAGCTCGTCACCGTCGGGCAGCGCCGCGGTTTGGGCGTGGGCGAGGCGGGGCAGCGGCGCTACGCCCTCGACGTCGACGTGAGGCGCCGGCGCGTCGTGGTCGGAAACGCCCCCAAGGCGGCGAGCCGGGTGGAGCTGAGCCCGCCGGTGTGGGCGAGCCGCCCGCTGGCGGCCGGCCAGCGTGTCTTGTCCCAGACCAGTGCGCACGGCCCGGCGTCACCGGGCCGATGGGAACCGCCCGCCGTGGTCTTCGACACCCCCCATCCTCGGGTGGCTCCCGGTCAGACGGTGGCGTTCTATGACGCCGAGGACCCCGAGGTGGTGGTGGGCTCGGCTCTCGCCGTGGCGGCGGGCTGACGCCACCGTCGAAGCGTCGCGACCGACCGGTACGCTGCCGCGGATGGTCCAAAAGCGCCCCCCGGCCGGGGAGCCGACGTCGTCGGGCGAGCCCGATCCTGCGCTGAGGATCGAGGCGCTGCGGGCGCAAATCGCGTACCACGACGGCCTCTATTACGCCGAGGACGCCGCCCGAGATCTCCGACGCCGACTACGACGCCTTGCGCCGCGAGCTGCGCGCCATCGAAGAAGACCACCCCGAGCTCATCAGCGCCGACTCGCCGAGCCAACGAGTGGGGACCGCCCCCATCGCGTTGTTCGCGCCGGTGCGCCACCTGGTGCCCATGATGAGCCTCGACAACGCCTTCGACCTCGGTGAGCTGCACGCGTGGGCGGACCGCCTGGCCAAGCTCGTCCCCGAGGTCACCGACGTCGACTTCGTGTGCGAGCTCAAGATCGACGGATTGGCGGTGTCGCTCACCTACGAGGAGGGGCACTTGGTGCGCGCCGCCACGCGTGGCGACGGTGTTACCGGCGAGGATGTCACCCACAACGTCGCCACCATCGCCACCATTCCGCGCCGACTGGCATGGCCGAAGGATCGTGGCCCGGTGCCGTCGGTCATGGAGGTGCGCGGTGAGATCTATATGCCGGCGTCGTCTTTCGAGGCCCTCAACCGCCGTCAGATCGAGGCCGGCCTGAAGACCTTCGCCAATCCCCGTAACTCGGCGGCCGGCTCGTTGCGCCAGAAGGACCCCGCCGTCACCGCCGGGCGCGACCTGGCGCTGTGGGCCTACGAAGTCGGCGCCGTCGATGAACGCGTCGTGCTCGAGCGCCACAGCCAGGTGCTCGAGTTGCTCGCCGCCTGTGGGTTGCCGGTCAACGCCGAGATCAAGAAGGTGCAGGGAGTCGACGACGTGTTCGCCTTCTGCGAGCACTGGCGCGATCACCGCCACGACCTCGACTACGAGATCGACGGCGTCGTCGTAAAGGTCGACGATCTGGCCCTGCGGTCGCGACTGGGCGCCACGTCACACGCGCCGCGTTGGGCCATCGCCTTTAAATTCCCGCCCGAGGAACGCTCCACCAAGCTCATCGGCATCATGGTGTCGATCGGTCGCACCGGGCGGGCCACTCCCTTCGCCGTCCTCGAGCCCGTCTTCGTGGGTGGTTCGACGGTGGGGCTGGCCACCTTGCACAACGAGGATCAGGTGCAACTCAAAGACGTGCGGCCCGGTGACACCGTCGTGGTGCGCAAGGCGGGCGACGTGATCCCCGAAGTCGTCGGCCCCGTGCTTTCCGAGCGCCGCCGGGGCCTGGCGAAATGGAAGTTCCCCACCGTGTGCCCGAGTTGCGGCGTTGCCTTGCTGCGCCTCCCCGGTGAGAGCGACACGTTTTGCACCAACATCGACTGTCCCGCTCAACGCGTGCAGCGCATCGTGCACTTCGCGTCGCGCCACGCCATGGACATCGAAGGTCTCGGCGAGAAACGGGTCATGCAGTTGGTCGAAGCCGGCTTGCTGGTCGACATCGGTGACATCTACGGGCTCGACGCGCCTCGACTGGTGTCCATCGAACGCCTGGGCGAGCTGTCGGTGGAGAACCTGCTGCGCGGCATCGAGGATTCCAAGGATCGTCCCCTCAGCCGGCTGCTGGTCGGTCTCGGCATCCGCCACCTGGGCCCCACCGGGTCGCGGGCGCTGGCTCGGGGGTTCGGCTCCCTCGACGCCCTGCTCGGTGCTCCCGCTGAGCAGCTCGCCGCCACCGACGGGGTGGGGGCGGTGATCGCCGACAGCGTCGTCGAGTTCCTCTCGTTGCCCTCCAACCTCGCCGTCATCGACAAGCTGCGTGGCGGCGGGGTCAACCTGGACGAACCGGGGTCGGCCTCGGGTGCAGCGGCGGTGGGTGCGGCGGGGTCGACGAGCACCGGCCCGCCGTCCTCGGAGACGGGCCAGCCCGGGGTTCCCCAGACTCTGGCGGGTAAGTCGGTGGTGGTGACGGGTTCCCTCGAGGGCTACACCCGCGAGGAGGCCGAGGAAGCCATCTTGGCCCGAGGCGGGAAATCGCCAGGCACGGTGTCTTCGAAGACCTGGGCCGTGGTCCGGGGGGCCGATCCGGGCGCTTCGAAGCTCAAAAAGGCCGAGGACCTGGGGGTTCGCGTCGTGGCCGGGGTTGCATTCGATGAGCTGCTGCGCTCCGGGGAGCTGCCTGACCCCTAAGGGCGGCTGACCCGACCGGCCCCGTGGTGGGGTGTCCACCGACTGAGACGGAGGCGTCGGTAGCCTGGCCGTGGACCCATGTCGACCATCACCGATTCCATCGGGCGGGTCCTCGCCGGCCGTTACCGGATCGAATCCGCTCTGGGCAGCGGGGCTTCCGCCACCGTCTTTGCCGCTTGGGACGTCACGCTGCAGCGCCGCGTGGCCATCAAGGTGCTGCACGCCGGGCTGGCGTCAGACGGTGCTTTCCTGCGCCGCTTCCGAGCCGAGGCGCAGGCGGCCGCCGCGCTCACCGACCCGCATGTGCTGTCGGTGTACGACTGGGGCGAAGACGCCCGGGGCCCATTTCTCATCCTCGAGTTCCTGGGCGGGGGTTCGCTGCGGGATCTGCTCGACAAAGGCACCCTGCTGACGGTGCCGCAGGCGGTGGCGGTCGGGGTCCAGGCCGCTGAGGGACTGGCCTACGCCCATGGGCGGGGCTTCGTCCACCGTGACGTGAAGCCCGCCAATCTCCTGTTCGACGAGGATGGCCGTCTGCGCATCGCCGACTTCGGCTTGGCCCGAGCCCTGGCCGAGGCGGCGTGGACCGAGCCGGTGGGATCCACCGTCGGCACGGCCCGCTACGCCGCTCCGGAACAAGCCCTCGGTCAGCGTGTCGACGGGCGCTCGGACGTCTACTCGCTGGCGCTGGCCCTCTACGAAGCGGTCACCGGCGTGGTGCCCTTCACCGCTGACACCACCATCTCGACGTTGATGGCCCGCGTCGGAAATCCGCTCCCCGCCCATGACGGCCTGGGCCCTCTGGCCAACGTGCTGGAGGCGGCGGCCATGCCCGAAGCCGGCGACCGCCTCGACGCGGCCGGGTTCGCTCGCCGGCTGCGCCAGCTCAAAGAGCGTCTGCCCGCCGCCAAGCCACTGCCCCTGGCCGGTGCCGGTGGCGAAGGTGTGGTGACCCGGGCCAAGCCCGAGGCGGAGATCGACCGCACCCAGCACGAGATCGTCCTGCCCGCCGGCCCCGCCGCGGCGGCAGCTGGGGTGGCGGCGGGAGCCGCATCGGCAGATGTCGAGGGCGGCGACGTCATGGCCATGGCGCAGGCCGTGGGCCTGACCGATGGACGCCAGCGTCTGAAGAAACGCAGCTGGTTCCGACGGTGGGGCTACAAGGTGGCCATTCTCGTCGTCGTGCTGGCTCTGGCCGGGGGAGGGGCAGTGGTGGCGCTGGCCAAGACGAAGGTCCTCATCCCCAGCCACCGGCTGCCGGTGATCCTCAATCTCACCGTCGCCCAGGCCCAACAGACCTTGCACAAGGACCACCTCACGGTGCGGGTGGTGGGCAACCGCGCCTCGTTGACCGTCCCCTCCGGGGCCATCCTCCGCCAGATCCCCGGCCCCCGCACCCCCCTCAAAGAGGGGGCCCACGTCGGCGTGGTCCTCTCCACCGGCCCGCCGCCGGTGACCGTGCCCACGCTCGCCCAGACCAAGGGCGACTGCCCGGCCATCAACTCGATCTTGACCGTCGCCCATCTCAAGGCCCAGTGCAGCGACGTCAACTCCACCACCGTCCCCGCCGGCACCGTCATCAACTGGAGCCCCCAGGGCCAAGCCCCCTACGGCTCCGTCGTGGTGATCACGGTGTCGTCCGGCCCACCCATCGAGATGATCCCGTCGCTGACCGGATCGACCTGCACGGGCGCCACCACCGCGCTGATGGCCAACAGCCTGGTGGCCAAGTGCAACAACGAGTCCAGCCAGAGCGTGCCGAGCGGTCAGGTCATCAGCTGGAGCCCGACGGGGACTGCTCCCGAGGGCGCCACCGTGACCGTCAACATCTCCACCGGCCCGCCGCCGGTGAACGTGCCCGACGTCATCGGTATGACCGTGGCCGAAGCTATCGGCGCCCTCGAGACAGCCGGCCTCAATCCGGGCACTGATCAAGGGCCGCTGTCGGGCACGGTCTTCACCACCGACCCCTCGGGGGGGACCTCGGTACCCGAAGGCACCACCGTCACCTTGTACAGCAAGTAGCGGCGATGTCGGAGTGCGAGCTGTGCCAGGCGGCCCGGCTCACCACCTGGTACCACGAGGACGACGTGTGCTGGGTGGCCGAGTGCGAAGTGTGCGCCGTGCCCATGGTGGTGTGGCGCCAGCACGGCATCGACCCGCCGGCCACCGAGCTCGACCACATGAAGGCCGCCTTGGGCCGGGTGGCCGACGACGTGCTCGGCCCCGGGGTGTGGAGCTTCGACGGCGTCATGCGCCAGATCCCTGACCACTTTCACGCCCACGCCCGCGATCCCGGGTGGTGGATGCGCCGCTTCGGCGGCGGGCGTCAGCCCTAACCGCCATATCGTCAGTCGCGCCGTGATCAAGTACCTGGGGTCCAAGCGTCGCCTCATCCCCGTGCTCGCCACGCTGTTCGAACGCAGCCGGGCCACCACCGCTCTCGACATGTTCACCGGTACCACCCGCGTGGCCCAGGCCTTCAAGGCCCAAGGGGCTTGCGTCACCGCTGTCGACAGCACCCGGTGCGCGTCGATGTTGGCGCGTTGTTACGTGGAGATCGATGCCACGCGCATCGACGCCGTCGCCCTGGCGGGCGTCATCGACGAGCTGAACGCACGGCCCGGTCGAGCCGGCTACGTCACCGAGACGTTTTGCCGGGAGGCGCGTTTCTTTCAGCCGCACAACGGCGAGCGCATCGACGCCGTGCGCGACGCCATCGCCATGGACTACCAAGGCACCCCCATCGAACCGATCTTGCTCACGAGCCTCCTCGAAGCCGCCGACCGGGTGGACTCCACCACCGGCGTGCAGATGGCCTACGTCAAGAAGTGGGCGTCCCGCTCGTTCAATGCGCTGCAGTTGCGGGTTCCTGAGCTGATGAATGGACCAGGAACGTCGGTACGCGGCGACGCCTGTGCCCTGAGTACGACGTTGGGCCCCTTCGATCTCGCCTATCTCGATCCCCCCTACAACCAGCATCGCTACGAGGCCAACTACCACATCTGGGAAACGCTGGTGGCCTGGGACGCGCCCACCCACTATGGCGTGGCCTGCAAGCGCGCCGAAGTGCGCGAGGGTCCGCGCAGCGCATTCGAATTCGCGCCGCACCATGCCCGCGGCCCTGGCCCAGGTGGTGCGCGACATCGACGCCGGCGTGGTGGTGCTGTCGTACAACGACGAGTCGTGGATGGAACTCGAGGAACTGGTCGAGGTGTGCCGGGCCAAGGGACACGTGGAAGTCCTCAGCTTTGCTTCGGCTCGTTATGTGGGTGCTCGCATCGGCATCCACAATCCCGCCGGGGTCAAAGTGGGCACCGTGGGACGGCTGTCGAACCTCGAATACGTCATCGTGGCCGGTGCTCGAAACGACGTCCGTCGCATGGTCAGCCCCTTCAGCGGCCCAGGGGCGGTGCCGGTGGCGAGTTGACCGGCCCTCCTCGCGCTGCCAACGTGGTCGCCGGCTGACGTTTGGGGGCGGAGGCCGGTTTGACGGGCAGAACGATTGACGGGGGAAACGACATGGGTGCGCTCGACGGGCGTGTGGCCATCATCACCGGGGCCGGCCGAGGGATCGGGCGGGAGCACGCACTGCTCTTCGCCGCCGAGGGCGCCAAGGTGGTGGTCAACGATCTCGGTGGTGCGGTGGATGGATCGGGCGACGACCGCAGCGCGGCGGAGCAGGTCGTCGACGAGATCCGGGACATGGGCGGCGACGCTCTTGCCAACGCCGATGACGTGGCCGATTGGGACGGCGCCAAGCACCTCATCGATGTCGCCGTCGAGCACTTCGGGGACCTGCACGTGCTCGTCAACAACGCCGGCATCTTGCGCGACAAGATGCTCGTGAACATGTCGGAGCAGGACTGGGATTCGGTCATCCACGTGCATCTCAAAGGGCATTTCGCCCCCACCCGTCATGCCGCCGCCTACTGGCGAGAGCAGGTGAAGTCCGGTCACGAAGTGCACGCTTCGGTGGTCAACACCTCGTCGACGTCGGGACTGCTCGGCAACCCGGGGCAGACCAACTACGGCGCCGCCAAAGCGGGCATCGGGGCTTTTACCGTGATCGCCGCCCACGAGCTGGCGCGCTACGGCGTGCGCGTCAACGCCATCGCCCCCGCGGCGCGCACGCGGATGACCGAGCAGACGCCTGGTCTCGGTGACCTCGTCAGAGCCCCCAACGATCCCGCCGCCTTCGACGTGTGGAACCCCGCCAACATCTCGCCGGTGGTGGCGTACCTGTCCACCACCGCCTGTCCGTTCAACGGGGCCGTGCTCTTCGTCCAAGGTGGCGAGGTACGCCTCTTTCGCGGCTGGACGATGACCGACACCGTGCAGAAAGACGACCGCTGGACGGTGGCCGAGTTGGCCGTGAAGCTCTCCCCCTTGGCGGGCTGAGCGCAGGCGTAGCCAGGTGGCCGGCGCGGCACCGGCCTGGCGGGCGGGGGTGGCGGGGGTGCCGGGTAGCGTGGCCTGGCTGTGAGCTCGCCCGAGGACACTGCGACCGGAACGCCGGGCGACTCGAGTCCTCCATTCGAGGCCGGCCACGATCCTGACGAGCTGGCCTTCGGCGCCGGTGGTGGTGAGGAATTCGCGGTGGTGCCGTGGCCGCTGTTGCTGCGCGAACGGGTGCACCGGCGGGCTGCCTCCAGCCGACGCTATCGGTGGTGGTTGCTGGTGGTGGTTCTCGGTGGACTGCTGTCGAGCAACATCTTGTTCACCGTCTTCGTGGTGGCGTTGCCCAAGGTGGCGCGCGGACTGCACACGTCGGTGCCCACCGTGACGTGGGTGGTGACGGGCCCCATGCTCGCCTACGCCGTCATGGCGCCATTGACCGGCAAGATGAGCGACCGTTGGGGCCATCGCCGCTTCTATCTCATCGGCATGGCCAACAATCTGCTGGTGGCGGTGCTGTCGGCGGCGGCGCCCAACGTCGGCGTCCTGATTTTCGCCCGCGTCCTCGGCGGTGCGGTGGGAGCGGGGCTGGGCGCTTCGTCGATGGCGCTCGTCCTCGGTGCCTTCGAACGCGGTGATCGGGTCAAGGCGATGGGGTGGTGGTCACTGGTCGGGGCCGGGGGGCCGGTACTGGGGGTGGCCATCGGGGGTCCCATCATCCAGAGCATCGGATGGCGGTGGATGTTCGTCCTCGAGATGGTGATCGGAGCCGTCGCCTTGGTGGCCGCCGCCTTGGTGTTGCCGACGCACGCGGCGGGGTCCGTGCGCACCCAGACGCGCTCCTCTTTCGACATCGCCGGTGCCACCACGGTGGTGGTGGCGGTGGGAGCGCTCCTCTTCGGCCTCAACCGGGCGCCGGTGCTCGGGTGGCACAGCGCCTTGGTCAAAGGATCATTCGTCGTGTCCGTGTTGGCCGTGGTGGCCCTGGTGCTGGTGGAACGCAAGGCGACGGACCCCGTGGTGCCGCTGCACTATTTGGCGCGCCGGAATTTCGCCTTTCCCATCGGCGCCCAGATGTTCTCGAACTTCGCCTACATGGGCGGCTTCTTCTTGTCCCCGCTGCTTCTCGAACAGGTCTTCGGGCATGGGGAATCGGCGGCCGGTCTGCTCGTCATTCCCCGACCCTTGGCCTTCTCGCTGTGCGCGCCCGTAGCCGGCTACGTGGCCGTGCGCGTCGGAGAACGCACCGCCGCGATCACCGGCACCTTGGCGGTGGTCGCCTCGATGGGCGTGTTCGCCCTGGCCGGCCGGGGCACCGGGGTGGCACTGGTGGAAGTTGCCCTGGTGCTGTCGGGGATCGGTTTGGGGGTGGCCTCACCGTCCATCGCCGCCAGCGTGGCCAACGTCGTGGACCAAGACGCCTTGGGTACCGCCAGTGCCACCCAACAACTCACCACCCAGATCGCGGCGGTGGCCGGCATCCAGGTGCTGCAGACCGTGCAAGCGTCCAGCGCGCAGGGCCACGGTGTGGCGTTGCTGGGATCGTTCCATCGTGCCTTTTTGGTGGGAGGCGCGGTGTCGGTTCTCGGGGTGCTGTGTGCCGCCTTCGTTCGTTCCGCTCAGCGTGGCGCCGTCGATGAGCCGCGCCCGCCCGACCCGAGCGCCACCATCAGGCCGTCATCGCCCGCAGGCGCCCCGCCAGCTCCTTAGCGTGCTCGTCGGGCGGCACCATCTGCAGGGCCATCAACTTGGCCATGTCGCCTTCGACCTTGATTTTGCCGGACATGAACGCCTGCATGGCCGCTTGGGAATTCTCCTCGATCAAGATGGCCTTGGCGGTGCCGTAGTCCACCGTGACCTTCAGATCGGCAGGGTCGACGTGACCGAGCTCCAACTTGATGCTGCCGTCGCTCGTGTCGAGATGCGCATCGATCGATCCCGTCCCGAAAGGAACCTCGGTGATGACGAGGTTCATGGTCACCTGGTGAGCGATGGCGTTGCCCTTGCCGGCGTACTCCTCGCGCAGCTTGCGAGCTTCGGTGACCCAGTCGTCGCTGAGGAACGGGTATGTGGCCATAGCTCGGTGACTCCTTGGGTCTCGGTTTTATCGCCGCTCCGCCGTGGGCGACAACGCCTCAACCCTATCCAGCCGCCCAGTAGCATGCGCTTGTGGGTGCCACTGTCTTACCCGGGGCCGAGCCGTTCTCCCACAGAGGTGGGCCTGACGGCGTGCTCGTGCTGCACGGGTTCACGGGTTCGCCACAGTCGATGCGCCCACAGGCCGACGCGCTGGCCGCGGCCGGCTTCACCGTCGAGCTCCCCCTGTTGCCCGGACACGGTACGGCCGTCGAGGACATGCTTCCGACACGGTGGGCCGACTGGTCCGCCACCGCCGAGCAGTCCTACGTGGAGTTGGCGGCACGTACCGAGTCGGTGGCCGTGGTAGCTCTGTCCATGGGTGGCACCTTGGCGTGCTGGCTGGCCGAACGGCATCCCGAGATACAGGGCATGGTGCTCGTCAACCCCTATGTCGAGCCGCCCGCCGAGTCGTATCGCGATGTGCTGCGGGGTCTGTTGGCCGAGGGCATCGAGATCGCCCCCGGCATCGGCTCCGACATTGCCAAGGAAGGTGAGGTCGAGCTCGCCTACCTCGGTTCACCATTGGCCGCCGGGTTGAGCTTGTTCGAAGGCATTGACGATGTCGGCGCCGGGCTGAGCCGTATCACGTGCCCCATACTGCTTTTCTCGAGCCGCCAAGACCACGTGGTGCCCACGTCGTCAGGGGACTTCCTGGTGGCCAATGTGTCCGGGCCCGTCGAGCGCGTCTGGCTCGAGCGCAGTTACCACGTGGCCACCCTCGATCACGACGCCGAAGAGATCGTGACGGGCACGGTGGCGTTCGTGCACAAGGTGTTGGACGCCGCGGGGTCGGCCCGCTGATGGGTGATGGATCACTGACGCGTGAGGATGCCGCCTACGTGGCGCGCTTGGCCCGCATCGACCTGACCGAGGAGGAGCTCGACCTCTACGCCGTGCAGCTGGCGGCAGTGCTCGACCACGCCGCATCGGTGGCGGCTCTCGACACGTCGGGTGTGGTGCCTACCGCGCACCCGCTTCCCCTGCGCAACGTGTTGCGCCCCGACGAGCCCCGTCCGTCTTTGCCTCGCCACGAGGTTCTGGCGCAAGCCCCGGCAGTGGAGGACGGCCGCTTCAAAGTTCCCCGCATTCTCGGCGAAGCACCGTGAGCCCCGCTGACGCCAGCAGCGCGCTCGAGCTGGCGCGCCTGGTGCGCCGCGGCGCCGTGTCGGCGGCGGAGGTCACCGCCCACTACCTCGACGCCATCGCCGCCTGCGACGACGAGCTGCACGCCTTTGTCACCGTCATGGGGGACGCGGCGCGTGCCCAGGCGGCCGACGTCGACCGGCGTATCGAGGAGGGCGACGACCCGGGTCCGCTGGCCGGGGTGCCGGTGGCGCTGAAGGACAACTTGTGCGTCAAAGGCGCGCCCACCACGTGCTCGTCGCGGATCTTGGCCAATTGGACGCCCCCCTATGAAGCCACCGTGGTGGGCCGCCTGCGCGCCGCGGGAGCGATCATCATCGGCAAGACCAATCTCGACGAGTTCGCCATGGGGTCCTCCACCGAGAACTCGGCCTTCGGTCCGACCCGCAACCCTCATGCCACCGCACGCGTGCCGGGAGGTTCGAGCGGCGGATCGGCGGCGGCGGTAGCCGCCGGTATGGCGCCTTTGGCGCTGGGCTCGGACACCGGTGGTTCGATCCGCCAGCCGGCCGCCTTGTGCGGGGTGGTGGGCATGAAGCCGACCTACGGCACCGTGTCGCGCTACGGGCTGGTGGCCTTCGCCAGCTCACTGGACCAGATCGGGCCGCTCGCCACCACCGTGGCCGACGCCGCCGCGCTCTTCGACGTCATCGGGGGCCATGACCCCATGGACTCCACGTCGTTGGACCGGCCCTCGCCCCGCTCCGCCTCGTCACTGGGCGACGCCGTGGCCGGTCTGCGCGTAGGGCTCGTCACCGAGCTTCTCGATGGTGTCGACGCCGCGGTGAGCGCGGCGGTGCGTTCCGCTGCCGACGCGCTGGCGAGCGCAGGGGCCATCGTCGAAGAGCGCTCTATCCCCGAGCTCGGTTTCGGCCTCGACGCCTACTATCTCCTCGCCCCCGCCGAGGCGTCCTCGAACCTGGCCCGCTACGACGGCGTGCGCTACGGGCTGCGTGTCGACGCGCCCAACGCCGAGGCCATGAACGGCGCTACCCGGGCGGCGGGATTTGGGCCCGAGGTCAAGCGGCGCATCATGCTCGGGACCTACGCCCTGTCGGCCGGGTATTACGACGCCTATTACGGCCAGGCCCAGAAGGTGCGCACGCTGATCATCGACGCCTTTACGCGCGCCTATGAGCACGCCGATGTGCTGCTGGGGGCGACCACACCGACCACGGCCTTCGCTCTGGGCGACAAGGTCGATGACCCGCTGGCGATGTACCTGTCCGACGTGTGCACGGTGCCGTCCAACTTGGCGGGGCACCCGGCGGTGAGCGTGCCCTACGGCACCGACGAAAGCGGCCTGCCCATCGGGGTGCAGGTGCTGGCGCCGGCGTTGGGCGAGACCGTCATGCTCCAGGTGGCCGCGGCCGTCGAGGCAGCCGCCCCCGCGCCGGGAACTCCTCAGGTGGGTGCGCCTGGTTTCTCCGGAGCATCACGGTGAGCGACTTCGAGGCGGTCATCGGGCTCGAGGTGCACTGCGAGCTCAACACCGCCACCAAGCTTTTCTGTGGGTGCCGCAACGCCTTCGGGGACGAGCCCAACACCAATGTCTGCCCCGTGTGTCTGGGGCTGCCGGGCGCCCTGCCCGTGCTCAACGTCAAGGCGGTCGAGCTGGCCATGCGCATCGGCACCGCCCTCAACTGCGAGATCCGACCCTCGCTGTTTCATCGCAAGAACTACTTCTATCCCGACATGCCGAAGGACTTCCAGATCAGCCAGTACGACGAGCCCATCAACGTCGATGGCTTTCTGGTCACACCGGACGGGCACCGGGTGGGCATCGTGCGGGCGCACATCGAGGAGGACACCGGCAAGACCAGCCACGTGGGGGGAGGGGGGCGCATCCACGACGCCACCCACCTATTGGTCGACTACAACCGGGCCGGGGTGCCGTTGGTGGAGATCGTGTCCGCTCCCGATATCGATTCGGCCGCCCAGGCGCGTGCCTACGCATCGGAGCTGCGCGCCATTTTGGTGGCGGTGGATGCGTCCGACGGCCGCATGGAGGAAGGGTCCATGCGCGTCGATGCCAACGTGTCGGTGCGCCGGGTCGGGGTGAGCGAGCTCGGCACGCGCTGTGAGGTCAAGAACTTGAACTCGCTGCGTTCACTGGGCCGCGCCATCGATTACGAGGTGGAGCGCCAGGTGGCCCTCATCGAAGCGGGTGAGAAGGTGGCCCAGCAGACGCGCCACTGGAACGAGGCCGCCGGTCAGACCGTTCCGCTGCGGTCCAAAGAAGAGGCCTTCGACTACCGCTACTTCCCCGAGCCCGACCTCGTCCCTGTGGCACCCGACGCCGCCTGGCAGGCGCAGGTGACCGCCAGCCTCGGTCCGATGCCGGCCGCTCGCCGGGCCAAGCTCGCCGCGGTCTTCCCCGACGGGGTCCCGACATCGCGCCAGGACCAGATCTTGACCGTGGTCGAGCTCGGTCTCGACGATCTGGTGATGGCGGCCACCGCGGCCGGGGTGGACGCCGGGCTGGCCCTGGCCCGCACCGCCAATGAGGCCGCCGCCGATGTCGACGGGGCGAAGGCGGTGGACGCCGGCGCCTACATCGCCTTGTTGCGCATGGAGGAGCAAGGCACCCTGAGCGCCACCCAGGCCAAGACCGTCTTGGGCGACCTGCTCACCCAGGGCGGAGATCCGGCCGAACTGGCGCGCCGGCGCGGCTTTGAGGCATTGGAGGCCCAGTCGCTGGTGGCCGTGGTGGGCGAGGTGGTGGCCGCCAACCCCGACGTGTGGGCGCGCTATGGCGACGGCGAGGAAAAGCTGGCCGGCTTCTTCACCGGTGAGGTCATGAAGGCGACCAAGGGGAAGGCCAACGGCAAGGCTGTGGTCGAGGAGCTACACCGCCTGCGCGGCTGAAGCGGCGCGGCTGAAGCGGCGCGCCTGAAACTGAGTTCGGCGTGCCTGGGCGCGCCGGACCCCTAACCTTTGACCCGATGACCGACAACTCCGCAACGCCTGACAGCGCGCCTGAAGTCGTGCCGGGAGCCGGTGCCACCCCCGGGCCCCGCGGCATGAAGATCCGAAGTTACGAAGTCACCGACGGGCCCACGCGTGCCCCGGCTCGGGCCATGTTGCGGGCCATCGGCATGACCGACGACGACTGGGACAAGCCGCAAGTCGGCGTGGCCTCGTCATGGAACGAGGTCACGCCGTGCAACATGCCTCTCGATCGGCTGGCCGACAGGGCCAAAGACGGCGTGCGCGAGGCGGGCGGGTTCCCCATCGAGTTCGTCACCATCGCCGTGTCCGACGGCATCTCCATGGGACACGAAGGCATGCGCGCCTCGCTGGTGTCGCGAGAGATAATCGCCGACTCGATCGAGATCATGATGCACGCCGAGCGCTTCGACGCCATGGTCACCCTGGCGGGCTGTGACAAATCCCTGCCCGGCATGCTCATGGCGGCGGCCCGCGTCAATGTGCCGGCCGTCTTTCTCTACGGGGGATCGATCCTGCCCGGGCACACGGGGCGAACCGACGGCGCTCCCGATCCCGCCCTCGACATCGTGAGCGTGTTCGAGGCGGTTGGTGCCCACGCCGCCGGCGCCCTCAGTGACGCGGAGCTCTCGCTCATCGAGCACCATGCTTGTCCGACCATCGGGTCGTGCGCGGGGATGTTCACCGCCAACACCATGGCTTCGGTGGCCGAAGCCATCGGCATGTCGTTGCCCGGCTCGGCATCACCGGCGGCTGTCGACCCTCGACGCGACGACTTTGCGGTGGCGTCGGGAGCGGCGGTGATCGAGCTGCTGCGCTCGGGCCTCCGGCCTCGCCAGATCATGACGAAGCAGGCCTTCGAGAACGCCATCGCCGTGGTCATGGCGCTGGGCGGCTCGACCAACGCCGTGCTGCACTTGCTGGCCATTGCCAATGAGGCACGGGTCGAGCTCTCTCTCGATGACTTCAACGCGGTGGCGGCCCGAGTGCCGCACATCGCCGACACCAAGCCGCACGGCAAATACCACATGGTCGACATCGACGCCGTGGGCGGCGTGCCCATGGTCATGGCTGAGCTGCTCGACGCCGGCTTGCTACACGGGGACTGCCTGACGGTGACGGGTCGCACCGTGGCCGAGAACATCGCCGCCTTGGCGCCACCGGCTCCGGACGGAAAGGTGGTGCATCGCCTGTCGGACCCCATACACAGCAGCGGGGGGATCGCCGTGCTCACCGGGTCGCTCGCCCCCAGCGGGGCAGTGGTCAAAGTGGCCGGCATCGACACGCCGCGCTTCGACGGCACGGCCCGGGTGTTCGACGGGGAGCAGGACGCGCTGGCCGCCATTTTGGCGGGGACCATCGAACCGGGCACCGTCGTCGTCATCCGCTACGAAGGACCCAAAGGTGGTCCCGGTATGCGAGAGATGCTGGCAGTGACCGGCGCCATGAAAGGCGCCGGGCGCGGCGGTGACTGCGCGCTGGTGACCGACGGGCGGTTCTCGGGGGGAACGCACGGCTTCTGCGTCGGCCACGTCGCTCCCGAAGCCGTCGACGGCGGTCCCATCGCCTTCATCGCCGATGGTGATCGCGTCGTGATCGACGTGCCCGCCAAGCGCATCGACCTCGATGTCGACGACGCCACCGTGGCGGCGCGGCGCGCCCAGTGGAAGATTCCCGAGCCTCGCTACAGCACCGGCGCGCTGGCCAAGTACGCCCGCTTGGTGACCGGCGCCGAGCGCGGTGCCATCACCGAGCCCTGAATAGTCAGTTGCGCACGGCCCGCCAGCACGTGGTGACGTAGGGCACCTCGACGAAAGGCCGTCCCCGCAGCGCCGGGTGAGTGGTGGCCAGCTCGTTGACCTTGGCCAGCACCTCGTCGCGCTCGCTCTCGGGGCGCACCAGGATGTGGCTGCGCGTGGCGGCCAGATCAGCAAGGTCGCCCGGCGCCAGCTCTTGGGTCCAGTGGAAGCTGCGCACGGCGGCGGCGCCGAAGGGCGAGCCCGCCGGCAAGTCGGCCACGTAGCGACGCCGAGATGTGACGTCATCGCCGCCCACGATCTCGCCGTAGGACTTCATCCACGGCACCGATTCGTCGCGGAGGTTCCAGATGAGCCCGAGGATCCCGCCCGGTCGCAGCACCCGGGCCGCCTCGGCCAAGCCGGCATCGGGGTCCACCCAGTGCCACATCTGCCCGCCCACCACGGCATCGGCGGTGCCGTCTTCGAGTGGGATCTCCTCGGCGGTGCCGGCCCGGACATCGGCACTGGGCACCTTTTGGGCCAGCACGGCGCGCATCTCGGGATCGGGCTCGACGGCGACGAGCTTGAAGCCGCCCTTGGTCAGCCGCCGCGTCAGGCGCCCCGTGCCCGCCCCGATCTCCACCACGATCTGGGCCGCCTCAGGCAGGACCCACGTCACGGCGTCGGCGGGATAGCCCGGGCGCACCCGGTCATAGAGCGCCGCCACCTCGCCGAAGGACCGCGAGCGCTGGCGGGTTAAATCGTCCACGAACCCACCCTATGTGGCATGTGCTCGTGTTCACCACTAGGCGTGGTTCTCGCCGGAAGTGGTTGCCGAACTCCGGGCCGCGTGCCACACTGGTCGGGTTATGAGGGCACCGACCACGACCGCACAGCTCGTACTGATCTTCTAGCGCACGCGCCGCCACGCGGCTCCGTGCGCCTCTCGACCTCCCCGACGGGAGGTCGTTTCAATTTCCGGACCCGTTTCACCGCTTCACCGATGTAGGCACCTTCACCGACGTCACCACCGACCAGCGAGGACCACATTCCAATGCGACTGACAGGGGCCCAGGCCCTCATCAAGAGTCTCGAGATGGAGGGCACCGAGGTCATCTTCGGATTGCCGGGGGGCGCCATTCTGCCCGTGTACGACCCCATCTTGGACTCGTCGATTCGCCACATCCTGGTGCGCCACGAGCAGGGGGCCGGGCACATGGCCGAGGGTTACGCGCACGTCACCGGGCGCCCCGGAGTGGCCATGGTGACGTCGGGGCCGGGTGCCACCAACATCGTCACGCCGCTGGCCGACGCCATGATGGACTCGATTCCCATTGTCGTCATCACCGGCCAGGTGCCCACCACCGCCATCGGCACCGACGCCTTTCAGGAGTGCCCCATCACCGGCGTGACGATGGACATCACCAAGCACAACTGGTTGGTGACCGACGCCCAGGACCTGCCGAGAGTGGTGGCCGAGGCCTTCCACGTGGCCACCACCGGTCGCCCCGGGCCCGTCCTCGTCGACGTGCCCAAGGATGTGTCCAACGCCACCATGGACTGGTACTGGCCGTCATCGATCGACGAGCTCGACCTTCCCGGCTACAAGCCGCAGCGCACGGCCGACCCCGCCTTGATCCGCCAAGCCGCCCAGCTCATTCTCGAGGCGCGTCGCCCCGTCATCTATGCCGGCGGGGGGATCCTCAAGGCGCGGGCGTCGGGTGCCCTGCGGGTGCTGGCCGAGCGCACGGGTATTCCGGTGGTGACCACACTCATGGGGCGAGGGGCGTTCCCGGATCGCCACCCGTTGTGCTTGGGCATGCCCGGCATGCACGGCAACTACACGGCCGTCACCGCCATGCAGAAATCCGATCTGCTCATCGCCTTGGGCAGCCGCTTCGACGACCGGGTGACGGGCAAGGTCAGCGCCTTCGCCCCTGAGGCCAAGATCATCCACGTCGACATCGACCGCGCCGAGCTGGGCAAGGTGCGCCGTGCCGATGTGCCCGTCAACGGCGACTGCGCCGATGTCATCGCCGCGCTGATCGAGGTGCTGGACACGTTGGGTGTGGGTGCGGCCGGTCAGCCCGCGGCGGTGGGCTCGGTGGCCACCGATCGGCCCGACCTCGACCCGTGGATCGCCCAGCTGCGCCAGTGGCAGGAGCAATTCCCGCTGACATATCACCAGGAGGACGGGGGAGCCTTGAAGCCCCAATTCGTGGTGGAGACGCTGCGTGACACGACGCCCGAGGACACCATCGTGGTGGCGGGCGTGGGCCAGCACCAGATGTGGGCGTCGCAGTACTGGCGCTTCGACCATCCCAACACGTGGGTGAACTCGGGCGGGGCGGGCACCATGGGCTTCGCCGTTCCCGCTGCCATCGGGGCCAAGGTGGGCCGGCCCGACAAGATGGTGTGGGCCATCGACGGCGACGGCTGCTTCCAGATGACCGCGCAGGAACTCGTCACCGCCTCGGCCGAGCGCATTCCTATCAAGGTGGCCATCTTGAACAACGCCTACCTCGGCATGGTGCGCCAGTGGCAGGAGCTGTTCTACGAGGAGCGCTACTCCGAGGTGTACCTGTCGCCGGATCTCCCTGACTACGTCAAATGGGCCGAGTCCATGGGCTGTGTCGGCATCCGGGTGGAATCGGCCGAGGAAGTCGCCCCCGCCATCGAGAAGGCCAACGGGGTCGACGACCGCCCGGTGGTGATCGACTTCCGCACCGACGCCTTCGAAAAGGTGTACCCCATGGTGGCGGCGGGCTCCTCCAACGACGACATCATCGTGGGTCCAGCCGAAGGCGAGGGGGGCAGGTGACCCCGGTCGGCGGTTCGTCCGGGGGGCCGTCCGGGGGGCCGCCGGGGTCGGCGGGGCGCCACCACATCGTGTCCGCCTTGGTGGAAAACAAGGCGGGCGTGCTGGCCCGGGTGGCCGCGCTGTTCAGCCGGCGGGGCTACAACATTTTCTCGCTGGCGGTGGCCCCCACCGACAACGACCGTTTCAGCCGCATCACCATCGTCGTCGACGTGGAATCGGCTCCCCTCGAGCAGATCATGAACCAGCTCGACAAGCTCATCAACGTCGTCGACATCGTCGAGTTGGCCCCCGAGGACGCCACCGAGCGCGAGCTGGTGCTGGCCACGGTGGCGGTGGGCCCGGCCGAGCGAGGCCAGGTCATCGCCCTCGTCGGTGTGTTCGAAGGCAAGATCGTCGACGTCGGCCGCCAGGGCATGACAGTGATGCTGGCCGGCACGCCCTCGAAGATCGACGATTTCGAGAATCTCATCCGCCCCTTCGGCATCGTCGAGCTCCAACGGACGGGGCGCGTGGCGCTGCCTAAGCTGGAGCGCCGGCCGGTGCAGCTGCGGGCCGTGACCGGCACTGAATCCGGCGGTACTGATCCCACGAGCAACGAGGCAGGCTGACATGGCCAAGCTGTACTACGAGTCCGACGCCGACCCCGCCCTCATCCAGGGGCGCAAGGTGGCCATCATCGGGTACGGGTCCCAGGGCCATGCCCATGCCCTGAACCTGGCCGAGTCGGGCGTCGACGTGCGCGTCGGACTGCGAGCCGGCTCGGCCTCGGCCAAAAAGGCCGAGGAGGCCGGGCTGCGGGTCTTGTCGGTGGCCGACGCCGCCGCCGAGGCGGACCTCATCATGCTCCTTTTGCCCGACACCGAGCAGGGTGCCGTCTACAAAACAGACATCGCTCCCCACCTGCGTCCTGGGGACGCGCTGTTCTTCGCGCACGGCTTCAACATCCGTTTCGGCCAGATCGTGCCCGGCCCCGGCGTGGACGTGGCCATGGTGGCCCCCAAGGGCCCCGGACATCTGGTGCGGCGCACCTACGTCGAAGGCGGCGGCGTGCCGTCGCTGGTGGCGGTGTCGCAAGACGCATCGGGCAAGGCGCGCCAACTGGCCCTGTCGTACGCGCACGCGCTGGGGGCCACGCGCGCCGGCGTGCTCGACACCACCTTCGAGGAGGAGACTGAGACCGATCTCTTCGGCGAGCAAGTGGTGCTGTGCGGCGGGCTCACCTCACTCGTCCAGGCCGGTTACGAGACGCTGGTGGGGGCCGGCTACCAACCGGAGTCGGCGTACTTCGAGTGTCTCCACGAGCTGAAGCTGATCGTCGACCTCATGTACGAGCAGGGCATCGCCGGTATGCGTTACTCCATCTCCGACACCGCCGAGTACGGGGATCTGAGCCGCGGCCCACGCGTCATCGACGAGCACGTGCGCGAGACCATGAAGCAGATCCTCGCCGACATCCGCTCGGGGGCCTTCGCCGAGGAGTGGATCGCCGAGAACCGTTCGGGGCGTAAGCGTTTCGAGGAGCTCCGCGCCGCGGGGGCGGCCCATCCCATCGAGAGGGTCGGTGCCGAGCTGCGCGCCATGATGCCCTTCATCAGCGCCGGCAAGCAGCGCGTCCAGGACGTGTCGGGGGGTTGACCGACTCTTCGTCTTTTCCGTCGCCGTTGGCCGGCTTTCCGCTCGAGGCCCTGCGCAGCGCGGCGCTGGAAGCGGCCACCGCCCATGGTGCGGCTCACGCCGAGGTGCGCGTCGAGCGCATCTGCTCGCAGCTGGTATCGCTGCGCGACGGGCAGGTGGAGACCGTGGTCGACGACGTCGAAACGGGCATGGGGCTTCGCCTCGTTCGTGAGGGCGCCATCGGCTTCGCCGCCACCGTCGAGCTGGTGCCCGATGCCGCCGCCGAGCTGGGGGCCAGCGCGGCGGCCATGGCGCGGGCCACCTCCGCGGCGCTGGCGCGACCCGTCGAGTTGGCCGAGGAGCCCTGGCACGGGACGCGCCAATGGACCTCGGCCTATGAGATCGACCCCACCACGGTGTCGCTGGCCGACAAGGTGGAACTGCTGCAGGCCTGGAGCCGGCGTCTGCTCGATGCTCCGGGAGTCGACCACGCCGTGGCCCGCGTACTGGCGGTGGTGGAAGACCGCTACTTCGCTGATCTGTCCGGCACGGTGACGACACAGCGACGCGTCCGTATTCACCCCGTAGTCGAGGCGTATGCCGTCGACGAAACCTCGGGCGGCTTCGAGTCGATGCGCACGTTGGCGCCGCCGGTGGGTCGGGGCTGGGAGTACCTGCTCGGGGTGGGATGGGACTTCGAGACCGAGGTGTCGAACCTGGCCGATCTGCTGGCCGCCAAGGTGGCCGCCCCGACCGTCGAGCCGGGTACCTACGACCTCGTCATCGACCCGTCGAACCTGTGGCTCACCATTCACGAGTCGATCGGGCATGCCACCGAGCTCGACCGGGCGCTCGGGTACGAGGCGGCTTATGCCGGCACATCGTTCGCCACCTTCGACAAGCTGGGTTCGCTCGTCTACGGATCGCCTGTCATGCACGTCACCGGCGATCGCACCACCGAACACGGCCTGGCCACCGTGGCCTTCGACGACGAAGGGGTCGAGGCACAGTCCTTCGACATCGTGCGTGACGGCATTCTCGTCGGCTACCAACTGGATCGGCGCATGGCGGCGGAGAACGGGCTCGGGCGGTCCAACGGCTGCGCCTTTGCCGACTCGCCCATGCACGTGCCCATCCAGCGCATGGCCAATGTGTCACTGGCGCCCGCCCTGGGGGAGGGGCCGACCACCGCGGAGCTGATCTCGGGTGTGGAACGGGGCATCTACGTCATGGGCGACAAGAGCTGGTCCATCGACATGCAGCGCTACAACTTCCAGTTCACCGGTCAGCGCTTCTATGCCATATCCGGCGGGGAGTTGGTCGGACAGGTCAAAGACGTCGGGTACCAGGCCACCACCACCGACTTCTGGGGTTCGCTGGAAGCGGTGGGGGGAACCTCGACGTATGTGCTGGGCGGGGCCTTCAACTGCGGCAAGGGCCAGCCCGGTCAAGTGGCGCCCGTGAGTCACGGGTGTCCCTCTGCGTTGTTCCGTCAGGTGCGGGTCATCAACGCCAAAGCCGAGTCGGGGCGATGACCACGGGGGACGCTCGCTTGGTGCCGCCGCACGAGGTGGTGGAGCGGGCACTGGTGGCCGCCGCATCTTCTGCGGCGAGCGGGTGCGTCGTCATCGTCGAGGACTCCACCCAAGCCGAGGTGCGCTTCGCCGACAACACCACCACCACCAACGGCATGCGTCGCGACCGGCGGGTGGCGGTGGTGAGCTTTCGGCGCCAGAGCGATGGCTCGGTGTCGGTGGCATCGGCCAGCGCCAGCGGGGCGGTCGACGTCGAGGAGCTCTTCGCCCGGGCCGATGCCGATGCGGCCACGTCGCCTGCCGCCGAGGACGCCCTGGATCTGCTTGGGCCCGGGTCTGCCGGTGCGGCTGGCGCGGCCGGCGAGTTCGGTGCCCCTGTCGTGCAGACGTCGCCCGCGGTCCTCGACGGCGTGGTGGGCGGTCTCGCTGATGCCTTCGGCCGAGCCCGCGCCGCGGGCACGGTGTTGTCCGGCTTCGCCACCCACAAGGTGAGTAACCAGTTCGTGGGCACGAGCACGGGGCTGCGCCTGCGCCACGACCAGCCCGAGGGGAGCATGGAGCTCGTGGCCCGCAGCGGCGACGGCACCCGCTCGGCGTGGTCGGGGACGGGGACGTCGTGGGACTTCGACATCGACCTCGATGCCTTCGAGGATCGTTTGCGCCGGCGCCTGGTGTGGGCCGAGCGTCGCATCGAGCTCCCCGCCGGTCGTTACGAGGTCCTGCTGCCACCGGACGCCACCGCCGATCTGATGGTGGCCATGTCGCAGGACTTGTCGGGGCGCGACGCCGAAGACGGCCGCAATGCCTTTTCAGCCAAGGGAGGCGGGACGCGTATCGGCGAGTCGCTATCCGACGTCCCCTTCGTGCTGCGCAGCAACCCACTCGAGACGGGCATCGAATGCGTCCCCTTTGTGGCCACCATGGCCTCCTCCACCGACGTGTCGGTGTTCGACAACGGCGTGGCGGTGCCGGCGGTGACGTGGATCGCGGATGGTCGCCTGGAGCGCTTGCGTTACAGCCGCGCCGCCGCGGCGCGCTCAGGTGCGACGGTGACGCCGCCGGTCGACAACCTCGTGCTCGAACGGCCCGGTGCGACGGCCACGCTGGAGGAGATGATCGCCGGGACCGAGCGGGGGCTGTTGCTCACGTGCCTGTGGTACATCCGCGAGGTCGACCCCGTCACGCAGCTGCTGACGGGGCTCACGCGCGATGGCGTCTACCTCGTGGAGAACGGAGAGGTGCTGGGCGCGGTCAACAACTTCCGCTTCAACGAGAGCCCCCTCGACGTCCTAGCCCGCACTCTGGAGGTCGGACGCAGCGAGCGGGCCTTGTCGCGTGAGTGGGGCGAGTGGATGAACCGAACGGCCATGCCCCCGTTGCGGGTGGCCGACTTCAACATGAGCTCGGTGAGCCAAGCCACATGAGCCATACCGTCGCCGGCGGCACCTTCGTCATCGACTCGTGGGAGCAGGACGAGGCCTATGACGACGCCGAAGGGGCGCGCCTTACCCGGGCCCATGTGGCCAAGAGCTTCACAGGGGACGTGGTGGGGACGAGCCACGCCGAGCTGATGATGGTCAACACCCAGCAAGCCGGGTCGGATGCGTATGTGGCCATCGAGCGGTTCGTCGGCACCGTCTTTGGCAAGGAGGGGTCGTTCGTCCTCCAGCACAGTGCGGTGCGTTCGGGAGATGACGCCACCTTGGCATGGGCCATCGTCCCCGATTCCGGCACCAGAGCACTGCGTACCATCAGGGGAACCGGCACCATCGCCGTCGACGATCAGGGCGGGCACAGCTACACCCTCGACTACGAACTCGACTGACTCGGCGGTCGTCGGGCGCCAGCGGGGGAGTGGGGCGAAGCGTACCGTCGCCGTTCTACGATTGCGCAGTGAGCAGCCCCGAGGACCCTCGAGCGCGTCGTGCATGTCGATCGCGTAATTGCGGCTGACCCTGAACACATCTTCGAGTGCATCGCTGATCCCGCCCAACAACCTCGATGGGATGGGAACGAGAACCTGCGCGAGGCCGCGCAAGGGCAACGAGTGCGCGCCGTGGGCGACGTGTTCACCATGACGTTGACGAGGGGTTCAGTCCGCGAGAACCACGTTGTGGAGTTCGAGGAGGGCAGGCTCATCGCCTGGAGACCCGCGGAGCCGGGCCAGGAGCCGCCCGGACACCTGTGGCGATGGGAGCTTGAACCAGTTGGGCCATCGCGAACCCGTGTCACCCACACCTACGACTGGACGCAGTTGACGGATCAGAATCGCGTGGCCACCGCTCAGGCGACTACGGCTACGAAACTTCAGGCCTCTCTCGACCGGCTCGCTGTTCTTGTCGAACATGGATGATCATTCGACGGGTCGAATCGTCGTTCCCCCCAAAAGCGATCCTCTGCCGGGAGACTTCGGTGTCACGGTGAGGGTACGTTCCGAAGACACCGGCGGCGTCATGTCCGTCGTCGAAGAGACGCTCACACCCAAATCGTTCATCATTCCGCATGTCCACGCCAATGATGTCTGGGTCTACGTGCTCTCAGGCGAGATCGGCGTTTTGGTCGGAGACGATGTGGCTATCGCCTCTGCGGGGGAGTGGGCACTCAAGCCACGCAATATCCCCCACGCCATGTGGAATCCTTCGTCAGCTCCCGCTCGGATCATCGAGGTGCTGACGCCAGCGGGCAGTGAGCGCTGGTTCGAGGAAGTGACGCACCTCGATCCCGACGATCATGTGGGGTTCGCGGCGTCCTGCCGGGAACATGGGATCGAGTTCTTTCCCGACAGCCCTTGGGTGGCCGAACTTCGCCACCGTTTCGCCCTGGAGGGATGAATCACGCCTCTGCCGTTGCGGCGAGCAACTACGGCTCGTCACTCTCCCAGCAGTAACGGAAAACACCTTGCATTGAGTTTTGATACGCCGACAACAGGCATATCTGGAAGAAGGGGTTGTCCTTGCCGACGGTCGGGTAGACGACGCCGAGAGGCCCGGCTGCCTGAAACCCGAAGCGTCCGTAAAAGCCGGGTTCGCCGAGCAAGACAATGGCCGGCCAATCCTGAAGCTCGGCTCGATCTATCAGCGCAGTCATCAACGCTGAACCGACCCCCTGACCCTGCCACCTCGAAGCGACACACAGAGGGGCGACGGCGACAACGCCAGGGCTGCCGGGCCTCCCTCGGGCGCCCAGGACATGGCCGACCACCGAATCGCCTTCCACCGCAACGAGCTCGAGCGCAGGGACGGCGGCATCGAGACGCCAGGTGTCGAGGACGATCTGCACCTCCTCCTGTCCGTCGTGATCCGGGCCGGTAAATGCCTCTCCGACCACAGTGAGAATGGCGTCGCCGTCGGATGGCTCCGCCGGTCGCACGGTGGGAGTCACGGGGCGGAGAGCGGCCTACTCGGGCGTGGACAGGCGCCAGGTGCCGTTGACCGATCCGTTGTCGTCGGACGACGACGGATAGGGGATGGCCACCACCGAGTAGATGCGCTCGATGCGCCGGAGCGAACGAGCCACGATCTCCTCCTCGCTGCTGCCGAGCTCGGCGTCATAGGCGGGCGACACCAGCGGCGCCGGCGCGTTGCACGGCGACGATGGCCACACCGCGCACACGCCGGGGATCGAGGTTTCGCTGGCGCTGGTAGAACGCCACCACGTCATCGAAGACGGGGCCCTCGAAGTGAACCTCGGCCTCACCTTTGAACCGGTAGCCGGTGCGCCGGATGGGGTCGACGACGTTGATCTCGACGGCCGGGTTCTTGCGCAGGTTGGCCATGGTGCCCGGTGAGGCCAGATCAGCGAAGACGAGATGGTTGTCGTCCCACACCGTCGTCGTTCCCTTGGGCGACACGTTGGGCGTGCCGTCGGGGCCCACGGTGGCCACGAACCCGAGGCTCTGCTCTCGGATCACCCGCTTCATGTCGTCGGTCAAGATGGGCATACCCGCCGCCTCCAGGTCTGCGTAACTATGCGCTCGCCAGCGCACCCACCACGTGGTTAATGCAGGCGCATAGCGCCGCGATGTCGTCGGGATCGATGGCCGGGTACATGGCGATGCGCAACTGATTGCGCCCGAGCTTGCGATACGGCTCCGTGTCGACGATGCCGTTGGCCCGCAGGACTTTGGCCACCGCGGCGGCGTCGACCGCTTCGATGAAGTCGATGGTGCCCACCACAGGGCTGCGCTCGGCCGGCTTCTCCACGAACGGCATGGCGAAGTCGGACTGCTCGGCCCACGTGTAGAGGATCTCGGCCGAGCGGTCGCAGCGTCCGGCCGCGAACTCGAGTCCACCACCGGCGAGCATCCACTCAACTTGCTCGGTGAAGAGCAGCACTGTGGCCAAAGCAGGCGTGTTGTAGGTCTGGTCGAGCGGCGCGTTCTCGATGGCAATGGAAAGGTCGAGTGACGACGGCACCCATCGCTTGGTGGCGGCGATGCGCTGCACGCGGTCGAGCGCGGCCGGTGACAGAAAAGCGGTCCACAGCCCGCCGTCGGACGCGAAGCATTTCTGGGGGGCGAAGTAGTACGCGTCGAACTGGGATGCATCGACGCGCATGCCGCCCGCTGCTGAGGTGGCGTCCACCGCCACGATGCCCCCGCCGTTCTCCGGCGACGCGGCGCCACTGGGGCGGCGGACCTCCATGGCCACGCCGGTCGATGTCTCGTTGTGCGTGAGCGCGTAGAGGTCGACGTCATCGTTGGCGCTGGCCTCGGGGTGGGTGCCGGCCGCCGACTCGATGACCTCGGGGTCCTCCAGGTGCGGGGCGGCCCGGGCCGCGCTGGCGAACTTGGACGAGAACTCGCCGAAGGCCAGGTGTTGGCTGCGGCGCTCGATGAGGCAGAAGGTGGCCGAGTCCCAAAACGAGGTCGTCCCGCCGTTGCCGAGCACCACCTCGTAGCCGTCGGGCAGGTCGAACAGCTCGTGCAGCCCGGCGCGCAGGCGGCCCACCACGGCCTTGACCGTCTTCTGGCGATGGCTCGTGCCCAGGTACGTCGGGGCGGCTTCAGCCAAGGCGGCGACCTGGGCGGCTCGCACCTTCGACGGCCCGCTGCCGAAGCGGCCGTCAGAGGGCTTGAGCGAGTCGGGAATGATGACATCGGGCGGACCGGAGGCGCTCTGCACGTGTGCAAGCATGGCAGCCATGGCGACGTCTCAGAAAACCACCGCCACCCGGCGGGTCTCCGCTCGTATTGCGGCCGTAGCGCCGTCGGCGACGCTGGCGGTCGACGCCAAGGCCCGGGCGCTGCGTGGCGCGGGGGAGGACGTGATCGGGTTTGGGGCCGGCGAGCCCGATTTCCCCACGCCCGCCCCCATCGTGGCGGCCGCTGAGGCCGCCTGTCGCGAGCCGGCCTTCCACCACTACACGCCGACGCCGGGGTTGCCCGCCCTGCGTGAGGCCATCGTGGCCAAGACCAAGCGCGACTCGGGCTACGAGGTGGCCGTGTCGCAGGTGCTCGTGACCAACGGCGCCAAGCAGGCCGTCTACGAGACCTTCGCCACGTTGGTCGACCCCGGCGACGAGGTCCTCGTGCCGGCGCCGTTTTGGACCACGTACCCCGAGGCCATCGTCCTCGCCGGCGGCGTTCCCGTGGCCGTGCCGTGCATGGAGGAGACCGGATTCCACCTCACCGTCGATGCCCTCGAGGCGGCGCTGACACCGGCCACCAAGATCCTGCTCTTCGTGTCGCCCAACAACCCCACCGGGGCTGTGTGCAGCCGCGAGGAGATCGCCGAGATCGGTCGTTGGGCCGACGCCCATGGCCTATGGGTGGTCACCGACGAGATCTACGAGCACCTCGTCTATGGCGGGCGCACGTCGCATTCGATGCCGGTGGTCGTGCCCGAGCTGACCGACCGCACCGTGGTGATCAACGGGGTGGCCAAGTCCTACGCCATGACGGGATGGCGAGTGGGCTGGTTGCTGGCCCCCCCCGACGTGGCCGAGGCGGCCGGCAACCTGCAGTCCCATGCCACCTCCAACGTGGCCAACATTTCCCAAGCCGCCGCGCTGGCCGCCCTGACCGGCGACCTGGGAGCGGCGTCGGCCATGCGCGAAGTGTTCGACCGTCGCCGCCTGACCATTCACCGCATGCTCAACGAGTGCAACGGGGTGACGTGTGTGGAGCCTGAAGGAGCGTTCTACGCCTTTCCCTCGGTGAAGGGGCTGCTCGGGCGCAAGGTGGCCGGGCGACTCGTGCGCACGTCTTCGGAGTTGTGCGACGTGGCCATCGACGAGGTCAAGGTAGCCATCGTGCCGGGCGAGGCTTTCGGGGCGCCCGGGTACCTGCGCATGTCCTACGCACTCAGTGACGAGGAGCTGGTCGAGGGCGTCACCCGCCTGGCCAAGCTCTGCGCCACCGCCGAGTAGGGCGGGGGTCCGGCTATGGCGCGCGTGCTCGTCACCGAGAAGCTGGCCGAGCGAGGCCTGAAGTTGTTGGCCGACGGCGGCCACGAGGTTGACATCCAACTCGAGCTGTCACCGGCCACGTTGCTGGCGGCGGTGGCCGGCGCCCACGCGCTGATCGTCCGCTCGGCCACCCAGGTAACCGCCGAGGTCATCGAGGCGGGCACCGACCTGCAGGTGGTGGGCCGGGCCGGCATCGGCCTCGACAACGTCGACGTCGACGCCGCCACCCGGCGCGGCGTGATGGTCGTCAACGCGCCGCAGTCGAACATCTTGTCGGCGGCCGAGCACGCCATGGCGTTGCTGTTGGCCCAGGCGCGCAACATCCCCCAGGCCCATGCCGCCTTGGTGGCGGGGAAGTGGGAACGCTCCAAGTGGGAGGGCGTCGAGCTGCACGGCAAGACCCTCGGCGTGGTCGGGCTCGGGCGCATCGGTGCCTTGGTGGCTCAGCGGGCGCTGGCCTTCGGGATGCGGCTGTGCGCCTACGACCCCTACGTGTCGGCGGACCGGGCCCGTCAGATGGGCGTCGAGCTCCTGTCGCTCGACGACCTCGTGGCCGAATCGGACTTCCTCACCATCCATCTCCCCAAGACGCCCGAGACGGCCGGCCTGATCGATGCCGAGGTGCTCGCCGAGGCCAAGGCCGGGATCCGCATCGTCAACGCGGCCCGCGGCGGCATCGTCGACGAGGCGGCGCTGGCCGAGGCCATCGAGTCGGGTCAGGTCGGGGGCGCCGCCTTCGACGTGTTCGCCACCGAGCCGTGCACCGACTCGCCGCTGTTCGTGCTCGACCGCACGTGGTCGTCACGCCGCACCTGGGCGCGTCCACCGCCGAGGCCCAGGACAAGGCCGGGGTGGCCATCGCCGAGCAGGTCAACCTGGCCCTGGCCGGCGAGTTCGTGCCGTTTGCCGTCAACGTCGGCCGCCGCCGAGGTCGCCGAGACCGTGCGACCCGTTCCTGCCGCTGGCCGAGCAGCTGGGCCGTTGCTTCGCCTGCCTCAATGATGGGCTGCCCGACCATCTCGATGTGGAGTACCAAGGCGGGCTGGCCGGGTCGAACACCTCGATGCTCACCTTGGCCGTCGCTCAAGGGCGTCTTCGCGGCCGGCACCGAAGAGCCCGTCTCCTACGTCAACGCGCCGCAGCTGGCCGCCGAGCGCGGCCTCGTGTACCGCGAGGTCACCACGTCCACGGCGCGCGACTACGTGAACCTCATCACGCTGCGGTCCTCGGAGCACTCCCTGGCCGGCACCTTGTCGGGACCGCGTTCCGAACCGCGCATCGTCATTGTCGACGATCACACCGTGGAGGTCCCGCCGGCCGAACACATGCTGGTGGTGCGCAACGACGATCGGGCCGGGATGATTGGTGTGGTCGGCACCGCGCTCGGTGAGGCGGGGGTGTCCATCTCGTCGATGGCCGTGGGCCCGTCGCGCACCGGCAACACCGCCTTGATGGTGCTGTCCACCGACCGCTCGGTGCCCGACGACACTTTCGCCGCGCTCGGCCGCCACCGACGGCATCGTCGACATCCATCGCATCACCTCGGTGTAGGGACTTGTCGGCGGGGCCACGCCCTTCCGGCGGTGACGAGGCCCGGCTGATCGCCGCTGCGCGCGCCGGCGACAGCGCGGCCCTGTCGGAGCTGCTCTCTGCGCATTACGACCGCATGCACAGCCTGTGCCGGCGCATGGTCGGTGAGGCCGACGCCGATGACGCCACCCAGGACGCCATGGTGGCGGTGGTCCGGGCCATCGCCCGCTTCGACGGTCGCAGCGCGCTGGGCACGTGGTTGTACCGCATAACCTCCAACACCTGCCTCGACGAACTCCGCCGCCGCCGACGCCGCCCGGCCGTTGGTTATACCGACGACGTCGCCGAGCGCGGCGCGCGACCATCCCGCCGGTAGCTGGACGGAGCGTGGCGCGTCGCCGGGTGGTGGCGGTGCTGGCGGTGCTGGCGACCCCGCCGAGGTGGCCACCAACCGCGTCGACGTCGACGCCGCGCTAGCTGCCTTGCTGCCTGAGTTCCGCCTGGCCGTGGTCCTGCGGGACCTGTGCGACCTCTCCTACGAGGAGATCGCCGTGGTGATGGAGGTCCCCGTGGGCACGGTCCGCTCGCGGATCGCCCGTGGACGTGGGGTGCTTGCCGACCTCCTCGGGAACGACTCCGGGCCCGGCGTCGTCCAACCACTCAGGGCCAAGAACATCAAGACCGACCAGAACATCAAGACCGAAGAGCCCCACTCATGACCGACGACCAACACGACGTGACCAACACCGACAACCATCCGAGCGACGAGCACGTGACCGGCGAGCACCTGACCGACGAGCGACTGTCGGCCCATCTCGACGGCGTCGACGATGTCGCGCCCCGTGGCGCACCTGGGCTCGAGACCCATCTCGCCTCGTGCGCGCTGTGTCAGGCGCGCCTGGCGTCGCTGCGATCGGTGCGCGCTCTGGTGGGTACGGCGCTGTCACCGGTGCCGGCCGCCACCCGGGCCGCGGCGGTGGCCGCCGCGCTGGATCGGGCTCGCATCGACACGTCTTCGGGAGTGGCCGAACCAGGCTGGGCCACGCCGCTTCGGCCCGGTCCGGGAACGACCCCTTGGTACCGGCGCCCCGCCGTGTTCGCCGGTGCGGCCGCGGCCGTGGTGGCATTGCTCGTGGCCATACCCGTCGCGCTCGAGGGTGGGAGCCCGTCAGCCAAATCGACGAACGAGGCGGCGCCGTTGACCAACGGTGCCGCCAGCGCTCCGAAGAGCCCGCACCGCGTCTCGTCGCCGAGTGCCGCCATCCCCAAGGGATCGGCGACTTACGGGCCCGCGGCTACCCCGACTACGGCGGGGGCGCCTGTGGTCGTTCCCGATCTCGGGGCCATCGACAACGCCGCGCAGCTCCCGTCGGCGGTCGCCGGGGTGCTCTCGGCATCGGCATCGGCATCGGGGTCGGCGGCGTCGGGGACGTCGGAGGCGCCCAGTGGTCTGTCGGCGGCGTCGGAGACAGCGCCTTTGTCGACGTGCGTGGCATCGACCCGAGCCGAGGCGCGCGGCGGGGCATACGGGCCGGCCGTGGTGGCAGAAGCCACCTTTGAAGGGACGCCGGCGTTGGTGATGGAGTTCTGGCCCACGGCCACGGCGCCCGCCGCGGGCCAAGGCCTCATCGCGGTGGCCTCGGTATCGGGGTGCTCACTGCTCGCCACCGTCGCCTCTTGAGAAGGCCCCGGCCAGCGGCGAGACTCGGTTATGGACGTGGAGCTGCGCTCGGGTCGTAGCGAAGATGCGGAGTCCGTGGTCGACTTGTGGCGGCTGGCCGAAGCCGAGCCCACCGTCACCGATGATTCCGCCAGCGTGCGCGCCCTGGTGGCGCACGATCCCGACGCCCTGATTGTGGCCGTCGCCGAGGCCCGGGTGGTGGGAACCGTCATCGTCGGCTTCGACGGCTGGCGCGCACATTTCTACCGCCTGGCCGTGCATCCCGACATGCGTCGTCGCCAGGTGGCCTCGGCCCTGGTGGCCGAAGCCGAGCGCCGCCTCATCTCCCGCGGCGCCCGGCGCGCCAACGCCTTGGTGGTGGGCAGCCATGACCCGGCGGTGCGTTTTTGGGAAGCGGCCGGCTATGGGGCGGATCCCCGTATGGCGCGTCATGTAAAGACGTTGTCATCGAAGTGCAATACCGCTGCCAGACCATTGCCAGGTTGAGGGACGATGATGATGTCATGGAACCACTGATCCTTGAGTCGTGTCACAGCACCTGGCACTTCGACACGGATCGGATGATGTTCCGCCGTCTGCTGACCGGAGGCGACCAGGGCCACCTTCAGGTAGCCACCGATTGGCGCCCGTACCACGCCATCGAGGTATCGCCCGAATCCGAATCGTTCACCGTGGTCCTCAATGCGCAGGGAACTCGCCTGCTGAGGAGCTGGCGCCACACCCACGACTGCGCCCAGTGCGGGAGCCGTCTCGGTGCCCAGCGGTGGCAACAGGGTCCGCTACCGAGCGCCGTCGGGACCTGAACGGCCCGCTCGGAGGTCAGGCCGGAGTGACACCGGCAGGGCGGCGCCGGCGCACGATGCGGAACACCACGAACCAGACGAGCGCTCCGAGCACACCAAGGGGCAACGCCCAACCACCGGCTACGGCAATGCCGTCGAGGACTGCCAAGGTGTTGTGACGCAGGTAGTGCCAGGCGTCGACTGCCGCGTCGGTGCCGGGACGCGTGCTCGCAGGCGGCGTGATGGGCAGGGCCGGCGCGTTCAGGTTGACGGTGACGGCCGCCAGCTGGGCCGACGACTCGAGTGCCGCCTGCTGGGATTGCAGCTGCTGCAGCTGTTGGGCCACCGGAAAGAGCTGGCCCTGGATCTGGAGAATGTCACTCACGTCGGTCGCCTTCGAGAGCTGCGCGTCGAGGACGTTCACCTCCTGCTGCAACACGTCGAGGGTGGCGGCGTTCTCGGCTACTTGACTGGTGACGTCTTGACCTGAGGTCTGCTCGGCGCTGACGTTGCCGAGGAACGACAGGTCGGCGAGCGCACTGTTGAGATCGGCGCTGTCGACCTCGATCACCATCTGGCCCGACGACGCCGCATGCTGGGTTGACCCCACCGACATAGACGAGCTCTGGACATAGCCGCCATCGGTGGTGGCCAGGTTGGCGATCCTGCTCATGGTGGTGGGCACGTTTCCCTTGCCCACTTTGAGGCTCACGGTGGCGGTCCGCACGATCTGGGGTCCCACCGGCACCGCGGCGGCGGAAGCCGTCGAGCCTGACGAGGCTGAAGCCGATGTCGTGGGCGTCGAGGCCGTGGCCCCAGCCGCCGCCGACGACTGGGCCCCGAGGGAAACGGCTGGCGGGGATCCGGCGGACACGGCCGGCGAGTTGGAGAGCCTCGAAGGCGCCGATGGCGCCGCCGACGCCGATGTCTTGGACGGGGCGTTGAACGCCCCTGTCGTGCTGGCGAGGCCGTGGTTGACGCCGACCGACGCGGCGGCACCAGAGGGACTGGACGCCGCCGGCGCACGCAGCAGAAAGCGCCCCCCTCCGGCCAACACGAGCAGCCCCAACACACCCGCCACGACGAACCGCGCGCTCTTCGGCACTCGCTTCATGGTCTTGCCCCTTCCTCGGAACCACCGGTCCGCCACTACGGGGACCTCTGCACCACCCTTTGACGACGGTGATGGCTCTGTGGTTCCCGGCCAAATGCCGGGAGGGGACGAGGTGGCGAGAAGTGGTGCCGGCTCAGCCGGCGATGGAGCCTCGTTCAGGGGCCCGAGGGACAGGCGGCCAGGAGTCGAAGCTCCCGGCCCGGATGGCGGTGTTGCTGGGGCGGCCGGAGTCTGAGCCGGAGCTCGAGTCGTCGGCGGAGTCGTCGTCGGCGCGGGCTCGGCGACGGCTCAGCGCGGCAAAGACACCGACCACGGCCACGATCACCACCAGGGTTCGAAAGACCTTGCGCATGGAGGCCACCCTACGCCGGGCACCGGTTGGCGGCGCTCACCACGGCCTGAAGCGACGCGTCGAGGATGCTCGAATCCATCCCCACACCCCACCACGCACGCCCGCCGGGCTCGGTGGCCTCCACGTAGGCCACCGCCGAAGCGCCGGCCCCCTCGGTCAGCGCGTGCTCGTGGTAGTCCTTCACCTCGAAGTTCACCCCGAGCTGCTCGCGCAGGCCCGATAGGAGCGCGTCGATAGGCCCGTTGCCCTCGGCGCGGACCGTCTGTTGCTTCCCGTCGACGAGCAGGTGCGCGGTCACGGTGGTTCGCCCGCCCGCGGTGCTCACTTCGCTACCGACGAGACGCAGACCGGTGTCCCCGGGCAGATAGGTGTCGGCGAACACCTGCCACATCTCGGCCGGCTTGATGACCGTCCCACTGGCTTCAGTGACCGCCTGCACCTGCTTTGAGAATTCCACCTGCAGCTGGCGGGGCAGATCGAGCCCGTGCTCGGTATCCATGACGTAGGCCACACCGCCTTTGCCTGACTGACTATTGACTTGAATGATCGCCTCGTAGGTGCGGCCCGTGTGCTTGGGGTCGATGGGCAGGTACGGGACCTCCCACTCGTCGTATTCCTCGCCGATGGCCTCCATGCCCTTTTTGATGGCGTCCTGATGCGACCCTGAAAAGGCGGTGTACACGAGATCCCCGACATACGGATGGCGAGGATGAACCGGCATGCGGGTGGCGTACTCGGCCACTCGGCGGATCCGCTCGATGTCCCCGAAATCCAGCTTGGGGTCGACGCCTTGGGAGAACAGGTTCATGGCCAACGTGACGATGTCGACGTTGCCGGTGCGCTCGCCGTTGCCGAACAGGGTCCCCTCCACCCGGTCGGCTCCCGCCAGCACGGCCAGCTCGGCGGCGGCCACGGCGGTGCCGCGGTCGTTGTGCGGGTGCAGGCTGAGGACGACGGAGTCGCGATGGGCCATGGTGCGGCTGCACCATTCGATGACATCGGCGTAGACGTTGGGCGTGTACATCTCGACGGTGGCGGGCAAGTTGATGATGATGGGGTCCTGCGGGGTCGGCTCGATGACCTCCATCACCTTTTCGCAGATGGTGATGGCAAACTCGGGCTCGGTGCCCGTGAAGCTCTCCGGCGAGTACTCGTAGTGGACCTCGGTGCCGGGGATGGTCGATTCGAACTTCTTGCACAGCCGAGCCGCGTTGACGGCGATCTCCACGATGCCGGCCTCGTCGAGGCCGAACACCACCCGCCGCTGCAGGGCCGATGTCGAGTTGTAGAAGTGGACAGTGGCTTGGCGGGCGCCGGCAAGTGACTCGTAGGTGCGTTCGATGAGCTCCTCACGACATTGCACGAGGACATGGATGATGACGTCGTCGGGGATGAGGTTCTCCTCGATGAGGACACGCTGAAAATCGAAGTCGGGTTGCGACGCGGACGGGAACCCGACCTCGATCTCCTTGAACCCGATGGCGACCAGTGTCTCGAAGAGCCGCAGCTTGCGCTCGATGTCCATGGGGTCGATGAGGGCCTGGTTGCCGTCGCGCAGGTCCACGCTCGCCCACCGGGGCGCTTGCGTCAGCTGTCGGTCCGGCCAGGTGCGGTCGGGCAGCGTAAGCGGCACGTGGGACCGGTAGAGGTGAAACGGCATGGGCGATGGGTCGCAGGGCAGCGTCAGACGGCCCGCGTGGTCGCCTCCTGCGCTGTCGGTGTGCTCTGCGGTCATCTCATCTCTCCTGTGGGCTGGTGGTTGTGCTGGTCGTGGCGTTCGGTCTTGTCGACCGTACGGCTCAAACAAAAAACCTCCTGGCCCGGAGGCTCAGGAGGTTGCGGACGAGCGCGATGTGGCGCTCGCCGTCAGGTAAGAAGCAGGACCGAGGTCGGGACTCCACTCATTGCTGCCTATTCTCACAGGATTGCCGGGTGTTAGTCAAGCAACCGGGACGACCTCGGCCGTGCACTGCGCGCAACGGCGTGCCTTGGCGGGGATCTCGCTCAAGCACTCGGGACAGTCACGGGTATCGGGATCTTGTCCCTTGGTGCGGCGCGCCATCAGCGCGTTGACCGGACGCACGACGAAGAAGAAGACCGCCGCGGCCACGATGATGAACGTGATCAGCTCGTTCAAGAACAAGCCGTACTTAAAGAGACTGTGGTGCACCTTGACCTCGAGGCCACTGAAGTTCACCTTGCCCGGGATGGTGATCAGGGGGGTGAGGAGGTTCGCTACGAACGAGCTCACCACGGCGGTGAAGGCGGCGCCGATCACGAATCCCACGGCGAGGTCGAGCACGTTTCCTCTCAAGATGAACGCTTTGAAGTCCTTCAGCATGATGACTCCTTTGTTTTATGCGCAGTGATGTGTGGTGCAGCGAGGTGAATGAATGGTCGATCAGTGTGGTGTCGATGCCAGCGCCGGTGGGCCGCGTTCATAGGTGGAGCTCTCGTCCCGGCGACCGCCCTTCGAGAATGTCTCGCATGCGGATCTCGATGGCCTGGCGGCTGTCATCGTGCGTGATGATGTAGAAGGTCTCGTTGGTCACCGCGTCGATGACCGCATCGGCTACCTCGTCGGGCGAGATGCCCCCGGCCACCACCGAACGAATGACGTCTCGCGTTCCCGCGCTGGCGCCATCGGTCGCCAGCGGCGCCCACGGGGGGCGATTGCGATCGGACTCGGCGATCCCGGTCTGGACGAAGCCGGGGCACAGTACCGACACGCCGACGTGTGACCCCGTGGCGCGCAGATCCCGGTACAGCGTTTCGGACAAGGTGGTGACGGCGTGTTTGGTGGCGTTATAGGGACCCAGGAACCCGGGGGAGATCAAGCCTGCCAAGGACGCCGTGTTGACTACGTGACCTTCGTCTTGCTCGACCAGCAGCGGGACAAAGACGCGGATGCCGTGGACGACTCCCCACAGGTTCACGCCCAAGATCCACCGCCAGTCCGCTTCGCTCACCGTCCACAGCGGACCGCCCACGCCGACACCGGCGTTGTTGTGCACGAAGTGCACGGCGCCGAAGCGGTCGAGGACCCGGTCGCGCAGCGCCTCGACTTGTGCTCCGTCAGCCACGTCGGTGCGTACTGCTTCCACCTGCGCGCCGGTAGCGGCCAGCGCCTCGGCGGCGGCGTGCAGGGGGGCCTCCTCGATGTCGGCGAGAGCCACCTTCATGGAGCGCTGGGCGCAGTGGCGCGCTACCGCTAATCCGATGCCGCTGGCACCGCCGGTGATGACAGCCACTTTGCCCGCCAGGTCCTTCATGGCCCCTCCTGTCCCTGGCCCTCGTGGCTCGGGCCTGCCCCCGGCCATGTTGTCACGGCCAGTCCTCTGCTGACCGGGTCTGCGGTCCCCGTGCGAGGGGGGAACTTTTGGGGCACCGCCGACGTCCAACCTCAACGAACATCCCGGAGCACGGGACACGGGATTGCGAGCACGGAGGTGGCGGCAATGCGCAACCATTGGATGCGTTGGGTGGTGACGGGAGCTGTTTTGGTGGCCATCGCTTCCGCCGGGTACGTCGCCTGGGGGACGACAGGGGGGCCGGCCAAGGCGGCCGTGGCCGCCGGCACCCGAGACGCTCGGGTCGGCGCATCGTCCATCGCCCCCAGCCCCTCGACGGCGTCAGGCGTGCCGGATGAAGTGGCCGCGGGCTCTTCGGCTGCTTCGGCTGCTTCGGGCTCGGGCTCGGGCTCGGGCTCGGCTTCGGGCGGTTATGCGTGTCCCATGATCCCGGCGGATCCTGGCGCCACGAGTACGGGTGAAGATGTCGGCAGCGCCACCCACCTCTTCACGCGCACGACGGCCGACGGCATCACCATCCGGGTGTACCGGAGCGCGGACGTGGACCTCTGCGCGGTGCCGAGCTGCGGGGGGACGGCGCGCCGATAACGGTGGAGCTGTCGAACGCCAGCGCCGTCGGGCAAGGGTCGCTGTTCGACGACAACGCCGACAGCGCCGACAGCGCGGGCACGACCGGACCGCTTTCGGACTCGTCCGGTGCGTTCGGAGTGAGCGAAGGTGCTCCTGCGTGGTGGGTGGCGCTATCGGTTGGACCGGAAGTCGCCACCGTGCAGATGACGTTCGCCGATGGCTCGAGTGACCAGATGGCTCCCGTCGATGGCGTGGCTGTCGTCGCTCACGGGATCGATGCATCGGCGTCCTCGGCGGCAACGTCGGGGAACGGTCCCTACGACGTGAGCGGAACACTCCACTTGCTCGACTCCTCGGGTGCGGTCATCGACACCGTGACGTTCCCCGAGGTCGTCCCCACGCCCATTGCGGTCCCCGAGCCCGAACCCGGGCCTATTACGAACCCCGTCGTGACCCCGGCGAGCCCCCCGGCATCGGCGACGACCTCGACGACCGTTGCGTCACTGGTGTCGCCCCCGGCGTCGGCGTCGGCGTCGGCTCCGGCTCCGGCTCCGGCTCCGGCTCCGGCTACGCCACCGTCACCGCCGACCACCAGCACCGGACCAAGCGGAAGAGGGAGCTCGACGACGACGACCACGAGCATGGCCACCATCGTGTGCGCGAACGACGACTCACTTCCACCATCAGCCGCGGCGGGCTGATCAGCGACGAGTGATCGTGGCCAGCCAGGACTTGGCGCCCTCTTCGCTGATGGTGATCTCGATGATGGCAGGCTCGATCGATTCGACCTGCCAGCCGTCGGCGAAGCTCGAGCGAATCTCGTCTTGGTGCACTCGACGCGGACCCCAGTCACCGGGATGGAGATCGCTGAAGCACAACAGGTAGTAGCGCCCGTTGGCGGGCATCGCAGCCGCCAGGCTCTCGACGAATTTCGCCCGATCGATGTCGTCGAGCACATGAAAGAGCCCGCAGTCGAGCACGGTGTCGAACCGCTCGTCGAGCGCGCCCAGATCGAGGGCGTCCCACACGAGGAACCGAGCGGCCACCCGTCGTTCTTTCGATTTACCAATGGCCCGTTCGATGGCCGTCGGGGCGACGTCGATGCCCGTGGCCGTCAACCCCACCGCCGCCGCCATCAGGGCGTGCTCCCCGGTGCCGCAGCCGACATCGAGGACGTGGCCCGACAGCGAGCCCGATGCGGCCAACGCCGCGAAGGCGGCCTGGGGCCGGCCGATATCCCACGGGATCATGGGGGCGTCTGCGTAGGTGGCCTCCCAGTCCTGGGCTCGGTGCGCCACCCGCGACGGCGGCATGGGTCGATCGCCTCGATCGCCTTGAGCGCCGTTGGTTGATGAATCGGACACGACGAGTCGTCCCCCTCAGCTCGGGATCAGTTCCCGGTGCCGGCCTGAGTCCGAGCCCCGGCCCGAGGCAGCCATGCGGCGCGACTCGTCTCGTAGCGGGAGATGTCGTCCTCGTGACGCAGTGTCAGCCCGATGTCGTCCCACCCGTTGAGCAGTCGTTCCCTGGTGAACGCGTCCAATATGAACGAGCCCTCTAGGCCGGCCGCGGGCACCTCGACGGTTCCCCGGGCCACGTCGATGGTGATCTCCAGAGTGGGGTCCTCGAGTACGGCGTCGAGCACGGCGCGGCCGAATTCCGGTTCGACCTGCACAGGCAGCAGGCCCTGCTTGGTGCTGTTGTTGCGGAAGATGTCAGCGAAGCGCGGAGAGATGACGGCTTCGAAGCCGTAGTCCATCAGCGCCCACACGGCGTGCTCCCTCGACGACCCCGTCCCGAAGTTCGGACCGGCCACCATGATGCTGGCCCCGGCGTACACCGGATCGTTCAACACGAAGCCGCGGTCGTCGCGCCATTCGGCGAACAGGCCGGCGCCGAAACCAGTGCGCTCGACGCGCTTGAGCCAGTCCGACGGGATGATCTGGTCGGTGTCCACGTCGGAGCGGTCCAGGGGCACCGCCCGCCCGGTCACCACCCGCACGGGTTTCATGCCAGGTCCTCCGGGGCGGCGAAGCGCCCGGCCACGGCGGTGGCGGCGGCCACCGCGGGGGAGACCAGATGGGTGCGACCACCCCGGCCCTGGCGGCCCTCGAAGTTCCGGTTCGACGTGGACGCACAACGCTCTCCGACGGCCAGCTTGTCGGGGTTCATGGCCAGGCACATCGAGCACCCCGGCTGGCGCCAGTCAAAGCCGGCGTTCATGAATACAACGTCGAGACCCTCGGCCTCGGCCTGGGCTTTGACCCGATGCGACCCCGGCACCACCAGGGCGCGCAGACCGGCCCGCACCGTGCGTCCCTCGAGGACGGCGGCGGCGGCGCGCAGGTCTTCGATGCCGCGCGTTGGTGCACGATCCGATGAACACGGTGTCGACGGCCACGTCCCGCATGGGCGTGCCCGCCTGGAGGCCCATGTAAGTCAGTGCTCGAGCCGCCGCCTCGCGCTCGGAGGGCTCGATCATGGTGTCGGGGTCGGGAACCGACCCGTCGATGGCCACCACTTGGGCCGGGTTGGTGCCCCAGGTGACATGTGGTCGCAACGTGGTGGCGTCGATGGTCACCGTCTTGGCGAAGGCGGCCCCGTCGTCGGTGGCGAGCTGTCGCCACTGCGCCACCGCCTCGTCCCAGTCCGCCCCCTTGGGGGCATGGAGCCGGTCCTTCAAGTACGCCTCGGTGATGTCGTCGGGGGCCACCATGCCGGCTCGGGCGCCCGCCTCGATCGACATGTTGCACAGCGTCATGCGGCCTTCCATGGACAGCGCTCTGATGGCGGGGCCCCGGTACTCGAGAATGTGCCCGATCCCGCCCCCGGTCCCGATGGCCCCGATGATGCCCAGGGCGATGTCCTTGGCGGTGATGCCGGCGGGGGCGTCACCCTCCACCTCGACCGCCATGGTCGAGGGCCGCACCTGCGGCAGGGTTTGGGTGGCCAGGACGTGCTCGACCTCCGAGGTGCCGATGCCGAACGCGAGCGCCCCGAAGGCACCGTGGGTAGAGGTGTGGCTGTCGCCGCACACGATGGTCATGCCGGGCTGGGTGAGCCCCAACTCGGGACCGATGATGTGCACGATGCCCTGGTTCTCGTGGCCCATGGGGTAGCAGGTGATGCCGTACTCGGCGCAGTTGGCCGACAGGACCTCGAGTTGCTTGGCCGACACGGGATCGGCCACGGGCTTGTCGATGTCGATGGTGGGCACGTTGTGATCGGCCGTGGCCACCGTCAACTCGGGATGGCGCACGCCCCGACCCGCCAGACGCAAGCCGTCGAACGCTTGCGGGGAGGTGACCTCGTGTACGAGGTGGAGGTCGACGAAGAGCAGATCGGGCTCGCCTTCGGCGGCGTGGACGACGTGGCGGTCCCAAACCTTTTCGCTGAGGGTGCGGGGCTCGCTCGTAGGGCGCAGCTCGGCCATGTCAGTCGCCGATCCGGACGATCTCGACCCGCAGCTTTCCGCCCGGGGCCTCGTATTCGACGGTGTCGCCGGGCACCTTTCCGAGCAGGGCCTGGCCCAGCGGGGATCCCGGGGAGACGACGCTCAGCCCGTCGCGATGCTCCTCGATCGATCCCACCAGAAAACGCTCGATCTCGTCGTCGCCTTCGTAGCGGATGGACACGATCGAACCGGCCACCACGGCGGCGGAATCGACCGTTTCGTCGACGATCTCGGCCCGCAACAAGGTGGCCTGAAGCTGCCTGACGCGGGCCTCCATCTTCCCCTGGGAGTCCTTGGCGGCGTGGTAGTCGCCGTTCTCGGACAGGTCACCCAGCGCTCGGGCCGCCTCGATGGCCCGGGCGATCTCCACCCGTCCCCGCGTGGTCAGGTCTTCGAGCTCCTCTTGGAGGCGTTCGTAGGTCTCGCGGGTGAGGTGGATGGTCTGGTCCGTCTGGTCAGTCACGAATAGCAGGCTATCGGCTGGCCAGGGCACGCTCCGTTGCGCAGCCGGCGCGCGTCCGAGGCTCGGTGGCACTCCGAGGAGCCGACCGGTGGTTGACGATCCTGGCGGGGAGAGGGAGACTGGGACGGTGGGAACATCAGCCGCACCGGTGGTAATTATCGAATAGGCGCACATCACCCGGTGTGCGCCTGCCTGACCGTCCACCGAGGTGGGCGGTCTTTCATTTTCACGCCGAGTCGTAACCGAGTCGCAGCCGAGTTGCACACGAACAGCACACAGCACGCACAGGAGGAGTCGAAGGTGAGCACGGGTAGGACATACCGGGTGGCCGTGATCGGTGGCGACGGTATCGGCCCCGAAGTGGTGGCCGAGGGGCTCAAGGCCGCCGCCGCGGCCGGCGTCCAACTCGACACGACACCCTTCGAACTGGGCGCCGCCCACTACCTGCGCACCGGCGAAGTCCTTCCCGACCACACCCTCGATGAGTTGCGCGGCTTCGAGGCCGTGCTCCTCGGGGCCGTGGGCCCCCCGGTGGGCTCGACCGACGTCCCCAACGGGTTGCTCGAGCGCGGCCTGTTGCTGCGGCTTCGCTTCGAGCTCGACTTGTACATCAACCTCCGGCCCTTCACCGGAACACCGGGAGCACCCGCGCCCAACTGCAATTTCGTGGTGATCCGGGAGAACACGGAAGGGACCTACGCCGGTGAGGGAGGGTTCCTGCGCAAAGGGACACCGCACGAGGTGGCCACCCAGGGCTCGGTCAACACGCGCATGGGGGTCGAGCGCTGCGTGCGATTCGCGTTCGACTTGGCGTCGAGCCGGTGGCGCCATCACCTGACACTGGTGCACAAGACCAACGTCCTCACCTTCGCCGGCGATTTGTGGCAGCGCACGGTGAACGAGGTGGCGCCGCAGTACCCCGGCGTCAGCTGGGACTACAACCATGTCGACGCGGCGTGCATCTATCTCGTCGAGCATCCCGAGCGCTACGACGTGATCGTCACCGACAACCTCTTCGGCGACATCCTGACCGACCTGGCCGGGGCCATCGCCGGCGGGATCGGCTTCGCCGCCTCAGCCAACTTGAACCCGGCTCGCACCGGGCCCTCGGTGTTCGAGCCCGTGCACGGGGCCGCCCACGACATCGCCGGCACCGGCACCGCCAACCCGCTGGCCGCCATCCGGTCGGTGGCGTTGATGCTGGAGCACCTCGGGGAGCCCGACGCCGCCGAGCGGATCACCAAGGCGGTGAGCTCGTACGTGACCGAGCACCCCGCCGGAGTGCAGTTCCCGTCCACTGTCGCCGTCGGCGACGCCATTGCAGAAAGGCTCTGAACGTGCCTATCACTCCCACCGACAAGATCTGGTTCGACGGTGAACTCGTGGACTGGGACAAGGCTCAGGTGCACGTGCTCACCCACACCTTGCACTACGGATCGGGCGTGTTCGAAGGCATCCGCGCCTATCCGACCGCCTCCGGCGTGGCCGTGTTCCGGCTCACCGACCACATTCGCCGGCTGTTCACCTCGGCCAAGGTCTTCATGATCGACGTGCCCTTCACGGTCGAGACACTGGTGGAGGCCACCAAGGACGTGGTGCGCGTCAACCGGCTCGACGACGGCTGTTACCTGCGTCCCATCATCTTTCTCGGCTACGGAGAAATGGGGCTCAACCCTCTTCCGTGTCCCGTCAACGTGTCCATCGCCGGCTGGGCGTGGGGCACATATCTCGGCGACGATGGGGTGGCCAACGGGATCCGGCTCAAGGTGTCGTCCTGGCAGCGTCATGACCCCAACGCCGTGCCCACCGCGGCCAAGGGCACCGGCATGTACGTGAACTCGTCACTGGCCAAGGTGGAGGCGCTCAAGGCCGGCTACGACGAGGCCCTGCTGCTGGCTCCCGACGGCCATGTGTCCGAATGCACCGGCGAGAACATCTTCATCGTCAAAGGCGGCCGCATCCTCACCCCGCCCACCTCGGAATCAGGCGCGCTGGCCGGCATCACCCAGGACTCGGTGACGACGATTGCCAGCGACCTCGGCTACGAGGTTTCCTACGAGGCCCTGGTGCGCACCGACCTGTACACCGCCGACGAGGCCTTTCTCACCGGCACCGCCGCCGAGGTGGTGCCCATCAGGGAGGTCGACGACCGCACTGTCGGTGAAGGCCGGCCGGGCCCTATCACCAAGCAGATCCAAGAGACCTACTTCGCGGCGGTGCGTGGCCAGGTGGACCGGTACAAGGATTGGCTGGAGCATGTCGACTGAGCACACCCACGCGCACGCGCCCGGTGCCGGACACGGGCACCGTCATGACAGCCACGGATTCGAGTTCCCGAGCCTTCCCGTGGCGGTCGACATCTTCGACACCACGTTGCGCGACGGCTCCCAACAAGAAGGTCTATCGCTCACCGTCGACGACAAGCTCCGCGTGGCTGAGCAACTGGACCACCTCGGGGTGGCCTTCATCGAAGGGGGCTGGCCCGGTGCCAACCCCAAGGACGAGGAGTTCTTCGCCCGGGCCCCCGCCGAGCTCCGCCTCTCCACCGCCACCTTGGTGGCCTTCGGTTCGACGCGTCGCCCTGGCGTCAAGCCCGAGGACGACGAGGTCCTGCGTCACCTCGTCAAGGCCAATACCGAAGCGGTCTGCATCGTGGCCAAGGCGTCGCAGACCCATGTCATCGACGCCTTGCGCACCGATCTCGACGAGGCGGTGGCGATGGCAGCCGAGTCGGTGGATTTTTTGCGCCAGCACGACCTGCGCGTCTTCTTTGACGCCGAACACTTCTTCGACGGCTACTTCGAGAACCCGGAATTCTCACGCCGTGTGTTGCGTGCCGCCGAGGAAGCCGGCGTCGAGGCGCTGGTGCTGTGTGACACCAATGGGGGGACCCTTCCCCATGACGTCGAAGCCATCGTGGCCTCCATCGTGGCCGACTTCGAGTGCCAGGTCGGTGTGCATTTCCACAACGACTCGGGCTGCGCGGTGGCCAACTCCATAGCGGCGGTGCGAGCCGGCGCCACCCATGTCCAAGGCTGCATCAACGGCTATGGCGAGCGCACCGGCAACGCGGATCTGTCGGCGGCCATCCCCAACTTGTCGTTGAAGCTCAACATCCGCACCATCCCGAGCGAACGCCTGGAGCGACTCACCCCGGTGTCGCACCACATCGCCGAGCTCGTCAACGTGGCCCCTAATCCGCAGCAGCCCTACGTGGGCGCGGCCGCCTTCGCCCACAAAGCCGGCCTGCACACGAGCGCCATCGCCCGCCGCCGTGACGCCTACGAGCACATCACGCCCGACGCCGTGGGCAATGGCACCAGGTTCGTGGTGTCGGAGATGGCCGGTCGCTCCACCCTCGCCCTTAAGGCCGAGGAGCTCGGTCTCGCCCTCGACTCCGATGCGCTGGGTGCCGTGCTCGACACGCTCAAGACACTCGAGCACCGCGGCTATCACTTCGAGGTGGCCGACGGATCGCTGGAGCTGCTGTTGCGCCGGGCCACCGGATGGGAACAGGACTTCTTCGAGCTCGAGTCGTACCGGGTCATCTCCGACCACAGCGCCCGGCACATGACCGAAGCCACCGTCAAGGTGTCCATCGACGGCGAACGGGTGCTGTCCACCGCGGAGGGAAACGGCCCCGTCAACGCGCTCGACTCCGCCTTGCGCCGCGCCATCGGGGCGTATTTCCCCGTCCTGGAGTCGATCCACCTCACCGACTACCGGGTCCGGGTCCTCGACACGGGCCGGGGGACAGGTGCGATCACCCGGGTGCTGATCGACTCCACCGACGGTGAGGTGGTGTGGACGACCATCGGGGTCTCCGACAACATCATCGAGGCCTCCTGGCAGGCCCTTTTCGAGTCGATCGTCTACGGTCTGCTGCGATGACCCAGCCCAGCTACGTCCCCATCATCGAAGCCGATCAGGTGCGAGGCGCCTACCAGCTGCGCACCCCGCTGGACTGGCGCCAGGACCGCGTGGCCGAGCTGCTTGGGGCGCAGCACCCCCGGGGCCGCAGTATCGGGGTCCCCGGCCCCAACACGGGCTACGCCCTGCTGGTGGCCGAAGAGCTCTACGCAGAAAAGGTGGAACTCTCCTCGGGGATCACCGCCGAGGACGCCCTGACCGGAGCGGCGGCGGTGGGTGCGGCGCGCGCCTCGCTGTTCGGACGGGCGCCGGTGGGCAAAGACGTGGAGATGGCGCTGGTGCTCTTCGGATTCCTGGGCGACGCGCCGGCCGACCTGGTGACGTGGCGGGCGTCGCTGTTTCAGGCGGCGTCGCACCACTACGAGTCGCAGCGCCGCATCGTGGAATCGGTTCCCGAGGAGACGCTGAAGCTGCCGCCGGAGGCGGTACGCAGTCGACTGGGACAGTGGCGCACGATGCTCGTCATCGGGGCCCCCGCGTAAAGCGTGGACCACTTCGAGGTCGAGGCCAATGGCTTCACCTTCAGCGCCATCGGGGCCGGACCGGCCGACGGTCGACCCGTGGTCTTCTTACACGGGTTCCCGCAAACGGCGTGGTCCTGGCATGCCCAGATCGAGTCGATGGCCGCGGCCGGCTACCGGGCCTTGGCCTTCGACCAGCGCGGCTACTGCGCCACGGCGCGCCCACCGGAGGTGGCTGACTACCACCTCGACGCCCTCGTCTCCGACGTGGTTGCCGTCACCGACGCTCTGGGCATCAGCCGCTTCGACCTCATAGGACATGACTGGGGAGCGGTGGTGGCGTGGGCGATGGCGGGCCGGTACCCGCAGCTGATTCGAACCTTGACGGCGGTGTCGGTGCCCCATCCCCACGCCTTCGGTGCCGCCTTGTCGGGAGGCGACGAGGACCAGACGCGCCGCTCGTCGTACATCGGCGTCTTTCGCCAACCCGGTGGCGTGGCCGAAAAGGCTTTGCTGGGCGAAGACGGACTCGGCAACGGGTTACGCATGATGTTCGCCGGGTCCGGGATGGCGCCTGACGCCCCCGAGATCGAGGTGTTCGTGCGCGCCATGCTCGAGCCCGGCGCGTTGACGGCCGCGCTCAACTGGTACCGGGCCATGACCCCCGATGCGTTCGCCGATGTCGGACTCATTGCGGTGCCCACCATGTACGTGTGGTCGTCGGCGGACATCGCTCTGGGACGCGTCGCCGCCGAGGCCACTGTCGACTGGGTGACCGGGCCCTATCGCTTCGAGGTGCTCGAGGGTGTCAGCCACTGGATCCCCGAGGCCGCCCCCGAGTTGTTGAACGCTCTTTTGCTCGAGCACCTGAGCCAGTACTGATCGCCGCGGGCCACCGCGTGATCGATGCGAGACTGTCGCCATGGTTGCTTCTTTCGGTCTGACCGACACGCAGAAAGAGTTCCGGGCCACATTGCGCCACATGGGCGAGGAGCGCATCGCCCCGCACGCCGCCGAGGTGGACCGCACGGCGACCTTCCCGTGGGACGGGCTGAAGGCATGTCGCGATATGGAACTTCCCGCCGTGGGCATCCCCGTCGCCTACGGGGCGCGGGCGCCGATCACGTCACCCAGGCCGTCATGATCGAGGAGATCGCCCGGGCGTGCGCCGCCACCAGCCTGGCCTTGGTGATCTCGAAGCTCTCCATGATCCCGGTCATGAACTGGGGGAGTGACGAGCTCAAGAGCAAGTACCTGCACCGCGTGGCGTCGGGCGAATCCCAAGGCAGCTACTGCTTGTCCGAAGCCGACGCCGGCAGTGACGTGGCCGCCATGCGGAGCCGGGCCGTGCGCGACGGCGACCATTACGTGTTGTCGGGGACCAAGTACTGGATCACCAATGCGGGCGTGTCGGACCTCTATACGGTGTTCGCCAAGACCGACCCCGAGGCCGGGCACCGTGGCATCAGCTGCTTCGTGGTCGAGGCCGATTGGGGAGTCAAGGTCGCCAAGCTCGAGCACAAGATGGGCATGCGCGGCAGCCCCACCGGCGAGGTCGTGTTCGACGATGTGCATGTGCCCGTCGAGAACTTGGTGGGCCAGGAGGGTCAGGGCTTCACCATCGCCATGCACACCCTCGATCGCAGCCGGCCCATCATCGGCGCGCAGGCGGTGGGCATCGCCCAAGGTGCCATCGACTTCGCCGCTCACTACATGCAGGAGCGCAAAGCCTTTGGCCAGGCCATCGCGGAGTTCCAAGGGCTGCGGTTCATGCTGGCGGACATGGCGATGCGGACGGAGGCGGCGCGCACTCTCGTATACCGGGCCTGTGCGCTGGTCGACGATGACGAGTCCGGGGAGCTGCCCATGGTCGGGGCCATGGCCAAGTGCTTTGCCTCCGACACCGCCATGGCCGTCACCACCGACGCCGTGCAGTTACTGGGCGGCTACGGCTACACCCAGGACTTTCCAGTCGAGCGCTTCATGCGCGACGCCAAGGTGACCCAGATCTACGAAGGCACCAACCAGATCCAGCGAGTCGTGATCGCCAAACGGTTGCTCGGGTAGCGGCCCGGCCCCCCGTGGCCCCACGCCCGTGGCCCGTGGCCCGTGGCCCCTGGCCCCTGGCCCGTGGCCCGTGGCCCGTGGCCCGTGGCCCGTGGCCTGTGGCCTGTGGCCCCTGGCCCGTGGCCCCTGGCCGTAGATAGAACAGGTTCTATACTGTGGGCAGATCAGGCTGCCGCCTCGGGCCTCTGTCCGAAGGTCTGGAGGGTCTGGTGACTGACGGCCCCCAGGAGGTTTGTGGCATGGCGAAAGCGGTGATCGTCGAGGCGGTTCGCACTCCGATCGGCAAGCGCAACGGCGGCCTGGCGGGAATGCACGCCGCCGAGCTTCTTGGTCTCGCCCAGGTCGAGCTCATCAAGCGGGCCGGGATCGATCCAGCCGATGTCGAGCAGGTCGTGGGCGGATGCGTCACCCAGGCGGGGGAGCAGGCCTCCAACGTGACGCGCACGGCGTGGCTGAGCCAGGCGCTTCCCTACGAAGTGGCCGCCACCACTATCGACTGCCAGTGCGGGTCCTCCCAGCAGGCCAACCATTTCGTCTCCAACCTCATCACCGCCGGCGCCATCGACGTCGGCATCGCGTGTGGCATCGAGGCCATGAGCCGGGTGGGCCTGGGCGCCAACGCCTTCAACGGGCCAGGCAAGTCCCGTCCCGACGACTTCCCCTGGGACATGCCCGACCAGTTCGGGGCGGCTGAGCGCATTGCCGCCAAGCGCGGCATTACCCGTGAGCAGGTCGACGCCTTCGGGCTTTCTTCCCAGCAGAAGGCGGCCCGGGCGTGGGCCGAGGGTCGCTTCGAGCGTGAGGTGGTCCCAGTGGAGGCACCCGTCGTCGGTCCCGACGGCCCCACGGGGGAGCGCCAGATCATCAGTCGCGACCAGGGGCTGCGAGAGACCAGCGCCGAGGCACTCGCCAACTTGAAGCCCGTCATGCCTGATGGGATGCACACGGCCGGCAACTCGTCGCAGATCTCCGACGGAGCTGCCGCCGTGCTGTGGATGTCCGAAGACGCGGCGCTCGCCGCCGGGCTGCGGCCGCGGGGTCGCCTGGTGGCCCAGGTGTTGGCGGGCTCGGATCCCTATTACCACCTGGACGGTCCGGTCGAGGCCACCGCCAAGGTGCTCGCCAAGGCGGGCATGACGATGGCGGACATCGACATCTTCGAAGTGAACGAGGCGTTCGCGTCGGTGTCGCTGTCATGGGCGCAGGTACACCAGCCCGACATGGACAAGGTCAACGTCAATGGCGGTGCCATCGCCCTCGGGCATCCCGTCGGGGCCACCGGCAGCCGGTTGATCACCACCGCGCTGCACGAGCTCGAGCGCCGAGACGGCACGTTGGCCCTCATCTCCATGTGCTGCGGCGGCGCCTTGGCCACGGGCACGATCCTCGAGCGACTCTGACCCGTTCTGCCGACCCACCCGACTTCACGGAGACCTATGACCGGAACCGAGCACCTGACCTTCGAGACTCGCGGCGCTGTTGCCATCGTCACCATGAACAGGCCGGAGGCCAAGAACGCTCTCAGCCTCCCCATGCTGGTGGGTATGGCCGATGCCTGGAGCGAGATCGACGACAACGACGACATCCGCTGTGCGATCTTGACCGGTGCCGGCGGCACGTTCTGTTCAGGCATGGACCTGAAGTCGATGACCGGCCCTGACGCCGAGACGTACCGTCCCCGCACCGAGGCTGACCCCGACCTCCACTGGAAGGCGTTGTTGCGCCACTACCAGCTCCGCAAGCCCTTGATAGCGGCCGTAGAGGGTTGGGCAGTGGCCGGTGGGACCGAGATCCTTCAGGCCACCGACATCCGGGTGGCCGGCGAGAGCGCCAAATTCGGGGTCTTCGAAGCGCGCCGGGGACTGTTCCCGTTGGGCGGCTCCACCGTACGGCTGCGCCGGCAGATCCCTTTCACCGTCGCCATGGATCTGCTTCTCACCGCCCGCGAGGTGAGCGCCGAGGAGGCGTTGCGCATCGGGCTTATCGGGAGAGTGGTGCCCGACGGGCAGGCTCTGGACGTGGCTATGCAGATCGCCGAGACCATCTGCGCCAACGGGCCATTGGCAGTTGAGGCCATCAAGCGGTCGGTGCAGGAGACCGAAGGCATCCCCGAGCAAGAGGCCCTCAAGATCGAACTGGAGATCGGCATTCCCATCTTTGCCACCGAGGACGCCGCCGAAGGCCAAAAGGCGTTTGCCCAGAAACGGACACCTGAGTACAAGCGGAAGTGATCGGGCCATGAGCCCGCATGACGTTGACGAAGGTGGTGTATCCGACTTCGGCATATCGCCAGCGGCGCCTCGCTCGGCCCCGCCTCAGGCTCGCCTCGTTCACCCGGTTCAGCACTTTGACGCCGGCGATGGCGGCGACCGTGGCGACCGTGGCCACGAGCCAGACCCTCGATTCGAGCTGGCCGCCGCGCTGCGACGGATCACCGCATCCATCGTTGGAGGAGACCTGACCGACGCGCAGATTGCCTCTGTGGTGCCGGCCGCCATCGATATGGCGTCAACCCTCGAGGAGGGTGCCGGCCCGGATCGCCGTCTGCGCGGCCAACCCGATCCGGCCGGGCTGGCGCAGGATTTCTTCCCGAGCAGCCCGGTGATCGGTTTTGCCAACCCGGTGTCGCCGCCCATCTTGATCGAGGCTGTCGAGGGCGAGCTGCGCGGCACGGCGTGGTTGGACTACCAGTATGAAGGTCCGCCTACGTGCGTTCACGGCGGGGTGATTGCCATGATCTTCGATGAGATCATGGCCGCCACCTTGATCATCTCGGGCACTCCGGCCATGACCGGGACGATGACCGTGCGCTACCTGCGCCCTACCCCGTTGCGTACCGAGCTACGGCTCGAAGCACGTTATGTGGAGCGCGACGGAAGAAAGATCCGATCATGGGGCGGTATCTACGCCGGCGACGAACTCACCGCTGAAGCCGAGGGAATCTTCATCCAGTTGCCGGCCCAGAAGTTCGTGGACATGGTGGCGGAGAACACGGGTTCGGCTGTTGCCGTCGAGCAGATACGCGCTGATGCTCTCCGACTTGGGTTAGCCGGGTCAGCCGAACGTGCCGACCGTGCCGACCGTGCCGACCGTGCCGACCGTGCCGATGGTGCCGACGAGACCCCCTGAACCTTCCGATTTCGGCCGGCTCGGACCCACCGGGCCTCGACCCCGTCCCGCCTCGTCGCCCGAGCCGGCCACCCCCGGAACCGGGCCACGACCACCCTGAGCCAGCCGGCCAGGGGCAGATTTGCCCGGGTCCCAGGATTTGCCCAGCTCGGTGCCTCAAGATGGCCTCAAGATCGGGCAAATCACCACTCTGAGCGTTCGTACTCTCAACGAACTCCACCCTGATGCCGATACCGTTGTGAAGCGGCCGGAGCCCCGTGCTCCAGCACGAGCCAGGACGGCAACTCTTGGGCGAAGATCGAGGGCAGATGCCCACACTGCACCCGGGGCCGGGAGCGTCGGAGGATGAGGCCGACTTCGAGGTCACCGACGACGACCTCGCCGCGTTCCTCGCCCTCCCGACTGAGTTCTACGGAGTGTTCGACCCCGTCGACGGATTGGTGTGGTGCAACCCCGCCACCCAGCAGGCTCTGGGCTACACCATCGACGAGCTGCGCGGGATACATCTGGCCGACGACGTCCACCCCGACGACGTCAACAAGCTGTGGGCGGTGGGGGACGAGATCCTGAGAGGTCAGGAGGCCACCGGCATCGAATCGCGTCATCGATGCAAGGACGGCACTTACAAGTGGTTCGAGTGGTCGGCTCGGATGGACTCGGGATCGGGACTTATCTTCGTGGTGGCACGAGACGTGACTGCCCGCCAGCTTGACCACGCTGCCTTGCGCGCCAACGAGCTACGGCTGCAGGCCATTCTCGACAACTCGACTTCGGCCATCTTCGTCAAGGATCTCAGAGGCCGCTACGTCATCGTCAACGATGCCTTCTTGTCGCCAATCGGCATGACGACATACGACGTGCTGGGCAAGACGGCCACGGAGGTGTGGCCCCACGCACCGGCGCATGCCGGGGAGGCTGACGCCTGGGTTCTCGAGCACGGCGAAGTCGATGTGCGTGACGATCAGGTCACCTTGGCGGACGGCAAGCACACGTTCATGACCGTGCGGTTCCCCATGCGCGACGCATCAGATCGCGTGGTGGGCACGGTCGGGATCACCACTGACATCACCGAGCGGACACGGATCGAAGAGGCTCTCGGAGAGCGCCAGCGGCTGCTCGACACCATCGTGCGGGCCTCGCCCGACATCGTCACCATCCTCGACGCCGCCGGGCAGGTCCTCGAGATCAGCCAGGCGTCGAATCCCATCCTCGGTCTCGACCTCGAGCACCCGGTGCATGAGGAAGTGGAGGCCCTCGTCGATCCCGACGACCTTCCCCTCATCGAGAACCAATTCTCGAAGCTTTTTACCCTGGAGGAGACCCGCACCGACATCCGTTATCGGGTGCGGCACCGCGACGGCCACTGCGTGACCCTTGACTCACGAGGTCAGGCCATCATCGAAGACGATGGTTCGCCCGGCGGGGCCGTGATCATCTCGAGGGACGTGACTGCCGACCTTGAATTCGAGAAGCAGCTGAAGGCGGCGGTGGACATCGCGCAGCACGCCAGCGAGGCCAAGAGCGATTTCCTCTCACGGATGAGTCACGAGTTGCGCACTCCGCTGAACTCGGTCCTGGGCTTCGCCCAACTGCTGGAGATGGATGGTCTCCCCCCCGAACAGGAAGAGGCTGTCGGGCACATCCTTCGAGCAGGGCGCCATCTCCTCAACCTCATCGACGAAGTCCTCGATATCGCCCGCATCGAGTCCGGACGTCTGGATCTGGCGGCCGAGCCCGTGGCCCTGGCCAGCGTGTTGCACGATGCCGTCAACCTGGCCGGGCCCCTGGCTGAGGAGCGCCATGTAGAAATCGTCCTCGATCTGGCCAATTGTCCCGCTGATACGCATGTGAGCGGCGACCGCCAGCGCCTGCTTCAGGTGATGCTCAATCTGCTTTCGAACGGCGTCAAGTACAACGTCAGCCGGGGCCAGGTGCGGGTGTCGGCGCAACGGGCCGACGGTGAGCGCGTGCGCATCGCCGTGTCGGACAGCGGCCATGGCATCGCGCCCCAGGACATCGGCCGGGTCTTCGAGCCCTTCGATCGTCTCGGTGCCGAACTGACCGGTGTCGAGGGAACCGGGGTAGGCCTCACGTTGTCCAAGTACCTCGTCGAGCACATGGGCGGGAGCATCGAGTTGCAATCGGAGCTCGGCGTCGGTTCCACCTTTACCGTCGAGATGCCTGCCGCCGAAGCCCCCGCCAAAGAGGCGGGGGGATCCGACCCCGCTCTCGGTCCTGCCGTCTTCGGGGGGACGATCCGGGTGCTGCACATCGAGGACAACCTGGCCAACTTGGAATTGGTCGAACAGATCCTCTCCCGGCGCCAACCAGTGGAGCTGCTCGCCGCCATGTACGGCAGTCTCGGTCTCGAACTGGCTCGCGAGCACCACCCCGACCTGATCCTCCTCGACCTTCACCTGCCCGATATGTCGGGGGTGGACGTGCTCGACGAGCTGCGCCGGGACACCGCCACCCGTGACATTCCGGTGGTGGTCGTGAGCGCCGACGCGACGTCGACGCAAATCCGTCGCCTGCATGGCAAAGGGGCGACCGCATATCTCACCAAGCCCGTCGACGTTCGCGAGCTCATACGCGTCGTGGAGCTGGTGTCATCGTCGATCAAGGGGACCCCGTGACGACGCCGGCAGACAGACCCACAGGCGCGAGCGCGCCAGGGTCGATCACCACCATGCGCACGGCCCCGGTGACCCAGGAGCAGCGGTACCTCCCGTCGTTTCTCGGGCTGTCCACTGCGCTGTTGTGCATCACCGACGTCGCCGGTGTGGTGGTGTGGACCAACAGATCTTTTGAGCGCGTCCTTGGTTACCGGCCCAAGGGCCTCATCGGCATGTCCCTCGACGAGATCTTGCATCCCGATGACGTAGCGGCGAGCGACTCGGCACGCGAGGTCCTAAGGTCGGGGGCCGACGTGACCGGTGTGCAGCTTCGGTATCGCTGTCGCAACGAGAGCTGGCGCACCTTTCAATGGACGATGCGCGCCGAGCCGGCTCGCCATCTCGTGTATGCGTCCGCCCACGATGTCACCGATCGTCGCCGAGCTGAGGATGGGTTGCGAGAGAGCGAGGCCAGGCTGCGCGCCATAATGCAGCACTCGCCGTCGGCGATCTTCGTCAAGGATCTCGATAGCCGCTACCTGGTGGCCAATGAGGAATGGTCGCGGCTGACGGGAATCGGCGTGTCGGACATCGTTGGCAACTCCGTGTCGGAGACGTGGACCGTCAACGCGGCTGCCATCGTCGCTCACGAGCGGGCCCTGCTCGCCGATGGCACCTCGCGCCTCACCGACGAGCAGATGGTCACTGGTGACGGCAAGCGAGACTTCATTGTCAACCGATTCTTGCTGCGAGACGAGGACGGTGAGCCGTATGCCATTGGGGGCATCGCCACCGACATAACTGAGCGCAAGAAGGCACAGGCCGCGCTGGCCACCCGGGACCGCGTGCTCGACACGGTGCTGAAGGCGAGTCCAGACATCATCACGCTCATGGACCGCCACGGGCGGATCCATCAGGTCTCCGAAGCCGAAAGAGCCATCCTCGGCTGGCAGCACGAAGACGGCTCGCCGCCCGACATCTTCACCAAGGTGCATCCCGACGACCTCGAGATCGTGGGAGCGGCTTTCGTGCGCATGGTCAGCGGGGGGGTGCACGGGATCCACCTTCGCTACCGCGTCCAGCACGCCGACGGTCGGTGGATCACCGTTGATTCGCGCGGCCAGGCCGTGCTCGACCACCTCGGGCATTTCGCGGGGGCAGTGGTGGTGTCGAGGGATATCACCGCCGCGCTCGAGTTCGAGAAGCGATTGGAGGCGGCTCGAGAAGCAGCCGAAAAAGCCAGCGGGGCCAAGAGCGATTTCCTCTCCCGCATGAGCCACGAGCTGCGTACGCCGCTGAACTCCATCCTGGGCTTTTCGCAGCTGCTTCAGATGGACGACCTACCCGTTCTCCACGCTGACGGCGTTGATCACATCCTGCGGGCGGGCAAGCACCTCCTCGACCTCATCGACGAGGTTCTCGACATCGCCCGCATCGAGAGCGGGTATCTCGAATTGGCCATGGTCCCGGTGGCTTTGGCTGAATTGGTGTCCGATGCCGTAGCGCTGACCCGCCCGATCGCCGAGCGGGCCGAAGTGGCCGTGCGCGTGTCGATCGAGCCCCGCAGCTCGGTGGCCGTGCTCGCCGATCGCCAGCGCCTGCTGCAGGTGCTGCTGAATCTTTTGTCGAATGCCGTGAAGTACAACCGCCCGGGAGGGCATATCGACGTCAGTTGCGAGGCCATCGATCGCGGCAGGTTGCGATTGGCCGTGGCGGACACGGGGCGAGGTATTCGTCCGGGCGACCTCGAGCGAGTATTCGAGCCGTTCGACCGGCTCGGTGCCGAACAGTCGGGGGTGGAGGGCACCGGTGTCGGCTTGGCGCTGTCCAAGCAACTCGTGGAGCGCATGGGCGGGACACTTGGCTTCGATTCCGTACCCGAGGTGGGAAGCACATTCTTCATCGATCTTCCCGCTGCGTCTGTCGAACGTGCCGACCACTTCGGTGAAGCCAAGATCGTGACGGCTGCGGCGCCGGCACTGTCGAAGCTGTTCCGGGTGTTGCTGATCGAGGACAACCTCACCAATCTCGATCTCGTCGAACGGGTGCTCTCCCGTCGGCCTGGCGTCGACGTACTGGCTGCCATGCATGGCGGTTTGGGTTTGGACCTGGCCCGCGAACACGTGCCCGACTTGATTCTTCTGGACCTTCACCTTCCCGACATGGACGGCACGGCTGTGCTCGATCGCCTGCAGGCCGACGACGTCACCACCGGCATCCCGGTCGCGCTGGTGAGCGCAGAAGCGCCGGGTCCGCAGGTGCGGGCCCTCCTCGGACGGGGTGTGGTCGGACATCTCCTCAAGCCACTCGACGTGCGCGGGCTCCTCGCGCTTGTCGACGTCGTTCGGGCGTCGCGGGGAACGTAAGGGCGATGCACGGCTCGGCGGCGCACCATCCGCTCGAGGCGCCGGCCGCGTGCAAAGCACCATTCGCCCTAGTCGAACAAAGCTCGCCGTTCGTCGGCCTCTTTGGCCAGGGATTCGGCCACCTCGTCACTCAAGATGCGCTCACCGTTTTGATCCAACCCCTTGGGGGTGATCCAGGTCCAATGCCCCGCGGTTCCGGTGATGACAAAGCCCCGGTGGGTGACCAGTTGGTGGTGAAAGCCACACAGCCCGAACCAGATTCTCGAGAGATCCCTTGCCCCCTTCCGCAAAAGGGACGATGTGATGGGCTTCGAGTCCATGGGCTACGTCACAGCCCTCCACCACACAGGTGCGGTCTCGGGATTGCAGGGCACTAAGCAGATGGGCGGAGATGGACCGACCGACATGGGCCACGGTGGTGACGTCCACCCCGTCTTCGACGAGCACCTTCACGTACGCAGCCGGCAGGACCCGGTGCACCGCCGACAGAGGCACGGGCCCCAGTCCGGCGATCTCACAGGTCTCCTTACCTTTGCGCTCGCCGCGCACCAAAGCGGCCCCATCCACGTGGATGACTACCTCCGAGGTGACCCCCGAGGCCGGCCCCCCTGCGCCGGTGACCAGTTCCACCAGGGCATCGACCCGGTAAGCCTCGGTGGGCTGGTGACGTCCGGCTTTGCGAGCCATCTCGAACAGGGCATTGGACCGGGTCTCTAAGGAAGCGAGCAACCTGGCCCCATCTTCGGCGGTAGTGCGGGCTCCCAGGCAAAAGGCCCCTTCAGCGTCGTTCCACCAGCGCAGGTAGCGGTGCTGGTGGATCTGGTTGTGACGAGCCCGGGACTGGGCTTCGGAGGAATGCTGGGCCGCGATCCTCCGGCACTGGTCTTTGAGCCCCTTGATACTCGAATGGGCCGCCGTCTCGATCAGCGCTTTTTCGGTGCCGGGGTGCTGAGAGGCCACCGTGGTTATCTCACGAACCTGCTGGGAGGACAGTGCCCCAGCCCGCAGTGCCTCGGCGGTGAGGGGTAATGAACCGAGCGCTTCGGCGGTCTCCAAGGTGCCGCGGGCTTCTCCGAGACCCACCCCTGAGGTGGCCGCCAGCCAGCTGGCCGCCGAGCGGTGCCCGGCCTCCTTCCACTCAGTGGACTGGGCCATGCGGGCCGCGTAGAGGGTCTTGACGGCCGCCGCCTTGCGCTCGATGGAAGCTGCGATGGTCACCACCGCGGCGGCGTCGGAAGTGGCGGTACGCGCCGGATCGGCCTTGGCCAGGTAGCGGTCCAGAGCGGTCTCCAACTCGCTGAGCTCAGCGGACATGTCCACATTGTTCTATGTGGGTGTAATAGCGAAGGGAGCGGGTGGGCGGGGTGCCCGGAATCCGGCGAAGTCACCTGGACGTGAAAGACGAACCTCGGGGCCCCACCCTCACCGTGGCCAGGGATGCCAGAGTGTGATCGTGATCCTCGTGTCTGAGGTTGTGCGCAACCAAGCCCTCGCATTTGACGCCGCGCATTGGATCAACGACCTCCCTGCCCTCGTGAGAACCCTCGAGAACGAATGGTCCATCACCGTGGGGCGTCCGTTTGATGACGCCACCGAGGCATTCGTCGCCGAGGCAATCCTTGATGACGGAACACCGGCCGTGTTGAAGCTGATGATCCCGCACGACGGTGACGCGTCGACGAACGAGATCACGGTCCTGAACCTCACAAAAGGCGAGGGTTGTGTGCGAATGTTGCGCTGCGATGCGGATCGAGATGCTCTCCTCCTGGAGCGGCTCGGACCGTCACTGAAAGACCTCGGCCTTCCTTTGAAGAAGCGCCACGAAGTTATGTGTGCCACGGCGGCCCTTGTCTGGCGGCCTGCTCCCACCACGTGTGGTCTGCCGACGGGAGCAACCAAGGGACGGTGGCTTGCTGGCACCATTGAAACGACATGGGAAGAGCTGGGGCACCCATGCACAGAGCGAGCAGTTGAGTACGCACTCGAGTGCGTGGCCCACCGCATTGCCGCCCACGATGACGAGCGGGCCGTCCTCGTGCACGGAGATGTGCACCAGTGGAACACCCTGCAAGCTGGCACCGGGTTCAAGCTGGTCGATCCCGACGGACTGCTGGCGGAAGCCGAATACGACATGGGAATAATCATGCGGGAGGATCCGCTCGAATTACTCCAGGGCGATGCCCGTGAACGATCTAGGTGGCTGGCGGCTCAGACCGGCCTTGACGCCACGGCCATCTGGGAATGGGGGGTCATCGAGCGACTTTCGACAGGACTCCTCAGCACCCAAATCGATTTTCAGCCCATCGGGCATCAGATGCTCGCCGTGGCGAACTCGGTGGCTTCCTTGTGAAGCTCGAGAGCAATGAGTCGCAAACTCGGCCCACCTAAATGGCGCGGCTCGCGTCCTTCCCAATACGGGTCCCGGAGCTTGCGCTTGTACAGCTTGCCGTTGGGGTCCCGGGGCATGTCGTTGGTGAAGTCGATGGTCTTAGGTGTCTTGAACTTGGCCAATCGCGTGGTGCACCACTCGAGGATCTCGTCGGCGAGCGCAGGCGAACCGACAACCCCGTCGATGGGCTCGATGACGGCCTTGACTTCCTCACCCCAGTCGTCGTTGGGGATGCCGAACACAGCGGCGTCCACCACCTTGGGGTGAGAGAGAAGGACATTCTCGATCTCGGCGGGGTAGATGTTCGCCCCTCCTGAGATGATCATGTCGGTCTTCCGGTCGCACAAGAAGAGGTACCCGTCCTCGTCGAGGAAGCCGACGTCGCCAACGGTGAAGAATTTCCCGATGCGGTTCTTGGCGGTCTTTTCTTTGTCCCCGTGGTATTCGAAATCACCGGTTTGCATAGCCATGTAAACGGTGCCGATCTTCCCGGGCTCCTCGAGGCGCGTGCCGTCGTCGTCGAAGATGGCAATTTCCGAAATGGGCCAAGGGCGTCCCACCGTGCCCGGCTTGGTGAGCCATTCCTCGGTATTGACGATGGTGCCGCCGCCTTCGGATGCGGCGTAGTACTCGTCGATGACCGGGCCCCACCACTGGATCATCTGGTGTTTGGTGTCAACCGGGCACGGAGCCGCCGCGTGGATCATGTGCCGCAACGATGACAAGTCGTACTTGGTGCGCACGTCCTGGGGCAACGCCAATAGCCGGTGGAACTGGGTCGGCACCATGTGGGAGTGCGTCACCTTGTAGTTCTGGATGAGCTCGAGCATCTTCTCGGCGTCCCACTTGTCCATGAGAACAACGGTGTGGCCCATGTTCATGGCGGCGCCCGAGAAGCGCAGCACGGCGGTGTGGTAAAGCGGGGAGCCGACGATATGCACGTTGTCATCACGAGACTGGATGTTGAAGAGCAGAAGGATGCCCGCCAACACGATGGCCATCTCGTCGGGATCGGCGCCGGACAAACCGCGCCGCACACCCTTGGGATTGCCCGTCGTGCCTGACGTGTAATTCATGGTGTCGCCCAAGGTTCGGTCCTCGGGCAAATCGGTGCTCTGGGAGGCGAGTAGGGCTTCGTAGGAGGCGAAGCCTTCGATGTCTCCTACGGCCAAGCGATGCTCGGCGTCGATACCAACCTCGTCGGCGGCCTCTTGACATGCTGCCGCGAAGCGCTCGTGGCCGATGAACACCTTGGCCTCGGAGTCCTTGACGATGTAGGCGATTTCCGGAGCCACGAGATGATGGTTGATGGGCACGATGAACCAACCCGCCTGCAGCGCCGCCAGGTAGACCTCGAACAGTTCGACGCTGTTGGGCAGGACAAAGGCGATGGTGTCCCCGGGAACCATCCCGAGCGTGCGCAACCCGTGCACCAGTTGGTTGGCCCGGCCGAGCAACTCTCCTGCTTTGACCTCGGTGCCGTCGGGGGCGACCAGCGCCAAGTGGCCGGGATCTTCTTGCGCCATCGCCCAGAACCCGAAATCGGCCATAGAAGTGCTCCTCCCCATCGTCGACCGCCCGTTGGCGACGACGCCTTTGGCGACCGTCGGCATCGAGATGGAGGTTCAGCCCCGCAACCGCCCTCGTCGTCCGTCGCCGGTGGACCGCGTCAAAGCCTTGTGGCCCCGACCCGACTCACAGTAGAACGCGTTCTCGCTATGATCAAGCCGCCTTTGCCGCCGTTGGGCGCCTGGAGCCCGCGACGGAACACGAAGACATGGAGGACGAACAGTGGCTGGGTTTCTTGATTCCAAAGCGGTGGTCATCACCGGGGCCGGCGGAGGTATTGGCCGGGCGTGCGCCCTGGCGTGCGCGGCCGAGGGCGCCAAAGTGGTGGTGGCCGACCTCGGCGTAGGGCTGGCCGGGGAGGACCCCACCAGCGAGGTGGCCCAGTCCGTGGTCAAGGAGATCGAAGCCCTCGGCGGTGAAGCCGTGGCCGTGGCTGACGACGTGAGCACCATGGCGGGCGGCGAGCGCATCGTCAACGCCGCCGTGGAGGCGTGGGGCCGCATCGATGGGGTCGTGGCCGTGGCGGGCATCCTGCGTGAGCGGATGCTGTTCAACATGTCCGAAGAGGAGTGGGACTCGGTTATCGCCACCCACCTGAAGGGGCACTTCACCGTGTTCCGTCATGCGGCTGCCATCATGCGCAAGCAGGAGTCGGGATCACTCATCGGATTCACGTCGGGAGCGTTCGCCGGCAGTGTGGCTCAAGCCAACTATTCCGCCGCCAAAGGCGGAATCGTGTCGTTGGTGCGATCGGCCGCCGTCGGGTTGCATCGCTATGGCGTGCGGGCCAATGCGATCGCACCTATCGCCCGCACTCGGATGTCGGCCAACGTGCCTATGGAACTGGCCGAGATGGGAGAGCCCGAAGACGTGGCTCCCATGGCGGTCTACTTGTTGTCCGACGCCGCCAAGGACGTCACGGGCCAGGTGTACACGGTGGTCGGCGGGAGGATCGCGGTATGGAATCAGCCCGTAGAGGTGCGCGCCATGAGCATCGACGGGCGCTGGACGCCCCAGCAGATCGCCGACCAATTTGGAGAGGTTGGTGTCGAGCCGATGGCGCTCATTGACAGGTTGGAATCGATCCGCCAAGCAGCCGCGTCGGGCGAAAAGCCCAACGCGTAGCGAGCGACAGCTCATGCGCTTCAGCTACGCCGAGTCGATGGTGAACCCGGCGTTCTACTTGCCGCTGGCCCAGGCCGCCGAGGAAGCTGGCTACGACTCGTTCGTGGTGCCCGATTCCATTGCCTATCCCCGCGAGTCCGACACGACCTATCCGTTCAATCCCGACGGCTCGAGGGAGTTCTTGGAGGAGAAGCCCTTCTTGGAGCCGTTCTCCCTCATACCGGCCATAGGAGCGGTGACGAGCCGCATCCGTTTCGTGACGTTCGTGCTCAAGCTCCCCATCCGCCATCCCGTCCTGGTGGCCAAGCAAGCCGCTTCCACGGCGGTGCTCACCGGGAACCGGCTCCTCCTCGGTGTCGGCACGAGCCCGTGGTCCGAGGACTATGCCTTGCTCGATGTGCCGTGGGAGGCCCGGGGCACACGCATGGACGAGTGCATCGACATCATCCGCGGCCTGAGCCGTCCCGAAGGCGGGTTCTTCGAGTACCACGGCAAGATCTTCGACGTCCCCGCGGTGAAGATGGCGCCGACTCCGTCTGAGCCCATCCCTGTCCTGATCGGCGGACACGGCGAGGCCGCCTTGCGACGGGCTGCGGTCGTGGGCGATGGCTGGCTGCACGGCGGTGGCGATCCGGCCGATCTTCCCGGCCTGCTCGATCGGCTGGACACGCTACGGCGGGAGGCGGGACGCCAGGATCACCCCTTCGAAGTGCATGTGATCTCGGCCGACGGTTTTAGCGTGGACGGCGTGCGGCGCCTCGAGGAGCAAGGCGTCACCGACGTGATCGTCGGTTTCCGCTGGCCATACGTCGTGGGCCCCGATGTACAGGACCTGCAGACGAAACTCGATGACCTGCGGCGATTCGCCGACACGGTGATCGCAGCCACCAAGAACTGAATTCGACAACCCAGTCGCATCGAAGTCAGACCGAAATAGGAGGAATTATGGGGGCCGCACGAGACGCAGCTACGCAGTCGATGGCGCACATTCTCGTCAAGAACCGCGACGGGTGGTTGGCGCTGTACGCGGATGACGCCGTCATCGAAGACCCCGTGGGGCCGTCGATGTTCGACGCCGAAGGACGCGGGCGTCATGGCAAGGCGGAGATCACCGACTTCTATGACAACGTGATCTGTAGCAGCGAAAAAGTCGAGTTCACGGTCAACCACTCCATCGAATGCGGCAATGAGGTGGCCAACACCGGTCAGATCCGTATTACCTTGCCCGACGGTCAGGTGGGAACGGTCAACTACGTCAACATCTACAAGGTGAACGACGACGGCAAGCTCGCGTCCCTGCGTTCTTTTTGGGAGGAGAGCACCCTCAGCTTCGCGCCGGCCGACTCCGCCGGCTGAACTACGTCACACCGAAGGCTGTCGCCGTTTGGACCAAGTCGGTTGACCATGTGTCCGCACGTTGGAACTCGGTCAGGATCTGGCTCCACGACCCCGGCCCACCCTTACCGGAGGTGTAGATCCACTCGACGACGGACGACCCTGCCGATTGGTAGTCGTCGACCATGTGCTTCCAATCCGACTGCATGGCGGCATCGGGTATAGGAGCGAGCTTCAACGCAACGGAGAGGTTCGTCTCCAACAGATTGCTGGCGCCGGTCGTCGTGGCAAGGGGAGCGAACTGGTCAGACCTCAGCGCGATTTGGTCGTTGAGAAAGATTGTCGGCCACGTCCCGTTCAGGGCCCACCAAGCTTGCACAGCGGCGTCTTCCGCGGGCGTGGGCGCGCCGGCCTGCGGTGACGTCGGGATCGTGCCTGCCGGGGCGGTGAAGGCGCTGGCAGGTGGGACGGTGAGCTGGGGGATGAGGCCATTTCCGCTGGCAGCAGTGGCCGGGCTGACTGATGAGGACAACCCCCACTTGACCACGGCTCCTGCGGTTACGGCGAGGACGACGAGCACGATGCCGGCGGTGATGATGCGACGTTGGTCGAACAGGTCGAGCCGACGCCCGATGGCCAGCCGGGCGGCGTCGGCGGCGCGTAGTGCGCGGCGCCACTGTCGCCGACATCGCGGCTGTCGCTGCTGCGGCGGGAGCAAGGATCGCCGCTTGAGCGATCACGGCATCATCGGGCGTCCAGCCCATGGCTTCGGCGCCCGTCTTACGGCGTCGTCTCATCACGCCAAATCCGGGCACTCCGACGACGAGAAGGCCCGGGATGACCAACAACCACGGCGGAATGGAGAGACCTGAGTGATGGCTGCTCAATCCACCGCGCGGTGCTGTTGCGGTGCCCCCGATGACGCCGATGGCTCCCATGGCGGCAATGGCGGGGGGCGTCGAAGACGTGGTGGACGACCCGGCGGGATCGCCATTGGCTTGCGTGGTGGTGGTGACGACCGTGGTCGTGGTCGATGCCGGCGCCGCGTGCACCACGGCGGTGTCCACGGTTACGTGGGCATGCTCCGAGGCACGGGCCACCGTGGCTGCCTGCACCGGGGTAAGGGGCACCGTCGGCGCGGTGGGAGGAGGTGATGGAGTTGTCGGCGGCGTGGTTGACGGTGGGGACGTCGTCGTCGTGGGCGTTGTTGTTGTCGTCGTTGTCGTCGTGGTGGTCGGCGGGGTCGGGGTGGGGGAGACCGCGATGGACCAATCGCATCCAGATCCGAGAACCGACAGGTAGAAGGAGCCGGCGTTCGTATACGAGGCGGTCCCGCTACCCCCGGTCCCGGTCTGGTCGACTCCGGCATCGGTCGCTGCCGGCGATCCGACCACAGTGATGTCAAAGTCGCCCGCCGCGCCCAGGTCGGTGCAGTCGTAGCTCCATGCCAGCTGCCACGGGGCTGTTTCGGTGAACGTCGAGGTGTCGGTGGCGGTGAGCGCCGGCGGCGTGCTGTTGGCAAAGGTGGCGGTGGCGGGTCCGTCGAAGATCACCGGCCCGGCGAGTCCGGCGGTGGGCGTGGGCGAGTCGTCGGTGGAGGGAACGGCGATCCCGTTGTCGTAGGTGAAAGACGACGTCCAGGCGATTGCCGGTGGCGTACCCAGACAGCTCGGGCTCACCTCGATCAGGTAGGTGTTGGGAGCGTTGTAGACGGTGTCGGGGGTGCATAGCGACGTCGAGGGATTGGCGAGGGCGACGACCGAGGCGCCCGAAGCTGCGTTCCAGGCGACGATGTAACCGTCGGTGACCCCGTCCAGGCTGACGTCGAACGATGCTCCGGTTGCTCCGGACCACGTATCGGGGTTTGTGCCACGTCTCAGGCTCAAGCTGAAGACGATTTCACTCCCGTCCGTGGTCGTCCCCACACAAGACTGCGTGATGTGAGCTTGGGGGATCACACTCGCCCCGCCGAGGTCACTTGTCGTGCACAACTGGGGCGTATCGACGTAGGCATCCTGCGCATGAGCAGCGACCGGGTCCAAGAGCAATGCGGCCGTCACCAATACGACAATCGTGATCAGGAACCGCGGCGCGCCACGAGCGAATCTCCGGGTCAGCGAGCCCCCGTTCTCGACATCGCCGTGTCTCTGTGCCGACATGTTCTTCGTCTGCCTGCTACTCCTTGCCGCTTTAGCGACAGTCGGGTCAGGGCTGCTCCGTCGACACAGTAGCCAGGTTTGTCAGCGCCATGAAATGTGGACGGCGCGAGAGGTTGGTGTGTGCATGTTCCTGGATGACGATTGATGAACACGCACGGGTGATGATGATGGAGCCGCTGGTCAACGACCTGCCTTGATAACCGTTTCGCGTGTAGTCGGCAGCGCGCCACTCTTTGTGATGACAACGTTTCCCACGTCAGGTGCGGGCGCAGTCACTCGCTGCATAGCATGTCGAATCCCCGTGTGCCGACTGGGAAAAACCCGCGCTGCCTATTGCATAGCGCGCACGGCGTCGCACAGTTCCCTCGCATGCGCAGCGTCGTCGTCGCTGCACGGGTCGATCCCGTAGCTGGCCTTGGTGGCCAGGTCGGCGAGGGAGCGATAGGCGTCCAAGGCGTGGCGGCGAAGACGAAGTTGCGGTGCATTGGTGTCCGATGGCGGCCATGCCAGGGGGCTCGTGGCTGCCAAGTCGCCGCCCCCGATGCGCAGCGCATGTTCGGTGAGAGTTTCGTCTTGGCGGCGGGGAAGCCGTGATGCTTCGAGTGTTCGGGCGGCTTGCTCCCAACGAGCGATGACCTCGGCGGTGGGCCCGTCGGCATGAGGCGCAAAGCGTCCCGGACGCGGTCGTAGGCGCGTGGCCAAGATGCGCAGATGACGCTGGAGGCCTCTGAACTGGCGCGCTCCGAGTCGTCGCAGTGCGTGGGACCCGCGCCACCCGATGACACCGTCCACCACGGCGAGCACCAGCAGTGCGCCGAGGACGATGAGCAACACCAAGCCGGCCGAGATCGACGATGAAACCGACCGGCGCGAGGACTTCGTCGCACCCGTCGGTCCCGGGTGGTTGATGCCTCGGAGCTTTGATCCTTTTATGGTCACCGACGACGAGGGCACCGTCGTCGACGGCAGGATGACGGGGTTTTTGGTGCTGCCTTGGACATTGCGGCTCACCCGTCGGCTATGGGGCGGCGGGAGTTTCACCCGGCTGCCCACCACCACCCCGGCCGCCTCAGGTTCGCTCTGCTGCGCGGGGGTGGGCTCGAACGACACCCATCCCGTTGACGGACCCAGATAGACCTCGGGCCAGACATGGGCGTCAGCCCCGGTGACCTTGTAAAGGCCGTCGTGGGAGATCCCCGGCGTGAAGCCAATCGCCAAGCGGGTGGGCAGCCCGTCCAGACGAGCGAGCACGGCGTAGGCGCCGGCGAACTGCTGGCAGAAGCCGGCGCGGGTGGCGAAGAGGAACGAGACCAAGGCGTTGTCGCCGGGTTGCACCGAGGGATAGAGCGTGTAGTGGAACTTGCCCGTGTCGAAGAACCGGGCCAGAGCGGCGGCTTGGTCAAAGGGGCTTGATTGGCCGGCCACGATCTTGTGGGCGAGCGTCACCACTCGCTTCGAAATGCGTGGCAGCGATAGGTAGTAATCGAGATCGGCCACGGGCACGGACGCGTCGGCCGATGATGCCGGACTCTGCGGTGGTTCTTCCAAGACCTGTGACGCTGAAGCAGGAGCCGACACGGTCGGCACTGAGGCCACCGTTGCGTAGCTCATGCCCACGGGTGCCGCCACGGCTTGTACGAGCCCGATATCAGGAAGGAACTCGGCGATATCCGGGTCGTTGACGCCGACCGTTGCCGGTGGAATAGGGAGCAACGTGGCCTGCAGGTCGACGATGGTCAGCTGCGAGTCGAACGTGACGGCCGGGTTCGGGTTGGGGATGTAGGGGATGTCGCCGGCGGTCGAGGAGATATACCGACCGGCGGCGGCGTCTTGGGTATCGGGATCGGTCAACCAGTCGGTGCCGTTGAAGCGCGACAGCACGCCAACTTGCCAGTAGGTCGGGAGCGCGGACGTCGCTGTGAACATCACATCTTTGGAATCGTTGGAAAGCAGCGCTTGGACGTCGTCGATGAGGTCCGGGACGCCCGCATGCAGTCCATGGCCGGGGCCGTTTCCGTGTCCGTTGCCCACCGGAGTCGGAAAGGCGCTCAGCGCCATGCCCGACAGCCCCGTACTCGCCGCCAACGCCACGCCCAAGGCCAGTGCCGAGCCCACGACGCCCGTCATCAGACCTCGCGGCCGAGAGGGGGTCGACGACGCCCGGGGCAACGGCGGTACCCGGTTGGCCAACAACAAGAAGACAAGGGCCGCACCGACGTAAGTGAGCGCCCCTTGCACCCGATCAACACGCGAGCTGAACAGAGCGGTGTAGCAGACCAAGCCGAAACTGGGGATGAGGGCCACGAGGGGGAGGCTGGGTTTGCGACTCAGCCCGCCGAGCCGGCCGAGCCCGCTGAGGCCGCTGAGCCCCGGGCCGCGCCCGGCTGAAGCGGCACTTGTCGCTTGGCCTTCCGGCAAGATCCACAACCCTCGACCGGCGACCGCCGTCAATCCGGCCGCCACGGCCAGCACCATCACCACTGACGACAGCGGCGGTAGGGGAGTGGGGTGACCTTGGATCACCGTGCCGGCGTCCTCGAAGCGGTTGACGATGAAGCGCCACGTCGTAAGCGTGGGCAGACCATGGCGGGTGGCGCCGGGTATCAGGGACCACACCGCCGCCAGCATCACCGCCACGATTCCCACCACCGGTGCCCCGGCGCGCAGCGGCTGCCGGCGACGACCCACCACCGTGGTCGCCACGTGGCCGGCGATGACGCACAAGGCGATGGGGAGCCACACGACACGGAGGTGCGCGCCCGATGTGAGCCGGCCCGCCCCAATTCCGGCGGTCAGGGCCACCACCAGTAAGGCGACGTCGTCGCTCCACCGCCATCGCCGCTGCTGGCGGCGCCGCCGGTCAGTCATGACACGACCACCGTCGAGGCACGTCCCCGCAGCACTTCGGGGAGCGCGTTGGACGCGCCCACGCCCGTTGTGACGAGCACGACATCGGCCGCCTCGATGTGGCTGGTGGCCCAAATGGCTCCGCCGCTGGCCTGGCGGCTCCATCGCCACGTGGTGGCCACCGGCGCCGAGCCCGGTGCCAGCAGCGCCATGGCACGTAGCAGCGTGAGGCGGGCGTTCATTTCGGCGGTTACGTCGAGCTTCTCTCCGCTGCTCGTGCACAGTTCGACCGAGACGCCTCGATCGAGGGCTCGGACCCCCAACCCGGCCGCCCTCGAGATGGCCGCCTCTGCTGTTCCTCCGCTATGCGCGGCGGGCCGCAGATCCACGAGCAACGTGAGTCGTCCTGACGCCGGTTCGACGAACTCGCGCACGACAAGCGTGTCGGTACGGGCCAGGGCGGGCCAGTGCAGGCGCGTGAGGCGGTCGCCGGGCACATACGGACGCAAGGAGGAGAACTCGTCGCCGGCTCGAGTGCGCGACGCCGTTGCATCGCCTCGAGCCCGTACTCGGCCGGCGCGCTCCTCGTCGATCGGTGTGGCGGCATCGGAAAGGGTGTCGGGTACGGGGCACACCATCACGTGGGCGGGAGGCCCGGCTCCCACCTGTTGCGCGAAGAGCCCGAAGGGATCCGTGCACCACACGCCGACAGGTGCCAAGTCAGCCAGTCCTCGCGCCGACGTCGGTACGGCGAAGGCAACCGTGTACTGAGCTCCGGGAGCGATGCCGGCGACGGGTGTCGATCGCGCCGAACGCGGCACCCCGATGGCGCGCACCGCCGCCGGACTCGCCCCCGCCCGCGACGCGACCGCCGCCGCACTCGCTTCGGCCGCCACGGCACCGGCCAAACGCGGTTGGGCCAGTCCGGGGTGTGACAACGACCAGTACCGGCGCACATCGTCGACGACCACCGCCGGCGTGGCGGTCGCCCCCACGTTGGACAGGACCAGTGAGCCGGCCGTCACCGACCCCACCGACACCTCAAGGACGGGAAGGTGGACGGTGAGCCGCAGGCCCAGCGTGGCGCGATGGGCCCGCGCCACCACGGCCAACGCGCCAAAGACGAGAAGGACGGCGGCCACGATGGCGAAGAGAACGAACTCCTCCACCCCGTAGGCGGCTCCCACCACGGCAAATATGCCGCCGCCGATGAGCGCCCCCTGCCCTCGCCGCGTGAGCGCCGGCACCTCGCGCTCGCGTTCCCTGGCCCGGCTACGCGGTGCTGGCCACAGGCACCACCAGGCGCGACAGGATGTCGGCGATGGTGTCGGGCACGGTGATCCCGGCCAGCTCTGCGGCCGGGTGGATGACCAGACGGTGGCCGAGGACCGGCTCGGCTACCCGTTTCACGTCGTCGGGGGCGAGGAAGTTGCGTCCCGTGGCCAAGGCGCAGGCGGCCGCGGCGCGCAGCACGGCGATGGCGGCACGGGGTGAGGCCCCCACTGTGATGTCGGGGTGCGAGCGCGTCGCCTGCACCAGGTCGAGTACGTAGGTACGGACGGCGACCGAGACATGAGCTCCGTGGGCGGCCTTGGCGAAGGCAGCCACAAAGGGCGGGCCACCGACCACCCCAAGATCTTCGGGCCGCGGGCGCGCCTCGGTGCCGGCCAACAGGACGTCCTCGGCGGCTCGATCGGGATAGCCGAGAGACAGCCGCATGAGGAAGCGGTCGCGTTGGCTGTGGGGTAGGGGGAAGGTGCCCGCCGCGTCGTACGGATTCTGAGTCGCCAGCACAATGAACGGATCCGGCAGCGGGTGGCTGGTGCCATCGCTGGTGACTTGTCGCTCCTCCATGGCCTCAAGCAGTGCGGATTGAGCCTTGGGCGAGGCCCGGTTGAGCTCGTCGGCGAGCAACACGTTGGTGAATACCGGCCCGGGTCGAAATGACAGGCGGCCGGTTTCCCGGTCGAAGACCACGGCGCCGGTGACGTCGGCGGGGAGGAGGTCGGCGGTCATCTGCAGGCGACCGAAGTCGAGTCCGAGGGTGGCGGCCAAGGCTTTGGCCAGTGTCGTCTTGCCCACCCCGGGGTGGTCTTCGATGAGCAGGTGCCCTTCGGCCATGACGCACGACAAGGCCAGACGAACCGTGTCTTCCCGGCCGATGTAGCAGGTGCGGACCTGGGTCACCACCGCCTCAAATGCCTCGGCCAGCCGCTCGACCAATGCGGGCGAGGGAGGGAGCCCGAGCTTGGACACGGCGGCGGACCCGGTACCTGCGCCTTCGAACGACGGAGCCACGCAAACCAGCCTAGGCCCGGCTCAGCCGCAGAGACCGGCGGCCCGAGGGCCGGCTGGCGAGACGAAAGAAGGTCAGACGGGCGTGATGAGCCGGGGTCCGTCGTTGCGGGGGCTATTCACGGCCGTGTCGACGGCGAACTTGACCAGCGTGCCGCCCACCGAAGGCACGAGAAGGCTCGTGAGCACTTCAGGTTCGTGCTCCTCGGGATCGAGCCAGGCGTCGAACTCCCCCCGTTCCACGATGACGGGCATGCGGTCGTGGACTTCCGCCATGTCGGGCCCGGCCGAAGTGGTGATGATGGTGCAGGTGCGCAGGAGGGTCTCGGGGTCCGGCTTGTCCGGGGAACGCCGCTTGTCCCACCACGTTTCATACAAACCAGCGAAGGTCAAAAAGTCGCCGTCGGTGCGCCGGAAATAGTACGGGACCTTAAGTTTCGGTTTGTCAGGGTCCGGCACGCGCCATTCGAAGAAACCGTCGACCACAATCAAGCACCGGTGATAACGCAGCGGGGTGCGGTAGGCGCCGCTGGTAGCCACCTTGTCGGAGCGGGCATTTATCATTTTGTAGGAGATTCTGGTGTCCTTCGCCCAGTGGGGAAGAAGTCCCCAGCGGTAGACGTCGAGGACCCTTTGGTTTCCCTCGTCGGGCTCGCCGTCGTCGGTCATGGGTCGTGCGTCGGTGACCACGGGCAGGCCGCGGGTCGGTGGCACGTTCCAACTGGGCTTGCCATCTGGGTCGACGCCGGCCGCCAGGGCAACCTCCAGAAGCCGGGCCAACTCCGACGGAGGCGTGTGTTGATCAACGCGTCCACACATGATGCCCACAAGCATAGGGCGGCGGGCACCTAGTCGCTCGCGCTACCAGTGCGCCCGGCGAACACGCCGAGAAGCGCAAAAAAGTTTCCTCGGACGACCGGCAAGGAAATGGGCAAGGTTTCGCGTGAAGAGCGTGCACCAACGTGCATGCGTGCTCGTTCTGACAGCGTTATGTCATCGACCAAACACTGAGCGAAATCGATACGTCGAATACGAAAATAGTTTCGCTCGCGCACCGTCGGGTCTGTGGTTGTGACGAAACCTCCTTTATTTGCTTAGTTTCTTTCGACGTTGGATACTTCCGCCATAGCAGCGACAGCGTGCGGTTCTCGGCGGATCAAATTTGCTTTGCGAGGGACCATGTTCAAAAGAGTGAGCGGGCTGTGTCTGATCATGGCTATCGGTAGCGTCGTATTGGCGGCGCCTTCCTACGCGTCCGTTTGGTCGAATGCCAATGGAAGCTCGATCAGCGTGGGAGTGTCCGAGTCGGGCTCATACGGTGGGGGGCCTGCGAAGGTCGTGCACAAACATCGTTCACGCCAGGCCGCCTCTCCTTGTACCTACACCCTTCTCACCAAGGTCGTCGACGATCCGACCGTGCCGTCAATTCCACCTGGGCAATACTTCATGATTACGTGCGTAGGAGAGAACCTAAACCTGGTGGATCCAGAGGTCGTCTACGTTCCTTTCGCCACCGAAGAAAGCGCCGCTGCTTCCACCGGCCCAAATACCGTGGCGACGGAGGCAGCAGATTCGATCTCACTTCCGCAACCTGTTATTCAAATGAACCCCGAATCGTTCAGTGTCGTGAATTTCGGCGACCTGGTTGTGGATCGATGCAGCGGGGTGGCATACCTACACGGCCACCGCATCGGCTGGAGGTGTTACGGCGACAGCGGTTGCGACTCCACACACGGTTACGTGGACCATGGGCAACGGCCAATCTGTTGTCTGCTCCGGACCAGGCACTCCATTTAGTTCTTCCAATTCTGGGGAGACGCCCTCCTGTTCGTATGTATATAGAGATTCATCCGCCGAACAAACCAGCGTCGACGGTAACCCGAACGACGCTTCGTACTTCATCACCGCCACTGTCGACTGGGATGTCACGTGGTCTGTCCTCGGCAGCGCTGGTGGCGGAATTCTCCCCGACCTCGAGACCCATTCGACCGTTCCTATTCGAGTCGAACAAGTGGAGTCAGTAGAGGTTCAACGGTGAATTACACCGCGTCCAGGGAGCGAGCGCATACTTCTGAGAGCTCTAACTCCCGCAAGACCTTCGACGCGCAGTCGAACCCCGCATTACGAATTGCGCCCCAACGTCGTCGTCGTACAACCCAGGTAGCAGCTTCACTGTTACTCGTGGCTGTGTGCTCAGCCTTGTTCGCAGTCGCCTATTCGAGTGCCGCTCACAAAGAATCCGTTCTCGCTCTAACTGCGCCAGTGGACCAAGGGACGCCGATTCTCGGATCAGATCTGAAAGCGGTGGGTGCGGCGCTGGCACCGGGAATAAGTGCGATTCCGTCCGCAGACGCGTCTCAGGTCATCAACCGGAGAGCAACGGTCGCCTTGGAGCCCGGTTCGCTCTTGGTGAGTGCTGACATTGCCAGCGGCGCGGCCCCGCCCGAAGGAGATGCTTTGGTGGGCTTGGCTCTTAAAGCCGGCCAACTGCCCGCCGCCGGTGTGTCGGCCGGAGAGTTGGTTGACGTCGTCCTGACGGGTGCAGCCGGTGCTCCAGACACGGCTACGGCGTCATCACAGCCAGATCCCTCGGCCTTGAATCCTGGAACGGTTCTGGCCGCGAGCGTGCCGGTTGAGGCCGTTGAGGCAGCATCAGCCGCATCGGAAACGGACACGGTGAACGTTTCTGTCCTCGTCGCCGTGGCAATAGCGCCATTGGTGGCGAACGCTTCTGTTGCGGGACAAGTCGCCCTTATCATCGTCGGACCTGGCTCATGACGAGAGTAGCTCTGTGCTCGGCCAAAGGCTCGCCCGGCGTCACTACTCTGACCTGCGCCCTTGCCGCCGTGTGGCCCCCGAGCCGTCGCGTCGTTGTGGCTGAATGCGATCCATCCGGGGGAGATGTGGCGGCGAGATTTGGTCTGTCTCAGCGACGAGGTATGACGAGCCTTGTTTTAGCTCACCGCCAGGATCCGGCGCGTGAACCTCAGTTCTCGAACCACGTTCAATGCCTTCCGGGTGGGCTGGAGATACTCGTGGCACCGGTGAGCGCGGGCTCCGCGCTGGCGCTCGATCGAGAGCTAGGTCTGGTCGGGGCGGCCGCGTTGGGCAATGTGAGCGACGTACTCATTGATTGTGGGCGTTTTGTTCAAAACGCCCCTGGCCAGACAGCCCTGATCCAGAGCGCCGATCTCGTGTTGCTCGTCGTCAGAGCTGACGTGAGCGGTGTGGCCCATGTGGAGTCGCTCATCGACACCTTAAGTATTTCGAATACGGAGCGGCACGGCAAGCTGGTGTTGCTCCCGGTCGGTCACTCGACTTTCTCCACCAATGATGTGCAAGACGCCGTTGGCATCGACGTGTTGGAGCCAGCGCCAATCGACACTCGGGCCGCTTTGATGTTGTCCGGGGCATCGGGGAGCACCCGAAGCTTCGCCCGGTCCGCCCTCGTGTTGTGGGCAGGAAGAACGGTTTCCCGCGTCGTAGACACGACAGCCCACAAAGCCGTGTCGTCCATCGCAACCAGCGCCGACGCGTCATCGTTAGCGCCCACCGGCGCTCCCGCAAGCGCGGTGGCGCAGGAGACGTCGGTCAATGTGTCGTTACGGTGGTCGGCCCCTTCTTCAAACGGGTTCAGCGCCGGATGAAGGAGGGGTTGTGAGCGCCGAAGCAGAATCTCTGGTCGATCTTCGGTCCGAGGTCGCCGACGACCTGGTCGCGGCTGGCTCTCGAGAACTCGGCCTGGAGGACCGTCGGGAACTTGCCCGCCAGCTGGCCATGGATCGCTTACGAGAGATCAGCACAAGGAGGGTTGCCAAGGGCCTCGCTCCACTGGGTCCCGCTGACGAGCGGCGTCTGACAAACGACGTGCTCAATGCTCTTTTTGGACTAGGACGCCTCCAATCACTTGTCGATGATCCTTCCATTGAGAACATCGACGTGAACGGATTCGACTGCGTGTGGGTTACCTACGCCGATGGCACGAAGTCACGAGTAGCGCCGATAGCAAGTTCGGACGAGGAGTTTGTCGAGATCATTAGGTCAGCTGCGGCCCGACTCGGCTTATCGGAGAGACGATTCGACAGTTCTCATCCCGAGCTCGATCTCCGACTGCCCGACGGAAGTCGCCTTTCGGCTTTGATGTCGGTGGTCACACGGCCGGTCGTTTCGATACGACGACACCGGTATGTGGATGTGTCGCTGAGCGATCTGGTCCGCATGGGTGCATTAAACGAGGTCGTAGCCAGCTTTTTGGCGGCGGCGGTCCGAGCGAGAAAGAACATTGTCGTTGGCGGAGCTATGAACTCCGGCAAGACCACGTTGGTTCGCGCTCTCGCCGCCGAAATCCCGCCCCGGGAACGTGTGGTCACGATCGAACAGGCTTTTGAGCTCGGACTCGATGCACTATCTCACAGACACCCCGACATTGTCGCGCTCGAATCACGAACGGCGAATACCGAAGGTGAAGGCGAGGTCGGCATGGCCCGACTGGTACGTCGTGCCCTTCGGATGAATGCCGATCGTGTGATTGTGGGCGAAGTACTCGGGGATGAAGTCCTTCCGATGTTAAACGCCATGAGCCAAGGTCGCTCTGGATCGATGTGTACGATCCATGCCGACTCGTCGTCAGGCGTGTTTCGTCGCCTGGCCTCATACGCGATTCAGGCGCCGGAGCGTCTACCCGTCGAGTCGACGAACGTCCTGATTGCAGGCGCGGTGCACTTTGTCGTATTTGTTGAGGTGGAAGGATTTGCAGCCGACACGCGTCGGGACCATCGATACGTGTCGGAAGCGCGAGCGGAGAAGCATCCGTTTGCGGTGGACGAACCCCTTCGGTTCGACGCTGTCCGAAGACGCCGCTACGTCGCATCGATCAGGGAGGTCGTGGACGCCGAAGCCTTGCACGTGATCTCCAATGAAATCTTTGCGTCCTCAGATGGAGGCCGCGCTTCTCCTTCTGCCCCGCTTCGGTCGTTGACCCTCGAGGAACTTGTCGACCATGGGTTCGAACCAAACGCGTGGTCGGGAGCCAGACGATGAGCGCACTTGTTGCGATCTGCGGAGCGGGGACGGCCTTGGGGCTCCTGGGCGCTGCGGCCGCGATGAAGACAGGCGTCTCATCGAACTCCTTTGGGAGCGACTCGTCGACTGCTGGTTCGTTCCGGGGCGCCACTGTTCTGCGGCGCCGTCGTTGGGCTCGTTACTCGCTGGCCGGTGGCTGCTGTGCTTGGTGCTGCAACCGTTGTCGCCATTCCTTACCTCCTTCGCCATACATCGATGGCTCAGCAGACAGCCCGCATCGAAGCGGTAGCCGTGTGGACCGAGCTGCTCCGAGACACGCTGTCTGCCTCGGCAGGCCTTGCTCAGGCGATCATCGCCACGGCACCCGTTACCCCAACGGCGATCCAGTTGCCCGTGGCATTGCTGGCAGAGCGGATCGTCAGTGGTGTATCGATGTCCGATGCGTTGCTTCTTTTTGGAGCCGATGTAGATGATCCCAGCGCGGACCTAGTGGTATGCGCACTTCTATTGGCAGCAACGTCGCGTGCTCAACGGCTCTCCGAGCTCCTAAGTACCTTGGCGGCCTCTACTCGTGACGAGGTGGCCATGCGCCTCCGGGTCGAGGCAAGTCGAGCGTCGAGCGCGCAGTGGTGTTCGAAGCGTGGTGGCCTGCTCCCTGGCGTTCGCCGCACTCCTCATCCTGATCGCACGATCGTATCTCGAGCCATTTGACACAACCCTTGGTCAGATCGTGCTCCTCACCGTCGGATCGTTCTACGCGGCGGGCATCTATTCGATGATCCGACTCGTCAGAGCTCCCAGCCCAGTTCGCATTCTCCAGCCGGGTCAGCCATGACAATCGCAATACTTGCTGGCCTCGGAATCGGGCTCGGTCTCCTTGGCCTTGGGAAGGCATATATTCCAGCGCATCCGTCCTTGCGTTCCGCTCTGGATGCTCTTGAACAGGACGCCCCGAAGGTGCACAGCTCGCCCGGGCACCGCCAACCTATTGCACCCAGGTGGCGTTGGGATCATCTACTCGGGTCGAAGCTTGCCACCCAACTCGAGGGGAGCGACCGTAGTGGGGCCGTGATCGAGATGCTCAAGATTACAGATACGAGCTTCGATCGGTTGTGCGCCGAGGTGATCCTGGGCTGCGCAGCAGGGGTCCTGCTCCCGATTCTTTGGTGGGCGATTGTTTCGATGGGCGGGTTGCGGCTCTCGGTCTTGGTGCCCGTTTGGAGCGCCGGCGTCTTCGGTGTCGCGGGAGGTGCGTTGCCTCTGGTCGCGTTACGGCTTGAGTCTGTCAAGCGTCGTCGAGAAGCTCGCCGAGCGGTCGGATCGTTTCTCGATCTTGTCGTGCTCTGCCTGGCCGGCGGGATGGGAATTGAAGGAGCGTTGCATGCCTCCGCCCAAATCGGGACAAACGAAACATTGCGGCGAATGGCCACGAGCCTTGTTCACGCTCGTGACGCGGGAGCACCACCGTGGCGGGCGCTTAGCCAGCTTGGGCAGGAGTTGGGCGTCTCGGAGCTCTCAGAATTAGCAGCGGCCGTCGGCCTTGCCGGCACAGAGGGCGCTCGGATTCGGTCGACCTTGACGGCAAAGGCCGCCTCGCTTCGCCGCCATGAGCTGGCGGAGGCCGAAGCTCAGGCGAACACCGTCACCCAACGCCTGTTTCTCCCTGGGGTGCTCCTACTCGTTGGTTTCTTGCTCTTTATCGGTTACCCGGCCGTGATCCGGATCATGAGCGGTTTGTGAGAGTTAGTACGCAGCGCTGGAACGAATGCGAAAGGCAAATGAAATGTTCACTCAGATCTCCGTGCTTTGGTTCTACGTGAGAGAAAATGTTGCTCGACTGAGAAGAGATGAAGAAGGTTCCATCGTCGAGACGGTGATCATCACGGCCGTCTTTGCTGCGCTCGCGATTGCGATCGGGGCGATCATCGTCACGAAGATCACAGCCAAGGCCAACTCGATCGACCTCAATTGATCACGTCGGCGCCCCTTCTAGTTATGGCGCCCAGAGCGCGGCCACCGAAGTCGCCAGCACGGGCTCACGTAGATGGAATCGTCGTTCTTGAGGTAGTTGTGATCGTTCCTGCTGCCATGCTCTTGTTCCTCTTTGTTATTCAGATGGCGCTGTGGGCGCACGCCGCAACCCTGGTTCAGGCCGCCGCCAGCCAGGGAGATCAGGCCGCCTGCCTCTATGGCGGTTCGACGTCTGATGGGTTTGCGGTAGCCGACGAAGCATTAATGACGACAGCAGCGGCTGTTGTTGTGAACCGATCAGTGCACGTCCGGAGGCTCGCAGGGGATCTCATCGAGGTCCAGGTGGATGGGGAGGCCGAGCCGATCATTCCATGGATCCATCTGCCCGTCTCTGGGACTCAAGTGGGCGTTCAACAGCAATTTCAGGTCAGCAACTGATGCGTCGAGACGCCCAGGACAAGCCTCACGACAACGCGGGGAGCATGACGGTTGAGCTCGTGGTGCTTGCCCCTATCCTGACCGTCTTCGCCCTGGTGATGATTGGTGTCGGTCGTTACGAGCTTGCCCGGCAACAAGTGATCGGAGCCACCATGGCTGCCGCTGATGCTGCTTCTGTCGTCTCAGCCGGCCAAGCACAATCGGCGGCCTACGAAGCCGCCGAGTCGAGTGTCCAGTACGACAGTCACACCTGTGCTGACTTGAGTGTCGCAACGGACGTCGCTGAACCGCAGATAGGCCAACAAGGCTATGTGACTGTAACAGTGTCGTGCCGCGTCATTCTGTCTGACCTGATTGTTCCAGGGACACCGGGGAGTGTCGTTGTGCATTCTGTCGAAGTTGCACCGATCGACCCTTATAGGGCTACTCAATGACTGACGAGGTGCGACAAGACCGGGGAGAGAGTGGTTCGCTCACGGTGTTCGCCGTGATGGTGTCTGCAGCATTGTTCGTCATTCTTGGACTCGTTGTTGATGCTGGTCGTGCTCTCGCGGCCCGAAACGCTGCGCAGGACGAGGCCGAACTCGCAGCGAGGGTAGGAGCAGATCAACTGTCGGCTAACGCTCTCCGACAGTCGCAAGTAGAAATTGACCCCAGAGCGGCCATTCAAAGCGCGGATTCGTATCTTCGTTCGATTTCGCAAACGGGAACGACGTCGGTCTCCGGACAGACAGTCACGGTAACGATCGAAGAAAGCACGCCGACGGTAATTCTCGGAATCATCGGCATAGATCATTTTGCCTTCGCAGTGTCTGCGAGTGCAACCAACCTGCACGGTGTCACAGGGGAGGACTTATGAATTCGGGCATGTCGTCAGCTGTCGGGTTCAGTCGCCGCCACGGGGCCCTATTCCAACTCGGATGCGCAGTAGCCCTGTTGGGCCTGGTATTGGGTGTGCCCCTTGTGCTCCGAGTCGAGACTCCCTCGCCACCGTGGACGGAGTTCTGGCAGGTGGCGACGCACCCAGCGATGTGGTTGCGAAAGGCGAAGGGTCCGCTTGACGAGTCTGCCATCGTCAAGCTACTGGTCGTTGTGGCGTGGTGTGTGTGGGCGTGGCTGATTGTATGTGTGGTTTTGGAACTCGCCATGTTGCGGCGCGGAGGTCCGACATTGCGCTTGCCGGTAGGTAGGCGGGCACAACGGTTAGTCGCCAGCCTTATTGGAACGTCACTCGCGTTGGTCCCGGCTGCTAGGAATGGACAGGCGCTTCGAATCAACGTGGCCGCTATTGCCGCCATTGCGCCAGCGGGGAGCACGGTAGATGGTCTGTACGGACATGATTCGAAGACCGGCTTCAGCCTGACTGCGTATCGAACGACATCGGCCGCTGCGATCTCGGCAACCTCGCGAGAACGGGCGCTTATTTCGGCACCTGGCGAACTACAGGACCAATCAGGGCCGACGGACTCGGCCACATACATCGTCGAGCCAGGTGACACGTTGTGGGGAATCGCACAACGAGTGCTCGGATCGCCATATGAGTGGCGGGCCATTGCGGCGTTGAACATGGGCCGCGAGCAGCCGGATGGTCGGCGCATGACCAATGACCACTGGATTCACCCCGGTTGGGTGCTGCTCATCCCATCAGGGGTAATCGACCAAGACAATGCCGACCTGTCGTCTTCGCCAGCATCGACGTCGCCGTCGCCGGCATTATCGGTGGCAACGTCAGCAACGCCGTTGCTCGTTGCCGCCGAGCCACCGCTGCCGCTTGAGCCTGGCCCGCCATCGGCGACCGCTCGGGTCGGTATGCGTGCGGCAGACCATCGCACGCACTCACCTGCAAGGCCCCAACTGCCCTTGGCCCCGGTGGGGTATGGCTTACTGGGGGCGGGGGTGATTGCCGTGCTCGACCGTATGAGGCGGGCTCAGCAACGCCATCGGGCGACTGGTCTTAGGATCACGCTGCCAGACGCCGACCTTTCCGCTCTCGAAGGAATCGTGCGGCGCACTACCGATACGTCAGCCATGGAGTGGGTCGATTACGGCGCGAAGGCTGTTGTTGCGTTGGCTCGCCGGTCGGGAATCTCGGTGCCACATGTGGCGGGAGTCCGTATTGCCGACGACTCGATCGAGTTCATATTTGGATATGAATCGGGCGGCGTACCTGCTTCCGACGTCTTCGAGAGGGGACCAAAGGGAGCGAGCTGGGTTCTACAGCGAGAGCCATCATTGTTGAATCAGTTCAAAGGTGATCCCGAAATCGCCGGAATTGATGCGCCCTTGCCTTCGCTCGTGACCCTCGGGCGCGATGAAATGGGCTTGGTGCTCGTTGACCTGGAACGGGTCGGCTCAATGGCCGTATTGGGGTCAGACAATGAGGCCCTGATCCAATCCATTGCGATCGAATTGGCAACGTTACCGTGGACGGAACAGGTGGAGGTCATTCTCGTCGGCTTTGACTCGACTGTGGCTGGGTTGGAACGCGTGACTGAAGTTCATACAGTGGCGAGCATTTTGCCCAAACTCAAGCGACGAGTAGGAGAACGCAAGAGGCTCCTCGAGCTGGCCAACGAGATGTCCAATCCCGTGTCGCGGTGGGCTTGTGGCGGGGATGCTTGGGATCTATGTGTGGTGGTATGCAGTCCGGCCATTGTGGCGAACGAGTCTGACGCGATCGCGTCGTTGATCGAAATCACCGATGGAGGTTCGTACGGTCTGTCCATTGTTTGTGCTGGTGAAACTCGTAATGCGCGATGGAGTATCCACGCCACCGGTGGACCAATCAGTTTGGATACATTGGGTCTTTCAGATTGCCTGTGGCCGCAACGAGTAACCGCCGATATTGCCGAAGGGATTGGAAATCTGGTCGGCATTGCTGGTGACCTGGAGGGCGTTGCTCCCGACTCGGCGCCTTATAACAGTCTGACCATGCCGATCCCCGACAATTCATCAGTTGTCTCTGAAATCGGCGACCATGATCTACCACCAAGAAGTATCAAGACAACTAGGTACCATCCCATGACGGACTCCGAGGTGGAGATTCGAATACTTGGGCCCGTAGAGGTCGTGGGAGCGGCCAAGCCTTTCGCGCGTGCATGGGCTCTGGAGCTTGTCGTGTACTTGGCTCTACATCCACGTGGCGCGTCCAACGACGCTTGGGCGGCCGCGCTATGGCCCGATCGACTGATGGCCCCGGCGAGTCTTCATTCAACAGCGTCGGCCGCGAGGCGGTCGCTGGGCACATCGCGCACCGGTGAAGATCACCTTCCTCGAGCACACGGCCGGCTCGCTTTGGGTGGCGGTGTCGGAAGCGATTGGGCGAGATTCGTTGAGCTCGCCCAATCGGGCGACATCGAAGCGTGGCGCTGCGCCCTTGGGCTGGTCAGGGGCCGACCTCTGGATGGGTTACGAGCAGGAGATTGGGCCTTGCTCGATGGGGTGGTGGCGACGATAGAGGCCGTTGTCGTGGATGTCGCCATGCGCTTTGCCGAGGCAAGCATTGAGCGCGGGTTCCCGTCGGACGCAGAGTGGGCCGCTCGCCAAGGGCTGAGGGTGAGCGCCTACGACGAGCGCTTGTATCGAATTCTCTTACGGTGCGCCGATCTGGCCGGAAATCCGGCTGGTGTGGAAGCTGTCATGGCCGAACTCGTCCAGCTCGTTGCCGATGACGTGGAACCCTTTGATGCTGTCCATCCGGAAACCCTTACGCTCTACCGTCAATTATCCCGACGATCGCCGGCGGGCAGGCGTTCCTGAGTGTTCAGAGAGAGTCGACCGCCTCTCTGGGCCCGGAAACTCACCGGAGGCACTCCCTCATGGTTTGCCCTCAATGTCGAGACGGCGCTGAGCGCCGACGGGTCGGTCGGCCGATAAGAGCGCTGCGACACCGGGAGACATTCTCCTCGACTGTGGCCACCAGACGTTCAGGTATCGGGCTCGGGCAGGAAACGACGTCCTCGGCGCGCGCCGCGTCGGCAAAAGCATCGGGGACGCGTGTTGCCAGGTCCTCGATACGAGCGGTAACGAGGTCGGGGTCGAGGCCGCATTGTTTTGCGAGAGTGGTCCAATCCTGGCGTCGGATCATGGCCAGCTTTTTGTTATCTCCCACCTTCATGGCCATCTCCACGTTGCCGCGGATCTGTCCTGCCGCGAAGGGGACCTGTGGACCGACCGCGTAAGGCAGCGCGCTCGTCAGGTCGTAGAGAGGGGCAAGGCGGACAACCGAGCCGGACAGCAGCAGTGAGAAGTTCTTGGCATGGGCGTCGGTTCCTCCGGCCAGCCAGTTGAATGCCAAGGCATCTACAAAATCGCTCACGGCCCGGTCCCTGGCGGCTCCGCCGACCGCGTCCCGCAGGAGGCGGGAGCCGAAGCTTGTTCAGACTTTGCCTTCCCCGGCCCCTCCTCTAGGAGCGAGGCGACCCTTTTTCATGGGGCGAGCTTTCTGGTCACTTGGCAGCAAGGTCTCCGGCGAACTGCCGCTCTGAAAATGCGATCGACCACCCGACCTGGGCTGGAGCAGAAGAAGGAGAGCAGAAAGTCATGAGCAATACAACGACGTTGGCGGGCAATCTCACCCGCGATCCGGAGATCAGGTACACCCGGGAAGGGCAAGCGAATGCGACGTTCGGCCTCGCCGTCAATCGCAGATGGCAGCCCAAAGGCTCAGATGAATGGGAGGAGGCAACGTCTTTCTTCGACGTTGTCTGCTGGCGAGAGTTGGCCGAGAACGTTGCATTGAGTCTGGTGAAGGGCAGTCGGGTCATGGTGACCGGTCGGCTCGAGCAACACACCTGGGAAACCGAGTTGGGAGAGCGCCGAAGCCGAGTCGAGGTTACGGCGGAAGACGTTGGTCCGTCACTTCGATTCGCAACTGTGGAAGTCACGCGGACAGAACGGCGAGTGGCTGACGAGTCAGCGTCGACCGCTAGCCCTGACCCGACCGCGGACGTCGAGGTCTGATCGACCTCGGCCTGGGTCCACGCCGGCGACGGCGTTCGGACCCAGGCCGATGGGCGCTCTTATTCGCAAGGAGTTGTGCCGTGTGTTTCATTTATCCCTGGAACCTGACATGCCCGCCCTCGGCGGATCCGTTTGCCCTTTGGTGGACAAGCAAAGGCGTTGCACTCATCGTCGCCACAAACGCGTCGGGTATCGTCGGTGGCGCTGACGGAATTAGCGCGCTCATCGTGATCCTCGGAGCTGTCGCCGCTGCACTGCTTTGGTCACGCCGGCTGCCGAGGAAGCGCCCATCTCGGCAATCGAATCGTGCGCTATGAGTGCCCTCGAGCACAGCCCAACAAAAGTCGTGCAATTCGCCCCTAGCGTGCTGCTCACAAAACAAGAAGCATTTGAAGTCTGCGAGATATGTGCCGGTGCTGAACGAATCCTTGCTCGCGCCGGCCTTGTGGTTGACGCGGCACGAATGGCGGAAATCTTCGAGCTGATTGAAGGTCGGCTGGTCAGTCCTTAGGACGAACGCAGTTACAGACCGTCACTCCCACTCGATGCTGCCGGGAGGTTTGCTGGTGACATCCAACACTACGCGGTTGATCTGCTCGACCTCATTGGTGATGCGGTTGGAGATGCGGGCCAGCACCTCTTGTGACAGCGGAACCCACTCCGCTGTCATGGCGTCGTCGCTGGACACCGGACGCAGCACGATGGGATGTCGGTAAGTACGTTCGTCCCCCTGAACTCCGACCGACTGCACGTTCGCCAAAAGGATCACGGGGCATTGCCAGATGACCCGGTCCAAGCCGGCCGCGGTGAGTTCTTCGCGCACGATGGCATCGGCTTGGCGCAAGGTGTCCAGGTGCTCTTCGGTGACCCGGCCGATGATGCGGATGGCCAACCCCGGTCCGGGAAACGGCTGACGCCACACCAGCGATTCGGGTAGCCCCAGTTCGAGACCGACAGCCCGCACCTCGTCCTTAAAGAGCTTGCGCAGCGGTTCGATGAGCTTGAACTCGAGATCATCGGGGAGTCCGCCCACGTTGTGATGGCTCTTTATGACGGCAGCACCTTCACCGCCGCCGGACTCGACAACGTCGGGATAGAGGGTCCCCTGCACGAGGAACTCGATGTTGTCGTCGTGGCCCTCGTCCTTGATGACCTTGGCGGCCGCTTCTTCGAAAACCCGGATGAACTCGGCACCGATCGCCTTGCGTTTGGCCTCGGGCTCCTCGGGGTCATCGAGACGATCGAGGGCACCCAGGAAGCGAGCCGCCGCCGGCACGATCTCGAGCTTGGTGATCCCGATGGCTCGGAGATCGTGGGCCACCTGCTCGCGTTCGCCTTGGCGGAGAAAGCCGTGGTCGACGAAGACGCACGTCAGGTTGTCGCCCACGGCTCGGTGGACCAGTGCGGCCGCCACCGAGGAGTCGACGCCTCCCGACAGAGCGCACAGCACGTGACGCGTGCCGACGGTGTCGGCGATGGCCTTGACGGACTCTTCGATGATGTTGGCTGTCGTCCACGTGGGCGGAATCTCGGCGACCTCGTGCAAGAAGCGCTCGAGGAGGCGCTGACCGCCGGGGGTGTGTTTTACCTCGGGATGCCATTGCACCCCGTACAGCTTGGCGGGAACGTTCTCAAACGCGGCGATGGTCGCCCCCGGTGTTTCGGCGGTGATCTCGAAGCCTTCGGGGGCGACACCCACCGAGTCGCGATGCGACATCCACACGATCTGGTCGGGCGGATCGTCGCCGACGATGGCCGAGTCCGGCCGCACGTGCGCTTCGGTCCGACCGAACTCGGCCTGGCCGGTGCGCTCGACAGACCCGCCCAGGGCGAGGGCCATGGCTTGGAACCCGTAACAGATGCCGAGGATGGGGACGCCGGCTTCGAAGAGGCCAGGATCGGTTTTGGGGGCGCCGTTGTCGTAGACGCTCGAGGGGCCGCCCGAAAGGATGATGGCAGCCGGCTCCTTGGCCAAGATCGCCTTGACCGACAATGTGTGGGGGACTATCTCGCTGTAGACATTGGCCTCTCGTACGCGCCGGGCAATCAGCTGCGCGTACTGGGCCCCGTAGTCCACGACCAAGACCACCGGCGGTCGCTCGTCGGCCCGGCCGGCTTCGGCATCGGCCTGGCGGGTAAGCAGATCACTCATGCGAACTCGCCGAGGACACCCGCGCCGACCACCTCATCGCGAGAGCGTACACGCACGGCGCGACGGCTCCGGTGGCTTTGCCGCCCACGGCGTCCAGGTCAGCCGGCGGGCCGGGTGGAGGGCAGGCCGAGCTTGCGGTGGTCCCAGGAGACGACTCGGTCGACGTTCAGTTTGATGACGACGCGCTTGTGCAACATTGTCTCGACGAAGGGCCGGAGCTCCTCGGTGTATCCCCCGTAGTAGCGCTCGAACAGGTTGACCCCGAGGGTCCACATACGGTCGGGGTCCTCCACCATCTCGGCGGTGCCTACCAGCTCGACGCCGCGGAATTCCTCGTAGTAGTCCCCGTCCTCGACCATGCACGTCATGTGGGGGTCACGGCGGAGGTTCTGGGCCTTTTGCGATTTGGCTTTTGTCTCGAAGGCGATGGCGCCCTCGAGGAACCCGTACCACATGGCCACGGCATGAATGGAGCCGTCGTGGTTGATAGAGCACAACGACATCGCGTGTCGCTCTGCCAAGAAAGCGTCCGTTTCCTCGGGGGACATCTTGATCAGTCCCCGCTGGTTGACGCCATGGCCCATCTGCGTGTTCGGCTCCTCGCTCATGACGAGGAGCGTAATCCGTCTTCCTCCGGCGCTCAGGCGCCGCCGTGCACGGGCAGGTACTCGAATCGGCGGGTGAAAGGACCCGGGGCATAGCGCCCTGAGGCGGTGTCGGCCACGAACTCGGGCATGGCTGCGAGCATCTCCTCGACGACCACTTTGCCTTCGAGGCGGGCGGCGGCGGCCCCCAAGCAATGATGCGGTCCCGAGCTGAAGTGCAGTGCCCGGGCGATGCGCCGGCCCACGTCCAGCCGGCCCGCACTGGGACCGAACTCGGCCGGGTCGCGGTTGGCCGAGGCGAACAGCAAATGCACCTTGCGACCGGCCGGAATGGCCACCCCGGCCACCTCCACGTCCTTGGTGGTGGTGCGCGACAAACCCTGCACGGGCGAGGTGAAGCGCAGCAACTCTTCGACGGCGGTCGTCATGAGGCCGGGGTCGGCGAGCAGGCGTTGGCGCTGGTCGGGATATGCCGTCAGGGCGGCGGCCAGCCCACTGATGAGACCTGACGCCGTGTCGTTGCCGCCGGCGATCATGACGAAGCAGAAGCCGAGGATCTCCTCGGCCGTGACCGTTCGCCCGTCGACCTCCGAACCGAGCAGCACCGAAATCATGTCCTCGCTGGGGTGGCTGCGTCGCCAGTCGGTCAGCTCGGTGAAGTAGCGGTAGAGATCGGCCACGGCGTCGTGCGCGGCCAACACGCTTCCCGTTGGCGTTGGCCTGGACAATGGCGCTGCTCCACTGACCGAAGGCGGTGCGGTCGGCCTCGGGCACCCCCAGGTAGTCCGCCACTACCAACGACGGCAACGGGGTGGCCAGGGCGGCCACGATGTCGGCTTCGCCGGCCTCGGCCATGTGCCGCACAGCCGTCCGAGCGAATGCCCGCACGCGCTTGTTCGCGCTCAGCCACGGCCCGGGGCGTGAACATGCGGTTCACGAGTCGCCGAAAGTCGGTGTGCCGGGGCCGGTCCATCATGACCATCGTCGGGGCCAGGCCCAACTTGGTGATCTCGTCGTCCTCGAAGGTCAGGCCCTGGGCGGAGGAGAACGTCTCGGTGTCGGTAGCGGCCGCGAAGACCTCGGCAAAGCGGGCCAGTACCCAGAATCCGCGTCTCTCGACGTAGTGGACAGGCGCTTCATGGCGTAGGCGCTCGTAGGTGGGATACGGGTCGTGCCAGAGCCCGGGGTCGAGCGGGTCGTAGAGCTCGGGTGCGGCGCGGCCCGTCAGCCCGCCCTCCCCAGCGCGCACGGCAGGTGCTTGATGCCGTTGATGAAGTTCGAACGCAACCGATCGGGTTCGGCCGTGGCGTGGATGTCGGGAAACCGCTTCAGCAGCTCCCGGAACATCACGGTGATCTCCCGGCGCGCCAGATGCGCGCCCAGGCAGAAATGGGGCCCGGCCGCCCCGAAGCCGATGTGGGGGTTGGGGGAGCGCCGCACGTCGAAGGAGTACGGGTCATCAAACACGTCTTCGTCTCGGTTGGCCGAGCTGTAGTACATGATGACTTTGTCGCCGGTGTCGAAGTCATGGCCCGACAGGGTTGTCGGCTCCGTCACCGTGCGGCGCATGAAGATCACCGGTGAGGCCCAGCGGACGATTTCGTCCACCGCACTGGGGGCCACCGATTCGAAATCGCTTAACCACACCTGCCGCTGGTCGGGGTGTTCAGTCAAGGCCCACAGCCCGTGGCTGATGGCGTTGCGGGTGGTCTCGTTTCCGGCCACCAGAAGCAAGATGAAGAACGACGCCAACTCGGCGTGGGTAAGGGATTCGCCGTCGACATTGGCCTGAAGCAATGCCGAGGTGAGGTCGTCGCGGTGCTCGTCCGGATGCGAGGTCCGGTAGGCCGCCAGTTCTTCCATGAGCTTGGCCAGGTCGCCACCGGCGGTCATGAGCGCGATGAGCGGGTCGCTGCCTTCGGGAACGTACTCGGGGTCACCCATCGACAAGATGACGTTCGAGTCGTTGAACACCTTGTCGTAGCTGCTCTCGGGCACGCCCATAAGGTCGCATATGACCTTCAGAGGGAGACGAGAGGCAACGTCGAGTGTGAAGTCGAACTCGCCTTTGTCCGCCACCGAGTCGACGAGGGTCTCGGCCACGCGCTGGATGCTGTCTTCCACGGCGCGCACCATGCGGGGGTTGAAGCCGGCCGACACGATGCGGCGCAGTCGGGCGTGACGAGGGTCGTCCATGTTGATCATCGAACCGAAGAACTCAAGGAACTCGGTCGGCATATCGGGGATGTTCGACGCTGATTGGCCTGAGCAGTACAGCTCGGGGTGACGGCTGATCTCGACGACGTCGGCATGTTTGGTAATGGCGTAGTAGCCGCGGCCGGGAGGAATCTCGATCACCGAGTTGAGGTCGGAATAGTCCTCCTCGAAGAAGGCAATGGGACGCTGGGCCCGCAGCGTCCGAAAGGCAGCTTCACGTTGCGCCCATGGCAAGGCCCAGAACTCGAGGTCAGACAGGTTGATGTCAGCCACGGGAACCGTTTCGGGAATGGTCAAGGTGCCTCCAGCGTGCCGGTTGCGTCCATCATGGCCCGAAGGAGACGGGGATCGCCCGTCCAAGGACCGGCGGACGGTTCTCGCCGGAGCGGTGGTGCTCAGGGCACCGGCTGGGCGAACAGGCCGTTTGCCGGCATACCGCGCAGCGCATGGGCCGGCGCGCTGGCGTCAGCCGGCAGCACCGATCCCAACACCGCAGCGACATGGTCCGCCAGTAGCTCGAGCGGCTCCACCCGGTCACCGGTCAGTCGCAGGGGGCGAGAGTGGGCGAGGACAACGGTCCCGAGGCGCTTGCGCTGCGCCCACAAGGGGAGGACCACCACAGCGCGGGCGCCCGCCGCTCGCAGCGATTCGGTGCCGACGAAGCCGGCGCTCGAGGCATCGCCGGCGGTGTAACACGAGCGGATGTCTCCTACCAGGCTCGACAGGGCTATCAACTCATCGGCGGTCAACTTGAGCAAGTTGCTCGCCAGTGGCCCCACCGCGGTCGTCGACCGCGGGCCATCGGGCCCGTCGATCACCAGAGAAGCCGAGTCCATGTCGGCCGCGTCGCGGAACCGATGGAGGACCTGCTCCGGCAGGCGCCGATTGGCCACCAGTCCTGACATGGCCACCGAGGCCTGAGCGGCGCGTTGCCACCTGGTGTTGCCCATGTTGGTGCCGATGACGCCGAGGCGATCTCCGAGCAGACGGGCCACCAGCTCGGTCCATGCGACGGTGGGCGCGCTGAGCGGGAAGAGTGATTCCACGTCGAGGGCACCGACGGGCTCGTTGTTCACGACGATGGGGACACAGAGTTCCGAAACTACGCCCGGAATCGCTTCGCGGTAGTCCGGATGGCTGGAGACGTCGTTGACCATGATCGACTTGCCGGCAGCCCACGTCCGTCCGGTGATGCCCACTGTGGCGGGCATCCCGTCGAGCACCTGCCACAGCCCGCGCTGGGCGACGCAGCGCAACTCGCGACCGCGCTGGAGGTACAAGCTCGCCATGAGCTGTCCTTGGCGGAACACTCCCTCCACAGCGATGTCACAGGCGACCAGCACGTTGGTGGCTCGTGCCAATGCTTGGCGCACGATCTCTTCCCGATCGCGTGCCGGCACCCCTGCGTTACCACCGGTGCTGGCGCCGTCGCCATCCGCCTCGTCGGCCGTCGTTTCGACGCGCACCGCTGGCGACGGTCCAGGGCGCCCGATGGTGGGCCACGGTGGACCGGGACGGGCCAGCAGGTAGCCCTGCACCAGATGCACTTCGGCTTCCCTCAACACGTCGAGTTCGTTTCGGGTCTCGACGCCTTCGGCGATGATGCTCGTGCCGACCTCGCGAGCGAAGGCGACGACGGCTCGCATCAAGGCGCGGCGATTGGGGTCGTCGTCGATGTTGCTGACAAGGGCCCGGTCGAGCTTCAAGTAATCCGGAGAGAGCTCGACGACGTGACGCAAGCTCGAGTAACCGGCCCCGGCGTCATCGACGGCCAACCGGACACCGCTTCCCATCCACCCCGCCAATCGGCGATTGAGGTCTCCGTAGTCCTCCACGGCTTCTTGTTCGGTGAGCTCGAGAACGAGGTGATCGGGGAGTTGGTCGCGAATTGCCAGCACCATCGGATCGGCGATCGTCGACGGGCTGGCGTTGACGAAGAGGACTCGACCATCGGGCGGTGGCCCGAGCGCGGCGGCGGCAACGAGGCAGGCCATCTCGAGCTGGTGACGCATGCCGAGCTCGTCGGCGACATTCAGCCACCAGTCGGGAGGGTGGTAGGGCTCCAGGGGCATACGGGCGAGCGCCTCGTAGCCCACCACGACCATGTCGGCCGGTCGCACGATGGGCTGGACCACGGCCGTGATCACCCCGGGCTCACAGAGGCGTTCGACGGCAGCCCGCATCTTTTCGATGCTCGGGCGCGACAGCCCGGTGCCGGTGATCGTCACGTTCGATGTATCGGCACGTTGCTGGCCCGCCCTTGAGCCGCCGGGAGACCCCGGGGGACGCCTAGCCCCCGCCTGACCCGGTGCCGCCGGTCCCCGAGGATCCCGAGGTGTCTACGAACTCCCAGGATCCGGCCGCGCAGTCGGTCGGCGTGGTCGCCGTGACGAGGTATGTCCCCGCCGGAGTGTCCGGCAGCGCCGTCACCGTCAAGGCGGGGGCACCAGCATCGGACAAGCACGCATCACCGGGGTTATTGGTCGTGAACCCCACCAGGGTGCCGTCGGCCGTGCCCCCCGTCGGCGGGCTCTGGATCGCCTCGAGCGCCTCCGCAGAGCCGTTCCAGGTCCCGGCGTAGCTGTAGGTCGGGTCCGTGGTCGTGGTGGAGGGCGTTGTCGTCGTGGTGGTCGTTGTGGTCGACGTGGTGGTCGTGGTGGCCGTGGTGGCTGTTGTGGAGCTCGCCACCGGGCCGGCCTTGTAGTTCTTGACGACGTGGCCGGTGCCGACCACGGCGTCGAGCATGGCGGTCGAGTTCCCGTCCATGCCAAGGGCCCACACACCTACGCCGGCCAGATGAGCACTGCTGGCGAGCTCGGACTTGAGCGCCACCGACGTGGGGTCGTCGAAGAACGTCTGGTACCACTGGGTCCCTACTTGGTACGAGGTCCAGGCCGTTTCCGAGGTGGCGTCCCAGTAGACGGGCCAGTTTGACGACGTCACCTGGGAGTAGGGGACCGGCGTGGGAGTTGGCATGCCGGTGGCGGGGTCACCCAGAGCCGGACCGGACGTCGGCCAGCTGTAGCCGTAGTAGGGGATACCGAGAATGACCTTGGAGGCGGGCACCACACTGGCGTACTGCTCGACGGCGTCCTGGTCGGTAAAGCCAGTGCCGGTCAACGGAGAAGTCGGTGACGGCGTGGACGGCGCATTCATGTCGTAGGCCATGACGAAGAAGGCATCGACGCTCGGAGCCAACCCGGCGATGTTGTAGAACCCGCTGCTGTCCCCGGCGGACGATCCATAGGTGTCCATGGTCAGCTGCCAGTGCGAGTCCGCCCCTCGCAGGGCACTCGACACCTGCGCCATGAGGTTGTCGAGTCCGGTCTGGTCGCCGCTGCCTTGGCCTTCGAAATCGAAGTTGACGCCGTCGAGGTTCTTGGCTTGCACAAGAGCGATGAGCGAGGCGGACAACGTGGTGGGAGCCGACGGATCACTGGTCAGCTCGTTGAGGGTGGTCTGGTCGAAACACGTGACGGTCAGCACCACACGATCACCCGCCGCGTGGGCCCGCGTGACGAGGGTGGCCAGGTCTTGGCTCTGGTAGCCGACCCAGCCGGCCCCCGACTCGTTGATCGATCCGTCGGCATTCACGTCCAAGCTGAAGTAAGCGAGCGTCGTGAAGTCGGCCACGTCGAACCCAGCGGACTCGGGCAGGGTCCAGTACGGGGCGAAGCCGAAGATCTGGTGAGTCCCGAGCACCGGTGAAGCCGCCACCGCCGGCGGCGCCGGAGCGGGAGGTGCGCTGGCAGCGGCCAGCTGCGTGGCTGCCGAGGATGCGTACTCGTGTTCCATCTCGGCCATGATCGAGTTGCCCGCCCCCGTGCTGGCGGCGGCCTTCAACGCGCCGTGGGGATGCTTAGCGGGTACCGCTCCTCCGGTGGCCGCCAGGCCCACGGTCACGAGTCCAGCCACCAAGGCCAACGCGGCGGCTCCGGTGGCAAGCGAGTTCAGCGCCCACCTGGGCTCATTGGCACCAAGGTCATCCCGCCGGCGCCCAAAAGGAAAAGCACGCCCCAGAGCAAATGACCGGCCCAAGGAAAATAGAGCAGTGAGGGAGAGTCCAAAAGGAAGGGTGAATGCGGTTCTCGCTCCACGCCGGCGACGCGCCACGGCGCGGGGGAGCACCGCTGACGCCGGCGCGAAGGAGGCGCAGGTGACCAGGAAGTTCGACACGTCGTCGTCGTTGGCCCAAAGGATGTGAGGACGACCGCTGACGCGCAGCTCGACGACGCGCTGCGGCGGAGCGTCGGCATCGGCGGGATCGGCCGCAGTGGTTCCGGCCCCCAGACGCTCGAGGTTGCCCCACTCCCACACGCACACCTCGGCACCCGAGGGGGACCTGACACTCAAGCCTGACCCCGAGGCGGTGAGCTTGACCCCGCGGATGAACTCCGTGGGGACTCCCGCCGCCGTGACCACGGCGGTGGCCGTCAGCTCTGAAGGCGGTGACGTCGACCTCATGGATCCGTCGTCCGCATCGGCCCCGTGGGCCGCAGCGGGGTCGTGGCGCGCCTCGACGTGCCCCGATGCGCGTCGGTAGAGCCGTCGCATCGCCACAGCGTGTACTCGGCATCACTCCACAAGATCTTCAGCTCCCCAGCTCAGATCGACACGGATCGTGGTCGGGGGCGCGCCTCCAGCCCGCCAAACCCACTCTATGAGGCATTCCGACGCTTTCTCCAGGCGCCCCCCGTTCCCTTCGTCATCGAGGCTCTGGCCGGGGCATTGTGCTTCCGTTGTCCAAACCAGGAGGACGGATCACTTACGACATCGGGCAAACGCGTCGATGAACAACACAGTGATTGAGCCGCCGCACGCTACAGGTGTTGTCCCGAGTACTCGAGATAAGGACTTGAAAGTGATATTCGTCGAGGTGTTCAGACTGCTTCTCGTGATCGCCGGTGTCATCGGCGGTCTAGAGGTCGGCAACCACATCGGCCGGGACACCACCGCACCTCTGTTCGGGATCATCTTGGGGGCGTTGATCACCTACGTCCTGGGTGGCATCGCCGGGCGGCTCGTCGACCGCGGCATGCGGGGCGCGGTGTCGGAGCTTCGCCGCATGCCCGCTGGTGAAGTGTTCGCCGGTTCCTTGGTGGGGACGACGGGACTCCTGCTCGGTCTCGTAGCCGGCCTTCCTTTGGTGGCGCTCGTGCACTCGAGCGTCGATTACCCGGTGGTGGCCGCCTTCGCATGGGTGCTGTGTGCACTGGGGATCCAGCTCGGTTTGGCCAAGGGCCGCGAGATCGTCAGGGCCGCCGGCTTGTCTCGTCTCTTCGAGCGCCCCGGCGAGCCGCTGGCCGAATCTGCGCTGGTGGTCGATACGTCGTCGGTCATGGATCGTTATTTGCTGGTCCTAGGTCGCGCCGGCTTGCTCAGCGGTGGCTTGGTGGTACCCCGGTTCGTCGTCGACGAGCTCCGCACTTTGGCGGCCAGCCCGGATCCCGTGGCGTCTCGACGCGCCCAGCGCGGTCTGGAGTCGATCGAGGCGCTTCGAACCGAGAACGTCAACGTACGGATCACCGACGACGAGGTGCCCGGATACGACGAGACTCCCGACAAGGTGCTGGTTTTGGCGCGTCGTCTTCACATACGGCTGGCGACGTGTTCGAGCGATCTCGCTCAACGAGCTGAGTCCGAGGGCGTCGACGTGGTCGACCTGCGCCGGCTCACGACGGAGCTCACTCCCGATCACCCCCCGGGAGAGCGTCTCGTCATCGACTTGGTGAAAGAGGGCCGCTCCCGCGTCAGGCGGTGGGCTATCTGCCCGAGGGCGACATGGTGGTCGTCAACGACGCTTCGCATCTGGTCGGCATGCAGGAGGTCGCCGTGGTGGTGTCCTCGGCGCGCCAGACGACCCAGGGATTGTTGGTCTTCGCCCAGTTGGTCGAAGGCAGGGCCTCGGTGTACGCCAGTCAAGCGGTCTAGGCCGCTTTGACGGCTGCCACCAGCTTGCTCAGTGAGTCCTTGGCGTCGCCGAAGAGCATGGTCGTCTTCGGGTCATAGAGCAGCTCGTTGTCGATACCGGCGAAACCCGGGCGCATGGACCGCTTCAGGAAGATGATGTTGGCGGCCTGGTCGACGTTGATGATGGGCATCCCGTAGATGGGGCTCCCCGGCGTGTTCTTGGCGGCCGGGTTGACGGTGTCGTTGGCCCCCACCACCAGCGCGACGTCGGTGTCGCTCATCTCGGGGTTGGCGTCGTCCATCTCTTTCAACTGGTCATAGGGCACGTTGGCCTCGGCTAACAGCACGTTCATATGGCCGGGCATGCGGCCGGCCACGGGGTGGATGGCGTAATAGACCTCGACCCCTCGAGCCATAAGGGCGTCGGCCAGCTCACGCGCCGTGTGCTGGGCTTGGGCCACCGCCAATCCGTAGCCGGGCACAATGGCGACCTTGCGGGCGTAGGCCAACAGCACACCGATGTCCTCGGCCGTTCCCGCTCGCACCGGGCGAGTGTCGTCCCCGCCCTCGCCGCCGGTGGCGGTGACCACCGAGCCGAACGCGCTGAAGAGGATGTTCGGCAGCGAGCGACCCATGGCGTTGCTCATCATCCTGGTCAGCAACATGCCCGAGGCTCCGACGAGGGTTCCCGCCACGATGAGCAGGTTGCTGTTCAACGTGAAGCCCGAAGCGGCCACGGCCAGCCCCGTGAACGAGTTGAGCAAGGAGATGAGCACCGGGACATCGGCCCCACCGATGGGGAGCACGAGGATGACGCCCAAGGCGAGGGAGAGCACCAGGACGATGATCAGAACGGTGGTGCTGGCCGTGACCACGGTGGTCACCAGCAGAGCGAGGATGGCCACGCCAAAGACGGCGTTGATGGGTTGCTGGGCCGGATACGTCACGGGCCGACCGGTCATGAGCTCTTGCAACTTGGCAAAGGCCACAGCGCTGCCGGCGAACGACACCGATCCCACCAGCACGCCGAAGAGGATCTCGCAGATCTTGTAGATGGCGATCGACTTGCTGGGCAGGGCGATGAATTCGGTGACTGACACCAGAGCGGCGGCCCCGCCCCCGACGCCGTTGAAGATGGCCACCATCTGCGGCATGGCCGTCATCTTCACGGTGCGTGCCGCCGGCACACCGATGACGGCGCCGATCACCACGGCCACGACGATGAGCACGAGGTTGCGGGTGTGTCCGTACACCGACGGCAACGAGAACGTCCACGCCACCGCGATGAGCATCCCCACGGCGCCGGCCAGGTTCCCGAGGCGGGCGCGCTTGGGAGAGCTCAGCCCCTTTAGGGCCAAGATGAAGCCGACGATGGCGATCAGGTAGACGAGGTCGGTGGCGGTAGCCCGGCTCATGACCCCTCGGTGCCGCTACCGCTCGTACCCCCCGAGGCGCTGGCGCCGGACTCGCTGTCACCTGTCTTGGCGCGCGCGGCGGGCTTCGTCTTGAACATCTCGAGCATGCGGTCGGTGACGACGAAGCCGCCCACGACATTCAAGGTGGCGAGCACCACGGCGATGAATCCCAAGGTGAGCTGGGCGGCGCCGTGGGCCTCACCCAAGATGAGCATGGTGCCGACGAGGATGATCCCGTGGATGGCGTTGCTCCCCGACATCAACGGCGTGTGCAGGACACTCGGAACTTTGGAGACGACTTCGTAGCCGACGAAGCCGGCTAACACGAAGATCGTGATGAAACCCATGATCCCGGGGCTGGCGGTGCCGCCCATCACGAAGGTGCCCATCACGAAGGCGATCCTTCCATCAACTCACGGGTGGGGGCGTGGACGACCTCCCCGGCTCGCACCACACAGGTGCCGATGACGATCTCATCGTCGAAGTCGGGTTTCAGCTCCGATCCGTCGAGGATAAGGGCCAGGAAGTTGGCCACGTTACGGGAGTAGAGGAAGCTGGCGTGGGTGGGCATGGCCGCCGCGGGGTTGCTCAGCCCGCACACGATGACGTCGCCGTGGTCGATGTCCTGGCCCGGCTTCGAAAGCTCACAGTTGCCACCGGAGTCGGCCGCCATGTCGACGATGACCGATCCTTTGGCCATGCGATCCACCATCTCCGTCGTCACCAGCAGAGGGGCTTGGCGTCCTGGCACCGCCGCGGTGGTGATCACGACGTCAGAGACCGCCACCTCGTTGCCGATCAACTCTCGCTGCTGGGCGAGGAACTCCTCGGATTGCACCCGGGCATAACCGCCGGCGCCTTCTTGGGACTCGAGAGCGAGCTCGACGAACGACGCGCCCAGTGACTGCACCTCTTCTTTGGCCGCGGCCCGGACGTCATAGGCGCGCACCTGGGCGCCGAGGCGTCGAGCCGTGGCGATGGCTTGGAGCCCGGCCACGCCCGCCCCGAGCACCAGCACCTTGGCGGGGGGAACCGTGCCGGCGGCCGTCATGAACAACGGAAAGAACTTGGGCAGGCGTTCGGCGGCTGCCAAGGCGGACAGGTAGCCGGACACGGTGGCCTGAGAGGACAAGGCATCCATGGACTGGGCCCGGCTGATGCGGGGGAGCAGGTCGAGGCTGAAGGCGGTGGCCCCGCGCCCGGCCAAGGCCCGCACGGTGTCGAGCTGCGCCGCCGGCTGCAAGAAGCCGACCACCGTGGCTCCCTCTTTGAGGAGCCCGACCTCCTCGGGAGAAGGAGCGTTCACCTTGGCGACCACATCGGCCCCGGCCAGAACGCCGCTTGCGGTGGGCACGACGGTGGCGCCCTTGTCGACGTAGGTGGCGTCAGCAAAGTGCGCCAGAGATCCGGCCCCCGACTGAATGGAGACCTGCACGCCAGATGCCGTCAGGCGCCCGGCGACCTCGGGCACGATGGCCACCCGACGCTCACCAGGGCGCGTCTCAGTGGGGACGGCCAGTATCACGGGGGGCTATCTCAGCACGCCCGATCATCGGTTCTCCACTTCGTGCCTGGAAATCAGCGCCCCAGGCGAGCCGCCCCCGAGCCAGAAGCCGTTTCAGGCTGTTCGGGCCCCCACGTTCGGCGGCGGGTCATACGACTCTCGCCCCCCATCGCGTACGAGCTTGGTGGGCACCCCGTCGACGGAGATGTAGCGCTCCTCGTGGATTCCCAACGGGTCAACGTGCCAGCCCCAGGTGATCTGTTCGCGGTCCATAGCCCGTGAGTTTACCGAAAGTTTCCCTTTCGTTCACCTTTTGTTCACCTTTGGCAGTGAAAGCCAGCACGTGGCCAAAGTCATTGCGCACCGCAAGGAAAGCCAACCCCCACGGCCAGCGAGCTGAACGGCCTATTCGGGCTGCGGTCAGTGGCCCAGGTCCGCCTCGTAATAGTGAAACCCGTCGTCCATGGTGCCCACGTGGCGAAATCCGGCCCGGATCAGGGTCCGCTGCGAGGCGATGTTGTCGAGCGTGGTGTCGGCCACCACCTTGGACACGCCATGCTCGGCGGCCACCGTCAACAAGGCCACGACCGCCTCGGCGGCATAGCCGTGGCCGCGCGCCGAAGGAACCAGGCCGTAGCCGATCTCGACGGTGCCGTTCTCGGGCTGCCCCTTGAAGCCGATCCCTCCGATGGCCCGACCGTCGGCCAGGCGGGTGATCCGGTAGTAGCTGAACGGACGTTGCTCGCCGTGCTCGGCCGTGGTGCGAAGGAAACCGCCCACCGCACCGATATCGCCCTCAAAGGGGAAATCGGGCACCCACGCATCGTCGGGTCCGGCCTGGCGAGCGACGATGCGCTCCGCTTCGGCGACATCGATGGCGTGCAGCTGCAGACGCGATGTGCGGGGATCGTCGGTCATGGTGGCGCCAGTATCGGTTCTCGGGCCTTGCCATTGGAAGTCGGGTGCACCGAGTGGTGGCCCCAAACTCCGGGCCACCACTCGGTCTCGCCGGTCCCCCCCGGATTTTGGCTAGCGGCCGATCCGATACGAGTACGGGATGGCCGCCACCGTGTTGGCGTTGGGTGCCAGGCCGCCTGCGTAGTAGTAGAGGCTGTCGTCGTCGAGGTACAGGTTCCCCGATACCACTGTTCCGGGGGTTCCCGTCGGGGCGATCTGCACCGCGATGGTGACGCTCTGGCCGGGATTGACGACAACGGGGGACACCGTAAAGGCACCGCCGAGGGCTGTTTGCCAGAGGTCGCCTGTGGCCGAGGTGACGGCCGGGTCGAAGCCTTGTGTGACCGCCGTCAAGGTGGTGTTGACCGTTTCCGGGCTGGCCCCGTTGACGCCGAAGGGACCGACGACGTCAGGGGCGATGTCCCACGCCCCTGGTGAAAGCGGGTTGCCGGTGACCGTGGCCGTGACGCTTTGCCCCTGACCCGATGCCACGTCGGGGTCACCGCTGGGGGCACCGAGATCGAACTGAATCGGCTCGGTGCCGGTGGTGCTCGCCGCTGCCTCGAGGGTCGAGGTTTCGCTGGGGACGATGTACACCGGCAAGTTCTGGTAAAAGTTGAACGGAACCGTCGTCTGGGGGCTGGTGGCGGAAGGCAAGTTGTAGGCCACCTCGGCATCGGTCCGACCGTCGACGAAGTAGGACTCCGGTGCGGTGCCGGTGTTGGTCACCTTGATGTCGACGGTGGCCGGATGCTTGGCATTGATGGCGTTGCCCTCGGGGACGCCGTAGGCACTGACCGGCACCGGGAACTCGTTCACCGATACCGAGTACGGCTCGCTGAGTGCCACACCCGAAACGGCCGGCGCAAAGAGGACGATCAGCGTCCAGCGTCCCGCCACCGGATCGAGCACGTGGAGATTGGTGCCGAGAGTGTTGGTATACGCGACGTCGCCGCTCGAATCCTCGGTGACCACCCCGTTGCTTTGATACGCCTGCGCCTGACCAGAGGGGTCGATCAACCAGGCGAAAGTCTGGTTGTTCGGGTTGTTGGCCAGTGTCACCGATGCGTTGAGCTCCGGCGTGCGCGGGCCCACGTTTAGTTGGTAATACTCGGCCTGCCCGGTGACCACCGTGCGCCCGTTGCCTCCCGTGAGCACCCCGGAGAAGCTCGTCGGCCCACTCGGGATCAGCGAGCGCAAGATGACCGGAATGGCGAGCGCCGCCTGCCCGGGTGCGCTGACGAGCAGCGAGCCCGCCGTGTCGCCGGGCGTGCGCGGCGTCTGCACCGACAAGGTGACCGGTGCCGTGGCTCCCGGTGCGATGGTGAGCGTCGACGAGCCGACCGTGCCGAAGGACTGATACGAGGCGACACTTGCCCCGAAGACCACCGGGCCGGTGGTTCCTCCGTCGGCCGAGTCGCGGCTCCAAATGTAAGCGGTCCAAAGTCCCGGGTCCGGCTCGGCCACTTGGGCGTCGCCGTAGTTGCCCACGCCTTGCGGTAGCGAATAGTCGGCCAGCTGCCCGTGGGGGTCGACCAGGTTCATGCGCACGCGCGATGGGAGGTTGCTCGACGCCCCGACAAAGGCGATGGAGCCGTTGAGGCGGTCCGCACCGGGCGGCACGAAGAAGTGGACGACTTCGTAGTTGTCCGTGATGCCCTGGTAGTCGACGCTTTGCGGGCTGGACGTGTCGCTCAGGTTCACGGTGGTGCTGGAGATGGGCCGGTACGCCCCGAGAGTGCGGCTGGACACGTTGACGGTGTCGGGGGTGGAGCCCAGGTTGGTCAACTGCTCCGTCAAGCTCTCCGGCGTCCCCCCGGCTGCCACGGAGTTGAACTGGGGCGTGCTCTCGAGGAGGGTGTCGGGGGTCCGGGCCGGGGCCGGAGCGTGATACGACTCGGCGGCCACGACGGCACGGTAGGCGTCGAGGAGTCCCGAGCCCTGCTCGTCGGCCGGCGCTTGCATGTCGTCGGCCGTGCTGGTCAGGATCTGCTTGACCAGCGCCGGGGTCGGCAAGGCCCCTGCGTGCGTCTTGGCGTAGGCCTGGATGACCAGCGCGGCGGCCCCGGCCGTGAGCGGCGCGGATTCGCTGGTTCCGCCGCTCTCCTGGATCGGGTGTCGCATTGCCCGGCATACGATCGCATTCGCTGTACATCGCGGTGTCGGTGGAGCACAGCGCCCAGTTCAGCTCGCCCGGTGCCACCAGCGAGATGGTCGAGCCGTTCTGCTTCGAACCCGCTGGAGCTCAGCGAGCTGATGTTGTTGTTGAGCTAGCCGGTAACACCCGGGAACTGGAACCCGCCGTAGCCGAGCTGCGACGGCGTCTCGTACGAGGTGCGTGGCGCCCGCACGAGATGACGTTGGGGTCGGTGGCCGGGGTGCCGATCGTGTGTCGGTCACGCCGGCGTCGCCGCTCGACACCGTGACCGTCGTGCCGGCGGCCACGGCCGCGTCGTTGGCCTGCTTGATCAGGTCGAGGCTGGCCTGGTCGTCGGGGTAGTAGTTGTTGCCCAGCGACTCGTTGAGCACGTTGACGTGGTCGACGGACACGGCGTAGTCGATGGCCTGCAGGAACGACGAGTTGTAGCCGGCGTCCTCGGCACCGAAGATGTCGAGCCCGACCAGGCTGGCGCCCGGGGCGACGCCTTCGATGCGGATGTAGCACGGCCGGTTAGCGGCAGTGCGCTGTAGTTGCTGATGTCGTAGACCTCTGCGGCCCTGGGCCGCGATCGAGCTGGCGTCGAGGAAGGCCTCGCCGCCGCCGGTCGGCACACCGGTGCCCTCGCCGCTGAAGTCCTTGTAGTCCACGAAGACGTGCTGGTCCGTCGGGCTCGGATGAAGTCGGGGTTGTTGGTGTCGAGCCCGTCGGCGATGAAGGCCACCTTCACGCCCGCCCCGGTGATGCCGAGCGAACGGGCCGTCTGGCGGTTGGGGTTCTGCGAGTCGGCGCCGATGGGCTGACAGCGCCTGCGGCTCGAGCTCCGGGTCGTTCGGATTAGACGAGCACGGTGCCGGGCAGGGGCGGTGCGGCCCGAGGTGGCTGTTGGTCGTCGCTGTCGTGGCGCTCGTTGAAGGGGCGTCGAGGGTGTTGGCGAGTCGAATGATCTGGTCGGGGACGACCTCGGCCACCGCCGGGTTGGAGGCCAGCAGGGACTCCTCGCCGGAGGAAACGGTGGCGGCCATGGCGTTGATGGTCGTGTAGGAGTGGACGTTGCGCGCTTTTGTCTGGCTCAGCTCGCTTACGAGCGGGCTTTGCTCTTGCGGCTTCGACGCTGAGTTCTGGCATTCACGTAGGTGTCGGTGGCCGGGTACTGCGACACCTGGTCCTTGAAGACCACGATCACCTTTTGGTTCACGTTGGCAGAAAGCGCACTCGCCTGTGCCGCTGACAAAGGACCGTCGGTACTCGAAGATGCCGCCGATGCCGCCGGCACGAGCCATTGGCCCAACGCCAATAGCGGTACTGCCGCCGCCACCCAGAGGTGTTTGCTCCTACGCATGTTGACTCCTTCCGCCTGAAGGTCTCGGTGGACGCCGCGTCAGTTCCACCCGACGGCCAGGAACGTTAGATGTGGGTGGCGTTCTGGCACATCCACAAAATTCAGTAGTGCCTCACTCAAGTGGCGGAGGCCGCCGGGCGCGGGGGCAAGGCCACAAAGAACGCTCATAACCACACGACCCATCTATAATTGTCACGTTGAGGGGATGACGCCCCCCGTAACCGCCCCCCGGGGCTGATGGCGTCTGCCACTGAGACGTTTCATCAGGAGCAGACATGCCAGCGCGCCAACCCCGGCCCAAGTCGAGACGTAAGCAACGCAAGGACCCCGGTCGCGTCCGCCGCCACGATCGGTTGCCCGTCGATCCCGATCTGGCCCCCGTCGATCCTGATCTGGCCCCCGACGATCCGGGCGAGCCGTCGGCTGAGCGCCATCGCGTTGCGCACGTGCACCGTGCCCGTCAGCCTGACGTGCTCGTCGCCATCGCGATAGGGGGATTCCTGGGCTCGCTCGGACGTTATGAGCTCGGCCTGACATGGGCGGCCGCGCCCGGCCACTTGCCCTGGGCGACCTTCACCGTCAATACGTCCGGGGCTTTTTTGCTGGGACTGATCCTGACCATCCTCGTCGACCGGATTCGCCCACCCCGGTGGGCCCGGCCGTTTCTCGGCGTCGGATTGCTCGGGGGGTGGACGACGATGTCCACCTTTGCCGTCGAGTCCGACCTTCTCGTCAAAGGCGGCTATGTGGGCATGGCCGTCGTGTACGTGGCGATGACGGTCGTTGTCGGGCTGTTAGTGACATGGCTCGGCATCAAAGTGGCCGAGGCGCTGCCGGCGAGGTGGGTGCAGTGGTTGTCGCGCTAGCGGTCGGGCTGGCCGGAGGTGTCGGAGCCGTGGCCCGTTACCTACTCGACGGCGCCGTGCAGGACCGTAGGTCGGGCGCCTTTCCGTTCGGCACGCTGACCGTCAACATCGTCGGCTCGTTCATCCTCGGAATCCTGGCCGGCGCCGCCTTGCGATACGCGGGTACATCGACGGTCAAAGCCATCATTGGCACCGGGTTTTGTGGCGGCCTCACGACCTGGAGCGCAGCCTCCTGGGAAGCCGTCCGCTTGGCCGAGGAAGATTCAGTGAGGGCGGCGCTGACTTACACGCTGACGAACCTTGCCGCCAGCCTCGGTGCCGGAGCGATCGGGCTGGCCATCGTTCTCTCTGTGGCCTGAGAACATTCATGCCTTGACACGTATATAACCAATGCGGCATGCTATGTCCATGTCAGCCGGTGCCACGCTCGAGGTCATCGCGGAACCAAGCCGTCGCCAGATTCTCGACGAGCTCCGTGTGGGGGAGCGGGCCGTGCTCGCCCTCGTAGAGCGCCTGGGCATGAGCCAACCGGCGGTGTCGAAGCACTTACGCGTCCTGCGCGACGCCGGGTTGGTCACGGTGCGCCCCGTCGGCCAGCGCCGTCTCTACAGCCTTCGCACCGATCCTCTCATCGAGATCGACAGATGGCTCGAGCCGTATCGCCGCGTGTGGGAAGAGAGTCTCGACAAGCTCGAGGAGCGCCTTGCCGATGACCGATCAAAACCGAAGAGGAAGAAATGAAGAAAAGAGGAAGAGGTCATGGGTGACGTGACGTTGCTGCGGGCCGGAGAGCGCCCAATCCTTCGCTTCGAGCGGTACTTGGCCAAGCCGATCGACATGGTGTGGCAGGTACTCACCGATCCCGTCGAGATGCGCTCCTGGTTCCCCACCCGCATCGAGATCGATGAATGGAAGGTGGGTGCACAACTCACCCACCACTTCGACGGCCACGACATCGATCCACTGCCGGGAACCGTGCTCGAGTGGGATCCGCCGCAGCGAGTGCGCTTCACATGGGGGACCGACACCATCGGCTTCGATCTGGTGGCCGCACCCGACGGCGGGACCGTCTTCGTCCTCACCGAGGAGCTCAGCGCCAACCACGTCGCCCGTAACGCAGCCGGCTGGGAGTCGTGCCTCGACCGGCTGCAGCTCGGCGCCGAGGCCGAACCATGGGAGCTTCGATTCGATCGATACGTCTCGAGCTTCGAAGCCACGCTCGGCCCCCAAGAGGGTCCACCCGATGGCCACCGCGACCGCGACACCCTTGACGGTCAGTCGACAGGCGCTCGGCTGTCGACGGAATAGAACTGCCGGAACCATCGCCGGTACTGCGCCACCGGGCCGTCGACCTTGGTGAGCATGGGGCGCTCTCGGTAGATCTTGTTCTCCCAGATCGGCACATCCTGGGTGAATTGGACATTGGTGACCTTGTCGTTGAGCTCGGAGATCGACTCGGTGGCGTCGTCGTCGGGGAGCCGCTTCATGGAGAAGTGGAGGCTGACCTCGGTGAGCTCCTCGTCGACCGGAGTCTGCGTGATGTACGTGAGCATCTCGATCGGATCCTGGTTCACCTCGACGGCCACGATGCCCGGACCGAACGCCGTGGTCCGCGTGTCCACCTCGAAACCCACCTCGGAGATCGCCGTCACCTTCAGCGTCTGTTCGACGACCATGCAGGTGCCCTCGAAGTGCACGTCGAAGTGATCGCGCTCGGGCGGCGCCATGTCGTGCACCGTGAGGAAGTGGGCCCGGTCGATGATGTTCTCCATGAGGTCCTGGATGTGCACGCACACCCGGTAGGTATTGCTCCGCCACGGGGTCCAGTCGGCCTCGACCTGGCGGTAAGCGATCACCTCGAAGGTGGGACCCTCACCGTCGGCGTGGTGCCACACGAAGATCCGTCCGTTGCGCTCACAGACGTCCCACGTCCGCGCCGCGGCACGCGGTGGGCGACTTAGACCCGGGACCTCTACGAGCTGGCCGGCGCCGTCGAAACGCCAGCCGTGGAACGGACACGCCAGACCATCACCGCACACCCGTCCCCCGACGCCGAGGTGCGCCCCCAAATGTGGGCAATGCGCGTCGAACACCCGTGCACCTCCGTCGTCGCCGCGAAAGAGCACGAGGTCGCGAGAGAGGTATCGCGCCGGCACCACGTCACCGACGGCGAGATCGTCACTGTTCCCGATACAGAACCAGCCGTTAGGGGCGGCGGGCAACGGATACCGGTCGCCCATCAGTCGATGGCGAAGCGGCCCGCGAAGGCGCGCAACGGCAGGTCCGCGCTCGTGATACATCCGGGGTCGGCCTCGACGACGGTCCTGATCGAATTCAGAGCCGGCATGCCGGTGACCGTCATGCCGACCGAGGCAAAGGCTTCGGGGGAGGAGAAGTCGGTGCCGGGCTTGGGAAAGATCAGGTGTTTGCTGTAGATGGACGGATCAGCGTCGATCTGGGTGATGTAGCAGGCCTCGATGTCCCAATGCGGATCGGTGTGCGGCGTCATCTGCCACTCGAGGTGTTGCTCGATTCTCGGTGTGCCCGCGGCCATGCCGACGTATTTCAGGTGGCAGCCTCCCAGCGATCCTTTCGGAAGGTGGTACCAACCGAGGTCGACATCTTTGGTGCATGACCCCAGCTCGTATTCGAAGCGAACGTCGTCGAGCTCGAGACTGAGGCAATCCGCAATGAGGCGCACGCCGTCTTCGAAGACACGGGTGTACTTCTCGAGCATGGCGGGCACTTTGGGGTCGTCGGTAGGACGGCCGAAGCCGACCTCCGCCCAGGTGTCGACGGAGTGGTGGCACGATACGTCCACGGATTCCTTGCACAGGATGTGGCGGATGTCGGTGACGTCGGTGGAGTGCACGATGGTGAGGATTTGCGCCAAACCCGGGTTCATGCCCGTGCCGTAGAAGGTGGCGTTGCCTCGGCGACACGCCGCTTCGATGATCTCAGATTCCGTACGCCCCGACGCCTGCCGGTGGTTGGCGTTTCGGTGGTGACCGGTGATCCAGTCCGCGGTGGTGACGACGTTGATGCCGGCTTCGAGTACACGTTCGTACAACTCGACGTCGGGGAACACGCCATGGAACGTCATGCAGTCGGGGTGCGCGGCGATGATCTCTTCGATCGTGCCGGTGGCAAGAACCCCAATGGGGGGGAGGCCGACGAGCTCGCCGACATCCGTGCCGATCTTCTCGGTCGAGTAGCAGTGCAGGCCGACCAGCTCGAGATCGGGGTGACGCTGTATGCGCTTGATCATCTCGTAGCCCACGTTGCCACTGGCCACCTGGAAGACGCGCAGCTTCCGTTCGAGGGAGAGATCCGAGCGGCTCATCTTCGTCCCTTCACTAGGCCGGGCCGATGCTTCGGTGGCGAATGCAGGGACTCTAGACCTCGAGAACTTCGCCGTCCCCGGCCCGCATCACGGGCCGTCGGCGCCAAGGCCTCTGACGCGCCTCGACGAAGATCAGTGGGCGCGAGCGGTCTCTTCGCGTACGGCGTCTTCCAACGCCTTCGCCATCGCCGCCGCGTCTTCGTCGTGGTCGACGACTGGTTCGACGGCCGCCTCGACGGCGGCCTCGGCGCTCGCCTCGACAGGCGCCTCGACGGTGGACCCGGCCCGCTCCGGCGTCGCCCCCTCAAATGGCGATGTGAGCAGCACCGCTCCGGCAAACGCGTCCGACGGTGATGGCGGCGGAAGCAGCGCCACAGCCCCGACCAGCGGCACCTCGACCGGCTTCACAGACGCGTCCTCGTCGCCATAGGCGGGTGACAACGACAGCGCGTACGTAATGCGGGGCTCGGTGTTGGCCAGCGCCTTGGCGCCCTCAGGCGGCATGGGGGCGGCGAAGAAATACCCCTGGGCCACGTCGGCCCCCAACGCCTGTACCACGGCCACCTGTTCCGCGGTTTCCACGCCCACGGCAACCGTGTTCATCGACAGCGAGTGGCTGAGTTGGATGATGGCCTCGACGATGGTGCGGTTCATGCCTTCGTGCAGTTCGAGGTTGGACGTGAAGGTCTTGTCGATCTTGGCCGTATCAATGACGAGTTCTGGCACGTTGTCGAGAGAGGACCAGCTCGTGCCCACGTTCTCCACCGACAAGTGGATGCCGAGTCGCGCCATGGCTTGGAGATCCTCATTGGCGCGCTCGTCGGTGACCGTGGATTCCGACACCTCGACGCTCAGGCGGTCGGGATCGAGGCCCGACTCTTCCAAGGCAGCCGCCACCGCCAAGGCTCCTTGTTGCTGTTGGAGCTGGACGATCGAGCAGTTCACCGAAAGCGCGATGCCGCCCGGCCACTGCACGGCTTGCCGGCACGCTTCGGCCAGCACCCAGGCATTGAGCGAGATGATCTCGTTGTTGGACTCGGCCCACGGGATGAGGATGCGCGGCGGGATGTGGCCGCGCTTGGGATGGTTCCAGCGCACCAAAGCCTCGAACCCGAGCAGCCGCCCCGTCGTCAGTTCGATGGTCGGCTGAAAGACAATGACAGGGTTGCCTTCGAGGACGAAGGGCGTATCGCCGTCAGCCATCGTTCCCCCCGTGGCCCTCGCCGGCGCGCCGAGCGTCGGTGAGCCGGGAACGGCGACCGCGGCCGCAAAACGAGCAGATCGGGTGGACCGCCACGTTTCCGATATCGGCACCGGGTCTTGTCGGCTTGAGGGCATCCGCCCCGGTCAGCGCCATATTCGGCCCCGCCGACGGCCCGAGTTGCCACTCGTTTGGCACCCGCCCGCCCCCACGAGGCCACAGGGGGGCCACGGCCGGCCCCCAGCAATCCCCGGCTCAGGCGGCCCCTCCGACCCTGACGGCAGGCCTACTGCGGTGTGGGCCCGCCGCTCGCACCCTCCGCCGCCGCTAAAAAGGCGGGCCACTCGCCTCCGCCATGTGCCTCGATGGCCGATCCCGACACATACGACGCCAGGGGAGATGCCAGGAAGAGACAGACCCCGGCCACGTCGGCGGGCGATCCCATCCGGCCAAGCGGGACGGTGGCCGCTACGGCTGCGATACCGGCCGGCCCCCCGTAATGCGCCTCCGCCGATTCCGTGGCCACCAACCCGGCCACCACGCAGTTGACCCGCACCCGGGGCGCCCATTCCACCGCCAGGGAGCGGGTCAGGTTGATGAGGCCCGCCTTGGCAGCCCCGTAGGCGGCGGTTCCGGGCGAGGGTCGCAGCCCCGAGACACTGGCGATGTTGATGATGCTGCCGCCGCCGTCTTGGCCCTGCATGACGGCGTTGGCGGGCTGCGCGCAATAAAACGGTGCCACCAGGTTGAGGGCGATCACCTGGGCCACCAGCCGCGGCGAAGCGTCCGCCGACGGCGCCGCCGGAGAGCCCCCGGCGTTGTTGACGAGCACGTCGAGTCGACCGTGGCGCTGCACGGCGGTGGCGATGACAGAAGCGGCTGCATCCGCGTCGCGCACGTCGGCCACTACGAACGAAGCCTGGCGGCCGCCCCCTCGGGGCAGCTCCTCAGGGGCGCGCCGGCCACAGACGACGACCTCGGCGCCGGCGCCGAGGAACATCTCGGCGATGCCCCGCCCGATCCCCCGTCCGCCGCCGGTGACCACCACCACCTGCCCGGTGAAGTCGAGGGCGCCACTCGAATTCGTCAGCGTGCGATGCAGCCTCGGTCACGTGCAGCCTCCTGGATCCGGCCGTCAAACTACCGAAGGGCGGGCACCTGGCCTATCCTGCTCACGCTTCCTGACGCTCCATCAGATCGAGAGGCAGTGACCGCCGCCATGGGCATCGAGACGCACACACGCAGGCCGGGCACGGTCGAGGTCGTCATGAACGTGCCCCCGGTCAATGCCTTGGACGTGGCCGGCTGGTTCGCGCTGGCCGACGCGCTGATGGCGGCGGGACGCGACCCCGAGGTCCGCGTCGTGGTGCTGCGGGCCGAGGGTCGGGGCTTCTGTGCCGGGGTCGACATCAAGGAGATCCAGGCCAAAGGTGATGCGGCCCTGGTGGGGGTGAACCGCGGTTGCGCGGCTGCCTTCGCCGCTGTCTATGACTGCGAGGTTCCGGTGGTCGCCGCCGTGCACGGGTTCTGTCTCGGGGGCGGTGTCGGGCTGGTGGGCAACGCCGATGTGGTGGTGGCCTCTGAGGACGCCACCTTCGGTCTGCCCGAGGTGGATCGAGGAGCCCTCGGAGCGGCCACCCATCTGGCCCGCCTGGTTCCCCAGCACAAGATGCGGCAGATGGTCTACACGGCCACCGTCGCCACGGCCGCCGAGTTGCACCACTTCGGATCGGTGCTCGAGGTGGTGCCGCGCGACGGCCTCATCGACGCCGCCTACGTGGTGGCCGACGCCATCGCCGCGAAGAGCCCCACCATCATCCGCCGGGCCAAGGAGTCGTTGAACGGCATCGACCCCGTCGACGTGAAGCGCAGTTACCGCTTCGAGCAAGGCTTCACCTACGAGCTGCATGTCACGGGCGTGGCCGACGAGCAGCGCGCTCGCTTTCGTCGAAAAGCGTGATGCGGATACCTCGCGTTGACCGCTCACGTCGGTGAAGGGCTCGAGTCGGGTGCAGGGCTCTTGAGTGGTTGACAAGCGGGCGTCCCTCGACGACGTGGTGAGCCAACTGCGACCCGGCATGACCATCGGGTTCGGTGGGTGGGGATCGCGGCGCAAGCCCATGGCGGCGATACGCGCCATTCTGCGCAGCGGCGTGGGCGACTTGACGGTGGTGTCCTACGGCGGGCCCGATGTCGGTCTGCTGTGCGCGGCCCAGCGCGTCAAGAAGGTGGTGTACGGATTCGTCACCCTCGACTCCATCGCCCTCGACCCCCACTTCCGCGCCGCCCGCCAAGGCGGCGCCATCGAGGCCATGGAGATCGACGAGGGCATGTTCTACCTGGGCCTGCTGGCGGCCTCCCAGCGCGTGCCGTTCCTGCCCACGCGTGCCGGGCTCGGTTCCGACGTGCTGCGCGTCAATCCCGAACTGCGTACCGTCGTGTCGCCCTATCCGACCGGCGAAGGAGTCTTCGAAGAGCTGGTGGCCATGCCGGCCTTGCACCTCGACGCCGCCTTCGTCCACGTCAATGCGGCCGACACCCACGGCAACGGTCAGGTGCTCGGCCCCGACCCCTTCTTCGACGATCTCTTCCTGGGGGCCGCCGCCCTGCGCGTCGTCACCGCCGAAAAGGTGGTGCAGCCCGGTGTTCTCGTCCCCCCGCAGACGATGGCGTTCTCCCGGCTGTCGACCGACGCCGTGGTGGAGGCACCGGGCGGGGCCCATTTCACGTCGTGCCCGCCTGACTACGACCGCAACGAGGCCCTGCAAAGTGCGTATGCCAAGTCGGCCGCCGATCCCGACGCCTGGCAGGCGTTCGCCCAGCGCTACGTCGATGTCGACGAGGCCGGCTACCAAGCCGCCGTGCGCGAAGGGGTGTCCCCGTGACCGACATGGCGGTGAGCGACGTGGCGGTGACGCGTGCCGAAGTGTGCATCGTGGCGTGTGCCGAGGCGTTTCGCGGCGATGGCGAACGACTCGTCAGCCCCTTCGGCACCATCCCCTCGGTGGGGGCCCGTCTGGCCCGTCTCACCTTTGAGCCGGACTTGGTGCTGACCGACGGTGTGGCCGCGCTGATGGCGAACACCCCGGCGGTGTCGGCCCCTTCTGGTGAAGCCGTCCTCGAAGGATGGATGCCCTATCGACGGATCTTCGACGTCGTGTGGTCCGGGCGCCGTCACGTGATGATGATGGCGACCCAGGTCGATCGCTACGGCAACCAGAACATCAGCTGCATCGGCGACTGGGCCCGGCCCAAGACCCAGCTCATCGGCGTGCGCGGCGCACCAGGCAACACCATCAACCACACCACCAGCTACTGGTTGCCCAACCACACGGCGAGGGGCTTCGTCGAGCACGTCGACATGGTGTGCGGGGTGGGCTACGACCGGGCCGCGGCGGCAGGCCCCGCCGCCACCCGCTACCACGAGGTGCGCGTGGTGGTGACGAATCTCGGTGTCTTCGACTTCGACACCGCCGATCACTCCATGCGGGTGCGATCGGTGCACCCGCACAGCACCATCGACGAAATCAGCGCCGCCACCGGGTTCGCCCTCGTCGTCCCCGACGACCTCCCCACCACCCGACTCCCCACGGCCGACGAGCTGCACCTCATCAGGGAGGTGCTCGACCCCACCGGCTTGCGGGAAAAGGAACTGCCGGCATGACGTCGGATCCCGAACCGCATCCGACGCTGCACACGCGGCTGTGCGAGCTGGCCGGGGTGCGCTATCCCATCGTGCAGACCGGCATGGGGTGGGTGGCCGGCCCCCGGCTGGTGGCGGCCACGGCCCAAGCCGGAGCACTCGGCATATTGGCGTCGGCCACCATGACCGTCGATCAGCTGGCCGCCGCCATCGCCGAGGTGAAGGCACGCACCGACGCGCCTTTCGGCGTCAACATGCGTACCGACAGCGCCGATGCCGCCGATCGGGTCCGGCTGGTGGTGGAGCAAGGCGTGCGGGTGGCGAGCTTCGCCCAGGCTCCCGGGGCGGACACGGTGCGCACGCTGCGCGACGCCGGGGTGGTGGTGATCCCCACCGTGGGGGCGCGCCGCCACGCGCAAAAGGTGGCGCAATGGGGTGTGCACGCCGTCATCGCCCAAGGGGCCGAAGGCGGTGGCCACACCGGGGCCGTGCCCACCAGCTTGCTGTTGCCGTCGGTGGTCGACGCCGTGGGCGCCGAGGTGGCCGTCATCGGTGCCGGCGGCTACTTCGATGGCCGGGGACTGGTGGCCGCCTTGGCCTACGGCGCCGATGGCATCGCCATGGGGACCCGTTTCTTGCTCACCAAGGAATCGACGGTCCCCGATGACGTCAAGGCCATCTATCTGGGTACCGAGCTCACCGGCACCGTCGTCACCACCAGCGTCGACGGTGCGCCGCAGCGGGTCATCCGTACTGCCCTCGTCGACCATCTCCAAGGGGCGGGCCGCCTGTCCGCCTTACCGCGCGCGGCGCGCAACGCCTTCGCCTTTCGGCGCCAGACGGGCACCTCGATGGTCGCACTGCTCAAAGAGGGTCGGGCCATGAAGGCCGGCAACGAGCTCAAATGGGCACAAGTGGTCATGGCCGCCAACGCGCCCATGATGACCAAGGCGGCCCTGGTCGACGGCGACGCCGATGTCGGCATCCTCCCGACCGGACAGGTGGTGGGGACCATCGACGAACTGCCCACCGTGGCCGAGCTGGTGGGCCGGATCGTGTCCGAGGCCAACGCCGTCCTCGAGCGTCTGGCCTAGACCCGCCGCCCGGGTCTCACCTCCATCGCCGATGCCTGCTGCGTCAGTGGAACTCGGCCTTCTGCGGCCTGATGAGCACGACCGGCTGTTCGATCTCTTTGCCGAGATCGTCGAGCGCGGCGAGGGGTACCCGCAGGCGCCCCCGCTCACGCCCGAGGTCTTCACCGACAGCTGGATAAAGGTCACCGCCGTGGTGGTGGCGCGCGTCGGCGCCGACATCGCCGGCGCCTATCACCTCAAGCCAAACTTTCTAGGGCGTGCCGCCCACATCGCCAACGCCGGGTACTTCGTCGTCCACGCCTACCGCCGGCGCGGCATCGGCCGCCTGCTGGTGGAGGACTCCATCGAGCGGGCCCCGTCGCTGGGTTTCGACGCCATCCAGTTCAACTTGGTGTTCGAGTCGAACCCGGCCCGCGCCCTGTACGAGGCCTTGGGCTGGCGACAGATCGGACGCGTCCCCGAGGCGGTCGAGGGCGAGGACGCCATCATCTACTGGCGTCGGGTGGGACCCCCTACAGCCGTTCGATGATGGTGGCGTTGGCCTGGCCACCGCCCTCGCACATGGTCTGCAAGGCGTAACGCCCGCCGGTGCGCTCGAGTTCGTTGAGCATGGTGGCCATGAGACGCGCCCCCGAGCAGCCGGTGGGATGTCCGATGGCGATGGCGCCCCCGTTGACATTCACCTTGTCCATGTCGGGATGCAGCTCGCGCTCCCAGGCCAAGACGACCGAGGCGAACGCCTCGTTGATCTCGATGACGTCCATCTGGTCGAGCGACAACTTGGCCTTCTCCAACACCAGGCGGGTGGCGGGGATGGGGGCGGTGAGCATGATGACCGGATCGTTGGCAGCCACCGCGAAGGTATGGAAGCGGGCCCGGGGACGTAGCCCCAGCGCGGCGGCGCGCTCTTCGCTCATGACCAGCACGGCGGCGGCCCCGTCGGAGATCTGCGACGAGGAGCCGGCGGTGATGGTGCCGTCCCCGACGAAGGCCGGCGCCAGTCCGGCCAGCTTCTCGAGGCTCGTTTCGCGCCGCACCCCTTCGTCGAAGGCCAGCACGTCGGTGCCGTCGGGTCCCGGAGAGGCGAGGGTGATCATCTCGTTCTCGAAGCGACCCTCGTCCTGGGCCAGCGCGGCGCGGCGATGCGACTGCAGCGCGTAGGCGTCCATGTCGGCTCGTTCGATGTGCCAGCGCCGGGCGATCTCCTCAGCGGAGAGTCCTTGGTGGATGAAGTCGAAACGGGCCAGCACGGTGGGGCCGTAGGCCTCGCCCGGTCCTGGCTCCGTCGTCGACCCGATGGGCACCCGGGACATCGATTCGATGCCGGCACCGATGACGATGTCCATGGCGCCCGACATCACGGCTTGGGCGGCAAAATGGACGGCCTGCTGGGCCGAGCCGCACTGGCGGTCCACCGTCGTGCCCGGCACCGTGTCAGGGAATCCGGCTGCCAGCGCGGCGTTGCGACCGATGTTCATGGCCTGCTCGCCCACCGTCATGGTGCAGCCCATGATCACGTCCTCGATCAGCGCCGGGTCGAGCCCCGAGCGCTCGACGAGGGCGCGCAGCGGTTGGGCGGCCAGGTCGACGGGATGCCAGGCCGACAAGCGGCCCCCCCGGCGTCCCACCGGGGTGCGGACAGCGTCGACGATAACGGCGGTTGGCATAGACCCCATTGTTACCGGGACCTTGCCCTATGTCAGGTCCCGCCCCTCGTGGCGCTCTCAGATACTGGTCTGGCCCGTATAGAAGCCGTGCGCCGTCCAGAACTTGTTCAGCGCACCTTGCACCTGGAGGACCCAGATCAGCGCACCGACGATCGGGAGCAAGAACCACAGTCCCACGATCCCCTGGACGGGCTTCGCCATACCCTCGGCGGCGTAGAGATTCCCGACTTCCGAAGGCACGACGAACCAGTTCATCGGCCCGACGCTGAAGGCCAGCGCCAGTCCGACCACGCCGCCGACCCCTCGGTTCGAGTAGTCCTGCATCTCTTTGTAGGTCATGTAGTACCAGTAGAGGCCGTAGATCCCGAGCGTGACGATGTAGAGCAGCACCACCATCCAGGGGTTCCTGATCTTGGGAACGGCCCGAGGAGGCCCGGCCCACTGACCCTGAGCGACGATCGCTGTCGTCGGAGCGACGACAGGGAGTTGCGCCTGCGGCGCCTGCGGTGGCGCCGGCTGCTGTTCTCCGGTGGGATCGGTGGACCGAGTCTCGGTCCACGTCGTTCCATCCCAAAATCGGGCCAGGGAAGGATCGGCAGGATCCCGGTACCAACCCGCCGGTGTGCCCGCAGGTGGATCGGGCGGTAGTTGCGTGGCGGGGGCCGCCGTCGCCGCGGCAGTTGTCGCTGCGGTAGTTGTCTCCGCGGCGGCGGTGCTGCCTGTTGCCGACAAGGGCGGCGGGGGAGCCGAAGACGGGGGTGGCGGCGCCGAAGACGGCGGCGGGGGAGCCGACGAAGGAGGCACGTAGTCAGGGTGCCGTTCGGGCGGGTACCACTTACCGTCCCCCGCCATCCACCAGTCGTGGCCTTGTTGCACGTCGCTCATCGTCCGCCCTCCCGAGTTGTCCATATGCCTTGCTGCAAGTGGCCAAAAAGTAGTCGGTGTGCGAGATTCCGTCCCGATGGACCTGACCTTCACTTCCGAGCAGGAGCAGCTGCGCTCCGAGGTGCGGGCGTGGCTCGAACATCACGTGCCTCATCCGCCTCTGGCGTCACTCGACACGGCCGAAGGTTTCGAGGCCCATCGCCTCTGGGAACGCACCATGTTCGACGCCCGTTGGTCGGTGGTGGCGTGGCCCGAGAAGTACGGGGGCCGCTCGCTCGGACTCTTCGAGTGGCTCATCTTCGAGGAGGAGTACTACCGAGCCCAAGCTCCCACTCGCGTCAACCAGAACGGCATCTTCTTGCTGGCACCGACCTTGTTCGAGTTCGGCACCAATGAGCAAAAGGCGCGTTATCTCCTTCCCATGGCGAGCGGCGAGGAGATCTGGTGCCAGGGGTGGTCCGAGCCCGACGCCGGCAGCGACCTGGCCGGCATCCGGAGTCGAGCGCGCCTGGAGCGGCCCGGCACATGGGTGCTCGACGGACAAAAGACATGGTGCTCGCGCGGCGCTTTCGCCCACTATATGTTCGGCTTGTTCCGCACCGATCCCGAGGCCGAGCGCCACCGCGGCCTGACGTATTTCCTCATCCCCTTGGACGCGCCCGGGGTGACGGTGCGCCCCATCGCGCAGCTCGACGGGGAGACCGGTTTCGCGGAGGTCTTCTTCGATGGTGTCGAGATCGACGAGTCGCAGGTGCTCGGCGACGTCAACCGCGGCTGGGAAGTGGCCATGGCTACGTCGGGATCCGAACGCGGCTTGTCGCTGCGCAGTCCGGCCCGCTACACCGAGGCCGCCGAGCGTTTGGTGGCGCTGTACGCGCAGTGTCTCGAAAGCGATCCGACACGCGCCCAGCGCGGTGCCGACGCGGTGGCCGCCGCCTACACGCGCGCCGAGGCCTACCGGCTGCACACGTATTGGACCGCCACGCGCGTGCTGGCCGGGGGATCGGTCGGGCCCGAGGCGTCCATGAACAAGCTGTTCTGGTCTGAGACCGACCTGGCCATCTACGGCACCGCACTGGAGCTGCTCGGGGCGCCAGGCGAGCTCCTCGGCGACGACGGCCGTCCGCCCCCGTGGCTCGACGGGTTCCTCTTCGCGCTGGCCGGCCCTATCTACGCCGGTACCAACGAGATCCAACGCAACGTGGTGGCCGAGCGCGTGCTCGGTCTGCCCCGGGGCTGACGGCGCGGCGCGGCGTCATGCAGTTCTCCTTCGATGAGCACCAGCTCGAATTCCGCGCCCAGCTGCGGGCCTGGGCCGAAAAACAGTGCACGCCTGGTGATGTGCGCAGCGCGTGGGCGTCGGCTCGCGGCTGGTCGACCGAGCGTTGGCGCGCCCTGGCGGACATGGGGGTGGTGGGGCTCACCGTCCCCGAGGTCTACGGCGGCCTCGGTCTCGGGCTCGTCGACCTGGTCCTGTTGCTCGAGGAGGCCGGCCGGGCCGGGCTACCGGAGCCGCTGCTCGAGACCACGTGCCTGGCCGTGCCCTTACTCGCCGATGTTACCGGCGACGGGGCGCAACGTTGCCGGGAACAGTGGTTGCCCCGGGTGGCCGCCGGCGACGCGCTGGCCACGGTGGGGTTGGCCGCCATGCCCGTTGTGCCCGCCGCCGCCGATGCCGATGTGCTGCTCCTCCAACGACACGACGAGCTGCATGTGCTCGAGGCCGCCTCGGTGACGTGCACGGCGCGCCCCTCGCTCGACGGCGCCCGGCGGCCGGCCGAGGTGGCCTGGGAGCCGTCCTCGGCCACGCTGCTGGCGTCGGGGCGCGAGGCGGCCCGTTGCCTCGCCGGTGTCGAGCAGCGCGCCGCGGTGGGGACCGGGGCGGTGTTGCTGGGCGTGGCCGATCGGCTCATCACCATGGCCAGTGAGTACGCCGTGGCGCGGCGGCAGTTCGGAAAAGCAATCGGGTCCTTCCAGGCCGTGAAGCACCTGCTCGCCGACGCGCTGGTGCGCCTCGAGTTCGCTCGTCCCGCCGTGTACCGCGCCGCGTGGTCACTCGACCAGGCCGACCCCGACGCCGGCCGTCACGCCTCGATGGCCAAGGCGCTGTCATCGGATGCGGCCACCGGTGCGGCGCGCGCCGCCCTGCAGGTGCACGGCGCCATCGGGTACACGTGGGAGCACGACCTTCACCTCTGGATGAAGCCGGCGTGGGCGCTCGCCGCGGCGTGGGGCGACGCGGCGAGCCATCGCGCCGCTGTGCTGAGCTCGCTGGTGCCGGCCCACCTAACATCGAATGCACCATGAGCGCGTCGTCACCTGACGATGTGGTGCGGCGATATCTGGATCGCCTCGTCGCCCACGACTGGACGGCGGTCCACGACCTCCTCGCCACCGATGTCGTTCGCCTCGGCCCCTACGGCGACACGTATCGAGGCCGCGACCCCTATGTCGCCTTTCTCTCCGAGCTGATGCCGAGCTTGCCGGGCTACCACATGGAGGTGCACCGGGTGCTCGCCGCCGGCACCGACGGCTCCACGGTGGTGGCCGAACTGACCGAAACGGTGGAGGTCGACGGTGCTCCGCTGCACACCGCCGAGGTATTGCTCTTCGACCTCGACACCGATCGGCACATCACCCAGATCGCCATCTACCTTCGCAAGACGAAGTAAGTGCCATCACCGACCTGACCACAGGTCGGCGGCGTCGACGAACGGTGTCGTGCACGGATGTCCGTCGGCGAAGCTGACCTCGGGGGGCGTGTGGTGCCGGGCCCCCACCCGCACGATCGTCGACGAGCGCGTCCCGTACGTGTCGCTGTGCACGCAGGCGGCCAGGGCTTCGTCGATGCGCGGCGGATCGTCGGAGCTCGGCACGCTGTGGTCGGAGAGCACGCTGATCAGTCGCGCCCGAAAAGCATCGTCGCCGACCACATCGCCGACCTCGACGGGGCCCAGTAGCGCTCGCACGTTGGTGGACTTGGCCGAACGCGTCCCGAGCGGGTGGTTCTCCAAGACGTGTACCCCAGGCCCGAGTCGCTGCACCGAGGCCACCGTGCCGGCGGTGAGGTCGACGAAGAACAGGTCGTGGCGATCGCCCACCAGCAACCACGCCGGGTTGTAGTCGGCCGGGGAGACGCGCGCCACCAAGTCCTCCACGGCCGACGCCGCGGTGCGGTGCGCGCTCAGCGCCAGCGGCAACTCGCCGCGCGACCGGCGGGAGGGATCGGCGCCGTCGGGCGCGGGGCGGTTGGTGAGCCCGGCCACCACGCCGTGTTCGTTGACCGCCAGCCACGTGCCCCCGGCCTGCTCGTCGTGGCCACCCAGGGTGCGGGGGTCTTGGTCCCGCAGCACCGTCATGGCCCGCGCCGGTCGGTCGAGGCGCTCGTCGCGATTCGCCCCCACCACCAGCGGGGCGTCGGGGTCCAGGCCAAAGACCGTTACGAGAAGGCACACGGCGCCTGCCACCGTAGGCCGCGGCCGCCCCTCGGAAGGGGTCAAGAGCGAAGCCCGCCAGGCCGATAACCACTGCAATGCGTCCCGAACAGCCCGAGCCGTTCTTGCGCGGCTGTGTGCTGCCGGCCGTGACCGACGTTCCCTACCCCCGAGCCGACCCCGCCACCGCTGAGCAACTCCCCGCTGATGTCTGGGGTGCGGCCCGTCTTCCCGTGGGGGTGCGCCTCGAGCTCATGGGCGCAGCCAAGACCCTTCGCATCTGGTACCGGACGACCACCGTCAACTTCGGCTACCGCGGCGAGGCGGCCGGGTGCAGCTTCGTCGCCTACCGGGGCACCACCAAGATCGCCGAGCAGGAGGCCGTCCTCGGCGAAGGCATCGTCGAGATGGAGCTGACCGGTTCCGTCACTCAGGCCGTGGTGGTCTACCTGCCCGAAGGCATGGCGCCGGTCATCACGGGGGTGGCGGGCGTGGACGCCGACATCGAGCCCGCCCCTCGCCAGCCGCGCTGGCTCGCCTACGGCGACGCCGTCACCCAGGGCTGGCTGGCCAGCGGGCCGGCGGTGGCGTGGCCGGCGGTGGCGGGGCGCAAGCTCGGTCTCGAGGTGTGCAACCTCGGCTACAGCGGTTCGGCCCACGCCGAGATGACTTCGGCCATGCTGCTTGCCCACACGCCCGCCGAGATCATCTCCATCGCCTTCGGCATGAACACCTGGAGCAAGGTGCCCCACACGCCCGCCTTGCTGGCCGAGGAGCTGCGTGCCTTCATCGGTCTCATCCGGCGACGCCCACCGGCCACCCCGGTGGTGGTGATGAGCCCGGTGCTGCGCCCCGACGCCGAGGACGCCGTCAACGCGTTGGGCGCCACCATGGCCGAGCTGCGCGCCGCCATGGAAGAGGTGGTGCGCACTGCCGTGGCCGACGGCGACGACAAGCTGATCCTGGTGGAAGGGGCCGACGTGCTTCGGGCCTCGGAGCTGGCCGACGGCGTCTATCCCGGCACCGAAGGCCACAAGCGTCTGGCCGCCGCCTTCTCCAAGTACGTGTCGCCGCTCATGACGCCGCTGCGCGCCGCGGCGGCCAAGCGACTAGCCGCGGAGATGGCCGAGGCCGCCGCGGCTGCGCCCCCTGCCCCTGCGGCGGCAGTGCCCGCCGCCGAGGTGGCTCCCACCCACGTCAGCGTGGATGCCCTGTACGGCCCTGCCTGAGAAGCGGGTTTCGCGCCGGGGCGCCCGGGCGGCTACCTGACACGCCGTCAGATCGCTCGCTAAGCTCGCCGCCATGGCAGAGCTCCCCTTGATCATCTCGGTCGACGATCACGTGGTCGAGCCCGCCGGGGTATGGCAAGACCGCCTTCCAGCCAAGTACCGCGACATCGGGCCCCGCATCGTGCGAGCTCCCATGGGGGAGATCACCTTCGTGGGCGGCAAGCTGACGGTGACCCCGGGCTCTGAGGGCAGCCCGACCGACTGGTGGTACTACGAGGAGCTGCGCCGGCCCCTGCTGCGCTTGGACTCGGCCGTCGGCGTGCCCCGCGACGAGGTCACCATGAAGGGGATCACCTACGAGGACATGCGCCCCGGGTCGTTCCAGGTGAAGCCGCGTCTCGAGGACATGGACACCAACCACACCGAGGCGTCGCTGTGCTTCCCGACGTTCCCGCGCTTTTGCGGCCAGACTTTCACCGAGGCCAAGGACAAAGAGCTCGGGCTGTTGTGTGTCCAGGCGTACAACGACTGGATGGTCGATGAGTGGTGCGCCGAGTCCGGTGGCCGACTCATCCCGCTGTGCATCGTGCCGCTGTGGGACGCCGAGCTGGCCGGAGCCGAGGTGCTGCGCAACGCAGAGCGCGGCGTACGGGCCGTGTGCTTCAGCGAGATCCCGCCCTTTTTGGGGCTGCCATCGGTGCACGACCCCGACAACTACTGGGACCCGTTCTTCGCGGCGTGCGCCGAGACCAAGACCGTGGTCAACATGCACATCGGTTCGTCATCGAAGATGCCGAGCACGTCGGCCGACGCCCCGCCCGCGGTGGGGTCGACACTGACCCACACCAACGCCACCTTTTCGGTGGTCGACTTCTTGTTCTCCGGCGTGCTGGTGCGCTTTCCCGACTTGAAGCTGGCGTACTCCGAGGGCCAGATCGGCTGGATCCCTTACATCCTCGAGCGCGCCGACATCGTGTGGGACGAGAACCGCGGCTGGGGTGGCGTGGCCGACAAGATCCCCGAGCCTCCTTCCACCTACTTCCGTCGCCAGATCTACGGCTGCTTCTTCAACGACGCCCATGGGTTGCGCTCGGTCGACGAGATCGGGGTGGACAACATCACCTACGAGTCGGACTACCCGCACTCGGACTCCACGTGGCCGCACACCAGGGAGATCGCCGAGCGCCAGATGGCCCATCTCGACGACGACACCCGCCGCAAGATCGTGCGGGGCAACGCGCGCACGTTGTTCGGTCTGGATTACCTGGCGCCCTGAGCGCCACACCCAAAGCCGCTGCGGCCCCGCCTGCGAGCCCCCACGAGGCCGACCTGTGGACCTGCGTTACACCGCTGACGAAGAAGCCTTTCGCGCCGAGCTGCGCGCCTGGCTGAGCAACGTCGTCCCCACCCTCGGGCCGCCGCCATCGTCTTTCGACTGGCCGGCCCGGCGCGCCTATGACACCGCCTGGCAGCGCATGCTCTTCGACGCCGGCTACGCCGGGATCGACTGGCCCGTCGAAGGCGGGGGACGCGGGGCGAGCCCCATCGAACAACTCGTCTATGTCGAAGAGCTCGAGCGCGCCCATGCGCCCTATGTGGGGGTGAACTTCGTGGGTCTGCTCCACGCCGGTCCCACCATCGCGGCGGAGGGAAGCGCCGAGCAGCGGGCCCGTTTCTTGCCTCCCATCCTGCGCGGCGACGAGGTGTGGTGTCAGGGCTTCTCCGAGCCCGGCGCGGGCAGCGACCTGGCCGCCTTGCGCACCCGGGCCGTGCGCGACCGCGACGAGTACGTGGTGACGGGATCGAAGGTGTGGACGTCGCACGCCGAGGTGGCCGACATGTGCGAGCTGCTGGTGCGCACCGGCCCCGAGGACAGTCGCCACCGGGGGATCACGTGGCTGGCCATGCCCATGGGGCTTCCCGGCATCGACATCAGGCCGCTGAAGACCATCGTCGGCTCCAGCGAGTTCGCCGAGCTCTACCTCGATGGTGTGCGGGTGCCGGTGGGCAACCGGGTGGGGGAGGAGAACGACGGCTGGCGGGTGACCATGGTCACGCTGAGCTTCGAGCGCGGCACCGCCTTCGTCGGCGAGCTCCTGCAGTCGATGGAACTGTTGCGAACGCTGCGTGCCTTGGCCCGGCGCACCGGCGCCTGGAACGAGGGTGAGGTCAGGCGCAAAGTGGGCCACCTCGGTGCCGAGCTCGACGCCTTGTGGGCGCTCACCAAACGCAACGTCTCGCAAGCGGCGCGTAGCGGCGTGCCCGGCATCGGTGGCAGCGTCTTCAAACTGGCCTTTTCGGAGCTCCGCCAGCGCCTGGCCGAGCTCGGCATGGAGCTGGCCGGCATGGCCGGGCTGTCGTGGGAGGAGCTTCCTGCCCTCGATGGTGCTGGACCGATGGGCAACGCCGAGGTGGTCGACACCTGGGTCAACAGCTTCTCGCGCACCATCGCGGCGGGGACGTCGCAGATCCAGCGCAACATCGTGGCCGAGCGCATCCTCGGACTCCCCAAGAGCTGAGCCGAGCGCGCCACCGTGGACTTCGAGCTCTCCGAAGACGAACAAGCATTGGCCGGTGCGGTGCGCGCCCTGTCCGCGGGTCGCTTCCCCCTCGAGAAGCTGCGGGCACGCGAGTCCGGTGGCGTCGACGCCGACGCACCTGGCCTAGACCGGTCGGGGTGGGCCGAGCTCGGCGACGCCGGTGTATTCGTCGTCCAGCGCTCTGAGGCCGACGGTGGTACCGGGCTGGGCATGGCGGCCGCCGCGGTGGTGTTCGAAGAGCTCGGTCGGTTTCTGGTGCCCGGTCCTTTGGCGGCCACCAACCTGGCCTCGACCCTCGTCGACGGCGCCGCCGAGGGCACGGCCGTGGTGGGTGCGGTGCGCCGACCCCGGCTCGGTGCGGGGATCGCCCCCGTGGTCATCGCGCATCTGGGGTCGCTGTCGACGTTGCTCGTTATCGACGACGACGGTATCGCTGCGCTCGACCCCGCCTCCCTCGATGCCGAGCCGGTGGCCCGCTCCATCGATCCCCTCACTGCGCTGTGGCACGTCGATGTGTTGCCCCCCGGAGACCCGCTGGCGGGGGCGGACGTGGCGGCGCGCTGGCGGCGCGACGCCACCGTGCTGCTCGGCGCCCAGTGTGTCGGTCTGGCTGGCGCCACGGTGGACATGGCCGTGGCCTACGCCCAGGCGCGCGAGCAGTTCGGAAAGCCCATCGGGTCGTTCCAGGCCGTGAAGCACCTGTGCGCCGACATGCTCGTCCGGGCCGAGACGGCGCGTGCCGCTGTCTACGCGGCGGCGGTGACCATCGACCAGCCCGACGTCGGCGACCCCGAGCGGGCCGCCGCCGGCGCCGGGCTTCTGGCCGCGGAAGCGGCCCTCGCCAATGGGCGTGCCTGCGTTCAGGTGCACGGCGGGATGGGGTTCACGTGGGAGATCCCCGCCCACCTCTACGTCATGCGGGCCCGGATCTTCGGCGCCGACATGGGACCGGCCACCGAGCTCGCCGAGCTCGTGGCCGAGCGATACTGATGGCCATGGATCCCGTCCTCGTCATCCCTCCCGACACCGTGGCCTTCGGCATCCAGCTGCCGGTGCAGTCGCAATCGACGCTGTTCGTAGCCGACTGGGAGACCACCTCGGGGCCGGCGGAGATGGCCAAGGTCGCCCTGCAGGCCGAGGCGTCGGGCTTTTTCTACGTGGCCGTGTGCGACCACACCTTCATCCCGCGACGGCTGGCCGATGCCATGAGCCCCATCTGGTACGACACGTTGACCACGTTGGGCTGGCTGGCGGGAATCACCCAGCACGTGCGGCTCCTCTCCCACGTCTACATCGCCGTCCTACGTCACCCGCTGCGCGCCGCCAAGGAGTTCGCCACCCTCGACATGCTCTCGGGCGGGCGGGCCATCGTCGGCGTGGGGGCGGGTCACGTCGTCGAGGAGTTCGCGCTGATGGGGCGGGATTTCGAACGACGCGGCGACCTCCTCGATGAAGCCATCGACGGCATCGCGGCGGGGTTGACCGACGAGTACCCCCGACTGCAGGGTCCGCAGTGGCCGGCGTCGGACATGGCCATCTCGCCACGGCCGGTGCAGGTGCCCCGGCCTCCCATCTGGGTGGGGGGCTCGTCGCGCCCGGCCCTACGCCGAGCGGCCGCCCGGGGCGACGGCTGGCTTCCCCAAACGGTGAAGCGCGCCGATCTGAAGGCGCAGATCGGCGAGCTCCTCGATTTTCGCCAGGAGCTGCACGGCGGAGATCCCATCGAGATCGGAGCGCTCGGCGGTGCTTTCTATCTGGGCTCGGCCGACTGGGAGCTTCCGCGCGGCACGGTGAGCGGAAGCGCGCCGCGCATCGCCGAAAACCTTGCCGAGCTGACCGCTATGGGGGCTCGCCATATCCAGCTGCGGTTCCCGAGCCGATCGGTCGACGAGCTGTGTGATCAGATCGCCGCCTTCGGGGAGCAGGTAGCCCCCCTGCTGCGGCCCTGATGCCGCCGGCGGCAGCGAAGTCGGAGTCGGCCGGCGTGGCGGGCTCGCGCCCGGGTCCGGCTGGCACCGCGGGCCCGGCCGTCTTTGCACCCGCCACGCTCGGGCCCTTGACGCTGCGCAATCGCGTCATCAAGGCGGCCACCTTTGAGGGCGTGACGCGCCGGCAGGTGGTGAGCGACGAGCTGATCGAATTTCACCGACGGGTGTCCGCCGGTGGCGTGGGCATGTCCACGGTGGCGTACTGCGCGGTGTCGCCCGAAGGCAGCACCGACGGCCGCACCATCGTGCTGCGACCAGAGGCCGTGGCCGGTCTGCGCCAGTTGACCGATGCCATCCATGAGCACGGCGCGCTCGGCCTCAGCCCAGCTCGGCCACGCCGGACCGGTGGCCAACCCCATGGCCACCAAGCACCCCGCTCTCGCCCCCACTCGGATCTTCAGTCCTCTGGGGATGCGCCGCACCAAGGCCGTTGACGACGGCGACATCGCCCGCATCACCAAGGACTTTGCCGAAGGCGCCCAGCTGGCCGCGGGGGCCGGATTCGACGCCCTCGAGGTCCACGTCGGCCACAACTATCTGTTGAGCGCGTTTTTGAGCCCGAAGCTCAACACGAGAACCGATGCATGGGGAGGGAGTCTCGAGAAGCGGGCCCGATTCCCACGCCAGGTCCTACGCGCCGTGCGCGACGCGGTTGGAGACTCGGTGGCGGTGACCGCCAAGTTGAACATGGCCGATGGCGTGGCCGGCGGTCTGTGGCTTGATGAGAGCATCCCCATCGCCCAGATGTTCGAGAGCGACGGCGTGCTCGACGCCATCGAGCTCACCGGCGGAAGTTCCTTGGCCAACCCCATGTACCTGTTTCGAGGGGAAGCGCCCATCGCCGAGATGGCCGCCACCATGCCCAAGGCCATGCGGGCCGGCTTTCGGCTCACTGCGCATCGCTTCATGCCGGCGTACCCGTTCGAAGAAGCCTTCTTCTTGCCCTACGCCCGCCAGTTCCGCCAGGCCCTGGAGCTTCCGCTCATCTTGCTGGGCGGCATCAACCGTCTCGAGACCATGCAGAACGCGCTGAACGAAGGCTTTGCCTTCGTAGCCATGGCGCGCGCCTTGTTACGAGAGCCGACCTTGTTGCTCGACATGCAACGGGGAACCGCCACCGAGTCGCTGTGCGTGCATTGCAACAAGTGCATGCCCACCATCTACTCGGGCACACGCTGCGTGCTGGTGCCCTGAAGGCGAGCGCGTTCCGCCGAAGGGGGAGTCGGCCCAGGCGAGAGGGCCCAGCGGAGAGCTGACCGCTACTTGTCGGGCGCCGAAACGACAGCTTCGGCCATGGCCTTGACGCCGGTCCTGATGATGAGGGAGTCGGCCCGGCCGTGGTTGGTGCCCTTGCGTTGCGCCTGGATCTCGGCCACCACGGCGAGGAGCTCGGCGTAGTCGTCGACACCGGCCGCAGCCGAATCGCGCTCGGCGTCGCGGCTGCTGTCACGACCACCGTCGCCCGTCGTGGTGCCACTCTTGTCGTCGGACTGGTCGACACCGCCGGCGTCGCTGGCGCCGCCGCCGTCCCCCACCGTGTCGCGTGAGTTCGACGAGTCGTCCTTGTCGGCGGAATCGGAGTCCGATGCGGTGGCGACGTTGGCCACGCTCTCTTCTTGGTCGATCCAGAGCTGTCCGGCTCCGCCATGGCGCGGCGCCTGGGTACGCATCTTGCCGGGCCGGCCCAGGTAGTAGCCCTGGCCGTAGCGACAACCCAACGAGCGCATGGTCTCGAACTCTTCTTCGGTCTCGATGCCCTCGGCCACAAAGGTGGCGAAGTCCATGCCGAACTTGAGGAGAGCGGACCCGAGCGCCTGTTTGCCGTTGTCGGAGTCGGTGCGTCGGGTCATCCCGATGTCGAGCTTGATGATGTCCGGTTCGAGGTCGAGGATGTGGCGGAAGTTGTCGGCGCCGGCGGTAGCGGTGGCCCCGATGTCGTCCACGGCGAGGCGAATGCCCGTCGATCGCATCCGCTTCACGGCTTTGGCCAGGGCCTTGTAATCGGGGTCCTTGGTGTCCTGGGTCAGCTCGACTACGAAGCGCTCGCCGGGCACGTCGGCCAAGGCGGCTTTGAACTGGTCCGAGATGATGGTCTCCACCGACGCGTTGAACGACAGGTAGACCTCAGCGGGAAGTCGCCGCAGCTCTTCGAGGGCCAAGCGCAGCGAGGTCATCTCGAGTTCCAAGCCGAGGCCGACGGCGGCCGCGTCGGCAAACCACAGATGCGGCGAACGCCGCGGTGTCGTATTGAAACGGCTCAGGGCTTCCACCCCGACGGTTTGGCCGTCGTGGAGATCGATGATGGGTTGGAGCACGGTCTCCATGGCGCCGTTGGCCATGGTGACGCGGATCTCGGTCTCCCGGAGTTCGCGATCGGCGGCGGCCTGCTCTTTCACCTCGTCGTAACTCGACGAGGTCCAGCGAATAGACGAGGACTTTCCCCGTATCAGGCTGCGTGACAACCTCCCCTTCTTGCCGACGAAGAGGTCGTTGGTGTTGGTCTCTGTCATCGTCTTCTCGGTCGTCGACGCGCTTCCCGATCGCTGGGTTCCCACCGGTGCCCCGGTGATCGGGGTCCGCGGCAGCTGAATGACCTTCGTAGTGACGTTGTAGCTATCGTCGGGGCGCGACTACGACTTGAGTGCCGATGACCTGGTGCGGCGGGCTCACAGGCTCAGGACGCGGATCGCCAAGCCGATTTCGTGCCTGACCTGGGCGGCCGTCGGGGCGGATTGGCCGAACGTTGGGCAGATTCTCCCCGCAAAGTCCCGGCGTCGGGAAGAAAATCCCGGGCTGCCCGGTTCGTGATGCGGTGACTGCTCGAGCGGTATACGACGGGGTCGTTCTGGCCGAGAGCGACGAGACCATCGTGGTGGAGGGAAATCACTACTTCCCGCCCGCCTCGGTGAAGACGAAGTACTTCACGCCGAGCTCGACGCACACGACCTGCTGGTGGAAGGGGGAGGCCAGCTACTACACGGTGGTCGTCGACGGTTCGACGAACATCGACGCCGCCTGGTATTACCCCGAGACCTTCCCGGCGGCCGGTGAAATCAAGGGTTACGTCGCCTTCTGGCGCGGCGTGAAGGTCATCGCCGACGAAGGTCATGGCCGCCCTGGTCCCACGCCCCCGCCTCGCTGAGTGCGAGACGCCCCAGGGCAGACGACCTAGGCGCGCACCCAGAAGGGAAGGGCTTCCTCGGATCCATCGGCGCGTAGGAAGCGCTTGAAGACGATCTCGACGGGCTCGCCGATGCGGATGGTGGCCGGGTCGATCTCGTTGATGGCGCCTTCGGGGCCGGTGACGAGGTTGCCGACGAAGCGGATGGTGGGCTCCTCGTCGAGCTCGACCACGATGATGTTGTACGGCGCCAGATCCGAGTACGGCGGCAGCAGCGGCGGGTGGGGAACGGCGTAGGACCAGATGGTTCCCTTGCCTGAGATCTCGTGCCACGTGCGCTGCGTGGAGCGGCAGTGCGGGCACATGGGGCGCGGCGGGTGACGGCGCTTGCCGCACGACGCGCACGCTTGCACCGTCAGCCTTCCTTCTTTGGTGGCCTCCCAAAAGGGCCGGCCGTCCTCGTCGACGGCGGGGAGCAGAAATCCCTCCACCGACGGGCCCCGGTTGGCGACGTACCCACCCGAGAATGCTGCTGCGCTCGCCATTGTTTGCTACCTCCGCAGGAGCAGCGCGCTGGTGGGCACGCCCTCTCCCGAAGTGACCAGGCACGTCTCGGCCCCTTCCACCTGAGCGGTGGAGGTGCCCCGCATCTGGCGGACGCCTTCATTGATCAAGTTGAAGCCGTGTACGTAGGCCTCCGACAGCCCCCCGCCCGACGTGTTGGTCGGGAGCGATCCCCGGCCCCACTCCAAGTTGCCGTCCTCGGTGAAGCCAGGGGCCTCGCCGCGCTTGCAGAATCCGTATCCCTCCAGCGACAGCAAGATCAGCGGCGTAAAGGCGTCGTAGATCTGCGCCACGTTGACATCAGCAGGGCCGAAGTCCGCGTTGGCCCACAGTCGCCGGGCACACGCCCACGCCGGTCCGGTGAGGGGGTCGTCGTTGAAGAAGTTGACCATGGTCTGGTGCTCGGGCGGCAACCCTTGTGCGAATGCGTGGATGTACACCGGCGGGTGCGGGAGGTCACGGGCCCGCTCGGCGGACACCACCACGCAGGCCAGGGCCCCGTCGGTCTCGAGGCAGTTGTCGAAGAGGCACAGCGGCTCTGACACCCACCGGGCCGCCATGTAGTCGTCGTGGCTCATGAGCTTGTTGTGCATGAACGCGTCGGGGTTCATGTTGGCGTGCTTGCGCACGGCTACGGCGATGTTGGCCAGGTGCTCACGGGTGGCCCCGTACTCGTGCATATAGCGCCGGGTCAGCATGGCGATCTCGTCGACGGGGCGCAGCATCCCGAACGGGCGAGTCCAGGCGCCGGGCACCTTGAGCTGCACCGACGTATTGCTCCAAGGGCGAGGACCCGATCCCCGCTTGCGACTGCGCCACGCCACGGCCACTTCGGCCTGGCCGCTGGCCACAGCCAGCGCAGCGTGACCCACCACACCGCAACCGGCTCCGCCGCCGTAGCCGATCTGGGAGAAGAAGGTGATGTCCCCACAGCCGATGTTGCGGGCGATCTCGACCTCTTCGGTGGCCTCCATGGTGTAGCTGCACAGGGCACCCACTTCGGAGGGGTCGATGCCGGCATCCGCGCAGGCGGCCACGATGACCTGGCAGGCGAGCTCGGCCTCGGACGGCTCGAGGTGCTTGGCGAAGCTGGTCTGGGCGATCCCGGCGATGGCCGTGGCGTCCCGCAATGCGATGGCCGGCGACATGACTTTGAACCTAGCAGCGGACCTGACACCGCGTCAGATGGTGGCGTAGCATCCCGAATATGGCCCAGCACAACGAGAGCCAGCTACTCATCGGCGGCAAGTGGGTGGACGCCTCAGGCGGCACCTACGACGTCATCAACCCGGCTACCGAGGAGGTCGTCGGCCAAGCCCCCAACGCGTCGGTGGCCGATGCCGAAGCAGCCGCGGCAGCAGCCGCCGAAGCCCTACCGGGGTGGGCTGCCACGCCGGCCGAAGAGCGCCTGGCCCTGATGGCCCAGGCGGCCAAGGGCATCCGGGCCAAGGCCAAGGATTTGCTCCCCCTGGTCATCGCCGAAACCGGGGCGACCGCGGCGGTGGGCTCGCGCATGCAGGTGCCGGTGGCCGCCGACCGTTTCGACCGCTACTCGCGCGACGTACGTCACATCGCCCAGCGGCCCCTGGCCCCCCAGGTCGCCATGGCCACCCCGCTGGCTCCGGGCGGTCTGGTCTCCGCCTTGGTCATGCGCCAGCCCGTCGGCGTGGTGACGTGCATCACGTCGTTCAACTTTCCCCTCGTGAACATGGCCGGCAAGGTGGCTCCGGCCCTCGCCATGGGCAACACCGTAGTGGTCAAGCCCGCCCCTCAAGACCCTTTGGCCATCGTCGAGCTGGCCCGGATCCTCGATGAGGTGGGTTTCCCGCCCGGCGTGGTCAACCTGGTCAACTCGGTCGACCCCGGCCCGGCCGCCGCCCTGGTCGACTCCCGCCACGTCGACATGATCAGCTTCACGGGTTCGACGCAGGTGGGTACCCGCATCGCGCAGAGCGGGGGTCGCACCATGAAGCGCCTGCTCCTCGAGCTCGGGGGCAAGGGCGCGTGCGTGGTCTTCGACGACGCCGATGTCAAAGCGGCCGTGGGGTGCATCGGTTCCACGTGGAGCTTTCACTCCGGACAGATCTGCACCGCCCCCACGCGCGCTGTCGTGCAGCGTTCGGTGTTCGACCAGGTGGTCGAAGGCTTGTCGCGCTACGCCACGGTGCTCAAAGTCGGTGACCCTACTGAGGCCGACACCGTGGTGGGCCCCCTCATCTCCGCCTTACAGCGCGGTCGGGTCGAAGATCACATCGCGGCGGGCCGAGCCGAGGGCGCCGAGCTCATCGTGGGCGGCGGTCGCCCCGGCCACCTCGAGCGGGGTTTCTACATCGAGCCCACGTTGCTGGTGGGCACCAACGCCATGGCCGTGGCCCGCGAGGAGATCTTCGGCCCGGTAGTGGTGGTGGTCCCCTTCGACGAAGTGGAAGAGGGCATCGCCATCGCCAACGACAGCGACTTCGGGCTCTATGACTACGTGTTCTCCGGCGATACGGCCAAGGCCTTTCGGGTGGCCAAGCAGCTACGGGCCGGCCACGTCGGCATCAACACCGCCCAGCGCAACCACGAAGCGCCCTTCGGTGGATTCAAGATGTCCGGTGTCGGACGTGACGGGGGCGACTACGGCCTCGAGGCGTATTCGGAGCTGCAGTCGATCATCTGGGCGGGGTAAGGGAGTACATGTGAGCAGCTACGACCTGGCCATCATGGGCGGCATCGTCGTCGACGGCAGCGGGTTGGCTCGTCGGCGCGGGGACGTGGCCGTCAAAGACGGCCACGTGGCCAAGATCGGGTTCGTCAACCCCGATGACGCCGACAACGTGATCGACGCCGACGGCCTGCACGTGGCGGCGGGCATCGTCGACGCCCACACGCACTACGACCCCCAGATCACCTTCGAGCCCCACGCCACGTCGAGCGTCTACCACGGGGTGACGACGGTTTTGGCCGGGAACTGCGGGTTTTCGGTGGCCCCCAACCGGCCTGACCAGCGCGACTACCTGGCCCGGATGTTCGCCAAGGTCGAAGGCATGTCGCCCGTCGCTCTTTCGGCGGTGCAGTGGGACTTCGAGACCTTCCCCCAGTTCCTGTCCAGTCGCGTGGGCAAGCTCGGCGTGAACATGGCGTGTTACGTTGGCCACTCGGCGGTGCGGCGCACTGTGATGGGTGAGGCCGGTTCCGAGCGCGAGGCCACCGACGAGGAGATCGAGGCCATGCGTGAGGTCGTGGCCGAGGCCATGGCGGCGGGAGCGGCCGGATTCTCTTCCTCGCATGGCCCCACCCAACTCGACGGCGACGACCGTCCCGTACCGAGCCGCTTTGCATCGATGACCGAGCTCGAGGTCCTGTGCGCGGAGGCCGGGCGCCATCGGGGCGGCTCTATCTCCTACTTGCACCGCAGCGCCATCGGCGGGCTTGACCAGCAAGACAAGGACCTGCTTGTGCGCCTGGGGACGTTGAGCCGTCTCCCCATCATCTTGCAAGGCCTCGGCGGCCGCTCCAAGGTGGACGTGCCCGGGGCGGGTTGGGACGACGTGGCTCGCTGGATCGACGACGCCGGTCGCCAGGGCGTAGGAATCTACTCGTTGTTGCGCAACCACCCGTTCGACCGCGACTTCCGCATCGACAGCGGGACCAACCTGTACGAAGGCGTGCCGTCGTGGCACAAGGTGGTCGGTCCGGGGTTGTCGGTCGAGGAGAAGATGGCGTTGCTGCACGACCCGGCCCAGCGCGACGCCATGCGCAACGCCGTCGAGCATCCCAATACCGACGGTGCGCTGGGCTCCACGCTGCCGCCGCCGCGTTGGTCGGTTGTCGAGGTGGACGAAGTGGCGAGCCCGGCGCACGAGAAACTCGTGAAGCGCACCATCGCCGACATCGCCGCCGAGCTCGGTCAATCACCGGCCGACGTCATGCTCGACCTGGCTGCCGATGAGCACTTGGCCACCGTGTTCCGCTACGTCAACAAGAGCCGGTCGTGGGAGGAGGCGGTGGCTGTGGGCCAACGCCATCCGGCCATGATCATCGGTGTGTCCGACGGTGGGGCCCATCTCGACCGTGATGACGGATCGGATTGGTCCACCGCCTTTCTGGCGTTCTGGGTGCGTGATCGAAAGTTGTGGAGCTTGGAAGAGGGCATCCGCCAGATGACCCAGGTGCCGGCCGCCCTGCTCGGATTCGAAGGGCGAGGGATGCTGCTGCCGGGCTACTGGGCCGACGCTTTCATCTTCGATCCCGACACCATCGAGCTGGAGTCGAAGAAGCAGGTAAAGGACTTTCCTGGTGGGGAGGCCCGGTACTCGGCCCGACCCAGGGGGATCTACTGGACCATCGTCAACGGCACGCCCGTCGTGCACGACGGCGAGGTGCTCACCGAGAACCTGCCTGGCCATGTCGTGCGTCCCGGAGTAGCCGGCTAACGGGTCCTCGGCCTCGCTCGGCCTCGCTCGGCCTCGAACATGAGGACGGCCGACTGACGGCGGCCAGCTGACGCTAACGTGCCGCCCCCATGGACGCCGACAACAGGTACGACGCGTATCGGGCCATCGCCAGCCGGGTCAACAACTGGGGTCGTTGGGGCGAAGACGACCAACTCGGCACTCTTAACCTGATCACCGACGAGGTGCGCCGACGGGGGGCGGCCTGCGTCCACACCGGTAAGGCTTTTCCTCTCGCCTTGGCGTTGTCGGAAGCAGAGGGCGTGCAAAAGGGCATCGTGCCGGCTCGCTTCAATCCCATCCGCACCATGACGTACGTCAACGTGCCACTGGGCGATGACCCCGACTGGGTGTGTGCCAACGAGGACGTGGTCGTCATGCCGCTGCAGTGCGCCACGCACTGGGATGGCCTCGCCCATGTCAGCTATGGCGGCAAGCTCTACAACGGCTATCCGGCTTCCTCGGTCACCTCCGCCGGGGCGTCGCGCTGTGGCATCCATCTGGTCGACTCACTGGTGAGCAGGGGAGTGCTGCTCGACGTCGCTCGTGCCAAGGATGTGGATGTGCTCCCCGGCGGCTACGCCATCACCTGTGACGACCTCGACGCCGCGGCTGCGATGGCCGGGGTGACCATCGAATCCGGCGATGTGGTGCTCGTGCGCACCGGTCAGATGGCGCGGCTGGCCATGCGGGGTCGCTTCCCGACGGGCGGAACCACCATCCCGGTGCCCAACGTGTTCAAGTTCTCCGATGTCCTGAATTACATGGTGCCCGCGCCGGGACTGTCGATGGGCAGCGCACAATGGTTCTTCGATCACAACGTGGCGGCGACGGCCATCGACACCTTGTCGCTGGAGGTGCTGCCCTGTGAGCACGGTGAGATCTATCTACCGGTGCATTTGCTTCACATCGTCGAGATGGGCATGACCCAGGGCCAGAACTGGATGCTCGACGAACTGGCCGCCGACTGTGCGGCCGACGGCGTCTATACGTTCTTTCTCGACGCCACGCCGCTTCCGTTCACCAACGGCTTGGGGTCTCCGGTCAACCCCGTCGCCGTCAAGTAAGCGACGGCGCCTCGTCGGCGTGGACTCAGCCGGCCGCAGCCGGTGATGCGGATTCCGAAGTCGATTCCGAGGCCGCGTCGGGCTCAGACGTGTCGGCGTTGGCCGACGCTGCCGCGTTCGTCGCGGCAGCAATAGTCGAGGGCGACACCGACGTCGTGGGCTCGTCGCCGTCGGTGCGCGGTAACGCTCTGACCACGCCGGTGGCGTCGGAGGCCCCGTCGGTGATCAAGGAGCCGAGCAGCGCCCTTTCCTCGGCGTCGAGATCGCGGATGGCATCGGCGAACGTGCCGGGGGCGACTGAGGTGTGGACCCGCCGCAAAATGCGGCGCAGCAGCGCCCGTTCGCGTTCGGTGATGGTGAGGCGGTGACGCAGCTCGGCGGCCTCGTCTGTCGAAACGGCGCCGTTCGACGCGGCCCGCACCTTCCCATTGGCGCTGCCGGTGGTGGTCACCGGCGCGGTGGGAACCGACGGGAACTCCGAAGGGGGTGCCCACGCCGAGGCCTCGGCTGTCATTGGCTCGGCGGACTCGGCGGACGGGGAGGATACGGCGGACTCGGCACCGGCGTCCTTGGGACCAGCAACTCGGTGCGACGGTGGCGCGGCGGGCTCCGAGCTCAAACCGAGTTGCACGGCCGCGGCCTCGATCTCGCGACGCAGTACTGGTCCGGGCACTCGGACATCGCGCTCGGTCCAGTCGGCAAAGGCGGCCAGACGGTGAGCCAGCTTGCGCAGGACGTCGGGATCGGGGTGCTGCGCCGAGCGCGACACGATGCGGCCGCTGGCGATGTGGATGAGGCGCCAGCCTTCGCTGGCGGGCGCCCCCACCAGGGCAAGGCCAGAGACGCCGCTGTCGAGCGTGGCCGCGTCGACGGCCACCCCTTCGGCGGTGACGACGTGGATGGTCTTCGGTTCCCCCGTGGACATGGTGCTTGCCATCGGCAGGGGGAGAGGCACTGCTTACCTCACGTCCCCAAGACTCCCGGTCCTGCCGTCCTCCAACCTGAATTCTACCTGGACGAACGCCCGTCGAACATGGCGACAGGGGCGATTTCATCGGGAGCACCCCGGCCCGTGACGGCCCAATGCAAAACCCGTGCCTGGCTGTCGACCATGGAGGTGGTGCGGATGCCCCAGAACTCGAACCCGTAGCGGTGAGCGGCCACGTGGGCGAGCATCGACACCATGGTGGCGGCCACTGCCATGGTGTCGGATCCCGCCGGGCTCGGGCCCAGTTCCTCGGTCCCCATGACGCCGGCGAGAGTGACGGTGACGGCGTTCAGGGCTCGCACCCGCAAACCTCGGAAACGAAGGTCGCCTTCCTCGGTGGCGAGTTCGACCACTCGGAACACCGCCCGGTTGGCTTCCCAGTAGTTGATGAAGCCCTCGACAACCCGACAAGCCGTGTCCCAACTGGCGTCGGGCGACCAGTCCCCATCGACCAAGTCGGCCAGGGTTGAGGCCCCGTCCATGAGCTCCTCGGCCAGGACGAGAATGGTCTGCTCGACGTTCTCGAAGTATTGGTAGAAGGTGGCCGGCGAGGTCCCCGCCTGGCGAGCGATGTCGATGACCTTGATGGACCGCCAGCCCGTGCTGTCGAGCAGCTCAGCGGTGCATTCGAGCAGACGCCGCCTCGTGGCTTGGCCGCGGCGCCCGGGGACTCGCCCGTCGGTTGCGGCCAGGGTGCCTGTTTCTCGGGGCATGGCGGGCCAAGGCTACTTCGCAAAGGCTGACGCCGCGTCAGATTTCCTCGTCACGGGGCCTCAGGCGGCTCCCCACCGGGACGGGAACGTGTTCCTTTTCTGGGGGAACCAAAGGTAGGGTTCAGGCCGTGCAGCAGCTGGCGACGCCCCGCGCTCTGACCCGTGCGCAAGAAGCACGACGTCAGCGGGTCGTCGACGCCGCCATGGAGCTCGGGCTCGAAGGTGGCTACGAGGCGGTGCAGATGCGCGACGTGGCCGCCCGGGCGCATGTGGCCATGGGGACGGTCTACCGCTACTTCACCTCCAAGGACCACCTCCTGGCCGCCGCGTTGGTCCACTGGGTCGAACAGCTCGACGCCCGCCTCTCGCAGTCGCCGCCGCGAGGGTCGACGCCGTCCGAACGAGTCCTCGACGTGCTCGACCGGGCGCTGCGGGCCATGGGGCGCCAGCCGTTGCTGGTGGCGGCGGTGTTCACATCGCTGGCGTCGCCGGATCCCGCCGCCGTCGAGTGCCAGCAGCAGATGGCCGGCCTCATGGACGGCATCATCATCCGGTCCATGGGCGAGCCCCAACCTCCCGATCACGTCGAGCGGACACGCATGATCGGTCACGTCTGGTACTCGTCGCTGGTGGGTTGGGTGCAGGGCTGGAGCGACATCAGCCGCGTCCACGACGAGCTCGCCGTGGCGGTGAAGCTCCTGCTCCCCACCGTTTATGTCACCGCGGCTCCCATGGGTGAGGCCATGAGTGAGGAACTCTCCGCGTCGCCTCGGTCCAAGACATCGACTCGGCCCGTGCCGGCGCCTCGGGCGGCATCGGCGCGGGAGGCCTGAACAGCCCGCTGTTGCGGCCACAACCTGCGCATGGTCGAATGCGCAGGAAACGCTCTACACCAGGAGGGGGAGCTCGTTATGCGTGCTGCTGTGTTCCATGGGACCGGTGAGGAAGTCATCGAGTTTCACGACGACATCGAGGTCAGGGATCCCGGCCCCGGTGAGGTAAAGGTCAAGATCCGGGCCGCCGGTGTGTGTCACTCCGACCTGTCCGCCATGAACGGCACGCTTCCGATGCCCGCCCCCGCCGTGCTGGGTCACGAGGGTGCCGGCGAGATCGTCCAAGTCGGGCCGGGTGTCACGAGCGTGGCCGTCGGCGATCACATCATCGTGGCCTGGAACCCCCCGTGCGGAAACTGCCGGGCGTGCCGGCGGGGCGAGTCCAACCTGTGCGTGCAGATCTTCTACAACATCGCCGGCGCCGCCAACTTCAGCCAAGGGGGCTCGCCCGTCTTCGGTTTCGCGGGGACGGGTACCTTCGCCGAGGAGATGGTGGTTCCCGAGCAGGGCGTCGTGAAGATGCCCGACGACGTCCCCTTCGAGATCGGTGCGCTCATCGGCTGTGGGGTGACCACCGGGGTGGGAGCCGCGCTGAACACCGCCAAGGTCGTGCCCGGATCGAGCGTCGTGGTCTACGGCGCCGGCGGCGTGGGCATCGCCGCCATTCAGGGGGCCCGCATCGCCGGAGCGGCCCAGATCGTGGCCGTCGACACGGTGGACTCCAAGTTGAAGACCGCGCTGCGTTTCGGGGCCACCCGGGGCGTGAAACCCGACGAGGTGGACGCCGTCAACATGGAGATCAACGAGGGCGAGGGGTTCGACTACGCCTTCGAGTGCATCGGGCTGCCGAGCACGGTGCGAGCCGCCTACGACGCCGTGCGCCGGGGTGGTACGGCCGTCATCGTGGGCGCCGGGCGGGCCGACGCCATGGTCGAGTTCAACTGCTTCGAGCTCTTCTTCATGGAGAAGAAGTTGCTGGGCTCGTACTACGGATCTGCCAACGTGCAGTTCGAATTCGCCCGTCTCATCGACCTGTGGAAGGCGGGACGGCTTGACCTCGACGGCATGATCTCGTCGCGCATGGACATCTCCAAGGCCCAGGACGCCTTTGACGCCATGAAGAAGGGCGAGGTCATCCGTCAGATCCTCACGTTCTGACTCGCCGGCTGCCACCGCCCCGTAAAGGGGCGGCAGTAGCCTCGACCATAAGTGGTCGGCATCGAAGCCCGGGGGCTCAGCAAGAGGTTCGGCAGTGTGGTGGCTGTCGACAACCTGAGTTTCAGTGTCGAGCCCGGCAAGGTCACCGGTTTTCTCGGTCCTAACGGAGCGGGCAAGACCACGACCCTGCGCATGATGGTGGGCCTCGTAGCGCCCAGCTCCGGCCAGGCGCTCGTCAACGGCGTGGCTTATCGCCAGTTGCCGCATCCGTCGGTGACGGTGGGAGCGGTGCTTGAAGCATCGGGCTTTCATCCCGCCCGCACGGCCCGCACGCATCTGCGGGTCGTGGCCACTGCGGCCGGAATCGAGTTGAGTCGGGTCGACGAGGTGTTGTCCCAGGTGGGCCTACAAGGCGACGCCAACCGCAAGGTGGGCGGCTTCTCGATGGGCATGCGTCAGCGCCTCGAGCTGGCCCGGGCGCTCCTCGGCGAGCCGGAGATCCTCATCCTCGACGAGCCTTCCAATGGGCTCGATCCGCAGGGCATCGCCTGGATGCGCGGTTTCCTGCGGTGGTATGCGTCTCAGGGCCGGGTGGTGCTCATGTCGTCGCACCTGTTGGCCGAGGCGGAGCAGACCGTGGACGAGGTCATCATCCTCGCCGGCGGTCGCCTGGCCGCGCGCGGCCCGCTGCGCGAGTTGCTGCAGGGGGCCAAGAAATCGGTGCGCGTGCGCAGTGACGATCAGGGACGCCTGCTGGGTGCATTGCAATCGGCGGGCATCACCGCTCACGCAGAGGGCCCTGACACCGTCGTGGCCGACAACACCACTCCCGAAGTGGTCGGCCCCGTGATGGCGAGCAACAGCATCGTCGTCTACGAGATGACCTCCTCGTCCGAGTCACTCGAGCAGTTGTTTTTCGAGATGACCGAAGGTGCGGGGTTGGGTCGGGCCCCCATGCAAGGCCCGCCCCCAGCGACTGGGGAGCCACCCACCGCTCCACCGCCACCAGCCGCTGCGCCGGCGCCTCCCGTCTCGTCTCTGCCTCTGCCGCCACCGAGCCCAGGCGCGCCGTCATGACGCGATTGGTGCGGGCCGAGATCTACAAGCTGCGGACAATCTGGTCGACGTGGGCCATCTTGATCATTGCGGGCGTGCTCTCCGCCGGCTTCGGTGCCCTGGTGGCGTTTGCTCCCCATCGGCGGGCCGAAGCCGCCGGCCTGCTCCCCGCCAAGGGCACGGCGGCGTGGTTCGACACGGCCTTTTCGGCCATGAGCGTCTCCACTGACCTGGCGCTGATCCTGGGCATCATCATGGTGACGGGGGAGTACCGCCACAAGACGATTACACCCACCTACCTGGCCGAGCCCCGGCGCGGCGAGGTGGTCGCCTCCAAGCTCATCGTCTCGGCCGGTGCGGGCCTGGTGGTGGGGATGGCCGGGGCGGCCTTGTCCCTGCTCCTCGGTTTCGGGCTGGTCGCCGGTGGCTACGGAGACGTCTCGCTGATGCTCAATGAATACAGCGGCATAGTGGGCGGGGTGCTGGCGGCGTGTGTGGCCTTTGCTCTCTACGGCCTGGGGCTGGGGGCCCTGCTCAAGAACCAGGTTGTGGCCTTGGTGGTGGGGCTGGGGGTGACCGCCATCGTGGAGCCCATCATCGTGGGAATCTTCCCGTCGGAAGGGAGATGGCTCCCGGGACAGGCAGCTCAAGCCCTGCAGACGATCTCGCCGGGGGCCCGGCACTCCGGCATTTTCGGTGGCGGTAGCGGACTGAATCATCTGCTCACCTGGTGGGAGGGCGCCTTGGCCCTCATCGTCTACGCGGCCGTGCTATCCATCGCCGGTGTCCTCACCACGTTGCGCGCCGACGTCACCTGACACAAAGGCCTGACCATCTCGCCAAGCGCGTCGGCCATGGCAACGCTGCTGAATTCAGGCTGATAGTCCCAGTTTTTCGAAAGAAGTTCTCGGGCACGTGCCCGGGTCTTGTCCGTTGAGATACCCCGCTTGGCGAGGAATGCTGATGAAAGAGGTATGTCCTCTCCGTCCTCAACCATTCTCCATCCCATCTATTCGTGGGACAGGTCCGAAACTTCCTTCGCCGTTTTTCCCCACAGGGCGGTTATCACTTGGTCAGTGACACGCAACTCGTCCTGCGCGAACCCGGTTACTGCGGCTGGCCGGTTTGGAACCAGCCGATGAAGGGGACGGCCGAAGTAGTCGTCCTCCCGCAGGTAGGCAGCACCTTCGGAAATCAGCTGATCGTGAATGAGGATCAAATGGCGAGGAGCAGGACCGTTCGCAAGCTTCTGATCGGAACGCCATACGCACGGATGTGCGAAAACTCCGCGAAAAAAGAGAGGATCTTGTTGACCTTGGTTGCCCCGCCCGGGAGGTCGTCCAACTCCTTCTGAGCAACGTAGCGAAGAAGCGCGGCGAGCTTGGCTTTGTCGGACTCGGCCCAGGGGTCCATTGGGCCCTCACCTTCGCGTGGCTGATGCCGCCCTCGGCGGGATGACTGACGGTGTCTCATCACGCTTCGGAAATATAGCGAATAGGTGTTCGATAAGTCTGAGCCGGGGGCCGGAGGCGGGGGGCGGGTGGGGCTGGCACGAAACTGCAATTTGTTCTAGTTTCACCGCCGTGCCTAGCGACACGGGTGGGGGGGACGAAGAAGTACTGCGGGCGCCGCACGTCCTCGAGTACACCTACCACCGCTCCGTCGGCCCGGTCATCGGGGGGTTCCTCACCGCTCTGCGCAACGGCGAGATCGTGGGCACGCGCGGCCACGACGGTCGCGTCATCGTCCCTCCCGCGGAATACGACCCGAATACGGGCGAGGACACCGAGGGGACCGTCTCGGTCGGCCCCGGAGGCACGGTGACCACCTGGGCCTGGGCCGCGCACCCGCTGCCCAACCAACCGCTCGATCGCCCCTTTGCGTGGGCCCTCGTCAAACTCGACGGAGCCGACACCGCCATGCTGCACGTGGTGGACGCCGGGTCACCCGATGCGCTGCACAGCGGCATGCGCGTGACGGCACGCTTTCGCCCCCAGGCCGAGCGCATCGGCCATGTGCTGGACATCGAGTGCTTTGTGCCCGAGGGGGCGTCATGACAGACGAACGCCCCGACGTGGTGACCATGATGGATGCGCCCATGCATCTCGACTACCGCTACACCGCCGGGTTGGCGCAGTCGAAGTTCTTGAAGGGCATGGCCGAGGGACGTTTTCTGGGTCAGCGCTGCCCCAAGTGCAAGAAGGTCTACGTGCCGCCGCGCGGCTCGTGCCCGACCGACGGCGTGGCCACCACCGACGAGGTCGAGCTGGGCAACGCCGGCACCGTGACCACCTACTGCGTCGTGAACGTGCCGTTTCAGGGACAGTCCATCGAGATCCCCTACATCTGCGCGCTGATCCTCATCGACGGTTCCAACCTCGCTTTTATGGGCCTCATCCAGGAGATCCCCACCGATCAGATCCGTATGGGCATGCGCGTCGAAGCGGTGTGGGTGGACGAGAGCGAGCTCGGGCTGACAACGGCGTCGGTGAAGTACTTCCGGCCCAACGGCGAGCCCGACGCCGACTACGACACCTACAAGGAGTACCTGTGACGCCGGCGCGCCGAGCGGTGCGTCCGGTGGCGGTGGTGTCTTTCGCCCAGTCCCAAGCGGTGCGCAGCGAGGACTACCGCAACGAAGTCGAGATGCTCATGCCGGTGGTCCAAGAGGTCTTCGGAAACGTGGGCCTCACCAAGAACGACATGGGATTCGTGTGCTCAGGAAGCACGGACTACCTCGTCGGTGCGCCCTTTAGTTTCGTGATGGCCCTGGACGCCGTGGGCGTGTGGCCTCCGATGCGCGAAAGCCACGTCGAGATGGACGGGGCGTGGGCGCTGTACGAGGCGTGGACGCAGCTGCAAGAAGACGACATCGACACCGCCCTCGTCTACAGCTTCGGGCGTTCGTCGCCGAGCCAGCTCGACCGGGTGCTGTCCTTGCAGCTCGACCCATACAACATGGCGCCCATGTGGCCCGACCCGGTGGCCCTGGCCGCCCTCCAAGCACGCGCCTTGCTCGACGAGGGGCTGTGCAGCGAAGAGGACATGGCCGCCATTGCGGCGCGCTCGCGGCGCGATGCCATGGGCAATCCCAACGCCCAGGTGCGTAAGGACAACAGCGTCGAGGAGCTCATGAAGGACGACTACGTGGTGGCCCCGCTGCGCCGCCACACACTTCCCCCCATCACCGACCAGGCCGCCGCCATCGTGCTGGTGGCCGGGGACCGGGCCGCTGAGCTGTGCGAGTCGCCGGCGTGGATCACCGGCATGGACCACCGCATCGAGACGCACCAGCTCGGGATGCGCGACCTGACGACGTCGAGTTCGACGCGCCTGGCCGCCGAGGGGGCCGGCATTTTCGGTGCTTCGATCGACGTGGCCGAACTGCACGCACCCTTTGCATCCCAGGAGATCATCTTGCGGCGCGCCATCGGGCTCCAAGACTCCGTCGCCGTCAACCCCTCAGGCGGGGCGTTGGCCGCCAACGCGCTCATGGTGGCCGGGCTGGTGCGCATCGGAGAAGCCGCGGCGCGGATCATGGACGGCTCGGCTTCCACCGCCGTGGCCCATGCCACCTCGGGCCCGTGCCTCCAGCAGAACTTGGTGTGTGCGCTGTCCACCACGCCGCCGGGCTCAGGGGGTTCGTGATGGCCGAGCGCTGTGCGGTCATCGGGGTAGGCCAGACCCGCCACGCCGCCAAACGTGAGGACGTCTCCATCGCCGGGCTCGTGCGCGAGGCCGCATCACGCGCCCTAGAGGACGCCGGCATGGACTGGTCCGACATCGACGCCGTCGTCATCGGCAAGGCCCCCGACATGTTCGAGGGCGTGATGATGCCCGAGCTTTACCTGGCCCCTGCCCTGGGAGCGGTGGGCAAGCCCATGCTCCGTGTCCACACGGCCGGATCGGTGGGCGGGTCCACGGCTTTGGTGGCCGCTCACCTCGTCACCTCGGGCACCCATGACCGCGTGCTCACCGTCGCCTTCGAGAAGCAGTCCGACTCCGACGCCATGTGGGCGTTGTCGGTGCCGCAACCGTTCTCGGCGCCGCTTCTGGCCGGAGCGGGCGGCTACTTCGCCCCCCACGTGCGCGCCTACATGCGACGTTCGGGTGCCCCCGATCACATCGGGATCCTGGTGGCGGTCAAAGACCGTCTCCAGGCGCTGAAGAACCCTTACGCGCACCTGCACATCGAGGACATCTCCTTCGACATGGTGAAGGACTCCATCATGTTGTGGGATCCCATCCGCTACCTCGAGACGTGTCCGTCCTCTGACGGGGCCGCCGCCATGGTGCTCGCCAGCGAAAAGGTGGTGGGCGCTTCCGGCACCAAGACCGGATCGGGCCACCCCGCCGCGTGGGTGCACGGCATGTCCATGCGCTCCGAGCCCACCATGTTCGCCGGACGCGACCAGGTGAACCCGCAGGCGGGCCGGGACTGCGCGGCAGACGTCTTTCGCCAAGCCGGGATCACCAATCCACGCGCCGAGATCGACGTGGCCGAGGTGTACGTGCCCTTCAGCTGGTACGAGCCCATGTGGCTCGAGAACCTCGGCTTCGCCGCTGAAGGCGAGGGATGGAAGCTCACCGACGAAGGGGCTACCGCCCTCGACGGTGGCGACATCCCGTGGAACTGCTCGGGCGGCGTCTTGTCGTCGAACCCCATCGGCGCCTCCGGCATGCTGCGCTTCTTGGAGGTGGCCATGCAGGTGCGCGGCCAGGCCGGCGAGCATCAGGTGGACGGGGTGCGGCGCGCCCTGGGCCACGCCTATGGCGGAGGGTCCCAGTTCTTCGCCATGTGGGTGCTCGGTACCGACAAACCCTCTTAGGTGCAACACTCAGCTGGCGCTCCCGGCCGCTCCCGACAGGAGCCCGGCGGCGAAGGCGATGCCGGCCAGGAGCAAGCCCGCCACCTCGAATCCACTGCGCGCCGCGGCGCCACTGTGCCCGGTGGCGGCCACGGCTCCGAAGACCAGTCCCATCACGGCCAAACCCAGGGCGGTGCCCAGGCCCCGGGTCATGTTCAACACACCGCTGGCCATGCCCGCCTGGGCCCGAGGGGCGGCCTGCATGATGGCCGCGTTGTTGGCCGGCACGAATAACCCGAAACCCACCCCGACCAGGGCCAACTCAGCCACCAGGAGCCCCATCGACGGTTGGGTGGTTCCGGCCACGGCTAAGAAGGTCGCGCTCAGCGCCATTCCCGCCGTGGTGAGGGGCCGGGCGCCCACGCGTTCGGACAGCTTGCCGGCGAAAGGCGCCACGCACCCGAGGGCGACGGGTAACGCGCTCAACACGAGCCCGGCCTCACCGGGATGCAGGTAGCGGCCGCGCTCCAAGAAATAGGGCACCGCCAACATGGTCCCGAACAGCACCAGGTAGGAGAGCAGGCCGCCGGCCACGGCGGTGGAGAAGCGACGGGTGCGCAGCAACGACAGGTCGAGCATGGGCGCGCGGCTGCGGCGTTCATGGGCGACGAATGTGGCTCCACCGACGATGGCCATCACATACAGGGCGACACACGACGGTGAGGTCCACCCCCAGTGGGCACCCATCGAGACGGCCACCAATGTGGCCACCACGGTGGGCACGAACAGGACTAGGCCTCTGACGTCATAGGGGGTGCGGGCCTGCAGCTCGCGGCTGCGGGGCAACAAGACCCAGGCCGCCGCGATGCCGATGATCCCGGCGGGAATGTTGACCAAGAAGATGAGCCGCCACCCGCCGGCCGCCAGCAGCAGTCCGCCCACGGTGGGGCCCAGTGCGAGTCCGAGAGCCTGGGCGGCGCCTTGGATGCCGATGGCCCGGCCTACGCGCTGGGCGGGCATGGCCAGGTAGATGATGGCGACGGAGTTGGCTTGCAACATGGCGGCGCCGACGGCTTGGAGCACCCGGCAGGCGTCGAGGCCGAGCAGCGACGGCGCCGAGCGCGCACAATCCCGAGCCGACCACGAAGACGATGAAGCCGTAGGTGTAGAGCAACTTGCGCCCGACCATGTCGGCCAGGCGGCCCACGGCGGTGACGGCCGCCACCAGCATGACGAGGTAGCTCAAACCCACCCAGGTGACCGAGCCCACGCTGGCGTGGAAGACCTTCTGCAAGGTCGGGAAGGCCACCGTCACGATGCTGGCGTCGAGCTGGCCCATGAAGGCCCCGATACACACCGCGGCGAGCGCGTACCAGTGGGCATCGCCACGCCGGCGCAGCCAGTCGGGGCGAGCCGGTTCGGTCAGCAGTCGATGGGCCGACGTCACGGTCACGCCCGCAGCCTGACCGTCCCGGATACAAAGGTCAAAGAAGTAGATTGACATATATGAATAGGTATTCACCTATGGATAACCGACGGCTGGCCATCTTTCTGTCGGTGGTGGACGACGGGGGCTTCACCGCCGCCGCCGACGAGCTGGGCATGTCGCAACCGGCGGTTTCCCAGGCCATGAAGGAGCTCGAAGCCGACCTCGGTGCGGCGCTGTTTCACCGGCTCGGGCGAGGGGTCAAGCTGACTGCCGCCGGCGAGGCGCTGGTCCTGCCGGCTCGTCAGGCGCGCCGCGACTTGGAGATCGGTCGATTGGCCGTGCAGGAGGTGGCCGGGGTCGAGGCGGGCCGACTCGACCTGGCCTGCCTGCCGACGTTGGCGGTGGCGCCCCTGGCTCCGCTGGTGGGGGCGTTTCGTGCCGCCTACCCGAAAGTCTCCATCCGCCTGACCGACCCCCAGGACACCGCCGAGCTCCTGCATTTCGTGCGCTCGGGGGAGGCCGAGGTCGGCGTCACCGAACGTCTCGACGCCGAAGGGCTCGTCACCGTGGCGTTGTGGAGCCAGGAGTTCCTGGTGGTGCTCCCGCCCGGCAGCTCGGCGTCCAGCCCGTTCAGCGTGCGGGAGCTGGCCACGTTGCCGTTGGTGGCCACCCCGCCGGGAAGCTCCACGCGCCGACTGCTCGACGACGCCATGAGGCGCTCAGCCGCCGATGCCGTGGTGGCGGTGGAAGCCGCTCAGCGCGAGGCGTTGCTCCCGCTCATCGTGGCGGGCGCCGGAGCGGGGTTGCTGCCGGGTCCACTGGCCGAGATCGCCCGCACTCTCGGTTGTGTGGTGGTCGAACCACACCCCAAGGTGTCACACGCCGTCGCGCTCATCCATCGTGAGGGACCGGTGACTCCCGCCGCGCAGCGGTTCGTGGAACTGGCCATACAACGCCGGGGGTGATCCGAGCCGCCGGGCGCAACCCGTGGTGCGGGCAGGGCCGTCGTCGGGCCGTCAGTGCGGTCAGTGCACCGGGAATTGGCCGTAGGTGCTGCACAGGCCGAACGCCTCGATGAGCAGGAAAGCACCGATCAACACGAGGACGACGAGTTGTGGTCCCCGGCTGATGTGCCGCGTGCGCACGGGTGCCATGTACCACTCGGGTAACGGCCCGGCCACCTGGCCCAAATAGATGTCGAGGGGCACAGCGTCGCCGCCGAGGGGCTCGTTGGGGTCGGCGGCCAGGGCCAAGGCGGTGAGCTCGGCGTCGCTGAAGAGGTCGGGCCCCCAACCGTCGACGGTGTCCATGGTGTCCATCGTCACGATCCTCTCGATATAGGGCTTACCTGCCTCATCCTACCGGGCTACATTCAACTTCTTCTGTGCGCTTCCAGATCGGTGCGCTTCGAGCCCGGTGACCTGCGAGGCGGTCGGACGAACGGAGGGAATCACGTGCCACGCGCAGTAGGCGGGGAGACGGTTGCACTCGGAGTTCTCGGCGCCGGGAACATCGCCGACTTGAACGTGGCCGGGTACGTGGAGGATCCCCGCTGCCAGGTCTTGGCCGTGTGTGACGTCGACGAGGCGGTGGCCATCGAGGCCGCCCAGCGGTGGGGGGGTGTGCCGAGGATCTACACCGACATCGACGCCTTTCTGGCCGACGAGGACATCCAGGCGGTGGAGGTACTGACGCCGACACACCTGCACAACGCCCACATCGGTGCCGCCCTCGAAGCCGGCAAGCACGTCTCGGTGCAAAAGCCCATGACCAACTCGGTCGACGAGTCCCTCGAGCTCGGACGCATCGCCGAGCAGGCCGGGCTGACCTTGCGGGTGAGCGAGTGCTTCGTGCACTACCCACCCCTCGAGCTGGCCAAGAAGCTGGTGGCCGACGGCGCCATCGGCCGACCTACCGGGCTGCGCATCCGCACCGTGGTGGGGCAGACGGACTCGGCGTTTCAGGCCAACCTGCGTCCCGAGGGATATGGCTGGCGGCTCGACGACCGCAGCCCCGGCGGGCACCTCTTCGACGACATGGTGCACAAATACGCCATGGCCATGTGGCTCGTGGACCAGGACATCGTCTCGGTGCAGTCGGTCGTGCGTCGACGAGACTTCTTCTTCGAGCCGTGCGTGGCGCTCTTCGAGTACGAGGACCCCGGGCTCTTGGGCGTCATGGAAGTCGAGTACGCGCCCCAGATGTATCTGCGATCGGGCTATTACGGGGCCGATGAGTTCTTCGAGATTCAAGGAGACGAAGGGTTTGTGTGGGTGACGCGAGCCACCGGCGAGATGCTCGACCTTCCTCCCGTGGTCCTCTACAACGGCAAGGACAACAACCGCACGTGGATGGAGTTCAAAGACATCGATGCCGATTGGGCCACCGGCTTTCGCCGTTCCTCTTCCCACTTCGTCAATGCGCTGTTGACGGGGACCCCCGCCGAGATGTCCCCGGCCGCCGCCGCCCAAGTGCTCCAGCTGTGTTTTGCGGTCTACCAGGCGTCTGAGGCGGGCCGGCCGGTGGACCCCCGTACCATCAGGGGAACAATGAAGGCGGCGGGCTGGGCGGATTGGTGAGCACGTCAGCGACAGCTGATGGGTGATGTCCTCGAGCTCGACGGGCTTTTGCGGCGCTACGGCGCCATCACCGCCCTCGACCACCTCACGTTTTCGGTTCCCGCCGGCCAAGTGGTGGGCTTCTTGGGAGCCAACGGGGCCGGCAAGACCACCGCCATGCGCGCCGTGTTCGGGTTGGTCGACCTCGAAGCCGGCAGCGTTCGCTTCAACGGGTCGCCGGTCGGACAAGCCGAGCGTCGTCGATTCGGCTACATGCCCGAGGAGCGCGGGCTGTATCCGACCATGGCGGTCGGGGAGCAGCTGATCTATCTCGGCAAGCTGCACGGCATGAGCGCGCATGACGCGGAGACGTCCATGATGACGTGGCTCGATCGCCTCGGCATCGCCGATCGCGTCACCAGCCGGGTGGACGCCCTGTCACACGGGAACCAGCAGCGCATCCAGCTGGCCGCCGCATTGCTGCACGGGCCCGAGGTGCTCATCCTCGACGAGCCCTTGCAGGGCCTCGACCCTGCCGGCATCGACGCCATCGGTGAGGTGCTCGTCGAACAGGCCCACGCGGGCGGCTGTGTGCTGTTCTCCAGTCATCAGCTCGACTTGGTCGAAAACCTGTGTGAGGCCGTCACCATCATCGACCACGGTCGCGTCGTCATCAGCGGCAAAGTGGATGACCTGGCCACCAGCGGACATCGGCGCCTGGTTGTCCGTGTCGACGGTGACCGGGAGGCGGCGTGGGCGCGCCCGCTCGCCGGTGTCACCGTGTCCGAGGTCGCCGGCGGCGAGGCCCGCCTGATTCTCGACGACGAGGTCGACAGTCAGTCCGTGCTGCAATCCGCCATGGCGGCTGGTCGGGTCACCGAGTTCGTATTCGCCCGGCGCCGGCTGTCGGAGGTCTTCCGAGAGGCTCTGGCATGAAGCCGTTGGCACCCGACGAAAAGGTGGGCATCGGCGCCATCGTGCTCGTGGTGGTGTCGCTGCGGGTGTGGCTCTACCGCCGCCGGCGAGCGCGGTCGAAGGCGGCGGGCACCGATGGGGCCACGTCGGCGGCCGGGGGCCCAGGGCGCCGCCTTGGCGCGGGCCAGGGCCTTTTGGGTCGCTTCGGCGGGTACGTCGGGCTGGTGGCGGCTCGAGAGGTACGTGAGCGGATGCGGGGCCGGATCTTCAAGGTGAGTACGGCCGTCATTCTTTTGGCAGTCGGGGCCGCCATCGTGATCCCGGCCGTGCATTCGTCGAAGGCGGCTGTCGAAAAGGTCGGGGTCGTGGGCGCGCTGGCGGGAGACGTGCGCGCCGCCATCGTGTCGACGGGGCCTTCGGTGGGGGTCACCGTCCACGTCGGGGACGAAGCCGACGTGGCTTCCGCTCAGCGTGCTCTGCGGCGCGGCAGTGTCGACGTCGTGGTGGTGGACAGCGGCGCGTCTCATCGTCGACAAAGCCATAGCACCCGACGACAGCTCGACCGACGCCCAGTTCGTGCGGGCCGTGGCGACAGTGCTCAGCACGGCCAATGCCTTCGCGGCGGCTCACCTGAGTGCCGAGCAGGCGCAGCGGTTGGCCAATCCGGCTTCAGTGCCGGTGACGAGCCTGCAGCCGTCGTCCAAGGGGGCCGTGCACGGCACCTCCATCATCGGCGTCATCGTCCTGTTCATCTTGCTCCAGCAATACAGCGCGTGGACGTTGATGGGAGTGGCCGAGGAGAAGTCCAGTCGCGTCGTTGAGGTGCTCCTTGCCACCGTGCGCCCGGTCCAGCTGTTGACGGGCAAGGTGCTCGGGATCGGCCTGGTGGCCTTCGCCCAGGCCGCCGCCATCTTGGGCTTTTCGCTCATCTTGGCCAAGGCGGTGGGATCAAACATCCTGCACGGCACCGCGCCGCTCGAGCTGGTCAGCTCGCTGGTGTGGTTGGTCCTCGGCTACGCCTTCTACTGCTGGGCGTACGCGGCGGCGGGGTCCCTCGCCGAGCGCCAGGACCAACTCCAGAGCTTGAGCTTCCCGCTCAGCCTGCCCATCATTCTCGGCTACGTCACCTCGCTCATCGCCGCTTCCACGGGCAACGCTTCGCCATTTTTCGACGTCCTCGCCTACCTGCCGCCGACAGCTCCCTTCGCCATGCCCGTGCTGGTGGGCCTCGGTCTGGCCAAGTGGTGGGAGTTCGCCATCGCGGTGATCTTGAGCCTGGGCGGCACCTACCTCATGGCCAAGGTGGCCACCGGGATCTACCGGCGGGCCATCCTCAGAACCGGCGCCCGGGTCCGGCTCAAGCAGGTCGTCTCCCGCACCGCCGCGTAGACCCGGGCGGGCCCTGATCCGCCGCTACACTGCCGCCCATGAAGGTGGTCATCGACTACGACGTGTGCGCGTCCAACGCGGTGTGCATGGGAATCGCCCCCGAGGTCTTCGAGGTGCGTGACGACGGGTTTCTCTACGTGTTGCAGGAGAACCCGCCCGAGGAGCTGCGCGACAAGGTGCGCATGGCCGCCAACAACTGCCCCACCGGGGCCATCACCCTCGTCGAGGACGAGTAGCGGCAGTGGACGACGGCGGAGGCCCCGGCGGCGAAACGCCCCGGGTCCGCTTCGCACCATCGCCCACCGGTTACCTCCACGTCGGCAGCGCTCGGGCCGCCCTGTTCAACTGGCTCTTCGCCCGCCAGCACGCGGGCATCTTCATCTTGCGCATCGAGGACACCGACACCGAGCGCAACCGCGAGGAGTGGGTCGACGGCATCCTTTCCTCACTGGATTGGCTGGGGATGGAGCCCGACGAAGGTCCATTTCGCCAATCGACGCGCACCGATCGGTACCGGTGGGCCATCGACAAGCTGTGGGATTCGGGCCGGCTCTACGCGTGCACCTGCACGCGCCCGGAGATCGATGCCCGTACCAAAGACAATGCTGTTCCCGGCTACGACGGCTACTGCCGAGACCGCGGCCTTGCGCGTGGTGAAGGAGCGTTGCGCTTCTGTGTGCCCGAGGACGGCGCCGTGGTGGTCCACGACATCGTCCGGGGCGATGTCGTGTTTCAGGTCAGCTCGCTCGAAGACTTCGTGGTGGTGAAGTCCTCGGGCGCCCCCTTGTTCATCTTGGCCAATGTCGTCGACGACATCGACATGGCCATCAGCCACGTGATCAGGGGCGAAGACTTGTTGCCCTCGACCCCGAAGGGGCTGTTGCTGTGGGAGGCGTTGGACGTGCCCGGCGCCGTGGTGCCCGCTTTCGCCCATCTTCCCTTGCTCGTCAACGACAAGCGCCAGAAGCTTTCCAAGCGCCGCGACCCGGTGGCGGTGGAGTCGTATCGGGACGAGGGATACCTGCCCGACGCCATGCGCAACTACCTGGCCCTGCTGGGCTGGAGCCCGCCCGACGGCAACGAGATCATGACGCCGGCCCGGCTCATCGAATCCTTCGACTTGAAAGACGTCAACCACGCGCCCGCCTTCTTCGACGTGGCCAAACTTCGGCATATCAACGGCGAGTACATCCGCGCCATGACGCCTGAGGCTTTCGTGGACACCTGCGTGCCGTGGACGCACTCACCGGCCACGCCGTGGCCAGCGGAGCGATTCGACGAGGATGTCTTTCGCACCATGGCGCCATTGGTCCAAGAGCGGGTGACGGTGCTCAGCGAGGTTGTCCCCATGGTCGACTTCCTCTTCCTCGAGGAACCGCTCATCGACGACGCCGCCTGGAAGGCAGTGGAGGCCGACGAGCCGTCGGCGGCCATCTTGAGCGCCGCATCCGATGCCTATGCGACCTGCGCCTGGAACGCCGAAGAGCTCCATGCCGTCACCGCCGGGCTGTCCGAGCAAATCGGGCGCAAGCTGGCTAAGACCCAAGCCCCCATTCGTGTGGCGATCACGGGCCGGCGGGTGGGGCCACCTCTGTTCGAGTCGATGACGGTGCTGGGGCGAGAGGCGGTGCTGGCCCGTCTGGCGGCGGCCCGAGGGCGGCTCTCGTCGCCGGCGTGACGCAGGACCGCTGACCAGGCGCTGCCGTGAAGCTCAAAACGCTTTCCGAGAGCTACCCGTGGCGGGTGGTGTGGCGCATCCTCGTCCTCGGTGGCGTTGCGCTCGTCGCCTACTTGGCGGTCACCGCTGTGCAGGTGTGGATGACGTCTCGGCGTTCTGATGCCCGCCAGGCCCAGGCGGTGGTGGTGATGGGGGCGGCGCAGTACAACGGGGTGCCATCGCCTGATCTCGAGGCTCGCCTCGAAGATGCCGCCGCGCTATGGCGGCGTGGACTGGCTCCGCTGGTCGTGGTGACCGGGTACAAGGAGCCCGGGGACCACTACACCGAAGCACAGGCCAGTGCGGCGTGGCTATTGGCACGCGGCGTTCCCGCCTATGACGTCGTCGAGGTGGGCGGCACCGATTCGTGGCAGGAGCTTTCCGACGGGGCCAGGACGCTGCGCCGACGGGGGCTGGACAACATATTGCTCGTCACCGATGGATTTCACGAAGCCCGCAGCCTGGCCATTGCCACCGATGTGGGTCTGGTGGCGTCTCCAGTGCCTGCCACCACGTCGCCCATCCAGGGCTGGTCGAAACTGCCGTACTTCGTCAAAGAAACAGTCGGCGTGGCGTTGGGTCGTGTGATCGGGTACGCCCCCTTGCACGAGCTGGGCGCCCGCGTCCCGGTGGGCAACGGGGCTCGAGTCTCATGGCAGGCCTGAGGTATCGGCTAGCGTGACAATTCACCCATTCGGGGGTGGTGTAATCGGCAACACGGCAGGTTCTGGCCCTGTTATTGGGGGTTCGAGTCCTCCCCCCCGAGCCAAAATGCAGGAGAAGTCGTCGCCGGTCGGCGACGTGCACCCTGTGAGCGCATGAGCGAGACCCCACGAGCGATCTCCGTCGGACGGCGCGTCGTAGTGACGGGCATCGCCGGGGCGGGAAAGAGCACGTTCGCTCGAGCGCTTTCGGCGAAAACAGGCCTTCCCCTCGTCGTACTGGACGTCCACTTCTGGAGGCCCGGCTGGGTAAAGCCTACGGAGGACGAATGGCGTCAGGAACAGCGGGACCTGCTGGCCGGGGACGATTGGATCGCCGATGGGAACTATCACGACACTCTCGAGCTTCGGCTCCAGCGAGCCGACACCGTGGTATTCCTCGACACCCCGTGGTGGATCTGCACGCGGCGCGCCCTCATACGCGGCATTCGCACGCGTCCGGCGGGTTTCGAGCTGCCCGATGGCTGTGACGAGTCACGCTGGCGCCGCTGGCGTGACGAGTGGCGCTTGGCTTGGCACATCTGGCGGGTCCGTCGTTCCGACCGGGAGAGAGAGTTGGAGATCGTGGCCCAGCACGGACAACATGTCTCGCTGTACTTACTCCGCTCCCCAAGCGACGTGAGCGAGTTCATCGGCACATAGAAGCCACTCGTGCGGATTACCCGGACGGGCACTCGTGAAGCGAACCCGTGCCTTTCTTGCCGCTCTGCGGCAGTATTGAGTGGGGGCGACGGGCCGAAAGGCGCGTCCGGCGGTCGAGGGGAGCACCTCGTGGCGGGTCGACTGCGGTGGTTGCTGTGCGGCATCGGCGTAACCCTGGCGGTGTTGTCATCGGCATCGGCGGCGGGAGCGGCCACCAGTCCGACGACGCCCGTCGGGTCCTGGACGTCATGGTTCACCTGCACTTCGGGGTGCGGTGGGGTCTACCAGCACGTGACCGAGATCGATCGATACAGCGCGAGCACCGGGGCCTTCTCGGGGAGCGACTCCAACGGCCCGGTGGTGGGGGCGGTGACCGGTTCTTCGTTCGCGCTGCACACAACCGGCGACTACCACTTCAGCATCACAGGGTCGATGGGTTCCTTCCACGGCTACCCGTGCTGGAGCGGCTTCCTGGTGGCCCAGAACGGCTCGGGACCGTGGATCGGTTCACAGGACCCGACCGCGACCGAGGCCTCGTTGCAACACTGTGGCCCCGGGTTCGCTTCTGCAGTGGTCACGGTCAACCCACAGGTCAGCTCGATCGCGGCACTGCCGACCCCGGCCGCCGCGTTCAAGTCGGTCAAGTCGGACGTGATCGACGCGGCGATCACCTTGGGCATGGCGCTCTTTCTCACCTTCCCGTCGAACCTCTTCAACTCGACCTTCGAGGAGAACTACGACGACATCGTCGCCACGTGGAGGAAGTGGCTGTCGGCGATCCTCCCGCCCCGTCTGCGGCGGTGGCTCAGGGCGCTCGTCGCCAAGGAGGCGGCCGGCGACTCCACCGCCCCCGGACGCTCGTCGCCGGCGGGAGCTAGACCCACGGCACGCGAGACCAAGGTGGCCGTCGCCGTCATCGTCGTCGGCGCACTCCTCGGTTCGCTGCTCGACCCGAGTTTCGGGGCCAACGCCCGCACCTTGCTCGTCTTCATCGGCATCGTCATCGCCATGGTGACGGGACTGCTGTTCTCGGGCCTCGTCACGGTCGGGTATCACCGGGCCAGACGTCATGGCAAGGTCGCATACGAATTGCACGCCCTCCCCGCTGGCCTCGCCATCGCGGTGTTCTGCGTCGTCATCTCTAGGGCCAGCGGATTCGCCCCGGGATACCTCTACGGCATCATCTGCGGGGTCACCTTCGCCCGCCCGCTGGCCGCCAACGAGGAGGGGCACCTCGTCGCCCTGGGTGCGTGGTTCCGCGTCGCCTTGGCCATCGTCGCCTGGATCGCCTGGGCCGCGATCACGCATGACGCCACCAAGCCGGGCAGCTTCTTCGGCCTGGTCCTCCTCGACGACTTCTTGGCCTCGCTGTTCGTCTCCAGCCTGGTTGGCACCGTCGTCTCACTGTTCCCACTTCGCTTCCTCCCCGGCGAGAAGCTGAAGGCGTGGCGTTTCGGTGCCTGGGCACTCACGTTCGTGGCCACGCTGTTCGTATTGGTGCAGGTGCTCCTGCGCCCACACTCGACGTCGTCGGGTCCGTCCCACACGCCCCTCGTCCTCACCATCGTCCTGTTCGTGCTGTTCGCGGGCGCGTCGCTGTTGTTCAGGGAGCACTTCGCGCGAAAGCACCGAGCGCAGGACGCCCCGGCCGGTGCGTCCGCCGGCGCGCCGCCGGTGATGGCCGATATGACTCTGCATGCAGAACCGGCTGACGGCCCACCCATGGCCGAGGAGTCCGTGGCGAGCGAGAGTGGGGCCCAACCGGCCGGCTGACCGTCGGCGCGGCGCCACGGAATCGCCTCAGGCGATGACGTGAGAAATTGCCCTTTCGAAACCGAACCCGCTGGCGGCGACGCCGGCAGCAACCAGCGTCGCGGTGATGGCGACGACCGTCGAAGCCCGCAGCGTGGCGGTGAGCAGCGGCCACACTACCTGCCTCAACTCGAAGAACGACCCTCGCAAAAACGCGATGGGGCCCCGGCGCGGCACCGGCTCCCGGGGCGGGCGCCGGGGGCGCTGGCTACCCCCTGGCCAGCCCGTGGTGGGGGGCGCCGGCGGCCGCGGGGGTCGCGGTGGAGAGAGGACGCCGGCAGGGAGTAGTTCCATCACCGACATTATGGATCACCGGCGATCGTGTGGGAGCGTCACCGATTCCTGAGCGGCGGACCGCGGCGATTCACAGCGGGTCCACATGTTGTCCTCCGTTTTCTGCCAGTGAACGGTGGTTGGCTCCTATGCATGGCCCGTCCCCTCGACTACTCGGATGCCTCCGGCTCGGCCGGAACTGCGAGCCAGCGCCGCCGTCGAACCGGTCTGACCAGGGCCAGAGGATTTGGTCGCTCCATCGGCGCCGTCGCCACCGGGCTTGCCGTGGTGTTCGGCATCTTCATGGCGCACGAGATCCCCGCTGCCGCTACCTCCACGGCCGCCACTACCGCGGTCTCGCGAAGCAGTAGCGCCGGTACAGCCGCCACCACCCCTACGACGTCGGCGACAGCGGGCGGATCGGGTTCCGGGGAGGTCGCCGATGACACCACCACGACCACGACGCCCAGCTCGAGCAGCAGCTCGGGATCGACGAGTTCGGTGTCGTCATCGGCAGGCAGCGCCACCGTCGTCTCCGGTGGGTCGGGGCGCTGACCGTGGGCCGACATGTGGTCACCCGCAGCATCTCTGCCATCGGTACGACGGCGATCGTGGCCGTCACCGATCCGGGTGCGGCGGGGCTGGCGGAGGCGCTCTTGGCCCACGAGCTGCGCATGCTTGACGACGCCTGCTCCCGGTTCCGTCCTGATTCGGAGATCCATGCGCTGTACCGGTGTGCGGGCTCGCCCGTTGTGGTGAGCGATCTGCTCTTCGAGGTGGTGCGCGTCGCCTGCGACGTTGCCGCCGACACCAGCGGAGCCGTCGACCCGACCATCGGGTCGGCCCTGGAGGCGCTCGGCTACGACCGGGACTTCGCTCTGCTGGGTGATGACGACCGACCCGTTGTCACCCCCGCCGCCCCGGCACCGGGGTGGAAGACCATCGAGCTCGACGCCGCGCACCGCACCATCTGCGTGCCGCCGGCGGTGCGTATCGACGTGGGTTCGAGCGCGAAGGCGTTGGCCGCCGACCGGGCCGCGGCTCGAATCGCCGAGCGATCGGGTGTCGGCGTGTTGGTGAGCGTGGGCGGCGACATCGCCACCGCCGGTCCGCATCCGGCCTTGGGATGGTCCGTCGGTATCGCCCGAGATTCCTCGGCATCCGTCGACGATGTCGACCAGGTCATCGCCCTCCAAGGTGCCCTGGCCAGCTCGAGTCCTGGTGTACGGACCTGGACCGGCGGTGGATGTCATCGCCACCACATCGTCGATCCGCGCACCGGGGATTGTGTTCCTCGTTACTGGGACCTGGTCTCGGTGGCAGCACCCACCTGCGTGCAGGCCAACGCCCTGTCGACGGCGGCGGTGGTGTGGGGCCCACAGGCGCTGGCGCCACTGGTGCAACGTGGACGGCCGGCTCGCCTGGTTCGCCACGACGGCGCCGTGATCACGTTGAACGGTTGGCCATCAGAGCGGGGCGCCGCGCCTGGGGCCGAGGCCAGAGCCGTCGCCGCAATGGTCCCGAGCCGATGAGCTCGCCGGTGCTTTGGTACGCCACCCGGGCCACGGGTCTGGTGGCGCTGATCCTGCTCAGCGCCACCACCATGGCCGGCCTGCTCACAGCCACCCGGTTCACCACGACGCGGTGGCCCGGTTTCGCGCAGCAGGACCTTCATCGACGGCTATCACTCCTGGCCGTCGTCTTTCTGGTCGGCCATGTCCTTACCAGTGTGATGGACACCTACGTCCATATCGGCTGGGAAGCGGTGGTGGTCCCCTTCGCCTCGGACTACAAGCGTTTGTGGGTGGGAGTCGGCACCATCAGTCTGGATCTCATGATGGCCGTGTTCGTGACGAGCCTTCTGCGCCACCACATCCCGGCGCGCACATGGCGCCTCGTGCACTGGCTTGCTTATGCGAGTTGGCCGGTGGCCGTGGCCCACAGCATCGCCATCGGCACGGACATGAACACCACGTGGGTGCTGGCGGTGACCATCACCTGCATCGTTGGTGTGGTGGGTGCGCTGTTGTGTCGATTGCCCTTCGCCGTCAGTGCAGCGCACCCAGCCGGTCCTGCGCCCAACGCCGCCAGTGTTACGGCGGGGGCGTCTCGCACCCGCCCCCGGGCCACCTCGATGATGCGATCACGCCGTCGCTGAAAGGAACACCATGCCTGCTCTTGTCACCACCGAACGCGTCGGCCTCCTGTCGGGGTGGAGGGCCACCCATAACACGGACTTGGCCAGCCACATGCAGGTTTACGGGCCACTGCCTTGGGGCGAACGCGGGTGGGCTGACGCGTTCGTTGGCGCCGTGGATGATTCGGGTCTCGCTGGTCGAGGTGGCGCCGGATTCCCGGCCGGTCGCAAGCTCGTCGCCACCGTGGCGTGCCGCGGCGCCCCCGTGCTCGTGGTCAACGCCATGGAAGGCGAGCCCGCCAGTTCCAAGGATCGAGTCCTGCTCATGTGTGCCCCCCACCTCGTGCTGGACGGGGCCGAGTTGGCCGCCTCCGTCCTGGGTGCGACACGGATCGTCGTCTGCGTGCCAACCAAGCATGACGACGTTGCCGCGTCCGTGGCGTCGGCGCTGCGCGAGCGCGCCGGCACCACCCTGGCTCCCGTTGCCGTCGACATCGTGCGTCCCCCGGGCCGCTACCTGGCCGGAGAGGAATCCGCTCTCATCGATTGGATCAACGGCGGACCCGGTGTCCCCGCTTTCCGTCCTGACAAAAGCATCGGGCTTCGGGTGCGAAGGGGACCGGCTCTCGTCCACAACGCCGAAACGTTGGCGAGCATGGCACTGGTGGCACGGTACGGGGCCGATGCCGCCAACACGGCGCTCGTCTCGGTGTCAGGCGGTGTCGAACGTCCGGGTGTCTACGAGATCTCCATGGGCATGTCCCTCGGCCAGGTCGTGGATCAAGCCGGCCCTACCGACATGGTGGCGGCCGTCTTGCTGGGCGGGTACGGGGGAACTTGGATTGGCGCCTACCGCTTCGACGTCCCCTTGGCGCCAAGGCCGCTCGGAGAGTTCGGTCCTTCTCCCGGTGCCGGCGTCGTCGTCGTGCTTCCGGCCAGTTCCTGTCCGATTGCCGAGGTGGCTCGCATCGCCGCCTACATGGCGGACCAGAGTGCTGGGCAATGCGGGCCGTGCGTGTTCGGCCTGGGTGCCATTGCCGCCGACATGGACGCCCTCGCAGACGCCCAAGGCGACGCCGCTGTCGTGGAGCGTCTTTCCCGCCACCTGGAAATGGTGCGGGGCCGGGGGGCCTGCGGTCACCCTGATGGCGTGGTGCGCATGGTGGCGAGTGCCATCGACGTGTTCGCCGAAGACGTGGCGTTTCATGCGTCAGGGCGCCGGTGCCCCGGTCACCGTGCTTTGAGTGTGCTCACGTTGCCGACCGTGTGAGGAGGTCACGTCATGTCCGAATCGCTGTTTGTCGATCCCATTGCCTGCGAGGCCTACGGATACTGCGCCGAGCTGCTTCCCGAGCTGGTGGGCCTCGACGAATGGGGATATCCGATCGTGGCCACCGGCGAGGTGCCACCCCAGCTACTCGACTTGGCCCGCTGGGCGGTGCGTCAATGCCCGACACGCGCCCTCCGGATGCGGGCCATGCGAGCCGGGCCGGCACCGGCTGACGCCCAAGGGGAACCAAGCGTCAGCCGGTGAGCCGGCGAGCCGGCCGCAAGGGGTGTCCTATTGCAGGACGGTGCTGGTCGTTCCGTCGAAGGTGATGGAACTGACGGTCGTGCTTTCGCATCCACCGGCCAGGGTGCCCGTCTCGGAGCTGGTCAGGTACAAGATCGCCTGGACCACCTTGGCTGCGTACGAACCCGACTCGTATTTGGCGGAGATGGCGAACCCAGCTTCACCAAGGTCGTTGGCAGCTATCGTCGGCGACTTCGTCTCGATTGCCGTCGTGTTTCCCTCGCCCCCGCTCCAGGTCGTCGTCAGTGCCACGTTCTTCAGTGCCTTAAGGGAGTTGGGAGACGCGAATCCCGGGCAATAGCCAGTGAGGTATTCAGCGGTTTTCCCCGATCCCACCTTGGTGGCCTCAATCGAGACGCTGGTTGTCGCCAAGGTGCCGCTGCTGGGAGCGCCCGAAGCCGAAGATGACAGACAGTGGCTCTCGCTGAAGCCGGACAACGTGACGGTCTCGACAGAACCTTTTCCGGTGTTCTCCCCGGCATGGGTAAGGGGAGGGCTGAAGCTGGCCGTGCCCGTGACGTTGCACATGACGGGGTCTTGGACACCGCCGGCGCTTGCCAATGTTGGTCCGACGATGGCGGCGCCGATGCCGAGCGGTATGGCAACAGCAAGGGCGGCCGACACAGTCACGAACCTTCGATGTGCATGTGTTCGCACTATTCCTCCTTATGGTTCTCGATCACTGATCGAGGATTGCAGTTTGGGTCGTTCCCGCCGACTGATTCGTTGTTTCCGCCGTGCGCCTGGTGTTGCGTTGTCTTGCCACCACCCCCTTGGTTGCATCGTGGAGTCGACAGTGACGGACACGTCAGGTCTCCGTCTGGAAAATCATTGTGACGACAACGGCATTGCATTGCATCGTCAAATGTGAGGGACAATTGACAAGTTGCGCAGGCGTTGATGGTCTGGGAATCCGCTGAACCTTGGTGCGCGCTGAGGAGCTGAGAATTGCCTGATGTATAAGGTCTTTTTGGGTGTTCTGCCTACAACGGCGAGTGACGAGACGCAGTTGTCGACGCGTGTTAGAGGGGTGTTGACACGCGAATCGACACGCGCAGAAGTGTTAAGCGTTCCGCGCGTGACGCTTGCAGATCGACGCGTCGTCTTCGCCCGATGACCGCGAAGCGGATGGCGATCTTCGTCGTCGAGCGTGAAATCGCCGGCGTCATTTCGCCGAGATGCGTTGTAGCCATTGCAGGACTGGCGGTCGGCGTCGTTACCGACATCGTGGATATCGACGAGTACCACGAAGTCTGTGTCGGAGGGACCCCGACAACGGGAACACGGCCACCAGTTCCTGCATCCTTCGATCCATGCGCGTTAGTCCGCCGTTGACGAGGATCATGGGGGTGACGGCGTACCAGCGAGCGGCCGAGTCGACTTGGGGCTGAGTCCGGTGATGGCGCCGTCTCTGATGGCTCTTCAGGCGCGCGTCGGAGGTGGCTCAGGAAGCGGCCGAGCCGGCTCACTGACCGGCGGCACCCCGGCGGGACCGACGCGCACTGGCCCGCGACAAAGCGAGGCTGGACCGGGTGGGATTCACGGGTCGGTAGGTCAGCTCGGGCGAGCTGTGGCCGTCAGGCGCAGGCCTGGATCCAAAATGGGTCCAGCGCCCATTCAGCTAGACTGACACGGCCCAATAGGGCGCTCGGCCCCATCGTCTAGAGGCCTAGGACACCACCCTCTCAAGGTGGAGACACGGGTTCGAATCCCGTTGGGGCTGCAAACGATTTTCCTGGTGAGAGCACTAACCCACCTGTTTGTCATCTTGCGCTCGCCTTTTTGTCCGTCCTTCGTCCGTCTCAGTGGGACGACCTTGGTCGACGAGGCCATCGCGCCGAGTGCATCAGCCAGGCGTCTGTCACGCTGTGGTGGAGTGTTGGTACCGAATAGCAGCCACTGGTGAGGTGTGGCCACTGTTGCGGCCCCGGTCCGTTGGACAGATCCTTTGACTATCACGCGGCAACCTGAGCTGTCGCTTCGTTGAACGCCTCTCGTGGCGTGCGGTGGCCGAGGCGCTCGATGAGCCACTCGTTGTTGTAGGTCTCGATGAACGAGGCAACTGCCTGGCGAAGGTCATCGACGTCGTCGGCGAGCTCGGCCCACAGGCACTGCTCCTTGAGTGTCCGGATGAAGCGTTCGGCCACGCCGTTGCCCTGGGGTTCGCCGACGAAGGCGGCGTCGTCTTCGATGCCGAGCCACTTGAGCGAGCCCTGGAAGTGATGGGCTCGGTATTGGCTGCCCCAGTCGTGTCTGAGCTTGATGCCTCGGGCCACATCGGGTCCCAGTGCTCCAAAGCGGTCGATCACGGCGTCGTAGACCGGTTGCAAGAGCAGCGAAGCGGTTGCCGATCTTGGCCACGTGGGCCCAGGCCTCGTCGGTGTAATGGTCGACGAGGACGAAGACCCATACCCAGCCGTCTTCTCTGGTCCAGGCCATGGTGGCGTCGGTGCCCCAGCGCACGTTGGGGGCGGTGGTGATGACGGTGCCGTCATGGAGTCGGGGACGACGCCGGCGCCGGGCCCGCTGCGGGGCGAGCAGGCCGGCGTTTCGCATGAGTCGCAGTACCCGGTTCTTTCCTGTCACCACGTCGTGATCCCGGCGTAGCCGGGCTCTCACCTTGCGATGCCCTTCGCCGGCGAAAGGAGAATCGACGATCACTGTGCGAATGAGGCCGGTGAGGTCGTCATCCGAAACAGCCGTCTTCGGACCCGGTCGCACTCCGAGCTGGGTTCCACGAGAACGGCGGTGGTAGATGGTCGACCGAGGAGCACCGGTGATCGGCACACCGTGGCCAAGGGAATGTTCATCTCCGTGCTCACTTCGGCCGCTTCTGTGGCGGCATCGAGAGCCCCCTTTTTCGGCCACCTTCTTCCAGACCTCGTTCTCCAAGGTGAGCTCACCGATCTTGCGTTCGGCGTCACGCAGTCGCCGGTCGTCCTCAGTGGTGGCCTGCTTGCCTTTCAGGCCCTGTTTGCCGGCGTCCATGAACTCGTCACGCCAGGCTGCGATGCGATGGGCTTCGATCCCCACCTCACGGCTCAACTCCTCGAGCTTCTCGCCGCGAAGCAGGCGCAGTACTACATCGAGTTTCTTGCCGGCCGACCACCGTGCCTTGGAGCGGAAGTCCTCAGTTTCATCGCTGCTCACCGTCATGAGAGCCATTTTGGCTCCTCTCTATTCGGTGTCCAACGAACCCGGGTGCGCGAGACGGCTTGTGTAAAAATGCCACCACCTTCGACTCCAGGCGGTCGCGCATTACTCGGTCGTCGAAGTACTCGAAAGCCGATACCAAGACCACCGGAGGTGGGTTGTCCAGAGCGTCGAGTACGCCAATCCCATCAAGGCGCGGGAAGTGGAGGTCAAGTAGGACGACGTCAAAGGACCGTTCGCGCAACCGTTCTAGTCCTTCGATGCCATCAGCAGCTTCGACGACATCGTGGCCCTCGGAATGAAGGAGTTCCACTGTCTTCCCGCGCACCGCCGTCCTTGGCTTCGCCGCCATGTATCTCACGTCAAGACGCGTGAGTCAGAGGTTCTTTGCGCCATCAACTATTGCCGCTTGGTGGCCCGGCCAAATCAGACTCGCAGAGATGTCAGTACACGCCAAGTAGGAACGTGGCGACCATCCCCAACTTGTTGTACCGTCGCCGAACGTGTGGCCGCTAGGTGAAGGCGACCAATAGGAGGCGATGATGCGCCGGATGACGTTGGTGATAGCAGCGTTTGCGATAGCGACGTTCGGGTTCGCCGGGACCGCGAGTGCTTCGCCACCCGTCAAACCGGCCGGTGTATGGACCTTCCAGTCAGACCTGCTGCCATTTCAGGGCCATTCGTGTGAGCAAGTGACGTTTGGCAAGGGCAACCGCTGGACGGGCAACGAGCTTTGGGGAGATTCTGGCACGTTCAAGCTTCAGCACCGGGCAACGGAGCTGACGATGAAATGGAAAACTGGCTTGGAGCGTGGTTTGACCTTCGTCGGCACTGGCTCGGCCCAACCTGTCGGCGAGCACGGCGGCGTGTACTCCGGTACGAATGGAATGACCCTTTATGAGGCGCCGCTCACGGCCCTCGGAAGTATTTGTTTCCGAGGGGGATTAACCCCAGAGCTGGGCGCCGCGGAAGGGGCTCTGGTGGGTCTTCGTCGTCTTCCTCAGGACCGGGATCGCGTCGATGAACCCCTCGATCCATGCCCGTCTATTGCCCTCGGTCCTACCCACCAGCAGTCGGCCGAGAACGGGCTTCCTTTGCTCAAAGCGTTCCTCCCATCGCCGCGGCATTCGCACCTTTGCCTCTCGGTAGGTTGCGGCGGGGTCGACGGGCCACGTCCCTTGTCCTCTCTGGATGGTGAAGCGAAGTAAAGGTACCTCCTTGGACGATCAGTGGAGGTCCGTGTCGGCGGACGGACATCACCATTCTGCAACCGGCGCCTGCCACCGTGGGCGGAGACCGATTAGACGGCGTAAACCAGATTGCCGCTTGCCGGAGGGGTCGAGCGCAAAAGGGCCGGAGCTGGCCCCATTTTCGGCTACGGCGAAGAGCCCTCGTACCCCTCTTGAAGCATAATCAGGGTGTGTTTCAGGTGGGTACCACTTACCGTCGGACGCGATCCACCAACCGGGACCTCGTGATACGTCACTCATGGCCGCCTCCCTCAACGCCGCAATCGCACCGTTCACAATCGCGATGCCGCCTTGGAATCGTCCCACTATGTCAACGGGTATGGCAAACCGTGCGGCGCCGTGCGCCTCGTGTTCGTTAGCGAGGAAGATTCGAGATTGGCACGGCCGAAACACATGGTCCCATTCGGATCGGAGCCAATCGCAGGCTCGAACGTCGAGGAAGCCCGAAAAGGCACTGTCAATTCTGAAAGGGCGGCGCCAAATCCTTCGGAACCGCGTACGCTTTGATGTAGCTCCAAGGAGGCGGGATGGTCGGCGGGCCGGGGACTCCAGGATGGTGGCTGGCATCTGACGGGAGGTGGTATCCACCTCCAGCTCCACCTGTGCCCCAATACGGTCCGAGTTCCAGCTATAGCGGCCACGGTCAGTTCATTGTGGCCACAACGAGTGGATTAGCCGTTGCTGCCCTCGTTCTCTCGATTGTTTGGCTCGGTGGCATTGGCTCTGTGTTGGCGGTCGTCTTTGGAATCTTGGCCGTATCGCAGATCGGCAAGTCGCACGGATTAAAGCGGGGGAGGGGCTTGGCCACCGCCGGGATTGTGATCGGAAGCTTGGGCCTCGTCGGTACGGTCATCTTCTACGTTGCGGCGGTTGAGGTCGGGCAAACGTTAGTGAACAGGATCACCACACCGACGACCCTGACGCTTGGGCAGACCGGGACGATCCCAAACTGTCAACGACTTGATGACGCGTGCAGCGTGACGGCCTATTCGATCTCATATCCTGTGGTCTCCGGTACTCCGGCGATCCTGATTCCAGCCGGTGACAAACTCGCCGTGGTCAATGTCAAGGCATGCGCCGGGTCAAATGGGATTCCAAGTGGCCCCCCGATCTTGGGGTGGGAAGTTTCACTCTCTCTCGGTGGAACGGTTGGCCCCGCCCCGATCCCCGTCATGAATCCGCAATTTGCGAGTGGTGGTTCGCCTGTTGCACCGGGTCAATGCGTTCGAGGCTTTCTGGGTTTTGAAATCCCGGCTGGTTCGACCGTAACTACCATTCAATACGACGAGGCGATCATCTACCGCTACCAGTGGCCGGTGGATGCGCCAACTCCAACCAGCACACCTTAAGGACGCCGCGGACGCAAGGGAGCTCATCATGCGAGAAATGACTGGCCGAAAGGCGGGCGCGGCCACCCGACGTCGGGGATTGGAACAAGTGACGCGAGAGATCCGGCGTCCGACGATCATCGGGCTCATCCTCCTGACTTTGGTACTGGTTGTCGGTGGGACGTTGGGGGCTACTGCGGTCTCTCACGTCATCGGGATTCACACGAACAACACCGCAATCACCTTCATGGTTGGCTTTCTTTTGGCAACCGGCCTGTTCAGCCTCGTCGGCTCCGTCGCGATCCTCTCGGGTGGCGTTAACTGGATCACGGGCTCATGGGCGGAAGACTCGACCGGCGCGTTGCTGAAACACTTAGGACCCGATTGTCGTGTGATTCATAACGTCCCATTCACCGTGGGGGACGAAAGCGAAGGCTTCACGGTTGATGTTGACCATGTTGCAGTCGGATCGAGCTACGTGCTGGCCATTGAGTCTAAGTACACGTCGACCGAGATTGACCTCGGCGCGACCCGACCTGCGATCCAACTCGCCAAGGACATGGATCAGGCGCGTCGGGGTGCTCGGAGAGTGCGAGAGCTGTTGCACAACGCGGGGCTTGACTCGCCCGTTACGGCTCTCCTCGTTTATTGGGGTCCAAGGATCAAGCCACCCGAGAGCGGGTTGCGTCAAGTAGGACGGGTAACCGTGGTCTACGGAGGAGATGAGAAGGTGTGGCGTGATCGCGTTGTACAAGACAGCGCGGCGTTAGTCGATCAGGAGCAGGCTTGGAAAGCGCTCACTGACCACGTGCACCGTCATCCAAGGGCCTGAGGGCGCCCACGTGGTGTGGGTCGGAGTCCGCGAGCAATTCCACTTGGGTGCAAAGTGCCCTGCGGTTTGCGGTTGACAAATGGAGTCAGCTTGCAACTCGGGTTATCGACCGGGGGGACGCGCTCAGCGGGTCGGACCCTTAACGCAGCGCTCACAAAATGGCGTGGACTTAACCTCGATCCACCGATCGGCGACCAGGTAGGCAGCCGTTTGAGGTGATTGGCAGCGCGCCGAGACGATCGACGTCGCTCTGAGTTCTTCACCGGAGCCGGGGCGCGCAAAACCAAGCCTTCGTGAAGTTCGCGTCGGTTGTCAGCGCCGTCTTGCGATCGTCTGCGGTGCGCCCGCCGCGCAATGCCGAGCTACAAAGGAACCGGCGGCAGGGCGCGCAGAAGGCCGAGGGCGCGGTTGAAGGTGTCGGCCCACGGCCACTCGAGCGGTGCGCGCAGCGTCGGGCGCCCGGACCGACTGACGAGGCGGCCTGGGACCGAAAGGAACCGGGTGCGCACCGTGCGGGCCACGACGAGGTGGTCTTCGGGTGTGATCTCGCCGAGCATGGCGGTCCAACGGATGAGGTCATGGGCAAGGGCCGCGCACACAAGCCACGTCGAGTTGGCGAAGAAGTGTCCGGAGGGAACGTGCTCGAGGCCCGCACCCTCTTTCAGGTCGCGGATGGCCAGTTCGACGGTGGCATGCGCTCGGTGGAAGGAGTCGAGTTCGACACAGTCGCCGTCGAGGTCGGTCACGAAGGCGAAGTGGCGCCACTGTGGCCACAGAGTGGCCTGGCGACCAACCAGCCGGGTGCGGCGCACGATGAGTCGTCGACCTTTGTAGTCGCACTGCGCCACCTCGGCTTCGCCGTCGGCGGTGTAGTCGATCGGGGTCCAGGCGGACTCGTCGATGCCCTCGACGACCCTGGTCACGGCCGTAATCATGCGAACGCCCATCGTGTAGCCGACGTCGAGACGCTCCAAGGTGGCCAGGGTGGTGTTGGACCAGAAGCCCGAGTCGAAGCGCATGATCAGTTCCCCGGTGGCGCCGGCCCGACGCACCCGGGACACCAGCTCCTCGACGAAACGCACCGCACCGCGCTGGGTGTTGGCCGCACCCTTGCGCATCCGCACGTGGAGCACTTCACCCGTCCCTGCCCGGACAGCGATGAGGGGGTGGTAGCCGAGCTTCTTCGTGTATCCGTAACTCGCGCCGTGCTTGGTCTTGCCGCACACCTCGCAGATGGTGGAGTCGAGGTCCATGACGAGCTGGTCCGACCCCGACCCCGCCCCGAGGGCCCACGCCCGGCGCAGCGCTTCACCCAGCACCGCGTCGAGCTGACGGACGTGGCCGAAGGTGAAGGCCCGCAGGAATGTGCCCAAGGTGGAGGGCGCCATCACACGGTGACCAAGGACCGACCCGGTGGCGCCCGAACGGAGCATGTCGGCGTGATCGATGTGGGACCCGCCCGCGGCCATGGCGTGCACCAGCGTGAGCACTTTGCGTCCCGGAAGCGCGCCGCCGACACGACCCGAGAGGTGAACGGTGGCGTTGATCAGGCGTTCCAGCCCGAGCCGGACGCTCAACGTGGCCACGAGCAGCAGCCCGGCGTTCGCCACCAGGTTTGGCTCGTCGAAGGTCACCTCGATGCGGTCAATTCCGCGCGATACTGCGGTCACTGAAAGTGCCTCCTGGCTTGGCGAGAACAGCGTCTTCGACACCGCTATTTTCCCAAGCAGGGAGGCAGCCGGTCATCTGCTGCGCCGGATTCAGTTCGCTGTGGTCGCCTTCGACGTGTGACGTGCAGTTGGTCGCCCGCCCAGAAAGAGGATCTGAACATTTCTCGCTGGACAGTGCCCCACCCATCATTTTGATTTTCGGGGCGCACTGGCGGACCTGCCCGTTGTACTCCGCCGCTTCGAAGATAGGCATATTCGACTAGAGGGGAAGTGCACGCTCCAACTGTCGACGCGAGGTGATCTCCAGTTTTCGATAAATCTTGCGCAGGTGGTAGTCGACCGTGCTAGGGCTGATGAACATCTGAGCCGCGATTTCCGGATTCGTTGCCCCTCTCGATGCGAGTTGAGCGATCTTGAGCTCTTGGGGAGTGAGGTCAGTATTGGTCTCCACAGTCCGGCGGATGGCATGTTCGCCGGTAGCTAGAAGCTCGCTTCGTGCGCGCTCTGCAAATCCCGCGGCCCCCATTGACTGGAACGCATCATGCGCCTCGCGAAGTTGGGTACGAGCATCAGTCCGTCGTTGCTGACGCCGCAGCCACTCGCCGAAAGAGAGTTGCGCTATGGCGAGATCGGTGACAACGAGTGTCTGCTTCAAGTGAGCAATAGATTCGTTGAAAAGTGCCTCTGCCGCGGGTCCTTCAGCCATGAGTGCCTGCGAACGTGCCAGGAGTCCCAGCGCCCATGGCGTTGCACTTGCCGTCGCGCGCATCCTCAACTCCTCCAATGCCCTCTCCGCAGCCTTCCGATTTCCACTGCGAAGTCCAGCCTCGATGACCAGCGGCAACGATTGGCACTTCCAACCGATTGCCTTTCGCTCCACAGCAAACTGAGCGGCCAGCAATGCGTCGGGGTATCTTCCGGCACCAAGCTCCAGGATCGCGAGCGCGTGGTAGGCCTGAAATTGTGCCACGCCCATTTCAACTGCTTCCCCCATCTCGATCAGCTTCTTTGCAGCAGAACGAGTCGCAGCCTCCTCGCCACGCCAGGCCAGTAGTTCCGCATTCAATGGCCTGTAGAGGTCCACGGCCACACCCCCACCCGTTGCAGCTGTGATCTCCAAGGACTCCGCGTAGAAGGCGTCTGCGGCTGAAAACTTCCCTAAGCGAATCTGATGGACAGCAAGTGCAATCAGGCTCATCTGAAGCGCCACGAGAGCACCCCGTTTTCTTGCAACACTCTCGACTTGCTCCACCCACGCGATAAAGCACCTGTCGTCCCAGAGCTCGTCAGCGATGACCATGCCATAGGCCGTCCACCGGATGGTGTCCTCTGCCGAGTTCGGTCCGTCCCTCAGGCGCTGGGCTCCTCGGCGGAGTGTGCCGACCGATTCCGCATAACCTGTTCCGAGCAGGAGAGATATTCCGTCGAGGAGCAGGTCCGCGATGCTCTCTGTCGAAGTCGAGGGTCGAGTTGTGAGGGCAACTTTAGCAATCTCCGCGCCATCAGTTCCACGCGTGAAGTAATGGCTCATCAAGAACGCATCGAAGGCTTCAAGCATCGAGTGGCGGGCCCGGTCAACATCAAGGGGTAAGAATTGCCGAGCCGCAGCAAGAAATAGGGCAGGAGCCAGCGAAGGCTGCACCATGGAAACGTGCAATCGACCGTCGAGCTGTTGAGCTTGGGCTAGCTGAAGAGGATCTGTCGACTCAATAGTTGCCTGATTTAGGAGTTTGCGGGCTCTGCGTGATGAGCCAGCATTGAGCGCCGCCGCCGCCGCCCCAAGCAGTCTTTCTGAGCGCAGATCCGCCTGCTCAGTAAACCCCGCCGCTTGCGTCAACAAGGATGCTTCAGCGGCGTACCCACCTCGGTCGCGCGCTCGGTTTGCTCCGGATTCAAGGTCATCGGCAAGCCTGCCGTCGAATCCGGTGGTGAGGGCAGCAAGATGCTGAGCCCAACGATCCGGATCGATCGAGCGGTCGATCGAGTCGGCCAGTGCGCGATGGACCTTCCTTCGGTCCGCGGCATTCGCTCCCGTATACACAGCGGATCGAATCAGCGGGTGTCGAAATACCAAGGACGGCGTGGTCGTCAACAAACGGCAGCGAACTGCATCGAGCTCGGCGTCTTCGGTACATCCAAGTCTCAGAGCAGCTCGTCGAACTAGCGAAGATTCCCCCGAGGCTTCTGCGGCCGCTACAAGAATGAACGTCTGAGTCCCGGGGTCTAGGTCCTCGAACTGGCGGCGGAAGTGCGCCTCCAGTTGTCGACTGATGGGAATTGGTGCCGACACCCGATCGACCCCAATCCACTGATCGGCCGATAACTCATTGGCCAACTCCCTCAGCGCCAGGGGACACCCACTGGTCTCAGTGATGATGTGGCGAGCCACACCGGCGTCAAGCGGACTCGATACAACGGTGGACAGCAGATCGTGGGCGGCCGCATCGGGCAGGCCTGCTATTTCGATACTCGGGAGGTCAGCAAGAGAGCTGGTTACCGCAGTAGGGGTCCGCACGCCAAATAACATGACAATTCCGTCGGCTTGTAATCTGCGGGCGGCGAACGCAATGGCCTGAAGGGACTCAGTGTCGATCCACTGGCTATCGTCGACAACGCAGAGGAGACCACGCTCAGTCGCGCGGTCGGCAAGCAGGGTCAACGTGGCAAGACCTATGAGGAAAGGATCTGCAGCCTCATGACTGGCCAATCCGAGCGCCGAACTCAGTCCGTCTCGTTGCGGTCGAGGCAGGTTACTTAGTCGATCGAGCGACGGTTGGAGTAGGCGATGCAGCGCGGCATAGCTGAGATCGCGTTCCCCTTCGATGCCGGCAATGCGAGTGACCTGCAAGGTTGACGCGGTCTCAACGGCATAGTCCATCAGCGTGGTCTTGCCCATACCGGCTTCGCCGTGAAGGACCAGGGCACCGCTGAGGCCTTCGCCGGCCGCATCAATGAGGCCGTTTAGTGTCGCTCGTTCCTCATCACGGCCTAGCAACATAGGGGGGCCCAGGGGCTGGCTCTCCTGCATCCCATGGGCACCATCATGCCCCCAGTTCCGTCCGTACACCCATTTACGCAAGAAGTGGCAGACGATCGGCTCGCCATACTCGTGGGGGCTCCTCTACGTAGCCGCTACCCGCAGGTCGCTGCGACTCGGACTACGCGAATCGGGGGATGCAGGATCTGTGTCAGGCAGTTCACACTGGGGGCAACGAGGCTCGTTTCCTGGGCCGGACGAACCGATGCGTATCCCAAGGGATCGGAGACACCGTGGCAGAAAGTCATTCGGCCAGCGAGAGCCACACAGATGGCCTGGACTGGCGTTACGCACGCCGGATCCCGCTGAACATCTTCGGCATGGGCTTTGGCATCGCCGGTCTTGCCACAGCTTGGCGGATCGGCGTCGACCAACACCTGGCCCCACACGAGGTGAGCGACCTCTTGGTCGGCCTGGCTGCAGTGGTTTGGCTGGTCTCCGTCGTTCTCTATCTCCGTTACGTGCTCATTAGCCGAGGTGCCCTCCCCACCGACTTGCGCGATATGACCGTTGGGCCATTCGCCTCGCTCGCTCTCATCACCCCCATTTTGCTGGCCGCCGACGGCATCGCCCCGTATGACCGGAGGTTGGCGGCGGTGATCGTAGACGTATCCATCGTCGGAGTCGTGCTCCTAGGGGGCTGGTTCACCGGCACCTGGATGCGCGGAGGGACCGAGTTCGATCGGCTTCATCCTGGCTACTTCCTACCTACGGTGGCCGGTGGGTTGGTCGCCTCCGCCGGGGCTGCCGTGGTGGGTCAGCAGCGCCTGGCGCAGTTCATGCTGGGGCTCGGCATCCTCTGCTGGATCATCGTGGGCTCGATGATCCTCGGCCGTCTCATCTTCAGGCCACCACTGCCCGACGCCTTGGCTCCGACCATGGCCATCGAGGTGGCACCGGCGGCCGTTGCCAGCTTGGCCTACTTCTTCAGCCACGGGGCCCACATCACCCCTTTCGTAACAGCGCTGGCGGGCTACGGGTTGTTGATGGTGGTGGCCCAGATCCCCCTCATCGGCCGGTACGTGCGACTCAAGTTCTCACTGGCCACTTGGGCCTTCACCTTCTCGTGGGCCGCAGTGGCGTCGACGCTGTTGTTCTGGATCGACGCCGAGCATGCGAGCGGAGGAAAGGCCCTCGCCTACCTGGTCCTGGCCGCAATCAGTGTGCTGGTGGGCGCTATCGCCACCCGCACGATCGTAGCCATCTCCCACGGTCGCCTCCTTCCCCCGCCTGCGGCCCAAACAACTGCTCATTCGCCAAGCACCGAAGCCGTCGTGCCGAAAGTGTTGGTGACGGCCAACGAGAGCTTCAAGTGATTCACAGCATGCAGTTTCCACCACAACCAAAAGGAGAATTTCACAATGACTGACCTTCCGAATATTGTCCTAGTTCACGGTGCTTGGGCAGATGGATCTTGCTGGAGCACTGTCATCGAGCAACTCCAAGCCCGCGGATACAACGTCGCTGCCCCGCAGTTTCCGGAATCCTCGTTGGCTGACGACGTGGCCAGGTTGCGCGAAGTCCTCGGTCGTCAGAACGGCCCAACGGTAGTGGCCGGCCACTCGTATGGCGGGCAGATCATGACGGCGCTCGGTAATGATGCTCCGAATGTTGTTGCCCTGGTCTATATCGCTGCATTCGGTCTCGATGAGGGTGAGTCGATCGGAGCTCTCCTCGCCTCGGGTCCGCCAACTCCGGCACTCGCCAATCTCGACATCGATGAGCGCGGGTTTGCGTGGTTGCCAAAGGAGGACTTCGTCAACCATTTCGCTGCCGATGTCGACGAAGTGAAGGCAAACGTCATGTTTGCCGTTCAGCAGCCGCTCTCAACATCCACGCTCGGAGACGTAATGGGCACTCCGGCCTGGAAGTCGTTGCCGACCTGGTACATGGTCGCCGAGAAGGATGAGGCCATCCCGCCTGACGCTGAGCGGTCGTTCGCCGAGCGGATGGGTGCAACCACTGTTGGCGTCCCGTCGAGCCACGTGGTGATGGTGTCACATCCCGATGAGGTGGTTGCGCTTATCGAGATGGCTGTCGAGGGTATTTCATAGCGGGTCGGGCTCGACAGTTTCGCCGTGAGGCCGTTCCTGACAGCTCCGAGGCCGAACCGTCTATGTCGGTGAGACGACTCCCCGACATAGACGATCCTCGGCTCTCATTGGACTGGAGTCGTTCGTGACTCAGACGCCAAGAAGTGGCCTCCGGAAGCGCACCCGAGACAGCGGACCACGCGCCGATCGGACTTGATGCGGATGAATTCGGAAGGAGTCGAATATGGCCCAAGTCCACCACCGGAGGGCGATTGTGGATGGCCACTCTCTTTTCTATCGGGAGGCAGGCAGCCCTAGTCGACCTCATGTTGTCCTGCTCCACGGCTACCCGACGAGTTCTCACATGTACCGACATCTGATTCCATTGCTCGCCGATCGGTACCACGTGGTAGCACCTGATTTCCTAGGCTTTGGGCTGTCAGATGCACCACAGGTCGCCGACTTTAACTACAGCTTCGATTCCCTGGCTGCCATCACCGCGGCATTGTTGGTCAGACTCGGAATCGACCGCTATGCGATGTATGTGCAGGACTATGGGGCTCCGGTTGGCTGGCGATTGGCGATCCGAGATCCGGTGTCCATCACTGCGGTCATCAGTCAGAATGGGAACGCGTATACGGAAGGCTTCGTCGAGGAGTACTGGGAACCGATCTGGAACTTCGCTTCCGCACCAAACCAGGTCAACGGGGAGGCAATACGATCTGCATTCACCTTGAACGCCATCAAGTGGCAGTACACGCACGGAGTTCCCGACCCGAGTCTGGTGAGTCCTGACACTTGGAATCACGATTACGCATTGATTCGACGCCCAGGAAGCTCCGAAGTGCAGCTGGAATTGGCTCGTGACTATACGAGCAACCTGGAGGTGTATCCCGAACTACATGAGTACTTTCGGAGATCGCAGGTGCCGCTGTTGGCGGTGTGGGGCGCCAATGACCAAATCTTCGGCCCGGCCGGTGCGGAAGCATTCGCGCGGGATCTCCCGGACGCAAGGATTCATCTACTTGATGCGGGTCATTTCGCCTTAGAGAGCGAAATCGACAGTATTGCGGAGCTCGTGCGTGAGTTCCTTGCGAGATGACCGATGTCTCAGGACATCGTAGATCAGGACTTTTGTCTCAGGGGATTCGCTGGTGATCCTTGGTTTGATCGAGGACGAGGCGCCGTAACCGGGAACCGTCGAGTCCCACGATTTCGATCTTAACGCCGTTGATAAATGAACATGGCCACGCGCCGCCCCCCTTTATCGTGGTGGCGATATAGGCCAGCGCCTCTGTCTTATCGTCAAATCCGACAATCTCCACGATCTTGCTGTCCCGGACCGTTAGCACTTGAAACCGTAGGGCGACTCCGCCGCGCTCCTGCGCGTTCTCTGTGCCGCGCACGCTCATACTCACGAGGAGTCGAGTACCCAAGACTTCCAAGTCATAGACGCTTCCTCGGACACCAGCATCCCGACCACGCTCATACCAGGCCAACACTTGGTTGCGGCTCTTGCAGCTGGGAGTGCGAGCACCGGGCGCTCCCCACGTAACGTCCGGGTCGAGAAGTTCAGCGAACGCTGATATGTCTTCCGACACCAGAGCCTTTCGGACCAGCGTCGCAATGTCGTCCATGCTCGCTATCATCGACCCATCGTGCCACCGTATCCGCCCCGCGGCTACTGGGGACGTGGGCGGCGTCGACGATCCGGATCCCGATGGCCCGGGCGATTGAGAGGGGGTGACCGGGAAGCCAGGGCGCGCGGCCACGACAACGTCCCCGCCCGCATCAGACTGGATACGAAGATCAGGTGGTATCCCCCGAGTTGCGAGCAGGCTCCAGCCCCCTCGCCCGGTTGATAACTGACCGGTCGGCATAAGTTGAGATGCTCAGCCTTCGGGTCAAGCTTGATGACGGCCATCGCACCACCGGCCTCGACGGGCTCGAACGCCAGGAACTGGATGAAGCCCTGCTGGCTGAAATGTTCGACAGGAACCATCGGACCACGATCGCACGGAAGCGCTCACGGTGCATGGTGTCCCCAAACCACGAACGCTTTTCCGATCTTGACTCACCGGGATCGAGTTGATTTAGCGGGCGGGTCTACGTTCCACCCGATCTACGGGGAATGTCGACGTGGAGCTTGATGGCGGCTCTCGAGCCGGTGCGTGACCCGGCACCTCGGGGCGCCCCCGTTTTACCGATAGTGCGAATCGAGCGCCGTCTCGCCCCTACAGGGTGGCCAGATAGGCATCCATCTTGACGAAGCTGGACTCAAGACCAGCTTGAGCGTCCGGGCTCATCAGCATCGGCGGCACGTTGGTCTGATGAGTGACCGTTTCCGTGCGGCCATCACCGAGGTCGTTAAAGACGATCGCGGTCGTCATGCCGCCCTCGACATCAGCTTCCGTGAACGAGAGCGCACGGGGCGGATCGAACTCGACGAACACACCACGCATCGGGTACTCGTCGCCACTCTCATCGTTGACCATCAAAGTCTCGAAGCGCCCGCCGGGACGGGGCTCGACCGTGACCCCTTCAAGCGGCGTGCTCACGCCAACCGGTCCCCAGAAGTGTGTCAGGTGGGAGGGTGTGGTCATGCACTCGAAGACAATCTCTGGCCGGGCGTGGAAAATCCGAGTGATGGTCATTTCACCCAGTTCAGTCGTTGCGTCGCTCATGTCGATTTTCCCTTCTTCTTTTCGTGCGCTATGCGCTTGAGGTGCTGCTCGAGCCGGTCGAATCGCTCCGTCCAGATCTGTCGATTCGTCGCCATCCAGTCAGTGGCCGCTTCCAATGGTGCGGGTTCGAAATGACACGGTCGGTACTGCGCATCGCGTCCCCGTGAGATCAAGCTCGCCCCTTCGAGCACCTTGAGGTGTTTGGACACCGCCTGCAGACTGATGTCGAAGGGCTCGGCGAGCTCATTCACCGTCGCCTCGCCCTCCGCCAGGCGAACCAGGATTGCCCGTCGGGTCGGATCGGCCAAGGCGCCGAAAGTCAGACTCAGTGGATCGTTTGTCATATGTATTCAACTGATGAGTTAATCAACTTACTAGTTGAGTATGTGCGGGGGCCCGGCGTTTGTCAACTGAGGAGAGTGAGCGGGTTGCAGGTCCGAATCCCGTTTGGGTGGTGTATGTACCTTGACGGGTACGTAACGAAATAGGTACCCTCCTCGTGTGGATACCGTCCTGCATGCGCTGTCGGACCAAAGCCGGAGGACCGTGCTCGAGGTGCTCCGGGACCGTCCGGCCACCGCTGGCGAACTGGCTGCGCTCTTGCCTATTGCCCGTCCCGGAGTCTCGCGCCACCTCCGGGTGTTGCGGGACGCCGGCCTGGTAGAAGTCCACCAACAGGCGCAGTGGCGGGTCTACAGCCTGCGTCCAGCGCCGCTGGCCGAGGTCGATGCTTGGCTCGGTCGCTACCGGTCATTGTGGGAACAGCACATGGAGGCCTTGCACACCGAGGTCGCCCGTGGGAAGCACGATCGAAGGGGTACGAAATGACCAGCACTCCCAAGTTGTCGACCCGCGTGGTGGGCCGCATGCGTTCACTCGGTGACGACCGAGGCGCCATCCGGATGGAGGACGTCTACGACACGGACGTAGACGATCTGTGGTCGGCGCTGACCGATCCGCACCGCTTGGAGCGCTGGCTCGTCGCCGTCGAAGGCGATCTTCGGGTTGGGGGTCACATCCAAACCCGTTTCACGAGCAGTTGGGAGGGGCCGGCACGAATCGACATCTGTGACGCACCTCGACATCTGTTGGTCACCATGGAGCCTGGTACGTCCGAAGCCGTCATCGAGGCGGTCCTCACGCCTGAGGGTGACAAAACGCGCCTGGTCATCGAGCATCGGGGAGTATCTCTTGCCGAGGTTTCGAGTCACGCCGCGGGCTGGCAGGCGCACCTGGAAGATCTCACCGCCTACCTGGGTGGACGCCAACGGGGCGATTGGCAGGCTCGGTGGACCGAGCTCACGCCTCTGTACCGGGAGCACGCTTCAGACCTGGGGTAAGCAGCGCCAGGAGCAACTGCGTATCGCCTCCCTCGGCTACGTTCATCCGACCCGTCGGCCTGCCCGGAGCACACTGAGGTAGCGACGTGAAACCCGGTCGCCCAGTTGCGTGCGGATGCGCTCGGCGATGGCGTCCAGCAGCGGCTCCCGAACGTCGTAATCGAGTCGGCGATACGGCGACATCGTACGCAGGAGGTCAGCGAAGCCCTCTGCGTCAAAAAACTGCACGGTGGGGTGCCACCGAACAGATGGTCGGGCCGAACAACGTTCCGGGATCGGTGACCTGTCCCCAACCTTCTTCGGTGGCCCGCACATCGTCCTCGAGAGGCGGATGCCCCCAATCCGGGTTGCCGGGGGAGAAGCGCTCGTGGAGATCAGCTGTCTCGCCGTACACCTCGGCCTCGTCGGCCCGGCGGACGACGACGTTGCCCATGAGCGCCATCCATCCATCGGGCCGGATCAGGTCATGAGCGCGGCTCCATCCAACGGCCGGGTCGACCCAGTGCCATGCCGCCGCCGCAACAAGGACATCGAAACAGCGCCCAGCGTCGTCCCACTGTTCGAACGTTGCTGTCTCGATTTCGACGTTGGCGAAAGCAGCGAGGCGTCGACGAGCAAGCTCAGCCATGGCAATGCCGGATTCAACGGCAATCAGTGAGCACCCGAGTGCTGCCAGCGATCGGGTGGCTTGGCCGGTACCGCATCCCACTTCGAGTACCGACGAATGTTCATCCATCCCCGTGATGGTCACGAGGTCGGTGAACAACTGGTCTGGATAGGTCGGCCATACGCGGTCGTAGAGCTCAGGCACTTCGTTGAACACTCGGCCCAGATCTCGCCGATCCATGCTCGTCACGGCGTCATACTGCCTACAAATAGCGCTAGACGCCCTCGGCTGCCTGGTCGGCTTCGGCGGCCAGCCGAGATGCCAGTTGTCGCGAAATGCCGAGAGCGCGTCCGACATCGCTGATGGACGCACCTTCTTCTCTCCCCACCGAGAACAGCGCCAGCCGGAGCTGATGCCGAGCCGCCTCGAACTCGTCGATAGCCGGGGTCACCGTTTTGCGTCCACCGGGAATGGTGGCGGCATCGGTGGCCCGGAGCACGGCGTCACCGTTATCGATGCCGGCCTTGAAATCGAACATCGCTTGCTCGTAGCGTTCGAGCTTCTCGCGCAGTAGCGAGGACGACTCGACCAGTGCGGTGATTCGGCGCACCAACTGCTTCCGGTTCTTCGACACCAACGGCGGAGCCATGCAACCTGCTTTCGATTGGTTTCGGCCGCAAGGTTAGTGCGGGTCTCCCAGCTCGGTGAAACTCACCCACTTGTCCCATGCGGATGCCGCGCCTGAAGTGTCAAAAAATGTCCAGGCGCATTGACAAAAATTGAGACATCACGACCGACACAGGGCGGCCTGGCCGGCGTCTTGTGATTCAGATGCAAAGGAACGAGTGACGGGTAATGCGGGCGCGTTGCGGAGATATGGCAATGGGAGACGGAGGTCGTAGGGCGTGCCGAGCGAACTAGTCATTGTGATGTGATGTTGCCATTGGAACTAGTGCCCTGACCGGCAACGTTGGTGGGGCGCGTCCACCACTTTGAGTCCCCGGTCGCGCAGAATTTGGACCTCCCAACAAGGAGGTCACGTGCGCGAAGGAATACGTGTTCGAGATATCACGAGTGACGAGGGCAATCGTCTCCTGCGCATTGTGCGGCGCTCGTCGGGATCGGTGGTGACCTGGCGCCGGGCCCAGATGGTCCTCTTGTCGGCGCAGGGCATGGACGTGGCCCAGATTGCTCAGGTGGCCTTCACCTCGCCTGACCGGGTGCGGGCCGTTTTGCACAACTTCAACGACGACGGGTTCGACTCCTTGGTGCCCCGCTACGCAGGCGGGCGGCCGCCCACCTTCACATTGCCCCAACGCCGGGAGATCAAAAGGATCGCCTTGTCGCGTCCGGTCGATCACGACCTGCCCTTTTCGACCTGGAGCCTGTCCAAACTGGCCGAGTTCTTGGTGGCTGGGGGGGTGGTCGACGACATCAGCCACGAAGGCCTGCGCCTGGTACTCCGAGAGGAGGGCGTCTCGTTTCAAGTGATCAAGACCTACAAAGCGTCGAGCGACCCCGACTTCGAGGCCAAGAAGAACCGGGTGCTGCACCTCTACGAAATCGCTGATGGCAAGGTACGCCCGGGCAAAAGCGACCCCGCGGTCGTGCTTTGCTTCGACGAGTTCGGGCCGCTCAACTTGTTTCCTCGGAGTGGGCACCGATCGCCATCAAGAAGGAAGCCGGCGCCGCAGCACCCCGACGTCGCCGGCGCCGCGCCACCTTCACCCGCTTTGGCGGAGTCCGTCACCTCATGGCCGCCTACGACCATCAGGACAAGATCTACGGCCACATCAAGGTGAAGAAGGACCGCACCACCTTCTTGGAGTTCTGCCGCTACCTGCGGACGCTTTATCCGGCGCACATCCGCATGGCCATCGTGTTGGACAACTTCAGCCCGCACCTCTCCACCAAGAACGACACCCGGGTCGGTGACTGGGCGGCGGCCAACAACGTCGAGCTGGCCTACGTGCCCACCAACACCAGCTGGATGAACCGGATCGAGGCGCAGTTCCAGGCGCTGCGCTACTTCACCCTCGACGGCACCGACCACCGCTCACACGAAGAGCAGAACTCGATGATCCGTCGCTACATCATCTGGCGCAACCGCAACGCTCAGGACAAAACACTGCGTGAGCTGGTAAAGCGCGCAAACGTTGCTTGATACGGCACTAGAGTTCGGTTTTTCTCGGTAGGCCAATCGGCGCCGTAGCGCCGGCTTCATTGGGAGGCGAGAATGGCAGCTACCTCGGCCACCGGGTCTCGCACGACGGGACCAGTGGCCCTCACTTCAGCCCGAACAATGGTGCCATTGAAGGCAAATGGCGCTTCGTAATCGCCTCCGACGGCGGGCCCCCATTCATAGCCACAGGTGAGGCCGATCATCACCTCGTTGAACGCCACCGGGGTGAAGCGTTCGATGGTGCCTGTCCCGACGATGTCGCCATCTTGCACGAGGGTGGCGTGGCCGCCGAGTGCCTCGTCCTTCTCGAAGTGAAAGGCCACCTCGTGGCGACCTGAACCCAATGGTCTCTCGGCGGTGACCGCGTAGTGTCGGCGGCTGTAGAGGTTGTGGACGTAACGCAGGTGCCCGTCGATCATGTGTAACGACCATCCTCCCAGCGCGCACCCGAGTGCGAGCAGGGTCCCCGACGGCACCGCGCCATCGGAGACGTCGATGGTCACCTCTATGGAGTGAGAACGATTTCGCACATCGACGGCGACCCACTCGGGCACCGGGGCGCCACCTTGGAAGTAACGGTACGTCGCCTGGGGGCGCCGGTGGTCGTGCTTGTCCGCGATTATCTCGAGCACCCGGTTGTCGAGTGGGAGTACGTCGTTGTGGCGGGCCTCGGCCCACCACAGCGCCACGAGCTCGGCGACTTTGTCGGGGAACTCGCCAGCGCGATCGCGTGACTCCGAGACGTCCTGCGCCACGTGATAAAGCTCCCAGACGTCATCGTCCCACGGCGCGTTGGACCGCAAGCCGTCGTCGTAGATGGGGCCGACGGGGTGGTAGGTAACGGCCTTCCAACCGTCGTGATAGATGGCGCGCGATCCCAGCATCTCGAAATGCTGGGTGACGTGCCGACCGGCTTCACTGTCGCCGCCGTCACCGAGCATGTAGGCGAAGCTGGTGCCATCGAGGTGGGACTGGTCGACACCATCGATCTCGATCGGTGGCGTCATGCCAACCAGCTCGAGGACCGTGGGTGCGATGTCGACGGCGTGGGCGAACTGCCGGCGAGTAACGCCGCGTGCGGTGGGGCGCCGGCTGGCCGGTAGGCGGACGATGCAGGGATCGGCCACGCCACCCTCGTGGACCTCGCGCTTCCAGCGTTTGAACGGGGTGTTGCCCGCCATGGTCCACCCCCACGGGTAGTTGTTGTGGCTGAGAGGCCCGCCAATCTCTTCGATCCGGCGGTACATCTCTCCGACGCTGGCTCCGTCGAAGTTCCCCAGACGCCCCTCGTTTATGGTGCCTTCCTTGCCGCCCTCGGAGCTGGCGCCGTTGTCCGAGACGATGATCACGACCGTGTCATCCGCGTCGCCCAGGTCTTCGATGAAGGTAAGGACGCGGCCGATCTGCGCATCCGTGTAGGACAAAAACGCCGCGAAGCATTCCATGAATCGCTCGGCAAGCGCGTGCTCGCGCTCATCGAGGCTGTCCCAAGCCGGCACCCAACTCGGGCGAGGTGTGAGCACGGTCCCCTCGGGGATGACGCCGGTGGCGAGCTGGCGGGCGAAGGTCTCCTGGCGCCAGGCATCCCAGCCCATGGCAAAGCGGCCCCGGTAGCGCTCGATCCAGTCGGCCGGGGCGTGATGGGGCGAGTGGCACGCCCCCGTGGCGAAGTACAAGAAGAACGGCAACTCGTCGTCGACGGCTCGTAGGTCGCCCAGGTACTCGATGGCCCGGTCGGCCAGATCGGCGCTGAGGTGATACCCGTCATCGAGCGAACGAGGCGGAGCAACGGCGTGGTTGTCGTGGTAGAGGGCGGGGACGAACTGGTGGGTCTCCCCGCCGTGGAAGCCGTACCAGCGGTCGAAGCCGCGCCCCAGGGGCCACGTGGACCGTGAGTTGGCCATGTTCGTCTCGCCCTCGGGGCTCAGGTGCCACTTTCCCACCGCATAGGTGGCGTAGCCGGTCGACCTCAGCATCTCCGACAAGAAGCCGTTCTCACGCGGCGGGCGTCCCCAGTAGCCGGGGAACCCACTGGCCAGGTCGGCCACCCGGCCCATGCCGCTGCGGTGGTGGTTCCGTCCGGTCAGCAAGCAGGCCCGCGTGGGCGAGCACAAAGCGGTGGTGTGGAAGTTGGTGAGTCGCACGCCCTCGGCCGCCACGGCATCGATGACAGGGGTATCGATGTCGGATCCGTAGCAGCCCAGCTGGGCGAAGCCGACGTCGTCGAGCACGATGAGCACGACATTGGGAGCGCCCGGCGGTGGGGTGGCTACAGGCGGCCACCATGGCTCTGAGTCGCGCCAGTCGTCGCCGATCTTTCCCAGGAACTCCGCTCGTGCCATCCGCAAATGCCCCCCACTCTTCAGTGCCCCGAGAGCCTGACATTTTTGGTCGTGCCATGCGACAGCAGCAACCCGGGCGACTGCGATCCGAGCGGGCCCCGAAACCAAACCGACCGGGCCACGAGGGCCCGGTCGGTTTGTCGGATCTTGAGTACCGCTGAGGTTATGAACTGATGGTCAGCGTAAATTTTTGTGTCGCCGTGCCGGCTGAGTTGCGCGCCTTGAGGGTAAAGACGTGCGTGCCGTGGCGGCGCGGTGAACCTGTGATGGTCGCCGTTCCGTTGTGGTTGGATGTAAAGGTGAGGCCGCGAGGCAGGTTGCGGACGCCAAGTGACGGAACCGGGTAACCGGCCGTCGTCACCTCAAAGGTAAAGGGCTCCCGCTGCGTTGCGCTGGCTTCGTTGGTGCTGGTGAAACTGGGGGCGATGTTGCTCACGGCGCTGAACTGGACAGCCGGGATGTACCCGGTCCACCCGTTGGGGTCGTTGCGGAACGTTCCCGTGGAGCAGTTGTTGACCAGAGGGCTCGAGTAGTCGTTGGGGGTCGAGTAGCAGCTCCCGTACTCGCCGGCCTCCGTGGAGTCCAAGAACGCGCCGCCGACATTTGCGTCGGTTCCTACCGTGACGCCCGTCGTCGTGGCCACATTCAGCGAGTCGTACGGTCCGTCAACACCGACGGGGTTGGCTCCCCAGGTGTCGGTGTCGAATGCCACACCCCACACCACGGTGTTCGGCGCCGCCACTCCGCCTCCCGGCAAGCTCGAGAGGTTGAAGTTGATGGTGGCGAGGCCCCCGAACAAGCATCCCAGCGTCGGCGACAACCACGCCTGCACCGTGCCGCCGAGGTCCGCCTGATCGTCGCTCAAACAGGTGCTGTTGAGGCTGGGCTCTGGCTGCCACGGGATGAGGGCGTTTTCGGTGACACTGCCGAGCAGCGTGCCGGCGGCGGGGTAGCTCCCGGGGGTGTTGATGTTCGACTCCGTGCTGGTGGTCTCGGAGTACAGGTTGAGCGTCAGCGGCCAATAGAAGCCGTTCGGGTCACTGTACGTGGCACCGTTCGGGTTGGGGCCGCCACCGGGGTAGGGGCCCGTGGCCTGCCCTTGCCACGCTTGCGCGGGGGTGTAGCCGTTGGGGGTGGACGGGTTCGAGTACACGGACCAAGGACTGAATTCCACGTTGACCCCGGTGAGGAAGCGGGCGGACCCTGCGAACGTCACGGCGTCGCCGAACTCGCTGGTCCCACAGCACTGGAAGCCCTGACTGGCGGACACGTTGACCTGGGACGTGCTGTCATAAATGACGGGGTCGCTCGAGTGAGCCACGTGGTGAGTCTTGGCGATGGCTGACGGAGCTGTCACCACCCCGACGAGCCCTACCATCGCAAGTGTGGCGACACCGGCCAGAATCTTCCGCATAGCTTTCTCCTCTTGCAGCCCCGTAAACAGGACGCGGGATCTTCCCGCTACCCGCGTCTTGCAACACGCGTTGCGCTATCACACCCCGTGGGATTCGGCGACGCTATCCCCAAAGTTGATGATCTTTTGTGTTTTGAGGGAATGTCCACGTGAGAGGGGGTGACGGCGGGCGTACCACGTGACTCGCCGCGTCTGCGAGCAGGTCCGTTGACCCGCGCCGTCCCGGTTCTCGGTGGAAGGTGCCCCCCCGCAACCTCGGACGGGGTACAAAGGGCCCTGAGCGGCGCCCGCCGCGATGGGCGTTGTCCCGATGCTGTTGTTTGGTGCTGCACACAGTCGTGCTGATCGATGCCGTGAGTGGTTCCAGATCTGGTGTGACTTCGATACCCAGCGCGTCGGCGGTAACGGGATTGCAATATGAAGGTGCGCCAACTCCGGGGCTGTCAGTCCAAAGTGTCCCACTGGCCTCCTGCCCGGCGCTCACGGTCACGGAGCCCGAAGAGGGGGCGACCACTTGATCGATGGTGGCGCCCAGGCGAGTGTCACCGGAACCGATAAACCAGGCCGTCTTCGGATAGCCGTCCAGGTTGCACGCGGTGGAAGAGGTGTTTTTCACCACGATGATGAAGGCCGCATGACCGCCCGCCCCAGCGCCTGGCGTAGCCGACGCCGACAGCTGCGACGATCGGCACGCGGACAGCTGAGCCGAAACCGGCACAGAAGTTGTCGACGAAACAGAAGTCGTCGCCGAAACAGAAGCTGTCGACGAAACGGCCGTTGGAGCCGACGCGTCAGTCGTTGTCGCCGACGACAACAACGCAGTTCCACTACTACATGCGGCTAACAGAGCGGCGACGAAAAGACCCAAACGGCAAGCCTGAAGCGGCCACGCACCCTTCCACTGTGCCTCATCAGAGGGGATGGTGGGCGGCCCTCCGATTAGCGCAGGTCGGGCATCCATTCGCCGTGAGCCACCAGCAGCTCGTCGACCAAGGCGCAGATCTGATCGACGTCGAGTTCGGCGCCCGTGTGGGGGTCGAGCATGGCCGCGTGATACACGTGATCGAGCCGTCCGGTCAACGCAGCCTCGACGGTGAGCTCTTGGACGTTGATGTTCGTTCTGATCAGGGCGGCTACCTGTGGCGGGAGTGATCCGATTCGAGTCGGCTGGACGCCGTTGCCATCCACGAGGCACGGTACTTCGACGATGCAACCATGGGGAAGATCATCGATGAGCCCATGATTGGCGACATTGCCGTAGATGGTCCTCGGTCGGCCCGTTTCGATACTCCGGATGATCGTGGCGGCATACTCACCGCTCCTATGTACGCCGACGACAGGCCCATTCTCGAGCTGTTGGCGCTCGGCCTCCCAATGCTCGATCTGCGCTATGCAGCGACGCGGGTATTCATCAAGGGGAATGTGGAAGCGATCGATGAGATCGGGTCTGTCTCGCTTGATGAACCACGGAACGTACTCAGCGAAATGTTCGCTCGACTCGGTGACGAAGTAGCCAAAGCGGCGAAGCATTTCATAGCGCACCTGGTTGTCCGCCGGGACCTCGCCTGCGTCGGCGAGAGCTCGGAGGCGGGGGTAGAGATCTTCTCCGTCTCGTTCGAACCGGAGGTAGAACGCCATGTGGTTGATTCCAGCGGCGAGGTAGTCGATCTCGCCATAATTCATTCCTAGATCTAGCGAGAGCTCGAACGCCGTTCCTTGCACGCTGTGGCAGAGGCCCACCGTCCGAATGGTGCTGGCCCGGTTGATCGCCCGGCTCGGTCGCCGGAAACGGCGTCATCTGATGCACGGCGGTCGGGGCAGGCGCGGCGAGCTCGGGGCCGGAGGCCGCGACCAGCGACGCGGTCACCGCGCCCGCGACGCCCACGGCGACCAGCGGGATCAGCCACCACGCGCGGCGTTTGCGCCGCTGCGGCGCCGGCGTGGGCGGTGCATCGAGCGACTCGTCGAGGTCTTCGTCGACCTCCGCCGACGGCATCGCGTGTAGCTCGTGGCCCGAGCGCGCCTCGCGCAGCATCTCTCGCTTGAGGTCGATGCGGTCCGTGAACAGCGACGTCATCTGGCGCGACAGCTGCGCGTGCGGCTCCGCGACACCGCCGAGCTCGGCGATGACCGCGAGCAGCTCGTCGCGCAGCTCCTGCGCCGAGCCATGGCGGTCGCGCGGATCGCGCGACAGCGCGCGCATCACGGTGCGCTCGAGCGCGCGCGGATAATCGGCCGCACGCGCCCGCGGCGATGGGATCGGGTCCGAGGTGACGGCCTTGAGCACCATCAGCTCGTTCGCGCGCTTGAACAGCCGCCGCCGCACCGTCAGCTCGTAGAGCACGACGCCGAGCGAGAAGATGTCGGAGCGCACGTCGAGCGGCTCGCCACGGCATTGCTCCGGCGACATGTACGCGAACTTGCCTTTGACCTGGCCGGTCGCGGTGCGCGTCAGGCGATGCGCCGCGGTCGCGATGCCGAAGTCGAGCACCTTCACGGCGCCGGCGTACGTCACCATGATGTTCGACGGCGAGATGTCGCGATGGACGATGCCGTACGGCTTGCCGCGCTCGTCGCACAGCGTGTGCGCCGCATGCAGGCCGGCGCAGGCGTCGGCAATGATGTGCGCGGCGAGCGCGTACGACATGTCGTGATGGCGCAGCAGCGAGCGCCGGATCAGGCTGTGGACGCTCTCGCCCTCGAGGTACTCCATCACCATGAACAGGTCGAAGCCGACCTGGCCGAGCTCGTTGACCTCGACGATGTTGGGGTGGCGCAGCAGCGAGCTCAGGCGCGCCTCGTCGATGAACATCGACACGAACGCGGGCTGGCGCGCGAGGTGCGGCAGCACGCGCTTGATCACGACCGGCTTGCCGCCGGGCTCGGCGCCGAGAAAGATTTCGGCCATGCCGCCGGTCGCGAGCAGGCCGAGCACGTTGTGCCGGCCGATCGTCGGCGGCAAGGGAGCGGCCGACGTCGAGACAGGCTCGGCCATGATAAGTTGAGATCATACATGAAGCGGCGCTGGGCGTTGGTCCCGCTGTTCGTGCTGGCGGCGTCGTCGGTAGGCGCGGAGCCGAGCCCCAACGACAAGCGCCGCGCAGCCGAGCTGGCTGCGCAGAGTGGCGAGCACTACCGTCACGGCGAGTACGAGATCGCGGTCGCGCTGCTGCGGCAAGCCTACGTGCTCTATCCCCAGCCGAACCTGCTCTACAACCTCGGACGTTCGCTCGAGAAACTCGGCGATGTCCCCGGCGCCATCGCGGCCTACGAACAATACCTAGCCAGCGGCGGCGACATCCAAGACCGCGACACGATCCAGGCCCGCGTACAGGACCTGCGCGCGAAGCTGCCCGCTCCGAGCGACGCGGCCGCGCCTGCGCCGCCTGCCGCGGAGCAACCGGCGCCACCAGCCGAGGCCGGTGCGGCTGCGCCGGTGGCGTTGCCGGCGCAGCCGCCGAGCGACAGCGCCGGCGAGCAAGGTCACAGCGCGCTGCCGTGGGTCGTGCTCGGCGCAGGCGTCGCGACCGTGGGCGTCGGCGGTGCGTTCGGCGAGCTATCGGCATCGCGCCACAACAGCGCGGTGTCACAGCCGGTCGGCACGACCGCATCGTCGCTACAGCACGACGCGCAAGTCGACGCCGAGGCCGCGAACGCGATGTTCATCGCCGGTGGCGCGGTCGCGCTCGCCGGGTTGATCTGGGAAGTCGTCGACCGCGGTCACACGCATCGCGTGACCGCGAGCCTGTCGCCGCGCGGTGTCGTGTTGCTGGCGCGTTGGTGAGCGAGCGCTGGCGCTCACAAATGCCCGCCGTACTCCACCTGCCGTTCCTTGATGTGTGCGCCGGCCGCGACCAGCGCCGCGGTGATCGCGGGATCGATCACGCACACCTCGTACGGGCCGGGCAACGCCGCCGCGACGAGGTGTGCGGCGACGTCGACGTCGGGGGCGCGGAACGGAAACAGCAGGCCCTGGCTCGGTGAGAACTCGCGCCACACCTGCGTGAGCGCAGTCATCGCCACGCGCACGAGCGGCGAGCCTGCGCGCACGCTGCGCCAGCGTGCGATCTGCCCCGGCCCGAGGTCGAGTGCGCGCTCGAGCGCGGCGTCGTCATCGGTGGTCACCGGCTCGACGACGTGCCGGCTGGACCGGCTCGCCGCGAAGCGGTCGCAGGTGTCGCGATCGAGCTCGAGTACCTCGATCGTGTGGAGCGGGCGCATCCCTACCGAGCGGTAGAGCGCGATCGCCGGCGCGTTGTTGGAGCGCACTTCCAGCCGCCATTCGGTGCAGCCTGCCGCGCGCAGCTTCGCGGCGGCCGCTGCCATGAGCTGCTTGCCGACGCCGCGCCCACGGAACGCGTGGTCGACGACGACCTGGCGCACATCGCCGCGCGCGCCGAACGCGAACGCCAGGTTGTAGGCCGCGAGCGAGTCGCCCTCGACGAGGAACATTGTATGCGGGCACATCAGCTGGACCCAGCGCTCGCGCGGCGGCACGGTCTGATCGAGGTCGAGCTGGTGCCAGAACCGCGTGAACGCATCGTAGTCGTCGGGCCGCGCGGCGCGGATCTCCATGACGTGACCCTACAATGAAGCCGCGCGGGTCACCGCTCGCGTCGGCGGTCGTGCCACCGTTGTAGGCATGAAGCGCGCGCGGGCAGAAGATCCTCGCCGCCTGCCAGCGCAACTAGCTCGCTTCAGCATTCTCCCGAGCGCGCCGTTGCCTCGGACTCGCGCGCAGCTGTAGCTGCGCGTGCACGTTGTCGCGCTGAGGTTGCAAGGGCATACCGGGGCACGTCGCGTGCACTCGCGCTTCCTCGCAAGAAACCATCTGAGGAGGCAGGTATGCGTTGGACGTTCGTCGCCGCGAGCGCGGGTCTCGCGTTCGGTTGCACCAATCCGAGCGACGGCAAACACGACCCGGTCGGCACTCAGGTGTCGCCGACTCACCCGCTCGGCAGCGGGGCAGGGTTCGGGTCGGGCTCTGGCTCCGGCCCGGTCGCGACCTGTCCATCGGCTGCTGCCGGCACGTTCGTCTCGCAGACGAACATCACCGGTGGCACCCGCGTGGCGACGGACGCGCGCGGCGACGTGTTCTACACGGCGACCACGGGTATTCGCGAGCTCGACTCGTCGGGCAATCTGGTGTTCCTCTATCCATACGGCAGCCAGCTCGCGATCGACGCCAGCGGCAACATCTTCGTGGCGGGCGCGTTCACCACGCCGACCGACTTCGGGCTCGGCACGATCCAGCCGATGGGTAACATCGACGTGTTCGTCGTCAAGCTCGACCCGACGGGGCACGCCGTGTTCACGGTGGACACCGGCCTGTGCGGCGACGGCGTCGACAGCCTCGCGGTCGAATCGCACCGGTCGCATCGCGATGTCGGGCTCCGCGATGGGAACCGCCGTGCTCGATGCTACGGGCGACCTGATGTTCGACGTCGCAGCGGCAGGGCAGGTCGCGTTCGACTCCAAGGGCGACGTGTTCGTTGCCGGCTCGTTCACCGGGTCGCTCGATCTTGGCGGTGGCAACGTGCTGACCGCCGCGAGCACGACCGATGTCGATGGCTTCGTCGTCGAGCTGGACCCCGACAGGCGCCTACGTCGCGAGCGCGCAGCTCGGCGACGTGCAGCTGGCCGCGGGCGCGCAGCCGGCGGCGCAGGTCGTGGCGTCGATCGCGATCGACGCCGGGGACAACGTCGCGCTATTCGGCACGTTCGCCGGCGAGATCGACCTGTTCGGACAGCCGCAGCAAGCGGCGAGCGAGGGCCCGTCGGGCAGCCTGCTCGGTTTGTTCGTCGCGAAGCTCGATTCGTCGCAGTCGGTCGTGTTCGCCGAGACCTTGGGCAGTCAGTACGCCAATAACCCCGCGGGAACGATCGCGGTCGACCCGTCCGGCAACATGCTCGTGAGCACGAACGCCGCTGCCGACCTCTCGCTGCCGTACGCCTACCCGCAACTCTACCGGCTCGATGCGAACACCGGCGCGATGCTGCCCGGCGGCTTCACGCAGACCACCAACAATCCGCTTGGTTACGGACTCGGCGTCGCTGTCGACGCCTGCGGCAACATCCAGTGGGCCGACAGCGAGCAGGTCGCCTCGCTCGCACCGCTGCAGCCGATGCTTCGCACGGTCGCGGAGTGAGTGGCGCTAACGCTTGCCCTGACCGGACAGGCCGTACTTCTTCATCTTGTCTATCAGCGTGACGCGCGAGACGCCGAGCCTGCGCGCCGCGGCAGACTGATTGCCATGCGTAGCGTCGAGCGCGCGTGCGACGAGGCCGCGTTCGAATGCCTCGACTTGCTCGCGCAGCGACGGGCCACCCTCGGCGTCGGGCGGTGGCTCGTGATCGTCGTCGTCGCTCGTACCCGCGGCGGCCGGCGGCGGCGCGTTGTGCGGCGTCGGTGTCGGTGGCTGCGTGGAAGTCGGCAAGCGTGATCGTGCCGCCGCTCGACAGCGCCGCGAGCCGCGCGATCGTGTTCTCGAGCTGGCGCACGTTGCCGGGCCAGTCGGCGCGGACCAGGGCGTCGATCAGCGCGGGCTCGAGCATCGTCGGCGCCGAGGCCGAATCGCTCGCCGTAGCGGCGCGCGAACTCCTCAGCGAGCGCGCGGAATGTCGTCGGTGCGCTCGCGCAGCGGCGGCACGACCAGCTCGACCACGGCGAGCCGGTAGTACGAGGTCCTCGCGGAACGTGCCGGACTTCACGCTCGGCGGCGAGGTCGCGGTTGGTCGCGGCGACGACGCGCACGTCGACCTTGTCGATGCGCGCCCGAGCCGACCGGCTGGATCTCGCCCTCCTGCAGCGCGCGCAGCAGCTTCGCCTGCATCGCGAGCGGCAGCTCGCCGACCTCGTCGAGGATGAGCGTGCCGCCGTCGGCTTGCGCGAAGTACCCGGGGCGCGCTCGCGTCGCGCCGGTGAACGCGCCGCGCACGTGGCCGAACAGCTCGGCATCGGCGAGCTCGGCGGGCATCGCCGCGCAGTTGAACCGCACGCAGCGGGCGCTTGCGCGCGCGGCGATTGCGCGTGGAGCAGCTCGGCGACGAGCTCCTTGCCGGTGCCGGTCTCGCCGCGCACGAGCACGGTGACGTCGCGGCCCGCGACGCGCGACGTCGCCTCGAGCACGCGCCGCATCGAGCGCGACTGCGCCGACGATGCGCGCGGCCGAGCGTCTGTTCGGCGGCGAGCCGGCGATTGTCGACCCGCGAGCCGGCGGGCCTCGAGCGCGCGCTCGACCACGAGCGCGAGCTCGTCGATGTCGAACGGCTTGGTCAGGTAGTCGTATGCGCCTTGCTTCATCGCGGCGACCGCGACGCGCTCGCTGCCGTGCGCGGTGAGCAGGATCGCGGGCAGCGCGGGATCGCGCGCGGCGACCTGACCGAGCAGCGCCATGCCGTCGATGCCGGGCATCTGTAGATCGGTGATCACGACGTCGGCTTCGTCGAGCTTGGCGAGAGCCTCGGTCCCCGACGACGCAGTGATCGCGCGATGGCCGCGCTCCGCGAGCAGCTCGGCCAGCGCGAACAGCACGCCGGGCTCATCATCGACGATCAGGATCGTGGTCACGGGAGGCTCGGGCACCTTACGCGTAGATCGCGGTCACGCGCGAGCTTCTACCAGCGCGCCGCGACCGCCGAGCTGGGGGTTGCGGTCGGGCTGGCCGGCAACGTGATCGTTGCGGTCGTGCCTTCGCCGAGCTTGCTGGCATAGACGAGCGAGCCGCCGTGCTGGGTGATCACGCCCTGTGCGAGCACGACACCTAGGCCCGTGCCGCCTTCGCGCGTAGTGAAGAACGAGGTGCCGAGCCGCGACAGATCGTCTGCCGCGATGCCGCGGCCGCTGTCATGAACCTCGAGCGTGGCGCTCGCGCCGCTCGGCCGCACGCGCAGCTCGACGTGACCGCCGCTCGGGGTCGCCTCGATCGCGTTCGAGACCAAGTTGATGAGCGCTTCCTTCAAGCGTCGCGGGTCGCCAGTCACGCGCGTCGGCGGGCCTTCGACGGCGAGCTCTACGCCCGCTTCATCGGCGCGGCCCGCCATGACGTCGCGGACGTCGCGTGCCAGCGCGCCGAGCTCGATCGTCTCGGGGCGTAGGTCTTCGAGCGGGCGAGAGAACGACAGGTACTCGCGCAGGATCGTCTCCATGCGCGCGATCTCGGCTTCGACCACAGCGAGCCGCTCGCCCGTGCGCTCGTTGCTCGGCGCTCGCGACACCAGCTGACAAAGCCCCTTGATCGCGGCGAGCGGGTTCTTGAGCTCGTGGGCGACCTTCGCACCCACGGACTGCAAGCGATGCAGCCGCGCCTCGGCTTCGGCCACGCGCTCCTCGCGCAAGCAGGCGTAGGTCTCGCCGGCGCGGGTCGCGGCGACCGCGAGCTTGCCCGCCATCTGGTGAAGCATGAACAGTGACCAGCCCAAACTCGCGACCAGCGCCACGCTGTAGGGCACGTCGGGCATGCCGACGCCAACGACAGATGTCGGCAGCGCGACGGTCGCGACGATCAAGCTGAAGTTCGCGACCGCGATCCAGCGCGACGCCGGGATCGGGCCGAAGAAGAACAGCGACATGATCGCGGGCAGCACCAGGTTCGGCACGAACGGCGAGTGCACGCCGCCGGTGAGCACCACGTTGCCGACCACGAACAGCTGCGCGCTGAACGCGACGCAGAGGAACGCGGAGTCGATGCAGCGGGCGTCGCGCACGCGGGCGATCACCAACCGCTGGAGCACCATGAAGGTGACGAACAGGCCGCCCACTCCAGCGACGCGCCACCACGGCAGCCCGGCCTCGGCCAGGATCGCGATCATCGCGAGGTGGAACAGCGCGCTGATCGCCGCGAGCTTGCGCGGCATCGAGCGGGTTTCTGCCATGAAGTGGATGCCGCGTTGACCGCGCCAACCGTCGCGCTCGGGATCGTCCACGCCGCGGTCGATTGCCAAGTGCGTGCCAGGGCCAGTCATGATGCAACTCTAGCGAATGTCGGGTGCATGCGATCAACTGCGTGTGGAATGCCTGTCTAGCCTGTAAGGCCGGCCGACAGATCGCTCCCCATGTAGCCCAAACTGGCGGTCTGACAGGCTGGATTCGTGGCACGGGCTCTGCTTTGTTCGCCGCCATGACTTTTCGCCTGCCGGCTTTATCGTGTGTGTTGGTAGCTGCGATGGCGGCGCCTGGGCTGGCGCAGCCACGCCCGGCGGCGCCGGCTGACGAGCTGGCGGCGTTCGACCAGGACCTCCAAACGTTGTTCGTGCGCGGCGGCTTGACCTCTGATCAGGCGGCCGGGCGCGCGTACACGGTGTCACCCACGGTGCACCGCCGCATCGCCGAGCTCGAGGCGTCGCTGGTGAGCAAGCTCAGCGCGGACCTGCAGCAAGTGCCGTCGCTACGCGCGTCGGCGAGCTACGAGCGGTTGTCGTACATCACGCCGTTCGCGATCGCCGTGCCGCAGCTCGGCCTGAATCTCCAGATCCCGTTCCTGCAGAACTCATACGACGCGCAAGCCACGCTGAGCGTGAATCTGTCGGACTACATCTTCCGCTATCCCAAGCTGACGGGCGCTGCCAAGCTGTCGGCGGAGTCAGCGCGCATCGGCAAGCTCGCGGCCGAAGTCTCCGCCGGGCAGGATGCACGGCTGGCGTACTACGAGTGGTTGCGTGCGCAGCTGCAGGTGTTGATCGCGCGCCGACAATTGGCGCAGGTGCGCGCGACCCTGGTGCAGGAGAAGGCGCTGCTCGACGTGCAACGCGTGTCGCGCGCCGATTATCTCCGCATCGAATCGCAGGCAGCGGAGGCCGAGCAGACGCTCGATCAGCTGCAGAACGTCGCGTCGCTGCGTGAAGAGCAGCTGCGGATCTACATCGGCGCGCCGGCCGGCGAGCAACTGACCATCGGCGAAGACATCCGCGACGAGCTGGCTCCGCCAGTGCAGACCACGCTCGACGAGCTCGAACCGCCGCGCCGACGCCAAGCGGCTCGACATCAAGCAGATCGAGGCCGGCATCGTCGCGAAAGACGAGCAGCGCAAGGCCGACAAGGCGCTCGGTTATCCGCGCCTGTCGGCGTTCGGTACGGTCGAAGACGCGGAGCCGAACCCGCGCGTGTTCCCGCAGGCTGAGGTGTTCAAGTTCACGTGGCTCGCGGGCGTCCAGCTGACCTGGCAGCTCGGCGATTCGCTCACCGCGTACACCAACGAGAAGGCGCGCGCCGCCGAGGCTGCCGAGTTGCGCGCCGACCGCGAGAACCTCGTCAACAGCGCGCGCATCGACGTGCTCAACGCGCAGCAAGCGGTGCAGCTCGCACTGCTGTCGCTCCGTACCTCGCAGACCGGTCTGGCCGCCGCCGAGGAGAGCTATCGCGTGCGCAAGGAGCTGCTCAGCGCCGAGCGCGCGACCGCCGTCGAGCTCGTCGATGCCGAGACCGACCTCACGCGCGCACGCATCAACGCGCTGAACGCGCGCGTCGACCTACGTGTCGCGCTCGCGGAGCTGGCGCACGCGACCGGCGACGACACCGTCGGCGTTCACTGACCCGGCTTGACAGCTCTGTATGGCATCCCGACAGCCCACATCCGCAACTTCCTTTGCTTTGGACGGAGCTAGCTGGCTAGCTTCGTGCATCGTACGCTGAGGCCCACCATGCGCGCGCGTAACCGAGCATTCCTCCTCGTCGCAGTCACCCTCGCGCCGCTGGGGTGCAAGAAGTCCGACGATAGCGCCAACGCCACCAAGCGAACGGTCGCGCCGATCGCGGTGCAGACGGTCATCGCAGACGTGACCGCCACGCCGGACGTGTTGACGTTGACCGGCACGGTCGCCGCGGACCAGCGTGCCGAGGTCACCGCCGATACCCAAGGCAAGGTGATCCAGGTGCTGGTCGAGCGCGGCATGCGCGTGAAGTTCGGCCAGCCGGTCGTCATGCTCGACGTCCGCAACGCGGTGCTCAACGCGAACGAGGCGCAAGCCAACCTCGAAGCCGCGCGCGCGCAGAAGCAGCTCGCCGAGCAAGAGTGCGTGCGCACCAAGCAGCTGCTCGAGAAGGGTGCGATCACCCAGAGCGACTACGACAAGCAGTCGACCGAGTGCACGTCGACCTTGCAGCAGGTCGCGGCGGCGCAAGCGCGCACCGAGATGATGGCGAAGTCGGTGCACGACGGCATCGTGCGTGCGCCGTTCGATGGCATCGTCACGGAGCGGAGCATCTCGCCGGGCGAGTGGGTGGCACCCGGCAAGTCGCTGTTCACGCTGGTCAAGGATGACCCGCTCAAGATCGAGCTGTCGGTGCCCGAGGCGGCGACGTCCGAGGTCCACGAGGGCGAGCACGTCGACCTCGTCGCGGTCGCGCGGCCCGACAAGTCGTACGGCGCGAGGGTGAACCGCATCGGCGCCGAGATCGGCAAGAGCACGAGGTCGCTGGTCGTCGAAGCGCGTCTCGATCCCGGTAGCAGATCTCGTCCCCGGTATGTTCGCGGAGGCGCACCTGGTGGTCGGCCACTCCGATCGCCCGGTGATCCCAGCGACCGCCGTGGTCCGGCGTGGCAAGCAGTGGCACGTGTTCGTCGTCGATGCGCACGGCAATGCCGAGGATCGCCTGGTCGCGCTCGCTGCGCCGCCGGCACCCGGGCAGGTCGCCGTCCAGTCGGGCATCGTCAAGGGCGACAAGGTGATCGTGAAGGTCCCGGATGCGCTCGATGACGGCGCGCCGGTGACAGAAGGCGGCAGCGCGCCAGCAGCGGCGCCCGCGCCGGCAGCTCCGGCGCCCGTCGCCAAGCCCGCGGCAGCGCCTGCCGCGTCCGGATCGGGGTCGGCCGCGGGGAGCCACTAAGCCATGCAGTGGCTCGCAAATATCTGCGTTCGGCGACCGGTGTTCGCATCGGTGCTGATCGCCGTGCTCGTGGTCGTCGGGCTCGTCGGCTACAGCTCGCTCGGCGTCGACAAGTTCCCGAAGGTCGACTTCCCGATGGTGGTGATCACGACGCCGTACCCCGGCGCGTCGCCGCTCGCCGTGGAATCCGACGTCACCGACAAGATCGAAGAGGCGGTCAACACGGTGTCCGGCCTCGACACGCTGACCTCGTATTCGACCGAGGGCGTGTCGCTGATCATGGCGCAGTTCGAGCTCGAGGTCGACGTCGACAAGGCGCAGGAAGACATCAACGAGCACATCTCGTCCGTGCTCCGCGACCTGCCGCCGGGCCTTCGTCCCGAGATCAAGAAGGCGGACCCCGACGCCGCGCCGGTCATCGTGCTCGCGGTCAAGGCGCCGCCGGGTACGAAGATCAGCGAGCTGTCGCGGTTCGCCGACAAGCGGGTCAAGAGCCGCATCGAGCGCCTGTCGGGCGTCGGTCAGGTCGTGATCCTCGGCAAGCAAGACCGTCAGATCAACGTGCACCTCGACGCGATCCGGCTCGCCGCCAGCGGCGTGTCGGCGCTCGAGGTCGAGCGCGCGATCACGACCGGCAACGTCAACGTGCCGGGCGGCGCGATCGAGATGGGCTCGAAGACGTCGACGGTGCGCATCGAGAACCGTGCGGTCGAGGCGTCGGAGATCGGCGCGATCGTCGTGCGCGAGAATGGCGATCACCCGGTGCGCGTGCGCGACGTCGCGGACGTCGAAGACGGCGTCGAGGATGCCGACACCGCGGCGGTGCGAAGCGGTACGCCTGCGATCGCGCTGTCGGTGCGCAAGCAGAGCGGCACGAATACGGTCGCGGTCGTCGACGCGGTCAAGGCCGCGGTGGATGGCATGAAGGCGAGCCTGCCGGCCGGCTATTCGGTCGACGTCGTCCGCGACAACTCGTTGCAGATCCGCACGTCGGCGGACGAGGTGCTCGAGCACCTCGTGATCGGCGCCGGCCTCGCCGCGCTCGTGGTGTTGCTGTTCCTTGGCAGCTTGCGCTCGACGATCATCGCCGCGCTGTCGATCCCGATGTCGATCATCTCGACGTTCGGTCTGATGATGGTCGCGCACTTCACGCTCAACCTCATGACGCTGCTCGCGCTCGCGCTCGCGGTCGGTATCGTGATCGACGACGCGATCGTCGTGCTCGAGAACATCTACCGCTTCATCGACGAGAAGCGCATGAAGCCGTTCCCCGCCGCGATCCAGGCGACGAAGGAGATCGGCCTGGCCGTGCTCGCGACCACGCTGTCGCTGATGGCGGTGTTCCTGCCGGTCGCGTTCATGAGCGGTATCGTCGGCAAGTTCCTGTACAGCTTCGGCCTCACGATGGCATTCGCGATCGGCGTGTCGATGATCGTCGCGTTCACGCTGACGCCGATGATGGCGGCGCGCATGTTGCCGACGCCGCCGCCACGCGGGCGAGCACCGCCGGCGCTCGCTGCTCGAGCGCGCGAGCGACTTCGTGTATCAGCCGATCCAACGCGTCTACTCCGGCGTGCTCGCGTTCTGCCTGCGCCACCGCTGGATCGTCCTGCTCGCGATCGTCGCGTCATTCGCGTCGTGTATCGCGGTCGTCAAGAAGGTCGGCGGCGACTTCCTGCCGCCGAACGACGAGGCGCAGTTCGAGATCTACGTGCAGGCGCCCGAGGGCACGACGCTCGAGCAGACCACGCTGACCAGCGAGCGCATCGCGCGCCAGGTTCGCATGATGCCCGAGGTCGATGCCTCGCTGGTCACGATCGCCGCCGGCGATGCGCGGTCGGCCAACATCGGCAACGTCTACGTCCACATGGTCGACCCCGACAAGCGGGTTCGCAGCGAAGCCGAAGTGATGGAGGACGTGCGCAAGACGGTGTTGCCGAGCGTCCCCAATGGCACCCGCGTCGCCGTCCAGCAGGTCAACGACTTCTCGATCGGCACGCAGAACGCCGTCATCTCGTACCTGATCTCGGGCCCCGATCTCGACAAGCTCGAGAAGTACGGCAACCAGGTGCTCGCGACGATGAAGAAGGTGCCGGGCGTGGTCGACCTCGACTCGAGCCTCGTCGATCCGATCGACGAGACCATGGTGACGCCCGACCTCGACCGCGCCGGGTTGCTCGGCGTCGATCCGGGCGATATCACCAATACGCTGTCGATCCTGGTCGGCGGCGTCGACGTGTCGACGTTCGAGGACCGCGGCGACCAGTACCAGGTGTTCCTGCGCGCGGCCGAGCGCTTCCGCAACGACCCGACCTCGCTGTCGCTGATCTCGGTGCCGTCGCGCACGCTCGGCCAGGTGCCGCTGACCGACGTGATCAAGCTCGGCGCGTCGAAGTCGACCTCGAAGATCACGCGCCAGAGCCGCGAGCGCGCGGTGACGATCACGAGCAACGTGTCGCCCGGGTTCTCGCAGTCCGACATCTCCAAGCAGTTCGAGAACGCGTTCAAGTCGCTCGACCTGCCGCCGGGCTACACCTACGAGCCGTTCGGTCAGAGCAAAGAGTTCGGCAAGATGCAGAAGGCGTTTGCCTTCGCGATCGGCCTCGCCATCGTGTTCATGTACCTCGTGCTCGCGGCGCAGTTCGAGTCGCTGGCTCTACCCGTTCATCATCATGCTGTCGCTGCCGCTGACGCTGCCGTTCGCGGTGTTCTCGCTGCTGATCACCGGCGGTTCGCTCAACATCTTCTCGATGCTCGGCATCATCGTGCTGTTCGCGATGGTCAAGAAGAACGCGATTCTTCAGGTCGATCACGCGAACGGCCTGCGCCGGCTAGGCCTGCCGCGCACCGAGGCGGTGCTCGCTGCGAGCCGCGACCGTCTGCGGCCGATCCTGATGACCACCCTCGCGTTCGTCGCCGGCATGATGCCGCTGATCGTCAGCAACGGCGTCGGCTCCGGCTTCTCGAAGGCGATGGCGTCCGTTGTCGTCGGTGGTCAGACGCTGTCGCTGCTGCTAACGCTCGTCGCGATCCCCGTCATCTATACGTGGGTCGACGACCGTGCTGCGAACATGAAGCGCCGCTGGGAGCGTTGGTTCCCACCGATCGACCGCGGCGCGGCGGAGGTCGGCGTCGTCGACTTGCATGCGGTGTCCAAACGCGACCAAGAGTCGCAGCCCGAGTCGCACTGACCGCGAGGTCGTGACTTCGCCGCCGCGCTGCTGCAGCGTGTGTGGTGAAGCCTACGTGACTTGCACTCCGGAGCGCATGCGCGAGCGTGCGTGACGTTTGCGCGAGTTCGTTGTTCCGATCGCACACGCGGTTTGATATGACGCGACTCCTTCGCTGCTGCGCAGTCGTGACATGACGAAGACGAACCGAACCTCTGGAAGTCGCGACAAAACCCGTGATCTGCGTGCGCTGCTTCACGTGCCGCAGAACGACCTCCAGACCCAGCTGACGAGCCGCCTGACGCGGCTCGGGTTCCCGGCGCTGAGGGCGGGTCATGTCCAGTTGCTGAACGCGATCAAGGCAGACGGCGTCCGTCTGGCCCAGTTGGTGTCGGCGCTGTCGCTTCCGAAGCAGACCGTCGGCGACCTCGTGGACGACCTCGAGCGGATGCGGATGGTCGAGCGCTTCCCCGACCCCGATCACGGCGTTGCCAAGCGCGTGCGCCTCGGCCCACGCGGCAAGCTGTGGGCGGCGGAGGTCAAGCGCGTGGCCAACGCGGCCGAGGCACGCTGGGCGATGCGCTTGGGTAGCAGGAAGATGAAGTCGCTGCGCGCGCTCCTCGAGGAGCTGGCGGCGACGTGCGAAGAGCGTCCGCTGGCGCGCGTGAACGGCACGCGTCACGCACGCCGCGGCTAGCACCTCGCGCGCCGGTCAGTCCGGCTTCGGGATCGCCCGCAGGCGATAGCCGAAGCGATGTCGCGACTCGATGAGGTCGCCGATCTCGGACTTCAGCAAGGCGCGGCGCACGCGGCGCACGAGCTGCTTGACGTGGTTCTCGTTCGGCTCGCGCGTATCCCACGACAGGTCGGCGATCAGCTCGGAGCTGCGCACGAAGCCGCGCACGAGCTCGGGCTGGTGTTTCTCGTCGGCCATGCGCCGGATCATGAGCGCCATCAGCTCGAACTGCGTGGTCGTCAGCTGCACCTGCTTGCCGTCGACCTCGACGAGCCCGCCGCCGCCGCCGGTCGGTTCGTGCAGGGCAAACCGCATCGCCGGCAAGCCGACGTCGGTGTGCTCTTCTTCCTCGAACGCGTTGGCCTCTACGGCGGGCGCCGAGACCACCGCGCCCGCCGGATGGCGCTGCGCGAGCGGCGGCAACGGGCCGATCGTCGTGGTCTGCGTGCGGGCGATGCGCGGCGGTGGCAGCTGCGTCACGTCCTCGACGAGGTAGAACGCGATGTGGCCGAAGCGGATGCGCTGCCCGGTGGTGGCGCGCGTCGGCGCCTCGACCAGCTTGTCATCGAGGAACGTGCCGTTCGCGGAGCCGAGGTCGCGAAGCATCCAGGCGCCTTCGTCGAACACGAGGTGGGCGTGATGCCGCGACACGCTGGGCTCGAGCACGGCGAGGCCGTGCTGCTCGATCTGGCGACCGATCAGCGTGCGCGCGTCGAGTTGGTGCGCGCGGCCCCACAAATCGACGAGCGCCGCTTCGGTCGGCCGACGCACGCGTAGCTGGATCTGCTCGGGCGTGATCCGGATCGGGCTCGACAGCTCGTCGCGGCACTCCTCGCACAAGACCCCGACCTCAGCTTGGCGCTCCCCGCACACTGGGCACGACACGCGCGCATCGTAACACGCATCATTCCCAGGCCGGATATGCACGACCTTGCACCGGTTCCTCGTCGCGTTTTGGGCCTGTCGCGAAGCGAATCGGGAACGACCGCGCTAAAAGACCATCCTCACCGGCAGTCATGACCTGGAAGTGCAGGTGCGGCGTGGTCGAATAGCCGGTGTTGCCCGATAGCCCGAGCTCGGTGCCGCGCTCGACGCGCTGACCGACCTGGACCTCGACGCCGCTGGGCGCCAGGTGCATATATTCGCCGAGCGTGCCGTCGTCGTGTCGCACGAGTACGAAGTTCGCGCTCTTGTAGTCGAGAAACTCGGGGGTCGTCCCCGAGCCGACGGCCCCGGCGTTGGTGGCGACGACGACACCGCCGCGCGCTGCCAGCACGCGCGTCGCGACCGGACAGTCGAAGTCGACGGCGTACTCGTTCGAGCCGCGGTGGGAGAACGCGCCGTGGAAGCCCTGGATGACCGAGAACGTGCTGCCGGTCGGGTAGGGCAGGCGATAGCTGTAGCGCACCGGGCGCGCCGTCGGATCACCGAACCGGGCGTGGATCGTGATCGCGCGATGGAAGTTGGCGTGGACGTCGACGATGCGCTCGAACGCGAGCACCGTCATCGGGCCGTCTCCGTCAGGAGAAGGCGCAGGCTGCAGCACGGTCACCCCGGAGGCAGGCGTCAGCGGTGACAGGTTGACGAACGAACCGAGCTGCCACGCCATCACGACCGGCACGATGTAGCGGCTGCGCGCGAGCTCGACGACGCGGTCACCGACGCGGCGAACCTCGAGGTCGATGCGGCCGCCGTCGAACGTGAAGTCGCTCGAGCGGTCGACGACGACGCCCGCGGTGGTCCAGTCGACTGGCGCGCGAATGGGCGCAGGGGTCGGCGCCTCGGTGGCCGGAGCTGCGGCGACCGGGTCGGCGACGACGAACGTCGGAATCCAGCGCTTGCGGCTCGGGGCCGCACGCGACCGCGACCAGCACGAGCGTCCACCGCATGCCCGACCATCGTAGCTCGGCGGCGACGCGCGTGCGCGGCATCGGGTCGTTCCCGAGGCGCGCCACGATGGCAACGCGTGGCCCGGGTCGGGCGACTTGCTTGACTCCCCGGTCGGTTCGCTTACCTTCGAGCTGGATGCCTGCGCCCGATCGCAGCTGGACGATCGCGCCGATGATCGGGTGGTATGCCGTGCTGCTCGTCGCGACGCTGTGGGTCGTCGACGGTAGTCCGCGCGCGCTGGCCGATCGGTTCGCGGCACGGCCCGGAGGCGGCGCCGCGCCGCGTGCGCCTGGCCCGACGTTCACCGCGGCGCCGGTCACGGTCGCCGAAGCGAATGATGTCGACGAGGACACGACCGCCAAGCCGGCGAGCCCCGACGCGAAGCCAGACCTCGGCGCGCTCGACGACCCGTGTGTGGACGCCAGAGGCGCGGTCGTGACCGATGCCGAGCTCGTGCAAGCGGCACGCGATGGACCCGTGGTACCGCGCGGTCGCGGCGGAGCAGCGCGGCGAGCTCGGCCGCGCTGCGCGCGTGTCCTGGTACGGCGACTCGGTCGTCGCGACCGATGCGATTCCAGGCCGGCTGCGCGAGCGGCTACAGGCGCAGCTCGGCAACGGCGGTCCGGGCTTCGTGTTCGTGGTGCCCCCGCACCGGTTCTGCGGCCACGAGGCGATCACGCGCAGCTCGAACGGCCCATGGAGCGTGCATGCGATCTCGACGCTGCAGATCGGCGATGGCATGTACGGCCCGGGTGGCAGCACCGCCGAAGCGAGCGACGACGCCAGCGCGACGATCAAGCTCGCGACCGGCAGCGTGACCGACGTCGAGCTCTACTACCTCGCGCAGCCGCACGGCGGCGTCGCCACGCTGACGAGCGATCACGACGAGCTCGCTCGAGTCGACACGTCCGCGGATGCGCGGCACTCGAGCTGGGCGAGCGCGCATGCCCCCGATGGCATCCAGAAGCTCGAGCTGTCCACGCGCGGACGCGTGCGCCTGTTCGGCCTCGATCTCGAAAACGCGCGCGGCGCGGTGGTCGACAACCTCGGCATCGTCAGCGTCCACGTCAAGAGCTTCGCGGCCAACGACGCGGGGCACTGGCGCGAGCAGCTCGCGCACCGTGCGGCGGATCTCGTGATGATCATGATCGGCGCGAACGAGGCCGAGTGGCTGCAGCCCGGCGATCGCGATACCAAGGACTACCAGGCCCACTACGAGGCGCTGCTCGCGCCGATCCGCGCTGGCCGCCCCGAGGCCGCGTGCCTGGTCGTGTCGCCGACGGACCAAGCCGAAGAGCACGACGGTGACTACCGGTCGCGGCCGGTGATGCCGCTGCTCGTCGAGGCGCAGCATGCGGCCGCCCGGGCGCAAGGCTGTGCGTTCTACTCGACCTACGAGTGGATGGGCGGCAAGGGTGCTGCGACGAAGTGGTTCCGCGCCGGCCTGGTCAGCAGCGACTTCCAGCACCTGTCCAAGAAGGGCGCCAACAGGCTCGCCGATGCGCTGTTCGCATCTCTGACCGCAGGCTACGAGCGTCATGCGCATGACTAGCGCCACCCACGCGTTCGCGATCGTCGCGCTCGGCGCCGCGCTGGTCGGTTGTGGCAGCGGCTGCGATGGCGAGCGGCCGCGCGCCAGTACGACCGCGACCGTATCGACCTCACCGACGACCGGGATCGGCGTCGTGACCCCCGCACCGGGCCCGTCGCCGGCGGCCACCGAGCTTGCCGCTGCGCCCGAGCAGCTCGGCGCGCTCGATGCGCCGGATACCACGCTCGACGGCTTGTTCACCGGGCTGGCTGCCGCCGAGAGCGGCAGCGCGAACGGGCGCGTGCTCATGCTGTTCTTCGGCGACTCGCACACCGCGGGTGACTCGATGACGTCGCGGTTGCGGTCGGTATGGCAGAACCGCTTCGGCGATGCCGGTCGCGGTCTGGTCGGCGCGGGTCGGCCGCCGACGAAGCACTACTACCAGCGCGACGTCCGCTACGGCACCGAGGGCGACTGGCGCGCGATGGTCGGCGGCCATCGTGGCGATAGTGAGCCGTTCGGCATCGGCGGCATGCGCGTTACCGGTGCGCACAAAGGCGCGCGCCTGTGGGTCGAGTCGTGCGGCGACTGCCCCGGCGGCAAGGTCGGGCAGTTCGAGATCCTCTATTACGCCGCGCCCGATCACGGCGTGCTGCGGTATCGCGTCGACGACGGCGCCTGGGTGTCGGTCACCACCAGAGACGCGCCGATCGAGCCGCCGCATCCCGCGCGCGAGGTCATTCCCGTGACCGACGGCCCGCATCGTCTGAGCTCGAGCACGGCGGCGGCGGGGTGCTCGACCTGTTCGGTGTCGCGCTCGAGCGCGCGCGCGCCGGGCGTGATCGTCGACTCGCTCGGTGTCGTTGGGCGGCGGCTTGGCAGCCTGCGGTCGTGGGACTGGTCGGTGATCGGCGAGCAGCTCGCGACGCGCGACCCGCGGCTTGTCGTGCTGCAGTACGGCACCAACGAAGCCGACGACCCCGACCTCAACCTCGACGACCTCGCGCGCTACTACGACGAGACCATCCTGCGCATCCGCGCGGCGGCGCCGACGGCGTCGATCCTGATCCTCGGCCCGCCCGACCTCGGCGTGCGCGAAGGCGGTCACGGCTGCGACCACGCCGCGCCGACGCCGCTGGCGACGTGATCCCCGAGTGCGAGTGGCGGACGCCTGCGATCCTCGCGCGAGATCATCGCGGTCGAGCACGCCGCCGCGGCGCGCAACAAGGCCGCGTTCTTCGACACGTTCGCCGCGATGGGCGGCGCCGACCAGATGGACGCGTGGTTTCACGCTCGATCCGAAGGTCGCGTTCAAGGACCGCGTGCACTTCACCGATGCTCGGCTATCAAGCGCTGGGCCGATGCGCTGACCGCGACGCTGCTCGAGCGGCTACGAGCGCTGGCGGACGGCGCACGCGCTGCTACCGACCCGTCCGGCGAGCGAGCCCGCGGCGCCGGCACCTGCGAGCGACGCGGCGCTGCCGGGCGCCGCCATGCCGTAGCTTCATGCTGTTCTCGTCGCCGGACTACCCGCTGTTCCTGGTCGCGGTGTTCCTGCTGTACGCGATCGCACGGTGGTCGGGGTGGCGGCGCGGGCGGCGGTCATGCTCGTGCTCGGCGACGTCGTGTTCGCGCTGCTCGCCAAGGATGTCACCGCGCTATGGGACCCGCTCGGCGGCTTGCTGCTCCAGCGCGTGGTGGGGGCACCGTTCACGGTCAGCTGGCACTGGCTGGTCGGAAGCGGCGTCATTGCGGGCGCCGTCGCGCTCGGCCGCTCGCGCGGGCTGTGGATCGCGAGCGTGCGCGGGCAAGCGTGGATCGCCCGCGGCTTCGTGCTGGTGCTGGCGGCGGTCGGCGCGACGGTGGCGATCGCGAGCCAGCGTGACGCGCTCGACGCGACCACGACGGCGATCACTGCCCACGCGCACCTTGTCGTGCTCGCCGTGCTTGGCATCGCGATCGGTGCGGCGCAGCGCGACGACACCCGCACGCTCGGCCGCGTGCTCGTGCTGTTCGTCGCGTCGAGCTTGTTCTACCAGGCGTGGGCGAGCGCGATGCCGGGCCCGTATCGCTACCTGCTCGCGGTGCTCGTGGGCACGATCGTGCTCGACTACTACCTCGCGCTATGGATCGAGGCAACCGAGCATCCGCTCGCACGCCGCGCGCTCGTCATCGTGTCGTTGTGCTCGAACCTCGGCATCCTCGCGTTCTTCAAGTACACCGATTTCTTCACCCAGGACGTCCTGCATCTGCCCGTGGCGCGGCTGAATCTGATCCTGCCGGCGGGCATCTCGTTCCACACGTTCCAGTCGCTGTCGTACACGATCGACGTCTACCGCAAGCAGCTGCGAGCGACGCGCTCGCCAGTGCAGTTCGCGACGTTCGTGCTGTTCTTCCCGCAGCTCGTCGCCGGCCCGATCGTGCGCGCCCAGGACCTGCTGCCGCAGCTCGGCGACTTGCCGGCGCTGCGCCTCGAGGCGGCGACGCGCGGCGTGTTCCGCATCGTCGTCGGCTTGTTCAAGAAGATCGCGCTCGCGGACACGCTCGCGCTCGCGATCGTCGATCGCGTGTTCGAGAATCCCGAGCGCTTCTCGGCACTCGAAGTGCTCGTCGGCGTCTACGCCTACGCGCTGCAGATCTATCTCGACTTCTCGGCGTACTCCGACATCGCGATCGGCTCGGCGGAGATCCTCGGCTTCACGCTGCCGGAGAACTTCCGCACGCCGTACCGCAGCGCAGACCTCCAGGAGTTCTGGCGGCGCTGGCACATCTCGCTGTCGACGTGGCTCCGCGACTACCTGTACATCACGCTGGGCGGCAGTCGCGGCGCGCCGTGGCGGACGTACCTCAACCTCACGCTGACCATGGTGCTCGGCGGGCTCTGGCACGGCGCGAGCTGGACGTTCGTGGTGTGGGGCGCGTTGCACGGCTTGGGGTTGGCAGTGACGCGGTTCTTCCAGCGCCACGTCGATCGCGCGCGTTCGATGGTCATATGGTGCGGCGCGCTCGCGATCGGCGGACTGGCGATCGAGTCGTTCGGGCTGCCAGCGAGCGCGGGCACATGGGCGCGGCTCGTGCTCGCGTGGCTGTGCATTGCCCCGCTGTGGGCGGTGGCGACGGCATGGCTCGGGCAAACACGCCCCGCGGCGGGCGCGCTTACCAATGCTCCAACGCTGGAGCAAAGCGACCTCAGCACGGAGCAGCGAGCGGCTGCCTATCGCCAGGTCACCATCGGGGCGATCCTCATCGTCGTCGGCGTGTTCGTCACGATCGCGACCTATTCGTCGGCAAGCGACAGCGGCGGCACGTATGTCATCGCATACGGCCCGATCCTCTACGGCTTCATCAGGCTCGGGCGCGGCCTGAACAGCCTACCGCTCGGTGCGCCACGGTCCGCACTCGCTCCCACGCCCGATGCGCCGAGGGCTGAGGCTCGGATCGCGAGCACGACTCGCAGCCCGGTAACGGAGCCGCTTCGCTATGCGATGTGCGCGTGCGGCGCAGGGCTGCTCGCCGCACTCATGTACGCGCCGTCGTGGACGTGGCTGCCGCTCGCATTCGCAACATGGGCGTTGGCCGCGGTCGCCGATCTCGTCGAACGCGGGGAAGCGCTGAACGCAGCGTGGTGGCTGGCTGGCGCCCGTCGCGCGCTCGCCGTCGTGCTGGTGTTCCACTATGTATGCCTCGCGTGGATCTTCTTCCGCGCGGCGTCGTTCGATCGTGCGCTCGCGATCCTGTCGCGGCTCGCGAGCCGTGAGCTAGACCATGCCAACGTGGTGCCCATCGTGACGATTGCCGTCGTCGTCGGCATGCTGTGTCACTTCTGGCCGGATGCGAGCTTCCGCTGGCTGCGCCATCGCTTCGTCGCTTTGCCGGCGCCGGCACAGGGCGCGCTGCTCGCCGGGAGCACGCTGGTGCTGCGCGAGCTCGCGCACGCGAAGTTCGTGCCGTTTATCTACTTCCAGTTCTGAGCGCGCGGACGCTTCCGCGGCTAGTGGAACATCCGGATCGGCATGATGATCATCGGCAAGCCGGCGAACTGTAGGCGGCGCTCGACGGCGGCGGCGGTCTCGTTGTGGAGGATGCGCTGGTACCAGCTCTCTTGCTGGAAGATCAGCTTGCCGGCGAAGAACACCGAGCGCGGGAACCGCAGCGCGACCTCGCGGCACAGGTGGTCGAGCTCGGAGACCGCTTCCGTGCCGACGGTGTGGTCGTGGTCGGCGGCCCACCCCATGTGATCGCGCGCGAACGCGACGTACTTGGTGAGGTCCTGCTCGATCTTGGCGTGCATCTGATCGATCTCGTCCTTGCCCTTGAACACGCCGGCATCGATCACGCCTGCGGCGACGAACACCACTTGCTCGAACTGGCCGGGGAAGATGCGCGGGATCTGCAGCAGCGTATGGAGGCCTAGGCCCCCGAAGCCACCCGCGAGCACGACCGCGGTCGGCTTGGCGGGATCGAGCTCGGGCGGCGCCTTCATGTCGACCGGCGGCGGCGTGTCGATCGCGAGCTGTTTGGACAGCTCGACCACCTTCGCGCCGACCTGGCGGTAGTGGCGACGGATCACGAAGCACACCAGCACCAGGCCGGTCGTGATCACCGCCGTGATCCAGCCGCCCTCGGTGAACTTCTCGACCAGCGTGACCACGAGGATCATGCCGCACACGCCAGCGGCGAGGCCGTGCACGAAGCATCGCGCGCTGCCAGCGCCCCTCCTTGGTGTGCGCGCGCTGGCGGATCATCGCGATGTTCGACAGCGTGAACGTGATGAACACGTTGATGCTGTACATGACGACCAGCGCGTCGACCGCGCCGTCGGTGTAGATGAGCACCGCGGCCGCGGCCGCGGCCATCAGGTACACGCCGTTGCGCATCGTCAGTTGCTCGGACAGCGCCGCCATGCGATGCGGCATCCACTGGTCGAGCGCCATGTTCGACATCACGCGCGGACCGTCGACGAAGCCAGTCTGCGCGGCGACGAACAGCAGCGTGCCTTCGGAGATCAGCGTCATCGTCACGAACACGACCGCCAGCATGCTGTCGCCCGCGAAGTTGTGCGCGAGCACGGCATTCATCGTGACCTTGTCGTTCGGCGTCGGCATCACGCCGGGGACGAGCAGGTACGCGAGCAGGATGCCGCTCGCGGTGATCGCGAGCGAGGTCGCCATCAGCAGCATCGTGCGTTTGGCGGTGCGCACGCGCGGCTCGCGCATGATGCCGATGCCGTTGGACACCGCCTCGATGCCGGTGAACGTGCCGCCGCCCAATGAGAAGGCACGCATGAACACGAGCGCCATCCCGAGCAGGCCCGCCGACGAGTGATGGAGCGCGGCGCCTTGGCCGACCGAGTGCACGACCTCACCGGCGCGGCCGAGGTTGCTGCCGATCGCGCCGAAGATCAGGATCGCGTGCGTGACCAGGAATACCAGGAAGATCGGCGTCAGGATCGTCACCGATTCCTTCACGCCGCGGAGGTTCATGAGCGTGAGCGCGCCGAGTAAGACCAGCACGATCGCTAAGCGGTGGTCGTGGAAGCTGTCCGGTATGAAGTCGAGGCTCAACACGGCGTCGACGCCGGACGCCAGCGACACCGCGATCGTCAGCACGTAGTCGACGAGCAGCGCGCAGCCCGACACCGCTCCGACATACGGGCCGAGGTGCTTGCTCGCGACGATGTAGCCACCGCCGCCGTGCGGGAACTCCTCGATGATGCGGCGGTAACTCCACGAGATGATGAACACCGTGGCCGCGATCGCGATCGCGATGAACACCGCGAGGTAGGCGTAATCGGCGACGAACGTGCAGTGCGACGACAGCGCGTCGCTCGCATCCTTCGCGCACGCGCCTTTGACCCCCTCGACCCAGTGCCCGAGCGCCTTGAACGCCTCGGGCGGGCCGTACGCCGATGACGACAGGCCGTCCGCGCCCAGCCCGACCCAGGCCAGGAACGCGACCAGCGACATCTGGTGGAACACGTCGGGGTCGCGAAGATCGCGGCCCTTTCCGAGGAGCCACCGCGCAGGGTTGAGCACGAGAAGTCGGTATCATCGCTCGCTCGCGATCTGCAAGCAAGCGACCCGCCCTCAGCGAGCCGCGCACGATCGCGTCGCGTTAGAAGCTGCCGACGAGCGAAACGGACGGACCCGAGGCGGTCGCGGTCGGCACGATCATCGTGCGCTCGGTCGGGCGCGGCATGTCGAACCAGTACAGCGCACCCGCGACCGCGGCGGTCGCGACCGCCGCGCCGCCCAGCAGCCAGGTGACGTCGAGCGCGTTGTCGCGCTCGTGCACGGCGTTGCGGTACGACACGAACTGCGCGTACGACAGGCCATCCTTGAGGCGCTCGTCCTCGAGCGTGTCCATGCGGCTGTTGGCGATCGTCGCGAACGTGACCGCGATGCCGGTGCCGACCACGAGCGCGCCGCTCGTGTACAGCAGCCACGGCACCGCACGGCGACGCTGGGTCATGTGCAGCGGCGCGTCGAGCGTGCGCGACTCGCCGCGCGCGGCTCCAGCTCGCGTACGACCGGCTCGCGACCGCGCGCCGTGATCGTGACGATGTGCTTGCCTGCAGCCAGATCCTGCGCGGGTAGCGGCGTGGAGCCGAGCGGTCGGCCATCGACGGTGAGCTGCGCGCCGTCCTCGGTCTTCACCGTCAGGTGGGCGGGTTGCGGGCGCAGCTCGGCTTCGACGACGTCGTGGCCGCCATCGAGCACGTGGCGGCGCTCTTCGTAGGGCAGGTAGCCAGGCGCGTTGACCACCACATCGTGGTCGCCGACGGTCACGTCGTGCGGCAAGAACAGCTCGACCGGCTTGCCGTCGATCGTCGCGGTCGCGCCGAGCTTGTCGGTGCCGGGCAGCGCCGACAGCTCGGTCATCGAGGCCTTGGTTGCGCCTTCGACCGTCACGCTGACGGTCAGCGTGGTCGCGACGCGAGCCACGACATCGCCGATCTTGTCGCCGTGCGCCGACAGTCGATCGAACTCGCGCTGCATCTCGGCGAGGCCGTCGGCGGCGTCGCCGACGCGGCCACCGGTCTTCACCTTATCGAGGTAGATGCGGTACAGCTGCGCCGCACGCTTGACGTACTCCGGCTTGCCATCGACGAAGTACTCGCGGCGATAGGCCTGCGCCGCGGAGAATGCGATCTCGGGCAGGTCGAGCTCCTTGTAGGCGGCCTCGAACTGCTCGGCCGCCGCCGCGAAGCTCTGGTGCTTGAACGCCTCGGCGCCGGCGCGAAAGTACTGCTCGGCCTTGGCCTTGTCGGCACGTGCCGGGCTCGCTAGCGCAGCGACGACGATTGCGATTGCGGCGAACTTCATTGCGAACCTCCCGCGCAGCCGTGGCTGTCACACTGCAAGATGACCTCGAGCGTTCGCCCTGCCGCACCATTGCCGATCTGCGTGAACACGATGTCGTCGATGCCATCGCCGTTGACGTCGCCGCGCTGGAGCGCGCCGATCTGTAGCGTGCTGCCGGTGTCGAGGATGCGCTCGTAGTGCGTCGAGTTGTTCGTCCCGGCGTAGCGCGCGAATAGCTGCCACGTGCCGACCGGCGCGCTGCTGCCCGAGCCACTGCCGGAGCCGCTGCCGGCCGCCCCGATCTCGCACGCGACCACGATCTCGGTTTGATCCTTGCCGAAGGTGGTGCCGTTGACGGTGCGCGTGCCGAGCTCGATCCCCAAGGCGCGGGAACAACCGATCACCGATTCGCCGCTGGTGATAATGCCGCTCGCGGTCAGCTCGTCGTCGAGCGTGGGGGTGCTGGCGTCGGTGTTGGTGAGCTGCAGCGTTGGCGCGGGAAACTCGCTGTACGGGGGCGGGTTGCTCGAGCTGGGCGGCGCCACGGTGAGCGTCCACAGCGACGCGTGCGGGCTCTGCGACGAGCTCGCCGGGAGCGAGCTGGTCGCCACGTGCGCGGTCGTGCCGTCGTTGTCGATGATCGCGCTGGTGTTGATGCCCTGCATCAGCGTCGCGGCGCCGCTGCCGGCGATCTCGCCGCACGGTGGCGCGAGGATCTGCGGCACGCCGCCGCTGCCGAGCGTCTGGCCCGCGATGAAGTAGCCACCGCAGATCGACTCGGCGGTGAAGCCGACCGGCAGCATCAACAGCAGCTCGCCCGCGTCGCGGCGCATCTGGATGTAGCTGTTGAACGGGAAGCAGCTGCCTGCGACGTTGACGTTACCTTTGCACGTCGCGGCCTGGAAGAAGCCTTCGGGGCTCTTCTCGAACGTCGTCCCGTCATAGCTGAACGTCGCGAACGAGTAGCCGGGGTTCGCTGCGAGCGTGACGCCGGTCGGCGGCTCGAACACTGCAAAGATCCCGGGCAGCGCCGACGACCCGATGTTGGATCCGAAGTTGCCACCGACCGCCTCGATCGGGACGGCGCGGATACCAGGTGTGAACTGCTTGTCGAAGGTCGCGGCGTAGACGAACGGGCCCGACAGCGTGCGCGAGGTCGAGCCGTAGTCCGCGATCATCAGCGCGGCGTCCCCGGAGGTCGTCGGCGTTGGACCCGGAGCGACCGCGCCGCCGCGCGCGATCAGGAGGTCGTCACACACATCGTCGCCGAGCGGCAGCGACGCATCGGCCAGGTTCATCGCGGCCAGCGCGGTGGGCTCGTCGATGCTGCCGAACGAGGCGGGTGCGAACGTCGCGTCGCCGAGCCCGAACGCGAGCGTGAGATCGGCGGGCGGGATCGCGAGCGGGCTCGACGTGTCACTCGCGGCGACCGCGATGTCCTCGTTGCCGTCGCCGTCGAAATCGCCGGCGGAGATCGTCAGGAGGTTCTCGTCGGTCGCGATCACGAACGGGCTCCACTGCGGAACGACCGCGCTGCTGCCGCCGCCGAGCTCGACGAGCAGCGGCGTGGTCTGACGGAACACCTCGACGTCGGTGCCGACCGTCTGCACCGCGAAGTCAGGGAAGCCGTTGTTGTCGAAGTCGTCGACGATCGCGTACGTCCAGTCGCGCGTCGACTTCGTGACCTGCACCCAGGTGCCGCCGCTCTGGGCGTAGACGCCCTTCGACGTGATGATGCCGGTCGCCGAGCCGGTCGCGCCGAGAATGCCGGGCTCGAGCGTGATCGCCGCCAGCGAGCGTCCCGGGATGGGGGCCTGCAAGCCAGCTCCCGACGCCGAGCCCACCGTGCAGGAGTTGGTGCCGACCGTGCCGCTGCCGGGCAAGACGAGCGCGTTGTCGTTGCCGGCACCGTCCTTGATGCTGACGACCAGGTCGGGGCAGCCGCTCGTGGTCAGCACGTTCGCGTAGTAGGTCTCGCCGTCGAGAGCGAGCGTGAAGCTCGCGAGGTCGGTGGGGCGAATCGTGATGTCGGACCCGACTCCCGCGACGCCGGGGTTGGCGGTCGCGATACACACCGGGATGTTGTTGTTGCCGAACGGGATCGGGACGCGGATCGTCGCGCCGTCGTAGTACGGATGCAGCGCGTGGCCGTGCAGCTCGTAGTTCGCGGCCGCCTTGAAGCCGCACGGCGCGGGGTTGGTCGCCAGCACCGTGAACTCGATGTCGGAGGTCACGGGCTCGGTGCTGGTCGGCACGATCAACGTGTTGAGCTGATAGAAGCCATCATTGGTCTGCGGGCTCGCGACGTAGTCGAGATCGACCGCGGCGAGCAGCTGGCCGCCCTCGGTCACCGGTGCGATCTGCACGTGGTTGACGCCGGTCACGATGCCGACGTTGCCGACCGCGTCGGCGCCGTTGACCGGGAACACGACCGGGTCGGGCGTGCCGCTCGAGTTATCGAACGCGAACAAGCCGGCGCGCGACGGGATGACGAGCCCGGGCGTACCGTCTTGCTCGAAGTCGACGAAGCTCGGCGTCGACGGAAACCCGGGCGCGATCGACGATACCTCGTTCGACGGCACGCTCACGCCCGAGCCCAGCGGGTTGCTCGGGTCGCCGTAGCGGACCTCCACGGTGGTCGGGCTCGGGCCGTACACGTCTTGGATCAGGTCGCCGTTGATGTCCTGGACCGTGAACTCGGTCCCGTCGAAGCTCTGGGTGATCGGCGAGGTCGCGAACGTGCCACTCGGCGCGTGACAGAGGTTGTCGACGCCGCACGCCATCGCCTGGGGACAGCACGTGCCGTTGAGGCCGCTCGCGTCGCACACCGAGGTCGTCGTGGGCGTCTGCGGTACCGGGCACTGCTCGACCGACAGCGGCGGGATCGCGACGGTGCACGACGGAGCCGGCACGCACACGATGCGGCAGTTGACGCACGCGCTGCCCGGCTGGTCGCAGTCTTCGCCCGGGTCGAGCACGAAGTTGCCGCACACGCCGGGCGTGATGTTGGCCTCCTGCGCGCAGCCGTGGGCGCAGAGCAAAGCTAATCCACAAACACCCCAAGATGGCGTGGCGCATGAACCCTCTCCTAAGCGAACACTAGAACAAGACGAACGAGATCTAGGGCGAGTGAAACGGATCTTCGATGCTGTGGTCGTCGTGCGGGGAGTTGCCCGTGGTCCCGTGCGACGCCCCGGCCGCGTGATGGATGACGACCTTCACGTCGTGGTCGTGGTCGGGCACGACGCTCACCGTGGTGGGCGCGTAGCCGGGGTGGCGAACGATCAGCGCGATCGCGGTCTCGCCTTTGGGCAGCGTGACCGCGGCGGGGAGGGTGGCGATCACGCGGCCGTCTTGCACGACCTCGCTGCCATCGGGCGCGCCGACGAGGTTGAGCGAGACGACGGGAGGTGGGGCGGGGCGCGTGTCGGTGTCGGGGTTCGGGGTCGGATTCGGGGTCGGGGTCGGGGTCGGGTTCGGGGTCGGGTTCGGGGTCGGATTCGGGGTCGGGGTCGGATTCGGGGTCGCGATCTGTGCCGTCTGCGAGCCACTCCCTGCCGCAGGCTGCGTCGTGTCGTTCCCGCCACCGCGCGCGACCATCGCGAACACCACCGCCGCGACCACTACCGCCCCGACCACGCCGCCGACGATCATCGTGCGCTTGCTGGCCGCGGCCTTCGCGGGCGCCCGCAGCACCCGACATCCATCCATCCGTCCCCATCCATCCACCCCTATCCACCTCAAATACTTGTCGCTCCATGCATTACTTAAATTCGCACACAAGCACATAGGTTAGACCGGCTGGCCGGCCGCTGGATGGGGGTGACGTAGGCTAAGGAACTGAGGAAGTT
>CAWCAW010000002.1:0-118616 GCA_963793645.1 uncultured Acidimicrobiaceae bacterium | reverse complement strand
AGCCTCAAAACGGGGCGAAGCCTAAATGAGCGTCTTCATCCCCATCCTCGTACTGGCCGCCGCCGGGCTCCTCACGTGGGGAGTCCTGGGGCTGGTCGTGCGCGAGCGGACGGCCCGTCTCGATCAGGCGCTGGCGCCTTACTCGCTGCGACGGTCGGCCCCCTCCGACGCCGCCTTGGCGGGGTCGGGCACCCAGGACCTGGTGCAGTCGCCCATATTGCAGCGGGCCATCGAGGCGGTAGCGCTCATCGCCACCCGCCGTGGCCTGATGCCCGTCGTCGAGTCCAAGTTGAACGAGGCCGACATCCCCATCCGTCCGGCCGAAGCGGTGTTCTTCTGGCTGGTGGCCGTGGTGGTGGCCGCCGTGATCGGCGGGTTCGGGTTCGGCCCCATCTGGGGTCTGGTGGCGGCCGCGGTGGCCATCGTCGTCCCCTTCGTCGTCCTCGACACCATGGCCTCGCGCCGCACGCGGGCCTTTGCCGATCAACTCCCCGACATGCTGCAGCTGCTCAGCACCACGCTGCGCTCGGGCTTCTCCATCTTGCAAGGTCTCGAGGCGGTGTCCCGTCAGATCTCCGACCCCATCGGCAAGGAGATGCGTGGTGTGGTGGCCGAAGCCCGCTTGGGTCGGCCCCTCGTCAGTGCGCTCGTCGAAGTGGCGCATCGCCTCAAGAGCGAGGACTTCGAGTGGGTGGCCACTGCCATCGGCATCCAGCAGGAGGTCGGCGGCAACCTGGCCGAGCTGCTCGACATCGTGTCCGAGACCATGAACGCCCGCAGCCGGTTGCGTCGTGAGGCCCACGCGCTGACCGCCGAAGGTCGCATCGGCGCCCTCATCATCTCGATCCTGCCCATCGCCATCGGGCTGTTCGTCTACGTCGTCAATCCGAGCTACCTGACCCCGCTCTTCCACAGCGGCACCGGCGAGATCCTCTTCTACGGGTCGATCGGCCTGGCTGTGATCGGGATCCTGTGGTTGCGTCGGATCATCGAGATCGAGGTATGACGTGCTGATCGTGGCCGTGATCGGAGTGTTCGTTGCGGTGTCCTTGTTGGCGTGGGCCGTCGCCCTCAAAGCTGACGAGCGGCTGGGGGTGCGCGCCGCGCGTGTGCGCATCGCTGACTACGACACGCCCATCGACGAACGAGAAGAAGCTCTCAAAGAACCGTTGACCCGCCGCGTCCTACAGCCTGCCGGAGCGTTGGCGGTGACGGGGATCAAGCGGTTCGTACCGGCGGAGCGACTCGACAAACTGCGCCACAAGCTGGCGCTGGCCGGTCGTGACAACGTCGAGGCCCTCGACCGGTATCTGGTGATCCGCCTCCTGATGATCGTGGCCATCCCGGTGCTGTGGCTGACGGTGTGGGACCTCACGAACCTCAAGGGCGTGGACTTTCTCGCCGTGCTGGTGTTCATCGCCGTCGTCGGCATCCTCGGACCAGACGCCTGGCTGACCAGAGAGATCGAAGCCCGCCGCCTGGCCATTCGCCACAAGCTCCCCGACATCCTCGACCTTTTGACCGTCAGCGTCGAGGCCGGCCTCGGCTTCGAACAGGCCCTGGCGCGCACCGTGGTGTTGGTGCCGGGCCCGCTGTCTGATGAGTTCGCCCGCATGTTGGGCGAGTTGAGGGCCGGATCGAGCCGGCGTGACGCCCTGGAGGCGCTCGACAGCCGTGTCGAGCTCTCCGAGCTCCGTTCCTTCATCATGGCCTTGTTGCAGGCCGACACCTTCGGCGTGTCGATCGGATCGATCCTTCAAAACCAGGCCGCCGAGATGCGGGTGCGCCGCGAGCAGTACGCCCGGGAGATGGCGCAGAAGGCGCCTGTGAAGATGCTTTTCCCGATGGTCCTGTGCATCATGCCGGCGCTGTTCGTCATCGTGGCGGGCCCGGCCTTCATCGCCATCTTCCACATCTTCAAAAACTGATCCGGCGCACCGCGGTGCGAATGCCTCGGCTGTCGAGCGCAGTAGGCGCCGGCTTCGGTGTGTGGGGACTCGCCGTCGGGCTGATCCGCCTGCACGACAACTCCTTCATGACCCATGTCGCCACCGGGCGCATCATCCTGGCCCACGGCATCCCGCACGCCGATCCGTACTCATTTACCGCTCACGGTCACTCCTGGGTGGTGGAGTCGTGGTTGGCCTCGGCGCTCTACGGCGTGGTCGACCAGACATGGAGCGGTCACGGCTTGCAGTTGCTGCACGCCGCGCTGGCCACCGTGCTGGCCTTGATCACGTGGATGCTGACCAAGCCGGCGCGCACACTGGCCGGTCGCATCGCCGTGTCGTGCGCCGTGCTCGCCGTCGGTACCGGCTACTGGTCACCGCGCCCGTTGCTCATCGCCTTGGTGCTGTTGGGGGTGCTGATCCTCATCACCGAGACGGGGCGGGGATCGGTGTGGGTGGTGGCGCCGGTGATGTGGCTGTGGTTGAACGTCCACGGCAGCTGGCCGCTCGGAGTGGCCTACCTGGTGGCCAGGATCGCGGGGCGAGCCTTGGACAAGCGGCCCCTCGAGCGCCTTCCCCGTTTGTTCGGCGCCGCCGTGGTGGGCTGCGTGGCCGGCATCGCCAATCCGTTCGGGTGGCGGTTGGTCCTCTACCCGAGCATCGTGGTCACGCGCCACGCCGCCTTCGCCCATATCGCCGAGTGGCAGTCGCCGAGTTTTTCCAACGCCGTCAACCTCGTCTTTCTGGCCGAGGCGCTCCTGGCTGTGGTGCTGTTGGTGGCCCGGCGGGGCACCATCGAAGACGTCCTGGTCACCGTCTTGTTCGTGGGGGCTGCGCTGACCGCCTCTCGCAACGTCCCGGTGGCGGCATTGGTGGTGGCCCCGGTATTGGCGCGGGGCCTGGCCGATCTCGGCACCATCAAGGGGGATCGGGCCGGCGTCATGCCTGCCGCCGTGCTGGCCGGCCTCGTGGTGGTGGGCGCGCTGCTCGTGAGCGGGGCACTGCGTAACCCCGAGTGGAACCTGGCTGCCTATCCGGTGAGCGAGGTCTCATGGATGGCGGAGCACCATTTGGTGCCGGCCAAGGTGGCCACCCCCGACTTCGTGGGGAACTACCTCGAGCTCCGTTTCGGGGCTCGGGCCAGCGTCTTTATCGACGACCGGGTCGACATGTACCCCACCCCGGTCGAAAATGCCTATGGCGTCTTGCTCAGTGGGGGCCAGGGGTGGCAGGGCGTGCTCGACCGTTACGGAGTCCGCACCGTGCTGTGGCCCCGGGACGAACCGCTGGCCTCATTGGTCTCCGAGAGCCCGAGGTGGACCGTCGTGAAGCGGGCCCCGGGTTGGGTGGTCGCCATCGAGGGCACGGTTCCGACGGCCCGGTAGTTTATTTTCGATCGGTAGAGATCCCGTTTCCGTTACTAAAAGCGGTGGTCACACCACATAAAGACGTATTGTTGTCAGGACGTTGACCACGAATCGTGCGACGACGCGCTTGATTTCGTGATTATTCCTCCGATAAACCACCATCAGTAGTTTGCTTTTTACTCCACGTGAGCCACAGGCCGAGCCTGATTTTGGGCCGGCGAGACAGGTGGCCTCGGCGCGAGGTGGTGGAGGTCTTGGACCTGTGCAGCTGACCGTCCCTGTATCCCATGGGAACACCCTGCCCCGGGCCCGGGCTAGGGCCCTGTGGAACCGGGCCGTGAGCACGTCCGAACCGCCGCCGTCGCCACGAGGCGCGCTATCGACGGCTCAGGCCGTCGCCCAGCCCGGCGATACCAGGCTCGAGTCCGCTCCTACCGCCATGCGGTGGAGTGCCCTGCTGGTGGCCCTGGTCATCGCCACCGCCCAGCACCTGGGCGGGACAGCGGACATCGCGTCAGGCGCCGCGCTCACCGTCTACGCGTTGTGGCGGACATTTCGACCCCTGCACTTTCCGGGCCGCAGCTGGGAGGCCGCCGCGGCTTTGCTCCTCGAAGTGGCGGTGGCGGTGGCGGTGGTGGAAGCCACCGGGTCGGCGAGTTCTCCCTATTTAGTGTGCTTGGGCGTGGCCACGGCCATCGCCGCCTTCACTGGGGGCTGGCCGGTGGTCCCCGGTCTGGCCGTGATCGGCGCCGCCGCCGTGGTGGTGCCCGACGTGCTCCCCGCCGGGGTCGGTGGGTCAGGCACCCCGAGCCTCGAAGTGGCCGCCATCCTCGTGCTGGTGGCCGTGGTGGCCGCCGTGGGCCGGCACATGCTCGACGACGCCCGCAAGGTCGAGGTCGGTCTGGTGCGGCGCGTCGAATACCTCTCGGCCGCCAACGACATTCTCCAAGACCGTCACCGGTCCACCGATGACCGGTTCCCAGCCATGACCATCGACCCCGTCGCCCGCTGGGGTCTCGACCGCCTCGAGCAGATCTTCGCCCCCGACACCGCCGCCGTGATCTTGATCGATCCGTCCACCACGACGTGGCACGTGGCCGCCGGCCGCGGCGTGGCGCACTGGGAAGAGCATCACGGCACCGACCTTCCCAATCCGTTGATCGCCGCCATTGGCTCGCGCCATCCCGTGGAGATCGAGAACCTGACCGACGGGCTCGGACTGTGGTCCACCTGGGGGGTGTATTGCCGGCTCGAAGCTCGAGGTGAGGTCGTCGGCGTCATGGCCGTCGAAGCCAGGTCCCGGCGGAGCACCACCCCCGCCAAGCTGCGCCACCTGGCCGATCTGGCTCATGCCACCGCCCAGGCGGCCGACAAGGCGCACTGGCTCGGGGAGATCCATGCCCGGGGCGCCGAAGAGGAGCGAGCCCGCCTGGCCCGCGAGCTTCACGACCATGTGGGGCAGTCAGTGGCCTATCTCGGTTTCGAGCTCGATCGACTGGTCGAGCAGAACCACGGACGAGCCGTGCAACGCGACTTGTTGGCATTGCGCGAAGACATGAGCGAGCTCGCCGGCGAGCTTCGCAGTGCCTTGGTGGATCTGCGCTGTGACGTGTCACGTTCGCAAGGAGTCGCCGAGCTGCTCCCGGTATTCCTGCAAACGGTGCAGCGGCGCCAGCGGATTGCCACCACCTTTGATGCTGATGTCCGCAGTCGCCCGGCGCTGGCCGTCGAGCGAGAGTTCTGGAACGTGGCCCGCGAAGCCGTCACCAACGCGGAACGTCACGCCGATGCCTCCAATGTGGCGGTGGCGTGGTTCTCCGACTCCCGGGGAACGGTGCTCGAGGTCGCCGATGACGGCATCGGGTTGGACGGCGCTTTGGAGAAGGAATCGAGTTACGGGGTACGGGGAATGCGGGAACGGGCCTTATCGGTAGGCGCCACTCTCGACATCACGTCGGACCCTGGCCAGGGAACGCTGGTGCGTATGCACAAGGAGATGACATGAATACCCGTGTCCTGATCGTCGACGATCACACCATGGTGCGAGAGGCGCTGCGGTGGGCCTGTGAACACGCTGATCTCGAGGTGGTGGGGGAGGCGGGAGACGGCCAAGAAGCCGTGGCCCGAGTGGACGAGCTCCTCCCCGATGTCGTGCTCATGGACCTTTCCCTCCCCGTGCTGTCGGGGGTGGCGGCCACCAAGCGCATCCGCGCCGCGCACCCCGAGACGTCGGTCCTCATCTTGTCGATGCTCTCGGACGAGTCAGCGGTGTCATCCGCGCTGGCGGCGGGAGCCAGTGGGTTCATGGTCAAGGACCGCACCACGGCGGAGATCGTGGCCGCCGTCCACCGGGTGCGGCGGGGAGAGGTCGTGCTGTCCCCCGGGCTGAGCCTCCCGTCGCCCGAGAGCGCCCAGCCGTCGCGGGTGGGGGCGCTGGCCCCTAATGGTGCCCGGGCCTTGGTGAGCAAGCGCGAGGAAGAAGTGTTGCGTCTGGTGGCCACCGGCGTCTCCATCCCGCAGGCGGCCAGCCAGCTCTACATCAGCGTCAAAACGGTCAAGAACCACCTGTCCTCGATCTACCAAAAGCTTGACTCCCATGACCGCGCTCAGGCCGTCGTGAAGGCCATGCGCATGGGGATCATCCAGCTCGATTAAGCCCCAAACCTGGCGCGCTGAGATTGGGCCTCAGGACCTATAGCGCACGCAGGCACTGTTGACGGATAGTGGACTCTTCGTGTACTAGAAGGAGGACGTTACCGTGAACATCGTTTCTTTGGTGATGCGGATGGTTGACCCGATCCGCCACACATGGAACCGCAGGGATGAGATGGGCGCCGCCCTCGTTGAGTACGCGCTGCTGCTCGCTCTCATCGCCGTGGTCGCCATCGTGGCCCTGCACTTCCTTGGTGGTTCGGTTTCGAACACCCTCAACAACGTGGGTAGCTCCATCAACAACCCGTAACCCTTCTGCCGTTTGTGCGGCCTGATGGTCGTACGACGGCGGTAGGACTGACGGGGGGCCTCGTGCCGGGCACGCTTTGGTGCCCGGCAACAAAGGCCCGTTTATGGGGGGGTTCGGGATCTATCCCACGTGGGAGAAGATCACCGCTGTCTTTGACCGCCACACCTCACGCCACTGCGTGTCGTGGGCCAGGTCGATGGACAGGGGGGAACCGGGTGGCCACAGGACGTAGCGCACCCGGTACTCGGTGAGGATGAGATCGGGCTCGGCGGTCAAGTTGTCGAGCGCGAGATACTGATCGAGTACCGGTGTGTTGGTGTACAGCTCCGTGCGGCCGTCGACGAATACCGGTACGCCTCGCCAGTCGAGGTAGTCGTTCCACAGGTACGTCGAGAACACCCGACCCGGATGTGCTTTCAGGTAATTGACGGCGCGCACGGGCACGCTGGGGGCGGGCTTGCCCGCCGGGTACCACGGGCCCTGCAACAGCGCCACACCGAGGATGGCCAGCAACGGCCAGACGATGAGGTTGGGCCGGAGCTGTTCCTTCGGTACCGGCGAGCAGTTGGCGGCCAGGGCGCACCAGGCGATGGCGAAGTACGGCAAGAAGCGCACCGCTTGCAGCGTCATCACCAACAAAAAGGCCGCCAGAACCAACTCGGCGGCCGGCAATGTCGCTTTCGAGAACGCCAGAAATCCGACCGTAAAGGCGATGGGCAGCACGATCACCGCCAATGTGGAGGGATCGTGGAAGTTCGGCGACTGCCACTCCTCGATGAGCTGCCTGATGGTGGAGTTGAACGTCACGCCCAAGGCGACCTGGTAGACAGCCGGCCCGAACGGGTTGACCAACGTGGCTACCAACGCCCCCACGAAAGTGGCCAGCATCGGCTTCTTCGCTAAGGGCTGGGGGACCGACACCCGACCGAGGTGCACCGGGAAGTAGGCCAACACCAGTTCCAGTGCCACCACTGCCAACGCCAGCAGGAAGCTGCCATGCATGTTCACCCATAAGACGAACAGCACCGGCACGCACCAGAGCCATCTCAGCTGTCGCCGGGCCAAGGTGAACAGCAGCAGAAGCGTGGCCAGCAGCAAGTAGCTGACCACTTGTGGGCGATCGTCCAAGAACAGGGACATGCCCACCGCCGCCTCGAGGCTCAGCAGCCCGGTCCACATCCATCCGGCGCCGACGAGCCGGCACCGCAGGGCCACCACCACCACGGCCACCGACGCGATACCGGCCGACAACAACCAGAAGGCGACGGAGCCGAGGACCCGTACCGACTCGGCTAAAAGGACGTCGTATCCCCATTCCGGTGATCGCCACGATCGCCCCAAGACGGTGTACGAGAAGATGTCTCGGGTGATGACCCGGTGATGCTGGAGCATCCACACCCCAGAGGCCCGATGCCAGAAGGTGTCGTCGAACACGCCGGCGTGCAGTGCGTCGCGCCACAGCACCATGCAGCCGACGGCCACGCCCACGATGCCTACGGGGAGAGCGAGGCGCGAGAGCCCCCGGCGGGTCGCAGGCGACGGGGGCACGGTGTCCAGCTGCGCCGCCTGGGTTTCCTCGTCTAGCGCCACGTCGCCTTCGGCTCCTCCCGCCGTCTTCTGGTCCGGGGGGCCTCGTCGTCGGCTGCGGACACCTCGACAAGCCCGGGCCCGGCCCATGATCGCGTACCGCTCTCGCCGCGCCGGGCATACCGGGGTCGGATCGACAGTCACCGTCAGTCGCGACGGGAGTCCGGGCGCGTGCGTCGACGCCGCTTCGACCGACACCACCACACAAGCGTCACGTGACTCGGAATCGCTCGTGACGTCGCCACTACGTCACTCATTGAGTGCCTTTATTTGACATGCGCGTAGTTTCATCAATGTCATTAGCTAGCGGTGAGTGTGGCGGTGCGCGCGTGGGGTTGTCAGGCCGTGATGACGTTGAGGTTTTTGTTGCATCTGAGTCTGGTGTTGCATACGCTCGCCACGAACTCTTGGGCGATACGAGGAGACACCGCTGTGCAATCGCTCGTGCCGCTTTCCGGCTACGTGGCTCGTTACAGATCGCGCATCGATGACGCCCGTCCCCGGTGGCGTCAACTCCCGCTTGCCTCCCCTGACGGCGTTACGCATTTGGAGCGGCCGCTGCTGTGGGCGCGTTGGGGGGCACTGGCCCTCGGAACGGCCTTGGTGGTCGTCGGTCACGACGGAGCGCGCGCCTACGTCGCGGGCGGCTTTCTTCTCGCCTACACGGTGTGGCGGACGGTGGTCCCCATCGATTTCAGCGGGACCGGAGCGCGCCCGACGGTGGCGCTTCTGTTGGAAGTGGCTGTCAGTGTGGCCGTCGTCGAGTCCACCGGCTTCGGTCGTTCGCCGTTTCTGGTCAGTCTCGGAGTAGCCACGGCTGTGGCCGGCTTCGCCGGAGGGCTGCGTGTCGTGTTGTGTCTGGCCGGCCTGGCCGGTCTCGCCGTGGTCGTCCCCAGCGTGGTCTTGACCTCGTATCACGACATCGCCAGCACCAGCGCGGAGTTCGCCATGGAGCTCGTGCTGGTGGGCGTGGCCGGGGGGCTGTGTCGCTATGTCGTCGATGACGCCCAAGGCGCCCAGGTCAACTTCGACTCCCGCATCACGCACCTCTCCGCCGTCAACGACCTTCTTCTCGACTTGCACTCGGCGACGGTGCGAGAGACCACGCCTCTCGATCTCCATGGGGCCGCTCGGTGGGCTTTGCGCCGCTTCGACGAACTCTTGGCACCCGACGTCTCGGCCGTGGTGCTCCGAGACCCGGCCACCGGCGATTGGCGCCTCGTCGCTTCCAAGGGGTTGCGCCCCGCCCCCCACGGCAAGCCCTTCGAGCTGCCCGGTGCCCTGGCGCTGGCCAGCCACGAGTGTGAACCCGTCGCCCACGACAATCTCGAGCTTGGGCTCAGCTACAAATCACGCTGGGGCCTGTACTGCCCGTTGCGCGCTCGCGACGAGCTCCTGGGTGTGCTGGCCGTCGAGTCTCTGACTCGCCGTAGCGCCACTGCTGAGGATCTCCGGCGGGCCGGCGATCTGGCCCAGACGGTGGCGCTGGCGGTGGACAATGCGCGCTGGCTCGATCGGATCCGAACCCTGGGTGTGGAGGAGGAGCGCTCCCGCCTGGCTCGCGAGCTGCACGACCACGTCGGCCAGTCCGTGGTCTACCTCGGGTTCGAGATCGACCGCTTGATCCAGCTCAATCACGGTCGGGCCGTGCAGCGCGACCTGCAAGCCGTGCGCGGCGATCTCAGCGAGCTCGTTCAGGAATTGCGCGACGCCTTGGTGGACCTCCGGTCCGACGTCTCCGATGCCATGGGCGTCGACGCCATGTTGGAGTCCTTCGTGGCCCGCGTCAACGCGCGCAGCAACGTCACCGTCACCCTGGTCACCGACTCCTCGACCAGGCTTCCGCTCTCAGTCGAGCGAGAGTTCTCGCGCGTGGCGCGTGAAGCGGTGACCAACGCCGAACGCCACGCCCGAGCGTCGAAGATCTCGGTGTTGTGGCGATGCCGGGAAGACGGCGCCTTGCTCGAGGTTTTGGACAACGGCGTGGGCATGCCCGGCCCGGTACCGGCTCGGGTGTCCGCCTATGGCCTGTTGGGCATGAAAGAGCGCGCCGACTCGGTGCGGGCCAAGTTGGAAATTACGTCGCGACGCGGAGAAGGAACCCGCGTCAGGATGCGAAAGGCGGTGTCGTGATGGTACGGATCGTCATAGCCGACGACCACACAATGGTGCGCGAAGCGCTGCGCGAGGCCTTTGACCGCGCCGGCATCGCCGTGGTGGGGGAGGCGGCCGACGGCGAGGAGGCGGTGGAGCAAGTCGAGCTTCACAAGCCCGACGTCGCCCTCGTCGACCTGTCGTTGCCGGTGCTCTCGGGCGTGGCGGCCACCAAACGGATCTGCGCCACGGCGCCCAACACCGTCGTGGTGGTGCTGTCAATGCTCTCGGACGAGACGGCGGTGTCCTCGGCGCTGGCCGCCGGCGCCCGTGGCTATCTGGTCAAGGACTGCACCACGGCAGAAATCGTGGAGTCGGTCCTGCGGGTTCTCGCCGGTGAGCGGGTGCTCTCGGCTTCGGCCGCCGTGCCCGCCTCGTGGTCAGGGGGCGATGCGTGGTCGTCCCCGCCGACTACCTATCCCGTACCTCAGCTCGTGAGTCGACGCGAGGAGGAGGTGCTTCGGCTGATGGCGACCGGTGTGACCATCAACGAGGCCGCCAGCAGCCTGTACATCAGCGTCAAGACGGTCAAGAACCACCTGTCGTCCATCTACGAGAAGCTCGATTCCCACGACCGCGCCCAAGCGGTGCTGAAGGCCGTGCGGATGGGGCTGATCCAACTCCAATGACCCCGCTGCCATGACCCCGCCCCAGGGCCGGACCCCGCCGCGCCACCTACGAGCAGATCTCCCACAACACGGAGGCAACGTGACCGACAATTCCCGACAGATACCCGCATCCCGACCCCGTACGCCGTCCACCATCGGTCGGCGAGTGGTGTGGCCAAAGCGGCGCCGAGGGCGTCACTCGTTGCTCGGCCGCAGCGCGCTGACCGATCACGGGGCCGCCATCGAGGAGCTCCTCGAATGGTACGGAGCGGCTAGTCCCGACCGCCGGCTGGTCAGCTCCGAGGCCCCGATGCCCTCACGCGATTCGTCGGGCTTGGAATCGCTTAGTGACCTGCGCAACCGGTTCAAGGTCGACCCCGTCGATTCCCCTCGACCATTCGGCGCATGGCGTACCGACGTTGACCTGCGTCGACGCTAAGGCGCGCAGTGGTGATAGACACCGTTGGTCTGGGAGTCTTGACACGTAGGGTGCGCCGTCGTCGATGATGGCAGTCTGCGAGGAGTAACGCTGCGAGTAGGGACTGCTATGCGCAGAGTTTCGAGGACGTTCGATGCTGGCACGAACGTTTGCATCACCGAATGACTGCGGTGAAGAGTGCGAGTGGTTGATGCCGAAATCCCCGAGGTGCGAGGGAGGTGAGTGTTGCTGAATCAGGAGAGGCGAGGTGACCCCGGCCGGCGGATGCTGTGGACCCAGGACTTCAGCGTGGCCCGCGTGGCCGGCTACAGCGAGCCCGATGCGCGGATCTTCGCCACCACCCGAGCGGTGACGTTCTTCGACCCCGCCGACTTGGAGCGGCCGCGGTGGCAAGGCGCCGAGGTCGCTACGTTGTCCCCGACCGGGGCATCGGAGTTGGGCGGCGCCCGGGACGTGGCTCGCCTCTTGGAGCTCTCGATCGCGCAGGTTGACGAGCTTTCTCGCGGACGCGAGCTCCGGGTTCCCGTCGCCGGTCAAGGCCGAGTTCGACAAGCACTCGCAAGTGCGCCACTGGAACTTGGCCGAGGTCATACGCTGGGCGACTGCGTCAGGCCGTCTGCCCTGACGTGTCCCGGACACTGCCTGGCGCGAGCGACGCGAGGACAGTGACCCGGCGCCTTGGCATCATCGGTGTGGCGGCCGTCTTTGTCGGTGTGACCCTCGCGGCACTTTCGGTCGCTCGTGATTCGTCCGCCCAAAGCACGTCGTCGGGATCGGGCCCCTACTACCTAGCCCTCGGAGACTCCGTTCCGGTGTGGAACGGACCGGACTCCTACCCGTACCAAATCGCCTCCCACTACGACGCGGCGCTACCGGGTCTCCAAGTCGTCGACATGGCGTGCTCGAGTGAGACCACGAGCACGATGATCGCCAATTCGCTGTGCGCTCCGGCACCGCAGCGTTCGCAGTTGGACGAAGCGACCGCCTTTCTGCAAGCTCACCAGGGTTCTGTTGCCCTCGTCACCATTGATATCGGCGGCAATGACGTCGTCAACTGTGCCAACGGTGGGGCGATCGACGTGTCCTGCATTTTGGCAGGACTCACCACCATGCAGGCCAACTTGAAGATGATTCTGGGTGCTCTTCGCCAGGCGGCCGGACCGAGTGTTCCCATCTACGGTATGAATTACTTCAATCCGTTCCTGGGTGACTGGTTGGCGGGGGGAGCTGGTCAGGGCTTCGCGGCATCCTCGGTCGCCGAGCTCAGCTTGTTCAACCAGGTACTCGGACAGGTCTATGCGCTCCAAAACGTTCCCGTGGCGGATGTGGCCACGGCCTTCGACGTCAACGATATGAGTGATTTGGTGTCATCGCCGTGGGGTCAGGTACCGGTGGCTGTGAACAACGCCTGCACCCTTCTCGACATCACCTGTGTCACAGGCCAGATGGAGGGGTTCGGTGACGACCCGGTGATCGCCGGTGCCGACGTCATCGCCCAGACCTTCGAACAGACAATCGGGCCCTCGATCACTCCAGTTTCAACGACCACGACCACTGTGTCGACGGGCTCGACCACCACCACGACGTCTCCCGGCACCACCACCACGGCTCCAGTCACGACAAGCACTGTGATCCCTGTTACGTCGACGTCTGAAACGGGTCCGACAACCAGTTCGACGATGTTGGACGTGGTGTCGAGCTCTTCGGGACAGCTTGCCTTTACGGGCCCGGGCCGGGCAATGGAATGGCTATGTCTGGTCGGCTTGCTCCTGAGCGGTCTCGGCGTCGTGCTCCTCGCACCGATCGCCGTTCCAGTCCGGGTGCGCAGAAACGTCGTGGGCCGGGGACGATCTCAGAGAGCGCCTCTTTCGGACTGACGGCTCCGCTCAACTGGGGATTGGTTCGGTCCATTCGTATTCGCAGGCGGCGTTGGCGCAGACCAGGTGTCGGTGATCCTCGTGGGTCGACCCGGGAGGGCAGTCGTTATGGGTGTACTCATCTACCTGGCGACTGCCACATCGTGAGCACGGTTCGTTCTGGACCATTTTGGCAACCTCCCGGCGCTTTCCTCACGGTAGCCGTTGGAAGCGGCTGGGCGGTCCGTTACGCTCCCAAAAGCAATCAACCCCGGTGTTCATCCTGCACCCAGGCCCGCAATCGCCGCTTTGACACCCCAGTAGCGGGCAATGTCGAGGATTCCTGGGGACTGCTCGAATCCCGGATCGTGACGAGACTGCTGATAAAGAGAAATCACGTGAATTCCGCCGGTTCCTCACGTGCGTGTTCCTCCACCCCGACAAACCGGTGATTCGGGGCCAGGCCTTTGGCGGGGAGATGTCAGCCGGTAACGGCGTAGAGCTGCCATGTGCCGGGCACGCCTTTTAGCTCTCGTTCTCCCCGATCTTCGAAGACGATCCCCGACCCTGTCACGAGGTCTTTGACGGTGCGGGATACGAGCACCTCACCGGCGGTGGCGGCGGCTGCCACTCGGGATCCGATGTGAAGGGCCATTCCGGCCAGGTCAGCGCCGTGGCGTTCGACCTCTCCGGTGTGGAGTCCGGCTCGGATATCGATGCCGAGCGTGTGGACCTCATCGCGAATGCAACGCGCACAGTGAACAGCCCGGGCCGGTCCATCGAAAGTAGCGAGGAACCCGTCTCCGGTGGTGTTGACTTCGTGTCCGTTGAAACGCTCCAGATTTTTGCGGATCACCGCGTGGTGCTCGTCGAGCATGCTCCGCCACCTCCGATCGCCGAGCTCAGCTAGGCGTTGTGTCGAGGCCACGATGTCGGTGAAGAGAATGGTAGCGAGCACCCGGTCGAGGAGTGGCTTCGGCCGAACGCCGGTCAGGAACTCCTCGACTTCATCGAGCAGTCTTTCGTCTCGAGCCGCGAACGGTAGGTGGTCATCTCCGGGCACCTCGATGAAGCGGGCGCCCGGAATAAGGCTGGCGACGTATCGACCGTGCTCGTAATGGACGTGCCGGTCCCCCTTTCGGCTGATGGCGAGCGTCGGAGCCTGGATGGCAGACAGCACGGGGGAGACGTCGCTATCGAAGACAGCTCGTGTGGCTGCTTCGAGTACATCAGGGGTTGCGGTCAGGCGCTCGACTCGGCCCCAGCGTTGGCGCGCCTCATCGGTCGGGACCAAAGATGGTGCGAGAATCTCAAAGCACCCACCGGTACCCCAAATGTCCTTGATGGCGCTCACGTACGTGGAGATGAGGTGGGGAGGCAAACCCCACGGTGTTTCCTCGCTGCGCGCATATCGGGCGTAGGCGTTCACCAGCACGAGGCTTGAGGTCCGCTCGGGGGAGGTGGCGGCGAAGAACATCGCCGCTCCCGCCGACTCGCCCCAGGCGAGGAACGCAGCCCGTGGAGAATCAACCGCCTCCATAATGGCGACGATGTCGTCCTTCCACGTCTGCACGGCTGGAATGGCCTGAGGATCCAAACGGCCTGAGCTGCCGAAGCCTCTCGGGTCGAACGTGATGAGCCGCGTGAATGACGCCAGCCGTGAAATGAACCCGCTGAAGGCGGGCTCGTCCCAGAGGAGCTCGCTAGCAGCGCTCCCCGTTATCGGAATCACCAGGTCAATCGGTCCGTCGCCGGATACCTGATACGCAAGATAGGTGCCTTCGGCGGTGGTGGTGTAGCGGGTCGAGAGCGGCTCTGTCATGCGGAGGACATTCTGGCTCGATTTGCGCCATAGGACTACTTGTCGCAAACGTCGTCTCTGAGTCGTTCCTCCTCGCGCTTGGCGAGAGGTGTGCGACTGGGTAATTGACCGAATCGGGGTGATCGAACCCAGCGCATTCCCACGCCCGGGCGCGCGAAACTGACCCCGGGGAGGACGTCCTGCGCCGCTTCATGCCTTGGGTGAGTGTCGGAGGCTTGATGTTTCTCGTCGCGGGCGCGGTGATCGCGTCGGTCCTAACCGCACCGAACTCGGCCCTGCATGCATCGTCGAGCCCGCCCCATGGTTCGACTTCGGCGTTCGGAACGCCGGCGTCCTCGACCCTCTCGCCTGCTAAAGGAACCGCCGAGACACTCCCCGTTCAAAGCGACTCGGCGCGTCTGGTCGACCCGTTCGTGGGTACCGTCGGCGTGAATATCGTGCCTTCGTCCGGTCGTTTTGTCGTGCCCGCCGGGTCGTCTGGCCAATATCCTCGGCCAACAACCAATCTTCAGCTCTCGGCCGCCTCTTCAGGGACCCGAACTGTTCAGTTCGAGTTCCCCGTCCTGGGTAGTACCTTCCGCGTTCCCTCAGTGTCACTTCAGGTAAATACCGAGGGATGAATCGATTTTGACTGGGAGGACTTGGCATCTTCTCGGGTTCGGGGGGAGCCATCGGATGATGAGATCCGTCTAACTGAGTGCGAGGCAACTCCCAAGAGCGCACTCAACGTGTCGACTGGCCCAACAGCAGTGATTACCCCTTCGCCTTGCCGTGACGTTCGAGGAATGCCACGACTGACTCCGTAAACGCATCGTTCCGATCGCCGGCGACCATGTGCCCCGCCCCAGACACATCTACGAACTCGACTGCGGGGAAGCGTGCGCAAAAGGTGGCGGCCTTCTCGGCGCTCACGAGGTCGCTTACTCGCCCACGTACAAGCATCACCGGGCCGTCGGCCACCATTCGTCCGGTCGCGGCGTGGAGTCGATCTAAGTCGCGGACCTCCTCTGGGCCCGATCCGCCTCCCCGAAACATGAATCCCGGATCCCAGTGCCAGTAGAACCGTCCGTTGCGTTCGCGGAGGTTCTTTCGGAGCCCGGTCGTGTCAGGAGGTCTTGCCCTATGAGGGTTGTAGGCCGCGACGGCCTCCGCGGCCTCCTCAATGGATGAGAAACCGACCTCGAGCGCGCTCCAACATGAACGCCCCGATCCGTTGTGCGCCGGCCTCCTCCATGTCGGGCACGATGTCGACGAGTACAACGCTGCGCGCAATGCCCGGAGCAAGCTCACCCGTCAGGAGTATCGACGTCAAGCCACCGAGCGAAGCTCCCACCAGGACTGGCTGGCTGTCGAGTTGCTCGATGACCAATCGGACATCTTCGGCGAAGGTCTCGAGGCGGTAGTCACCGGCGTCCGACCAAGCTGAATCACCGTGGCCACGAGCATCAAGCGTCAAGGACTGCCAACCATGCTCAGCGATCCGTGCTGCGGTTCCGCCCCATGAGTGGCGTGTTTGACCACCACCGTGAAGGAAGATGACCGGAACATCCCGAGAGTTCCCTCTGAGGTCGCCGACAAGACGAAGGCCGTCCTTGCCATTGAAGTACACGATTGTTGGATCTGGACTCACCGCGGAAGGGTAGCTATGTCCTCAAGTCTCGACCAAACTTGTCCCATGACACTCGGCGCCGCACTTGGTGTCCCGTTCGAGAGATAGGCATAATCGGTCACGGGCGAGGCACCAAAGCCCCTAACTACTCGCACGGCGAAAGGTGATCTGGGTAACACTGGACGAATTTTTGTACGAGCTCTACTGACGGTGCCTCGACGTCAATCGAACGAATGGCATCGAGCAATTGGTCTGAACTGGGCATTGGGGGGAGTTTCAAGCGAGCAAACCTGCCCTCAGGTCCGGGAACGTCGTGACATAATTGCCATTCATTCTTGGCTCGTGAGCGGGTACTCAGTATCCATGCCCCCCAACTGACCGCGGCCGGGTTGTTGGCGTCTTCGACTCGGTATGATCGTGGGGACATCACAACAAGCATAGGTTGGAGCCGCGACCCACTCCCTTGTTCATATGTTGAGCAGCCAACCAGTGTGGCGCTAAATCTTCCAGCGCGTTGTAGGAAAAATGATAAGAGTAATGGCCTCGTGAAAAAACACGAAAGTCCAGCAAGCCCCCGTAGCTCAGAGGATAGAGCGTCGGTTTCCTAAACCGTGCGTCGCAGGTTCGAGTCCTGCCGGGGGCGCCATTCAGTCCTCCGCACGAAGGTGTGGTCCGCCGCAGTTTCGTTCCACGCGTCCCGGTGGAGCCACTAGTCGTCCGAGGGATCCTTGTCTCCCCTCATCGATGCAAGGTGATTCTTGGCCTTTCGGAGACCACGTCGGGCTGGTGAGTTCGTCGCCGGGCTGGTTGTGCGTTCCATGAAGCCGATGATCCGCTCGATCTCATCAGCGGTCGCATCAGTGGTTTGGACTCGCTCAACGAGAACCTCCACCTTGACGTGAACAGACTTCAGGAGTGACGCGACGTATTTAAGATCCTTAACGCGTCCAGCTAAAAGTTTGGAGGCACAAATGACTTCGGATTCTTGGAGCACGTCTCCCGGCGCGGATGATGTGCTTCAGATTCTCTCGTTTCACCGGGTTGCCCTGGCCACCCGATCTTCAGCGGCGACTCGATTGAGGACATACAGTCGTTCTTCGTCGGACAACGTCCCACCGAATGGACTCGTTTGACGAAGGTCGCGTGACGCCTGATCGGCGGAAGTCATCACCGCTTCAAGCTCATCAATCGGGCCCGAAAGAAGTCGGTCCCACGTATTGATGTACGAGGCAGAGCGTTCCTCCTGATCTCTCGATCGCATCACGCCGATTCGCGCCTTGGCGCGCCGCATGACATCCTGTGGATCAGCCCGAAGTTTCTCGGCAATGAGCTTGTGAAGTTCGAGCGTTCGTCGTTCGGGATGGGTCAATCGGGGACGCACTTCCACAATGAGGTCGCAACCAGCTGCGTCAGCAAGGCGTTGCAAGGTTGAGAGCTTTGGCTCGTGACGCCCAGCCTCGTAATCGACCAATGCAGGAGCCGATGTCTTCGCCCGACGCGCCAGCTCTCGCAGCGTGTGCCCGCTGTTCGATCTCATCGTCCGCACGAGCTCTGCTGTCGAGGTCATGTTTGTTATTATATTTCATAACACAGCAGAATATGCCACCCCTGGCCAGGGTTTATTCGCATGAGAACCGCGTTGAGTCCGCCCGAGCCCGCGACACTGTGGGACCGCCGCAGAGCAATTCGCATGGCCGAGATAAACGCCTTGGGCGCGGAGGTGGCCAGAAAAGACCAGCCGATCAACTAGTGCAGTGACATGTAAATAGTCGCGCAGTAGATGTAGGCTGTGTCCATGGCCCATCCACCTGCTGCACCACTGCATCTCACCAAGAAGGAAAGAGCGTCTCTCGAGGACATAGCAGGGAGCGTCTCGTTGCCCCACCGTGCCGTGCGCGAGGCCAAAGGCCTGTTGATGGCCGCAGACGGTGTGGCGAACATCAAAATCGCCGAGGTGCTCGGGGTGTCGCGTTCGACAGTTCTCCAATGGCGGAGCCACTTCGAGACCGATGGGGTCGACTGGGTGGGCGAGGTGCACGAAGGCCGGGGGCGCAAGCCGGTCATCAGCCAGGGTCAGATCGACCAGATGATCAGCGACACCCTGCACAGCACGCCTCCCGATGCCACCCACTGGTCGAACCGCACCATGGCCGAACACTGTGGGTTGTCACGGACGACGGTGCAGCGGGAGTGGAAGGCGCGTGGCATCAAGCCTCATCTGGTCAAGACCTTCAAGGTTTCGAACGACCCCAACTTCGAGTCCAAGCTGATCGACGTGGTGGGCCTCTATATGAACCCGCCCGACGGGGCCATCGTGCTCAGCTTCGACGAGAAGTCCCAGATCCAAGCCCTCGATCGCTCCCAGCAAAGCCTGCCCATGAAACAGGGCCGCCCGGGCACGGTCACCCACGACTACAAGCGCCACGGGACCACCACCTTGTTCGCCGCTCTCAATGTCCTCACCGGTGAGCTCATCGGCCAGTGCTTCTCACGGCACCGTCACGGAGAGTTCCTGGCCTTCTTACGCCTGATCGACCGGGAGGTTCCGAGGAGCAAAGAAGTCCACGTCATCCTCGACAACTACGCCACCCACAAGCATCCTGATGTGGTGGCGTGGCTCGAGAAGCACAAGCGCTTCCATTTTCACTTCACCCCGACGAGTTCTTCCTGGCTGAACATGGTCGAACGGTGGTTCGGCGAGATCACGACCAAACGGATCCGGCGCGGCAGTTTCGGCAGTGTTTCTCACCTCGTCGAAGCGATCGAGAGCTACATCGCCCACAACAATGAGGACCCCACCCCGTTCATCTGGACCAAGACGGCCAAGCAGATCATCACCAAGGTCCGCCGCGGTCGGGTGGCCCTTGAGACCGTCAAGCAATCGCGCGCTATTTAGATGTCACCGCACTAGTGCAGTGACATGTAAATAGTCGCGCAGTAGATGTAGGCTGTGTCCATGGCCCATCCACCTGCTGCACCACTGCATCTCACCAAGAAGGAAAGAGCGTCTCTCGAGGACATAGCAGGGAGCGTCTCGTTGCCCCACCGTGCCGTGCGCGAGGCCAAAGGCCTGTTGATGGCCGCAGACGGTGTGGCGAACATCAAAATCGCCGAGGTGCTCGGGGTGTCGCGTTCGACAGTTCTCCAATGGCGGAGCCACTTCGAGACCGATGGGGTCGACTGGGTGGGCGAGGTGCACGAAGGCCGGGGGCGCAAGCCGGTCATCAGCCAGGGTCAGATCGACCAGATGATCAGCGACACCCTGCACAGCACGCCTCCCGATGCCACCCACTGGTCGAACCGCACCATGGCCGAACACTGTGGGTTGTCACGGACGACGGTGCAGCGGGAGTGGAAGGCGCGTGGCATCAAGCCTCATCTGGTCAAGACCTTCAAGGTTTCGAACGACCCCAACTTCGAGTCCAAGCTGATCGACGTGGTGGGCCTCTATATGAACCCGCCCGACGGGGCCATCGTGCTCAGCTTCGACGAGAAGTCCCAGATCCAAGCCCTCGATCGCTCCCAGCAAAGCCTGCCCATGAAACAGGGCCGCCCGGGCACGGTCACCCACGACTACAAGCGCCACGGGACCACCACCTTGTTCGCCGCTCTCAATGTCCTCACCGGTGAGCTCATCGGCCAGTGCTTCTCACGGCACCGTCACGGAGAGTTCCTGGCCTTCTTACGCCTGATCGACCGGGAGGTTCCGAGGAGCAAAGAAGTCCACGTCATCCTCGACAACTACGCCACCCACAAGCATCCTGATGTGGTGGCGTGGCTCGAGAAGCACAAGCGCTTCCATTTTCACTTCACCCCGACGAGTTCTTCCTGGCTGAACATGGTCGAACGGTGGTTCGGCGAGATCACGACCAAACGGATCCGGCGCGGCAGTTTCGGCAGTGTTTCTCACCTCGTCGAAGCGATCGAGAGCTACATCGCCCACAACAATGAGGACCCCACCCCGTTCATCTGGACCAAGACGGCCAAGCAGATCATCACCAAGGTCCGCCGCGGTCGGGTGGCCCTTGAGACCGTCAAGCAATCGCGCGCTATTTAGATGTCACCGCACTAGAAGCTTGGTGGTCCCATCACTCTTGATTGGAGTGGCCGCTGCATCTGTGGCGAGGACCAACCACGGCTCCGTCGCCCTTCAAGCCGCGGACACTGCAAGCAAGGCCGGGCGGCCCTGTCCGCCAAAAGTGCCTCTGACCTGGTTCAACGGTCGAAGCGAGGCGATGAAGCACCCGCCATGAGCGATGATGGAGAGATGACAGATCTGGCGACGTCATCGGGGCGCGGTGGAGGCCCACCGACGCGCCGCGCCAGCCCGCGACTGCGTTCGGTCTTCGGTTGGGTCATCACCATCATGGTGGCCATCGTCATCGCCACCGGGACCCGCGCCTATGCGCTGCAGACGTTCTTCGTCCCGACGCCCTCGATGACCCCCACCCTTATGCCCGGGGATCGCATCCTGGTGGACAAGCTGGCCGGCACCATTCATCGCGGCGACATCGTCGTATTTAAAAATGTGCCCGAGGATGTCAACGGGCCGCCCGTACTCGTCAAGCGAGTCATCGGGCTACCGGGAGAAACCATCTCCTCGATCGGCAATACCGTCCTTATCGATGGCAAACCGCTGCCCGAGCCATGGCTGCCCAAATTGGTCGCACAGTGCGTCGAAACCTCCGAGCACATCCCCCCGACGATGATCACCCCCAACCACTACTTCATGATGGGCGATTGCCGTGGTGACTCAGATGATTCCCGCTACTGGGGGACCGTGCCGATCGGCAATGTCATCGGCAAGGTCGACGGAATCGTCTGGCGCCACGACCACCCGTGGATGCACTGGTTCTAACCAACCTGGAGGATCCGCACCATTCTGCGCTCGTGTTGTGGCCCGGGCGGACAATCCTCCCATGGACCGTCGTCCACAAAGCCGTTGCGCGCGTACAGAGCGACGGCGTGGCGGTTCGCCTCACGTACGGCCAACGCCACCCGTTCGGCGCCGCCGAGTGTGGCCTGCTCGATGACAGCGTCGATTAACGCATCGCTTACGCCATGGCCCCGTGCCGACGGAGCCACCCACATGGACATGAGGTACACCTCACCATCCTGGGGGTCCGTGGCGCTGATCATGCCGACGGAGTCACCATCGAGCTCGGCAACGACATTGAACGGGACGCTCGCGAGCCGGTTGCGCCAGCGCCCTTCGGTGTCCCCCCTACCGCTCCACTCTTGGATCGTCGAACTGAACGCATACGGGGCTTCAGCCAACGCCGCACGCCGCACGGCCCGCCACTGCTCCCAGTCGTCGTCGCCCATCACGTGTAACGCCATCGTCTCTCGACCGGAGGATCTTGGCTGTGGTGACGGTCCGCTTTCCATGGTGCCCGGCACAGTGTCACATACACGTTCGTCAGACTCGGCATGACCGATGGGAGCCGAGTAGCGTCACCGCCGATGTCGCCCCAAGTGCCCGAGATTCAGGTTCGAAAGGCGAAGCCCAGCGACGTGGCGGGCATCTCCGCCTTGTTGGCTCGGGCTTTCGACGACGACCCCCTCATGACGTGGATGTTCCCTGAGGGGAGCGGTCGTCTTCGTCGGCTCCCGCTCCTGTTCCGCACGCTGCTGCGCACGACAATGCCCCTGGGCGAGGTCTATACGACCGAGGACGCTCAAGGAGCGGCCTTTTGGAACCCGCCGGGCACCTTCCCCCTCGGTTGGCGGACCAATGCCCGGGTGGGGCTGACCATGGCCCGGCTGCTTCGCTTTCGCATCTTGTACTGCACACCCGGCCTTCTCTACTTCGACAGCCATCACCCTAAAGAACGCCACTGGTACCTCCAAATGCTCGGGACCGACCCGTCTTGGCAGGGAAAGGGTGTGGGATCGGCGTTGCTCGCCCCCGTGCTGCAACGCTGCGATGAGGCGGGCGAGCGCGTGTATCTCGAAGCGTCCAAGGAGGAGAACCTCGCCTTCTACGCTCGCCATGGCTTTACCGAGACCGAGGAGATGCACGTTCCGCACGGTCCCAAGATGTGGGTCATGTGGCGCGACCCGCGCTGAGAGCGTCCGCCCGCTAACGAACCGGGGCAAATCGATCATTGGGGGGTATCCGATGAAACTGTGGGATGACGAGATCGAATCGGCTCGAGACACCATCCGCGCCGAAGCCGAGGAATTCATCAACCGGTGGCCACGTGCGGTTGTTGATCCGGATGCGCCGCTTGCCGAGCAGATCGCGCGTCGACGGGCTGCCCAGTCAAGGTTGGTGTTGCGATCCGATAAGGCCGTCGATCGCACCATCGACGGACCCGCCGGGCCTCTCCGGTTGCGCGAGTTCCGGCCCGAGAACATCGATGGAGCCATGCTCCACATCCACGGCGGTGCGTGGATGCTCGGTGAGCCCGAGCTCACCGACTTGCTCAACGAGGCGCTCAGCGAGAATCTCCACCTTGCCATCGTCAGCGTCGACTATCGGTTGGCGCCCGAGCATCCATACCCGGCCGGCCCTGACGACTGTGAAGCGGCCGCGTTGTGGTTGATCGAGCACGCCGCCGAGGAATACGGCACCGATCGTCTCCTCATCGGAGGTGAGTCGGCCGGCGCCCACCTCAGCGCGGTGACCCTCCTTCGCCTGCGCGACCGTCATCAGCTGGCGCGTCGATTCTGTGGGACCAACCTCGTCTTCGGCCCCTTCGATCTTGGCCACCTGCCCAGCGCCCGGGGGATCGGCACCGGGCCGGACCTCGACGTGCTGGACGCCGACGACATGCGTTTCATGGCCGATCAGTTCGCCCCGAACCTGACCGCCGACCAACGGCGGGCTCCTGACCTCTCTCCCCTGTACGCCGATCTGCAAGGTATGGTGCCGGCGATTTTCACCGTCGGAACGGCCGACCACCTGCTCGACGACACGCTGCTTTTCGCTGATCGGTGGTTCCTGGCTGGCAACACGGCAGAACTGCTCGTCTATCCGGACGCTCCCCATGGCTGCATCGCCATACCGACGGTGATGAACCATTGGTGGCCCCGCTTGGAGGAATTCCTGGGCGGTTGTGTGGCGGACAAGATCTGGTAGCGCGCCACAAAGCGCGGATCAAATGACGGGAGTACGAACGTGCTGATCATTGCGGGGTCCTTGAGCTTTTCTGCCGACGATCGCGAGGACGTTGTGGCCAGCCTGAACGACGTGACGGCGGCAAGTCGTGGCGATCAAGGTTGTGTCGAGTATTGGTGGGCCGAGGACGTCGATGAACCGAACACCTTTCGCTTCTTCGAGTGTTGGGAATCACAGGAGACGTTCGACGCGCACATCGCCGCCCCCCATGAGATCGCTTTCGGAAAACGAAACCTCACGCGCATCACCGCAGCCACCGCTCAGATCTATGCGGCCACACCCAAGGAACCCTGAGCCGGGTCGGATCCCGCAAGTCAGCACTGCTAGAACCGCGTCAATCGCCATAGGGCCGAAGGGCCCGCCAACTGCTGAGACGATTGCATCTCCACCTCGGTGGGTCGCCCGTCCGAGTACACGGTAAGGGCGCCGACGCGCTCGCCGGCGGAGATCGGTGGCGACAAGGGCCATAGGCGTGTGTGGATCTTTACGGTGAGCCCGGGCCACCCCAAGACCCGCCCCGAGGATGACGTCGTCACGGGAACCGATGCTCCCCAGGGCGCCACGAGCCGACCGACGAGATGTCCGGGGGCGACGAGGGGGACGAGCGCGATCGAACTGAACGCGTTGTCGGAGAGCAGATCGGCCACCGTCAAGGCGCCTTCGATCGTGCTCGTACCACCCTGCCCGAGCACCGCCCCCACGACGGTCACGTTCTTGCCGAGCACGGTCTTTTGCGCTTCGAAGAGGAAGCAGCCACCGGCGGCGGAATCGGATCCCGTCTTGATGCCGACGAACCCGTCATGGCCGAGGAGATAGTCGAAGTTGTAGACCACGCCTCCGAGGGGAAGGTTCAGCTGGGCCATGTCCACGACCTGGGCGAAGGCGGGGATGGCCATGGCGGCCTGGCCTAGGCGGACGAGGTCGGCTGGCGTGCTCAGCGTGGCCGGGTCGAGCCCACTCGGATCGGTGATGTGGGTGGCGACGAGGCCCACAATGCGCGCGGCACTGTTCATCTTGGCCACGAAGGCGGTCGTGGTGCCGGCGTCCCAATCAGCGAGCAAGGTGGCCATGTCGTTGCCCGACGCCACCAGGAGCCCTTGTAGGGCCTGCAGCTCAGTGATGGTTTCGCCGCTGGCCACGGGAACCTCGGACTGTTGGGTGGCCTCACCCTGCTGGTAGGCGGCCACAATGGCCGGGCTCACGGCGATGGTGGGTCCGTTGGAGTCACTCTGAAGAGGATGATCATTGAGGATGACGTAGGCAGTGAGGACCTTGGCAATGCTGGCGATCGGGACAGGTTGGGTGCTCCCGGCTTGACCCAGAGTCCCGATCTCGTCGACCGACAGCGCCGCGGATCCCGTGGTGGGCCATGGCGGCGTTGGCAGCGTGCCGGGTAGGCGAATCGAGCCCGACAAGGCCGAGTGGAACGTCACGGTGGGGAGGGGTCGCAACCACTGCACCGCCAATCCGGCCACGACCACCACGACTACTGCGGTGACCAGATACAGACGAAAGTGGTGTCGCCCTCCCGCCGCGCCGCCGGGTTCCTCGACCCCGGTCGCCATGCGATCGCTCAACGAGCGCAGGCGCTGCTCGCTCGACTTCGAGAGCCCTCCGTGGCCCTTTGCGACGCGGCCGACGGGACCTGAAGGGTGATCGGCCATCACTCTCCTCGTCGACCATCCTGCCCGGCTCGGTCAGTCCGAGCAGACTCCGCCCATCGTGCTCCGGTGACAGTCAGCCGTCAATGACACCCACGCCGCCCGCCGGAACCACCTTAGGGCTGGCCCCGTGGAGGGACTTACAGCGAGAAGGGCAGCGACACCACGTCCGACGCCGGTGGTGCCGTGATGGTGACGGGGGCGCCCCAGTTGCTCAGCGACAGCGACACGTCGAGCGAGCTGATGGGTCCCGATGGGGGATTGACGTCAATGGAGAGCTGGACGACCGGTCCACTTGGCTCGGCCCACACCTGCACCGGCAGAGACGAGCCCAGCGTGGTGGTCGCCTTGGCACCCATCGAACGGGCCCGGTGAAAACCTCGGTTGCCGTGCACCAGGTGCAGCAGCGATCCCAATGCCAGTTGCGTCGAGTACCCGTTGGTCTGGACGCCATTGATCGTCTTGGGTCCGAGCTTGGTGACCGATCCCCCGGAGTGCTTGGCCAGCCGGCCCAGCACCTTCACGTTCTCGAGTCCCTTGGCCACGTCTCGGAAGGCTGAGGCGGCGGTTCGAGAGTGGCCGAATGGGATCCCGATCCACTTCGAGCCGAAGAGGCCGGCGACGTTGAGATACAGCGTCCCCCCCGAGAAGATGACTTGGGCCGTGGTATCAGCGTCGACGGCAGCCGGCACCATCGAAGCGAACTTGGGTGCAATGGCGGAGATGATCGTGCCGAAGCCTTCGGGCACGGTGATGGTGGCGGCCAGCTGCGCGGTGGCGAAGTCGATTTGCCCGGCTATCGATCCGGAGTAGTTGGCGCTGGCGGCGGTGGTCACCGCCACACTGAGGTCGAACGACGCCGTCTTCGGCGCCGCCGTCGTGGTGGTGCGCGGGGCCGTACGGGCTCCCGCTACTCCACTCACGGCAACAAGCGATCCGATGGTGACTGCAGTCACGACGACAGCCAGAGAGCTGATAGTGACGATGCGTCGACGTACGTTCATCTTGTCCCCCTTGATGCATCCGCTTACCAGGCGGCGCCAACCCCAAAGCACGGTGACAGGTCACCACGCGTGAACCGAAAGCTAGCGCATCGAGCCTTTCGCCGCCCTCTTCCTCTCACTTCTCAGGGCATTCTCAGGGCGTCATCAGGCCGTGGGACAGGACCGGGGCCTCGGGCGAGTCCGAAGAGTCGGGCTGACTCCCTCACCCCGGAAAACACCCTCGGTTCACCTCGTCTGAGGCTCCCGTCGCCCAGGTCGGGCACCGATACGACATAGTCAGCGCTCAAGTGGTTATCCACCATTTCGGCCCCCGGGGCGCACAGAATATTCCCAGGTATCGGGGCCGGTGCCCCGGCTCCAGGGACCATCACATTGAGCTACGTCGTACCAAGAACGGTGTAAGACGGGCCGGCCTAGACCTCGCCGCTGCCAATGGAGAAGCGCGCCGAGGTACCTCATGACCGAACCGACGGTTAGGGACATTAGATCCGCTCCCCGTAATACACGCTTGCTAATCAACGTCACCTTCGAAAAGGGTGCCCTGATCGGCATGAGCGAATCTGTGCTCGGGCAATGACGGTGGACGATCGCGAAGGGTGGATCGCTCGAACCCTCGTCGAGTTGGCCGACACGCTCGTCGCTGACTTCGACGTCATCGATCTGGCTTCGGTCTTGGTCGAACGCTGTGTAGAGCTTCTCGACGTCGGTGATGCCGCCGTGGCGTTGTTGCAAGGCGAGGTACTGCGAGAAGTAGCGTCATCGTCACCGCGCAGCGGTGCGCTCGAGATGATCGAGGCCGAGTACGACGAAGGCCCGAGTCACGATTGCGTCGTCAGTGGTGAACAGATTCTCCGTCAGCGATTGGAGCACTGCGAGAAACGCTGGCCGCACTTCGCGCCCAGAGCTCGAAAAGCCGGGTTTCAGACGGTCTACGCCCTCCCTCTTCGACGGCGCGGGTCGGTCGTCGGAGCGTTGAGCATCTTCTGTGACGAGCGGCGCGAATTGTCTGTGCATGAGGTCGAGATCACCCAGGCCTTGGCCAACGCAGCCACCGTCGGGATCCTCCAAGAGCGAGCTGTCGCCCACGGATCCAGCGTTGCCGAACAGCTCCAGCATGCCCTCGACTCTCGCATCGTCATCGAGCAGGCCAAAGGAATCGTCACCGAAGCACGTCACGTCGGCATGGATCAAGCCTTTGCCATGCTCGTTTCCTACGCTCGCAACAGCCGCATTCGTCTGAGCACCGTCGCCAGCGCCATCATCAGCCGGACGCTGCCGGCCTCCGGATTGCCCTTGGTGCCACCCTCGGGCCGTTAGCGACACCGTGTAACGCCAGCGCGTCGGCACCAGGGAGTGCCGGCACTACGGTTCCCAACGTGTTCGCCGTGACCCGGGAGCGGTTCGAAGAGCTGGTAGCCGAAGCGCTCGATTTGTTGCCGCCCGATCTCGGTGGGTCCATGGAGAATGTGGCTGTCGTGGTCGAGGATCACGCCCAAGGAAGGTCGCTCTACGGGCTCTACCAGGGGATCCCGCTCACTCGCCGAGGTCCCACCACCTACGGCGGTGTTATGCCGGATCGCATCACCTTGTACCAAGACACGATCTGCAATTCGTGCACGAGCGAGTCAGAGGTGGTGGCGCTGGTGCGAAAGACCGTCATCCACGAAGTGGCCCACCACTTCGGGATCAGCGATCCTCGGCTCGACGAGCTGGGCTGGTCCTAACCCGTCACCTACACCTCGCCGCCGTATCCAAGGCGCGGCCAAAACGCGCAGCGCTTAGGCGGACCATCGCACGGGAGGACCGTGGTCTCCGGAGCGCGCTACCAGCACCTCGTCGCCTCCCGGCCAGCATGTGACTCTGACCCCAAAGCCATCGGTTACCTCTTTGTCAGGTTCCATGCGGGCCCATACCAGCGGCATCGAGGCGGTGGCAGCTGCACCCCAGGCGCCAATCTGTTCGATCAAGGCGGACCGTTCGTCCTCGGACAGGTATTGGGCGAAGACGGAGTGCCAGATGACGTCCACACTTCCCGGTGCGCGTGGATGCAACATCGACTCGAGCCACGGTGCCGCGTTGGCTTTGTCGACTCGGGGCCGGTGCTGCTCGGCCAGGGCCAGGGCGCCACGGGAGCGAGCGATGCGATCAGGTTCATCGGACCAGATGAACGACAGCAAAGTCAGCTGTCCTTCGGCGCTGGTGGCATCGATGGGAGCAATGTCACAACCACGCCCAACGGTGATGGCCAGATGTTGGGCCGTGGAGGGGGGATCGGGGACAGGGGACCCTACCCAGGGCTCGTGGAAGAGAACGGGGGAGCCGGCCGAGCCGAGGACTTCGCCCCCGATTCGATAGGCGAAGTGGGGAGCCATCAGGTTCAATCCCGCGCTGGCGCCGATCTCGAAGAGGCGTACGGGGAGGTCGTAGTGGTGGGCCACCCTCAGCAGCACGCCGTAGAGCACCGTCGAGCGGCCGGGTTCGTTGGTCTGCACACCTCGACGCAGGGCCACGCCCATGTCCTGCGCATGGGCGCGCAGCGTCGCTTCCGCCACGGGCCACGCTTCGGTGGGTGGAGCAGTCCCCCCGACAGAGGGGTAGTAGCGAGCGAGTTCCGGGGCGAGTCCTTGAAGGACCACTCGATGCAGGGCGCCCAGGACTCGCAGGGCGGGAGCCTGACCGGCGGGAAGAGGGACGGTGGCCAACAGCTCCGCCAGAATGCCTTGGTGCTCGAGGTCGTCGGCGGCCCCGCGTATCAGCGCGACAGATAGCGGGGAGCGTCCGACTCCCTCGATGGCATCGGCGTGGCGTCGAAACCGAGTGGCCAGGTCGCGTCCTCCGGCGGCCTGATCTCCAGACCCGCCAAAGTCAGAGGCGTCAGGGTCGCTGCGCATCGACAACCGTTTCTGCCCCACCGAGCACGGTGCCACTGTGACATGGACTCGGACATGACTCACCGACCGATGATTCAGGCACCCTGTGTGGCCGGCCGGGCGCTGACTGGGCGCCGGCGGCGGATGGTCGTATCGTCTAGGAGCGATGTCCATGCCCGCTGCGTCACCGGAGGCGTCTTACGGCGCCAGACGTTCAGGTGCTGATGCTGCGGTTCGTCGGCTTCTCGGTGTCCCCGACGGCCCACCGGCGATGCGTGAAGAAGCCGTCCACCGGATGTTCAACACGTCCATGGCTCTCTCCGGATTGCGGTGCCTACTCAGCTACATCGTCTTCCCGTTCCTCCTCCCGTGGCTCGGGCTCGCGGCGGGCGTCGGATCTGCCATCGGCATTCCTATCGCCATCGTGGCCCTTATCTTCGACGTCATCGGCGTCCGACGTTTCTGGTTGGCCAACCACCGCTGGCGCTGGGGCATAACGGGGATCTACGCGGCCGTCATGGTCATGGTGTTCGCCTTGTTGGTCGCCGACATCGTCCACTTGGCGCGCTCGATCAGCCCGGAAGAAGTCAGTCGGAAGTAGCGATGTCCGAGCGACACCGGCCCCGGGAAGGGGAGCTTCCGGGGCCGATGCCACACGGTAAGCCGGGCCGACGTGGCGGACTCCGCCCGGACGCCAACAAGTATGAGGGCGCCGGCTGAGTAGCGGCTGGGAAGATGCTGAGATCTTTACGTCAATCTGACGAGGTCTCGAAGCGTGCCCAGTACGTGCCTTCGAGCATCTGCTCCAAGGCGGCGCGATGCATGATCATGTCGTCGGGGTCGGCGGGTTCGGCGATCTCCCCGAAGAGGACCTGGCGGCGAGCCACCCGGCTCATCACGATGGCGTGACGCAGCGCGGCGTACATGGTGAAGAAACCCAGATCCCGGGGCCGGTATCCCGAGGCCTCCTCGTAGGTGGCGGCCACATCGGTCATCCGCATGAAATGAGGCATGCCGGGCAGGCCGGCATCGACGGCGATGTCGTCCAAAAAGCGGTGCAGATAGACCATCCAGGCGATGTCGATCTCGCAAGGCCCGATGCCGACCATCTCCCAGTCGAGCACCGCCACCGGCTCGAAGTCGCGGAACATCATGTTGCCGATGCGAGAGTCCCCCCAGCTGATCACGCCCGGCCCCTCGTTCTCCGGCCAGTGCGAGTTCAGCCATGCAAAGGTGCGTTCGATCAGCGGTGAGCGGGCCCCATCCGACACGACCCATTCGTAGTAGGCCATCTGCTCGGCGATGTGGCGACGTAGGGCGCTGTCACCGGCATGGTCGAACTCGAGAAAGTTGATGTCCGGCGCGTCGACAGCCGCGTTGTGCAAGTTGGCCAGTACGCGCACCGAGGAGTCCTGCAAGCGTTTTTGGTCGGCGGGCGGCGCGTCAGAGAGCCATGATCCAAACGGGTACGGCATGATGTCGGGAGGGACGAGGCCGTCCACTTTCTCCATCACGAAAAATGGTGTTCCCAACGCCTTGCTGTCCGGCTCGTACCACAAGGTGTTGGGCACCGGCACCTTGCTGCGGGCCGCCACCAAGCGCATCACGTCGAACTGGCGTTGCAGGTCGTAGACGGGGAAGACCGGCAGGTTGCTCGGGTCCGGGCTGAGGCGGGCCGCACAGGGATGCACGCGTCGCGTGCCGTCGTCGTCGACCCACGAGGCGTCGAAGAGCAGTGTCTCACTCGACATGCCGTTGGACTCGGGCACCTGCAGCTCGGGCACGTCGGGATCGACGACCTTGCCCCCCAACCACGTCACCAGCCGCCGATGCACGTCGTCGCGATCCGCGCTGTCGAGGTCCGCGGCCGAGGTGCCGCCGCGTCAGGCGAGACCGATGCGTCGCCGTCGTCGCTCACGGTGCCACCGATCCCCAGTCCCTGAAGCCTGATGGGGTGTGGCGTCCGAAGGTGCCGTGCTCGAACATGCCCCAGCCTTCCGCACCCTCGCAGCGGGCGCGCGCTACGTGGTCGACGACGCCGAAGGCCATGCGTCCGGCGACGGCGGGGTCCTCGAGGTCGATGGTGACACGCTCGACGTGGCCGCGACCCTTCCATTGGCCATGGGACCAGTCGGGGTCCCCGCCGTATCCGGGACCGCAGCTGAGGGCCACGAACCCGAGGGCGTCGATCTCGACATCGAGGGGCTTGCCCCGCTGGGCCAGGTGCATGACGGCGCTCTGGGGATGGCGGGTGCCGGGCCGGTAGGTGACCTCGATCTCGGGCCAGCCGAGTTGTTCGGGGGGTCGGCCCGTGGCCTTCGGGAAGACGCGCACGGCCTCGTTCAGGGTGCGGGTGCCGTCCCCGTCTTCCTGCACGATCACGATGAGGGCGTAGTCCTCGAAGCGGAGGGGAGCGTAGGTCCACCAGAAGCCAAAGCCGTCATCGGGCTCGGCCGCTCCGCGGCCGGGGGGTTCGGGCTCGCCGACGGGTCGTATCCCCCACGAGCGGTCGCGCGTGCCCAGCCAGGTGTCATCGCTCACCTGCATCTCGTGGCCGTCGACGCGCAACACGCCATGCCACGTTCCTACCTGAGCGAAGCGATGGGCGTCGAGGATGACCTTGTCGCTCTGGCGCATCACATGGGCGGGCTCCTCCATGGCCGGGAACGATCCCGTCCACGTGAGGTCGAAGGCCATTCCCCATTCGTCGCCGTCGCACACCAGGCGCAGCGAGTGAAGCGGCTCGATGACCTCGATGCGATAAGGACCGACGGACTGCTTCATACGATCGTCGCCCAGCGCATCGGACATGCGCACGGTGTGCTGCTGGGTGCCCAACGTCACCGTGGCGTAGGCGTCTATGACGCCCAGGTTGGGGTAGACGCCGAGCCCACTGACGAAGAACACCTGGCCCGTGCGATCATGCGCATTCCAGTAGGAGCGGTCATACGCGTTGCGATCGCTGGTGGCCACGTGTCGCATCGACAGCGGAACCTGGTGGACTGGGTATTCGTCTAGCGGTACGGGCATGGCCGACAAGGTAGGCGTACATCGTGGTCTCGTGCCGGACGGCGGTTGCCCGGCGCCGAAGCAGGTGGCGTCAGCTCACGAGTCCCCGGCCCGTGATGAGGGGCAGGTCCAGGGCGGTGAGCAGGCCGGGTGGGGCCTCGACGATGGCAGGCACGGCGTTGACCAGGCGCATGGCGGTGGCTTTGAGGCCGGCGGTGTTGTGGTCCCCGTCGGTGCCGAGCAGCTGCAGGTCGAGGGTGTAGTTGGGCTCGCCGTGCACCTCGACCCGGTAGCTGCCGTGTCCGGCCGGCTGGGGCCAATGCGGCGCCAGGTCGTCACGCAACCGGGTCACGTGCTCGAGGACGACCACGGCCCGGCCCCCGCGCATGCCACGTACCTCGAAGCGAAGGGCGCCCGCCGTCCCCGCCGCGATCTCCCCGGCCGCTACGCTGAAGGCCTCGGGCGCCGGCACGCGCTCGTAGAACTCCTCGGTGCCGTCGAGCTCCACACCGAGACCGGCGGCCAGCTGGCGCACCACGCTTCCCCACGCCATGGTCAGCACGCCGGGCTGCAAAAGCATGGGTATGTCGTCGAGGGCACGCCCGAATCCCATGATGTCGAAGAGCACCATGCCTTGGTCGTAGGTGGCGTAGTTGAGGATCTCGAGGCAGCGGACCTGGTCGATGCGCTCGCACACACTGGTGAGCACCAACGGGAGCCAGTCGTTGGCAAACCCCGGGTCGATCCCGTTGACCCACAGCGACGAGCCTCCGGTCGCCGCCGCCTCGCGCAATGGCTCGATCATCGAATCGGGCACCACGCCCTGTGGGTATTGCAGGAACACCGGACCGCTCGAGACCACGTTGAGCCCGGCTCGAAGCATGCCCTCGAGATCGCCGAGCGCTTCCACCAGACGGTGGTCGGCCATGGCCGTGTGCACGATGCAGTCCGGTGCCAGTGCGAAAATGGCCTCGGCGTCATCGGTGGCCCGGACCCCCAGTTCGCGGCCCAAACGAGCCAGCTCGCCGGCGTCGCGGCCCACCTTGTCCGGGTTCGACACCCAGACGCCGACGAGCTCGAGGTCAGGCCGGGCGTCGATGCCGGCGATGGCGTGGCGACCCACGTTGCCCGTTCCCCACAGCACCACCCGGTAAGTCATCTCGAGCACCTCACAGGTCGGGGATCCCGAGATCGAGGTTGGGACCGTCGAGCCCGCCGTCGACTTCGATGACCTTGCCGGTGATGTAGCTGCCCGCCGGGGAGGACAGGTACACCACCGCGGCGGCGATGTCCTCGGGGTCACCGAGGCGATGCAGCGGGGTGGTGTCCTCCATGGCCTGGCGCAAGGTGTCGTCGGTGAGCACGACCTCCAAGGCCGAGGTGGCCACCGAGCCGACCGCGATGGCGTTGACGCGGATGCGCGGCGCCAGATCGGCGGCGGACAGCCGGGTGAGGTGCGACAGGGCCGCCTTGGCGGTGCCGTAGGCGACGAATCCACGGGCCTGGGTGCGTCCGGCCGCCGAGCTGATGTTCACGATCGAGCCCCCGCCGTGCTCGAGCATGAAGGGGACGGCGGCCCGGGTGAGGACGTGGGCGGTGGTGACGTTGAAATGAAACGCCCGTTCCAAGAACCCCGGCGAGGTGTCCAGCAGGGCCCGGGGCATCGTGCCGCCCACGTTGTTCACCACGATGTCGAGATGACCGAAGGCCTTCATCGCCACTTCCGCCAAAGCGGCCACGGCTTCGAGGTCGTTCAAGTCGGCGGGAACCACCACCGCTTTGCGCCCGACCGCCTCGATCCGAGCAGCGACTTCTTTGAGCTGCTCCTCTGATCGTGCCGAGATCACCACGTCGGCGCCGGCCTCGGCGAGCCCCAGCGCGCTCGGCAGCTCCGATGCCACGCCCGGCGCCGGTGACAACGGCCACGGCGTCGGTCAGCCGGAATCGATCCAGGATCATGGTGCGAGCCCCCATCGCCTCACCGCTGGGCACCCGCCCAGGGCGGGCCAGACGATACTCCGGCTGGGGATCTCCGAAGCCGGGGGCCAACCAACCTGGGGGAGGAACGTTCCCAGCCGGGGATCAACCCGGCTGGGGGCGCACTTCAGAGCCACTCAGGCCGGCTGGCCGTCCTTGGGCTCGAACTCGAGCGACAGCGAGTTCACGCAGTACCGCATCCCGGTGGGGCCGGGACCGTCGGGGAAGACGTGGCCGAGATGGCCGCCACAGCGCGCACAGGTGATCTCCGTGCGCCGCATCCCGAACTTGCGGTCCTCGTGCTCGTCGATGACGCCGTCGGTGACGGCCTGGGTGAAGCTCGGCCACCCCGACCCCGAGTCGAACTTGTCGTCGCTACGGAACAGCTCGGCGCCGCACGCCGCACAGCGGAACAGACCGGGGTCGTGCACATCCAGCAGTGTCCCCGTCCAGGCCGGCTCGGTGCCCTTCTCCCGCAGCACGTGGAAGCGCTCGGGGTCCAGCTCTGCCTTCCACTGGTCTTCTGACTTGATGACTTCAGGGCTCATGGTGCCTCCAACTCGAAAACTCCAACTCTTTTCTGCAATGAAGCAAACACTACGGCCGGCCAGGGTGTTCCCGCCCCGCAGGACGATTGGGGGGCTTTGCTAACGTCGCGTCAGATAACGCTCCTGCCAGGGAGATTGAGAGCACCGAGACCCATGGACCTCCACGACAGCCCCGAGGACGCCGCTTTCCGGGCCGAGGCGCGCTCGTGGTTGGAGAGCCAGCTCGTGGGTGCGTTCGCCGATGCCCGCGGTCTTGGGCGCGTCGGACACGAGCATCTCGGCCGTGAGGTGCGCTTGGCGTGGGAGCGGACCTTGGGTGAGGCCGGTTGGACGTGCGTGGGCTGGCCGCAGCAGTGGGGCGGTCGGGGAGCCACTATGTCGCAGCAGGTGATCTGGTACGAGGAGTACGCCCGAGCCGACGCCCCCGCTCGAGTCGGTGTCTTCGGAGAGGGCCTGCTCGGTCCGACGCTCATCGCGTACGGAACCGAGGAGCAAAAGCGGCGCTTCCTGGCCCCCATCCGGCTCGGCACAGAGCTGTGGTGCCAGGGCTACTCGGAGCCCAACGCCGGATCCGACCTGGCCGCCGTGCAGACACGGGCTGTGCGTGACGGGGACGAATGGGTCATCACGGGCCAAAAGGTGTGGACCTCGTTTGCCCAGTGGTCCGACTGGTGCTTCGTCGTGGCACGCACCGACTTCGACAAGCCCAAGCACAAGGGCCTGTCCTACTTGCTGGTCCCCATGGACCAGCCCGGGGTCGAGGTGCGACCCATCAGCCAGATGACAGGCACCTCGGAGTTCAACGAGGTGTTCTTCGACGAGGCCCGCACCGCCGCCGATCTGGTGGTGGGGGAGGTCAACGACGGCTGGAGGGTAGCCCTCGCCACCCTCGCTTTCGAGCGCGGCGTCGGTCTGCTCGGCACCATCTTGGGGTTCCGCCGCGAGCTCGACGACCTGCTGGAGACGGCGCGCCAGCGGGGCCGCAGCACCGATCCCGTGCTGCGCCAACGCTTGACCCGGTCATGGGAGCAACTCGCCATTTTGCGGCTCAACGCGTTGCGCTCGCTCACGGGCGTGGACGGGCCGGTGGCACCACCGGAAGCCTCCATCGCCAAGCTCTACTGGTCGAGCTGGCACCGCGATTTCGGTGAGCTGGCCATGGATGTGCTCGGGACCGACGCCACGGTCCTCGACGGACCCGGCTACGAGCTCAACGAGTTGCAACGCGCCTTTCTGTTCTCGCGCGCCGACACCATCTACGGCGGGTCCAACGAGATCCAGCGCAACATCATCGGGGAGCGCGTGCTCGGGCTTCCCCCCGAACCCAAGGTGCCCGCATGAGCACGCCACCGACCGCCCCGACCGCCCCTACGGGACACGACCTGCTGGTGGGCAAAGTCGTCGTCATCACCGCCGCGGCGGGCACCGGGATCGGCTTCTCGGCCGCGCAGCGCTGCGCGGAGGAAGGCGCCACCATCGTCGTCTCCGATGCGCATGCCCGGCGACTCGACGAAGCCGCCGACGCGTTGGCGGAGGTGGCGGGGACCAGACCCTTGGCCGTGCCGTGCGACGTCACCGTCGAGGACGACGTGCAGCGGCTCTACAGCGCGGCCATCGCTGAGCACGGCCATATCGACGTGGCCATCAACAACGCCGGCCTCGGTGGCAACGCCCCGATTGTGGAGATGACCGACGAGCAGTGGTTGAAGGTGCTCGACGTCACCTTGACCGGGACCTTCCGCTGCACGCGCGCTGTGCTGCGCCATTTCTACGAGCGGCGGGCCGGCGTGGTGGTGAACAACGCCTCGGTGCTGGCGTGGCGGGCCCAGGCCAACCAAGCGCACTACGCGGCGGCCAAGGCCGGGGTCATGGCCCTGACCCGCAGTGCGGCCGCCGAGGCGGCCGAGTACGGGGTGCGTGTCAACGCGGTGTCGCCCAGCTTGGCCCTCCATCCCTTTTTGAACAAGGTCCTTCCCGATGACGAACTGGACGTGTTGCGGTCGCGCGAGCTCTTCGGCCGGGGGGCGGAGGTGTGGGAGGTGGCCAACGTGATGGTGTTCTTGGCCAGTGACTACTCCTCGTACATGAGCGGCGAGATCGTGTCGGTCTCGAGCCAGCATCCATGAGCCCGCTGCCCGTCGTCCCCGGCGCCACCGACGAGGACCCCCGCGGCGACATCGTGTGGGGATCGATCCCCAAACTGGCCGCCGACGCCTCCAACCGTTTCGGCGATGCCGAGGCGCTGGTAGCCGGGGACACGCGCATCTCGTTTCGCACCCTCGTGGCCGACTCCCTCGAGGTGACGCGCGCCGCCGTGGCGACGGGCATCCACCCCGGTGACCGCGTGGCGCTGTGGGCGCCCAACATGCCGTCGTGGGTCGTCTCCGCCCTCGGCCTGCTCGGTGCCGGGGCTGTGCTCGTCCCCCTCAACACACGCTTCAAAGGTCCTGAGGCCGCCTACGTGCTGCGCGCCTCGCGGGCGCGGGCGTTGTTCACCGTGCAGGGGTTCTTGGGCATCGACTACCCGGGAATGCTCGAAGGCGAGGACGTGCCCGACCTCGAACGCATCGTGCTCATCGACAACGCCAGTTCCCGTGACGACGTGGGCACTTCGAGCGAGCTGACCACGACCGACGAGGTCCCCATCTTCGGGTGGCGCGAATTCCTCAACGGCGCCGACGGCGTGGTCGAAGGCGAAGACGGCGTCGTCGGCCTGGCCGTCTCCGAGCACGACGCCCGCAACCGGTGGCAGCAGGTGAGCACCAGGGACCTCTCCGACGTCATCTTCACGTCGGGGACCACCGGCCGTCCCAAGGGCGTCATGACCACCCACGCCCAGACGCTGCGCACCTTCGCCACCTGGACGACGGTGGTGGGGCTCACCGAGGGCGACCGTTATCTGATCGTGAACCCGTTCTTCCATACCTTCGGGTACAAAGCCGGCATTTTGGCCTGTCTCATGGCCGGCGCCACCATCGTTCCGGAACCGGTGTTCGACGTCGATGCGGTGTTGGCGCGCATCGAGGCGGAACGGATCACGGTCCTTCCGGGTCCGCCGACGCTGTATCAGTCCATTTTGGATCACCCCCGTCGCCACCACTACGACCTGTCCAGCTTGCGCTTGGCAGTCACGGGGGCGGCGGTGGTGCCGGTGGAGCTGGTGCGGCGCATGCGTAACGAGCTGACTTTCGACACCGTGCTCACCGCCTACGGGCTGACCGAGTCGACCGGCACCGTCACCATGTGCCGCCGTCACGACGACGCCGAGATCATCGCCGGCACATCGGGGCGGGCCATACCGGGGCTCGAGGTCAAGGTGGTCGACGACAAAGGGATCGAGGTGTCGAGCGGTGAGCCCGGGGAGATCGTCGTGCGCGGTTACACCGTCACGTCGGGCTACTTCGAGGACCCCGATGCCACCGCGGCGGCCATCGACGCCGATGGCTGGCTGCACACCGGGGACATCGGGATCATGGACGAGGGCGGCAACGTCCGCATCACCGATCGCATGAAGGACATGTTCATCGTGGGCGGCTTCAACGCCTACCCGGCCGAGATCGAGGCCGCCTTCCTCGGCCACCAAGGCGTGTCGCAGGTGGCGGTGGTGGGCGTGGCCGACACCCGTATGGGCGAAGTGGGGTGCGCCTATGTGGTGTTGCGCCCCGGCGCCACGGCGGCGCCTGCCGAACTCATCGTCTGGGCCAAGGATCAGATGGCCAACTACAAGGTGCCCCGCTACCTCGAGATCGTCGACGCTCTGCCGCTCAACGCCAGCGGCAAGGTGCTCAAGACCGAACTGCGGGCCCGCTTCGCGCAACGACAGCAGCAGGCCGACGGGCCGGGCGCCGGTATCGTCACCGAGGAACAACGGAAGGAATCGTGATGCGAGGCATCGTCTACACCGGCGGGGACGCCGAGGTCACCGACAAGCTCGAAGTGGCCGAGCCCGGTCCCGGGGAGGTCAAGGTCAAGATCGTCGCCGCGGGCGTGTGCCACTCGGATCTGTCGGTTCTCGACGGCACCATCCCCTGGAAGGCGCCGTCAGTGCTCGGCCACGAGGGGGCCGGCATCGTGGAATCGGTAGGGGCGGCGGTGCGGTCGGTCAAGCCCGGTGACCACGTCGTCATCGCCACCTTGGCCAGTTGCGGGACGTGCCGGGCGTGCAATACGGGTCGCCCCACCTTGTGCGTGCACACCCTGGGCAACGTCTCCACGCCGTTCACCTATGACGGCGAGCCGGCGTCGAACTTCGCGGCCGCCTCGGTGTTCGCCGAGTACACCATCGTCAAGGAGGTGCAGGCGGTGCGCATCTCTAAGGACGTGCCGTTCACCTCGGCGTGCCTCATCGGCTGCGGCGTGCTCACCGGCGTGGGGTCGGTCCTCAATCGGGCCAAGGTCGCTCCCGGCGACACGGCGGCCGTCTTCGGCGTAGGCGGGGTGGGGCTCAATGTGATTCAGGCCCTGCGCCTGAGTGCGGCCAGCCGCATCGTGGCGGTCGACACCTTGGCCTCCAAGGAGGACCTGGCCCGCCAGTTCGGCGCCACCCACTTCGTCGACGCATCGGCCGGCGACGCCGTGGAGGAGATCAAGCGCGTCGTCCCTCACGGGCCGCGCACGGTGCCGGGGGCATTCGGGCCCGGCGGGGTGACGTGGGCATTCGACTGCGTTGGTCATCCCGCCGTGTTGCGCAGTGCGCTCGACGCCCTGGACTGGGGCGGGACGGCCGTGGCCATCGGAGTCCCGCCGCGCGGGTCTGAAGTCTCGGTCGACATCAACGCGTTGGCGTACGTCGACCGTGGGCTGATCGGGTGTCGCTACGGCTCGGCGAGACCGCACCAGGACATCCCGTTGATGGTGGAGCTCTATCTCGAAGGTCGGCTCATGCTCGACGAGCTCGTCACCGAGACGCGTCCACTCGAAGGGTTCCGTGAGATCGTCGAGGACATGCACGCGGGCAAGCTGGCCCGGGGCGTGCTCACGCTGTAGCGGGATCGCGACGCATGAACCACACCGGCACGTTCAAGACGGTGGTGTGCTCGACCACCTCGAACCCGGCCGCCGAGTAGAAGCGCACGTTGCGCTCCTTGTCGGTCTCGAGCCAGGCAATCTGGTTGTCGCGGTCGTAGGTGGCGCACAAGGCGCGCAGCATGGCGCTGCCCACGCCTGACCCTTGATAGCCGGGCTCCACACCCACCGGGCCGAGATGCCAGTGGGGCACAGCCAGGTCGCGCGCCGCCCAGTGCGCCCAGAACACGTGGGAAGGCACCGGCCCCTCGGGCCCGGGCGCCAACGAGAGCACACCCTCCCCGAGCTCGCCGATGAGGGCCCCGATGCAGCCGCCAGGGGCGGCCACGGCGGCGACGCCGACGAGCATGTCGCCGTAGAACGCACCCACCTGCGGCACGGGAAGGGTGCGGAAGTGCTCACGGAACAACCCGTGCAAACTCGTGAGCCGCAGGAGTGGGTCGTCGCCGTACATGGCCACCGTGCTGGGGTCGTCGCGCAGCGACCGGGAAGAGACGGCGACCGCCAGGGGGTACTCCTCGGGTCGCAGCCCGCGCACGGTGATGTCCATGGCGCCATCATGACCGCGCCGGGGCCGAGGGTTACCATCTGCGCCTCTATGACGGCGCGTCAGATCCAGGCATGGGGACCGACCGTGGTTGACGTGCTGCGCGCCGCGGCCGAGGCGAGCCCCGAGGTGGAGGCCTACGTCGAGATCGACGACGCCGGCGTGCCGGGCGCCAGTCGTCCCGGGACCGTCGGCACCGATGGACGCCGCCGCCTGACCCTGGCCCAGTGGGACACCGCCGCCGACGGCGTGGCCGCCTTGTTGGCCGATTGCGGCGTGGGTCGTGGTGACGTGGTGTGTCTCGTCATGCCCTCGTCCATCGATTACGCCGTGTGTTACCAAGGCGCGCTGCGCCTGGGCGCCATCACCACCGGCGTCAACGCCCGCCTGGGTCCGCGCGAAAAGGCGTCCATCTTCAGCCGGGCCCGTCCCACCGTCACAGTCGTGGACGACGCATTGATGAACGATGGGGAACAGGCGTCGGGGCTGCCACTGGTCAACGCTGCCGGTCACGTCGTCATGCGCAGCGCGCTGAGCGAGGCGGCCGATCGCCGTTCACCTCCGCCGGTGCATCTTCATGACGACGAACCCGTGGCCATCGTGTGGACGAGTGGTTCGACGGGGGTCCCCAAAGGGGCGGTGTTCGACCATCGCAATCTGGCCGCCGTGGCGGCCGGCACCGACATCCTGTCGCAACGCGGTGATCGCCGGCTGTCCCCACTTCCCTTCGCTCATGTGGCGTACATGACGCGCCTGTGGGACGAGATCGCCAACGGCGTGACGACGGTCATCACGCCGCAACCGTGGACGGCGCCCGGTGCCATCTCGTTGCTGGAGGAGGAGCGGGTCACCGTCGGCCAAGGCGTACCCACGCAATGGGCGTTGGTCCTCGCTCATCTCGAGCGTTCTTCGTCCCCGGTGACCTTCGACCATCTTCGTATCGCCGCCACGGGGGCGTCGCGCGTGCCCCCCGAGTTGGTGCGGGCCATGCGGGCGCGCCTGGGTTGCCCGGTGGTGGTGCGCTACACGTCGACCGAGACGTCCCTCGGCACGGGCACCCGACCCGAGGACCCCGACGACGTCGTCGCCACCACCGTCGGCCGGCCCGTGACCGGCGTCGAGCTCGACATCGTTGCCGATGCGTCATCGGGAGACGGGGACGCGCCAGGAACCCCAGCGGCGGTGGGCCGGGTGCGTCTTCGTTCCTCGGCCACCATGCGGGGCTATGTCGGCGACGGGGCCGACGGACGGCTCATCGACACCACCGCCACCGCCGCGGTCGTCGACGCGGATGGCTGGGTCACCACCGGTGACCTCGGGTTCATCGGCCCCGACGGCAACTTGCGCCTGGTGGGACGGGTCGCCGAGATGTACATCCGCGGTGGGTACAACGTCTACCCCGCCGAGGTCGAAGCCGTACTCGGGGCCCACCCCGACATAGCCGACGTCGCCGTGGTGGGCGTGGCCGACCCCGTACTCGGCGAGATCGGGGCTGCCTTTGCCGTTCGGGCGCCCTCGGCCCGGGCGGCCGGGTCGGCGCCGACTTCGCTCGGCGCGGCCACACCCGCTGAGCTGGCCGAGCTGCGGCAATGGTGCGCGTCCCGTCTGGCCGACTACAAAGCACCAGACCGGCTCTACTGGATCGAGGCCCTTCCCCTTACGGCCATGTCCAAGGTCGACCGGCGGGTGCTGATCGCCATGGAAGGACTCCACCCATGATCACCGACAACGACGAGAACAGTCGAGAGCAAGACGAGAGCAAGGTGAGCACATGACCGAGACCAGTGAGCGGCCCCCCCGCCAACACCCCATCGTGGCGGGGGCCGAGCCCATAAAGCTCGGATCCATGCTCTTCACCTTGGTCGAGCCCCGGCCCGGCCACGAGGTCGAGTACAACCGCTGGTACGAGCGCGATCACTTCTACGTGGGATGCATGATCGGTCCCTATAACTTCGCCGGAAAGCGCTTTGTCGCCACCGCCGACATGAAGGCCAGCCGTGTGCCGGATCCGTCGGCCATTACCGGCGAGCCAGGGCGCGGGACGTACCTGTCGCTTTACTGGGTGCTCGATGGCTACCACGACGTCTGGAATCGCTGGGCCGTCGACCAGGTGAAGGCCTTGCACCGCGCCGGGCGCATGTTCAACGAGCGCGACCACATCCACACCCTCCTGTATCGCTACGCGTGGGAGCAGGGTCGCGACCCTGACGGCCTGCCGGCCGAGTTGGCCCTGGACCACCCGAGTGCGGGGCTGGTGGCGGTGTTCACCGACCGCAGCGATGACCTCGACGCCGCGGAGTTCGAGACGTGGCAGCGAGAGGAGCACCTGGCCTCGTTGTTGCCCGGCACGCCCGCTCGCCTGGTGGTGGCGGCCGACCCGTTGCCGCTTCTCATCGACGCCCCCGGCGACGTGCCCCGTAGCGAGGCCGACGATCGGCGCCAGCTCACCTTGTGGTTCTTGGACAGCGACCCGGCCGGGGCCGCCGCCGTATTGGCCGCCCACCGCGCCGCACTGGAAGACTCCGGCAAAGCCAAGGTCGTGGCCATGCTGGGCTTCATCCCCACCATTGCGGGCACCGACACCTACACCGACCAACTATGGGAGAAGAGCGCACCGTGAGCCCGCCTGATGTGATTGTCCCCGATACCCGCCGCTTCGAGGGTAAGACCGCCGTCGTCACCGGTGCCGCATCCGGCATCGGCCGATCAACGGCCATCCGCCTGGCTGTCGAAGGTGCCCATGTGGCCGCCTTGGACGTAGCCCTCGAGGGAGTGGAGGAGACCGTCGAGGCCCTCACGACCTTGGGGGGCAAGGCCGTTGCCTACCAGTGTGACGTCACCAGCGAGAAGAACGTCAACGACACCATCGACGACGTCGTCAGCCGCATCGGTCGACCCAGTGTGCTGGCCAACGTGGCCGGGATCGGGACCTTTGCGCACACCGTCGACATGCCCCTGGCCATGTGGGAACGGATCCTCGCCGTCAACCTCACCGGACCGTTTCTCATGTGCAAGGCGTGCATTCCCCACATGCTCCATCCCCAAGGCGGGAACATCGTCAACGTGTCGTCCAACGCCGGGCTCATGGGATCGGCCTATTCGGCCGCCTACAGCGCGTCCAAAGGTGGGGTCGTCCTTCTCACCAAGGCACTGGCCGTCGAGTACCTGGGACGCGGCATCCGGGTCAACACGGTGGCTCCCGGTGGCGTGGACACGCCGCTCATCGCCAAGTTCGAGCTCCCCGAAGGGGCCGATCCCAAGCACCTGTACCGCATCATGAGCCGCATGGGCTTTTGCACGCCGGATCAGATCGCGGCGGCCATCTGCTTCTTGGCCTCCGACGAGTCGGCCTTCACCACCGGCGCGGTGCTGTCGGTCGACGGCGGCATCACCGCCTAGCCGCCGCTCACCGCCTAGCCGCCCCTCACCGCCTAGCCGCCGTCACCGACAGCGTGGCGCCAGGTCGGTTCACTCCCGAAGTATCACTGCTCACCATTGCTCGACAGTGGGGCCGCCTCGGGTGCATCGGTTTCGGCGGTCCGCCCACCCACATCGCCCTGCTGCGTACCTTGTGCGTCGACGAGCGCCACTGGATCACCGCGGCCGAGTTCGAAGACGGCGTGGCCGCTACCAACCTCCTCCCCGGCCCGGCCTCGACACAACTCGCCATCTTCTGCGCGTGGCGCCTGCGAGGAAGGCCCGGTGCACTGGTGGGCGGGCTGTGCTTCATCGTTCCCGGATTCGTGCTCATCATGGCCCTGTCCGCCGTGTTCCTGGCCCAGCATCCGCCGCAGTGGATCCTCGGCGCCGCCGCCGGCGCGGGGGCAGCGGTGCCGGCGGTGGCGGTTGGCGCCGCGGTCGAGGCTCGGACCGGCCAGCGTGACTCGCATGGGAACGCGCCGTGCCCGACGCGCCCGCTGGGTCAGCTATGCGCTGGCTGGTGCCGGCGCCGCGGCGGTGATTGGGTCCTACCTCGTTGTCGTACTGGTGGTGTGTGGTGTAAGCGAGATCGTCATCCGTCGCTCGTGGCCCGGCGGCGCTTCGCCAACAGGGCCGGCCCGCGGCGCCGTGCCGGCGGCCCTCCTCGGTCACGGTGTCGCTGTCGGTGGGGTCGGCGCGCTGGTGTGGGTGGCCCTGAAGGTCGGCGCCCTTTCCTATGGCGGAGGCTTCGTGATTGTTCCGCTCATGCAGCACGATGCCGTGAGCTCCTACCACTGGATGACCGGAACCCAGTTCCTTAACGCCGTCGCGCTCGGACAGGTCACGCCCGGCCCGGTGGTACAGACCGTGGCGGTGGTCGGGTATGCGGCTCGAGGGGTCGCCGGTGGTTTGCTGGCCGCGTTGGTGGCGTTCACCCCTTCGTTTGCCTTCGTTCTCTACGGCGGTCCCCGCTTCGATCGCATACGCGCCAACGTGTCAGTGCAGTGGTTTCTCACCGGTGCCGGGCCCGCCGTGGTCGGTGCCATTGCCGGCTCGGCCATCCCGCTCGGCACGGCCCTGGATCATCTGTGGCAGTTGGCCGTGTTGGGCGTGGCCACCCTGTGGCTGCTGGCGCTGCGCAAGGGCGTGGTCGTCGCCATCCTCGGCGCCGGCGTACTTGGTGTGATCGCCGCCCTCGCCGGCGCTTCTTTGACTCGCTAACCGTCCGGAAGCACCGCCCAGCCGGAGCTATCAGCCGAACTGCTCTCGCAGCTTGTACTTGAGCACCTTGTTGAGCGTCTCGTTGCGGGGCAACGCAGCGATCACCTCGAGGCGCTCGGGCACCTTTTGGGCCATCAACCCGGCCTCCTTCAGGTACGCCGTCATCTCGGCGAAGCTCAGTTGCTCGGCGCCGGCGGCCGTCTCGATCACGGCGCACACCATCTCGCCGCGTTCGGTGTCGGGCACGCCGATCACGGCCACGTCGCCCACCTTGGGGTGCGCGTAGAGGAGGTCCTCGATCTCCTTGGCCGAGATGTTCTCGCCCTTGCGGATGATGATGTCCTTCAGCCGCCCCGTCAGCACCACGTGCCCATCAGGACGGATGTGGCCGACGTCGCCGGTCTTGAAGAAGCCGTCGGCATCGAAGGCCTCCTCGGTCAGTACGGGGTCGGTGTAGCCCTTGCACACCATGGGTCCGCGCACCCGCACCTCGCCGTCCACCGACGGCGGGGCGACGGTTCCTCCCAGGGTGACGATGCGCAGTTCGGCCCCCCACACCGGCTTGCCCACGGTGTTGGCCAGTTGATCGTCGGTGTCGTTCGGCGCCCCCATGCAGATCATGGGGATCTCGGTCATGCCGTATCCATGGGCCACCTTGACGCCCATCTCGCGAGCCGCTTCGTAGTAGATCTCCGGCGGCATGGGGGCGCCGCCCCCGGTCATCAGTCGCAGTGACGGGATGATCTTGGTCCCCGGCGCCTTGCGCTGCTCGCCCAAATACGCCTGGTAGAAGGCGGTGCTGCCGCCCACCATGGTGGCGCCGTGGCGACTGAACACTTCAACGGCCCGAGCCGGTACGAACGATTCGAGCAAAACGGTGGCAAAGCCGTTGGCTATCACCATGACGAGGTAATCGGGCCCGGCGATGTGGCTGAAGGGAAACGCCATCGACCCCACATCGTCCTCGCTCATGTCGAGGGCCATGGCCAGGCCGCGCCCGCCGTTGATGAGGGTGGCGTCGCTATGGCGCACACCTTTGGGATCCGAAGTGGTCCCCGAGGTGTAGTAAATCCAGCGCACTTCGTCGGTAGCGGGATCGGCACCGGCGGGTTTCGGGGGAGGCGGCAACGTGGCGGGGTCACCTTCGACGAGCTTGTCGTAGGCGGTGACGACCACCGGCGGCTGCTCGAGGTCGTCGCAGATCGTCTGTGCCATGGTCGAGAAGTCGAAGTCCTTCCACACACCGGGAACGAAGAAGTACGACGCTCCCGTCTGGCGCAGCGCGAAGCGCACTTCGCGTTGGCGGTAGATGTGCAAGATGGGGTTCTGCACGGCACCCAGGCGGGCCAGGGCCATGGACAGCACCACCGTCTCGATGCGAGTGGGGAGCTGCCACGACACGACGGTGCCGGCGCCGATGCCCATGTCGTGCAACCCGGCCGCCACCACCAGGCAGCGGTGGCGGAACTCGCCAAAGGTCAGGGCGCGGTCGGACTCGTCGACGATCATGCGGCGATCTGGTGAGGCCGCCGCCCGGCGCTCGACGAGCTCCCACATTGAGCCCACGTCGTAGATGGGTTCCACCGTGTCATCCCCCTGCGCTGTCACCGCCATCCTCGGCGGATCGCGGACCGCAGGATGATACGCCTCGCCGTCTCCGGCGGTCCGACGGCGTGCTCGGGTGGACCGGTCATAGAGTGAGAACCGTGTTCGAACGCTTTACGGACCGGGCGCGCCGGGTCCTGGTCGTGGCCCAAGAAGAAGCGCGCCGATTGGGGCACAACTACATCGGCACCGAACACATCCTCCTCGGACTGCTGGAAGACGACGAGTCGGTGGCGGCCAAGGCCCTTCGTGCCCTCGATATCTCCCTCGACGGGGCCAGGGCGATGGTCACCGAGATCATCGGTGCGGGCGACGAGCCGAACATCGGAACACCGCCCTTTACGCCGCGAGCCAAGAAGACCCTCGAGCTGGCGCTGCGCGAGGCACTGCAGCTCGGCCACAACTACATCGGCACCGAGCACCTGCTCCTGGGACTGGTGCGCGAGGGTGAAGGTGTCGGCGCGCAGGTCCTGCAGAGTGTGGGCGTCACCCTCGAGCGCGTGCGGGAAGAAGTCATCAAGATGATCGGCGGTGCCGGGGCAGCGACGGGCGCCGGGACCCGTGAGTACGTGGAGGCAGCCTTCGCATCACGGCCCGTCGGCCGTTCCCCGTCACGGGGTGCCGGTGAGGCGCCTTTTTGCCCGCGCTGTGGCAACGGGCTGGAGAACAACCTCGGCTTGTCGTCCCTCATGGTCAACGGTGACGTCGAGGACGAAGCACCCATCGCCGTCACCGTCGTGTATTGCACGAGGTGCGGGTTCGCCATCGGTACGGGGCCGCGCCCCGAATCCTGAGGTCCTCCGGAAGTTGGGGCGCGCGGCGGGCTGATCAGCGCAGGCGTTCGACGATCATGGCCATGCCCTGTCCACCGCCGACGCACATGGACTCGAGACCGAACGTCTTGTCCTCATCCTCGAGCGCATTCAATAGCGTGGTCATGATGCGGGCCCCCGTCATGCCGAAGGGATGGCCGAGGGCGATGGCCCCGCCCTTGACGTTGAGTTTGTCCCAGGGGATGCCGAGCTTCTCGGCGCACGGGATGACCTGTGCGGCAAACGCCTCATTGATCTCCACCAGGTCGATGTCGTCGATGGCCATGCCGGCGCGCGCCAGGGTCTGGCGGCACGCTTGGATGGGGCCGAGGCCCATGATCTCGGGGTCGAGGGCGGAGACACCGCTGGCCACGATGCGAGCCAGGGGGGTGATGCCGAGCTCGGCGGCCTTGGTGTCCGACATGACCACCACCGCGGCGGCGCCGTCGTTCAACGGGCAGGCGTTGCCGGCGGTGATGGTTCCTCCCTGACGGAAGACGGGCTTGAGTTGCGAGAGCACATCCACCGTGGTGTCGGGTCTCGGTCCGTCGTCCTTGGTCACCACGGTGCCGTCGGCCAACGTGACGGGAATGATCTCGCGCTCGAAGAAGCCGTTGCGCTGAGACTCGACGGCTCGGTTCTGGCTCAGAGCGGCGAACTCGTCCATGCGCTGGCGGCTCACGTGCTCGGCCTCGGCCACGTTCTCGGCCGTCTGGCCCATGGAGATGTACACGTCAGGCATGCCCTTAATCGGCGTCCACGGCTCGGTCACAGCCGGCTCGCGCGCCGATGTGCGCGCTTCGGCCTCGGCAAAGGCCACGTTGTGAGAGCCGGTGTCCGACGCTCCGTACTGAAAGCGGCTCACCGTCTCCACGCCGGCGGCCACGAACACATCGCCCTCGCCGGCCCGAATGGCGTGGGCGGCCATGCGGATCGTCTGCAAGGAGGACGAGCAGTACCGGTTGACCGTCACCCCGGGCACTTCGAGCCCGGCCAGGATGGCGGCCACGCGCGCCACGTTGTAGCCCGCTTCGCCGGCCGGCTGGCCACAGCCCACGATCAAGTCCTCGACGTGTTGGGGATCGAGCTCGGGCACCTTGGCGAGGACCTCTTTGACCACCAGGGCGGTGAGGTCGTCAGGCCGGCAGGTGACGAGGGAACCTTTGTTGGCGCGCCCGATGGGGGTGCGCCCCGTGGCGACGATGACGGCGTCGGGCATCGAGTGTGCTCCTTCGTGGTCGTGAGGACCCTTCAGGTTCTCACACCTCGATGCGTCTCCACATCTGACGATGCTCCCCGATGCCAGGCAGGTCGAAGACCTCCCCCCGGGCCACGAACCCGGCTCGCTCGTAGAACGTGGACGCCTTCATGCGGGCGTTGCACCACAGCACGCCGCCACCGCCGGCGCTGACGTGGTCGATCAAGCCCTCGAGCACCAGCGTGCCGAGCCCCTGGCCCCGACGATGCTCCTGTGCCGCCATGCCCCGGATGCGCCACGCCGGCACCTCGGGTTCCCACGGGGATGCTTCGGGCAGCACGGTGCCCACGGCCAGCACGTCTTCTCCTGGCTCGGGCTCCTCGGCGCGCACCGCCACGTGGGCTGCCGACGGGTGGTCGTCGCCGGGGTAGACGGACTCTGCGGCTGGCCAACCGGGGCGCAAAACGGCGTGGCGCAAGGGCCGCACAACCTCGGGGGCCACTAAGTCCACCGTTACCGCTTCGCCGCCGGGGAGGCGCCGCATCGAGCTCATCGGCGGAGCGTACCGAGGTGGGACCGAGCCCGGCGCCACGCCCGGCGGGACCGGCCCGCGGCAAAATGTAACCTGTTCCAGGTTCGAGGAGGGAAGCCCCATGGAGATCGGCTACACCGACGAGCAGCACGCCCTGCGCCAGGAGCTGCGGGCCTACTACGCCAATCTCCTGACCCCTGAGGTGGAGAGCGACCTCGCCGCCAGCCACGGGGTGGGGCCGGCCCCGAGGCGGGTGGTCAAGCAGATGGCCGCCGACGGCTGGCTGGGTATCGGCTGGCCCGAGCAATACGGCGGCCAAGGGCGATCGGCCATCGAGCAATTCATCTTCTTCGACGAGTCCATGCGATGTGGGGCGCCGGTGCCCATGCTGACCATCAACACGGTCGGGCCCACCATCATGAACTTCGGCTCCGACGAGCAGAAGGCGTTCTTCCTTCCCAAGATCCTGGCCGGCGAGATCCACTTCTGCATCGGCTACACCGAGCCTGAGGCCGGCACCGACCTGGCCGCCTTGAAAACGAGTGCCGTCGTCGACGGAGAAGAGCTGGTCATCAACGGGGCCAAGATCTTCACCAGCCTGGCCAGTGACGCCGATTACTGCTGGCTGGCGGTGCGCACCGATCCCAACGCTTCCAAGCACAAGGGCATCTCCATGGTCATCGTGCCCATGGACACCCCCGGTGTGCGGGTCGTGCCCATGTCTCTGATCGGGGACCACGACATCAACTTCACGTTCTGGGAGGACGTGCGGGTGCCGCTGGCGAACGTCGTGGGCGGGCTGCATAACGGCTGGTCACTCATCACCAACCAGCTCAATCACGAGCGCGTCACGCTGTGCTCGCCCGGGATCATCGAGCGCGCCCTGGGCGACGTGCGGGCGTGGGCGCAGGAGACCAAGCTCGCCGATGGGCGGCGCGTCATCGACCAGGAATGGGTCAAGCTGCACCTGGCCAAAGTGCACGCCAAGCTCGAGTTTCTCCGCCTCATCAACTGGAAGGTGGCCTGGACCGCCACCCAAGGACACCTCGACGTCGCCGACGCCTCGAGCATCAAGGTGTTCGGGACCGAGTTCTACATGGAAGCGCTTCGGCTGATGTCCGAAGTGGTCGGCCAGTCCGGCTACCTCAAGCGCGGCTCGACGGGAGCAGTGCTGCTTGGTCGCCTCGAGATGTACACGCGGGGACTGGTGATCCTCACCTTCGGCGGGGGGACCAACGAGATCCAGCGCGACCTCATCGCCATCTTCGGCCTGGGCATGCCCCGGTCGCTGCGCTGAAAGGGACGACATGGACTTCTCATTCTCCGAAGACCAAATTGCACTACGCGAGCTGGCCGCCCGCATCTTCTCGGACCTCTCGACTCCCGAGCGTCTCAAGGAAGTCGACGCCACCGAGGACCACTTCGATTCCAAGCTGTGGGCCGAGCTCGGTGCGGCGGGAATCCTCGGCATCTCGTTGCCCGAGTCGGTGGGCGGGGCGGGGCTCGGATTCCTCGAGGCGTGCATCGTGGCCGAGGAAGCCGGCCGAGCCGCCGCCGCCGTGCCTTTGGTGGCGTGCACCGTTCTGGGCGCCGCGCCGGTTGACCGTTTCGGATCTGAGGCGCTGAAGGATCGCTACCTGCCTGGCGTGGCCTCCGGGGCCATCGTGCTCACCGGTGCCTTGGCCGAAACAGGGGCTGACCCGTGGAGCCCGGTCACCGTGGCGCGTCGCCATGGCGATGGCTGGGTGCTCAACGGCACCAAGTCATATGTTCCCGGCGGACACCTGGCCGAGGCGGCCGTGGTGTCGGCCCGCCTCGAAGACGGTGGGGTAGGGCTCTTTGTGGTCGACCTGCGAGGCCCCGGGGTCACCATGCATCGGCAGATCCCTACCGACGGGCAAGTCGAAGTGGAGCTCGAGCTTGCCGACGCACCTGTCAGTGTCGACGCCGCGCTGGTCGCCGGTGAAGGCGGCGCCGACGCGCTCGACTGGGTGTTGCAGCGCGCCTGCGCGGCGTGGTGTGTCCAGGAGGCCGGCTCCTGTCAGGAGGCGGTCCGGCTCACCGCGCAGTACACGACCTCGCGCGTGCAGTTCGAGAAGCCCATCGCCACCTTCCAGGCGGTGGGGCAGCGCGCCGCCGATGCATACATCGACACCGAGGCGGTGCGTCTCACGGCATGGCAAGCCGCGTGGCGCCTCGACAACGACCTGCCAGCCGCCGCCGAGGTGGCCGTAGCCAAGTTCTGGGCCGACGACGGAGCTCAGCGCGTCGTGCATGCCGCCCAGCACCTCCATGGCGGCATGGGAGTGGATCGCGACTACCCCGTGCATCGCCACTACCTGGCCGTCAAGCATCTGTCTCTGACCCTCGGTGGATCGACGGCGAGCTTGCTGCGACTGGGCGACCAGCTCGCCTCCGAGCCGGTCTGAACCAGCTGACCGCTTAGACCATGCCGCCCCCACCAGGGGCGCCCGGGTTAGCCGGGGGCTCCGGGTCGGGCTCTTGCCAGATGAGCGGCGGTAGGGAAGGTGGCGCCGGCGACGCCGTGCCGGCGGGCGGTGGCGGCTGCTGTTGGGGCTGCGGCTGCTGTTGGTACGGCGCCTGCTGTTGGGGCTGCGGCTGCGCTTGGTACGGCGCCGCGTAGGTCGGAGCCGGCACCCCGTAACCAGCCGGCGGGTAGGCGGTCACCGGGGCCGGCGCGCCGTAGGGGTTGGCTGCATATCCCCCGGGATAGCCGGCGGCCGGATAGCCGGCGCCGGGATAGCTGCCGGGCGGGTAGCCGCCGTAGCCACCGCTGCGCAGACGTTGCTCGATGGGCCACGTGGAGAAGGCGAAGACGAAGAACAAGATGACGTTGACGAGCGGTATCAGGGCGAGGAGCACCAACCACCCGTTGTACCCGGCCTTGGAGATGATTTTGGCCCAGGCGATCATCACGATCAGGACGACAACCAGGTCGATGACGAAGAACGCCCCGATAACTTGGCCGACCGTTGTTACTGCCAGCATGGTTCCTCCTCAGCTCGGGAAACGGACGTCGATGCCGTCGAGTTCGCGGACGAAGTCGGCCCCGAACGCGCCCGACGGGGTATGAGCACCGGGTTCGACGGTGCCGGCTCCCAGGCGGCGAGCGATGCGCACCACAGCGTCGGCGGTCACGTCATAGGAGTTGAGCGTCGAGATCGTCCCCGACAAGGTTTTGCCCTCGTCATCGGAGACCTCACCCCACACCTGACCGCGACTCGAGGCCCGGATCTTGGCCGATGGGCCCGGCAACCGCCCCGCGGCGCGACGCAGGACGCCTTGGACGAGCGGTCGGGTAACAGCCGCGCCGGCCAGCTCTGACAGCGCCACCATGGGCAGTACGGCGGGCGGTAGTGACGCGTAGACGGTGATGTCGGCGATGCCCGTCGAGTGGAACGCCGTGCTCACGTCTCCCCACGTCACTGCCAACACGCGGCTGCGTCCGTCGGCAAACTGCACGGTTCGGCGCCGGCGCCCGGCGGGCACGGGATCGATGACCCCACCCACACGGGCCAGGCCTGACGATCCGAGGGACTGCAGCGCCGTCTTGGCCGTGCCCGGGCTGATGCCGCCGTCGACTTTGATGGCGAGGTCGAGACGTGTGGCGCTCGGTAGGGCCTGGGCCAAGGCCGCGGCCAGGCAATCGGTGGGCACCACGTCGAAGCCCGCTCCGGGGATGAGGGCCACGCCGGCCTCCCGAGCCTCTTTGTCCCGAGCCAAGATGGTCTCGAAGACCTCGACTTCGCCGGTGATGTCGAGATAGTGCGTGGATGTCTCCAAGCACGCCTCCACCATGGCCGGTGCTGTGGCCGAGAAGGGTCCGGCACAATGCGCCACCACGTCGATGCCCTCAAGCCCGGCGCGCAGCGCCTCGGGGTCGCTCAACTCGAAAGCCCGGTGCTCGAGTTCGAAGACCTGGCCCAGCTGTCGTAGCCGCTTCTCGTCGCGTCCGGCCAGGATCGGCAGTTCGCCTCGTTCGGCGGCCAGCGCGGTGACGAGCCTGCCGGTGTAGCCGTAAGCCCCGTAGACCATCCACGTCATGTGGCCACCTCGCTACCCGGGTTGACGGTTTGTCTCACCCTATCGGCGTGGGCCCATTCTCACAGGAGAACCTCGGCCAGCATGCGCAACGTGTCGGCGGACCCCGACACCAGCAGGGTGGTGGCGATCGATTCTCGCCACGCGTCCAGCTCGTCGGTGATCTTCTGGCGGGGCCCGATGAGCGCGATGTTCTCCACCATGGCGGTGGGGACCACCGCAGCCGCCTCGTCTTTGTGGCCGTCGAGATAGAGGTCTTGGATCTTGTGGGCCTCAGCCTCGAAGCCCATCCGCACGAACACGTCGAAGTGGAAGTTCATCTCCCGGGCCCCCATGCCGCCGATGTAGAGCGCCAGCATGGGACGAAAGGCGTCGGCGGCCGCCTCGACGTCGTCATTGAGCACGATGGGGGCGAAAGCGATGACCTCGAAATCCTCCACCGTGCGCCGCGCCCCGGGGCGGGCGAAGCCCTCCTCGAGTGATGACTTGAACTCCCCCATGTGGTTGGGGGAGAAGAAGATGGGGAACCAGCCGTCGGCGATCTCCGCGGCCAGGGCCACGTTCTTCGGCCCTTCGGCACCGAGCACGATGGGGATGTCGTTGCGTAGCGGATGGACGATGGGCTTGAGCGGCTTGCCGAGCCCTGTGCCCCCCGGGTACGGCAGCGGGTAGTGCGGCCCGTCGTTGGTCACGGGCGCCTTGCGGGCAATGACCTGGCGGACGATGTCGACGTACTCGCGCGTGCGGGCCAGCGGCTTGGGAAAGGGTTGGCCGTACCATCCCTCCACGACCTGAGGGCCCGACACCCCGAGCCCGAGCACGAGGCGGCCGCCTGACAGGTGGTCGAGGGTCAGTGCCGCCATCCCCATGGCCGTGGGCGTGCGCGCCGAGAGCTGGCACAGCGCGGTGCCCAGGCGCACCTTGGTGGTGGCCGACCCCCACCACGCCAGCGGCGTCAGGGCATCAGAGCCGTAGGCCTCGGCTGTCCATACCGAGTCGAACCCGAGGCGCTCGGCCTCGGCCACGAGTTCCGGGGCGTTGGTGGGCGGCGATGCCCCCCAGTAGCCGAGCTGCAGCCCGAGTTTCAGGTCTCGCATCACGTGCTCCTCGATCGAGCCCGGGTCAGCGGGCTTTGGCTATGACGGTCTCGGCGAATCGCTCCGACTCGTCAATCCTGAACTGCAACTGCGCTTCGGCGCTGAGGGCGCGGTCGACGCGGGCGAAGGCGGCGGGCCCGCACAAAAAGTCGGTAACGCCGAACTCCTCTTCGAACTGGCGGAACAGGTCCACGTCGGGTCGGGCCATCAGCGAAAGGTAGATGTCGAACGGCTCGCGCCGCCCGATTTTGTCGCGTGCCGCATTGAGCTCGGTCAAATAGTGGCGGGCTTGCTCAGGGGTGTACGCGCCGGCGGCCACCCATCCGTCGCACATGGCGGCGGTGCGACGAAAGGCCGCTTCGGAGTGCCCGCCACCGATGATGGGGATGGGGGAAGGAGGCGAAGGCTCCATGCGCATGGAGGGAATGTCGTAGTACGGGCCGTGGTATTCGACCCAGCCCTCTGACCACAGCGCCCGCAGGGCCGGGATCATGTCGTCGAGGCGCTTGCCTCGGGTGGTGAAGTCCTGCCCGGTGGCTTCGAACTCCTCGCGACACCAGCCCACGCCCACGCCGAAGGTCACCCGTCCCGACGACAGCACCGCCGCGGTTCCTACTTGCTTGGCCACCGTCACCAGATCGCGCGCCGGGGCGACGTAGACGCCGCTCATGAAGCGGATGTTGGCGGTCAGCGCCGCCATGGCCGAGACGAAGCACCACGTGTCGGGCCAGTGCGTGTCGGAGTCCCATTGCTCAAAGGACGGGGCCCCATCAGGACGCGTCGAGTAGGTGTAGCGGGATTGGCGGTCGGCCGGGAAGAACATGTGGTCGGACACCTCGACGCCGTCGTATCCCTGTTCGTCCGACGCCTTGGCCACGGCCAGGGCGTCGAAGGTGGGAAGGAAGGCCAGGGCCTGATGAAAACGCATGGGCGGTGCTCGTCTTCGAAATTCAGACGGCGGTGGCGACCGTCACCCGACGGGTTGGCCGGGAGAAAATGCCACCGGTAGGTGTTTGACGCCGTTGATGAAGGCAGATTGCAGGCGCTGGGCGTCGCCGTCTTGGTGGATGTCGGGCAACCGGTCGAGCAGGTGCTTGTACATGACTCGGATCTCCATGCGGGCCAGGTTGGCACCCAGGCAGAAATGCGGTCCACCGGCGCCGAAGGCCATGTGCGGGTTCGGGGACCGGGTGATGTCGAAGTTGTCGGAGTTCTCGAAGATGTCTTCGTCTCGGTTCGCTGACGAGTGGAAGAACACCACCTTCTGGTCGGCGTCGATGTGCTGACCACGAATCTCGACGGGCATGGTGGTCTGGCGCCGGAAGTTCATGACGGGAGTCACGAAGCGCAACATCTCGTCAATGGCACTCGGCAGCAGGGACGGGTCGGCCACGAGCTTGTGCCACTGATCGGGGAACTGGAAGAACGCGTGCATGGCCCCGGACATGAGGTTCCGCGTCGTCTCGTTGCCGGCCACGGTGAGAAGGAGGAAGAACAGCTCGAGCTCGAGCTCGCTGAGGCGCTCGTTGTCCACCTCGACCTGGGTCAGCACACTCATGAGGTCGTCATGAGGGTTGGCCCGCTTCTCCGTGAAGAGCTGGCTGGCGTAGGCGTAGAGCTCCATGGCCGACTGCTGGGCGATCTCGGCGGTCAGCTGATACTCGGGATCCTCCTGGCCGATCATGCGGTTGGACCAGTCGAACATCTGGTGGCGGTCCGCTTGGGGTACACCGAGCAGGTCGGCGATCACGATGAGGGGGAGCTCGGCGGAGATGTCGGTGACGAAGTCGGCCTCACCCTTTTCGATCACGGAATCGATGATGGAGTCGGCGGCCCGGTGGATCTCGGCCTCGAGCTGCGCCACCATGCGCGGCGTGAAGCCCTTGTTCACCAGCCGCCGGTAGCGGGTGTGCAGCGGGGGATCCATGTTGAGCATCATCAGCTGCTGCTGCGCCAGCAGGTCGGGCTCTACCTCCCACAAGAAGGTGGCCTTGGCGGCCGAGGAGTAGTGCTCGTAATCCCGGTTGACGTTGACGCAGTCGTCGTACTTGGTGATGGCCCAGAACCCCGGGCCGCCGGTCTCCTCGTGCCAGTGCACCGGGTCGTTGGCCCGCAGATAGGCGAACCAGTCGTGGGGGACGGCCGGCACGAACTTGGTCGAGTCCGTCAGGTCGATGTCGCTGAGCTCCATGGGTCACCACTCTCCGGCCGGCAATTTCAGAACGTGTTCCAGTCATGATAGGCGCCGGGGCGCCGTCGCTGGTAGCCTAAAAACTAGAACGAGTTCCAAAAGGCCGGGACCGGTGATGACCGGCCCGGACCGGACATGGGTGGGCGAACGATGTATCTGGAGGAGACCCCCGAGCAGCAGGCCCTGCGCCGCGAGCTGCGCGCGTACTTCGCCGAGCTGCTGACCGACGAGGTGCGCGAGGGCATCGGCGACGTCGGTGAGGGCGGCGAGCTGTGGCGCGAAATCGTGCGCCGCATCGGCAAGGACGGCTGGCTCGGCATCGGCTGGCCCGTCGAGTACGGGGGCCAAGGGCGTCCCGCCACCGACCAGTACATCTTCTTCGACGAGACCCGGCGCTCAGGGGCGCCGTTTCCCTTCGTCACGGTGAACACGGTGGGCCCCACCGTCATGCGATTCGGCACCGAGGAGCAGAAGCTGTTCTTCCTGCCCGCCATCCTCGCCGGCGACATCAACTTCGCCATCGGTTACACCGAGCCCGAGGCCGGCACCGACTTGGCGTCGTTGCGCACCCGAGCCGTGCGTGACGGCGACGAGTACGTGGTGAACGGGGCCAAGGTGTTCACCAGCGGCGCTGACATGGCCGACTACATCTGGCTGGCGGTGCGCACCGATGTCGATGCCCCCAAGCACAAAGGCATCTCGATCCTGTGCGTGCCCACCGATGTGGCCGGCTTCTCGTGGAGCCCCATCGTCACGGTGGGAGGGGCCACCACCACCGCCACGTATTACAGCGACGTGCGCGTGCCGGTGACCAACCGGGTCGGCGCCGAGAACGAAGGTTGGCGCATGATCACCAACCAGCTCAACCACGAGCGGGTCGGACTGGCGGCGTGGAGTGGCTTTGCCGGCCAGCTGTGCGATGAAGTGGCGGCCTGGGCGGCGGCCAGTACCACCACCGACGGCACGGTCGTAATCGACCTGCCCTGGGTACAAGCCGATCTGGCGCGTTGTGTCGCTGAGCTCGAGGCCATGCGCATGCTGAATTGGCGCATGGCGTGCGCGCTGACCAACGACGCCCTCAATCCGGCCCAATCCTCAGCGGTGAAGGTGTTCGGCGTGGAGCGCAGCATGGACATCTACCGCCGCCTGTTGGGCATCGTCGGTGTGGGTGGGTACCTGTCGGGAGGATCACCGGGTGAGGCTCTGCGCGGCCGTCTCGAACGCGCCGCCCGGGGGGCCCAGATCAACACCTTCGGTGGCGGGGTGAACGAGGTGCAGCGCGAGATCGTGGCTATGGCGGGCCTCGGCATGAAGCGAGGGGCGCGATGAGCGACGCCGACGCGCTGTTGGCCAAGCTGCGGGCCTTCGAAGGCCAGTCCGAAGGATCGCCGCACGCCGGTCCCGATGAAGTGAACCAGGCCATGATCCGGCACTGGGTCGAGGCCATGGGCGACGAGAACCCCGTCTACGTCGACGCCGACGCCGCTCGTACCAACGGCTTTGCCGGTGTCATCGCCCCGCCGACCATGCTTCAGGCGTGGATCATGCGCGGCTACAAGGCCACCGCCGAAGCGGAGCGCCTGCGGGCCGAGAACGCCGTGGATGATGCGCCGCACGATCAACTGCGGGCCCTGTTCGATGACGCCGGATTCACCTCGATCGTGGCCACCAACTGCGACCAGGAGTACATGCGTCCTCTGGTTCTCGGCGACCTGGTGTCGGTGTCGTCGATCATCGAGTCCATCTCCGAGGAGAAGCACACCGGGCTGGGCGAAGGGCACTTCGTCACCACTCGGTTGGACTTCACCGATCAGCACGGTGGCCCGGTGGCCACCATGCGCTTTCGCGTCCTGCGCTTTCGCCCCGGCACCGGCAAGGCCCCGTCAGCGCCCACGGCGGCGCCCACGGCGGCGCCCACGGCGGCGCCATCAGCCGCGCCTCGTGCCAAGCGGCCCCGCCCGGCGCTCACGCAGGACAATGCGTTCTTCTTCGAAGGCACCCAAGCGGGCCAGCTCCTGATCCAGCGGTGTGGGGCGTGCGCCATGCTGCGCCACCCGCCGCGTCCGGCCTGCGCGGCCTGCGGCTCATTCGAATGGGACACCGTCGAGGCGAGCCGCCGCGCCACCATCTTCAGCTTCGTCGTCGTGCACCACCCGCAGGTGCCTTCCTTCGACTATCCCTTGCCGATCGCCACCGTCGAGCTCGAGGAGGGCACTCGGTTGGTGGTCGATGTCATCGGCGCCACCGGTGACGAGCTTGCCATCGGCATGCCCGGCGTCATCGAGCTGGTGGCTGTCGACGACGAGCTCACCTTGCCCATGTTCCGGCCCGGGGCGAAGTAGATGGACTTCGCCTTCACCGAAGAACAGCTGGCCGTGTCCGAGGCGGCTGCCACCGTGTTCGGGGGCATGACCACCACGACACGTGTCGAGGAGGTCGAGTCGACGCCGGAGCGTTTCGACGCCGAGCTGTGGGCCGCCTTGGCCGGCGCCAATCTGTTGGGACTGGCCGTTCCCGAAGCCCATGGCGGGTCGGGGCTCGGGCTCACCGAGGCGTGTCTCGTCCTCGAGCACCAAGGGCGCCGGGTGGCGCCGGTCCCGCTGTGGGCCACCACCGTGCTCGGAGCCATGCCGCTGTCGCGTTTCGGCTCGCCCTCGGCCCAGGCGCGACTGTTGCCGGGTGTGGTCGACGGCACCATCCGCCTCTCGGGTGCGCTCACCGAGGCGGCCGCCAGTCCGACCCATCGGCCCGCCATCGTGGCTCGAGCTGAGGGATCGGGCTGGAGACTCGATGGCGTGACCCAAGCGGTGCCCCAGGCGCACCTGGCCGCGGCGGTGGTGGTACCCGCCGTTGTCGGTGACGACACCATCGTCGTGCTGGTCGACCCCACCAGTGCCGGCGTCAGGTTGGAACGAGCCGAGACGACCGATCATCAGGTCCATCCCCATATGCATCTCGATGGCGTAGTGGTGGACGCCGCTGATGTGCTGGCTGGTCCTGCCGACGGCGGCGCCGCTTTGGAGTGGATCTTGGAGCGCGCCCTGGTGGGGCTGTGCGCGCTGTCGCTGGGGGTATGCGAGGAGGCAGTGGGGCGCGCCGCCACCTATCTCAATGAGCGTCAGCAGTTCGGCCGGCCCCTTTCGACGTTCCAAGGCACCATGCTGCGCGCCGCTGACGCCTACATCGACACCGAGGCCATTCGGGTCACCTTGTGGCTGGCGGCGTGGCGCCTCGACACCGGCCGGCCCGCCGCCCAGTCCGTGGCGGTGGCCAAGTGGTGGGCGTCCGAAGGTGGCCAAGGAGTCGTGCACGCCACCCAGCACCTCCACGGTGGACTCGGGGCTGACGTCAGTTACCCCATTCACCGCTACTTCTTGTGGGGCAAACAGATCGAACTGATGCTCCAGGGCCCGAGCGCGCAACTGGCTCGCTTGGGTGGTCTGATCGCCGCCGAACGCACCAGCGTGGCGGGGGGCTGATCCCATGCGAAGCACTACTCGCCTATACGGGGACGTCGCGGTGGGCGACGCCATCGACCCGCTCGACATCCCCCTGACCCGCACGCTCATCGTGGCCACTGCCATCGCGTCGCGCGACTACCAGGACGTGCACCACGATCCCGCGCTCGCCAATGAGCGCGGCTCGGAGGACATCTTTATGAACATCCTGTCCAGCAACGGACTGGTCGGTCGGTTCATCACGGACTGGACCGGGCCCGGCGGGATGATCGAAAAGGTGTCCATCCGCCTCGGTGCGCCCAACTATCCGGGCGACACCATGCGTTTCACCGGCGAGGTGCTCAGCCGTAGCGACATGGCCGGCGACGGGAAGACCCCGCGGCGCGGCCGCGTGGAGATCAGTGTGCAAGGGGCCAACAGCCGAGGCAATCACGTCACCGGCACCGTGGTGGTGTCGCTACCGTGCCAGTCACCTCACGATGGCACTTCGGGGGGAGCATCATCGTGAGTGCGAGGTCGGCCCGACATCACGGCTTCGCCGGCACCACCGCCATCTGCGGTATCGGCGCCACGGAATTTTCCGAAGAATTTCGGGCCGCAGCGAATTGCGCTTGGCCGTCGAAGCGGTAGCCAGCGCGCTCGAAGACGCCGGCATCTCGCCGTCAGAGGTCGACGGGCTCACCACCTTCGCATCGGACACCAACCCCGAGATCGAGATCGCCCGCGCCCTGGGGATGGGGGATCTCACGTTCTTCTCGCGGATCTACTACGGCGGCGGGGCGGCGTGCGCCACCGTGCAGCAAGCCGCCATGGCTGTCTCGTGCGGGGTGGCCGACGTGGTCGTGTGTTACCGGGCTTTCAACGAGCGCTCGGGCAATCGCTTCGGCGCCGGCGTACAGGACCGTGCCCCCATTGCCAACGCCGAGGCGGCCAACTTCGCCTGGTACGCGCCACCCGGGCTGGTCACCCCAGCCTCGTGGGTGGCCATGTTCGCCCGGCGCTACATGCACGCCACGGGGGCCACCACCGAGGACTTCGGTCGCGTGGCGGTCGCCGATCGAGCCCATGCGGCCACCAACCCGGCCGCCTGGTTCTACGAGAAACCCATCACGTTGGCGGACCACCAGGCGTCACGGTGGATCGTCGAGCCCCTGCGTTTGCTGGATTGCTGCCAGGAGTCCGACGGCGGCCAGGCCATCGTGGTCACGAGCCTCGAGCGGGCCCGCAGCCTGCGCCGGCCGCCCACGGTGATCCGGGCGGCCGCCCAGGGATCGGGAGCCGGACAGGACATGATGACGTCGTATTACCGCGACGACATGACGCGCCTTCCTGAGATGGGGGTGGTGGCCCGCCAGCTGTGGGAGACCTCGGGGCTCGGGCCCGCCGACATGCAGAGCGCGGTGCTCTATGACCACTTCACGCCATTCGTGTTGAACCAGCTCGAGGAGCTCGGATTCTGCGCGGTGGGCGAGGCCAAGGATTTCGTGCGCGACGGCAACATCCAGCTCGGCGGGGCGCTGCCCATCAACACCCACGGCGGGCAGCTCGGTGAGGCCTACATCCACGGGATGAACGGCATCGCCGAAGGCGTGCGCCAGGTGCGCGGCACCTCGGTGAATCAGGTGGCGGGCCTGGAGCACATCGTGGTCACCGCCGGCACCGGCGTGCCCACCAGCGGATTAGTCCTGGGCATCGATCGCTGAGCCTTCAGGCTCAACATCTTCAGGCGAATGCGAGCCGGTCGGGTCAGCTGAAGACGAACGTGCCGGCGTCGATGACGGTCTCGCCGCGTTGGTTGGTGGTGCGAAAGCGCGCCGTGGCGCCGTTCACCCACATGGAGACGGTGAGTGTGTCGCCGGGCAGCGTCGGCTTGGAGAAGCGCCCGTCGATGGACCGGACGCGCGCCGCGTCCGACGCGCACAACGTGTGGAGCAAGGCCCGACCCGTGAAGCCGTAGGTGCACAGCCCATGGAGGATCGGGCGGTCGAAGCCGGCTCGTTTGGCGAAGGCGGGGTCGGAGTGCAGCGGGTTGCGGTCCCCGCACAACCGGTACAGCAGGGCCTGGTCGGGGCGCGTGGTGTAGCTGATCACCTCGTCGGGCTCGCCGGCTGCCCAGCCCTCGGGGGCCGCCGGCCCGCGGTCCCCGCCGAAGCCGCCTTCGCCGCGCACGAACAGACTGGTGGTGATCGAGAAGCGGGGCTGGCCCGAGGCGACGTCGATGGAGGTCGATTCCGAAACCACCAGGGCACCCGACCCCTTGTCGAAGATGCCGGTGATGGTGCTCGTGGTGCTGACCGTGGCGTCGGTGGGGATGGGGCCGAAGACGGTGACCGATTGGCCGGCGTGCAGGAGCATGGCGAGGTCGAAGGTGCCCAGCAGACCGCGCCACGGCCCGCCCGCCCCCACCACGGTGGCGAAGGTGGGCAGGACCCTTTGGGGGGTGTCGATGGAGTTCTCGGTCGTGTATTCGAGCTCGAAGCCGACCGGGTCGGGCGCACCGGCGCCGACTCCGAGGGCGTAGAGCATGGCGTCGGTCGACGTCCAGGAGCGCTGGACCGGCTCCGTTGTCGACCCGATGGCGTCGAGGTTCAATGGCATGGCAGTTATGTTACATAAAATGATGTAACAGTCAAGTGGTCGTATTGTGGTAGGGTGGGCCTCATGGGCGTGACCAGCATGAACGTTGAGATGGGCCCGGCGCTCGACGAGGTCACGGTCGATGAGCTGGCCCGACGGGCTGGCGCCACGACGCGCAACATCCGGGCCTTGCAGACCCTCGGGCTTCTTCCTGGTCCCCGGGTGCAGGGCCGCACCGGCTACTACGGCGAGGAGCACCGCCGCCGGCTGACAACGGTGCTGCGCTTGCAGGGCGACGGTTTCTCCCTGGGTTCCATCGCCAGGCTCTTCGAAGCCCGCGACGCCGGGATGACACTCGATGACGTGCTCGGTTCCTCGGTCCCGCCCGTCGCTGACAGGGGCGACGGCGCTGGTGGTCTCGAGACCGAAGCCGGAGCCGACGCCGACGACGCCGACGAGGCCGATGCTTTCGACAGCTGGTCGTCGCCCCGTCGGGGACGGCTGTTGTGGGTCGTCCCGTCGACGATGCTCAGCGACCTGGCGTCATAGCGTCAGGCCGTGGTGTCGGCCGCTTCGGCGACGAGCCGCTCGCTCACTTCCCACAGCCGAGCAGCAGCAGCTTCGTCGCGCGCCGCCTTCGAAGGCGTGCGGGCCTTGCACTTGGCGAAGTACTTCCCTGACACGGTGGCGACGTCGGGAGACGATGCCAGGTAGACCGATGTGCGGGCACCTTTTTCGGGGCTGAGGAAGAACGGTGCAGCGATCTTGATCCCGAATCCCAACGCACCGCCGGTGTCCCCGTCGCGGCCGTAGCCGGTGCGCACCGTGCCTGGGTGCAGGCTGTTCACGGTGACGCCGGTGCCGGACAGGCGCCGGGCCAGCTCGGTGGTGAAGTAGATGTTTTCGAGCTTGCTGGCGCTGTAGGAGGTCATGGCGCTGTAGCCGTGTTCGAACTGCAGATCGTCAAAGTTCAGCCCTCGACGCGCCCCCTTGTGGGCCGTCGACGCCACGTTGACAATGCGCGCCGGAGCGCTGGCCTTTATCCGGTCGAGCAACAGCTCGGTCAAGAGGAACGGTCCCAGGTGGTTGGTGGCGAAGGTGGCTTCGAAGCCGTCGACGGACAGGAGCCGGTACGACAGCACCAAGCCGGCATTGTTGATGAGCACGTCGATGCGGGGACACCGTTCCAAGATCTCCGCCGCACCGGAGCGCACCGAGGCGAGGTCGGAGAGATCGAAGACGACGAGCTCGACATGCTGGCTGCCGCTCGCCGCCGAGATGTCGGCCACCGCCCGCTGGCCCCGGGCGGCGTCGCGAGCGGTGATGACCACGCGTCCGCCGGCTTTGGCAAAGGCGACCGCGGTTGCCTTGCCAATGCCGGAGTTGCCTCCGGTGATCACCACCGTCTTGCCGCTCATGTTCTCGACGTCGTGCTCCATGGTCGGGAGCCTACGAGGTCCGGCTCCGGCCCTCGTTGGAAACCAGGTCAGTCGAGCGGGTTTCCGAGGCCGGCTTTATCGGTCTCGGAAAGGAGGCGGTAGCCCGTGTCGTTGCGCATGTCCGCCTTCCACCACACGGGATCGGCGCAGTTCCAGCCCTCGGCCCGCAGCACCCGGACGAGGACTTTGGAGGTGGCCGTGATGGGCAGCGCCTCGCTCACGCGCAGGAACCGGGGCGTCCATTTGGTGCCGAGATCGTCTTGGGCGGCCAGGAATCGCGCGAACTCCTCGGGGTCGAACGTGGCCCCGGGCCGCAGCTGCACGGCTGCCATGACCTGGTCACCAGCGACGGGGTCGGGAACGGCGTAGACGGAGCTGACCACCACGTCGGGGTGACGCTCGAGGATGCGGGCCACCGGCGCCGCCGCGAAGTTCTCGCCGTCGACGCGTAGCCAGTCGTCGGAGCGCCCCGCGAAGTAGAAGAACCCGGCCTCGTCCACGTAGGCGAGGTCGCCGGTCCAGTACCAGCCGTTGCGCAGGCGGGCCTTTTCGGCGTCCTCGTTGTGCCAGTACCCCTCGAACCCGGCCCCGCCACCCATCGACACCAACTCGCCGATGGACTGCTCGGCGTTGATGAGCCGGCCGTGCTCGTCGAAGCGGGCCACCACACACTGTTCACCGGTGTCGGGATTGACCACCATGGTGCCTTCGGGGGCGCGTCCCAGCGCGCCGTCAGGGGTGTCGGGAGTGCGTTGCACGACGGCGCCGCCCTCGGTCGATCCATAGCTGTCGGTGACCACGCAACCGAAGCGTTCGGCGAAGCGCGCCACGTCTCGCTGGGCGCCTTCGTTGCCAAAGACCCGGCGCAGCGTGTTGTCGACGTCGTCGGGGAGCTCGGGCGTGGCCACGATGTACGACAGCGGCTTACCCACGTAGTTGAAATAGGTCGCCCCGTAGCGACGCACGTCGGGCAGGAACCCCGACGCCGAGAAGCGGCCGCCTGTCGGCAGAGCCACCGCCGCCCCGGCGGCCAGGGTGGGGCCCCACCCCGCCATCAGGGCGTTGGAGTGGAACAGCGGCATGGCCGCGTAACAGACGTCAGTCGGACCGAGCTCGAACATCTGCGCCACGATGGTGCCGATGCCGGCCAGGCGTCCTTGGGTGCAGCGACACGCCTTGGGGGCTCCCGACGTGCCCGACGTGAAAATCAGGTACCCGAGAGAGTCACGGGTCACGCCCACCTCCTCGGGATCAGGCGGATCGACCCCGGCGAAGCGTTCGAGGGTGGCGCTATAGGCGGGATCGTCGACGATGAGGACGCGGGGGCTCGATGCCGAGGCCACTCCGATGCCCGCGCCCAGGTCAAGGCCGTCCACGAGTGGCAAATGGGCGCGGTCGGTGACGAGCACCTGCACCTCGGTGTGGCCCAGGTCGCGGGCCAGATCAGGGCCGCGGTGCGTCGGGTTGGCGCCCACCATCACCGCCCCGGCCATGGCCGCCGCCCCCAGCCACCAGACGAACTCGGGCACGTTGTCGAGCAGCAGCCCGACGTGAAATGCTCCCGGGGCACGCAGCTCGGCCAGCCAGGCGGCGCGCTGTGCCCCGGCCGTCACGACGTCGTCCCAGCTCCAGGTCTCTGCCCCGGCCATCAGCCCGGGGTTGTCGTCCCCGGCTCGGGCTAAGAGCAGCTCAGCGATGGTCTCCATGCCCATTATTGGAACACGTTGCATTTTTTTGGGCAAACTGGTACCTTCATCGGCGCGAGCGAGAGGAGCCGCCTCCGATGGAATTCGGGATATTCAACGGCGTGTGCCTGACGCCCACCTTCGTAGCCAAGTACGGGGCGGCGTCCGAGCACCAGCGGATCATGGACGAGGTTGCCTACACGGTGGCCGCCGACGCAGCCGGCTTCAAGTACACCTGGACGACCGAGCACCACTTCCTGCACGAGTACTCCCACCTGTCGGCCAACGAATCCTTCATCGCCTACGCGGCGGCAAAGACCAAGAACATCCATCTCGGATCGGGGATCTTCAATATCACCCCGCCCGTGAACCACCCCGCCCGCATTGCCGAGCACGTCGCCATGCTCGACCACCTGTCCGAGGGGCGTTTCGAATTCGGCCATGGCCGCGGCTCGTCCACGACGGAGCAAAAAGGATTCGGGATCGAAGACGCCGAGCTGACCCGCGAGATGGTGGCCGAGACACTTCCCGAGATCGTGCGCATGTGGAAGGAGACCGACTACTCCTTCGACGGCAAGTTCTTCTCCATGCCGACCCGCAACGTCCTGCCCAAGCCCTACACGAACCCGCACCCGCCCTTGTGGGTGGCCGCGGGCAGCCCGAGCACCTTTGAACTGGCGGCCCGCAACGGGCTGGGGGTCCTGTGCTTTGCCTTCGGCAAGCCCGAGCAGTTCAGCCCGCTCATCGAGAAGTACAAGAAGGACATCGAGAACGCCGAGCCCATCGGTGGCTTCGTCAACAACAACGTGATGATCACCTCGCAGATGTTGTGCCTCGAGGACGGCGGCCGGGCCCGTGACGTCTTCGCCGAGATGGACATCGGCTACTACCTGAGCCTGGTGTTCCGCTACCTCGACACCTTCCCTCGCCCCCCGGGCATCCCGGTGTGGCCGGACACGATTCCCAATCCCACCCCGAGCGCCATCAACGATCAGATCGCCGCCGCCCAGATCGCCGTGGGCGATCCCGAAGAGGTCACCCGGGTCGTGCAGCGCTTCGCCGACACCGGCGCCGATCAGTTGAGCTTCGGCATGCTGTCGTCGGCCATGCCCATCGAGATCTGCGAGGAAGCTGTCGCCACCTTCGGCCGACACGTCCTGCCGCAGTTCGACAAGGACCCCGTGCATTCGACGACCCGTCAGCGCGAGGCGCAGATCGGCTAAGGCCCCAGCGCGGCGGTGATCTCCTTCACCGTCGCCATGGTGGCCAGCAGTGGCAGGGTGTGGCGCACGACAGCCTGCGCGTAGTCGGCAGGTATCCCGGCTACGGCGTCGGTGGCCACCACCACGTGGTAGCCGAGGTCGACGGCCTCGATGACGAGCCCGATGACGGCCACGTTCAACGACACCCCGGTGGCGATGACGGTGGTCACCCCGAGGGCGCGCAATGTGGCGTCGAGAGACGTGCCGCTAAAGGGAGCCACGCCGTGGCGGCGGTGCGAGACGATGTCGCCGGGCTCGGGCCCGAGTCCGGGCACGAGATCCACCGCCGGCGTGCCCTCGATCAGGTGATCGGGCATGTGGGCCACAGCGCTGAGCAGCGGGGCGTTGGTCATCGATCCGGCCCGATCGGCCCGAAACCCGGCCGTGCAGTGCACGACGGGAGTGCCCACCTGTCGGGCCACCTCGAGCAGCTCGATGGTGGCGGCGAGCACCCCGCCGTCGGCCACTGCCGCCGCCAGTTCGGGAAAGCTCGACAGGTCACCGACCACGCCGCGTTGCAGCTCCATGGTCACCACACAGGCCTGCCCGTCACCCACCAGGTCAGCCAGCGTCGTGGGCACGACGGCGAATCGTAGCGTTCAGGTTCCGGTCATCCCCGCGGCCACGATGCCGTTGGCCCAGGGGTAATCGGGCTTCCCACTCGGTGACCGCTGGATCTGTTCGACCACGTAGAGATGGCGCGGAATCTTGTAGCCCGCCACATGATTGCGGCAGTGCTCCTGGATGGCCTCGAGCGAGGGGGCGACATGATCGTGGCGCGGCTCGACGATGGCCGCCACGGTCTGGCCCCAGCGCTCGTCGGGGGCCCCCACCACGATGGCGTCCATGACGTCGGGGTGGGAACGGACGACGGCCTCCACCTCTTCGGGGAAGATCTTTTCGCCGCCTGAGTTGATGCAGATTGATCCGCGGCCGAGCAACGTCACCGACCCGTCGGCCTCCACGGTGGCGAAGTCGCCCGGCATGACGTGGCGCTTGCCGTCGACGGTGATGAACACCTCGGCCGTCTTGACGGGGTCGTTGTAGTAGCCGACGGGGATGTCGCCGCTGCGGGCGATCTTCCCGATGACGCCCGAACCCGGCTTGACCGCTTCGAGGCCCTCGTCGAGGACGGTCGTTCCGCCCAGCGACGTGACGGTCGGTCCGCTGCGCATGGCGGTGGCGCCGGCGTGGACCATGGTGATCCCGTTGTTCCCTGATTCCGACGAGCCCACGGCGTCGGTCATCACCAGGTTGGGAAGGTGGCGGAAGAAATCGTCCTTGACGGCGGGCGAGAACAGCGCCGCGGTGGAGGTGATGCCGATGAGCGACGACAAGTCATAAGGGATCTCGGGGTCGTCCAAAGCCTCGATAAGAGGCTTGCCCATGGCGTCGCCCGTGATCATCACCATGTTGACGCGTTCGTGTTGGATCAGGGTCCACACTTCCGCCGGCTCGAACTTCGGCACCAAGATGACCCGGTTGGCCACGAAGCTCTGCCCCATGACCCCCCACTGGGTGGCGCCGTGCATCAGCGGGGCGATCGGCAAAAAGGTGAGCTGCCCGGCCTGGGCGATCGCCTTCTCCACCATCTGCTCGGGTCGGTCCATCCGAAATCCGGTCAGGGCGTCGATGCCTCCCCCGAGGGCGAAGAAGACGTCGCGGTGGTGCCACACGACCCCCTTGGGCATGCCGGTCGTCCCGCCCGTGTAGAGGATGTAGATGTCGTCATCGGCGCGCCGCGCGAAAGTCGCGTTCGGGTGCACCGTCGGCCACGGCGTCTTCGTAATCGACCGCGGCGGCGGACGGGTTGGGCTCCTGGCTGTCGTCGTCTATGACCACGACGTGGCGGATTCCGGGGAGCTCGGGCAACAAGGCGGCGACGTTGGCTGAGAACTGGCGCTGGTGAATGAGGGCGACCAGATCAGCGTTGGTGAAGAGGTACTTGAGCTCGTCGTGTACGTAGCGGTAGTTGATGTTGATCCACACCGCTCGGAGTTTGAAGACCGCCCACGCCGTCTCCACCCATTCAACACTGTTGAGGGCGTAGATGCCCACGTGGTCGCCCGGGCCGATCCCCTGAGCGGCAAGGTGATGGGCCAGGCGGTTGGCCCGTTCTTCCATCTGCCCATACGTTCGCCGCTTACCTTCGGCCACCAGATATTCACGATCGGGGAAGGCGTCCACGGCCGCTTCGAACAAGTCGGCGAGATTGAATTGCACGACCCCAAAGTTAGAACATGTTTCGGTCCTGGGGACAGGCCAGGCTGAAGGGCCCGGACCGGCCCGGCGCCAGGCCGAGAGCCTGGGCAGCGCGTTACGAGAGCGGCAGACGATCCCGCTCGGCTCCTAGCGCCTCGGTGACCGCGGCGGCGATGCCAGGGCCGTCGAGACCGAGGTCGGCCAGGATCACCGCCGGTTTGCCCTGGGCGATGTAGGCCCGGGGTACCCCCAAGGTGCGCACCGGGGGGAGGGGTCGGCCGAGATCCTCGAGACAGCGCATGGCCTCGACCACATACGATCCGGCCCCGCCGATGCGGATGCCGTCTTCGACGGTGATCACGAGTCCATGGGCCGCCGCGTCCATCAGCATGGCCGGATCCGGTGGAGCGATGACCCGGACGTCCCATACCGTGGCGTCCACCCCGTCGGCGGCCAGCTTCTCGGCGGCTTCCTCGGAGGCTTCCACCATCTTGCCCACCGCCAAGATGCACACCTCGTTGTCGCCCCGGCGCACGAGGCGGGCCGACATGCCCTGGCCCACGATGTGGCCGGGGGCCTGACGCGCCGGGGTTTTCGGGAAGCGAATGGTCGACGGGCCCGGGAGGCCCAGCGCGGTGTCGAGCATGATCCGAACCTCCTGGGCCGAGGAGGGGGCGAACACCGTCATGTCCGGGATGGACAGCGCCAGAGCCATGTCGAGCACGCCGTGGTGGCTGGGCCCGTCGTCTCCGGTGATGCCCGCCCGGTCCAAAGCGAAGACCACGGGGAGGTTGTGCAGACCCACATCCAAGTTGGCTTGGTCGAAGGCACGCGAGAAGAAGGTGGAGTAGACCGCCACCACCGGTCGCAGCCCGGCCATGGCCATGCCGGCCGCGGCCGTGACGGCGTGCTGCTCGGCGATGCCGACGTCGAGGAACCGGTCGGGATAGGCACCTTCGAAGGGCAACAAGCCGGTGGGCCCGGGCATGGCGGCGGTGATGGCCACCACCTCGGGGCGTGCCGCCGCAATGTCGAGAAGGGCTCTGGTGAAGGCGTCGGTGTAGGTGGCGGGAGCGACGTCCTCCAGGGGCGCCACGCGGCTCGGCTGCACCTTGAAGTCGTGAAGACGCTGGACCTCATCCTCCTCGGCGGGCGCGTAGCCCCGTCCCTTCTGCGTGAGCACGTGGATGAGGATGGGTCCGTCCCACTCGGCCGCGTTGGCGATGGCGTGCTCCATGCCGATCACGTCGTGACCGTCGATGGGTCCGGCGTAGCGCACGCCGAGCGCCTCGAAGAACCAGTGCGGGGTGACGATCTCGCGCACGGCACTGGTCAGGCCGTGCACGCCCGAATAGGCGAAGCCTCCCAGGGCGGGCACACGCCGCAACAGGTTGCGCAGGCGCTCGCGGGCGTGGACATAGGACGGGTTGAGGCGGAGATAGGTGAGCTCGGAAGACAACTTCGAGACCGTCGGTGCGTACGAACGACCGTTGTCGTTCAACACGATGGTGACGCGCGACCCCGAGTGCCCCAGGTTGTTGAGCGCCTCATAGGCCATGCCGCCGGTGAGTGAACCGTCGCCGATGACCGCCACCACCCGCCGCTCGTGCTCGCCGCGCAACCGGAATCCGGTGGCGATCCCGTGCGCGTAGCTGAGGGCCGTCGACGCGTGGCTGTTCTCTATCCAGTCATGGGGCGACTCGTGGCGCGACGGGTAGCCCGACATTCCCCCCGGCTGGCGCAAGGTGGGGAACTGCCCCTGGCGTCCGGTCAGGAGCTTGTGCACGTAGGCCTGGTGACCGGTGTCCCACAGCACCACGTCACGGGGCGAGTCGAAGACCCGGTGCACGGCCAGGGTCAGCTCGACGACGCCGAGGTTCGAACCGAGATGCCCGCCGGTGGCGGTCACCGTCTCCACAATGCGCGTCCGGATCTCCGCCGCCAGTTGGTCGAGTTGGTCCTTCGACAAACTGCGCAGGTCAGACGGGTCGTGGATGTTGTCGAGAAGCATGCGGGATCCTGGTCCGGGCGATGGCGGGCTGGCGCCCAACGCTACTCCGAGTGACTCGCGCCATGGCCTCGCTTTGAGATGAGCGGCGCCATGCAGCCCGTCGATCGATGCGACAGACTCGGCGTGGAGATACCCGGCCTCGGCCGCCGGGAAACGACAAAGGGGCGAACCATGCAGGCAAACGTCAAGGGCACGACTATGCCGGTCCTCGAGATGGTGCTCGATCCCGGCGAGGCCTTGATCTCGACGCACGGAGACCTGTCGTGGATGACGGCCAACATGCAGCTCTCCCAGACCACCAACGCGGGCGGCGCCGGTGGTAGTGGGGGGCTGGGCGGCATTCTCAAGCGAGCCGTGGGCGGCGGCGGCGTGTTCCTGACCCGTTACGAGGCCGTCGGAAGCCAGGGGATGGTTACCTTTGCGGCCAAGCTCCCCGGCCGCATCTTCCCCGTCGACATCGCGCCCGGAGGCGGTTACCTGGTCCACCGCCACGGCTGGGTGTGCGGCACGCCCGGCATCACGCCCTCGGTGGCGCTGCAGCAGACCTTCAGAGGCGGGATCTTCGGCGGAGAGGGGTTCTTGCTCCAGAAGCTCGAGGGCCAGGGCCAGGCGTGGATCGAGCTCTCCGGTGAGGTGGCCACCTACGAGTTGGCCGCCGGGCAGTCGCTTCTTGTGCACCCCGGCCACGCCGGCTTGTTCCAGGACTCGGTGAGCTTCACCGTCATCCGGCTGCCGGGCATCGCCAACCGGTACATGGGCGACGACGGCCATCACCTCATCCAGCTCACCGGCCCCGGCAACGTGTGGCTGCAGAGCATGCCCATCCCCGTCTTGGCGGCCGCTTTGACGCCCTACCTGGAGCACGACGACCGTCACGAAGCGGCCAGCGGGGGTGCCATCGGAGGAGTGCTCGGGGGCGTTCTCGGCCGTCAGATCTGACGGCGGCGGGGCCTCCCCGGTCCCTACAGGCACCCGACCGCCCTTTGTGGTCATTTATGTGACAACACGAACGTGGATGTTGACGCTCCGTGGTAATTCTGCGACAGTGGTCCACAGGGAAACTTGTGACGTAGCCGCTGGGGGCTCGTTGCAGGGTCCAGGTCCGGCTGACCGGCAGAGCCCGGTGGGTCGCCTGGGGAGTGGGGGGCGACGAGCTATGAGCAAGCACGGCGTGCGGGAACCGTTCCGTCACCAACATGGTGCCGCCGACGGCGAGGCGGGCGGGGACCTGGAGATGCTGAGCCAGGCCGACGTCATCCAAGCGGCCGGGGCCGATGTGGGCAAGACCCGCGAGCGGGTCCGCCAGGGACGGTGGCGTCGCCTCGCCCTGGTGCTGGTGCCCATCGCGGCCTGGTTCATCGTGCGGGCCGTGGTCTTGCACCGGGGGGCTCTCCGGTTTCCCCATATCCCGAGCTCGATGCTGCCGTACACGCCGGCCATCGTCCTCATCTTCCTGTTGGGCGGCGCCATCCTCCTCCCCATGCTCGGGGCGGGACGTTCGCCGCACGTGCTGTACCGGCCCGAGGAGATTGACGTCCGTTTCGCCGACGTTCGAGGTGCGGGCATGGTGGTCGACGAGGCCGTCAAGACCCTCAACTTGTTTCTCGCCCATCGCACCTTCGTGGAGCAGATGGGGGGCTCGACGCGCCGAGCCATCCTCTTCGAGGGTCCCCCGGGAACAGGCAAGACCTACATGGCCAAGGCCATGGCGGCCGAAGGCGGCGTGCCGTTCCTGTTCGTGTCATCGTCGGCCTTCCAGTCGATGTTCTACGGACAGACCAACCGCAAGATCCGTTCCTACTTCAAGGCCCTGCGCAAGTACGCGCGCCGAGAAGGTGGGGCCATCGGATTCATCGAGGAGATCGACGCCATCGGCGGAGCCCGCGGCGGCATGGGCCAAGGCCGCCACCAAGACGGCGTGGCCGGCGTGGTCAACGAGCTGTTGATCCAGCTCCAGTCCTTCGATCAGCCCCCCGCCATGACGCGTCTACGCGGCGCGCTCATCGAGGTGGTGAACTCCTGGCTGCCGGCCGGGCACCAGATCCACAAGCCCGTGCCCGCCGGAGCCAACATCCTCGTCATCGGGGCCACCAACCGGGCCGCCGATCTGGATCCCGCTCTGGTGCGCCCCGGGCGCTTCGACCGTTCCATCTACTTCGGCCTGCCCAGCCGGGCCGGTCGGCGGGAGATCATCGACTACTACCTCGAGCGCAAGGCCCATGACCCTGAGCTCGATGACGAGGCCAAGCGCGACACCCTGGCCGCCGTGACCCAGGGGTACTCGCCGGTGATGCTCGAGCACATACTCGACGAGGCGCTCATCTGGGCGCTGCGCCGGGGTGGGGACCGCCTGTCGTGGGGCGACATCCAGCAGGCCAAGATGACCGAGGAGATCGGGCTGGCCCAACCGGTCGAATACACCGAAGCGGAACGACGCACCATCGCCACCCACGAGTCCGGGCACGCCACGGTGGCATGGCTGGCCGGCAAGGGCCGCAAGCTCGAGATCCTCTCCATCGTCAAGCGCAAGGACGCGCTCGGCCTCCTGGCTCACTCCGAGACCGAGGAGCGCTACACCAAGACCCGATCGGAGATCGAGGCCCTCATTCAGATCGCCTTCGGGGGCATGGTGGCCGAGGAGATGTTTTTCGGGGAGACGAGCACAGGAGTGGCCGGTGACCTTCAGGCCGCCACCAGTGCGGCGTGCCTCATGATCGGGAGCCTCGGCATGGGCAGTTCCCTGATATCAGCCGACGCGCTCGACATGCCCGGCAACATCGTGGCCAAGGTGCTGTCGTCCGACGGCGGGCGCGACGAGGTGGAGGCATTGCTGGCCAAGGCGAAGGCCGACGTGCGCGCCATGCTCGAGGCCCATCGTCACGTCATCGAGAAACTGCGCGACGAACTGTTGGAGCGAGACGAGCTGGTGGGCGAAGAGATCCTCGACGTCATCGCCGCCTCTGTGCCCTTGGCGACTGAGGCTCTGTAGCGTTCTGCCTCCGGGGGCGCTCGAGCGCGCCTTGGCCATGAAGGCGTCGGTGTCCACCACCACGCGCGTCATGCGTCCGGCTCCGACCAGTCCCGCCGCGTCGGTGACCGACACAGTGAACACGAGGCGCCGTCCTTCGACTTTCTCCAAGACGGCTTCCGCGGTGACCGTGGAGCCCACCGCCACGGGCGCCAGGTGGTCGACTTGGACCCGCACCCCGACGCTGGTGCGACCGGCGTCCAAGGCTCCTTTGACGGCCCGGAAGCCGGCCTCCTCGCACAGCGCGATGAGCCGGGGAGTGGCCAGCACGTCGACTTCGCCCGATCCCATAGCCCGAGCCGTGTCGGTTGGTCCGACAGTCAGCGATACCTGAGCGCTCAAACCGGATGCGAGGGCCACGGCGGTACCATACGAAAAGGGCGCACGACGAGCCAAAGGGACCCTCCTCCGAGGCGTGTGCGCCAGGGTGCCGCTGTTCGCCCTACTCGAGGGGGATCGCCCACAAGCGGCAGGAAGGAACTTCGTTGACGACGACTTCTGACGCCGGATCGCTTATCGAGCCGGCCACCATCGAACGGGTCTTGGCGGCCGCGTTGAGCCAGGGCGGGGACTTCGCCGAGATCTTCGCCGAGGACCGCCACGGCACCTCGGCCGTCCTCGACGACGGCCGAGTCGAGGAACTGTCCTCGGGGCGCGATCGCGGTGCCGGGGTGCGGGTGGTGGTGGGGGAGACCACCGGCTACGCCCATACCGCCGATTTGAGCGAGGCGGGTTTGTTGGCGGCCGCCGAAGCGGCTCGGGCCGTGTCCCGCCAAGGCGGGCCTGGCCGGGTCGTCGGGCTGGTGCCCACCACCGCACCTCGCCCTAACGAGATCGCCATCTTTCCCGACACGGTGGCCAAGGCCGACAAGATCGCTTTGCTGGCGCGCGCCGATGAGGCGGCTCGCAGTGCGGGGGGTGCCATCACCCAGGTGTCGGCCGCCTATGGCGACAGCCGGCGCCGCATGTTGGTGGCCAACAGCGACGGCGTCTTCACTGGTGATGACCAGGTGCGGTCGCGCTTTTCGGTGTCGTGTGTAGCCGAAGGCGACACCGGCATGCACACGGGCCGCGAGTCAGCCGCCTTCATGGTGGGTTTCGAGCTGTTCGACACGGTCGCCGTCGAGGATGTGGCCACCACGGCCGCCCGGCGGGCGCTGGCAAAGCTGGTGGCCCGTCCCGCTCCCAGCGGCGAGGTGCCCGTGGTGCTGGCATCGGGCAGCGGCGGCGTGTTGTTTCACGAGGCGTGTGGACACGGCCTCGAGGCAGACCACATCGCCAAGGGTGCGTCTGTCTACGCCGGGCAGGTAGGGCAACTCGTGGCCAGCCCGCTCGTCACCTTGGTCGACGACGGGACCATCGCCACGCAATGGGGAAGTTTTGCCGTCGACGACGAGGGCAATGCGGCCGGTCGCAACGTGCTGATCGAAAACGGCGTGCTGTCGGATTACATGTGGGACTACCTCCGGGCCCGTCAAGACGGGCGCGGCTCGTCGACCAACGGTCGGCGCCAGAGCTACCGTCACCTCCCCATGGTGCGTATGACCAACACGTTTCTCCTCAACGGCACCGAGGACCCCGACGAGATCGTGGCGCAAACACCCACCGGGGTCTATGTGGCCAAGCTGGGCGGAGGCCAGGTCAACACCACCACCGGCGACTTCGTCTTCGGCATGGTGGAGGCATATCTCATCGAGGGCGGTCAGATCACCAATCCACTGCGTGATGCAAATCTCATCGGCAACGGCCCCGAGATCCTTCGTCGGATCGACGCCGTGGCCAACGACTTCGCCATGGAGCCGGGCACCTGCGGCAAGGACGGCCAGAGCGTGCCGGTGGGATGCGGCCAGCCCACCTTGCGGCTCACCGGGGTGACGATCGGGGGCACCGCCGGTGTCTGACACGCTGACTACCGCCCCGTCGACGGCATCGTCGGCCCAGGAGCTTCTCGATCTGGCCACATCGGTGGCAGCGTCGGCCGGACCCGGTGAGCACATCGAGGTCTACGTCTCTCGCAGCGTCGAGACCGACGTGCGGGCCTTTGAAGGCGAAGTCGAGTCACTGTCGTCGGCGGCGTCGGCCGGGGTGGGTATCCGGGTATTGATGGCCGGACGCCAGGGCTTCGCCTACGCGGGAAGCCTCGACGACCTGGTCGTGCGAGACACCTTGGCCCAAGCGCGCGACAACGCATCGTTCGCCACTCCCGACGACCACGTCATGCTGGCCGTACCCGACGGGGTGGCGCCGGCCGCGCTCGATCTGTGGGACGAGGGCGTGGTGTCTCTGGCCACCTCGGCCAAAGTTGATCTGGCCCTGGAGCTCGAGCGACGGGTCCGATCGGGCGACCCCCGGGTTCGCCAAGTGCACGGGTGCGACTACGGCGACATGGTCGCTCGCGCCGCCATCGCCACGTCCACCGGTATCGCCGCCACCGCGGCGCGCACACTGTGCAGTGTGTCGGTGACGGCCATCGCCGGCGAAGGTGCCGAGAGCCAGACCGGTTCGGGGTTCTCGGCCGGACGCGGTCCGACCGACCTCGATCTCGACAAGGCGGCGCTCGACGCCGTGAATCGGGCCACGCGCATGCTGGGTGCGGTCAAAGGTCGATCAGGCCATCTCGTCGTGGTGTTCGATCCCCGCATCACCTCGACGTTGCTGGGCGTGGTGTCGGCGGCGTTGTCGGGCGAGGCGGTCACCAAGAGACGATCGTTTTTCGCGGGGCGCGTTGGTGAGGACGTGGCGCGCGCCGGTATCACCTTGGTCGACGATCCCACCGATGCGCGGGCCTTCGGGGCGTCGTCACACGACGCCGAAGGACTGGCCTGCCGGCGCAACGTCCTGCTTGACGGCGGGGTGTTGCGAGGCTTTGTGTTCGACACCACCTCGGCCAGCCGCGCCGGTACGGCGTCGACGGCCTCGGCCGTACGGGGCGGCTACGCCACCACGCCGGTGGCCGGCTGCCGCGCCCTGCATCTGACGCCGGGGAATCTCGGGTCCGCCGAGATCCTGCGGGCGGTGGGCGACGGCCTCTACGTCCAGTCGGTGTCGGGCGTGCACTCGGGCGTGGACACCATCAGCGGCGATTTCTCGGTGGGGGCCGAGGGTCTGATGATCCGGGGCGGCGAGCTGGCCGAACCGGTACGAGAACTGACCGTGGCTTCGACGTTGCAGCGGATGCTGCACGACATCGTGCACGTGGGAGCGGACGTGGAGTGGCTCCCGGGCCTGGCTTCGGGGCAGACGTTGGCCGTCGCCAACATGGCCGCCAGCGGGGCGTAGGAGTTCCGGGTCGATCGCCGGGCGTCTGCCCACCGTCAACCCCTGCTGTCAACAGAGCGGGCCGCCACGGTCTCTCGTAGGCTTGGCGACGTCATCGACTATCAGGGGGGCCTCGATGAGTCGAAACATGAAACCGAGCTGTGACCGCGCCCTGAGTCGACTCGAGGTGCCCGGCCGGGGTCTTTTTGCGGTGCTGGCCGTCCTCGTCCTCCTTGTCGTGGGGGCCGTGCCCGCCTACGCCCATGCCCGATCGTCGGCGAGCTCCAAGCCCGGCAAGCCGACGGGCGTCACCGTTGTCGCCATTGTCGGGGGGGCGGACGTCTCGTGGACGGCCCCCGCTGCAGACGGCGGCTCGTCCATCACCGCCTACACAGTGGTCACCGCGCCCGGCAAGGAAACGTGCACGACGGCAGGAGCCACGACGTGCACGGTGTCGGGGCTCACCCACGGTCGCCGATACAAGGTCCGCGTGCGTGCCGCCAACGCCCACGGTCACGGGCCGGCGTCGGCCCCCGTGGCAGTCCCCTTGGTTCCGTCGGTGTCGTTCGGCGGTCCCGTGACTTTCACGTACCCGAGCGAGGCGGTGGGGTTGGCGCTCAGTGAGCCCAGCACCTCCACGGTGCAGGTGAGCTACACAACCGCGGACGGGCCCCAGTCGGCGCTGTTCTGGGGTGCCTGGTCCGGGGCGGCGTCGTCGTTCAGTCCGAGTTCGGCCATGGTCACCTTCGCCCCGGGGCAAACGACCGCCGTCATCCCCTTCGTGGTCGACCCCACAACTCTCGACAGTGGCTGCGGGGTGTACTACGTCAGCATGTCGATCTGTTATCCGTCGGTGACCGTCACGCCGTCCAGTCCCACCAACGCGCTCGTCGGTCCGACCGCACAGGACAACGTGTTCTATTACTCGCCGCCCCCGTCGTGAGGCGCGGTCTTCCGGGCATGCGACGACACCGGCCCCACTCGGCGCTCTGAGCCCGGTCCTCGGGGCCTAGCCTTCGTTCAGGAGGCAGCGGCCTTTTCGCCGGAGCCTTTCGAGGGCTTGGTGGACTCCTTTGTGGAGCTCTTCTTCGTGCTGTCCGAGGAAGACTCTGAGGAGGACGACGAACCGCTCGAGTCCGACGATGTCGAAGAGTCCGATGCGCTGGACTTCTCAGCGCTGGACTTCTCGGCGCTGGAGGTCGAGGACTTGGTCGAAGACCGGGTGTCGGTCTTATAAAAGCCGCTGCCCTTGAACACCACGCCGATGGACCCGAACACCTTGCGCAAGTCCCCGTCACATGCCGGGCACGTCGTCAAGGCGTCGTCGCGAAACGACTGCACGACCTCGAGGTGCTCGCCACAGGACGTGCACGCATATTCGTAGGTCGGCATCCTCGCCCCGTCCCTTCCTTTAGCACTCTCGTGTGTTGAGTGCCAGCTTAGCGGAGGACGCGCCGTACGGCGTCCCCCCGTTGCGTAGTTCCTGGCAGCCTAGAATGCCGACCGTGGTCGACCGAAGCCTTACGCACCTCGATCCCCTCAAGAGCGCACGAAGCCTGGAGCTCACGCCGAAGGAGCCGACCCACCGCCGAGCGTTGGCGCGCTGCCGAGTGCTCATGGCGCCGGAGACCACGGCCAAAGTTGCCAGCAACGCCATCACCAAAGGGGACGTGCTGGCGGCGGCCCGCATTGCCGGGATCCAGGCGGCCAAGAAGACCTCGGATTTGATCCCTATGTGCCACCCGCTTCTGGTGGGGACGGTACACATCAACTTCAACATCGGCGACGACTTCGTCGAAGTGGAGGCCCAAGTCGAGACCGTTGACCGCACCGGCGTGGAAATGGAAGCCCTCACCGCCTGCGCCGTGGCCGCCTTGACCATCTACGACATGTGCAAGTCGTCGGACAGGACGATGAGTGTCGCCGAACTTGCACTGTGGGAGAAGGTGGGCGGGAGCTTCGGTACCTGGCGCCGCCCACCCCAGCCTTAACGACTCACCGTCGGGCCCCCGCCCCCTTTAGTTTCGGTGAAACCGCCGCTTCTTGCGGTTGGTGGCGAGGATGGTGAGGTCCTCGGAGATGTTCTGGTTGATCTCCTCTTCCTCGACCTCATCCGGCTTCTCGGGCTTCTTCTCCTCGGGGGTAGCGGCCAGGATCTCGGTCGCCATTGATGCTGCGGACATGACGTGGGGCGCCACGGGCGATTCGGGTGTCACCGTGCGGAACTGAACGATAGGGGCCACCGCCGAGGGTGCGACCTGTGCGACCGGCGTGGCGGCCATTGGCGGCACAATCGGTGCTGCCACTGGAGCTTGGGCAACAACGGAAAAGGTTGGGAGCTCGGACTGTGGCGGAGGCACCGGCGCCAAGGTGAGTACGGGCGGTGAAACCAAAGCGGGGTCGGGAGCTGCGACGTGGACGTGAAGGGCAACAGGTTCGAGCGCTGTGTCTTCCTCGAACTCGATGTCTGGTGCGATCAAGGGCGGAGGCAGCATCTGCGACGGGGGGGTAGCTGAAGCTGTCGTAGCTGGCGGCGGGGGTGCTACCGCCGCGGCGGCCGTCGCCACGGGCGCGACGGGCGCGCTCATGGGTGGGGGAGCCACCACAGTGAGGGCGGCCGGAGCCTGACTGACGAATTCGGTACCGAGGAGGGCGTCGAGAACCACGGCGTCAGCAGCACCGACCGACCCGTTGGTCCCGAGGTCGGCGGTCTCCGACGCCACTATGGGGTCTCCAAATTCCGCCGCCAACAACGAATCGATGGCGTCGGTGCTGAGTTCGCCAAGGGTGGCGGGGATCCCGAAATAGGTGGGGTCGATGGCGGCGGGCCCCGGCGCCGCATCTTGAGAGTTCGTTGAGGCCTCCGCCAGCGTGACCAAAAGGACAGGCTCCGCAATGTGGTCGACAACCGTCGCTGGTACGTCCGGACCCGGACCCGGACCCGGACCCGGCGACTGCGACTGCACCGCCGGTTCCAGCGTCACCCCGGCCACATTGACCGCAGTGGCGTCGACCGCTGTCGTTTCGATGGGTGTTTTGCCGCCGCCGGCGTCCTCGCCGGTCCCTTTGGTGTCCGGCGCCTTCAAAGCAGCTTTGGCCGATGACTTGGCTGCCGCCTTGGCAGCTTTGGAGTCGCCACGTTGCTCGATGGTTTCGGCGACTGGTGCCGGTGTCGTGGTCGGTGTCGACGAGGTCGAATCTTGCTCTTCGAGTCCGAGCAGTGCATCGACGATGGCCTGCGCCTGAGCCACGGCGTCGGCACCGTCGGGGATCGTGATCGTCGACGTGGCGGCGATCGATGCTGTGGTGGCCCCCCCCGATCCCAAGGCCAACGAAACGGCGGACGGCATGGAGCCCACGGGCAGCGACGCGATCCGGTGGACCTGTTCCAACGCCGGCAGCGGCGCGCCGGACATTGATTGGCGCACGATGGTCCCGAGCTCTTCTACGGCGCGGGCCAAGATGATGTGGCTCTCATGGATCTGCGTAAGGCGATCGAGCATCTCGTGCCAAAGCTCCGCCGACGACACGGCCATCGAGCGAATGAGGTCGGTGTCCGACGGTGTTTCGTTCGGCTGGAGACTCTCAATCGTCATATCCGGGTCACTCTCCTGTACCTGGGGTGCCGGAATCTGGAGTGCCGGGCTCGCCGTGTGTCCCGTCCGTAGTCGCGCCGCGCTGGCGCGACGGACCACAAAGGACCTCATGTAAAAAGCGAAATGTCCCGACCACTGCCCGCTTCCCGCCGACTTCCACCGCTACCGATGGGATGCTTATCGACGTCGAAGCCCTTTGCCTTGAGCGGAGCCTCGGACCGGCCCCGAAACTCAGGCGCGCGCCGCGCTGCGGAGCTCGTCGAGGGAGAGCTCGCCCGTCGCCTCGCCGCCGCACTGCGTGCAGTGTTCGACGTGACGCCAGGACCGCAGCAAGCGTGTTCCCTCGGGGTTGAGCAGCACCACAAACGACTCCGACACCGGGTCGATGTCGAGACCGAAGTACGGCCTCCACCCGGTGGAGGCGGGGTGGTTGTCCAGGTCGAGCCCCTTGAGGACGCGCCGGAAGCGCATGCGCTGCGTGTCGAACAGCCAGGTGCTGTGACACGACTCCAACACGAGCGGTTCCATGGGTGGATCATGGCCCGAGAACGCGACAAACGCACAGCGGCAGTGTTGCGGTTACATGACGAAAATCAGTGTTGTGTGGCCCTTGTCACAATGAGTCCCCGACGGCGCTCCGAAAGCCCTGCAATGGGATTTGTAGTGGCCAATCAGACACGCTCAGTGCTTACCCTCGACCGGCTTCCGGGCGACATGCGCCTGGCCCAGGGCCCTTGGCGATGTCCGAGCCAATGATCAAGTGAACAGTCACGCGCGTCGATGCACTCCCATTGACCGCACGCGGGCGCGCACGCCCATGACGAAAGCCCGGTTGTGGCCGGGTCTGTACAGACGGGGGCTCCATGGATAGAGACGATCTCGACCGCTTGCTGCACGTGTTGGCCGAGCTCGATGGCTCCGACCTACACATCAAGGCCGACGCGCCCCCTCGGGTCAGAATCAACGGGCAGTTGCGGGCCATCGAGGACGAGCCGCAATTCAATGCCGAGGAAACTGGAGCGTTGGCGCGCTCGATGATGCCCCCCAACCTCCTCGAGGTTTTCGAGACCAAGCGCGAGGCCGACTTCGCCTATTCGGTTCCTGGACTCGGGCGGTTTCGTGTCAACGCTTTTACGCAACGGGCCTCGGTGGCGCTGGCCATCCGGCGAGTCCGCACCAGTGCGTCGACGATCGCCGATCTTCTGCTTCCTGATGTCGTTCGCCGCCTGGCCGACGAGCAGCGAGGCCTCGTGCTGGTGACAGGACCCACGGGTTCGGGCAAGACCACCACCTTGGCGTCGATGATCGACCACATCAATCACACGCGGGCGTCGCACATCATCACCATCGAGGATCCCGTCGAGTACCTCCACGTGGACCACATGGCGGCCATTGAACAGCGCGAGGTCGGCTTCGACACGGACAGCTTCACGAGCGCCATGCGCGTCGTGCTTCGCCAAGACCCCGATGTCATTCTCATCGGTGAGATGCGAGACCCCGAAACCGTGTTCACCGCCCTGACCGCGGCGGAAACCGGCCACCTGGTGTTCTCGACCCTGCACACCTCGACGGCCACCGAGACGGTCAACCGGATCGTCGACTACTTCCCACCCCATCAGCAAGGACAGATTCGCGTCAGCCTGGCCGGCGCCTTGAAGGGCACCATCTGCCAGCGCCTGATCGCGCGTGAGGACGGCTCCGGCCGCGTCCCTGCTGTCGAGGTGATGGTTGTCAACGGTCGGATCCAGCAGGCCATCCTCGATCCCGTGCAGACTTCCGATATCGACCAGATCATGGCCGAGGGGCAGTACTACGGGATGCAGACATTCGACCAGGCGCTCGCTGATCTGCTGCAAAAGGGCGTCATCGGTCTGCGTGAGGCCATGGACTCTGCATCGAACCCGCACGACCTCAAGGTCATGCTCGAGCGCATGGGCGTCGTTCGCACCGGCGGAGCGTTCGTGCCTTCTGCAGTCACTGCCTGAGCTCGTTCAGCTCCCCGTCAATCGGCCCAGGGCAGCCGCCACCGCCACACCCACTGCGGTTGCGGCGGTGGCCGCCACGGTGACCGACACCGAGAGCAACGGTGCCACGTTCCGACGGTTCCGTCTGGCCCACCATGCGGCCAGTGCCACGATTGCCACCCCGATGGCGATCGACGCGCCCAGTGGTCCCACCCATCCGAGCAACGTCCCGGCCGGCGCCAGCGCCAGCAAACTCTTGACGTCCGCGCCGCCGCCTCCCGTGACGCCGCCTTCTGCACCGCCGCCTTCGGCACTGCCGACGTTTCGTCCGCTTCGTCCCCGGTAGAGAACCGCGGCCCCGCCGGCCACCAGCAGGGCTGCCGCCAATCCGATGAGCGCGCCGACAAGGCGCGCCCAGCGGTGATCTGCGCCCCCGGCCACCACCAGTAGAGCGGTGCCGATCGAGGCGCCGATCAAGGCCACTCTCGGCGGTGGCGCCAAGCCGTCGAGGGCGATCACCCCCAGGGCAAGGAGAGTGGCACACAGCACGCAACAGCCGAGGACGGCCCAGTGCGGACCAATGGCCCACGTGATGAGCGCGAAGGTGGCCGCCGTGACCGCCTCGACCAGCGGGTACCTCGGCGATATGGGCTCCGCGCAGTGCCGGCAGCGACCTCGCAGCACCAGCCAAGACAGCAGCGGAACGTTGTCGATGGCGACGACGGGCGCGTGGCACCGCGGACAGAACGAGCGTGGCTTGTTCACAGACAGATGGCGAGGCACCCGGTAGACCACGACGTTGAGGAACGAACCGATGATCAATCCGAAAAGAGCCATCACCACGGTGACTTCGGTCCGGCCAACGGTCACCGTGGCCGACGTCCACATACCCAACGCGAGCCCGTGTATCACCGTGCGTGAGCCCATCGATCGATTCCCACCCACCGCGGTTGGGAATTTGTGCAATTCGTGCTTCTGGGCAGCCGCCGAAAATGTCGAGGCTGACTCACGGTAGACCACCTACGACCAGGGATTACGCCTGGGAGGCAGCGGTCGTGCATTCGGGCGGCAACGGTAGCACCGACGCTGGAGTGTTCAGCGGGACCGATTTGTCAAGGCGTCGGCCCGCCCACGTTCAATGTGGGCTCGCTTCCTGCCGATGCTCTTTGCCATGAGCGAGGTTGACGTCGTTCGGCTGCTCGCGAGCGAGAACAATTTGGAGTTCGTCGACCTGGACCTTTACTCCGTCGATCCTGCGGTGGCATCCGTTCTTCCGGCTTCTGTGGCTCGCCAGAACCACGTGGTTCCTATCGGCAGGAAGTTCGGCGCTCCGGTGGTGGCCATCGCCGATCCGGGCGACATGGTCGCCATGGACAACCTCCGGGCCGCCATCGGCCGTGAATTCATCACCGTGGTGGCGAGCAGTGACCAGATCGACACCTGCCTGACCCGTGTCTACAACGGTGCACCGACGCCGGCGGCGCCGCCTCCGGCGGTTGCCCCGCCCGCCCCGCCCATGCCGACTCAATCTCCGGTCGCCACCGACCCATCGTCGTCAGTGCCGAGTCCGGCACCGTCAGGCGTGCCCATCGCGGTCGACAATCCCGTCGACGTTCCCTCCCCGGTCCCAAGCCCGCCACCGGTTGCCGTGGCGCCCATGGCCCAAACGGCTGTGCAGCCACCCGGTGACGTACCGGGGGCAACGCCGAGCGCTTCAGGCCCGGCGGCAACCGACGACGTCTTGTCGGCCGCGCTCAGCAGTGTCGTGCTGTCGGGTGCCGAAGCCGAGGCGGGGTTCGTGGCGGAGTCCGAAGTCGACGCGCCGCTGGCGGCCACCGTGCCGCCGCCCGCGCAAATGCCGCCGACGAGCGCCGAGCCCGGAGGCGATGACCTCACCGACGTCGAAGTGGCCCTGGCTGAATTCGTGGAGGGAGGATCCGGAGGCGAAGCACAAAGCGATGGCGGCGGCGAGACCTCCAGCTTTCCCCCGCTGGCTCGTGTGCTTGTCGAAGGCGGCCGGGTCTCTCTCGATGACATGCGCGCCGTCCTGCGAGAACGCGAACGCACCGGGCAGGCCATCGCCCGCATCCTGACCGTGCAGGGGCTGGTGACCGAGGCCGACCTCATGTGGGGCATGGCCCAGGAGATGGGGCTTGCCTTCGTCGACCTCGACGTGCAGACCGTCGACTTTGCCTCCGCGTACCACCTGCCTGAGGCCACGGCCCGGCACCACAACGTGTTGGTCATGGGGATCGAAGACGGGATCCCGGTGGTCGCCGCGTCGAACCCGACCGACGTGTTCGCCATGGACGACCTGCGCACCATCATCGGACGCAACTTCGTCACGGTGGTCGCCACTCGTTCGCAGATCAATACCTACATCGATAAGGCATACAACCAAGGAGGCAATGCGACAGAGTTCGCCGCTTCGGCGGCGTCGGACCTCGCTGCCGATCAGAGCGAGGAAGAACTCGGGAACCTTCAGGCTGTGGTGGACGATGCCCCCATCGTTCGCTACGTGAACCTCCTCATCCTCCAAGCCCTCAACGAGCGGGCTTCGGACATCCATGTGGAGCCCAACGCCGACAACCTGCGCATCCGCTATCGCATCGACGGAGTGCTGCACGACACATCCACGGCGCCGCGGGCCATCTCGTCGGCGGTGACGACCCGGCTCAAGGTCATGGCCGACATGAACATCGCCGAACACCGCCTCCCCCAAGACGGCCGCATTTCGCTGACCGTGGGAAGCCGCCAGATCGACCTGCGCATGGCCACCTTGCCCACCATCTACGGCGAGAAGATCGTCATGCGAGTCCTGGACAAGACCAATGTCGTGCTGGGCTTCGACGACCTCGGCTTCGACGATGACCTGCTCGCCGTGTACAGGAAAGTGTTCACCAAGCCCTATGGCACCATCCTCGTCACCGGACCGACGGGATGTGGCAAAACGACGACCCTGTACGCGACGTTGGCCGCCCTCAACTCGCCCGACAAGAACATCATCACCGTCGAGGACCCCGTCGAGCTGCGCATCAAGGGGATCAACCAGGTGCAGCTCAACGTCAAGGCCGGACTCACCTTCGCAGCGGCGCTGCGTTCCATACTGCGCGCCGACCCCGACATCCTGCTGGTGGGCGAGATTCGGGACCGCGAAACGGCGACGGTTGCTGTCGAGGCCGCCCTCACCGGGCACCTCGTGTTGTCGACGCTGCACACCAACGATTCGGCCAGCACGCCTATGCGCCTTGTCGAAATGGGCCTCGAGCCGTATCTCGTGACCACCGCTATCAGCGCCGCCTTGGCGCAACGTCTGGCTCGACGCCTGTGTCAGCACTGCCGTGAGCCCTACGAGCCGACCGAGGCGGAGCTGGCCGTGGCGGGCTGGCACCCCGGAGAGGTGTTGACCGGCAACGGCAATCCCACGCTCTACCGGGCGGTGGGATGCCCGGCGTGCTCGAAGACCGGCTACCGGGGCCGAAAGGCATTGCTCGAGCTCCTCGTCGTCACCGAGGAAGTCGAACGCATGATCATTGAGGGAGGCACGGCCGATGACATTCACAAACTTGCCGTCGAACAGGGCATGGTGACCCTGCGGCGCAGCGGGCTGCGAAAGGCGCTCGAGGGCGAGACGACCCTCGAGGAAGTCCTGCGAGTGGTGGCATGAGCCCGTCGGCGGCTACACGCGTCGAGTGGGCCCGGCGTCTGGCCCAGGCCCTGGTGAGCGGCGGCTATGCCGACGAGCTCGCCGTCAATGCCCTCGTCGATGAGTCAAGCGCGACGGGAGCGTCGTTCACGGCGCTGCTCGTCAAGCGTTCGGTGGCGCGCGTCGACGTCGTGCTCGGCGTGTTGTCGCAGATGACCCAGCTGCCCGTGGTGGACATCGACGACCAGTCCGTGGCTCGGGCGATGGAGCTCACCCCGCCATCGGCGGCCGAATTCGGTGCCATTGGCTTTCAGCTCCACGGTGAGCAGCTGGTCATGGCTTTCGGCGATCCTCCCGACGCCGGAGATCTGCGTGCCCTGGCTGTGTTGGTGGGTCGCGACATCATCCCCGCCCTGGCCGATCCCGTCGCCGTCGAGCACGTCTTGAGCGCCATGGAGCCCTTCGGGGGTCAATCCCCGAGCGACGTGGCCATGGGCGCCGCTTTCTCGGCTCCGGCACCAGAGCCCGGCACCGTCGTCGCTCCGGCCAGCCCGGCGCCCAGTGCGGAACACGATGCCGTGCCGACCCTGTCGCTCAACGGCACCTCGGCGCGCGTCGAAGATTCCCTCCACCTCGACGACCTCCTTCGCTACGCCGTGGGGGTGGGCGCTTCGGACCTCCACCTCACCGCCCAGATGCCGGCGTGCATCCGACTGCACGGGGCCATTCGTCCCATCGAGGGATGTCCCACGCTGGACAACGAGACCATTCGGGAACATGATCTTCGGGGTCCTGCCCCAGACGAGCCGGGAAAAATTCGAGGCTGAGAAGGAACTCGACACGTCCCACTCGATCGTGGGAGTGGGCCGGTTCCGATTGAACGTCTTCTTGCAGCGAGGGACAGTGGCGGCCGCCTTGCGAGCCATTCCCCATGAGATCCCGCCCTTCGACACGCTGTCGATCCCCGATTCGATCCGCAGCTTTGCGGAGCTGCGGCGCGGCTTGGTGCTGGTGACCGGGCCCACAGGGTCGGGGAAGTCGACCACGTTGGCGTCGCTGGTGGACATCATCAACCGGACGAAGCCGCTGCACATCGTCACCGTCGAAGATCCCATCGAGTTCCTTCATGAGCACAAGCGCGCCATCGTCAATCAGCGCGAAATCGGTCAGGACACCTTGTCGTTCTCCGAGGCGTTGCGCCGGGTACTGCGTGAAGACCCCGACGTGATCCTGGTTGGTGAAATGCGTGACCTCGAAACGGTGTCGATGGCCCTGACGGCGGCCGAGACGGGGCACCTGGTCTTCGGGACCTTGCACACCCAAGACGCCCCGCAAACCATCGACCGTGTCATCGACGTGTTCCCCACCAGCCAGCAGGAGCAGGTGCGCACGATGATGTCGGCCGCCTTGGAAGGGGTGGTCACCCAGCAACTCGTACTCAATGCCGACGGCACGGGGCGACTGGCGGTGTGCGAGGTGATGACGTGCACGGCGGCCATCCGCAACCTGATCAGGTCGAGCAAGACCCATCAGATCTACTCCCTCATGCAAACCGGCGGGCAATACGGGATGCAGACGATGGACCAGGCCCTCGCCAAGCTGGTTCGAGAAGGCCGGGTTTCCGAAGCCGTTGCCTTCGACCGTTGCCGCAACGAAGAAGACCTCCGCAACCACCTGAACTCCTAGGAGCCGGCCATGGCCCTGACGTTTGACTACAAAGTACGAGACCGCACCGGCAACATGGTGCAGGGGCAGCTCGAGGGCGACAGCATGGCCCTCGTCGTGGGCAAGCTCCGTGAGATGGGGTACATGCCCATTTCGGTGACGCCCAAGTCCCGATCGACGGTGAAGAAGGACATCGTCATCCCCGGCATCACCAACCGGGTCAAGCTCATTGAGACAGCGGTGGCCACCCGGCAGCTCGCCACCATGGTCGACGCCGGGTTGTCGGTGGTGCGCGGCCTCAACATCTTGGCCGGTCAGGTGGAGAACAAGGAACTGGCGCGCGTCTTGAACGAGGTGCGCGTTGATGTCGAGCACGGGTCATCGCTCTCCGCCGCGTGCGCCAAACACCCCAAGGTCTTCAGCCAGCTCTACGTCACCATGGTGCAGGCCGGTGAAGCGGGCGGGACGCTCGACGCCGTGCTCACCGACCTGGCCACCACTATGGAGAAGCAGGCCAACTTGAATCGCACCATCCGCTCGGCCATGACATACCCGGCCGTGGTCCTCACGGTGATGTGCGTGATCTTCCTGGCCTTGTTGATCTTCGTGGTGCCTACGTTCCAGAAATTGTTCACCTCGCTGCACGCCACCTTGCCCCTGCCCACGTTGATCATCCTGAAAATCTCGAAAATCGTGCTCAGCCCCTGGGCCGTGCTCGTTGTGGCTGGCTTCATCACCTCCATCGTGTTGTTCCGGAAGTGGATCAAGACGCCGGTCGGCCGCCACAAGTTCGATGCGTGGAAGCTCCGGCCCCCGATCTTCGGCAATTTGCTGCACAAGGTGGCGCTGGCGCGCTTCGCCCACACGTTGGGCTCGCTCGTGAATTCGGGCGTGCCCATTCTCGAATCATTGGACATCGTCTCCGAAACCACCGGGAACCAAATCGTCGGTGACGTGCTGATGGCCGCTAAAGCGGGCGTTCGAGAAGGTCGCTCTCTGGCCGACATGCTGGCCGAACACGAAGAGATCATTCCCTCCCTCGTTACCCAGATGATCGAGGTGGGGGAGCAGACCGGTGCGCTCGACGCCATGCTGCACAAGGTCGGCGAGTTCTACGACGGTGAAGTGGAGAACACGGTCAACAACCTGACGTCGCTGCTCGAGCCCATGCTTACCGTCGTCCTCGGTGCCGGCGTGGGCGTCATGGTCGTCAGCATGTACCTGCCCATGTTCTCCTACATCAAGCACATTCCACAGAGTTGACGTCGGATATCCCTAGGTGCATGGCGTGGAGACTGCGACAGAGGTGGCGCGGCGGGTTCTGAACCGCCTCAACCGCCGGCGGTGGCCGGCGGTGGCCACCGTCCTCTTCGTCGTCGTCGCCATGTCGTACTCCTTTTGGTGGGCACCTGTCGTGCGCCACGAGGCCTTTTGGATCGTCCCCGGGGACGTCTGGGGCGCTCTGCGCTCCGCGCACTACATCGGTTGGGGCGACTTCGGCGGCGTCTACGGGGCGGGCACCGCCCTCGTCACCTTTCCCGGGATCATCCTCGTGCTCACTCCGGTGGCGATGATCTGCAGCGCGTTCGGTCTCACCGAGGATCTTCCGTATTCCTTGGCCCACCCCTCGGCCTGGTACGTGCTCGGACCGGTGGAGCTGCTGGTCAGCTGCACAGCACTGTTCGCGTGCGACGCCCTGGCCGAGCGGCTGGGGATCAGCCAGGGCCGGCGCGCCTTGATCGCCGTCGCTGGGGCCGTTGCCTTGTTCAACGTGGCCATGTGGTGGGGCCATCCCGAAGACGCCGTTTCCGTTGCCCTTGCCCTCTACGCACTGGTGATGGCTCTCGACGACCGTTGGACGGCGGCCGGGTGGCTCTTTGGAGCGGCCGTCGCGTTCCAGCCCCTGGTCCTGTTGATGTTCCCCGTGGTCTTCGCCATGGCCGGCAAGCGCAACGCGCTGGGCCTGGTGCTCCGCAGTGTGGCGCCAGCCGCGCTTCTGTTGGCCACACCCTTGATCGCTGAGTTTCACATCACCTTTACGTCGCTGGTGGACCAGCCCAACTTCCCTACCGTCAATCACGTCACCCCGTGGACATCGTTGGCCCCCATTCTCAATCATTCGGTCCGGGATCGGACCGTGGCCGGAGGGCCGGGCCGCGTGGTTGCCCTGGTGCTCGCGGTCGGGCTCGGCTGGTGGGCGCGGCGATGGCGACATCGCCCCGAGCTCCTGGTGTGGGCAGCCGGGGCTGCCCTAGCCCTGCGCTGCGTGACGGAATCGGTGATGGACCCCTTCTACATCTGGCCACCACTGGTCGTGGGACTCGTCCTCGTCGGCCGGGCTGGATGGGTGCGTTTGCTGGGCGTGGCCTCTTTAGTGGGCGTCATGGGCATCGTGGCGACCTGGCGTTTCGGTCCCTGGTGGGCCTGGTGGGCGGCGGTCGTCGGAGGCGTGGTGGTTGTCGTCGTCTCGTGCCTACCCAGAAATACTCCGCACGTACTTACGCAATTGGAACTCAAAGTTGGCGACGAATGTGCCGATGAACCACGAAAGACGCTCGTCGGGGCATTGCAAGGCTGAGGAATGGTGGAATGCCACAAGTCGTAGGACTCGACATCGGAACCAGTGCGGTGCGTGCCGCCGAGCTGGACATGGGCCGGGGTATCCCGGCCTTGGTGGCCTTTGGCCAGGTGGGCCTGCCTCCGGGCACCGTCGTCGACGGCGAGGTGCGCGACATCTCGGCCATCTCCGACGCCATCGAGCGGTTGTGGCAAAACGGCAAGTTCACCTCGAAGTCGGTCGTGGTGGGGATCGCCGGACTGCGCGCCATCACGTGCGAGCTTGACCTCCCCTACGTGCCCGACGACGAGGTCGACTCCGCCGTTCGGTTCCAATCCGAAGAAGTCATCCCGTTCCCGCCCGACAAGACGATCCTCTCTGCACAAGTCCTCGCCGACTACAAGATGCCTGATGGTTCGACGACCCGCCGAGTACTGGTGGCCGCCGCCCACAAAGAGCTCGTAGAGGGAGTCGTTTCGGCAGTTGAGGGAGCCGGTCTGCGCGTCGAAGGCGTGGACCTCGTCTCTTCGGCTTTGGTGCGCGCCCTGGTGGACCGGGCCCATCTATCGGAGAGCCCCGAAGCCATCGTCTCGGTGGGGGCGGGTTTGACGGTGGTGGTCGTGCACCAGCGCGGCATGCCGCAGTTCGTTCGCACCATCGGCACGGGAGGCAACGCGTCGAGCGCGGCCATCGCGTCGGCACTCGACCTCCCCTTGGTGGACGCCGAGGCCGTGAAGCGCCGGCTCGGGGAGCACCTCCCCCAGGTCGAATCGGCGGAACGTGCCGTGCAGCCGTCGATCTTCGAGATCGTTACCGAGATCCGCAACTCCATTCAGTATTTCGCCACGTTGCCCGGGCGTGAACCCATTGCTCGTGTGCTCGTCACCGGTGGCGGGTCGCGTCTTCGGGGCTTGATCGAACAACTGCGCACGCAGGTGCGCATCCCCGTCGAGGCGGTGTCGCCGTTGGCGCGCCTCGACCTCTCCAGTCTCGATCTCAATCCCGAACAGGCATTGAGTATCGATCCCGTTTTGGCGGCACCGATCGGTTTGGCACTGCCTGAGCCCAATGGCTCAGTTAAGAAGTTCAACCTCGTCCCTCCTGAGGTTCTGAAGCGGAACTTCCAACGCAAAATCGCTCAGTACACCTTTATCGGTGCCGGTGTGGTGGCCGTCATGATCATCGGGATGAGCGCCTGGCGGTTCCTCTCCGTTCGATCGGCGACCAGCAGTGTTAACGCGCTGAACGCATCTGTGGTGCAGTTCAACGCCGAGATCCCCACCTTCGACAAGGCGCTGGCCGCAGCCGACGAGGTAAAGGAAACCAACGCGCACGTGACCACACTCACCAACGCCGCCGCGGACTGGGGGGCGGTGTTCTCGCAGCTGGATGCGAGCACCCCATCTGGCCTGGCGGTGACAGATGTGTCAGGGACCGGCGCTAGCGCGGCAGGCGGCGCCAGCGCCTCAGGGACGACGGCAACGCCGGGCGCGACGCCGGCGAAGGGGGCGATCGGCAACATGACCGTGACTGTCAGCGGCAGCTTCCCGGGCACCGCCCACTTCTCGCCGGTGGCCGAGTGGATCGACAACATCTCTGGGGTCACCATGTTCAGTCCTCCAGGGGTCTCCGCCGTGACCAACACTCCTGTCGGTGCGAACACCACGGTGACGTTCCAGTCCACCGTGTCGCTCGGACCCGACGGCAGCCTCGCCAAGAACGGGAACTCGTGATGGAAGTAATCAGCCGGTATCGCACGCCTGTCCTCACCGTCGTGGGCGTAATCGTTGTCGTCATCGTGGCCTACGCGGCATGGATTTCCCCCGAAGGCGCCAAGCTCTCCAGCCTGCACGCCCGTCAGACACAGCTGCAGGCGCAACAGCTCCAGCTGCAAGCCGAGATCGACACCCTTCGTCACGACAAGGCACAGCTGGTCAGCAACTGTCAGCAGCTCGTCGAGGATCTCACCGAGATCCCCGTCACACCCAGTGTCGACAGCTTCTTGCAGCAGGTGACGCAATTGGCCGTGTCGAGCGGCGATCCCAACACGCCGAGCATCAGCGTTACCAATGCCCCCGCGGGCGGGGTCCCCTCCGGGGTGGACGCCGTGGCGGTGGAACTCACTTTGACCGGTAACTTCGCGCAGATGCGAGCCTTCATCAAGGGCCTGGCCGCGTTCCCCCGGCTGTTCTCGGTAACGACCATCAGCGTGGCCGGTGGACCGGTGGCCGGACCGGGCATCAGCCCTTCGTCTCCCGGCCCGTACAACCTCTCGTTGGCGGGCGATATCTTCTATACCAGCGGGCAGCAAAACGCGTGCTCCACCGCGTCGGGCTCGTAACTGGGGTTTTGTCGCTTTGCGTCTGCAACTCGGTCCTAAAGCTTCTCGGGCCGAGTGCCGATATCTAATGCGATAACCATTGCTTATTAAAGGGAGGAAGCATGCTCAAGTCCATTTCGACGCGCCTGCGTGTCCGGCGTGTTGCCGAGTTGGAAGGCGAGGGAGCAGCCGAAGCCGGCTTCACCCTTATCGAACTGATGGTCGTCTTGCTGATCATCGCCATCTTGCTCGCCATTGCCATTCCGACGTTCCTCGGAGTGACCGGCTCGGCTAATGACCGTGCCGCGCAGTCCAACCTGACCAACGCCTTGACTGAGGTGAAGGCGCTGTACCAGAACAACCAGTCGTACAACGAGTCAACTTCCACGCTGCCCCAGGCGACTCTTCAGTCGTCGGCCCCCGAGTTCACATGGACTCAGGGAGCTGCTTGCACGACGACACTTGGGACGAATTGTGTCAGCGAGGAGCCCGTTGACGTGGCCGCCGGCGCCGATGGTGCCGGTGTTGTCCTTGCAAACCTGAGCAAGACGAACACCTGCTGGTACGTGGTTGACCTCGAGGCGAGTCCGATTGCCGCCTTCACTGACGCTGGTACCGGTTTCACGTACCAGTTCGCGTCAGCGACGACAGGTACTAACGCCGAGGAGAGCGCTGCGGGTACCGCATTGACCCAGGCCGGCGTCTACTACGCCAAGGCTACGGTTGCTGCGTCGGGTACCGGCACGGTAACCACGTGCACCGCTACCTCACCGCTTACGGCTGGTCCGTGGAAGTGGGGCACAACGTACTCGAACGCCGCCACCCTGTAGTCGGTTTGTTCGGCTGCCTTTGGCAGCGAGCGATGTAGTGAATGAAGTGGCCCCCGCTACGGCGGGGGCCACTTCTGCATCCAAGCTCATGTCGTAGCCCGGCGATGCTTGGCGTCACATCGGACCTGCTTCATGCTTGCGGCCGACAAGGTGCTCGCGGCGGCTGGCCAGCTGGTCCAAACAGCGATGCATCACGGCGCGTGTCTCTTGGGGGTCGATCACAGCATCGACGAAGCCACGTTCGGCGGCCACCCAGGGGGTGAGCAGTTCTTCGTTGTAATGCTGTTCGAGGGCGACGCGTTCCTCCGGCGAGGAGTTACGCCCCAAGATCTGCACGGCCCCTTGGGCACCCATGACGGCGATCTCCGCGCACGGCCATGCCAAGCAGATGTCGTTCCCGATGCCCTTGGAGTCCATGACTATGTACGCCCCGCCGTAGGCCTTGCGCATGATGAGGCACAGTCGGGGCACGGTGGCCTCCGCGTAGGCAAAGGCGAGCTCGGCGCCGTGGCGGATCATCCCCCGCCATTCCAGGTCTTTGCCGGGAAGGAACCCGGGCGTGTCCACCATGGTCACGATGGGAAGGTTGAAGGCGTCACAAAAGCGGACGAAACGGGCGCCTTTTTGGGAGGCGACGATGTCGAGCGTGCCGGCCATGGCGCGCGGCTGGTTGGCCACGATGCCCACCGGCATCCCCCCGATGGCGGCCAGGGCCGTGACGAGGTGGGGGGCGAAACCCGCCCGCAGCTCGAGCAGGTCTCCGTCATCGACGATCGATGCGATCACGTCGCGCACGTCGTAGGACGCCGTGGCGGCGGCGGGGATCACCGTCTCCAGTTCGGGGGTCAGTCGTTGCACGTCGTCGTCACAGTCGAAGATGGGGGCCTCGGCGTCGGTGTGGTCGGGGAGATAGGCGAGCACCGCCCCGAGCAGTTCCAGCGTGTGCCCGGCGTCATCGGCTGCCAACGCGCACAGTCCACTGGATGTGGCGTGCACGGGCGTGCCCCCGAGCTCTTGCATGCTGACGTGGATACCGGTGAACGTCTCCACCGCATCGGGCCCCGACAAGAAGGCGAAGGCGTCGGGTGTCATCACCGTCACATCGGCCATGCCGAGCAACAAGGCGGGTCCCGACAGCGCCGGCCCGGTCACCGCGGCGAGTACGGGGACGGTCCCCGAAGCGGCCGCCACCGCCGCGGCCGCTTCGCCCCACCCGTGCAGGGCGTGCACGCCGTCGTTGACATCGGAGCCCGATGACGCCATCACCAGCACCAAGGGCAGGCGCAGCGTGAGGGCCAGACGAGCGGCCGCCGCCAAGGTGGCACCGTCGTCTCGGGTGAGCGCCCCGCGGTGCTGTCCGGAGGCGGATCTGGCCATGATGACGTCTCGTCCGCCGAGCAGCTCCACCGACGCTCGCACGGTGCCCGGTACATGGGCCCGCAGGGCCAGCGTGGTGCTGGACCCGTTCTCATCGCCAGAAGTGTCTGACTCGGATAAGGCCTGCGCAGGAGCGGGGGGCAGAGGCACCGGCGCCCATGGTAAGCGCTCGGGGCGGTTCGGACCTGTCCGGGCGGCGGGGACTCCATGTGTCACCATCTGTCAGTGCGCGCCTGTGTGATGCGGCAGGGTCGGCTGGAGGTCGACGAGGTGGCCGACCCCCGCCCCGAGCTCGGCCAGGTCCTGGTGCGCATCTTGGCCTGTGGGATCTGCGGATCGGACCTCCATTTCCTGCGTCACGGCGAGCAGATGGTGCGCATCACCGAAGAGATGTTGCCGTCGCTCGGGCCCAACCCGGTGGCGGTACCTTTTGTCGACCTGTCACGCGACATCGTCATGGGACACGAATTCTGTGCCGAGGTGCTCGAGCTCGGGCCCGACACCACCGGCCCCGCCCTCGGCCAGCGCGTCGTGTCGCTGCCGGTGCTGTTGTCGTCCACCGGTCTGCATCAACTTGCCTACAACAACGACTACCCCGGTGGCTACGCCGAGTACATGTTGTTGGCGGCTCCTCTCGTTCTTGCCGTGCCCAACGGTCTCGACACGGCGCGCGCCGCGCTCACCGAGCCCTTGGCGGTGGGCATGCACGCCGTGGCCAAGTCGGGCGCCCAGGCCGGCGACGCCGCCGTCGTGGTGGGGTGCGGCCCGGTGGGCTTGGCGGTGATCGCGGCGTTAAAGCTGATCGGCGTGGAGCCGATCGTGGCGTGCGATTTGTCCCCGGCTCGCCGGGCTTTGGCGCTGCGCATGGGAGCGGCCGAGGCCGTCGACCCCGGCGTCGAGGCGGTTGTCGACGCCTGGCGCCGCACCGATGGGCAACGGCGGCCGTTGGTGGCCTTCGAAGCCGTTGGCGTGCCCGGCATGATCCAGCAGCTTCTGGCCGACGTGCCCATGGGTACCCGAGTGACCGTCGTGGGGGTGTGCATGGAGCCCGACCAGATCGTCCCCTTCTATGCCATCGCCAAGGAGCTGTCGCTGCAGTTCGCGCTGGCATACACCCCGCAGGAATTCGCGGCGGCGCTGCGCGCCATCGCCGAAGGCGAAGTGGATGTGGGGTCCATGGTGACGTCGACGGTCGACCTCGACGGGGTGCCCGCCGCCTTCGAGGCCCTGGCCCATCCTGACGAACACTGCAAGATCCTGGTGGAGCCGTCGTCGAGGTGACAGGGGCGGCGGGGGAGCGGCCCTCAGTAGCGCCGAGCCTGGCGGCCGCGCCGACGAAGTCTCCCGTCTCCGCGGCACAAACGTCGGTGTCAGAACCCGAGCCCTCGGCCTCGATGCGTCGCCTGTGGCCGTGGCTCAAGTTCGTCGTCGGTCTGGCCTTGGCGGCGCTGGCGCTGTGGGCGTTGTCCTCCCAACGAGGTGAGCTGGCCGGGGCCACGGGGTACCTGGCCCGCCTGCACTGGTGGTGGGTGGTGGCGGCGGCCGCCGCTGAATCCGGGTCGCTCCTGGCGTTCGCCGTTATGCAGCAGCGCCTGCTCCAAGCCGGGCGCGTCGCCATGCCGCTGGGCCGATTGACGGGGGTGACGCTGGCCGCCACCGCCATCGCCAACTCCATGCCCGCCGGTCCGGTGGTGTCATCGGTGTTCGCGTACCGGCAGTATCGGCGCAGCGGTGCCGACGAAGGTATGGCGGCGTGGACGTTGATGGCGGTGTTCGTGGCTGCTTCGGTCAGCTTGGCGGCGGTGGCCGCCATCGGCGTTGCCATCGCCGGGGCGGAGGGGGCCTCCGCCGACCTGGTGGGCGTGACCGCCGGCGTGTTCGTGCTGGCCATGGCCTTCGGGTATCTCTTCTTGCAACGGCGCGCCTTGGCTTGGGTGATCACGTCGTTGGTGGCGGCCAGCCAACGAAGGCTGCGCTGGCCGCGCGGTGAGCGCACGGCGCGCATCGACGTCTTTGTGGCCCGCATCACCAGCGTGCATCTGCCGTTTCGGTTGGCGGCCTTGTCGGTGGGCTGGGGCGTGGCCAACTGGCTGCTCGACTGCGGCTGCCTCGCCTTGGCGTTCTCGGCCGTGGGCGTGGGCATCCCATGGAAGGGCCTGTTGCTCGCCTACGGCGCCGGGCAGCTGGCCGCCAACCTGCCGGTGACGCCGGGCGGTCTCGGGGTCGTGGAGGGCAGCCTGACCATTGCCTTGGTTTACTTCGGCGGTTCCAATACCTCCACCGTGGCCGCCGTATTGCTGTATCGCATCTTGAGCTTCTGGCTCGAGTTGCCGGTGGGGTGGTCGGTATGGGGTTGGTTCGCATGGACCGGACGCCGCCAGCCCTCTGACCTGGCCACGTTGATCGCACCGGACAATGTGGCTGAGGTGGTGGCCCGATGAGGCGCGTGCTGTGCATCGTCGGCGCGCTCGCCATGGTGGCGGGGCTGAGCGCGGCATGCACTTCGGCGCGCGACACGTTGGGCACCAACTCCAGTCCGTGTTTCGAGGCGTTGCCGGTGGCCAAGGCGGCCGTGCACGGTCGAGGCACCTTCGCCGGCACCAGGCTGCTGTCCGCCGCCACGGTGGCCAAACACCGTCGCATCTACCAGGCCATACGGGGGCGGGCCCTCGTGCGCCTGCAAGACGTCTGTCTGGTGTCCTACACCGGGACCTTCGACGCCTCCGACGTCAACGCCCTCCTGCGAGCGCCGCCCAACGGGGGCGTGGGCCACTTCGCGATCGTGGTCGTGTCCCGCAGCACCAACAAGTTGCTCGGTACGTTCATCCTCGCCTCCGAGCCGGTGCGCTTTCGCCACCTGGCCCTGGGCGTGGCGTCAGGTGGTCGGGGAGGTGGGGGGATCGCCGTTGCCGGGAGGCTCGACCAAGTCATCAGGTAGCGGCTCCGCGGTGGGGGCGAAGAAGCCCTCGGGCGCCCATCCCGATGTGGGTGGGCGAAACAGCCCCCGGTGCCCGGGGCGGTCGTGGCGACGAGGGGTCTTGCCGTCGGCCTGGCGTGCCTCGGCACGCGCCACGCGCTGCAGATGGCGCTCGGCGTCGGCCCACGTGAGCACGCCTGGGTCGACCCCGTCGGTGTCGGCTTGGTGGGCGCGCGACAGGGCCATCCACGCCACGGTCCACAGCACCGGCAACGTGGCCACCTTGGCCACGACGCCGGCCAGCTCTTGGTCACCCACCGCGGAGAGGCCGATGGCCCGGTGCGCGTCGACGAACGCCGGGTACAGGGGGTGGCGGGCGAAGATGAATATCACCGACGGGAACCCCGGCAAGATGGACTGGACGAAGAGATAGGCGGCCATGCCGACGGGTTGTGGTCGCGATGCCCCGGGGATGTTGCCGAGAACCGGTCCCCACAACACGGCGCCACCGAGAAGCAAGGCGACATCGAAGACTCCCCGCACCACCGACGATGAGGCCTGGGCTGCCACTGCCGGGCTGAGCAGCGTTCCCCACGCGATGGCGGTGAAGACGACGATGGCCACCACAGGACGGGTGACGCTTTGGAGCACCGCGTCCACCTTGGGTGCCTTGGTCAGCTCGGCGAGCACCGCCGCCGGCATGGCCATCAGCAGCAGCGGGGCCACCACCAAGATGAGCAGGAGGCGCTGCGTCAGCAAGGCGGTGAGCGACCAATGGGCGGCCAGATCAGCGACCGGCCACGTGAGGGCCAGCACCAAGGCCGCCAGTGCGGCGCCGAGGTACCAGCGCTGGCGGGTGGTGGGAAGGGCTTGGCGACCCCGTGATCGAGACACGGCGCGCACGGCCAGCACGTAGGCGGCGGCGAGCGCCACCACCGCCAGATACGCGGGGATGTGAAGGTGAAACGCCCACGGGTGCGCGCTCATACAGGCACACCCGGGCCGACCACGGGGCACCGGCGCCTACGCTGATCCCGATGGTGGACCGCCTGGAGCGACTGACGAACCTGGTGCTGGTGCTGCTCGACCAGCGGCCCAAGTCGCTGCGCGAGATCGCCACCGAGGTGCCCGGCTACCCCGGGGAAGGTGAGGCCCGCCGCCAAGCCTTCGAGCGGGACAAGCGGACACTTCGCGACGGGGGCGTGACCATCTCCACCGTGGACATCGGTGGGAAGGAGCAGACCGGCTACACCATTCGCGGCGAGGACTACTACTTGCCCGACCTCGATCTCGAGGCCGACGAACAAACCGCCCTGAACCTCGCGGTGACAGGGGTGCACCTCGGCGATCCTAGTGGTCGAGATGCGCTGTGGCGCTTGGGACTTCCGAGCGCGGCACCGGCGAGGCCTCTGGCCGATCTCCCCTCGTTGCCGGCTCTTCCGCAGTTGTATGAAGCGCTGCGCCAACGCGCCCTCGGTGACATTTACCTACCGCGGCGACGAGCGCCATGTGGCGCCGGCCGCGCTGCGGTTTCGGGGCGGCTGGTGGTACCTGGTCGGCTTCGACACCGATAAGGGTGGGCCTCGTACCTTTCGGGTGGACCGCATGGATGGGCAACCGTCGGTGGGTGAGCCGGAAAGTGCGCTGCTGCCGGCCGGCTTCGACCCCGACAAGGCCCTCCCCGATGAGCCCTGGAAGATGGGAGACGGTGATCCGCTTTCGGTCGACGTGCTCGTCGACGCCGTGTTGGCCCCCCTCGTCGTGGCCGAGGTAGGCGAGCGCGCCGTGGTCGAACGTCGCGGCGACGGTGCCGCTGTCATCCGACTCGAGGTCACCAACGTCGACGCCTTGCGGGGATGGGTGCTCGAGCTCTCCGACCACGCCGAGGTGCTCGGGCCCGAGGAGGTCCGTCAGGACTTGGTGTCGTGGTTGGAGGCCATCGTGTCGGCGGCCCAAGGGACTCGATCACCGTGACCGGACGCCCCGACGCCGGCCAGCGCCTGCGCCGGCTGCTGGCCGTGCTCACGTGGTTGGCTCGCCGTGGGCGGGCCTCCCTGCCGGAACTGGCCGACCAGTTCGGGTTGTCGGCTGACGAGCTCATGGCCGATTTGGAGCTGGCCGCGTGCTGCGGGCTCCCTCCCTATACGCCCGACCAGCTCATGGAGATCATCGTCGACGACGAAGAGGTGGTGGCCAATCTCGGTCCCGAGCTGGCCCGGCCTCGCCGGCTGACGGCGGCCGAAGGTTTTGCCCTGGCCGCCTCGGCGCGTGCCATCGCGGCGGTGCCCGGCGCCGACGCCGATGGTGCCTTGGCCCGCGCCCTGACCAAGCTGGAGTCGGTGCTGGGCGACAGCGACCGTCTGCGCGTCGATCTCGACGATCCGCCGCATCTCGAGGCGCTACGAGCCGCGCTGGCGGCCGGCGACCAAGTCGAGATCGCCTACTACTCGCTGTCGAGCGACGAGGAGACGTTGCGGGTGGTGGACCCCACGTCGGTGTTGTGGATCGACGGGCAGTGGTACCTCGACGCGTACTGCCACCGCGCCGGAGACACCCGGCGCTTTCGTGTGGACCGGGTGGTGTCGGTGCGGACCACCGGTGAGCATGTGCCCGCCGTCGAAGGCGATGGTCCCGGCGAAGAGCCTGGTGCCTTCGTGCCCGGGCCGGGTGCGGTGGTGGCGCGTCTGGTCGTCGACCCCGCCGGCTTGTGGGTGGTGGGCGCCGCGCCGACCCGGGCCCAAGTCCTTCGTGATGACGGCCGTACCGAAGTGGAGCTCGGCGTGGTGAGCATGGAATGGTTCGGGCGTTTGCTACTGCGCCTGGGGTCCCATGCCCAGGTGCTCGGGCCTCCCGAGCTGGCCGATGTCGGCTCGCAGATGGCCGCCCGGATTCTCGCTCGTTACTGATCCAGATGGAGCAGCACGGCGGTCTCGGTGCGAGCCGCCAGGCGGCCTGGGAAGAACGCCACCACGTTGGCGAGGACCACGCCACCCACCACAATCAAGGTCACCCAGAGCACCGGAACGCTCGGTGACGGGACGGCGTGGATGTTGCGAGCGAAGAGGTCCCACAGCCACCCGCCCAGGGCGATTCCGAGGGGGACGCCGACGACCATCCCGAGTGCCACGGCCACCGTCGATTGCCATGCCACGGTGGCGGCCAGCTGACGGCCGGTGAAGCCGAGTGTCTTCAACAGCGCCAGGTCGCGACGGCGAGACCGGACCGACCCCACCAGGGCCAGTGCCAGCGCGGCGATTGCTCCTGCCGCCAACCCGCCTCCCAGGATCAGCGGGGTGGCGCCCAGAGTGCGGTAGTTCACGATCTCGGCCGGGCGCAGCACCCCCGTAAAGGTGACGCCGAAGTTGGCGGTATTGCTCGTGGCTTTGGCGATCTGCTCGAGTGATCGTGTCGCCGCCGCCCGATCGGCGCCCGGGCGGATGCGCACGAGGATGTCATTAGGGCCCGCCAGGGGAACGTTGAAGGGATTGCGGTCGACGTCGGGCACGAGTGGGGCGGCGAGAACAGCGCCGGTTCCCATTTCGGTGTGCTGCACACCGGTGGTGGCGATGGCGGGCATGGCCGCCGTGCCCACCACACGCAAGCGCGTGGGCGGCGTCACCCCGGTCGTCATGACGACGGTGCCCCCTACATGTTCATGGAGCTGCGCCAACGTGACGGCGCCCATGACGATCTGGTCTGCGCCTTGGAGACCGTGACCCGAAAGAACGGGCGGCTGGATGGCCGCACCCGGGCGTTCGGCGATGACGGGCACGGCCAGCCCGTCGACTTGCAAGGACGTGGTGTAGATGCCCGCCCACTGCGACACGTAACGGTCGCGCTCGAGCAACGTCGTCACCTGCTGCTGGGGGATGTCGCTGGTCGACCCGAGCATGTAGTCCCAGTTCCAGCCGTACAGGGCCGGGTGTGAGACCAAAGAGTTGAGGCTGGCGCCGAAGGTGACGGTGGCCACCAGAGCCACCATGGCGATTCCCGACCCGAGAATGGCGGATCGCACCGCCGCCTTGCCCGGCCCGGATCCCGACTCCAAGGCGAAACGCACGCCGGTGGTGACGGGCACACCCATACCCGCCCGCCCCGCCGCGCTGTAGGCGCACGAGGGACGATCGGTGTTCCAGCCCCGACGACGGAGTTCGCGATGGGGCGAGCGCAGATACCCGATGGACGTCGCCATCGCGGCGGGCACGACGATGAAGGCGAGGACGCCGAAGCCGAGGACGCTCCAGTCGAAGCTCACACCGGGGTCGGGATAATAAGGGCGGAACGGGCCCAATGGCGCCAACGGTGAGAGCGCTACTGCCACGGCGGCCGCCACCAACGCGCCGAGGACCAGTGCGACGAGGATGCCGTCGAGCCCGTCGACCAAGGTCGCCGACGGGCCCGCCCCCAGCGCCCGCATGACCTGACTGTCCACGTCGGCGACGCGGCAACTCCCGGCTGATCAGCTGGGCGACGATGAGGAGGGCCGCCAGTGCGACGATCCCGCCGAAAGCCCCGAGCGCGATCGCTTCAGGCTTTATGGCCCGCTGCGCTTTGGCGATAGTCGACTGCACGGTGACGAACCCGGGAAAACCGGGCGGAATCAGATGGGTAATCTCCCGTGCCACCCTGGGCACATTCTGAGCTCCGCCTTCGACCTGCACCCCGCTTTCGGCGTAGTTCACACAGCACGCCAGCAGCTGGCGCGTGAGAGCCGGGGTGAAGAGGTTGTTGGGACCGCTGCCGATGTCGACGTCGTCCTCGACGATGGTGGTGGGAAAGACGAAGAGTCCGACCACCTTTTCGTCAACGATGCGCAAGGGAGCGACAGCAGCGGTGCCGAACGCCGGCAATTGCGTTTGGGCATTGGTGTAGACGCCGATGGGTAACACGCCGCCGACGTGCACGTAGAGCGCTTTGGCCCCTTGGGCGGTGAGCATGATCTCGTCGGCCCGGCGGGGGTCGGCCCGGTGACCTTTTGTGACGGTCACCCGGTCCTGGTCGAAGAACAGGCCGTCCACGCTTCCGTAGCCGTTGCCCGCCGCGGGCGGATAGAAGTTCGGGGCATAGAGGGGTTTGCCGCTGCTGTTCAACGGGAGGAAGTCGATACCGGCTTGGCTCTGGACCTGCTTTACGTACGGCAAGCGGGAGATCTTCCCGACCAGGGCCGGGTCCCACCCGGAGTTCAGGCCGATCGTCGGGTTGAGAACACCGGACGCCCCGATCAGGTCCGAGAAATTGCTGCCGCCGAAATAGACCGCCGGGGAGGACGCCGTGCGCCGTGCCGCCGCCATCGATCCCAGGGCCAGGCCGCCTACGAGCCCGACCAGTACGACGATGGCCAAGTACCCGCCCACGTGTTGTGAGAAGGTCGTGCGAAAGCGGTACCAGGCGAGGCGCACGCCCGGCCAAGCCGATTCCCCGAGCCGTCCCATCGCAACCCAGTTGTCGCACACGTGGCGACCGGGCGCCACCATGCGGGCACGCTATGGGTGGTGGTGCTGGGATCCCCACCTGCACGGGCAGAGGCTGAGCCGGTAGATACCTTGCAAATTGACAAAATGACAAGCACAGGTGACGTTCGGGTCTCCCAGAGGGGTCAAATGAACCTTCCGGTTGCAGCCAGGCATGGCGGGGGCCTCGACGAGGGGGGAGAGGTCGGCTAAGCCGACGGCAATCCCCATCAAACCGCTCGGCGGTGCACCAGCCAGACGGCCGTCGCCATGAGGAGGAGGGAGAGCGCCAAGAGCCAACCGCCCTCGATCCACTGGAATGGCCAGAACCGGCTGGCCGGCTGGTAGCTCATCGACTGCATGAAACCGTGGTGGAGAAGATATTGGGTGGGGCCCATTTGCCCCACGGTCGCACCTTTCACCACCGATTCGCTGGACCCGTTTACTTGGACGCCGACCAGTTCGTGACCAGTGATCAGGTGGAACACGCCTGCCCCTCCGAGCACTAGGACAACAGCGGCCAACGTGAGCCGGTGCTGGCGCCAGATGACCCAGGCCATCCTTCGCCACGGCACGGGCCGGTAATCGTCGTGGCCCACTGGGGCGGGAATGGTCAGTGTCGTCATCGGGCCACCTCCGTCGCTTCGTGTCGTCGGGCGCGTGCCGGTCCGGGTAGGGAGGCGGCGCTGGGCTCGCGCAGGTAAGCCAGAGCGAGTTCTTCGAGGCTGACCGGCAAGGTGGGGTCTCCCACCTCACCACGGGCGAGGAGCTCGGCAAAGTCCCCGTCACCTTGCCGGCGCACGGTGCACCTCGGAGGTGCGCGTGCTGCGGGTGGGGAAGGTCCGAAGCGGAGGACACTCCTATTACTTGGACGTGACCGGTGATGACCGGCACCCCGGCATCGAGGCGCCGGGGCGTTGGGTCGGTCGAGGCCGCGGCGACCTCGGGTTGACCGGCACCGTGGCCGGACCTGATCTCGAAGCCGTGCTCGGCGGGGCCGCACCGCGCACCGGAGAGATGCTGGGGCTGACCCATCACCGGGTGCAGGTGGCCGGCTTCGATCTCACCTTCAGCGCTCCGAAGTCCGTCAGCATGCTGCACGCCTTGGGCGATGCCGATGTGGCCGAACAGGTCGGCGCCGGACACGACGCCGCCGTGGGCAGCGCCCTCGACTATGTCGAGCGCCACGCCTTGGCCGTTCGACGCATGCAAGACGCGGGTCGCGTTCCTGTCGCCGCTCACGGCGTGGCGGCCGCCGGCTTCGTGCATCGCACCAGTCGAGATCTTGACCCCCACCTGCACACGCACGTGGTGGTGGCCAACCTGGGCCGCGCTGATGGCACGTGGAGTGCGCTCGACGGGCGAGGCGTCTATGCGCACGTCCGCGCTGCGTCTGCGCTTTATCACGTGCAGCTCCGTCACGAGTTGACGAGTCGCTTGGGTGTGGCCTGGAGTGCCCCTGATCGCGGGCGCGCCGATATCGAAGGCATCGGCCCCGAGGCACGTCGTGTGTTCTCTCGACGGTCGGCCTCCATCGCGGCCCAGCTGGCTGAGTGGGGACGCCATGGGGGCCGGGCCAGCGAAGCCGCTTCGCACGCCACCCGCCCTCCCAAAGACACGAGTGTGACGGTGGAGCAACTGCGCCCGGAGTGGCAATCACGAGCGTCGGCCATTGGACTGGGCCCCGGTCGCCTCGACGCCGTGCTCGGGCGAATACCGGCTCGCCTGGTCGGCGAACAATCGGCGCTGACAACGGCGTTGTCGTCGGAGGTCCAGGCTTCCTTGGGGGACACCGCCACGCGTTCGCGACGTGGTGCGGCGTTGGTGCGAAGTGCTCCCGAGCGCGGTGCCGGCGCGCGCCGTGGAGGATGCCGCTGATCGTTTGTTGCCGTTCTTGTCACCGCTTGGCGGAGCGGGCGGTCGGGACGGCCCCGGTGTGGCTGAGAGGCGTTTTGTCGTCGAAGCGCCGGCTCTGCAGCGCGCCTTGGCGGCCCGGGGCATGAATCGTGGGCACGCACCCGAGCGCGGCCGCCAGCGCGCCTACGACATGGGGATGGGTCTGGGCTAGGTGACGATCAATGCGATGCCACGAGCGGACCGGCGTCGCCGTAGCCCTGGCGCACGCCGTGCCCGGCGCGGCGCGTCAGCTGCTCGGGCTCGTACAACATCCAGTAGGCGTTGCGGGCGTGCTTGCGAGCCCGGTCGACGCACACCGCGGCGAGGAGGGCGGGGTCTTCTTCTTCGTTCTCGTGCACGAAGACCTCGAGCACATGCGTATTGGTGAGGAGCTGGGCCAGCATGGTCCCCTGGGAGGCCTCATGCGCGCACACTTGGTCGATGGCGGCTTTGCCGGGCATGCCCAGGGCCACCACGATGTCGCAGCCGTCGTTTTCGATGAGCCTCTTGCACTCCACCCCGAGGTCCTTGATCCCCGGCACCGTGCGCCTGAGCACCTCGAAGCGCTCGCCGTAGCCGGCGCATTGCTTCAGCTCGTCGACGGCCTCGGCTCCCATGTCATAACGGGCGAACATGGTGTCCACCACCCCGATGCGATCCATGGCGCCGATTCTCCCACGCTGGCCCGGGGCTATCGTTTCGGGTACCAGAGAAGGAGCCGGTCATGTCCGACAAGCCCAGCTACCTCAGCCTGCTCAACGGCATCGCCGTGGGCGAGGCCAGGACGAATCGGTATCTGAGGGTGTGGATCGAGACCACCACGGACCTCGAGGTGCAGTCCCTCCTGCGTACCGTGGCGGCACGCGAAGCCGAGCACTCCATGAGCTTCGCCCGGCGCGTCGACGAGCTCGGGTACACGGTGCGGGTGCATGAGGATCCCAAAGAAGCCGAAGAGCTCGAGGTGGCGGCCTCGGATCGAAGCGATCTCGAGAAGCTCGAGTATTTCGGGCTCGTCCAGCCGGAAGGAAAAGGCGGCGCGCTCGATTACTTCGACGACATCTTCAAGGACCACACCATCGACATCCGCTCCGGCGAGCTCCTTGGTCGCTACATCGCCGAGGAGTTCGACACCGCCCGGCTGGTACGCGCTTGTTACGAAAAACTCCGCACCCGATCGGCGGCCGTCGTCAGTTCCTGAGCTGAAGCACCATCAGCCGGCGCCACCGAAATAGCGGGCCAGGTCGTCGGTGAGCTCACCACAGAGTCGGCGCAGCAGATCCAAGCGCGCCCCGTGGTGGTCGGCTTCGAGCAAACGCTGGTGGTCGACCACGGCCAGCGGAGCCTGGGCGCACAACCGCCACAGCTCGACATCGGGTTGGTCCTCGACGTCGCTGGCATCCGCGTTGGTGTCCTCGCCCATTTCGGAGAGCAGGACTCGGGCCCGCGTGACCTCGGCGCGCGCCAAGGCCAAGGCCTCGTGATCGGGATCCCACGGCCCTTCGTCGATCTCCTCGACGAGGGCGCGCGGGTAAGGGTTGTCGGCCACCCAGGACCGGACCCGGATGCGACAGGTGCCCCGGGCCACCAGCCCCCACCGGCCGTCCTCGAGCGCCTGGGCGATTTCGATCCGCGCCACGGTCCCCAGGGCGACGCGCTGGTCGCCGCCGCCCACCTCCGATCCTCGCGAGATGAGCACCACTCCGAAGCTGCCGTCGCCGGCCAGGCAGTGGCGCACGAGGGCCCGGTAGCGGTCTTCGAAAACGTGCAAGGCGATCGGGGCATGGGGGAGGAGCACCGTGCCCAGCGGGAACATGGGCAACGAGCCCGAAGCGCGCCACGAGCCCGAAGCGCTCACCGGAGGTCGAGCACGCCGTGGCTGCGGCAGCGGGCCGTGAATCCGGCCGGAGTCACCGCCACCGCCATGCGCCGACCGCATTGTGGGCAGAAGCGAGGCGGGTCAAGGGGCCGGCCGCATCCCGCGCAGCTCGACACCGGGCGCCCACACCCCGTGCAGTGGGCCGTCTCGCTCAGAGGGCGGCCGCCATGGCCGCCAGCGGCATGCGGAGATCTTCGAGCATGGCCAGGTCCTCGGCGGGGGAGCGGCCCAAGGTGGTCAGGTAGTTTCCCACGATGATGGCGTTGATGCCGGCTGTCATGCCCATGGCCTGCAGATCGCGCAAGGTGACCTCACGTCCTCCGGCATAGCGAAGGATCACAGACGGTAGGGCAAGGCGGAACAGGGCGATCCACCGGATGGCCTCCCACGCCCCCACGATGGGACGATCCCCGAGGGGAGTGCCGGGGCGAGGGTTCAAGAAATTCAACGGCACTTCTGTGGGCTCGACGTCACGGAGTTGCAGGAGCAGTTCGACGCGCTGCGCGTCGGTCTCGCCCATACCCAACAAGGCGCCGCAGCACAGCTCCATGCCTTCGTCGCGCACCAGTCGGCATGTGGCCTCGCGTTCGTCCCATTGGTGGGTGGTGACGACCTGGCCGAAATGCGAGCGGGCCGTTTCGAGGTTGTGGTTGTAGCGGTGCACCCCGGCTTCGGCCAAGCGATGTGCCTGCTCGGCGTCGAGGATGCCGGCCGAGACGGCCACGTTCAAGCCGGTGCGTTCTTTGACGAGGGGGACGAGCTCGATGATGCGGCCCAAGATGCGCTCGTCGGGTCCCCGGATGGCGAGCACGATGCAGAACTCCGTGGCCCCGGTCTGGGCTGTTTCGGTGGCCGCCGCGATGACCTCGTCGGTATCGAGAAAGGCGGTGGCCTTCACCGGGCTCTCAAAGCGCGCCGACTGCGAGCAGAAGTGGCAGTCCTCGGGGCACCCGCCGGTTTTGGCCGAGAGGATCCCCTCCACCTCCACCTCGGGGCCACACCACGCCAGTCGCACCTCGTGGGCGATAGCGGCGAGCCCCATCACCGACTCGTCGGGCACCATGGCGAGGGCTGCCAATTCTTCTTCGCTGAGCAGACGACGCTCGTCGAGAAGGGCCACGCCGGCCGCCGCTATCCTCCGTTTCGCTTCCGAGGCGCTGAGCCGATCCGGCAGCGTCACCGGACAACGCTCCGGCCGCCGTACGGTGAGGGGGTGGCGGGAAGCCGCCGAGTGGTCGCCAGGCATCGCGCCCACGGTAGTGGCCGACCACGAAGAGGAGGCAAACCGACATGGCGTGGGACTTCGAGACCGAGCCCGAGTATGAGGCCAAGCTCGAGTGGGCACGGGCCATGGTCGACAGCGAGATCCTGCCGCTCGAGACCCTTGATCTCGACACCTCGGCGCTGGCCACGGCCATGGGTCCGCTCCAACAAGAGGTCAAGGCGCAGGGCCTGTGGGCAGCGCATCTGCCTCCCGAGCTCGGCGGCATGGGCTTCGGGCAGGTGCGCCTGGGCCTGCTGCACGAGATCCTGGGCCGCTCGTTTTTGGCCCCCCTGGTCTTCGGCAACAACGCGCCCGACTCGGGCAACGCCGAGCTGTTGGCCATAGGTATCGAGGCCTCCGGGCGCGTCGAGCAGCGCGAGCGGTGGTTGGAGCCGCTGCTGGAGGGGAAGATGCGCAGCGCCTTCTCGATGACGGAGCCCGGGGCGGGGGCCGATCCCACCTTGATCAAGACACTGGCCGTGCGCGACGGCGACGAGTGGGTCATCAACGGCCACAAGTGGTTCACCTCCAACGCCTCGGTGGCCGACTTCCTGATCGTGATGTGTGTGACCAATCCCGATGTTCATCCCTACGCGGGGTGCTCGATGATCCTGGTCCCGGCGGACACCCCCGGGGTCGACGTGGTGCGCGACGTGCCCACCATGGAGGACCCCTTTCCGCATTACGGCAAGATCGGTGCGCACGCCGAGGTGCTCTACCGCGACGTACGGGTGCCGGCCGAGAACCTCATCGGCATGGAAGGGGAGGGTTTCCGCCTCGCCCAGAAGCGCCTCGGCCCGGGCCGGATCCACCATTGCATGCGGTGGTTGGGGCAATCGCAACGCGCTTTCGACATGCTGTGTGAGCGCGCCGTGTCTCGTTACGCCCATGGGTCGTTGCTGTCGGACAAGCAGATGGTCCAGCAGTGGGTGGCCGACAGCAAGGCCGAGATGACCGCGGCGCGTCTGATGACGTTGCAGGCGGCCTGGAAGATGGATCGCGACGGCCCCGCCGCGGCGCGCGTCGAGATCGCCATGATCAAGTACTACGGCGCCACCGTGCTCTACAACGTCATCGATCGCGCCATCCAGGTGCACGGGTCGTTGGGTTTCTCCACGGACCTGCCCCTCGAGCACATGTACCGGGCCGCCCGCGCCGCGCGCATCTACGACGGTCCCGATGAGGTCCACAAAGTCACCGTGGCGCGCCAGGTCCTCAAGACCTACACACCGACAGAGACACCCACCGAGCACGTTCCCACCCGGCGAGCGGCGGCCCAGGTGAAGTTCGCCGACCTGCTGGCTGAGATCAGCGGCAACGACTGATGCGCGTCACCGTGTGCGGGGCGAGGGGATCGACGCCGGCCCCCGGGGCCGCCTTCGAGCGTTACGGCGGCCACACCTCGTGTGTCGCCCTGGCGCACGACGGCGAGGCTCCCACCTTGTTGCTCGACGCCGGCACCGGGATCCGAAACGTCAAAGGACTGCTTGGCGATGCCCCGTTCTCGGGGGCCATCCTCTTGAGTCACCTGCACTGGGACCACTCCATGGGATTGCCGTTCTTCGCATCCGGCGACCGTCCCGACGCCAGCGTCGATCTCTATCTGCCGGCCCAGGGTGATGCCGAGGCGGTGCTGGCCAAGATGATGTCGCCGCCCCATTTCCCCATCACGCCAGCGGAGCTGCGCGGGACGTGGCGCTTTCTGTCTCTCGATCCGGGCGACCACGACATCGCCGGATTCTCCGTGCTGGCTCTGGAGGTGCCCCATAAGGGCGGGCGCGCCTATGGGTACCGGGTCACCGATGGCACCGGCGCCGTCACCTACATTCCCGACCATCGCCCCACCGCTTTGGGGCCGGGACCCGACGGGCTCGGGGAACGTCACCCCGCCGCCCTCGCCTTGGCCGCCCACAGCGATGTCGTCCTGCACGACTCCCAGTACACCGACGAAGAGCTACCCGGACGCGAGGACTTCGGGCACTCCTCTCCTGGCTATGGGATCGGGCTTGCCATGGAAGCGGGGGCGAAAGGGTTGTGGCTGTTTCATCACGACCCGCCGCGCACCGACGACGAGATCGACGCCATCGTTGGCCGCTACCGCGGGGAAGCGATTCCGGTGGTGGCCGCCGCCGAGGCAATGGCCATCGACCTGCCGCTGATCGGCTCCTGAGCAACGCCCGCTTGCCGCCTCCGCCCACGGGTGGAGACCGACAGGTGCGCATTCCACCTGCCGAGCCACCCCCGGGCCGATTCGTTTGAAGCCCTCCCATGTGACTGTTGGGAGGTAACCAAACGAAAGGTCGTTGCCATGCCAATCGACGTGCTCATCGTCAACATCGCCGTGCTCTTCGCAGTGCTCGAAGCCGACCTCGGACGGCGCAAGATCAGCCGCCTCCGGATCCTGCGCCCCCTGTTGCTTGCCGTCGCCATCATCCCGCTCTTCGTCGCCCACCCGGCCACCGCTGGCAACGGCGAGATCCTCGAGATCGCCCTCGCCGGTCTCGGAGTGCTTCTTGGTGTGGTGGCCGCCACCGGTCTCATGAAGGTCGGTTTCGACGAGACGTCGCAGCAGTCCATGAGCACCGCCGGTGCCGGCTACGGCATTTTCTGGACCGGCATCATCGGGGCCAGGCTCCTGTTCACCTATGGCGCCAACCACTGGTATCACGCCCAGCTCGGCCACTGGATGGTGACCAACGGGATCACCGTCGACGCCCTGACTGACGCGCTGATCTTCATGGCGCTGGCCATGACCGTGACCCGCACCCTTCGCCTGGCTCGCGGCCGGACCCAGGCTCGCCGTCAGTACGCCCACGCGTTGGCGGTCTGAGATGACCTTGACCACCGTTGTCATTGCCGTCGGCCTGATCGTCTTCGTCCTGGCCCGACGCATCCAAGGTGAGGCCGTGCCGGCACCGAAGAAGCTGTTTCTCCTCCCCGTCGTGGTTGGTGTGATCGGCTACCAGAACCTCGCTCACGCCAAACTCGGCACCGTCGACATAGCGGTGATCGCGGCGGGATGTGCGCTGTCGCTGTGTCTCGGGCTGTGGCGGGGACTGTTGGACAAGGTCTCCTTGGTGAACGGGGCGCCCTACATGGCCTGGGGGGCGGGGTCGGTGGTCCTCTTGGCCGTCAACGTGCTTGCCAAGCTTGCAGTGGACGCCGTCGGTGTCGCCGCCGGGGGCACTACGGCCGCGTTGAGCAGCTCCATCTTGTTCAGCTTGGGGCTCACGCTTCTCGGCGAGGCGGTCGTGGTGTGGCACCGGGCGCAGTCGCTCCCACCAGGTAGCGCCGCAAGGGACCAGTACCGTGGGGCCGTGCCGCACGCCGATCGGTCCGCCATCTGGCCCCGGGTCCGGTGAGCTCGCCGGCCGGGTCGGGGGCGCTGTTCCTCTACGACAGCCGCTTCGCCCGTCGGGCCCGGCTCGCCGCACTGGCAGTCATCGTCGGCACCGCCTTCCTGGGCCGCCCCCATGCGTCGCTGGCGGGCCACGGACTCGTGATCTTGATCAGCCTCATCGTGGCGGCGGGCACCCAGGTGGCCGTCACCCTGGCCCCGACTGGACCGTGGCTCCTCGGGCGGGCCGTCCTCGGGGCGGTGGGGTGCGGGGTGGTGGCGGGATACGAGCCCACCGCTGGTACGGCCGTGCTGTTGGTCTTCATGGGACTGAGCGCCGGAGCGGGCTTCGGCCTCGGCACCGGAGCCGTGGTCACGGCCATCGCCGTGCTGGCCACGACACTCAGTGTTTTGGCTTCGGGCCAAGGCACCGGCAACATCAGCCTGGGCGCGGTGGCGGTGGTGGGCTATCTGGCCGCGGCGGGGCGCAAGCAATACGCGCTGCGGACCGAGGAAGCGGAACTTCGGGCGGCCGACGCCGAGCGGGCCCGCGAGGAACACGCCCGCGCCGCCGCCCTGGCCGAACGGGCCAACGCGGCCCGGGAGATCCACGACATCTTGGCCCACAGCCTGGGGGCGCTCGTGCTGCAGCTTGACGCGTTGGACGCCGTTCTCGATGCCGACACGCCGGACCGCGCTCGCGCCGGCAACCTGCTGGCCAGAGCGCGCGCCCTGGCCGTGGAGGGGCTGAGCGAGGCGAAGCAAGCCGTCGGCACGCTGCGCACCGACACGCCTCCTTTCTCGAAGGACTGCGGCATCTGGTGGACACCGCCGCGCATGGCGCCATGCTGGAGATCAGCGGGACGCCGAGAGTGATTTCCACTGAAGGTGTGGTGGCGCTGCGGCGCACAGCCCAGGAGGGCCTGACCAATGTGGCCAAGCATGCGCCGGGGACGACTCCGAAGGTGCAGCTCACCTTTGCGCAGCACGAAGTGGTGCTGACCGTCACCGACACCGGTGGTGCGCACGACGGCGTGCCGGGGCCACTGGCCCACACGGGGGGCGGCTACGGCATCGAAGGGCTGCGCGAACGGGCCGAACTGCTCGGGCGCGACGCTGACGGCCGGCCCCGTGGGGACGGGGTGGCAGGTGACCCTGCGCGTGCCCGACGACCACCGTGGCGGCGCGCCGGAGAATTCAGTGAGTGATGACGGGCCGACGCTGCGGGTCGTGGTGGCCGACGATCAGCGCGCCGTGCGCGAAGCGCTGGCCACCGTGCTCGATGCCGAGGCCGGCATCGAGGTCGTCGGTCTGGCCGCCGACGGTGACGAAGCGGTCGCGCTGGCTCAGCGCGTTCGACACCCGACGTGGTGCTGATGGACCTGCGCATGCCCAACGTGGACGGCGTCACGGCCACGAGGCGCCTGGCCGCCGAAGCTGCCCGACGTGAAGGTCGTGGTCCTCACCACGTTCGCCGACGACGCCAGCATCCTCGGCGCCCTCGAAGCGGGGGCTATGGGATTTCTCACCAAGGACGCCGGACGTGCGCAGATCGCCCTGGCCGTCCGCTCCGCCGCCGCCGGCCAAGCAGTTCTCGACCCTGTTGCTCAGGCCAGCCTCCTGCGGGCCGCATCACCGCCCTCGGAAGTCGAGTCGTCTACGCCGCGCTCGATGATCCCGCTGACCCCGTGTCGTTACCCGACGACCTGACACCGCGTGAGGCCGACGTGCTGCGAGCCATCGCGGCCGGACACAGCAACGCCGAGATAGCGGCAGAACTCTTCATCTCAGAGGTAACGGTGAAGAGCCACATCAACCACCTCTTCGCCAAGATCCACGCCCGCAGCCGCGCCGAAGCGGTTCGCTACGCGTATGACCACGGGCTCGTGTCACCGCCTCCTTAGGCGCTGGTGCAAGACGCGCCGGGCGCAGTTGCGCCCCGCCATGCCATGCACGCCGCCGCCGGGGTGGGTGGACGCCGAGCACAGATACAGACCTTTGATGGGGGTGTTGTAGCGGAACCACCCGGGGACGGGGCGGAACACCAACTGCTGGTCGAGCGCGCTGGAACCGGCTCCGAGGTCACCGCCGACGAGGTTGGGGTTCTCCGCCTGCAAGTCATCAGGTGTGCGCACCGCCATGCCGACGATGCCGTCGCGCAGTCCCGGGGCGTGGTGCTCGAGGCGTTGCAGCACCGTTTCGAGAAACTCATCGCGTCGCGGCGCCCACGACGTTGATCCGCTTGGCACCCCCGGGACGTGGGTCTCGATCCACAAGGTATGGCCACCAGCAGGCGCCCGGCTGGGGTCGGCCACGGTCTGCTGGCCGACGATGAGCATGGGCTCATCGGGGAGTGACCCCGAGCGGGCTTGGTAGCCGGCCTTGGCCATCGCCGCCACGGTGCCGGTGAGATGCACGACGCCGCAACGCTCGAGCCCTTCGGCTGTCCATGGTGCGCCTCGGTCGAGGGCGAGGTCGACCTTGAACACCCCGGTGCCGTAGCGATAGCGCCGCAGTCCGGCCACATACGAAGCGGGGAGCTCGTCGGGACCTACCAACGTCTCGCACAAGGCCCGCGGGCCGACGTCGGCAAGGACGGCACGCCGGGCGCTGATGGAGTCGCCACTTCGGGTCTCCACGCCCACGGCCCTTCCGCCGCGCACGACCACTCGCACGACCTCGGCGTTGGTGGTCACCGTGCCGCCGGCCTCTTCCACGATCGCCACCAGGGCCGCCGCCAGCTGTCCGGCCCCGCCGACGGGGACGGGCATCCCCAGACGCTGGGCCACCAGGGCCAGGATCAGGGCGGCCGGTGCGCTGGCGGGCACGTCCACGGCGACGTCGGCGTGCGATGCGCCCGCCGCCACCAGCGCCTGGGCGGCCGGGTCTGCGAAGCGTTCGGTGGCCAACACGTCGAGGGGCTCCACCTGCATCTTGGCGAGATCGAAGAGACCCTTGCCGCGCGTGGCGGCCAGCAGCGAAAGCGTTGGCCCCATCGAGGGGATGGGAGCGACCATCACGGCCAGCAGCCGCGTCCCGATGCGGTCCCACCATGTGCACAGCTCGGTCCACGCCGACCCATCTTCGCGATGGCGCCGCCGCAGACCGTCGACGGTGGCGGCTTCGTCGGCATGGAGGAGCGCGGCGTGCTCGGGGTCCACGGCGGCGGCCACAGGCACGTCGAAGTGTGCCCATGACAGCCGGGTGTCCAGGCCCAGGTCGGTGAAGACGGGCGAGGAATGGAGCAGCCCGTAAAAGGCGGAGTAGGTGTCATGCACGTAGCCCGGCGCCGTGAGCTCGGCGCTGTGGACGGCCCCCCCGGCGACGGGGGAGCGTTCGAGGACATGCACCTTCCAACCGGCTCGGGCCAAGGTGGCGGCGGCCACCAAGCCGTTGGGGCCCGACCCGATGATGACGGCATCAGCGTTGTCCACCATGCGATGTTGCCTAGTCGACCGCGGACGGCGAAGGCGAGCTCAGTCCTTTTCTTCCCGACGATGGCCCTCGCGCAGCTCGGCCAAGGCCTTGGAGTCGATCTGAGATCCCGGGACCGCCGCCAGCTTGCACGCCGTGACGGCTCGGATGGTCGAGGTGCGCACACCGCCTTCCAACACGGCCCGCTCGCCGTGCATGGAACCCGGTCCGTACTCGGCGATGCGCTCACCATCGACTTCGATGCGCACCACCCCGTCGAGCACCAAGAACAGCTCGTCGCCCGGTGTGCCCTGCTCGACGATGGCCACGCCCGCCTTGACCTTGCGGATCTGGGGCTTGATGCCACCTTGCATCACGTGCACCGACAGCTCGCGTTCGAGGGCCGTTTCGAGCTCGGCGCTGACCGCCGGCGAGTCCTGGTCGCCCCACGGGCTGTGTTTCCCGAAGGCCCGCCGGTACCAGTTGCTGAAATCGATGAGCCCGGACTTGGAGATGAGCTCGCCGTCATGGCCGTAGACCCAGTGCCGGGGAAAGGGGCTTGCCCCCAGCAACTCGCCGCTGGACGTCCCGTCGGCCCGGATGGTGAGCGTCAGCGTCGTCCACGCCAGGGGCGCGGTGAATTGCACGAACGGCGCTCGCCGCACCCGCCGAGGGGCGGGCACACCGGTCCGGCCGCCGGCCGTCTGCACGAAGCGCACCTCGGTGGCGCTCACCTCAGGCTCGGGGCGCAGCTCGGGGAGAGGGATGGCCTGAAACACGATCTGGCGTCCACCCATCCGTAGCGCGGTGGAACCGATGCTGCCGCTACCGCTTTGGCCGTGGCCCACGATGCGTCCGTCCACGACCTCGATCCACCCGTCGAGCTTGTTGGCAAAGCGATAGCGATCGGCGAGGCGGAGTTCCTCCAGGTCGGTGACCGTCTCCGGCGGCGCCGAGTCGTAGTGGGCCAGGCCCTTTTCGAAGGGGAGCTTCATGGCGCCGGCGACGGCCTCCGACGGGATCCACGAGATGGAGAAGACCGAGGACTCGATACGCATGAAAACCTCCTGCGAGACGTCGGCGCCGAGATGGACCGCGTGCTCTGGCTACCTGGAGCTCACAGTACGGCGGTCTTCGATACAGGGACAGGGTGCAGGCAGGCCGGTTTGGGGTTCGGTTAACCACCCACGAAGGACAATTCGGCGCGCCGTACGCCGGCGATCACCGACGATCCGGTGCGCTGCACCACCCCGGCCACCTCGACACCCGCAAAGCGAGCGAGGAGCTCTTCGAGCACCGCCCGTCCCTCGAGGCGGGCCAGTGCCGCGCCGAGGCAGAAATGGCGCCCGTTGCCGAAGGCGATGTGGGGGTTCGGGTGGCGAGCCACATCGAAGCTCGACGCGCTCGGGCCGAAGACGATCTCGTCGCGATTGGCCGACGCGAAGAGCATGAGCACAGGTTCGCCCTCGGCGATATTCACATCGCCGAGCTCGACGTGGCGCGTAGCCGTGCGCATGAAGGCGATGACAGGGGTGGTCCACCGCAGCATCTCCTCCACGGCACTGGGCACCAACTCGCGATGGTGGCGTAGGTGCTGCCACTGGTCGGGGTTCTCTGCCAGCGCCACCATGCCGGCCGAGATGAGGTTGCGTGTGGTCTCGTTGCCGGCCACCAGCAGCTGCACGAGGAACATGGCCAGCTCGGAATCCGATAGCTGGTCGCCGTCGATGGTGGCGTGGGCGAGCTCGGTGAGCACGTCGTCGCCCGGTTTGGCGCGCCGTGCCCGGGTGGCCTCCAAGAGGTACTCGATCATCTCGCCGAGAAGTTGGTTGCGACGTTCCTCGGGCCAATCGGTGGCCCCGGGGATAACCGCCTCGGACCACTGGTAGCAGCGTTCCCAGTCCTCGTCGGGCAACCCCAGCATCTGGCTGATGACCTGTATGGGTAGCGGCACGGCCAAGTCGGCCACGACGTCCACCATGGTGTCGCTCGGAAGGCGCGCCGCCAGGGCCTGAGCTCGAGCGCGGATGAACGGCTCGAGGTCTTTGACGACGGAAGGCTTAAAGCCGGGCTGGACCAGCCGGCGGTAGCGGGTGTGCTCGGGCGGATCGGTGTGCATGATCGTCGGTGGGGTCTCGTAGTGAGCGCCGATCTCGTCGGTGAGAATGCCTCGGCCGGCGCAGAACGTCTCGGCGTCGCTTTCGGCGGCCATGACTTCGGCATAACGAGACAGCGCCCAGAAGCCGCGCTCGGCGTTCCACGCCACCGGTGCTTCGGCGCGCAACTGCGCGTAGAGCGGAAACGGATCGGTGAGGTACAGCTCGGGATCGATCAGGCGTGTCGCCAGGTCGGTGCCGGGCCGCATGGCGCTGCTCACGCCTCGAGTCAGGAGACGAGCATCCCGGACGGATACCCCAGTCCGGCCGCCTCGCACAGTGCCACGTAGACGTCCACCATAAAGGCGGCGTCGACGACGCTCTCGACCTGGCCGTCGGGCGTCAAGTTGAGCAGCGCCCCTTCGATCACGAAGAGCACGTCGGTGTCGTCGGTGTTGTCCTCGGGCACATTCAAGGTGTGCACCGACCCGGCCGGCTCGTAGATGTAGGACCCGGGCAGCGACACGAAGTCGTACTCGAGGTAGTTCCACCGGCCCGTCAGCGTGTAGCCCTCCACGGCACCGGTGTGCTTGTGGGTCTGGAGCTGGACGCCCGGCTCGAAGCGATTGCGGATCACCCACGTGCCCCGGTCGAGGTCGACGCGCATGATCTTGAGGTGCACCCCGGTGCCGGTGTCCACCCACGGGGCCCCGTCGTCCCCTACGTGGCGAACAATCAGGTCCTTCTCCGAAACCGCCATGGCCGACCCCCCATCCTCGTGACTTCCCTGGCGCCGGAGACCGGCCGCCTGGGCGACACACTACGGGCCGCCGTCGTTTTGGGCGAGGCCGGGAAGCCCGAGAGGCCATGGAACACAGGGGCTCACCGTTGTGCAGACGTTGGGATCGATTCGCTAAAGGTGCGGGGTCCGCTGTCGATAATCACGGTGGAACGAACTTCGTTCCAAACCCCAAAACACTCCGAACATCCCCAGTTCGAAAGCCCCCACCGCAAGGTGGGGGCTTTCGTGTGCGCCGACTGGCCGCTCAGTCCGGCGGCGACACGCCGATGGGGTTGAGCAAAGGCACCACACCGGACGAGACCACCGCTCGAGTCAGAGGTCGCAGCGCCTGGGCCAGCTCGTCGGTCCTGGTGGGGCCCAACTGGAGCCACGGTTGGGCCGCCAACCGATCGGTGAGGTTAGCAATACGTACTGGTGCCAAGTAGGTTACACAA
>CAWCAW010000001.1:0-139229 GCA_963793645.1 uncultured Acidimicrobiaceae bacterium | reverse complement strand
TCGCTCCCGACCCCGTGCACCGTTCGGTGCTCGTCACCCAGGTCGTCAACAAGGTGTTGTCTCGAGGCAAGCGGACTCTGGCCGAACGCATCGTCTATGACGCCTTGGAGGTCGTGCGGGAGAAGACCGGCGGCGACCCCGTGACCATCTTGAAGAAGGCGGTCGAGAACACCCGGCCCGAGCTCGAGGTCAAGAGCCGGCGTGTCGGTGGGGCCACGTATCAGGTCCCCGTCGACGTCCGTCCCCGCCGGGCCACCACCCTGGCCATCCGTTGGTTGGTCGGGTTCTCCCGTCGCGCCGGGAGAAGACGATGGCCGAACGCCTGGCCAACGAGGTCCTCGACGCCGCCAACAGCACCGGCGCGGCGGTCAAGCGCCGAGAGGACATGCACAAGATGGCCGAGTCCAACAAGGCCTTCGCCCACTACCGCTGGTAGAAGGGCCAACCCCGCAGCCGGCGCCTGGCGCACCGTGACGTGGGCGTTTAGTACGACCCGAGAGCAGAAGAACTATGGCTGACGCACGCCCAATCCGAGAATTCCCTCTGGCCAGGACCCGAAACATCGGGATCATGGCCCATATCGACGCGGGCAAGACCACCACGACCGAGCGGATCCTCTATTACACCGGCAAGAACTACAAGATCGGTGAGGTCCACGAAGGCGCCGCCACCATGGACTGGATGGTCCAGGAGCAAGAGCGAGGCATCACCATCACCTCGGCCGCCACCACCTGCAAGTGGCGCGACACCTGGATCAACATCATCGACACACCAGGCCACGTGGACTTCACCGTGGAGGTGGAGCGATCCCTCCGCGTCCTCGACGGTGCGGTGGCCGTGTTCGACGCCGTGGCCGGCGTGGAGCCCCAGACCGAGACGGTGTGGCGCCAGGCCAACAAATACTCGGTGCCGAGGATCTGCTTCATCAACAAGATGGACCGCATCGGCGCCGACTTCCACCGCTCCGTCGAGATGATCCGCGATCGCCTCGACGCCAAAACCGCCGTCATCCAACTCCCGGTCGGGGTCGAAGGTGGCTACCGAGGCCTCGTCGACCTGATCGCCATGGAGGCCCTGTTGTGGGGGTCCGACGACATGGGCGAGAAGTGGAGCACCGAGGCCATTCCCGCCGACCTCGTCGACGAAGCCGAAGCGGCGCGCCACGACCTTGTCGACGTGTTGTCCAACTACGACGACACCATCATGGAGAAGTACGTCGCCGACGAGGCCATCACCGCTGACGACCTGCGCCGGGCTTTGCGCCGGGCCACCATCGCCAGCGAGGTCGTCCCCGTCTTGTGCGGCTCGGCCTTCAAGAACAAAGGCGTCCAGCCCATGCTCGACGCCGTGGTCGACTTCCTGCCGTCCCCGCTCGATGTGCCCACGCCCATCGGCCTCACCCCCAAGGGCGAGGAGGTCGAACGGCGGGCCGACGATTCCGAGCCCTTTGCGGCACTCGCCTTCAAGATCATGACCGACCCCTACGTGGGCAAGCTCACCTACCTGCGCGTCTACTCGGGCACCTTGGCCAAGGGCTCGACCATCATCAACTCGACCAAGGGCGGCCGCAAGGAGCGGGTGGGGCGGATCCTGCAGATGCACGCCAACCACCGCGAGGACAAAGAAGCCATCTTCACCGGCGACATCGTGGCGGTGGTGGGCCTGAAGGACACCACCACCGGCGACACCTTGTGCGACCCGGGCCATCTCATCCTGCTCGAGCAACTGACCTTCCCCGAGCCGGTCATCCACGTCGCCGTCGAGCCCAAGACCAAGGCCGACCAGGACAAGCTGGGCAAGGCGCTCTATTCGCTGTCCGAGGAAGACCCCACCTTCCGGGTGCGCACCGACGAGGAGACGGGCCAGACCGTCATCTCGGGCATGGGCGAGCTGCACCTCGAGGTGCTCGTCGACCGCATGCTGCGGGAGTTCTCCGTCGACGCCAACGTGGGAAAGCCCCAGGTCGCCTATAGAGAGACCATCCGCAAGCCGGTGGAGAAGGTGGAAGGCCGCTACGTCCGCCAGACCGGTGGCCGAGGCCAGTACGGCCACGTCGTCATCGGCCTGGAGCCGACCGGTCCCGGCGGTGGCTACGAATTCGTGGACAAGATCGTCGGCGGGGTGATCCCCAAGGAGTACATTCCCGCCGTCGACGCCGGCATCCAAGAAGCCCTCACCAACGGGGTCCTGGCCGGTTACCCAATGGTCGACGTCCGCGTCAACCTCACCCACGGCTCGTACCACGACGTCGACTCGTCGGAAATGGCCTTCAAGATCGCCGGGTCAATGGCCGTCAAGGACGCGGCCCGCAAGGCCAGCCCGGTTTTGCTGGAGCCGGTCATGGCCGTCGAGGTGGTGACCCCCGAGGACTACATGGGTGAGGTCATCGGCGACCTGTCGTCCCGGCGAGGCAAGGTCGAGGGCATGGAGCAACGAGGCACCAGCCACGTGGTGCGGGCCTTGGTGCCCTTAGGGGACATGTTCGGCTACGCTACCGACCTGCGTTCTCGGACGCAGGGTCGCGCCACGTACACGATGCAATTCAGCGCCTACCACGAAGTGCCGGACTCCATCGCCCGCGAGATCATCGCCCGGGCGCACGGCGAGTAGGCAGCAACCGTCAGGATATAGAGCACACGACAGACGGCACCGAGGGTGTCGTCAGAGATAGGGAGCCGGAGCAAAGGCCATGGCCAAGAAGAAGTTCGAGCGTACGAAGCCGCACATCAACGTCGGGACGATGGGGCACATCGACCACGGCAAGACCACGCTCACGGCGGCCATCACCAAGGTCCTGTCCGAGGGCAACCCCAACGTCGCGTTCACCTCGTTCGACCAGATCGACAAGGCGCCCGAGGAGAAGGCCCGCGGCATCACCATCCAGATCGCCCACGTCGAGTACGAGACCGACAACCGCCACTACGCGCACGTCGACATGCCGGGCCACGCCGACTACATCAAGAACATGATCACCGGTGCCGCCCAGGTCGACGGGGCCATCCTCGTCGTATCGGCCGCCGACGGGCCCATGCCCCAGACCCGTGAACACGTGCTGCTCGCCCGCCAGGTGGGTGTGCCCTCCATCGTGGTCGCCTTGAACAAGGCCGACATCGTCGACGACGAGGAGCTCCTCGACCTCGTCGAGCTGGAGGTGCGCGAGCTGCTCAGCGCGTACAACTTCCCCGGCGACGACGTGCCCGTGATCCGGGTCAGCGCGCTGAAGGCCCTCGAGGGTGACCCCGAGTGGACGCCCAAGATCCTCGAGCTCATGGCGGCGGTGGACGACTTCATCCCCGAGCCCGAGCGCCCCATCGACCGCCCCTTCCTCATGCCCATCGAAGACGTCATGTCCATCACCGGGCGTGGCACGGTCGTGACCGGCAAGGTCGAGCAAGGTGTGGTCAAGGTGGGTGAGGAGCTCGAGCTGGTCGGGCTGCGTGCCACCCAGAAGACCGTCGTCACCGGCGTGGAGATGTTCCGCAAGCTTCTCGACCAGGGCCAGGCGGGCGACAACATCGGCGCCCTGCTGCGGGGCACCAAGAAGGAGGACGTGGAGCGCGGCCAGGTGCTGGCCAAGCCCGGATCCATCACGCCCCACACCGACTTCGAGGCCAACGTGTACGTGCTCACCAAGGAGGAAGGTGGCCGCCACAAGCCCTTCTTCAACAACTACCGGCCGCAGTTCTACTTCCGCACCACCGACGTCACGGGATCGATCACCCTGCCCGAGGGCACTGAGATGGTGATGCCCGGCGACAACACCGAGATGACCGTGCAGCTGCAGAAGCCCATCGCCATGGACGAGGGCCTGCTCTTCGCCATCCGCGAGGGTGGCCGCACGGTGGGCTCGGGCCGCGTCGTCAAGGTCCTCAAGTAGCCATGAGCACCCAACGCAAGGCGGGGGACTGAATCGTGGCCGAAGCGGCACGACAGAAGATCCGCATCAGGCTCAAGGCCTACGACCACGAGATCCTCGATCAGTCCACGGAAAAGATCGTCCAGACGGTGCTGCGCACGCAGGCCAAGGTGCAAGGACCGGTCCCGCTGCCCACCGAGAAGCACCGCTACACGGTCATCCGGTCGCCCCATAAGTACAAGGACAGCCGGGAGCACTTCGAGATGCGTGTGCACAAGCGTCTGGTGGACATCGTGGAGCACACCCCCAAGACGGTGGACTCCCTTCAGCGGCTGGACCTTCCCGCCGGGGTCGACATCGAGATAAAGATCCAGAACGTCTAAGTCGGCCGGCGCCGCTCCGGGGGCCCCGTCGCCCCCGGCCAAGTGGTCCAACGCCTGGCAGGCCTTGTAGTTGATGGTGTAGCGTCGCAGGTCGGGCTGATTTCAGGCCCCAAGTAGTTTCGACGTCTCTGAGCGCCTGCCGGCGAGCCGGTGGGGACCTTGGAGCACAATCTGACGAGCGCTCCGCTCGGGTTCTCCCGGGCGGAGCGTTGGTGTGCACACGGCACCTGCGAGTGCCACCAGCCATGGGAACCGCCACTGGGCAGCTCCCTGCAACATGAACGAGAGGAATCGGGTACAACCGTGGCGACCAAGGCGATCGTCGGCGAGAAAGTCGGCATGACCCAGGTCTGGGACGACCAGCACCGTGCCATTCCGGTAACGGTGTTGAAGGTCGCGCCCGTGCGGGTGGTGCAGGTCAAGACCCCCGAGCGCGAGGGCTATTCGGCGCTGCAGGTCACGTGGGGCGTGCGAAGGGCTTCTACTCTCAACAAGCCCGAGTCGGGTCACTACGCGGCCGCCGGTGTCGACCCCGGACGCCATCTGGTCGAGCTGAGGATCGACGATTCCAGCGGGTTCGAGGTGGGCCAACAGCTCACCGCCGACACCCTCGTCGCCGGCGAGCGTGTGGACGCCATCGCCGTGTCCAGGGGCAAGGGCTTTACCGGGTCCATGAAGCGCCACAACTTCCATGGGCTCAGTTCTTCGCATGGCACCCACAAGAAGCACCGGGCGCCGGGGTCGATCGGGGCGTGCGCCACGCCTTCTCGGGTGTTCAAGGGCACCAAGATGGCCGGGCGCGTGGGTGGCCACCAGGTCACCGCCATGAACCTCGAGGTCGTCCAAGCCGACCCTGATCGGGAGTTGATCCTGATCAAAGGGGCCATTCCCGGGCCCCGGGGCGGCGTGGTGATCCTCCGCAACGCCATCAAGGGTGACGGCGGCAAAGGGGCGTCATGACGATCCTGGCCTCCGCTCCCGACGCCACTGAGGGCGGCATCTCGCGCCGACGTCGCGAGCGTCCTGAACCGCAGTCGCGCACCGTCGCCCGGCGAAACCGCCAGGGAGTCGTCCTCGACGAGATCGTCCTCGACCCCACCATCTTCGGCATCGAGCCGCACCTGGCCGTGCTCCATCAGGTCGTCGCCGCCCAGCTGGCGGCGGCACGTTCGGGGACGCAGTCGACCAAGACGCGCGCCGAGGTGGCCGGCGGTGGGGCCAAGCCGTTTCGCCAGAAGGGAACCGGTAGGGCCCGTCAGGGATCGACCCGCTCCCCGCAATGGTCCGGCGGTGGCGTCGCCCTGGGGCCCAAGCCGCGTTCGTATCGCCAGCGCACACCCAAGAAGATGGTGCGCCTGGCCCTGTTGTCGGCATTGTCGGACCGGGCTTCGTTGGCCCGGGTGGTGGTGATCGACGCCTGGGACTTCGAAGTCCCCAAGACCAAGGACGCCGTGGCCTCCTTGGAGGCCTTGGGTCTCGACGGGAAGATCCTGGTCGTCCTGGGACCGATGGACGGCGTGGCCGATCGATCGTTCGCAAACCTGGGGAGCGTCCAGACGCTGCAGGATTCCGAACTCAACACCTTCGACATCCTTTGCAACGACTGGATCGTCTTCACCGACGCCACCTTGCCGGGTGAGACGACCACCGTGGAGGGCTCGGCCGAAGCAGCTCGTGCGGCGGCCGCCCAAGCCGAGGCTGATGCCGAAGCGGAGTCGCCAGCACCGACTCGGGCCCGGGGCGCCAAGAAGGCGCGGGCCACGAAGAAGGCGTCCGCCACCAAGGCTGGAGCCGACTCGACGGACCAAGACACGAGCGCCGAGGCGGACATCGACACCGAGGACATCGACGCCGACACCGACGACGACACCGACGTCGACACCGAGGGGGCGGACGACGCCGACGACGCCGACGACGCCACAGATGACGTCGAGGACGAGGGAGGCGAGTCATGAGGGATGCTTCCCAGATCCTCCTGCGGCCGGTGGTGTCGGAGAAGTCCTACGCCTTGATGGACGACGGCGTGTATGTCTTCGTGGTGGCACCCGACGCCACCCGCATCGACGTCCGCCAGGCCGTGGAGCAGGTGTTCGGAGTACGGGTCACCAAGGTAAACACCTTGAACCGCAAGGGCAAGCGGCGCCACAACCGCAAGACCAACACCATCGGACATCGCGCTACGACCAAGCGCGCCGTGGTGACTCTGCATGCCGGCGACCGCATCGACCTGTTCGAGAGGAACTGAGAGGCCTCCATGCCTTTGCGCAAGCGCAAGCCCACCAGCGCCGGCCGGCGGTTCCAGTCGTCCTCGGACTTCTCGGAGATCACTCGCACGCGTCCCGAGAAGTCGTTGCTCGTCCCCAAACCCAGAACCGGCGGGCGCAACAGCTACGGCCGTAAGACGGCGCGCCATCGCGGTGGCGGGCACAAGCAGCAGTACCGCATCATCGACTTCAAGCGGGACAAAGACGGTGTGCCCGCCAAGGTGGCGTCGATCGAGTACGACCCCAACCGCAACTCCCGCATCGCCTTGCTGCACTACTACGACGGCGAGAAGCGCTACATCTTGGCCCCCGCCAACGTGCACGTCGGTGACGTGCTGGGCAGCGGCCAGGGTGCCGAGATCCGTCCCGGCAACGCGCTGCCGTTGCGCTTCATCCCGGTGGGTTCGACCATTCACAACGTCGAGCTCCGTCCTGGCCAAGGAGGCAAGCTGGCCCGGGGGGCGGGCATGAGCGCGCAGCTGGTGGCCAAAGAAGGCCAGTTCGCCACGCTCCGCCTGCCGTCGACAGAGATGCGCCGCATCCCCATCGACTGCCGGGGCACGCTCGGTGAAGTGGGTAACGCCGAAGCCGAGCTGATCTCCATCGGCAAGGCAGGGCGAAACCGCTGGAAGGGCAAGCGCCCGCAGTCGAGAGGTGTCGCCATGAACCCCGTCGACCACCCGTTGGGTGGAGGCGAGGGCAAGTCCTCCGGTGGCCGTCACCCGGTTTCTCCCTGGGGCAAGCCTGAAGGCCGCACACGAGGCCAGCACAAGCCCTCCGACCAGTTGATCGTGCGTCGACGCCGCACCCGTGGGGCGCGTCGATGACCAGAACCGAGGGAAGAGCACGCCATGCCGCGTAGCCTGAAAAAAGGACCCTTCGTCGACGACCATCTTCTCAAGAAGGTGGACGTGCTGAACGCCAACAACGAGAAGCGCGTCATCAAGACGTGGTCGCGTCGGTCCACGATCATTCCCGACATGGTGGGTCACACCATCGCCGTCCACGACGGCCGCAAGCACGTGCCCGTGTACGTGACGGAGTCCATGGTGGGCCACAAACTCGGTGAGTTCGCTCCCACGCGCACGTTCCGGTATCACGCCGGCCAAGAGCGCCAAGCGAGGCGATAGATGCCCGGGGTGAAGACCAACGAGCGTCCCGGTACGCGCGCCGTGTTGCGGCATTACCGGATGTCGGCGTACAAGGCCCGCGAGATCCTTGACGTCGTGCGCGGACGCGACGTCGACAAGGCGGACGAGATCCTGCGCACCATTCCCCGAGAAGCCGCCCGCGTGGTGGCCAAGGTGCTCTCGTCGGCGGTATCCAACGCCCGCAACAACGACGGGCTGGATCCCGACGAGCTGTACATCTCGGCGTGCTACGCCGACGAAGGCACGACGCTCAAGCGGTGGCGGCCACGGGCGCGCGGCCGGGCCACCCGGATCCGCAAGCGGACGTGCCACATCACGGTCATCGTGAGCCGACTTCCCGATGATCGCCTCGAGCACCGCCGGGCCCGCCAGGAAGCCGCTGCCGCCGACCTGCGATCGCGACGCGTGGCCGCATCACGGCGCGAGTCCGGACGGCGCGGTGCGGCGGGGGCACGGGCCGGATCGGGTCGGGCCGACCGAGACGAGTCGGCCGACGCCGACGAGCTCGACGAGAACGATGTCGACGCCGTCGATACCGACTTCATCGAGACCGATGAGGCCGTCGACACCGAAGACGGCATTGAGACCGAAGACGGCGTCGAGACCGATGAGGTCGAGACCGATGAGGTCGACGACGAAGAGGTCGACGACGAAGAGGTCGACGACGAAGAGGTCGACGACGACGCTGACGCTGATGCGCTGTCCGAGGCGGATGAGGACGACGCCACCGACGCGCCAGAGGAGAAGGACTGAGATGGGCCAGAAGGTCAACCCGTACGGGTTTCGCCTCGGCGTCACGACGGACTGGAAGTCGCGTTGGTTCGAAGAGCGCAACTACCAGGACTTCGTGATCGAGGACTGGAAGATCCGTGACTACCTGACTTCTCAGCTGGAGACGGCCGCCGTCAGCCGCATCGAGATCGAGCGGACCGCGCGACCGGTTGCGTGTCGACATCCACACGGCGCGCCCGGGCATCGTCATCGGTCGGCGCGGGTCCGAGGCCGATCGCCTCAAGAAGAAGCTCGAAGACATCACCGGGCTGCGCAACCGGATCCAGCTCAACATCCAGGAGATCAAGCAGCCCGAGCTCGACGCCGCGCTCATCGCCCAGTCCATCGCCGACCAGCTCGCTCGCCGCGTCGCCTTTCGGCGAGCCATGAAGCGAGCCATGCAGACGGTGACCAAAGCCGGCGCCCTCGGCGTGCGCGTGCAGTGCTCGGGGCGGTTGGGTGGATCCGAGATGGCCCGCAAGGAGGGCTACCGTGAGGGTCGGGTGCCGCTGCACACGTTGCGGGCCGACATCGACTACGGCTTTCGCGAGGCCCGCACCACCTTCGGCCGCATCGGCGTGAAGGTGTGGATCTACAAGGGGGACATCCTTCCCTACAAGCTCTCGTCGGAGGACAAGATCTCTCGAGAAGCCGCCATGGCGGCCGGGGAGACTTCCGGTCAATCGGGTCCGCGTCGCCTGATCACCGCCGGTGGCGGTCGTCGCCGAGCCGAGCAAGGCGAGCCGGGAAGTGTCGTGGTCACCGATTCGCCCGCTGGCGACGAAGCCAGTGGCGGGGCCGATGACGCTCCTGACACCGAAGAAGTGACGCCGTCCCCGTTGCCCGGTGGTTCGCCGCCGGCCGGCGAGGCCCCCGACGCCTTGGAACGCCTCTTGGCCGAAGAAGAAGAGATCGAGCGTCGTACCCGCAACGAGCATCACGAGACGCCGCACTTCCGAAAGGAATCGGACTGATGTTGATGCCTCGCAAGGTCAAGTACCGCAAGCAACACCGCGGTCGGCGCCAAGGCGACGCCAAAGGTGGCACGGCCATCAACTTCGGCGACTTCGGTATTCAGGCCTTGGAGCCGGCGTGGTTGACCCAGCGGCAGATCGAAGCCGCCCGTATTGCCATGACCCGTCACGTCAAGCGTGGTGGGAAGGTGTGGATCCGGATCTTCCCCGACAAACCGGTGACGCAGAAGCCCGCCGAGACGCGCATGGGATCGGGAAAGGGCAACCCCGAACACTGGGTGGCGGTGGTCAAGCCCGGCCGCATCTTGTTCGAGCTGGCCGGTGTGGATCGCGAGCTGGCCAAAGAGGCCATGGAGCGGGCTATTCAGAAGCTTCCGTGCAAGGCGCGATTCGTCGTGCGCCCGGGCATGCACGGTGCGGCTGAGGTGGAGGTCTAAACGACGATGCCCAACGCCGATGAACTGCGCGAGCTCGATGACGACGAGTTGGACGTGAAGCTGGCCGAGAGTCGCCGTGAGCTGCTCAACCTTCGCTTCCAGCTCGCCACCGGCCAGCTGGACAACGCGTCGCGCCTGCCGTTGGCGCGCCGTGACGTGGCGCGCGTGCTGACCATCATTCGTGACCGCGAGATCGCCGTGGCCGAGGGTCGCGACGCCGGGCCGGTGGTCATCGCCCGCCCTGTTCGCCCACCCCGGCCCCCCCGGCGACGAGCCAAGGACGAAGAGATTCTCGACGAGGACGCCCTGGCTGGTGATGACGAGGTCGAGGAGCTGGTGGTCGATGACGACGTCGACGATGTCGACGACGACGCCGACGTCAATGACGAAGTCGAGGATGACGACGTCGAGGAAGCCGGCGACGGCGACGAGGAGGATCAGTGATGGCCGAGGAACAGACACCGGACGCCCCCGAGGCGCCGGGCGTCGAGGCCCCCGCTGCCGACGTGACCGAAGCGGCGGCGGCACCTGCCGCCGCGGCTCCGATGCCAGCGGCTTCAAAGGCCGCGGCGAGCGCGTCGGCCGAAACCGGGTCCGACAGTGGGGAACGAGCCGGACGCAAGGTGCGCGAGGGTCTGGTCGTCTCCGACAAGATGCAGGCCACCGTGGTCGTGGCCGTGGTGGAGCGTGTCCGCCACTCCCGCTACGGCAAGACAGTCCAGCGTACCCGCAAGCTCTACGCGCATGACGACGGGCTCGAAGCCCACACCGGCGATCGCGTCCGGGTGATGGAGACGAGGCCGATCTCGAAGCTCAAGCGCTGGCGGGTGACCGAGGTACTGGAGCGTGCCCGATGATCCAGCAAGAGTCCCGTCTCAAGGTGGCCGACAATTCGGGCGCCCGCGAGGTCTTGTGCATCAAGGTCCTCGGGGGCTCACGTCGTCGCTACGCGAGCATCGGCGACATCTTCGTCGCCACCGTCAAGGACGCCATTCCTGGCGCGGCGGTGAAGAAGGGCGAGGTCGTCAAGTGTGTGGTGGTCAGGACGACCAAAGAGAAGCGCCGTCCCGATGGCAGCTACATCAAGTTCGACGAGAACGCCGCCGTGCTCATCAACGATCAGCAGCAGCCGCGCGGCACGCGCATCTTCGGACCCGTCGGCCGTGAGCTGCGCGACAAGCGATTCATGAGGATCGTCTCCCTCGCCCCGGAGGTGCTGTGATGCGGATCCGCAAGGGTGACACTGTGCAGGTACTCAGTGGGAAGTTCCGCGGCAAGCGCGGCGAAGTGATGGTAGCCATGCCCTCGGTGGGCAAGGTCATCGTGGACGGCGCCAACCTGGCCAAGCGCCACACCAAGCCCCGAGGTTCGACGATGCAAGGCGGCATCATCGACAAGGACATGCCCTTGCCGGTGTCGGCCGTGGCCATCGTGTGCCCCGTGGACGGTCCCAGTCGCATCGGCATGCGCACCGACGAGACGGGTCGCAAGATCCGCATCTGTCGCAAGTGCGGAACGGAGCTGTGATGGCTGACACCGTTACGCGTGCCCGCCCCCGGCTCCAGGAGCGCTACCGGGAGACGGTGCGTGTCGCCTTGTGCGAGGAGCTCGGGCTCGGCAACATCATGGAGGCCCCGGGTCTCGACAAGATCGTCATCAACATGGGCGTCGGCAAGGCAACCCAGCAGGCCTCGCTCATCGAGGGTGCTGTGCGCGACCTCGAAGTGATCAGCGGGCAGAAGCCGGTGGTGACGCGGGCCCGTAAGTCGATTGCCGGGTTCAAGCTGCGCGAGGGAGTTCCCATCGGGGTCAAGGTGACCATGCGCGGTGCTCGTGCATGGGAGTTCCTCGACCGCCTCATCGCCCTCGCCATCCCCAGGATCCGTGACTTTCGCGGGCTCCCGTCGACATCGTTCGATGGGCATGGCAACTACACCTTCGGCGTCAACGAACAACTGATCTTTCCCGAGGTCGACTACGACCGCATCGACACGACTCGAGGAATGGACATCACCATTTGCACCACAGCCCGCAACGATGCGGAGGGCCGTGCCTTCCTCGTCGCCTTCGGGTTCCCGTTCAGGCAGGAGAACCTCTAGCACGATGGCCAAAAAGGCACTGATCCAGAAGCAACAACGCACCCCGAAGTTCAAGGTCCGGGGTTATACCCGCTGCCGCCGCTGCGGGAGGCCCAAGGCCGTGTTCAGGAAGTTCGGCCTGTGCCGGATCTGTCTGCGCGTCATGGTGCATGCCGGGGAGATCCCCGGCGTCACCAAGGCGAGTTGGTGATGGGAGGTATGCGTCCATGACTATGACCGACCCCATCGCTGACATGCTCACGCGGATTCGCAATGCCAACTCGGCTATGCACGACACGGTGAAGATGCCGGGATCGAAGCTCAAGGTGTCGCTGGCCGACATCTTGGTGAAAGAGGGCTACATCGCCGGGTTCGACGTGCGACCCTCGTCGACCGGGCCCGGGAACGTGCTCGAGATCAAGCTCAAGTACGCCCAGGACCGGACGCGCACCATCGCCGGCCTCAAGCGGGTGTCCAAGCCCGGCTTGCGCATCTACGCGCAGGCCGACCGGATGCCACGAGTGCTCGGCGGCATGGGCGTGGCCGTGCTGTCCACCAGTCAAGGGCTCATGACCGACCGTGACGCCCGTCGGAGGCGAATGGGTGGCGAGGTGCTCTGCTATGTCTGGTAAAGGAGCTCGCTGATGTCGCGCGTTGGACGCTCACCGATCGAAGTACCCGGTGGTGTCACGGTGACCCTCGATGAGAGGCTCGTCACCGTGACCGGCCCCCAGGGGACCTTGTCGCGCTCGCTGCCCGGTGCCATCACGGTTCGCCAGGAGGCTTCGACTCTGACCGTCGAGCGTCCCGACGACGAGCGTCACAATCGCGCCCTGCACGGACTCACCCGGTCCTTGGTGTTCAACATGGTGGCCGGCGTGACCGGTGGGTTCACAAAAGAGCTCGAGATCGTGGGCGTCGGCTACCGCGCCGCGCTCAAGGGACCGTCGAGCATCGAACTCGCCTTGGGCTTCTCGCACCCGGTGGTGGTGAACGCCCCCGACGGCGTGACTTTCGAGGTGCCCGTACCGACCAGGATCATCGTCAAGGGGATTGACAAGGAGAAGGTGGGTCAGGTGGCCGCCGACATCCGAAAGATTCGCAAGCCCGAGCCCTACAAGGGCAAAGGCGTGCGCTACCTCGGCGAGCGCGTCGTGCGCAAGGCCGGGAAGGCGGCCAAGTAGCCATGCCCGTTACCGCAGCCCGCAAGCGGGCCCTTCGCATTCGCCGGCACCGCCGGGTCCGCAAGCTGATCAACGGGACGCCGCAGCGTCCTCGCCTGGCTGTATTTCGTTCGGCCCGGCACATCTCTGCTCAGGTCATCGACGACACCACCGGCCGCACGCTGGCGGCGGCGGCCACGGTGGAAGCCGGGCTGCGCGACAAGAGCGGGGGCAACGTCGCCGCCGCCCAGTCCGTCGGCCGTCTCGTCGCCGAACGAGCCAAGGCTGCCGGCGTGTCCAAGGTCGTGTTCGACCGAGGCGGCAACCGTTATCACGGGCGGGTGGCCGCCCTGGCCGACGCCGCCCGCACAGAAGGACTGGAGTTCTGATGCTCGACGGACAGTTCGAGGAACGCACCATCAGGGTGAACCGCGTGGCCAAGGTGGTCAAAGGTGGCCGCCGATTCTCGTTTACCGCCTTGATGGTGGTCGGCGACGGCGACGGTCGCGTCGGACTCGGCTACGGCAAGGCCAAAGAGGCGGGGCTGGCGGTCCAAAAAGGAATCGAAGAGGCCCGCAAGAACATGTTCGACGTGCCGCTGGCCGGCTCCACCATCACCCACCCCATCATCGGGGAAGCCGGGGCCGGACGGGTCATGCTCAAGCCGGCCGCACCCGGTACCGGTGTCATCGCCGGCGGCGCGGCGCGCGCCATCTTGGAGATGGCCGGCATCCACGACATCTTGTGCAAGTCACTGGGGTCGTCCAACGGCATCAACGTCGCTCACGCCACCATCGCCGGGCTCAAAGGCCTTATGCGGCCCGAGGATGTGGCTCGCCTGCGTGGCAAGCCCATCGACCACGTCGTGCCGCGTGGGGTTCTGCGGGCCTACCGCGAACGCCGACCGCGCCGCGGATATCTTCGAGGCGCCGTCATGACGCCGCCATCGGCTGGATCCAAGGACGCCGTTAGGCCGGGCACGGGTGCCGGCAACCTGAAGGTGACTCAAGTCGTGTCGGGCATCAGCACCAAGCCCAAGCACCGCGGCACCCTGCGAGCGCTGGGCCTGCGCGGCGTGGGAAAGGTGAACATTCTGCCGGACCGCCCCGAGATCTGGGGCATGTTCGCGCGCGTCCCTCACCTCGTCACCGTCGAGACGGCCACCGAGGAAGAAGCCGCCGCCCGCAAAAGAGCGCGCCGCCGCCTCACGCCAGGCGCGCCGGGCGGCGGAGAAGTCGGTATCCAGTGACGTGGAGGACCAGTCATGAAGGTGCACGATCTACGGCCGCCGGCCGGCTCCAACCGGCCCAAGCGCCGGGTGGGACGTGGCACAGGGGGCAAGGGTCACAAGACGGCCGGGCGCGGTACCAAGGGCACCGGTGCTCGCAACACGGTCAAGCCCGGTTTCGAAGGTGGACAGCTCCCCCTGGCCCAGCGCATCCCCAAGCTCAAGGGGTTTCGCAACCCTTTCCGGGTGGCCTACGCCGTGATCAATCTCGACGCGCTGCAGACCTTCGAGGGCGATGTGGCCAACCCCGACACCTTGCGTGCGGCGGGCCTGGTCAAGAAGGGCTCGCTGGTCAAGGTGCTCGGCCGCGGTGAGCTCAATCGGGCCATTCGCGTCGAGGCACACGCCTTTTCGATAGCGGCGCGCTCGGCCATCGAAACAGCCGGAGGGACCACTCAGGCGATCCCTCTTCCGTTCGGCAATGGACGTCCGCCCGCGCGGGGAAACGCTCTCGCCAACCGATAACCTCGGGTCTCCCGGTAGTGGAGATCTCTGGGAGGAGTTGGGTTCGTGCTTTCGAGCCTCAAGAACATCTTCAAGGTTCCCGACCTCCGCAACAAGGTCATCTTCACGCTTCTCGTCATCGCGCTCTACCAGTTGGGGGCGAACATCATCGTTCCCTTCGTCTCCATCGCCAAAGTGCAGCAACTCGAGGCGCTGGCCAAGAAGTCGGGCATCCTCGGCTTCTTGAACCTGTTCTCCGGTGGAGGGCTGTTGCGCATGGCCCTGTTCGGCCTGGGGATCATGCCGTACATCACCAGCTCGATCATCGTCCAGCTGCTGTCGACGGTCATTCCCAAGCTCGAGGAGTGGCGTGACCAAGGCGCAGTCGGTCAGAAGAAGCTGACCCAGACCACCCGGTACTTGACCGTGGGGTTGGCCCTTTTGCAGTCGGCCGGCCTTACCTACGTGTTCAAGAACGGGGGCAACGGGCTGCTCGGCAGCACCAGCATCGACTTGATCCCCAACTTCACCATCTACCGAGGGGCCTTCATCTGCCTGACGCTCACCGCCGGCACCGCCTTCGTCATGTGGCTGGGCGAGCTCATCACCCAGCGGGGCATCGGCAACGGCATGTCCATCATCATCTTCGCCAACGTCGTAGCCGGCATCCCCGCCGGCGGGACGGCCATCCTCGACCAAGGTGGCAAGCTCAAGTTCGGTGTCATCTGCGCGCTGACGATCATCTTGCTGGTGACGGTGGTCTTCATGGAGCAAGGCCAGCGACGAATACCAGTCACCTTTGCCAAACGGGTGGTGGGGCGACGAATGTACGGCGGCTCGTCCACCTACATCCCCCTGAAGGTCAACCAATCCGGCGTCATCCCCATCATCTTCGCCAACTCGCTGCTGTACATCCCGGTGCTGCTGGCCAACGTCATCCCGTGGACGGGATTCCGGACCTTCGTCAACAACCACATCACGCCGACGAGCTTGATCTACGTGATGTCGTACGGAATCTTGATCTTCGCCTTTACGTTCTTCTACGTGTATGTGGCATTCGATCCCCATCAGCAGGCCGACATCATTCGAAAGCAAGGCGGGTACATCCCTGGCATCAGGCCAGGGCCTCCGACTGAGAAATACCTGGCGCGCATCTTGAACCGCATCACCGTCCCCGGTGGCTTGTACCTGGCCACCGTCGCCGTGCTGCCATCGCTGTTGATGGCGTTGTGGCACATCAGCGGCTATCCGTTTTACGGGACCACGCTGCTCATCGCCGTCGGTGTCTCCCTCGAGACCATGCGGCAGATCGACAGCCAGTTGATGATGCGGAACTACGAAGGTTTCCTCAAGTAGCCGACGGTGGTACCCGGAGTCAGGCTCGTGGTCCTCGGCAAACAGGGGGCGGGCAAAGGAACGCAGTGTGTGAGCCTGTCGCACCACTACGTGGTCCCCCATGTCTCCACAGGGGACATGCTGCGGGCGGCGGTGAAGACGGGATCCGAGCTCGGGCTCAAGGTCAAAGAGGCCATGGACGCCGGCGAGCTGTTGGGCGACGACATCATCATGGAGCTCGTCGGCGGCAGGCTGTCCGAGCCCGACGCCAGGGCCCGAGGGTTCATCCTCGACGGCTGCCCTCGCACCACCCTCCAGGCCGAGGTCCTGGCCTCGATGATGGCGCCCGACGACATGGACCTGACCGTCGACGTCGAAGTTCCCACCAGCGTGGTGCTCAAGCGCCTGGCCGGTCGCCGGGTGTGCGTCGACTGCAACACCAACTACTCCACCTCGTCTCCCCCCGGGTGAACTGGACCTGTGACGTGTGCGGAGGCGAGGTCATTCAACGAGAGGACGACACCGAGGAGGCCATCACCCGTCGCCTCGAGCTCTACGAACGCCAGACGGCCCCCCTGATCAGCTGGTATGAGAGGCGTAACCAGCTGGTCAAGGTGAACGGGGTGGGCGCGGCCGACGCCGTGTTGCGCCGCATCATCCGCGCCATCGAGGAACGCCGGAACAACTGGGGAGCGCACCGGTGAGGCGGACCAAAGAAGAGATCGCCAAGATGCGACGCGCCGGCCAGGTGGTGGCCGAGATGCACGAGGCCACCCGGGCCGCCGCCAAGGTCGGGGTGACCACCGCCGAGCTCGACGCCGTGGCCCGGGCCGTGATCGAACGGCGGGGGGCCAAGTCGAACTTCCTCCACTACCGGGGCTTTCCGGCGGTGATCTGCACGTCGCCCAACGACATGATCGTGCACGGGATCCCGGGCGGCTACGTGCTTCGCGACGGGGACATCTTGTCCATCGACTGCGGGGCCATCATCGAGGGGTACCACGGTGACGCCGCCTTCACCATGGGTATCGGCGAGGTGTCGGCCCAGGCCGCCCGGCTCATGGAGGTAACCGAGCGCAGCCTGTGGGCGGGCATCGACCAGCTACGGGCCGGCCGGCGCCTGAACGAGGTGGGGCGGGCCGTCCAAGGCGTGGCCGAGGCAGCCGGCTTCACGGTGGTCAAGGAGTACGTCGGCCACGCCATCGGCACCGCCATGCACGAGGAGCCCCAGGTGCCCAACTATTGGCCCGGAAGCGGCGGTCCCATGCTCAAAGAGGGGATGGTCTTCGCCGTGGAGCCCATGGTCAACGCCGGTGACCCCGCCACCCGCCTGCTCGAGGACAACTGGAGCGTGGTCACCGCCGACGGCAGCCTGTCGGCCCACTTCGAGCACACCATCGCCATCACCGATGACGGGCCCGAGGTCTTGACCGTGCCCTAGTCCAAGGACCCGGTGGCGAGCCCGGACAATGACCCTTGGCCGTTAAGGCACCAAGCCGCTATGCTTGTAGGTCGGCCCACCGGGCCGGGCCTCGGCCCGAACCCAGGGCACACCGGCTGTCGCCGGAGTCGGGCCTTCATGCTGCGCAGCGGCCCCCCGGTTGACCAGACGCAGCGGACCGGGACCGCAGCACCATTCTGGCGCTGGCTGCCGGTCGGAACAGAATTCAGAACGAGGAGGAGTCACCTGCCCAAGCCCAAGGAAGATGCGATCGTGCTGGAAGGGACGGTCGTCGAGCCGCTTCCCAACGCCATGTTCCGTGTCGAGCTCGAGAACGGGCACAAGGTGTTGGCCCACAGCTCAGGAAAGATGCGGATGCACAGGATCCGCATCCTCCCCGGCGACCGGGTGCAGGTGGAGATCACTCCTTACGACTTGAGCCGAGGGCGAATCACTTACCGCTACAAGTAGGGCCGTGAACGAACTGTCAGGTGAGGAACGACGATGAAGGTGCGACCGAGTGTCAAGGCGATCTGCGAGAAGTGCAAGGTGATCCGTCGGCACGGCCGCGTCATGGTGATCTGCGACAACCCGCGCCACAAGCAACGCCAAGGCTGATGACGACCACATCGCCTCAGAACCACCGGGCTGACCAGACCACGCCGGCAAAGACGAAGGGACGCTGAGCCATGGCACGAATTTCCGGTGTCGACATCCCCCGCGAGAAGCGGCTGGAGGTATCGCTCACCTATATCTTTGGCGTCGGGCGTACCCAGGCACAGCAGATCATCGCCAACACCGACTTGAACCCCGGGACGCGGGTGCGTGACCTCACCGACGAGGAAGTGGCTCGTCTGCGGGCATGGATCGACGCCAACCTCAAGGTGGAGGGGGACCTCCGCCGTGACATCGCCCAGGACATCAAGCGGAAGATGGAGATCGGCAGCTATCAGGGCGTTCGCCACCGCAAGGGATTGCCTGTGCACGGCCAGCGCACCCACACCAACGCTCGCACCCGTAAAGGACCGAAGAAGACGGTCGCCGGCAAGAAGAAGGTACGGAAGCACTGATGCCCAAGGCCGCCAAGAGCGCCAAAACAGCCAAGACCGCCAAGACCGCCAAGTCGGCGGCGGCTCGGCGTCCCCGCAAGCGCGAGCGCAAGAACGTCGCCTACGGGGTCGCCCACATCAAGAGCTCGTTCAACAACACCATCGTCGCCATCTCCGACCACGAGGGCAACGTGCTGTCGTGGGCGTCGGCCGGCAACGTCGGCTTCAAGGGCTCGCGCAAGTCCACGCCGTTCGCGGCCCAGCTGGCCGCCGAGCAGGCCGCCCGCCGAGCCATGGAACACGGCGTGCGCAAGGTCGACGTGCTCGTGCGTGGCCCGGGTTCGGGCCGTGAGACCGCCATCCGGTCATTGGCGGCCGCCGGCATCGAGGTTGCCGGCATCAAAGATGTCACCCCCATCCCTCATAACGGCTGCCGCCCCAAGAAGCGGCGCCGGGTCTGAGTCGGGGCTCGAGGAAAGACGGAGGAAGCAAGAGGCATGGCGCGATACACGGGGCCTGTCTGCCGCCTGTGCCGGCGGGAGCGGACCAAGCTGTTTTTGAAAGGTGAGCGTTGCTACTCGCTCAAGTGCCCGGTGAGCGAGGCCGTCACCGACCGGCACAGTCGCGCCTACCCGCCCGGTGAACACGGCCGGGACCGGATGCGTCAGGGGTCGGAGTACCTGTCCCAGCTGCGGGAGAAGCAGAAGTGCCGCCGCATCTACGGCGTGCTCGAGAAGCAGTTCCGCATCATCTATGCCGAGGCCACCCGTCAGCCCGGGATCACCGGTGAGAACCTGCTGCGGCTCCTCGAGCTGCGCCTCGACAACGTCACCTTCCGCGCCATGTGGGGGGCGAGTCGGGCTCAGGCCCGCCAGTTGGTGCGCCATGGCCACATCCTTGTCAACGGCAAGCGCGTCACCATCCCGAGCTTCCGGGTGCGTGAAGGCGACGTGGTGGCGCTCAAGCCGTCCACGCGCGAGCTCTACGCGGTGCGTCGCAACCTCGACACCCTCGACCGCCCCATCCCGCTGTGGCTGGAAGTCGGCGAAGGCCGGACCCAGGTGCGCGTCTTGTCCCTGCCGGAACGTCAGCACATCGACGAGCCCGTGCGCGAATCCCTCATCGTCGAGCTTTACTCGAAGTAGGAGAACCGAATGCTCATCATCCAACGACCGACCGTCGAGGCCCTCGGGGAAGAGGAGGACAGCCGGCAGCGATTCGCCGTCAGCCCCCTCGAGCCTGGTTTCGGCCACACCCTGGGCAACTCCATCCGCCGCACGCTGCTGTCGGCCATTCCCGGCGCCGCGGTCACCCAGGTCCGCTTCGACGAGGCCTTGCACGAGTTCACCACCCTTCCGGGGGTAAAAGAGGACGTCACCGACATCATCTTGAACCTCAAGGACATCGTGCTGCGGGTGTACAACGACGAGCCCGTCATTCTGCGCTGTGACAAGCGAGGCCCCGGCGATGTCACTGCCGGCGACCTGCAGCTGACCGCCGACGTCGAGGTCTTGAACCCCGAGCTCCACATCGCATCGCTCAACGCCAAGGGCCGTCTTGCCATCGACGTCACCGTGGAGCGGGGGCGTGGGTATGCGTCGGCGGACCGCAACAAGCGCTCCAACACCATCGGTGTGATCCCGGTGGACTCCATCTTCTCGCCGGTGCGGCGGGTGGCGTTTTCGGTGGAGCCGGTGCGCGTCGAGCAGTCGACGGACTTCGACCGCCTGATCATCGACATCGAGACCGACAGGTCGTTGACCCCTCGTGAGGCCCTGGCCTCGGCCGGCGACACGTTGCGCTCGCTGGTCGGCCTGGTGGCGGAGCTCGAAGACGAGCCCCGTGGCCTCGAGCTGGGCGAAGTGGGCACCTCCACGGGTGGATCGCCGGACCTCGACCTTCCCATCGAGGACCTCGATCTTTCCGAGCGTCCTCGCAACTGCCTCAAGCGTGCCCAGGTGAACACCATCGGGGAGCTGGTGGAGCGCTCGCACGACGACCTTCTGGCCATCACCAACTTCGGCCAGAAGTCGCTCGACGAGGTCATCCAGCGTCTCGACGAGCGCGGCCTTTCTCTTCGGATCAAGGACTGAGCGAGGTCCGATGCGCGCCCAACCTCGTAAGGGGCACCGCCTGGGCGGAGATGCCGCTCATCAGAAGGCCATGATGGGAAACCTGGTGGCCTCGCTGATCGCGGCCGAAGCTCTGGTCACCACCGAGACCAAGGCCAAGGCGCTTCGGCCGGTCATGGAGAAGTGCATCACCGCCGCCGTCAAAGGTGGCGTCGCCCGCCAGCGCCAGGTGGTCGCCCTCATCCGTGACAAGGACATGGCCCACAAGCTCTTTGAGGAGATCGGTCCCCGGTACACCGACCGTCCCGGCGGGTACACGCGGATCTTGAAACTGGGCAACCGCCAGGGTGACGCTGCCCCCATGGCTCGTATCGAACTGGTTTGACCCTCTTCGACACTGACCCGTCGGCCCTCTCGGGCGCCGGTGCCGGTGTCGGTGTCGAGACCGTTCGGTTGCGCCTGGTCGTCGCCTACGACGGCGCCGGCTACCGAGGATTCGCCGCCCAGCAGGGCCAGCGCACGGTGGCCGGCGAGCTCGCCGGCGCCATCGCCACCGTGGCCCGCCATAGCGTCGAACTCACCTGCGCCGGGCGTACCGACGCCGGCGTCCACGCCGAAGCCCAGGTTGTCCACGTCGACGTGCGTGCCGACATCGACCTGGTCCGCCTGGTCAAGGCCGTCAACACCATGATCGGTCCGAGCGTGGTCGTTCGCTCCGCGGCGGTGGCACCGGCCGGATTCGACGCCCGGCGCTCGGCGCTGGCGCGCTCATATCGCTACCTCGTCCTCGAGGGTGAGATGCCCGATCCGCTCCTGGCCCCGCTGTCATGGCATGTCCGCGGCCCTCTCGATCTCCGGGCTATGGCCGGTGGCGCCGACGCGCTGCTCGGCGAGCACGACTTCCGGGCCTTTTGCCGGCGCCCTCCGGGCACATCGGCCGACGATCCCATCGTGCGCCGGGTCATCGACGCCCGCTTCATGGAGGTGCATTCGCCGTTGGGCCCTTTGGCGGCGGGCCGGCTGCTCGCCTTCGACATCTCGGCCACCTCGTTTTGCCACCAGATGGTGCGATCGGTCATGGGAGTGCTGGTGGACGTGGGTCGGGGTCGCCACCGAGCCTCGGATGTGAACTGGCTGCTGTCGTCGGGCCGGCGATCCTCGGGCACGACCATCGCCCCGCCCCATGGCTTGTGCCTCACCGAGGTCACCTACGCCGAGTAGCGGTTTTGGCCTCCGGACCTGGGCGCACGCGGCGGGACCCGCTTGCCTCGCGTGCCCGCGAGGACCTATTGTTGTCGGTCGGCCACCTCGCCGGGAGCGCTGCTGTAGGCAGTCTCCTGCTCGGCGGCTATCGCCCGGCGGCTGCAGTGGCCACCGAGCCGAGCACATCGAAGGAACCGTGCGCACCTTTTCTCCCAGACCGCAGGACATCACCCGCTCCTGGCACGTCGTCGACGCCGACGGTCTCGTCCTCGGCCGCCTGGCCACCGAAGTGGCGTCGCGGCTGCGTGGCAAGCACAAGCCGATCTTCGCCCCCCATGTCGACACCGGTGACCACGTGGTCGTCATCAACGCCGCCAAGGTGGTGCTCACCGCCGGCAAGGCCGAGAAGAAGCTGGCCTATCGCCACAGCGGGTACCCGGGGGGTTTGAAGTCCGACCGCTATTCCGACTTGTTGGCCACGCGTCCCGAAGAAGTGGTGCGCCGGGCCGTACGGGGGATGATCCCCAAGACGAGGCTGGGGCGTCAGCAGCTGGCCAAGTTGAAGGTCTACGCCGGGTCGGAGCATCCCCATGAGGCCCAGAAGCCTGAGCCCCTCGACCTTCCCGGCGCTCGCCGCCCGTCATGACGCCCGCTGCATTCACAGAGATCGAGGATTGATGTCCACCAAGACGAAGCTCGGCCCCCCCCTGACGCAGACGACGGGGCGCCGCAAGGCGGCTGTGGCCCGGGTACGCGTCCGACGGGGCCAAGGCATCATTACCGTCAACCGTCACCCCATCGAGGAGTACTTCACCTCGGCCACCCACCGCATGGTGGTCACCGAGCCGTTGCGCGTGGCCAGTCTCACCGAGGGATATGACGTCGACGCCACCATCCATGGGGGCGGCGTATCGGGCCAAGCCGGCGCCATGCGCCTCGGCATCGCTCGCAGCATCGTCGAGATGGACCCCGAGATCCGCGCCACCTTGAAGAAGGCCGGCTTGCTCACCCGCGATGCCCGCGAAAAGGAGAGCAAGAAGTACGGCTTGAAGAAGGCTCGCAAAGCGCCGCAGTACTCGAAGCGGTAGTCGGACGTGGATGTCCGGTTCGGTACGGACGGCATCCGCGGAGTCGCCAATGCCGAGCTCGGGGCTGAACTCGTCTTGGCCTTGGGGCGAGCGGCGGCTCGAGTCCTGCCGGCCCAATCGTTCGTCGTCGGTCGCGACACCCGTCGTTCGGGCCCTTTGCTGCAAGCCGCCCTGTCGGCCGGTTTGGCCAGTGAAGGCGCCGATGTCATCGACCTGGGCGTGCTGCCCACCCCCGCCGTGGCGTGGACCTCGGCACAGCGTGACGTGCCGGGGGCCATGGTGTCGGCCTCGCACAACCCCTTTGCCGACAACGGCATCAAGTTGTTCGCGCCCGGCGGCCTCAAACTGCCCGACGCCGTCGAAGAGGCCATCGAAGCCGAGCTGAGCGCCATCCTGGCCGGCGACCACGGTACCGCCCCGCGCCCTACCGGCCATGGTGTGGGGCGGATGTGGTCCGAGCCCAATGCGGTGGACAGCTACATCGACTACGTGTGCGCGCAGCTCGAAGGCCGTGATCTCGCCGGCATCGCGTTGTCGTCGACTGCGCCAACGGGGCCGCCTCGGCGGTGGCACCCATCGTGCTCGAGCGCCTCGGGGCCGAAGTGATCGCCATTGCCCGTGATCCCGACGGGTCCAACATCAACGCCGGCTGTGGATCGACGCATCCCGACCACGCGTCGGCCGAGGTGATCGCACGCGCCGCGCACGTCGGTCTGGCCCTCGACGGCGACGCCGATCGGCTGGTGGCCGTCGACCATCGAGGGGCGCTGGCCACGGGCGATGAGCTACTGGCTCTGTTCGCCACCGACCTCGAGGCCCGCGGCCGCTTGTCGGGCAACACCGTGGTGGTGACGGTCATGACCAACCTCGGGTTCCGCATCGCCATGCAGCGCACCGGCATCGAGGTGCGCGAGACCCAGGTGGGGGACCGCTACGTGCTCGAGGCGCTCGACGGCGATGGTTTGGCCCTCGGCGGCGAGCAGTCGGGCCACATCATCTTTCGCCAGCTGGCCACCACCGGGGACGGCACGCTCACCGGCGTCCTGCTCTTGGATCTGATGCAGCGCTCGGGCCGGCCTCTAGCCGAGCTGACCGCGGCCGCCATGACCCGACTGCCGCAGGTCCTGCACAACGTGATCGTGCCCGATCCGGCCGCTGCGGTGAGCGCGGCGGCGCTGCGGGCCGAGCTCATGGCGGTGGAGGCCGAGCTGGGTAGCTCAGGCCGGGTGGTGTTGCGGGCCAGTGGGACCGAACCGCTGGTGCGGGTGATGGTGGAGGCGGTGGACATCGCCGACGCCGAGACAGTGGCGGCCCGCTTGTCCGCGGTGGTGGAGCAGGTGGCCGCCCAGCTGGCTGCCCAGCCGGCTGATCCGGGCAGGGCCGAGGCGCCGGACGAGGCGGGCTCGGGGCAGGCCAATGGCCCCGGGCCGGGAGATCATTCGGTCACGTCGACTCAGCCCGGCTCGGCGTCGTAGCCTGGCGGCATGTGCGGGATCATCGGGGCGACGGGAACCGACCAGGTCCTGCCTCTCCTTCTGGAGGGGCTGGCTCGCCTGGAGTACCGGGGTTATGACTCAGCCGGCATTGCGTTGGCAACCGACGACGCATTGTGGCGACGGCGGGCGGCCACAGGCACGCACTCGCTCAACGAGCTCCGCAAGGAGACCGAAAACGCGCCCAGTGTCATTTACGGCGGGATCGGCCACACCCGGTGGGCGACGCACGGACATCCGACGGAGAACAACGCCCATCCCCTGACCGACTGCACCGGGCGGGTGGCCGTCGTGCACAACGGGATCATCGAGAACTGGCGTCAGCTGGCCGCCCAGTTGGTGGCCGACGGCCATGTCCTGGCATCGGACACCGACACCGAGGTGGTGGCGCACCTCATCGAGGACGAACTGGCCGGCGGGGCGTCACTGGCCGACGCCTTGCGGTCCACTTTGCCGCGAGGTGCGGGGGAACTTCGCACTGGCGGTGATGTGCGCCGGCGAGCCGGGCACCATCGTGGCCGCCCGGCGGGTGTCTCCACTGGTGATCGGCATGGCGGCGGCCGACGAGAACGGCGAGGACGGCAACGGCGCCACGCGGGCCATGACCGCACTGGTGGCGTCCGACATCCCGGCGTTGCTCGGCTACACCAAGCGCTTCTGGGTGCTCGATGACGACCAGGTGGTCGAGTTGCACCCGGGCACCATGCGGGTCACCACGCTGGCCGGCAAAGTGGTCGAGCCCACCGAGCTGCACGTCGACTGGGACCTCGACGCCGCTGAAAAGGGTGGCTACGACGATTTCATGGGCAAGGAGATCCACGAGCAGCCTCAGGCCGTGGCCGACACCTTGCTCGGCCGTCTGTTGCCCGATGACACCATCGCCCTCGACGAGCTGCGCATCACCGACGAAGAGCTCGCCGCCGTGGACAAGGTCTTCATCGTGGCGTGTGGCTCGAGCTATCACGCCGGCTTGGTGGCCAAGTACGCCATCGAGCACTTCACGCGTATCCCCACCGAGATCGACATCGCTTCGGAGTTCCGCTACCGCGATCCGGTCTTGGACGAGCGCACGCTCGTGATCGGCGTTTCGCAGTCCGGTGAGACCGTCGACACCCTCCAGGCCATGCGCGAGGCGCGGCAGTGGGGGGCCAAGGTGCTCGTCATCTGCAACGTGGTGGACTCGTCGATGGCGCGCGAGGCCGACGGTGTGCTCTACACCCACGCCGGGCCCGAGGTCGGTGTGGCCGCCACCAAGACGCACCTGGCCCAGCTGGCCGCGCTCGAAGTCCTCGCCCTCTACCTAGCCCAGCTACGCGGGATGCTGCCCGCCGCCCAAGGCGCCGAACGGCTGCTGGAGCTGGCGACGTTGCCCGATCTGATCGAACAGGCGTTGGCGCACGAGGACGACGTGGCCACCTTGGCCCGCCGCTTCGCCGGCGTACGTGATTTCTTCTTCCTCGGTCGCCACGTGGGGTTTCCCGTCGCCCTCGAGGGCGCGCTGAAGTTGAAGGAGATCTCCTACGTCCGGGCCGAGGGCTATCCCGCCGGCGAGCTCAAGCACGGCCCTATCGCCCTCATCGAACCGGGCACGGTGGTGGTGGGGGTGGCCACCCGCACCCAGCTGTGGGAGAAGATGATGAGCAACATCGCCGAGGTCAAAAGCCGCGGCGCCACCGTCGTGCTGGTGGCCAACGACGGGGATGAGGAGACGGCCTCACAGGCCGACGCCGTGCTGTGGGTGCCCAAGACGCACCCCCTGTTCGCCCCCATCGTCGACGTCGTTCCCTTGCAGCTCTTCGCGTACCACATGGCCCGTATCAACGGCCACGACGTCGACCGGCCGCGCAACCTGGCCAAGACGGTCACGGTGGAGTGACGTCACGAGTGTCGGAGTCGCGATGGCGGTAGTCGGTCTCGGTATCGACGCCGTCGACGTGGACCGCTTCCGCCGGGTGATCGAGCGACGGCCCTCGCTGGTCGGCCGGGTGTTCACCGAGGCCGAACAGGCGTACGCGGCGTCCACGGCCGATCGTGCCCCACGATTGGCGGTGCGCTTCGCGGCCAAAGAAGCCGTGCTCAAGGCCATGGGTGTGGGTATCGGCGCCGCCCCGCTGCGCGAGTTCGAAGTGGTGCGCGGCGACGATGGCAGACCCAGCTTTGTCCTGGCGGGGGCGGCGGCATCCTTGGCACGTCGCCACGGCGTCGATCGCCTGCACCTGTCGCTCACCCATAGCGCCACGGTGGCGGTGGCCAGCGTGGTGGCCGAGAGCCTTCCGTGAAACCCGTCGTCACCGTGGACGAGATGCGGGCCATCGATGACGAGGCGCGTTCGGAGCTGTCGCTCGACACGCTGATCGACCGGGCCGGCACCGCGCTGGCCACTCACGCGCTGCGCATGCTCGGGGGCGGCTATGGCCGGCGGGCGGTGGCCATCTGCGGCAAGGGCAACAACGGCGAGGACGGGCGCGTGTGTGCCGAACGCCTGCGTCGAGCGCGGGGCGAGAGTAGAGGTGGTCGAGGCGGGCGACGCTCCCGATCGCATCGGCGTGGGCGGGACCGTGGATCTCGTCATCGACGCCGCCTACGGCACCGGGTTTCACGGGACCTATCGCGCCCCGTCGGTGCCGGCCGGGGTCACGGTGATCGCGGCTGACATCCCGTCGGGGGTCAACGGCGATACGGGCGAAGCGTGCGGCGAACCGCTGCGCGCCGATGTCACGGTCACCTTCGGGGCCTTGAAACCCGGACTGTTCCAAGGCGACGGGGCGAAGTTGTGCGGTCGAGTCGAGGTGGCCGACATCGGCCTCGACGTGAGTCGGGCCCGCCTGTGGGTGATCGAGGACACAGATGTGGGCCGCCTGCTTCCGGCCCGGCCGAAAAACGCCCACAAGTGGCTCTCGGCGGTGGCGGTGGTGGCCGGGTCTCCGGGCATGACCGGAGCCGCCGATCTGTGCGCTCGGGCTGCCTACCGAGCGGGTGCGGGCATGGTGCGCCTCGGCATTCCCGGGGCGTTACCCACTGAGCTGCCCGTGTCCGAGGCGGTAGTGACGGCGTTGGAAGCCGACGATTGGGTATCGGGCGCCCTGGAGATGGCCGATCGCTGCCAGGTGCTCGTCATCGGCCCGGGACTCGGCCGCAGCGAGTCGACGGCCTCCTGCGTGCGCCGCCTGGTGGCGCGCTGCCCGGTGCCGGTGGTGATCGACGCCGACGGCCTCTTCGCGCTGGGGACGGGCGCCGACCTTTCCGCCGCACCGGGCGCCGGCCCGACGGGTGCGGGCGCCCCGGGTACTAGCGCAGCGGGTGCGGGTGCGCCGGCCCGTGTCCTCACCCCCCACGATGGAGAGTTCGCCCGGCTGGCCGGGGGGTCACCAGCGCCGGACCGCATCGCGTCGGTGCGCGCTTTGGCTTCGCAGTCGGGAGCGGTCGTGTTGCTCAAGGGACCAGTGACCATGGTGGCCGACCCCGATGGCAACGCGTTGGTCTCGACGGCGGGGTCCCCTCGTCTCGCCACCGCCGGCACCGGTGATGTGCTGTCGGGGGTGATCGGAGCCTTTGTGGCCCGCGGCGTGGCTCCCTTGGAGGCCGCGGCCCTGGGGGCCCATGTGCACGGGGCCGCCGCGGCGCTGGGCCCCAGCGAAGGGCTGGTGGCCGGAGACGTAGTCGACTTGGTGGCCAAGTGGTTGTCGACGGTGCGCCGTGGGTGAGCGCCGGCCATTGGAAAATGTGGTGTCGGCCCGCCCGGCGCTACGAAGCCCGATGTGGGCCGAGATCGACGTCGGTGCCGTGCGCCACAACGCGGCGGTGTTGCGTCGCATGGTGGCGCCGGCCGCGTTGTGTTGCGTGGTCAAGGCCGACGCCTATGGACACGGCTCGGTCGCCGTGGCCCGGGCCGCGTTGGACGGGGGGGCGACATGGCTGGCGGTGGCGCTCGCCGACGAGGGTATTGCGCTGCGCGCCGCGGGGATCACCGCACCGATACTGGTGCTGTCGGAGCCACCCGCGCCCGACATCGAGGCGGCCGTGGTCCACGGGCTCGTCCCCACGCTGTACTCGACGCCAGGGGTCCACGCCGCCGCCGACGCCGCGCAACGCGCCGGGCTGCGCGTCGACGTGCATGTCAAGGTGGACACAGGCATGCATCGCGTCGGTGCCGATCCCGCCGACGTGGTCGACGTCGTGCGCCTGGTGACGCAACGTCCCGAGCTGCGTTTTGCGGCGTTGTGGACGCATCTGGCCGTATCCGAGTCGCGCCATGGCGACGATGTGGCGTACACCGAATTGCAGCTGGCGCGCTTTGCCGACGTGCGCAGCGCTCTCGACGCGGCGGGCATGGCTCCGCCGTCGATGCACGCGGCCAACTCGGCGGCCGCCATCGCCTACCCCTCGGCGCGCCTCGACATGGTGCGCTGCGGCATCGCGTCGTACGGGGTGCTCCCGGATCCTGACATGGGCGAGACGTTCGCCACCCACAGCGGAGGCGAAGCGCTGGCGCCCGTGCTCTCGTTCAAGGCGCGCGTCTCGATGGTGCGCGAGCTGGCGGCGGGGGAGCGACCTTCCTACGGCCGCCTGCGGCCGCTGCCGCAGCGTTCAGTGGTGGCCACCGTGCCCGTCGGATATGCGGACGGTGTGGCGCGCCGCTTCTTCACCGATGGGGGGACCGTGCTCATCGAGGGTCGGCGTTGTCCTTTGGCCGGGACGGTCACCATGGACCAGATCGTGGTGGACTGCGGCCCGGACGCCGACGTGGCGGTGGGCGACGAGGTGGTTCTCATCGGGGCCCAGGGGGACGATGAGCTCAGCGCCCAGTACTGGGCCGATGTCCTCGGCACCATCAGCTACGAGGTCCTGTGCGGCATCGGCAAGCGCGTGCCACGTCTCATGGTGGACAATGCCTTGGACCAAGGAGAGGGCACATGACATCGGGCCGCTTGTTCTCGCGCCGCAACATCGTCAGCGCTGTGGCACTCGGTGCCGGCACCGCCGCCGCGGCGGGCTGGGCCGTCCAGCACCGCCTGGCGGCCCGGGCCGTGGCGCGCACCGAGGACATGGTCGAAGAAGGCTTGACGCTCTCCGACGGTCTCGTCCACCACTTCGTCGACGTCGATGACGGTGCGCGCATTCACGTGGTCGAGGCCGGGCGAGGGCCGGCCATCGTGCTGCTGCACGGCTACATGTTGAGCTCGGCGCTGTGGGCGCATTGCCTGCGGGATCTGTCCGCTCATCACCGTGTCATCGCCCTCGACATGCGTGGTCACGGCGAATCGACCGTGGGTGACGCCGGCTTCTCCGCGCCCGGTGCCGTGGGCCCCGTCGAATCGTTGGCGGGGGTGGCTCCTATGGCCGAGGCCGGCCAAGGTTCCCCCGGTGTTCGTCGCCTCGCCGCCGACGTGGCCGCCGTGCTCGTCGCCTTGGATGTCGAGCACGCCGTGGTGGTGGGGCACTCCATGGGCGGCATGGTCGCCTTGCAGCTGGCCAGCGACCTCGGCCCCGGCACCGTGCGCCGGCGGCTGGCCGGCTTGGTACTGGTCTCGACGTTGGCCGGACCCGTCAGCGCCATGCCCGGGTTCCCCCGTGTGGCGCGCCTGTTCGGGCCGCTCTCGGCGCGTGCGGTGATGGTGGCCGAGCATGCCGGGGTGCACGCCCTGCCTGCCGGTGATGTCGCCTACTGGGTGAGCAGGATGGGATTCGGCGCCGACGCGCCGGCGGCCCAGGTCCGATTCGTGGAGTCGATGCATCGCGCCACCCCGGGCCGCACGGTGTCGGGCCTTTTGCCCTCGCTGGCCGCCTTCAACCTGTCTGCCGAGCTGGGTTCGATCGACATCCCCGTGCTGGTGGTGGTGGGGAGCCATGACCGGCTCACCCCCCCGCGTCACGCCCGGCGCATGACCAACGCCCTCTCCCATGCGGAGCTGGTGGAGCTGCCGCGCTGTGGGCACATGCCCATGATCGAGCGTCGCCACGAATTCGTCCGCCTCGTCGACGAGTTCGCCGCCAAGCTCGGCTGAGCGCGCCGAGGTGGGCCCGGCGCGGCCCGGCGGTACCATCGGCGGGTGCTAACGCTGGCGGAGCTCGCTACCGAGGCGTCGACGTGCACGCGTTGTCGCCTGGCTGAAACCCGGACCAATGTGGTCTTCGGCGTGGGAAACCCTGATGCGGATCTCATGTTCGTGGGCGAGGGTCCCGGCGCCGAAGAGGACAAACAGGGCTTGCCGTTCGTGGGCCGTTCCGGGCAGCTGCTCGACACCTTGATGCGCCAAGAACTCGGCATCGGCCGGGAGAGCTGTTTCGTGGCCAACGTCATCAAGTGCCGGCCGCCCGCAAACCGCGATCCTCGACCCGACGAGATCGAGGCCTGCCATCCCTACCTCGACAGGCAGATCGAGCTCATCGCCCCCCGTGTGGTGATCACCCTCGGGAATTTCGCCATGCGGTTACTGCTCGACACCACCGACGGCATCAGGCGAGTGCGAGGCCGCTCCTATCGCTTTCGCAACGGTCATCTGGTGCCGACGTATCACCCGGCGGCTGCCTTGCGCGGTGGCGCTGAGGTGGTGGCCGAGATGCGCGCCGATTTCGTGCGGGCCAAACGTCTGTTGAGCGAGGAGCCATGATCGTGGCCCGCACCGACGCCGCCGTGGAGACCAAGTCGCTGGCGGCCGCCGCCGCCGGCGTGTTGCAATGCGGCGACATCGTCCTTTTGTGCGGCGACCTCGGCGCCGGCAAGACCACCTTCGCTCAAGGCGTGGCCAGCGGCCTCGGTGTGGTCGAGGTCGTCACCAGCCCGACGTTCACCCTTCTTCGTCCGTATCAGTGCGGTCCATCGGCGGCTCCCGTGCGCACGTTGTGGCACGCCGATCTCTACCGCCTCGATCGTGGGCGCGACGTGTTGGACCTGGGTATCGGCGAGCTCGTCGAGGACGACGCCGTGGCGCTAGTGGAGTGGGGGGACATGGCGAGGCCCGTGTTCGGGGTGGACGCGTGGGAAGTGCGCCTGTCGCGCCCCGCTGACGGCGGCGATGGGCGCCGTCACCTGATCATCACCGCGCCCGACGCCGTTACGTCCGACGACGATCGTCATCACCGACTCCTCGACGCCCTGGCGCCGTGGACCGCCGACGTATCGCAAGGCACCTGAGCATGGTCGTGCTCGGCATCGAAACAGCCACCGCCACCGCCGCGGTGGCGCTCGCCGATGAAGACGGTGTGATGGTCGCCTTCAGCGTCGAACGCGGTCGGCGCCACATCGAGACCTTGACTCCGGCCATCTCGATGGTGTGCCGCAGCGCCGGGGTGGCTCTCGGTGATCTGGCCGCCGTCGCCGTCGACATCGGCCCCGGGCTGTTCACCGGCCTGCGCGTCGGGCTGGGCACCGCCCAAGGGCTCGGCTTGGCATTGGGTGTGCCTTTGTGCGGAGCGTCGAGCCTCGAGATCCTGGCGCGTGGCATGGCCACATCAGGAGGGCAGCCGGGAAGCCTGGTGATCCCCGTTGTCGACGCTCGGCGCGGCGAGGTGTTCAGCGCCCGCTACCGGGTCACCGCCGGGTCGGGGGAGGGCGGGGAATCCGGGGAGACCCGGGAGGCCAGTGTGGCGGGCTGTGTCGAGCAGGTCGGCGAAGACATCGTCGGTTCTCCCGAAGATCTGCGCCGATCGCTTGTCACCGGACCGAGTGCAGTCGACGAGCCCATGGTGCTGGTGGGAGATGGAGCCCGGCGCTACGCGGCGCTGCTCGGCGACGTGCCGGGCGCGGTGGTGGCCGATGCGCAATGGTCGGCGCCTCCGGTGGCGGTGCTCGCCTTGTTGGGGGTGGCGCGTGCGGCCGACGGCGCCGGCGTCGAGCCGGGCGCGCTGACCCCGCGCTACCTGCGCGCCGCTGACACGCGCATCAACTGGCAGACACGATCGGCGCCGCGCCCGGCCACCGTCGGAGGTCACTGACATGGCCGCTGACAACGGCGCCCCGCCCGACGAGGCGGTCATCGACGCGGTGCGCATGATGCCCATGCGGCGCCGGCACCTGCGCTCGGTGGTGGAGATCGAGGAGGCCGCCTACCCCCGCCCGTGGTCGGCCACCTTGTTCCTCTCGGAGCTGGCCCAGCGGTCGTCGCGGCGCTATGTGGTGGCCACCATCGGTCCCATGGTGGTCGGCTTCACCGGGCTGATGGTGGTGGAGGACGAAGGCCACGTCACGACGGTGACCGTCAACCCGGCATGGCACCGCCGAGGCATCGGCACGCTGTTGCTGTTGGACATGGCCCGAGCCGTGCCGGCCATGAAGGTCCGCCATATGGCCCTGGAGGTGCGGGTGGGCAACGACGCCGCCCAGAGCCTGTACCGCCGCTTCGGGTTCGCTCCGGTGGCCGTGCGCCGCAACTACTACGCGGAGACCGGTGAGGACGCCATCGTCATGTGGTCGCGCGATATCGACACCCCTGAGTACGCCGAGCGCTTGGCCGGCATCGAGGCCGGGCTGCGGGCCCCGCACCCTGGTCGATGAACCCCCATCCCATGGACCCCCTTCAATGAACCCTGACCGTCTTGTGCTCGGCATCGAGACCTCGTGCGACGAGACGGCGGCGGCCGTGCTGGCGGGCAGCAACGACGTGCGCTCATCGGTGGTGGCCAGCCAAGGTGACGTGCACGTGGCCTTCGGTGGTGTGGTGCCCGAACTGGCCGGGCGCGCCCACCTCGAGGTGCTCAGCGCCGTCATTGCCGACGCCATGGGGCGCGCCGGTTTGGACCTGCGCCATCCCGGACTCGACGCGGTGGCGGCCACCGTGGGGCCGGGGCTGGTGGGGTCACTGCTCGTCGGCGTGAGCGAGGCCAAGGCCCTGGCGCTGGCCTGGGACGTCCCGTTCGTCGGGGTCAACCATCTCGAAGCGCATCTCTTTGCGTCGCTTCTCGACCATCCCGACGCCGCCTGGCCGCTGGTGGTGGTGCTGGTGTCGGGGGGGCACACCATGATCGTGGCCATGGAGGGGCCGGGCCGTTACCGGCTCCTGGGTCAGACCCTCGACGACGCCGCCGGCGAGGCCTTCGACAAGGTGGCCCGCTATCTGGGCCTCGACTATCCCGGGGGGCCGGCCATCCAAAAAGCAGCCGAGGCCGGCGACCCGACGGCCTTCGCCTTCCCCCGGGCGTTGCTCGGCGAAGGCCTCGACCTGTCGTTCAGTGGACTGAAGACAGCGGTGGTGCGCGCCGTGGAAAAACACCCCGAGGCCTCCAACGAAGACGTGGCGGCGTCCTTCCAGCAGGCCGTGGTGGACGTCCTGGTGGCCAAGGCAGTGCGGGCGGTCCAGTTGACCTCGGCCCAGGGCTTGTGCCTGGGTGGGGGGGTGGCGGCCAACGGGCCCCTGCGGGCCGCTTTTGGCGGCGCCGCCGCTGAGCTGGGGATTCCGGCCTATGTGCCGAGCCTGGCCCTGTGCACCGACAATGCCGCCATGGTGGCCGCGGCGGGTGCCTGGCAGCTGGATCACGTCGGGCCCACGGCGCTGGACGTCGGGGCTGACCCCGGTCTCGGCTTGCCTCTGTCGGTCTGACCGGGCCGCGGTTGCCTGCGTGCCTCGCGCCCGCTATCGTTAGCACTCTCAAGTCCTGAGTGCTAACACGTGCCTTACAGGAGGCCCCCAGCCATGAAGCTCCACCCTCTCGAGGACCGCATTGTGGTCCGCCCCGGTGAGTCCGAGGAAACTACTGCCTCGGGTCTCGTCATCCCCGACACCGCCAAGGAGAAGCCCCAGCAGGGCGAGGTACTCGCCGTTGGCGCCGGCCGCCGTTCCGACAACACCGGCGAGCTGATCCCACTCGATGTTGCTGTGGGCGACACCGTCGTCTACTCCAAGTACGGCGGCACCGAGATCACGATCGACGGCGAGGACCTGCTGATCCTCTCGGGCCGCGACGTGCTCGCCAAAGTGGCCAAGAAGTAGTCGGGCGGCGAGATGTCAAAGATTCTCAAGTTCGACGAATCGGCGCGCCGCGGCCTCGAGGCGGGCGTCAACAAGCTGGCTGACACGGTCAAGGTCACCCTTGGACCGCGCGGTCGCAACGTCGTCATCGACAAGAAGTTCGGCGCTCCCACCATCACCAACGACGGCGTGACCATCGCCCGCGAGGTGGAGCTGGAGGACCCCTTCGAGAACATGGGCGCCCAGCTCGTCAAGGAAGTGGCCACCAAGACCAACGACGTTGCCGGCGACGGCACCACCACGGCTACCGTCCTGGCCCAGGCGCTCATCCACGAGGGCCTGCGCAACGTGGCGGCCGGGGCCAGCCCCATGGCCCTGAAGAAGGGCATGGAGAAGGGCGTCGAGGCAGCCGTGGCGTCCATCAAGAAGCAGGCCAAGGAGATCGACTCCAAGACGGAGATCGCCCAAGTGGCGTCCATCTCGGCGGCGGACAGCTCCATCGGCGACGTACTGGCCGAGGCCATCGACAAGGTGGGCAAGGACGGCACCGTCACCGTGGAGGAGTCCAACACCTTCGGCCTGGAGCTCGACTTCACCGAGGGTATGCAGTTCGACAAGGGCTACCTGTCGCCGTACTTCGTCACCGACCCCGAGCGCCAGGAAGCGGTGCTGGATGACGCGTTCATCCTCATCGCCAACCAGAAGATCAGTGCCGTGCACGATCTGGTTCCGGTTCTCGAGAAGATCATGCAGACGGGCAAGCCCCTGCTCGTGATCGCCGAGGACGTCGACGGTGAGGCGCTGGCCACACTGGTGGTCAACAAGATCCGTGGCACCTTCACGTCGGTGGCCGCCAAAGCCCCCGGGTTCGGCGAGCGGCGCAAGGCCATGCTCCAGGACCTGGCCGTACTGACCGGCGGCCAGGTGATCTCCGAGGAGATCGGCCTCAAGCTCGAGCACACCACCATCGACCTGCTCGGCAAGGCCCGGCGCGTCATCGTGACCAAGGACGACACCACCATTGTGGAAGGTGCCGGCTCCGAGGACGACGTCAAGGGCCGTATCGCGCAGATCAAGCGTGAGATCGACGACACCGACTCCGACTGGGACCGCGAGAAGCTCCAGGAGCGACTGGCCAAGCTGGCCGGCGGTGTTGCCGTCGTCCGCGTGGGTGCTGCCACCGAGGTGGAGCTCAAGGAGAAGAAGCACCGCATCGAAGACGCCTTGTCGGCGACCCGGGCGGCCATCGAAGAGGGCATCGTGGCCGGGGGTGGAACCGCCCTTATCCGCAGCCGTGACGCCGTCGAAAAGGCGGCCAAGGGTCTCGAGGGCGACTACGCCACCGGGGCGCGCATCGTGGCCAAGGCTCTCGAGGAGCCCCTCAAGTGGATCGCCATCAACGCCGGTTTGGAAGGCGCGGTGACGGTGCAGCAGGTGGCGTCCGACACGGGATCCAACGGCCTCAACGCCACCACCGGCCAGGTCGAGGACCTCGTCAAGGCCGGCATCATCGACCCCGCCAAGGTGACCCGTTCGGCGTTGCAGAACGCCGCCTCGGTTGCCGGGCTCTTGCTCACCACCGAGGCCCTCGTGGCCGACAAGCCCGAAAAGGCCGACCCGGCCGCGGCAGCCGCCGCCATGGGTGGCATGGGCGGAATGGGTGGCATGGGCGGGATGATGTGAGCATCCCTCAGGGATGTACCCGGCTGCCGTGAGCGGTGGTCGGAACGATACGGCGGCCGGGCCTCGGGGTCCGGCCGCCGGCGCGCCACGCCAAGGGCGCCAGGTCATACCGCGTCCGGCGGAGTTCAGCGCCGGCTCGGCCGCCCCCTGGGGCGCGCTGGACACGCCATCGCGTCGAGGGATCACGTTGGCGGCGGTACGCGCCGCCTTGAGCCGCAACGCGGCGACGGCCGGAGCGGTGGAGCGGGTGGCCTTTGACGGGTTCCCCGACACCGGGGCGCCGGCGGCGGTGCTGGTGGCGTTGTTCGAGGAGGCCGGCGAGGCCCGCGTCGTCCTCACCCGCCGAGCCGCCAACCTGCGCACTCATACCGGCGAGGTGAGCTTTCCTGGTGGGCGCCTGGACCAAGGAGAGACGACGGAGTCGGCCGCCGTGCGAGAGGCCCGGGAGGAGATCGGCCTCGATCCCACGTCGGTCGAGCTGGTGGGAACCCTGCCCGTCCTATCGACCATGTCGTCCTCGGCCACGATCACCCCGGTGCTGGGGCTGTTGCCGGCCCGCCCGGCGCTGGTGGCGAGCCCCGGCGAGGTCGAGCGCGTCTTTGACGTGGCCCTGGCCGAACTGGTTTCCGACGGGGTATTTCGCGAGGAGCGCTGGGTGTTCCCCCGGCGTGGGCCCCCGTGGTGGCGGCGAGCTGACCATGTGGTTCTTCGAGCTTGCCGAGGACACCGTGTGGGGCGCCACCGCCCGCATGCTGGTGGAACTGTTGCGCATCGTCCTCAACGTGTGAGGGCGGCGCGGGGTGTCTGTGCACCTGTGACGAGGCCCGGGACACCACGACGGCGGGGGCCCGGGGCACAGCGCGCCGGACGGTAACGTGGAGGACGCCGACGGGCGACGGCACACGTAAGCGACGAGCAACGGCCAGGAGGACAGCCACGTGGCTGAGATCGAGATCGGGATCTACAAGTCGGGTCGTCAGGCGTATGGCTTCGACGACATCGCCATCGTTCCGAGTCGCCGGACACGCGACCCCGAGGACGTCGACATCTCCTGGGAGATCGACGCCTTTCGCTTCGAGCTGCCCCTCATGGCCGCGGCTATGGACGGTGTCACCAGTCCCGACACCGCCATCGAGATCGGTCGCCTCGGTGGACTAGCCGTGCTCAACCTCGAGGGACTGTGGACCCGCTACGAAGATCCCGAGCCCTTGCTCGAGGAGATCGGCACCTTGTCCCATGACAAGGCGACCGCTCGCATGCAGCAGATGTACCTCGAGCCCATCAAGGCTGAGCTCGTGACCGAACGCATCCGCCACATCAAGTCGGCCGGCGTCTTGTCGAGTGCCTCGGTTACCCCCCAGCGCACCACCGAGCTCGCCCCTGCCATCTTGGCCGGTGAGCTCGACTTGCTCGTCATCCAGGGCACGGTGGTCTCTGCTGAGCACGTGTCGAAGACCGTGGAACCGTTGAACCTCAAGCGCTTCATCCGCGAGTTCGACATTCCCGTGGTCGTGGGCGGGTGTGCTTCCTACCAAGCGGCGCTGCACCTCATGCGCACCGGAGCCGTGGGCGTGCTCGTCGGTGTCGGGCCCGGCAACGCCTGTACCACCCGAGGCGTACTCGGAATCGGTGTTCCTCAGGCGACCGCTATCGCGGATGTGGCCGGCGCCCGCATGCGGCATTTGGACGAGACCGGTGTGTACGTGCACGTCATCGCCGATGGAGGAATGAGCCGAGGCGGCGACATCGCCAAGGCCATCGCCTGTGGCGCCGACGCCGTCATGTTGGGCTCGCCCCTGTCCTCCGCCCTAGAGGCACCGTGTCGCGGGTATCACTGGGGAATGGCCACGTTCCACCCGACGTTGCCGCACGGGGCGCGGGTGCGCACCGACGTGCGCGGCACGCTCCAGGAGATCCTCCTTGGCCCCGCTCACGAGAACGACGGCCGCATGAACCTCTTCGGCGCACTGCGCACGTCCATGGCGACATGCGGCTACCAGTCGGTGAAGGAGTTCCAAAAGGCCGAGGTCATGGTGGCCCCGGCGTTGCAGACCGAAGGCAAGGCCCTGCAGCGTTCCCAAGGTGTCGGGATGGGGCACTGAGCCACCGCATCGAGGGGAGTAGGCATTGGCGGGCACTTCCCTCCATCACTTTTCCGGCTTAGGCGCCTTCGAAGGCGACGAGTTCGAGGATGCCGTCGACAGCGACGACTTACCCGACGCGTCTGACTCGCCTGACGGATCCACCGCTGTCGGGGTAACCAAAAAGGCCACCACCAAGGCCACCAAGGCCCGGTGGACCGACGGCCTTCCCAAACCCAGCGACTTGATCGAGGGCCTCAACGAGCCGCAACGGCGCGCCGTCGAACACCGAGGCGGGCCCTTGCTGGTGGTGGCCGGGGCCGGCTCCGGCAAGACACGCGCCCTGACGCACCGAGTGGCGCATCTCATCGCCACCGGTGACGCATTGCCGTGGGAGATCCTCGCCATCACCTTCACCAACAAGGCCGCCGACGAAATGCGCAACCGGCTTGGCGCGCTCATCGGGCCTGTCGCTCAGAAGATGTGGGTGTCGACGTTCCACGCCGCCTGCGTGCGCATCTTGCGGGCCCACGCCGACCGGCTCGGCTACCGTAAGGCGTTCACCATCTACGACGACGTCGACTCGCGCCGACTCATCGAGCAAATCATGCGCGACTTGAACATCGACCAGAAGCGCATCCCCTCGAGGTCGGTGCAAGGTGCCATCTCGGCGGCCAAAGCCGAACTCGTCGAACCGGCTGCCTTTGGCGACGGGGCGCGCAGCATCTTCGAACGCAAGATGGCCGAGGTGTACACCGAGTACGCCCAGCGCTTGGTGACGGCTTCGTCCATGGACTTCGACGACCTGTTGTTCTTGGTGGTCAAGCTCTTTCGGAACCATCCCGATGTGCTCGAGAGCTATCGGACACGTTTCAAGCATGTGCTCGTCGACGAGTATCAGGACACCAACCGGGCCCAGAACGAGATCGTCCTTCTGCTGGGAGCCGAGCACCACAACGTGACGGTGGTCGGCGACCACGATCAGGCCATCTACTCGTTTCGCAAGGCCGACATCCGCAACATCATGGAGTTCGAGGAAGCCTTTCCCGACGCCACCGTCATCCCGTTGGAGCAGAACTACCGGTCGACCAAGACCATCCTCGACGCCGCCAACGCGGTGATCGCCAACAACACCACGCGGGTACCCAAGGACCTGTGGACCGACGGAGCACCCGGTGATCCCGTCAACCGTTTCCGCGCCGAAGATGAGTACGACGAGGCGGCGTGGCTGGCCTCGGAAGTCGGCGCGCCTGCACCGTGCCAAGGGCTTGGACTACGGCGACATTGCCGTCTTCTACCGCACCAATGCCCAGAGCCGTGTCCTCGAAGAGGAGCTGGTGCGCAACAACATCTCCTACAAGGTGGTGGGTGGCACGCGCTTCTATGACCGGCGCGAGGTCAAGGACCTTCTCGCCTATCTGAGGGTGCTGGCCAATCCGTCTGATGAGGTGTCGGCCCGGCGCATCGTGAACGTGCCGCGTCGTGGCATCGGCGACACCTCGGCCGACCGCCTGGCGGCCTGGGCGCGTAGCCAGAACATGTCGTTTGCCGACGCCCTCGACCGCGCCGCCGACGCCGGGGTCTCCGGACGGGCCGCCAAAGGGTTGGCCCGCCTGTCGGCGCTGTTGGGTGAGCTGCGGGCCATGGTCGACACCGGCGTGAACCCCGGGGTCGTGCTCGAGGCCGTGGTGGAGCGCACCGGCTATGGAGCCGATCTCGAAGCGGAGGACACCGTCGAGGCGTTGAGCAGGCTCGAAAACCTCGACGGGCTGGTGACGGCGGCGGCGGAGTACGACAACCTCGACGAGTTTCTCGAGTCCGTGGCGTTGGTGGCCGACTCCGACGAGATCGAAACCGGAACGGGCCGTGTGTCGCTCATGACCATGCACACCGCCAAGGGACTCGAGTTCCCCGCCGTGTTCCTGGTGGGCATGGAGGACGGCGTCTTCCCCCATATGCGGGCTCTCGAGGACCCCCTGCAACTCGAAGAAGAGCGGCGCCTCGCCTATGTCGGCATGACGCGCGCCAAGCGTCACCTCTATGTGAGCCACGCCTGGAGCCGGACCCTGTGGGGATCGACCAGCCACGCCATACCGAGTCGGTTCCTCTCGGAGCTGCCCGACGAGCTCGTGCGCGATGTGGCGTCGTCATCGATCGGCCGTCCCGACCCGCTGCGGGCCATCTCCGCGTACACCCGCCGCCGGGTGCGGCGTCCCGGTGAGCCACGTGCGTCGGAGTGGGATGGCGTGGACGACATCCATGCCGGCGACGACGGGCATGACCCGGACCCGTGGGGCGATGGCGATGGCAGGGATCTGAACCGTGGTTGAGGACGCGCCGGGCCGGCGCACGGCGGACTGGGACGCATCGACCTACGACCTCGTGGCCGCGCCCATGACTCGGTGGGGAATGGCGGTTCTCGAGCGCCTCCCTCTGCAAGGGGACGAAACAGTGGTCGATGCCGGCTGCGGGACGGGTCAGGTCACCCACGAGCTCCTCGAACGCCTGCCGGATGGAAACGTCATCGCGCTCGACGCGTCGCCCGCCATGCTGGCCGAAGCACGCCATCGGTTGACTCCCTTCGGCGCGCGAGTCCGGTTCGTCTGTGCCGACCTGCTCGACTTGAGCCCCGACACCCTCGACGTCGCCGCCCCGGTGGACGCCGTGTTCTCCACGGCCACCTTCCACTGGGTCCTCGACCACGACCGGTTGTTCGCCAACCTGGCCGCCGTGGTGCGCCCCGGGGGCCGGCTGGTGGCCCAGTGCGGGGGAGAGGGCAACATTGCGGGGCTCCTGGACGCCGTGCGGGTCACCGGTGGCGAGCGGGCCGGCACGTGGCTCTATGCCGGCCCCCAGGAGACGGCGGGCCGCCTGGAAGCGGCCGGCTTCACCGACGTGGAGGTGTGGACCCACCCCGAGCCCACCGCGTTCAGCGACGCCGAGGAGCTCGAGAACTACCTGGAGGCGGTGTGCCTGCGGGCCCATGTCGACGGCATGCAAGCCGAGCAACGGCGCCAGTTCCTCGGCGCCGTCATGGCCGCCATGGAAGAGCCCGTGATCGACTACGTCCGCCTCAACATCCTCGCCCGTCGAGGCTGAGCGCCTGGCGGCCCAGCCGGAAAGCTCCCTGTCGGCCCCCCCTTCGGGTGCGCGCCCTGCGTGGTGAGCGACGGCCCGGCTGGGCCAGTGCAGCGACCTTTGCCTACACTCGGTGGTCAATGAAGCGTCCGTACCGAGTGATCGTGGCCAAACCGGGCCTCGACGGCCACGATCGAGGTGCCAAGGTGATCGCCCGGGCGCTGCGCGACGCCGGATTCGAAGTGATCTACACCGGCCTGCATCAGACGCCCGAGCAGGTGGTGGCGGCCGCCGTGCAAGAAGACGCCGACGCCGTGGGGCTGTCTCTGCTGTCGGGGGCCCATCTCACCTTGGTGCCCCGCATTCTGGCCGGGCTGCGCGACCAAGGCCTCGACGACGTCTTGCTCATCGTCGGTGGCATCATCCCCGATGGCGACATCCCCGCTCTCAAAGAGCTGGGCGTGGCCGCTGTATTCACCCCCGGTGCGCCGCTGCCCACCATCGCGCAATGGCTGGCCGACGCCCTCGACGAGCGAGAGGAGGCGGCCGCCGGGAGTTGAGGGCACACCTCACAGGTGGCTGTCGACCTGTTGTCGACGGCGATTGCTTCTGCGCACGTTTTGCACGTTTTCCGCACACGAGAAAGGTTGGTTCGTGGACCTCTACGAGTACCAGGGCAAGCAGTACTTCGCCCGCTTCGGCATCCCGACCTCGGCCGGTGGCGTGGCCGACACCGTCGACGAGGCCGTGGCGCAGCGCTGATGCGGCGGGCTACCCCGTCGTGGTCAAGGCACAGGTGAAAGTGGGTGGACGCGGCAAGGCGGGCGGCATCAAGCTGGCCGACGACGCCGACGCCGTTCGTCTCCACGCCGCTGCCATCTTGGGCTTGGACATCAAAGGCCACGTGGTGCGGCGCCTGTGGGTCGAGCACGCCTCGGACATCGCCCAGGAGTACTACGCCAGTTTCACCTTGGACCGCGCCGCCAAGAAGCACCTGTGCATGGTGTCGTCTCAAGGCGGCGTCGAGATCGAAGAGGTGGCCGTCACCAATCCCGAGGCCATCGTGCGGCTCCACATCGATCCGGTGGAGGGCCTGTCTGTCGAGGCGGCCCGCCGCGTGGTGGCTGACGCCGAGTTCGATGAGCCGTGCCGGGACCAGGCGGCCGACGTGTTGGTGGCGCTGTATCGCTGCTATGTGGAGGGCGACTGCGACCTGGCTGAGGTCAATCCCCTGATCGTCACGCCCGACGGGCGGGTCCACGCGCTCGACGCCAAGGTCACCTTGGACGACAACGCAGCCTTTCGCCACCCCGAGTGGGACGCCTTCGTCGACACCGAGGACCTGGACCCACGGGAGAAGCTGGCCAAGGAGAAAGGCCTCAACTACATCGGCCTGTCCGGCAGCGTGGGCATCATTGCCAACGGTGCCGGCCTGGCCATGAGCACACTCGACGTGGTCAACCAAGTGGGAGGAACGGCGGCCAACTTCCTCGACATCGGTGGGGGGGCCAACGCCGATGTCATGACGGCCGCTTTGGAGGTCATCAACACCGACGAGGCCGTGCGCTCCATCTTCGTGAACATCTTCGGGGGCATCACCAAGGTGGACGAGGTGGCCAACGGTGTGGTCGAGGCGTTGCGGCGTGTCGATCTGAAGTCGCCCATCGTGCTGCGCCTCGACGGCACCAATGCCGAGGCCGGGCGCAAGATCCTGGCCGAGCATCTGTCGCCGACGTTGTTGATGGAAGACACCATGTTGTCGGCCGCCCGGCGCGCCGTCGCCCTGGCAGGAGGAGAGAAGTGAGCATCTTCGTCGACGAGAACACCAAGGTCGTGGTGCAAGGCCTGACCGGTGGCCAGGGCCGTTTCCACGGGCTGCGCAACCGGGACTACGGCACCAAGGTGGTGGGAGGGGTCACGCCCGGCAAGGGCGGCACCGATGTAGATGGCGTGCCCATGTTCGACACCGTGGCCGAGGCGGTGGCCGCTACCGGTGCCGACGCATCGTTCGTAGTGGTCCCGCCCAAGTTCGCCTCCGACGCCATTTTGGAGTCGGCCCGGGCCGGCATCAGCTTCATCGTGTGCATCACCGAAGGCATTCCCGCCCAGGACGAGGCGCTGTTCTACAACATCTTGGTCGAGGAACACCCCGGCACGAGGCTGCTCGGACCTAACTGCCCTGGCGTCATCTCTCCGGGGAAATGCAATATCGGGATCACCTCAGGCGACATCGCGCTGGCGGGTGGACCGGTGGGGATCGTGAGTCGCTCGGGGACCCTGACGTATCAAGCGCTGCACGAGCTTTCCCAACAAGGTGTGGGGCAGACGACCTGTGTCGGGATCGGGGGCGACCCGGTGCCGGGGACGAGCTTCATCGACTGCCTCAGTGCCTTCGAGGCCGATGACGACACCAAGGCGGTGATGATGATCGGCGAGATCGGCGGGTCGGCCGAGGAAGCCGCCGCCGAGTACATCGCGCTGCACATGACCAAGCCTGTGGTCTGTTACATCGCCGGGGTCACGGCCCCGCCGGGCCGCAAGATGGGCCATGCCGGCGCCATCATCTCGGGATCCCAAGGCACCGCCCAGGCCAAGATGGACGCCCTGGCGGCGGCGGGGGCGACGGTGGCCCTCAACCCGACGGAAGCCGGCGAGCGCATGGTGGAGATCGTCAAGAAGCTGGGCTGAGCTTCACAAGCGCGCTGATAGCGTGACGGCGATGCGCGTCGGAGTGCTCGTCTCGGGCGCCGGAAGCATTCTCGAAGCTCTGCTGGCCGATGACATTCCCGTGGCGGTGGTGCTGTCGGATCGTCCTTGCCGGGCTCTCGACATCGCCGAGGCGGCCGGTGTCAAGAGCGTGCTCGTCGACCGCCGCCTCTTCGGCAGTTTCGGGGCCGAGTTCGACCGCGTCGCCTTTACCGACGCCGTCGTCGAAGCGTTGACGCGCCATGGCGTTGAGGTGGTGGCCATGGCGGGATTCGGCACCGTGCTGGCGCAATCGGCGCACGACGCCTATCCGGGCCGCATCCTCAACACCCATCCGGCGCTGTTGCCCGCCTTTCCGGGTTGGCATGCGGTGCAAGACGCTCTGGCCGCCGGTGTCAGCGTCACGGGGTGCACCGTGCACCTGGCCACGTTGGAAGTCGACGCCGGCCCGGTGCTCGCCCAGGAGTCGGTACCGGTATACGACGATGATGACGTCGAGTCGCTCCACGAGCGCATCAAGGAATGTGAGCGGCAGCTCTATCCCCAGACCATACGCCGCTTTGTCGCCCAACTCGAAGTAGAGGGTGAGGCTCGCCAACAACGCTGATGGACGAGTTACGGCCCACCGAGCAGGCGGCGCACGTCTTCCAATCTCTCGGGCACGATCCGCCACCAGGTCCACTTGCCCCGCCGTTCTCCGACCAGCAACCCGGCTTCGGCCAGGATGCGAGTGTGATGCGAGATGGTGGGCTGGCTCTTGTCGAGAGGACCTTCCAGGTTGCAGCTGCACACCTCGCCCTCGGCGGCGACAATCGAGAGCAGGCGGAGACGTACGGGATCCCCTAAGGCGGCCAGTACGGGGGCGGCGCTCTCCGCCTCACGCTTTGAGATGGGCTCCTGGGTGAGCACGCCACAACACATTTCGTTTCGACTCAACGTGGTGACGGTCGTACCAGAAGGAGGCACCCTTACTCCCATTGACAGATGTCGATCTGATAACGATACTGGACGTATCGACAAACGTCAATGTATTGGGGGGGCGCCGTGTCCCGTGTACAGCTGGCCCTCAACGTCTCTGACCTTGGTGCGGCCATCGAGTTCTACGCCGCGTTGTTCTCCTCGCCTCCGGCCAAGGTGCGTCCCGGCTACGCCAACTTCGCCATCGCCGATCCCCCCCTGAAACTGGTGCTCATCGAAACTCCTGACGACCGGGGCATCGGCATTGCCGGAGCGCTCAACCACCTCGGCGTGGAGGTGGAGACGGCACACGACGTGGTGCGGGCACAGAGTCGGCTTGCCGCCGGCGGGCTGACCACGTCGGCAGAGCGTGAAACCACATGCTGCTACGCGCGGCAGGACAAGGTGTGGGTCCAAGACCCTGATGGAGCGCCCTGGGAGCTCTACGTGGTCCTCGCCGATGCGTCTGACGAGGCGGGACCGTACGGGGACGGCGAAAGCATCTGTTGCCAACCGCCATTCGAGGTTGCCCCGGCGGCGACCAACTGCTGCTAGTCAGTCCGTGTCTCCATCGCCGTTGTGGCGACGACTCCTGGCCGAGTTCCTCGGGAGCGCCTTTCTGGCTGTTGTGGTCATCGGCTCGGGCATAGCCGCACGGAGATTGTCGCCTGGCAACACCGGACTGGAGCTATTGGAAAACGCGGCAGCGACGGCGGCCGGTTTGTTCGCCATCATGGTCATGTTCGGCCCCGTCTCGGGGGGCCAATTCAACCCGGTGGTGTCGTTGGTGGACCCCATCTTGGGCGGCTTGTCTTGGCGGGACGCCGCTGCGTATGTGCCGGCACAGGTGACTGGTTGCACGATGGGGGCGGTTATCGCCAATGTCATGTTCTCCCGGGCGGCCATTGAAATTTCGACCAAGCACCGAGCCTCACCGGCCCATTTTCTCGCTGAGGTCGTCGCCACCGTGGGACTGCTGCTGGTGATCTTCGCCCTCGCTCGTTCGGGGCGGCCCGCCAGCACCCCTGCCGCTGTCGGGGCGTACATCGGTGCGGCATATTTCTTCACCTCATCAACAAGTTTCGCCAACCCCGCCATCACGGTAGGCAGAATGTTCTCCAACACTTTCGCGGGCATCGCACCGGCCTCGGTTCCGACCTTCGCCGCCGCCCAGCTCGTCGCCGCCTGCCTCGCCGTGGCTCTCATCCGACTGCTCTTTCCCACCAGCACGGCCCCGGAGCCAAGCAACGTTGCTGGTCGGCACACGGATCGAGTCGCGCCTGGCGGCGTGACGCTATGAGACCCCACCGTCCTGTCGTGTTGTTTCTCTGCGTTCATAACGCTGGTCGGTCACAGATGGCGGCCGCCCTGCTGGCTCGCCATGCGGGAGACAAGGTCATCGTCTACTCGGCTGGTTCCGATCCAGGAGAGAAACTGAACCCGGCGGTACTGATGGCGATGGCCGAGTTGGGCATCGACATCGCTGGTGAACGGCCCAAGAAGCTCACGGACAAAATGGCCCATGAAGCCGATGTCATCGTGACCATGGGTTGTGGTGACGCCTGTCCCGTCTACCCCGGTAAGCGTTACGTCGATTGGGAGCTACGGATCCGGCGGGGAAGTCCGTAGAGGAAGTCCGTCCCATCCGAGATGACATCGACACCAGGGTGAAGGCCTTGGTTGGCGAGCTTGCCCCGCACCTCTAAGGGTCTTCTCGTCCCCGCACGAGGCGGCGACCCATCGGGCCGTACATGGCGACCCTCCACGAGGAGCGTGCGCGCCCCCGACTTCAGCCGCTCTAATCTCAAAGCGTGGACTTTTGTAAGGACTGTCAATGAGGGCGCTGCTCTCGGTGTACGACAAGACGGGGCTGGTGGATCTGGCCCGCGCTCTGACCGACTTGGGCTGGGATCTGGTTTCGAGCGGGGGAACCTCGGCGGCATTGGCCGAGGCGGGCATCGCCCATGTGGAGGTGGCCACGCTCACCGGATCGCCCGAGATGCTGGGGGGACGGGTCAAGACCCTCCATCCCCGGCTGCACGGCGGGCATCCTGGCTGACCGGTCCAAGGCCGAGCACCGGGCCGATCTGGAGGCCAACGGCATCGAGCCCATCGACTTGGTGGTGTGCAACCTCTACCCGTTCTCGTCGGATCCCTCCATCGAGCTCATCGACGTGGGCGGCCCCACCATGGTGCGCGCCGCCGCCAAAAATCACGCCCATGTGGGCATCGTCGTCGATCCGGCCGAGTACCCCGTCGTCCTCGACGAGCTGCGTTCCTCGGGGTCGCTGTCGGGCCGACACCCGACGTCGACTGGCCCGCGACGCCTTTGCGCACATGTGCGGCCTACGACGCGGCCATCGTGGCGTGGTTCGACGCCGGGGGTGCCGGTGGCGAGGCGGTGGTGTTGCCGGCGTCGCTGCACCTGTCGATGGAGCTGGCCCAGGAGCTGCGCTACGGCGAGAACCCCCATCAACTCGGGGCTCGCTATCGGCGCACCGGCGCACCGGACTGGTGGGACGGCGTCGTCCAGCACGCTGGGGCCGCTCTTTCGTATCTGAACCTGTTCGACACCGACGCCGGCTGGCGTCTGGTGTCGGAGCTTCCCCGCGCCGGTGAAAAAGCGGTGGCCATCATGAAACACGCCAACCCGTGCGGGGCGGCTGTGGCGGGGGATCTGGCCGAGGCTTTTCGTCGAGCCCTGGAGTGTGACCCCGTGTCGGCCTTCGGTGGGGTGATTGCCCTGGGCGGTCGCTGTAGCGCGGACGTGGCCGAAGCTGTGGCGGCCGGACCGCAAGCCGACGTCATCGTGGCGTCCGGCTTCGACCCGACGGCGCTGGAGATTCTGGTGGCACGCCGCAAGTCCACCCGGCTGCTCGAAGCACCCCCCTATGGGCGCAGCCCGCTCGAGGTGCGCACCTTGTCGGGCGGCTTCCTCGTCCAACAAGGCGACGACGTCGGCCTCGACCGCGGCGCCTGGCAGGTGGTCACCAAGGTGGCGCCCACCGAGGAGCAGTGGCGCGACATCGAGCTTGCGTGGCTGGTGTGCGCCCGCACGTCATCGAACGCCATCGTGGTGGCGGGCTCGGGCCAAGCAGTGGGCGTGGGGGCGGGCCAGCAGAGCCGGGTGGAGGCGGCCGAGATCGCCGTGCGCAAAGCGGGGGACCGGGCCCAAGGAGCAGCCGGCGCCAGCGATGCCTTCTTCCCCTTTCGCGACGGCTTCGACGTGCTGGCCCGAGCGGGGGTGACGGCGGTCGTGCAACCGGGTGGTTCGGTGCGCGACGCCGAAGTCGTGGCCGCCGCCGACGAGTACGGCATCGCCATGGTCCTTACCGGCGAGCGCCACTTCCGGCATTGAGCGCAGCGATGACGGCAACGCTTCTCGACGGTGAGGCCCTGGCCGCCCGTATCCGGGCGGAGGTCACCGACGACGTGGCCCGCCTGGTGGCGTCGGGTGTCCAGCCGGGACTGGGCACCATATTGGTGGGCGACGACCCCGCCAGCGCTCGCTATGTGGCCATGAAGCACGCCGACTGCGAGCAGGTGGGCATGGTGTCGGTGCACGCGCACCTGCCGGCCACCGTGAGCCAGGACGAGCTCGAGTCGGTCATCGCCCGCTTCAACGCCGACCCGGCCGTGCACGCCTACCTCGTGCAGGTCCCGCTGCCCGCCGGCCTCGACGAGACCGCCGCGCTGATGGCGGTGGACCCCGACAAGGATGCCGACGGCCTGCACCCGGTGAATCTGGGCCGCCTCGTCATGGGCAGCCCGGGCCCGTTGCCGTGCACGCCGGCGGGGATCGTCGAGTTGCTGGGCGCCCACGACGTGCCCGTAGAGGGCAAGCACGTGGTGGTGATCGGCCGAGGTCTCACCATCGGCCGGCCGCTGGCCTTGCTGTTGGCGCTGAAGCGGCCCGGCTGTAACGCGGCGGTCACCGTGGTGCACACCGGAGTGGAGAACCTGGCCGACTACGTGCGTAGCGCCGATGTGGTGGTAGCCGCGGCCGGGCGGGCCGGGCTGGTCACCGCCTCGATGGTGAAGCCGGGCGCGGCCGTGGTGGGGGCGGGCACCTCATGGGACGGCCGCAAGCTGCTGTCCGACGTCGACGAGGCGGTGGCCGAGGTGGCCGGGTGGATCACGCCGCGCATCGGCGGGGTCGGCCCCATGACGAGGGCGATGTTGCTGCGCAACGCTGTGGACGCCGCCGCGCGGCGCCTCGTAGTGGCCGCCCGACGAAGCGTCACGAAGTCCCATTAGGCTTGGTCGGCCATGGCGCGCATCTCTGACCTGCTCGATGCCGGAGCCACCTACTCCTTCGAGTTCTTTCCGCCCAAGAACGACGACGAGCAGCGCACCTTGGTGAGAACGCTGCGTGAGCTGGAGCCGCTCGACCCGTCGTTTGTGTCGGTGACCTACCGCGGCGGGCGCGAGTCGCGCCAGCGCACCCATGATCTGGTGGCCGGCATGTTGCGGACTACCACGCTCTTGCCCATGGCGCACCTGATTTGCGTGGCCCATTCCCGCTTGGAGCTGGCCGAGATCCTGGTGTCGTTTCGCAAGGCCGGGATCGAGAACCTCATGGCCTTGGGGGGGACCCGCCCACCGATCCCGACGCGGGGCAGGGCGAGCTCACCCATGCCCTCGAGCTCGTCGAACTGGCTCGGGCCGTGGGTGGCTTTTCGATCGGGGTGGCCGCTCATCCGGCCGGTCATCCGTCTTCGCCCGACATGGCGTCGGATCGCGCCTTTCTGGCCGCCAAGATGCAGGTGGCCGATTTCGCGGTGTCGCAGTTCTTCTTCGAGATCGACCAGTACACCGGACTGGTCCACGACCTGGCCGCGCTCGGCATGGACAAACCTGTGTTGCCGGGCATCATGCCGGTCACCTCGTTGAAGTCCGTGCCCCGCATGGCCCAGATGGGCGCCGCAGTCCCGACCTGGGCGGTGCAACGCCTCGAGGCGGCCGACGCCGAGGGCGGCGCCGAGGCGGTACGCCAAGTCGGTATCGACATCGCCATCGAACTGTGTCGGGACCTGATGGCGGCCGGGGCACCGGGACTGCACTTCTATACGCTCAACCGATCGAGTGCCACGCGCGACATCTACGAAGCGCTCGGACTTCGCACGGCGCGCTGAGCGCCGCATAGGCTCCGGTCCATGGCTGAACGCATCACGTTGGGCGATGACGGCGCGCTGATCGTCCCCCAAGAACCGATCATCCCGTTCATCGAAGGCGACGGCACCGGAGTCGACATCTGGCCGGCGTCCCAGCGGGTGTTCGACGCCGCCGCCGCCAAGCACGGTCGCCGCATCGCCTGGAAGGAAGTCCTCGCCGGCGAAAAGGCGTTCAAGGAGACGGGCAACTGGCTGCCCGACGAGACCGTCGAGGCCTTCCGGGAGCACATGATCGGCATCAAAGGCCCCCTCACCACGCCCGTGGGCGGCGGGATTCGCTCGCTCAACGTGGCGCTACGCCAGATCCTCGACCTCTACGTGTGTCTGCGCCCGGTGCGGTGGTTCACCGGCGTGCCCTCTCCGGTGCTGCACCCGGAAAAAGTCGACATGGTGATCTTCCGGGAGAACACCGAGGACGTCTATGCCGGGCTCGAGGTGCAGGCCGGTACGCCCGAGGCGCTGCGTCTCTCGGCGTTTTTGCGTGACGAGATGGGCTGGGAGATCCGCCCCAACTCGGGCATCGGCATCAAGCCCATTTCGGAGTACGGCTCCAAGCGCCTCATCCGGGCCGCTCTCGTCTACGCCGTCGCCCATGGCCGCAAGAGCGTCACCCTCGTCCACAAGGGCAACATCCAGAAGTTCACCGAAGGCGCCTTCCGTAACTGGGGCTACGAGCTCGTGCGCGACGAGTTCTCTGACGTCGCGGTGGGGTGGGACGACTGCGAAGGCAACCCAGGCGACAAGATCCTCGTCAAGGACACCATCGCCGACATCACGTTGCAGCAGGTACTCACCCGTCCCGACGAGTTCGACGTCATCGCCACCACCAACCTCAACGGCGACTACCTGTCCGACGCGCTGGCCGCTCAGGTCGGGGGAATCGGCATCGCCCCCGGTGGGAACATCAACTACGTGACCGGGCACGGCGTGTTCGAAGCCACCCACGGTACGGCTCCCAAGTACGCCGGTCTCGACAAGGTGAACCCCGGCTCGGTCATCCTCTCGGGCGTGCTCATGTTCCAGCACCTCGGGTGGACAGACGCCGCCGCCGACATCGTGCGGGCGCTGGAGGCCACCATCGAGGCGCGCATCGTCACCTATGACTTCGCCCGGCTCATGGACGGGGCGACCGAGGTGAAGACCTCCGAGTTCGCCGCCGCCATCGTCGAGCGGCTCTAAGGGCCCGCCCGGCCGATTCCGCCCCAGCCGAATCCGCCCACCCCGGCGTGGCCCGAGGGTCGGCGCGGCGTCTGGATCGCCTGGGGTGGTGCCGATAGCCTGCGGTTATGGCACCGACTCCGGCCCCCATCCACGTCACCGTGACCGGCGCTGCCGGTCAGATCGGCTACTCGCTGCTCTTTCGCATTGCCGCGGGAGGGCTCTTCGGCCCCACCCAGCCGGTGGTCCTGCGCCTGTTGGAGATCGAGCCGGCCATGGGTGCCCTCGAGGGGGTCGTCATGGAGCTCGACGACTGCGCCTTTCCACTGCTGGCCGCGGTGGAGCCCACATCGAATCTGAAGACGGCCTTCGACGGGACGTCGTGGGCGTTGTTGGTGGGCTCGATCCCCCGCAAGGCCGGTATGGAGCGCAACGACCTGCTCACCATCAACGGAGGCATCTTCGGCCCCCAGGGCGAGGCTATTGGAGCCCACGCGGCCGGCGACGTTCGCATCTTGGTGGTGGGCAACCCGTGCAACACCAACTGCCTCATTGCCCGCTCGCACGCGCCGGCCATTCCCGACGAGCGCTGGTTCGCCATGATGCGCCTGGACGAGAACCGGGCCAAGACGCAGCTGGCCCGCAAGGCCGGTGTACCGGTGGCGTCGGTGCAGCAGCTTGGCGTGTGGGGGAACCACTCCTCCACCCAGTTCCCTGATTTCGAGAACGCCGTCATCGACGGCAAGCCGGCTTCCGCGGTCATCGACGACCTCGACTGGCTCCGAGGCGACTTCATCACCTCCGTCCAACAGCGCGGCGCCAAGATCATCGAGGCGCGCGGCGCGTCATCGGCGGCGTCGGCGGCCAGTGCCGTGGTGGACACGGTGCGAAGCATCGTCGAGCCCACCGCGGCGGGGGACTGTGCATCACTGGCGGTGGTGTCCCACGGCGAGTACGGCACTCCCGAGGGTCTCGTGTTCGGCCTTCCGGTGCGCAGCTCAGGCTCAGGGTGGCAGGTCGTCGAAGGTCTTGCCCACAGTCAGTTCGCGCAAGAGCGCATCACGGTTACGACCGATGAACTCGAGTCCGAGCGCCGAGCCGTGGGCGACCTGTTGCTGGGCCCGGTCTGATCGGGGCCCACTTTGATCGGGGCCCAGCTTGATCCGAGTTCGGTTTGATCCGAGCTCGGCGCCCCATGCGGGGCGCGGTGAGTTAGACCGCTATCGGTTGGGGGATGTCGATCCCCATGCGATGGAGGAATGACAGCTTCCGGGCCAGGGCGTCGCGCCAGGCGCTGAGGTCACCTTCGAAGTGGGCACGGTCGCCCTCCTCGTAAGCGTGCTCCAGTTCGTCGAAAGCGGCATCCTCGGCGTCGAGGAGCTCACGGTAACGACGAAGGGCTTGGTCGTCGAGCACTCCCGGGACGGTCATGGATCCTCCCCTTTCCGGCGTCTCGCGTGGGACGCCTCCTCCCACGAGCGTAGCCCCGACCTTCTTTTCTTGTCATCGCCCCCCGGCTGGGCTTTTGTCACGGGCCCGAGGCGGACCGGAGGCAGCCTCAGGGCCGGAGCCGAAGGCTATGGCTCGGCGCGGTCCTCGCGGGTGGGGGCGCTGTAGGCGGGAGCGTCCTGGGCGGCCGCATCGGCCGACTTCCTCGTCCGGCGGGTGATGGCTCGGCCCAGCCGGGCGATGGGGTCATAGGAGGCGTCCACCACACGTTCCTTCAGGGGAATGATGGCGTTGTCGGTGATCTTGATGTGCTCGGGACACACTTCGGTGCAGCACTTGGTGATGTTGCACATCCCGAGGCCCATGCGCTCACGCAGCAACTCGCGCCGGTCGTTGGTGTCCAGGGGGTGTGACTCGAGCTCCATGTAGCGAATGAACATGCGGGGCCCGGCGTAGTGCTCCTTGTTGGGCTCGTGATCGCGAATCACGTGGCACACGTCTTGGCACATGAAGCATTCGATGCACTTGCGGAATTCCTGGCCCCGCTCGACGTCGATCTGCATCATCCGGTAGTGGCCGTCGGCGGCGTCGGGAGCCTTGGGTGCCAGGGGCGGGACCCGGCGAGCCATGGCGTAGTTGAACGACACGTCGGTGACGAGGTCGCGGATGATGGGGAAGGCGCGCATGGGAGCCACGGTCACCGTTTCGCCTTCGGGGAGCTGGTCCATGCGCGTCATGCACATCAACTTGGGCAGCCCGTTGATCTCCGCCGAGCACGATCCGCACTTGCCGGCCTTGCAATTCCACCGGCACGCCAGGTCCGGCGCCGGGCCGGCTTGGATGCGGTGAATGACGTCGAGGACCACCTCGCCCTCGACGGCCGGCATGACGTAGTCGACGAAGTCGCCGCCGTCGGGGTCGCCTCGCCACACGTGCATGGTGACGTCGGCCATCAGTGGGCCTCCTCCTCGAGCAGCGCCTTCAGGTCGGCGGGCATGTCGGCCAGCGGTTCGGCGTCCAGGGTGAATCCTCCGTCGGAGCCCAAGCGCTGGACCAGGTTGACCTTGCCGAATTCCGGGTCGGCCTTGGGGTAATCGTCTCGGGTATGGCCGCCGCGGCTCTCACGACGTTCCAGGGCACCCTTGGTGACCAAGAGCGACACCGTGAGCATGGCCGGAAGGTCGGTCGCCAGGTTCCATCCCGGGTTGTAGACACGCCCACCGCTGACGGCCACGTTGTCGGTGCGCTCCTGGAGCTTCGCCAGCGAGTCGAGAGCCTCCTCGAGCTCCGACTGGGTGCGGATGATGCCCACCAGCGCCTGCATGGTTTCCTGCAGATCGTGCTGGATGTCATAAGGGCTCTCGCCGCTGTCGCGATCAAAAGGCGCCAGCGCGTCGCGCACGACGGCGTCGATCTCGCCGGGCTCGACCGACGGGGTGTCGCGGCTTTCGGCCAGATCCGAGGCGGCCATGCCGGCGCGCCGGCCGAAGACCAGAAGGTCCGACAGCGAATTACCCCCCAGACGGTTGGCGCCGTGCAGCCCGGCCGCCACTTCACCGGCGGCGAAAAGCCCGTCAATGGTGGTGGCCTCGCTATCGGCGTTGACCCGTATGCCGCCCATCATGTAGTGGCAGGTGGGGCCGACTTCCATGGACTCGGCGGTGATGTCCACGCCGGCCAGCTCCTTGAACTGGTGGTACATCGACGGCAAGCGGCGGCGGATGTACTCGGGGCTGCGCCGCGAGGCGATGTCGAGGAACACCCCGCCATGGGGGCTGCCCCGGCCTCCTTTGACCTCGGAGTTGATCGACCGGGCCACCTCGTCACGGGGCAACAGCTCCGGAGGGCGGCGGTTGTTGATGTGGTCCTCGTACCAGCGGTCGCCCTCCTCTTCGCTGTCGGCGGTCTCGGCCGCGAACATGGGCGGGATGTAGTCGAACATGAAGCGCCGGCCCTCGGAGTTGCGCAGCACGCCGCCGTCGCCGCGCACGCCTTCGGTGACGAGGATGCCGCGCACCGACAGCGGCCACACCATGCCGGTGGGATGGAACTGGACGAACTCCATGTCGATCATGTCCGCCCCGGCCCACGCCGCCATGGCGTGCCCGTCACCGGTGGACTCCCACGAGTTCGAGGTGTACATCCACGATTTGCCGATGCTGCCCGTCGACAAGATGAAGGCCTTGGCCCTGAAGGTGACAAACTCACCGGTGGTTCGCCAGTAACCGACCGCAGCACTGACGCGCCCGTCGGCGTCTTTGAGCATGCGCAGGATCTTGCATTCCATGAACACTTCGATGCCCAACGCCACGGCGCGCTGCTGCAAGGTGCGGATGAGCTCGAGCCCGGTGCGGTCGCCGACATGGGCGAGACGCGCGTACCGGTGCCCGCCGAAGTCGCGCTGGAGGATACGTCCGTCGGCGGTGCGGTCGAACAGGGCCCCCCAACTTTCGAGTTCGTAGATGCGGTCGGGGGCCTCTTGGGCGTGGACTTGGGCCATGCGCCAGTTGTTGAGCAGCTTGCCGCCGCGCATGGTGTCGCGGAAGTGGACCTTCCAGTTGTCCTCGGGCCATACGTTGCCCATGGCGGCGGCGGCGCCGCCCTCGGCCATGACCGTGTGGGCCTTGCCGAGCAGTGACTTGCACACCACCGCCGTGCGCAGCCCTCGTTCCTTGGCCTCGATGGCGGCCCGCAGTCCGGCTCCGCCGGCGCCGATCACGACGACGTCGAAATCGTGGGTCTCGGTGTCAACCATGGCCGTGATGTCCTTGGGTCCGGGGTTTCAAAAGAGCTTGGGGTCGTGGAAGGCGCCGCTGGCCACCAGCCGCACGTAGAGGTCGGCGAAGGCCACCATGAAGAGGCTGGCCCAGGCGAGCTGCATGTGGCGGGCGTTGAGCGGGGTGAACAGCTTCCACAGCCGGTAGCGCGCGGGGTGCTTGGAGAACTGGTTGACGTTGCCCCCACACAAGTGGCGACAGGCGTGGCACGAGCTCGAGTACAGCCACAAGAAGGCGGCGTTGAGACACAGCACCACGGTGCCCACACTCACGCCGATGCCGCCGTCGCCCGGAAGGCGAAACGACATCACGGCATCGATGGTGAGGATGACGTTGAAGACGAGGGCGAGGACGAAGAAGTAGCGGTGCAGGTTCTGCAGGATCAGCGGGAAGCGCGTCTCACCCGTATAGGTGGCGTGCCCGTCGGCGACGCCGCAGGCCGGCGGCGACTGCCAGTAACTGCGGTAATAGGCCTTGCGGTAGTAGTAGCAGGTGGCCCGGAAACCGCCGGGCACGATCAACGCCAGCAGCGCCGGCGACAGCGCCCACCACCCGATGACGAACGAACCGTGGGACCCGGGCACGCAGCTGCCCACGATGCACGGGGAGTACATGGGGGAGATGAGGTCGCGGTGCTGGGAGGCGCCCACGTAGTAGTTGGCGTTTTGGAACATGGCCCACGCCGTGTAGACGACGAAGGTGGTGAGGATCACCACCGTGACCAGGGGGCTGCGCCACCAGTTGTCACGCCGCAGTGTCCGGGTATCGGGGCCGCCCCGAACGCCACCCAGGGCGACAGGTACCGGCTTGATGTCCTCGAGAGTGCTCACGCCTTCCTCGCTCCTCCTGTCCAGGTCATGGCGCGGCGTGCCCACCCCCACAACTCGCACCGTCGGTGCCCGACCGCGGCGGCCTCCGTGCAGGAGACCGGCGGGCCGTGGGCCCCAACTCCCTCATCCTCCCATCTCCAGGGGCCTGCAGCGCAACCCCGGGATCGCCCGGCGGCCCCTCGGCATAGGCTCGGGCCATGAGCGACGTGTTGCCTCCCGACCCGCCCCCGCACCTCCCGGCCGCCCTCGCAGACCTCCGCGCATCGGGGTGGGAGTCGGTGCCGGTCCACGAGGAGATCAGGCGCAACACCTTGCGCTGCATCGCCGACGGCGTGCCCGTCGTCGAGGGCGTGCTGGGCTTCGACGACACGGTCCTGCCCCAGCTCGAAAACGCCTTGCTGGCCGGGCACGACATCATCCTGCTCGGCGAGCGCGGCCAAGCCAAGACCCGCATCGTGCGCTCGCTCATCGCCTTGCTCGACGAGTGGATGCCCATCGTGGCGGGCTCGGAGATCGGTGACGATCCGTATCAGCCCGTGTCGCGTCACGGGCGCGACGCCGTGGCCGCCGACGGCGACGCCACCGCCATTGCCTGGGTCCACCGGTCGCGGCGTTTCGCCGAGAAGCTGGCCACCCCCGACACGTCCATCGCCGATCTGATCGGCGAGGTAGACCCGATCAAAGTGGCCGAGGGTCGGTACCTGTCCGACGAGCTGACGTTGCACTTCGGGCTCGTCCCCCGGGCCAACCGGGGCATCTTCGCCATCAACGAGCTTCCCGACTTGGCCGAGCGCATCCAGGTAGGGCTGCTCAACGTGCTCGAGGAGCGCGACGTGCAGATCCGCGGCTTCACAGTGCGCCTGCCGCTGGATGTGGTGCTGGTGGCCACGGCCAACCCCGAGGACTACACCAACCGGGGGCGCATCATCACGCCGCTCAAGGACCGTTTCGGCTCGCAGATCCGCACCCATTACCCCACCGACACCGACACCGAGCTGGCCATCATCCATCAGGAGGCGACGGTGCTCAGCGCCGGGCCGGGCGGGCCTCGCGTCGAGGTGCCGGCCTTCATGGCCGAGGTCGTGGCCGAGGTATCGCAGCTGGCCCGCCAGAGCCCGCACGTGAACCAGCGCTCGGGCGTATCGGTGCGCTTGAGCATCTCGAACTACGAGACCCTGGTTGCCAACGCCTTGCGCCGTTCCGTGCGCCTCGGTGAGTCCGACGCCGTGCCGCGCGTGAGCGACCTGGCCGCCATCATCACCTCCACCCAGGGAAAGATCGAGATCGAGGCGCTGGAGGAGGGCCGCGAGGACAAGATCCTCAACGGGCTCATCTCCGCGGCGGTGCTGGCGGTGTTTCGACGCCGGGTGCCCACCGAGCCGCTCGGCGCCGTCATCGGCGCCTTCGACGAGGCCCGCGTCGTCCACGCCGGCGACGACCTGCCGTCGTCGGCCTACCGCGACGTGCTGACCGAGGTCCCGTCCCTCGAAGCGCCCGTGTTGGCGCTGGCCGGGAGCGAGACACCCGGGGCCGTGGCCAGCGCGACCGAGTTCATTCTCGAGGGGCTGCACCTGACCAAGCGCCTCAACAAGGACGCGTCGGGTTCCAAGGCCACGTATCGAGGACGAGGATGAGGTAGTGCCCAAGCGCTGGGACTACCGGGCCTGGGACGGGACCCAGGCGGGCATGGTCGACGAGGTCGACGCCTTGTTCGCCGAGCTCGCCGACGACCTGCTCTATCACGGCGATCCCGACGCGGCCTTGCGGCGCTTGCTCACCAAGGGGTATCGCTCCGCCGACGGCGAGCGCGTCCAGGGCCTGCGTGAGCTGATGGAGCGCTTGCGCCAGCGCCGTCAGGAAGAGCTCGAGAGCGGCGATTTGGGGGGTGCTTTCCACGAGCTCGCCGAAGAGCTCGAAAAGATCGTCGGCGAAGAGCGCTCCGGCCTCGACTCCCTGGCGCAAGACGCCCGGGCATCGGGCGACCAGCGGCGCCAGGAAGTGACCGATGACGTCGTAGCCGAGCGCCGTGTCGAGCTCGACCTGCTGCCGCCCGACCTGGCCGGGCGGGTGCGGGGCCTGCAGAACTACGACTTCACGTCCTCCGAGGCGCGTGAGCACTTCGAGGAGTTCCTCGAGCGCCTGCGCGAGGAGGTGTCCCGCAGCTTTTTCGACCAGATGGCTGACGCCATGACCAATCCCGACCCCGAGCAGCTCGAGCGGTCCCGGCAGATGCTCGACGCTCTCAACCGCATGATCGAGCAGCGTGAGGCGGGCGAGGCTCTCGACCCTTCCTTCGAGCAGTTCATGGAGAACTTCGGCGACTTCTTTCCGGGCCATCCCCAGACCCTCGACGAGCTGCTCGAGCAGTTCGCCGCCCAGATGGCCGCCGTCCAGGCCGCCTTGGACTCGCTGTCGCCCGGCCAGCGCGCCCAGCTCCAGGCGCTGGCCGACTCGCTGTTCGAGGACCTCGACTTGCGGTGGCAGATCGACCGGCTGGCCGAGAACCTGCGCAAGGCCGTCCCCGGGGCGGGATGGGGGAAGCGCTACAGCTTCAGCGGGTCAGACCCCATGGGGCTCGCCGACGCCGCCGCCGCGGCCCGCCGGTTGGGCGAGATGGACCAGCTCGAGCAGTTCCTGCGCTCGGCCTCGACCCCCGGTGCGCTGGCCGAGGTCGATCTCGACCAGGTGGCCAAGTACCTCGGTGATGACGGCGCCCGCTCGCTCGACCGCCTGTCGCAACTGGCCAAGGGGCTCGAAGCGGCCGGGCTCATCGAGCAACGCGAGGGCCGTTTCCAGCTCACCGCCCGGGGCATCCGGCGCATCGGCGAGCGGGCCTTGTCCGAATTGTTCTCCAAGCTGGCCAAAGACAGGCTGGGGGGCCACCGCAACATCGTGGTGGGAACGGGACACGAGCCCGAGGGGCAGACCAAGCCCTACGAATTCGGCGATCCCTTCACCCTCGACATCCAGCGCACCGTCCACAACGCCGTGCGCCGCGCCGGGACGGGCACCCCGGTACGCCTCCAGCCCGACGACTTCGAGATCTCGCGTACCGAACATCTGACGCGCTCGTCGACGGTCCTCATGGTCGACCTGTCGCTGTCGATGCCCATGCGCGACAACTTCCTGGCCGCCAAAAAGGTGGCCATCGCGCTGCACACGTTGATGTCGACCCGCTTCCCGCGCGACTTCCTCGGGCTGGTGGGGTTTTCGGAGGTGGCTCGCGAGATCAAGGCCGAGGACCTGCCGGAGGTGTCGTGGGATTTCGTCTACGGCACCAACATGCAGCACGGCTTGCTCTTGGCCCGGCGCCTTTTGGCCCATCGAGCCGGAACAAAACAGATCATCATGATCACCGACGGTGAGCCCACCGCGCACCTCGTTCCCGACGGCGACGACGGCTATGACGTCTTTTTCAACTACCCACCGGTGCCCGAGACGGTGCGCGCCACGCTGGCCGAAGTGGTGCGCTGCACACGCGCCGGGATCACCATCAACACCTTCATGCTCGACGCCAACCGGTCGCTGCAAGGTTTTGTCGAGCAGATGACAAAACTGAACAGAGGCCGGGCTTTTTTCACGACTCCGGAGACCCTCGGGGATTACGTGCTGGTCGACTTCCTCGAGCATCGCCGGTCGACGCGATCGTCGTCGCGCCGCGGCGCCTGAGCACCGGCCCAACCGTCGCGTCGGGCCCGGCGGCGCGCCGGATGCCATGGCGTGCGCCGTCTCATCAGCCACACGTGCAACAGGGGCGCTCCTCCGCCCCTTCCTGATCGCATTGTCACGCACCGTGACAATTGCGGAAATTTCCCCTTGCGTCGGCGCGACGAGCACGCAATGATGACAAAGCTGTAACTACAAAGATGCCACTAAGTGGCGAGGGGAGGCGGACCGGTGAACGTTGTTTCACTTTTGTACGCCCGCCAGGAACGTGACTGGCAATCGAGAGCGAACTGCATGGGTGTCGATCCTGACCTGTTCTTTCCGGAGCGGGGAGCGTCGACACGCGAGGCCAAAGAGGTGTGCCGGGGATGCGTGGTCCGCGAGGACTGCCTCGAGTACGCCCTCGCCAACGGTGAGAAGTTCGGGATCTGGGGCGGCCTGTCCGAGCGCGAGCGCCGTCGGTTGCGCCGGGCCCGGGCCATGAGCCGCCGCGCCGCGGCCGGAGCGTCAGCCTCCTGATCGAACGGTCCGTTCTCCGGCCTTACCGGAGAGACGGGCCTCGATGGTGCGGCTCGGGTCAAGGTCGAGTTCGGCCCAACGTCGCGGTGGGATCGACTCCACCACGGCCCGAGGGGCGAGACCCACGAGCTCGGCCCGGCTCACGCTGGTCCCGGCGCCGGCTGCCAGGTTGACCACCGTATCGAAGACCTGGGCGGGGCCGACCGCCCACGGGTCGATGAGGTTGCACGACACCTGCGTGCCGTTTTCCACGGCCAGACCCAAGGTGCGCACCTTCGGCCCGCGCAACGCCGCCGACAACGACGTCGCCACGGTGACGTCGTTGGTCTCGAGCCACACGTTGTAGGCAATCAGGGCGTGGCGAGCCCCTACCGCACACGCCCCCGCGCTCGGGTGGGCCCGCCTGGGGCCGACGTCGGGCATGAAGGTGGCAAAGGCGTGACGCCGTACGTCGGGCAGCGATCGCTGCGGCCCGTAGTAGAAGCACGGCAGGCCGAGCTCGGCTGCCGCCCAGGTGGCGAAGCGCCGCCCGGCGTCGATGGCAGGTCCAAGGTCGTCATCGCCATGCGGCGTGCCGGCGTCGTCGAGGGGAACGAACGGCACCACATCGACGGACCCCAGGCGGGGATGCACGCCGTGATGGGTCCGGATATCGATGAGGGCTACCGCACGAGAGGCAACGGCGCGCGTCGCACTTTCGACGTCGCCACCGGCCAGGGTCACCACACTTCGGTTATGCCAGGCGTCGCTATGGACGTCGAGCACACACGAGCCGGCCGATGCGACGACGGCGTCGATGACCGAGCTGTCGCGTCCTTCGGAGATGTTGACGACGCACTCGAGCACGGGCGGTGATGGGCTCGGATTGTCTCGAACTGCCTCGGCCCGCCCGGCCCCGGTCAGTTGGCGGTGACGTGCAGGCGCGTCAGGCGGCGCTGGCGCAAGATGCGTCGCCGCTCACGCTCGGAAGTCCCGCCCCACACGCCGTGATCCACCCGATTGGCGAGGGCGTACTCGAGGCAGGGCACCCGCACCGGGCATTCGGCACAGATCCGCTGGGCTACCTGCACCCCGACGCCGTCGTTGGGAAAGAACGCCGCAGGGTCTAACTCCCTGCACTTCCCCCGGGCCATCCAGTCGGTGTCCATGGTGCCTCCGTAGCTAAGGCCACCCTACCAGCGGCCTGTCGCGAAACCGGCCGCTTGGCGTGCGGTTTTTCGTGTCCAACGTCGGCCCTGGCCGCTGCCCAACGCCTCCGGTCCTGGCCAGGGTTGCTCTACCCACTGCTCAGGTCAGTGTGCACATCGATCCTGTGACGTCTCTGTGAAACGGATGGGTCCAGCCTGGTGGCGTAGGCTGGCCGCCCTGTCCTACGGGGAAGTGAGACCGAGTGCCCGACGAGATCGAGGAATTAGAGCAAGAGGTATTGCCGCCGCAGGGCCACGTCCGGGTGGTCTACCTGGGGCCGGTGGCGCCGCACTGGGAAGTGCAGTCCACCTACGGCGACGCCTCGGTGATCAACCCCTTCCGAGACCGGACGCTGGCTCGCCTCACCTTGCTTCCTCCTCACGATCCCCAATTCCGGCGGAACCGTGAGCGGGTGGCGCGCGACGCCGAGCGCGAGCGTCTCGAGCTCGACTGGGACCTCGGTGTCGATGTCGAGGAGCCGCCGCCGGCCGTGAGCGACACGGAGACCGAGACTCCCGAGGCCTAGCTCTGGTCGTCCAGGTCGATGCGCTCCAGCCACAAGCCGGGAGCCTCGACCTCCGACGGGGTGGGGATGGTCCGCCCCGACGTCCATAGCCGGGCCAAGCCGTCCTCGCCGGCGCGATCCAGCACGCCGCGCACGAAGGCGGCGCCGCGCTCGACATGGGCAGGGCCGAGATCCAACCCGAGGAGGAGCTCGGCGGTGCGCTCGCTACTGGGGCGATCGACCTGTCGACGGCGCCACGCCTCGGTCAGCGCGCTGCGACTACCGAGAAGGCGCGCCGCCGCATCGTCCAACACGTGCTCGACGTAGCCGAGCAGGACATCCACCGCGGCGCCCAACTCCGCAGACGCCCGGACGCGCTGCGGCGATGGTTCGGCGCCCATCAGCGCGTCAGGATCACCGAGAATGCGCTGGAGGCTCTGGGGGTCGGTGGGGTCGAGGCCCTCGAGGTGTTGCGCCATGCCGGCGGCCTCGTTGGCCATGCCGGCGGCGACGCCCACGAAAAGCTCACCGAAACGCGCCCCTACGGCCGGTCGGCTGAGCACGGCTTGGGTGGTGACGTCGCGCAAGCACACCCACAGCTGCACCTGGTCGAGCGGCAGACTCCAATCCTCGGCGAACGTCGCCACGTTGCCCGGAACCACCAGGAGCCGCCGCGACGAGCGGGGGATGGGGAGCTCGAACTGGCCGAGCGTCGAGCGGGCCAAATGCCCCACCGCCGAGCCGAACTGCATGGCAGCCAGCATCGGTCCCATGGTCGCCATCCACCGAGCCATGAGCTCGGCCGGTCCCCCCTGGTCGGTTTCGGCCAGGGCGTCGGACGTGATCGACTCGTTGGGAGGCTCGGTCGTCGACGTGACCGACATGGCGTCGAGCAAATAGCGCCATTCCTCCAAGGTGTTCCATGCCCAAGCACCCGGTCCCAAGGGAGCGACCTCGAGGTGCGAGCCGTCGGCGGTGATGCTCAGGCCGGTGATCTCCGAGACATGCAGCTCGGCCAGGCCCACCAGCTCCTCGAAGGCCATGCGCACCATGGGGTCGACGTTGGCCTCGGGCTGGCCGCCGGTGGCGACGCCTTGGGCCAGGGTACGAGCCAGTTCGATCTGTCCCGCACCGGGCCCCGCCCCTCCCATGAGCTGGAGGAGGTCACCGAGGAGCTGTTCGAGGAAATTGCCGCCCGCACCCGAGCCGGGGAGGTCCATGGCCTCTGTTCTACTTCGCTATTTCGGTGGTGACGCGGCCAAGGTGGCCACCATGGTGGTTTCCCCTGACGGCAGGGTCACCGAGAGATCGACTCCGGTTCCCGGGGCTTCGGTGTAGAGGCGGGATTGGAGATCGGCGAGGGAGACCACCGGGTGGGAGTCGATGGCGTTCACCACGTCTCCGGCCAGCAGGCCGGCCGACGCCGCGGGTCCGTTGGCCATGACCTTGACGACGAGCGCGCCGCCGTCACCGGGATCGTCGGTGCCGACCAATCCCAACCACCCGTGCACGACCGGTGATCCCGTGGCCAACTCGTCGGCGACACCGAGGGCCAGATGGGTGGGGACGAACAAGCCCATGCGGTCGGCACCCACGGTTTGCTCGCCGTCGAGAACACCGATCACCTGCCCGTCCCCATCCAAAAGGACGCCGCCCCACGCACTGGGACCCAGTGGCATCTCCGCTTCGATGACATCGAGAAGATCGGGGCCGTCGGAGGGATCAACAGCCAGTGCGGCCCCGCGCACCATTCCCACCGCCACATCGAGCTTCGGAGACGACGCCTTGGATTCCTTGGTGCGTGCCACGGCACCGCACATGCACGCCGTGACCGCCAACTCGGCGGGCTCCACATCCTCATCGGCGAACGATGCCGCCGTCAGGGTGGCGCCATCGACACTCAGCACCGCCACACCGGCGTGCGGGTCGATGCCGATGACGCGTCCCTCATGGCGCGTGCCGTCGGAAGTGAAGATGGCCACGTTCGACACGCCCGTCAACGCGGACGCCGCTGAGATAACCAGATGACCGCCGGGCATGACCACGCCCGTGATCACGGCACCGGTGGTTTTGGTGGCCTCGGCGGGTTCGAGTCCGACCAGTGAAGGGCTCACATTGGTCGCCATCGTCATGATGCTCTGCCCGGTGGGCACAGCCGGCACGGCCGACGTCGCACTGGCTCCGGACTCCACCAGACCGGTGACCATGCTGGTGTCGGTGGCGTTGGGCAGTGTCGCCGCGTCGGGGCCGGCCGGCGCGTCGACGAGAGAAAGGACGATGACGACGGTAGCGGCGGCGGCGGTGGCGGCCGCCACGCCGGTCAGCACAGGCCGCGTGTAGCGGCGTTTTCGGTTCCGCCCGAGGGAGGATCCGGCCGACGTGCCGGGGCCGGGGGTGCCCAAGGCGGCCACCTCGGAGGGGTGGCGCCACAGGCGATCGTCAGGGGAGATCCAACCCCGGTGCTGGCCGTCTTCGCCCAGGTCATCGCCATCGGACGCGTCCCCACCGGCTAACGGATTCCCCATGTCCATTGCAGACGAGGCTAGCGGGGGGACTTCGTCTAGGGACGTCGCGCCAAGACAGTCGCCCGTCGCGGCGTACTGCATGGGGCCGTACCATGGCGAGGTGCGGTTACGGCGTAATGGCTAGAGATCTCGCCATCGATCTCGGTACGGCGAACACACTCGTGTACGCCCGGGGCAAGGGGATCGTCCTCAACGAGCCGACGGTCATCGCGCTCAACACCCGCACCCAAGACGTCCTGGCCGTCGGTCAAGACGCATGGCAGATGATCGGCCGCACCCCCGGGTACATCGTGGCCGTGCGCCCCTTGCGCCAGGGTGCCATCACCGACTTCGACATCACCGAGCGCATGATCAGGCTCCTGCTGCAGCGCTGCGGGGTGTCGAGGATCAACCGACCGCGCGTTCTTATTTGCGTGCCCTCGGCCATTACGTCGGTGGAACGGCGCGCCGTCAAGGAGGCCGCCCATCGAGCCGGCGCGTCTTCGGCGTATCTCATCGAGCAACCCATGGCGGCGGCCATCGGAGCCGGGCTGCCCATCCACGAACCCATCGGCAACATGGTCGTCGACGTCGGTGGGGGCACATCGGAGACGGCGGTGATCTCGTTGGGCGGGGTGGTGGCGTGCAAGGCCATCCGCTGTGGCGGGTTCGACATCGACGCCGCCATTCAGCAATTCGTGCGCCGGGAGCACGGCGTGGCCATAGGGGAGCGCACCGCCGAGGAGATCAAGTTGGCCATCGGATCGGCGGCGCCGTTTTCCGACGAGGTCAAAGCCGAGGTCCGCGGTCGAGAGCTCATGAGCGGGATGCCCAAGACGGTGGTGCTGTCGCCGACGGAGTTGCGTCACGCCGTGGAAGATCAGGTCCACCAGATCATCGATGCCGCCGTCGAGTGTCTCGGCCAGGCGCCACCGGAGCTGGCCCAAGACATCATCTCCCAGGGGATTCACCTCGTGGGCGGGGGGGCGCTGTTGCGGGGATTGGCGCGCCGGCTGGCCAACGAAACCGTGGTGCCGGTGCATCTGGTGGACACGCCACTTGAATGCGTGGCACTCGGCGCCGGGCGCTGTCTCGAGTCCTTCGACTCGCTGCACGAGCTCTTCTTGTCCGACGTCTGACTCCGCCTCGCAGTGGTGACTCAAGGATCGAGAAGGTCCTCGGCCGCCTGGCGCACCTGCCAGTCGCGATCGGTCGCACACCGGCGCAGTCCCTCGGTGGCGGCGGGATCGTCGAAGGCGGCCAGGGCGATGGCAGCCCGGCGACGCACGGCCGGTTTGTCGTCAAGAGCGCCCAGCACGACGGCCAAGGCGCTCGGTACGCCGATGGCGCCGAGCGCGGCAACGGCCGATTCGCGACACAGCGCGTCCTCGTGCCCGGTCACGATGGCGCTGAGCGCGTCGAGGGCCGGCGCGGCGTCGTCTCCGAACTCCCCCAGAGCCCACGCGGCGGCTTCGGTGACAGCGTGGTCGGCGTCGACGAGCGCGTCGATGAGCACGCGCACCCGCAACGCCAACGAGGCGGTCTCGAGCGCTGACGATGGCGCGGCGCGGGCGGCGGCCCATTGCCCGGCGAGCTCGCAAGCCCGGCGGCGAACGCCGGGGTCGATGTCGTCGATGACGCCGTGCATCCATCGCTCGTCGCCCAATGCGTCGAGGCGCGCCAGCGCGCCCAGGGCGGTGGCGCGCACGGCCGGGTCGCTGTCATCGGCGAAGGACTCGGCTTCGGCAACGTTTCCGAGGTAGCCGGCCAGCACGGCTCGACGTCGTCGACCGAGGGCGCCGCTGTTAGCGGAACGATCCGTGGCAGGCTGTGAATTCTTTGAGCCCGCCTCTGAGCCCACCGGTGAGCCCGCACCCATGACAACCTCCGATCCCACGCTACCGTCGCCGTCCGACGAGCCCGAACGGCGCCGTCGCTGGCCTGCCGTCGTGCTCGCGCTCGTCGCCGTGGTGGCGGTGTTCGTGCTGGTGGCGTCCCTGATCTCCGTTCCCTATTACGCGCTCGGTGCCGGGCCAGGCCATGGATGTCTCCGGGTTGCTGACGGTGCCGGCCGGTCGGGGCCATCATCTGCACGGCCAGGTGCTCCTCACCGATGTCGGCGTCGACAACCTGAAGCTCATCGGGCTCATAGGCGCATGGTTCAACGAGAAGCTTGTCGGCAACGACGTGCTCGTCCAAACCGGCGACCTCACCGGCAACCTGCCTGTCAGTGAGTTCAACTCAGAGGGCACGGTGGACATGGCCGAGTCGCAGTTGACCGCCAACGCGGTGGCGCTGCGTCAACTCGGCTACCGAGTGCCCGAGACCGACGCCGGAGTCACGGTGTATGTGATCGACCCCGGTTCTCCGGCCTGGAAGACACTGCACATCGGCGATGTCATCACCTCCGTCGACGGCACGCCCACGCCCAATCCCGACGCCTTGATTGCCGCCATCCACAGCCATATGCCCGGTCAAGACGTGACGTTGCGGGTGGGAACTATCGACCATCCCGCCTCCGGCCACAACGTGACGCTGCGCCTCGGTTCGGAGGTCGAGGAGGGTAAGACCGTTCCTATCATCGGCATCGGTGATCCCAACGCTCCCTACGTCGGGGCCATGGGGACCCAGCCCTCCTACACTTTGCCCTTCACCGTTGACATCAATGCCGACAACATCGGCGGCCCGTCGGCGGGTTTGGCCTTTACGTTGACGATCCTCGACGAGTTGTCGGGGGGTCACCTCACCGGCGGCCGTATCGTGGCGGCCACGGGAACCATCGACCCCGACGGCTCGGTGGGGCAGGTCGGCGGCGTGGCGCAGAAGACCATTGCGGTGGAGCGCGCCGGCGCCACACTGTTCCTCGTCCCGGAGGCGCAATTGCCGGTGGCCCGGTCCAAGGCGAATGCCTCGTTGACCGTTCTCGGCGTCACATCACTGCATCAAGCGCTGAAGGACTTGGCCCGCTATGGGGGCAAGCTCGCGGCGGCCTCCCACGGCCCGCCGGCAGGAGCAGCCGGCAATAGCGTGCCCACCGACTGGCAGGACTCACCGTGGTCCTGAGAGCGGCGTCGCACCATCCAACCTGGGCCAGTGCTGCGTCGTAGGCTGGCGCCATGCCTGAGGACCGCCGGCTCACGATTTCTTCCTCGTCACGCGTCTCGCCTGACGAAGTAGCACGACGCACGTTCGCCACTGCCCGGCGAGGGTTCGATCCCGCCGAGGTGCGGGCCTACTTGGAGCTGGTGGCCCGAGAGCTGCTGGCTTCGGCCGAGCGGGAAGAGCAGTGGCGCGACGAGCTCGACGCCGCTGAGCACCGGGCTTCGAACCCGGTGCTGGACGACAACACGCTGACAGCCGCGTTGGGCCAGGAGACAGCCCGGGTGCTGCGCAGCGCGCATGACGCCGCCGCCGAGCTGGTGGCGCGCGCCGAAGCAGACTCGTTGCGCCTTCGTACCCACGCCCAAGACGAGGCCGAGCAGGTCCAGGCGCGCGCCGAGCAGATCGCCACCGACCGTTCCTCTCAGGCCGAGGCGGCGGTCAGCGACCTGTGGCGCCGCGCCAAAGAAGAAGCAGAGGGGCGGGTCGAGAGCGCTCGCCTTGAAGCCGAGTCCCTGGTGGCCCAAGCGGCCAATGAGGGTCGTGCCATGGTGCAGGAGGCTCAAGAGCTCCGGGCGCGTGTGCTCGGTGACTTGAATCGCCGCCGGCGGGTGCTCCACAGCCAGATCGAGCAGCTTCGAGCCGGCCGCGAACGATTGGCCGAGACTATTTCGGAGGTCCGTCACTCGGTGGACCGCATCACCGACGAGCTGTTCCGGGCCGAAGACGAAGCTCGTCTGGCGGCTGAAGCGGCCGGTCGCCAGGTGGCCACCCAGGATGATTTCGACGAGCTCGAACGACCGCTTGACGATGCACACAGTGCCGTCGGGACCGAATCAGGCACCGAGGACGTCACCGGCGCCGACGGCGATGCCGATGGTGCTCACGACGGTGACGGTGGAGATGGTGCCGCCGGGTCCGGTGAGGATCCCGCTGCCAGTCAGGCTGTCGAGGACCTGTTCGCACGGCTGCGCGCCGAGCGCGTCGGCCAAGGTCAAAGCGCGGAGCCCATTCAGCTCACCGCGGGTGGTCCTGACGCCGGTGGGCCCGATGACGGATCGACGGGTGCCGAAGCGGAAGCGGGCGCCGCCACGGGCTCCGTGGAAGATCCCGCGTCGGCGTCGCCAGACGAAACCGACGCGTCGGGCGAAGGCGACCCGTCCGGCGAAGCGACGGAGGCGGGCGATCCCAGCCTGACCCGGCGCACCGAGCTCATGGCGTCGGCGCTGACGGTGCTCAACCGCCGTCTCAAGCGCGCCCTCCAAGATGACCAGAACGATGTCCTGGCTCGCATCCGCGCCGGCAAGGGCTGGGGACCCGGTGTGCTTCCGTCTGACGAAGACCACATGGCGCGCTATGTAAAGGCCGCCCTCGATCCGCTTTCCGACGCGGCCCGCGCCGGCGTCGTGTTCGCCGGTGGCGACGAGGACCCGCCCCCGGTCACCGATCTGGCTCAGGAGTTGGCCACCGCCATCGTCACCACGTTGCGTCGACGGCTCGAAGACGGCAGTGCCGCGGTCGACTCCGGGGACGACGCTGCTTTGGTGGATAGCGTCGGGGCTGCCTACCGCGAATGGAAAGGGGCACGCCTCGAACGCCTGGCCGGCGATCAGGCCGTGGCCGCATTCTCGCTAGCAGTGCTGTCGTCGTCCGCTCCGGTGGTCGAGCTGCGATGGGTTGTCGATGATGACGGCGTGCAATGTCCCGATTGCGACGACAACGCCCTGGCCGGACCGCTGCGACGGGGCGAAGAGTTTCCCACCGGGCACACCCACCCTCCCGCGCACGCCGGTTGTCGCTGCCTGGTCGTTCCTGCGAACGCCTAGGATCGCTCGTCGTGCGCAGTCCCCAGGACCTTCCTCGCCGCTTGCCCAACCGCGCCCGTAACCGTCGTCGACGGGTATGGATCATCCTCGGCGTTGTGCTCGTGATCGTCGTGGTGGCGTCGCTTCGCACGATTGCCACCTTCTACACGGACTACCTGTGGTTCGGGTCTGTCCACCTGAGCGGCGTATGGAGCCATCTCTTCGCCGTGAAGGCGGGATTGCTGCTGGTGTTCACGGCGATCTTCTTCGTGGCCATGTGGGTCAACCTCGCCGTGGTGGACAGGCTGGCCCCCGGCGAGCTGGCTTTGGGTCCCGAGGACGAGCTCGTCCGGCGGTACCACAACGTGGTCGGTCGCCGAGCCACGCTGGTGCGAACCCTGGTGTCATTGATCGTGGGCCTCATCGCCGCCTCCGGCGCGCTCGGGCAATGGCAGAATTTCCTGCTCTTCATGGACGGTGTGTACTTCACCGGGCCCAATCACAACGACCCGCAATTCAACAAGAACCTCGGCTTCTTCATCTTCAAGCTGCCGTTCCTGTCGTTCCTTGTCGGTTGGGCGTTCGTCTCGTTGCTGGTGATCCTCATCTTCACCTTGATCGCGCACTACCTCAACGGCGGGATACGGGTCCAGCAGGGGGTTCCATCGGTTGCGCCACAGGTCAAGGTGCACATGTCGGTGCTCCTGGCCGCCATGGCCCTCGTCAAGGCCTTCGGGTACATCCTGGCCAAGTACAACCTCGTCCACTCGTCCAACGGCTATGTGCAAGGGGCGGGGTACACCGACGTCCACGCCCGCATTCCCGCGTTCACGTTGCTTTTCTACATTTCGCTGCTGGCCATCGTGATCCTGCTCATCAATGTGCGTCGCCGGGGGTGGACCCTGCCCGTGCTGGCCGTCGGGCTGTGGGCCTTCGTTGCCGTGGTGGTCGGCGCCATCTACCCAGCGGTGGTCCAGGCCCTGAAGGTGGGTCCGGCTCAGAACCGGCTCGAGCAGCCTTACATCGCCCGCAACATTCAAGCCACGCGGGCCGCCTACGGTCTGAACGGCATAAAAGAACAGTCTTTTGCCGCCGACACGTCGGCTTCGGTGGCCTCGCTCGAGGGCGATTCTCAGAGCCTCGATGACGTCCGCCTGTGGGACCCCGAATGGACCGGGAACACGTTCACGAAGCAACAGGCCATCTACTCCTACTATTCGTTCAACACACTTGCCATCGACCGCTACAACGTCGACGGGCAACCGGTGCCCATGGTGGTCGGTGTTCGCCAGGTCAACACCAGCGACCTGCCCGCGCAGGGTTGGGTGAACACACACCTGCAATACACCCACGGCTACGGCATGGTGTTGTCTCCCGCCAATGAGGCGTCGGACGGTGAGCCCGTGTTCGACATCGGGTCTTTGCCCCCGGTGTCCTCAACCGGCCTGCCTAAGCTGAACGAGGCGTCCGTCTACTTCGGTCTGAGCAATCCCAACGGCGGGGACGCCAACTACGTCGTGGCCGACACCCGCCAACCCGAGGTCGACTACCCCCTGCAAAACGGGTCGAACGCCACTTCGAATTACAGTGGCCAGGGGGGCGTCGAGCTCAACAACTTCATCACGCGAGCCTCTTTTGCCCTGCGTTTCGGGGACCTGAACCTCCTCATCTCCGACCTCCTCACTCCGCACTCGCGGGTCATGTACGTACGTGACGTCGTCCAGATGGCACAGAAGGCAGCTCCGTTCCTCAGCTATGACGGGGACCCGTACCCAGTGATCGTCAACGGACACATCGATTGGGTCATCGACGCGTACACCACCAGCGATAGCTATCCCTACGCGCAGAATGCGGACACGTCAGCCGTCAATCCCAATGGCGATCTTTCGGGTCAGAACTTCAACTACGTGCGCAACTCGGTGAAGGTTGTTGTCGACGCCTATACGGGCCAGATGACGTTCTACGACGTGACGGCGTTGAACGGGGTGAGGGATCCCATCCTCAAAACGTGGGAGAAGGTGTTCCCCCACATGTTCGTCAAGGTCGACCAGATGCCGAAGACACTGGCTCGGGCCCTGATTCCGCATTTCCGCTACCCCGAGGACCTCTTCACCGTCCAAGCCACAATGTATGGGCGCTACCACCTGACCAACGTGCAGTCCTTCTACAACTCGAGTGGTGCCTGGAACCTGTCGCAGAGCCCGGGGGCGGGGGCACCGCAAGACGCTTTGCCCACCACGCTCACCACCAACGCCCAGGGCGAGTACGTGTCCACCGGCGTGGTGCAACGCATGGCGCCGCTCTACGAGCTGTTCTCCTTACCGGGCCAATCGTCCCCGTCGTTCAATTTGATCGACGCCTATGTCCCTTACTCAGCCAGCAGCGAACGACAAACCCTGTCGGGATTCCTGGTGGCGGGCAATGATCCGGGCAGCTACGGCAAGCTCACCGCCTATGAAACGCCCACCGGCCAGGACACCGACGGCCCGGCTCTCATCGACGCGCGCATCACCCAGAATCCGGCCATTTCAAAGACGATTTCGCTGTTGAACACCAACGGGTCGGAAGTAATCCTCGGCAACGTGCTCATGCTGCCGGTCGGGCAGTCGATGCTGTATTTCCGTCCCTTTTACGTGCAGTCGTCGCGCAACCCCGTCCCCCAGCTGCAGTACGTGATCGTCGTGTACAGCGGGCCCCAGGGCAACAGCGTGGTCGACTTCGACACCACCCTTCAGGCCGCCCTGTCCGACGTCTTCCAAGGATTGGCGTTGCCGTCGCCGTCGGCGACGGGATCCACCACCAAGTCGGGCTTGCCGTCGGCCCTGGTCCGCAGTCTCGTGGCGCAAGCAACACAAGAGTTCAACCAGGCCCAGAGCGATCTGAAGGGGGGCAACTTTGCCGCCTATGGCACCGACATCTCCACCCTGCAGGCGGTGTTGCAACAGCTCGAGCAGAGCTCGGGGGTGAGCTCGTCAGCGTCGTCCACCACGACGACAACCACCACGACGACCACGCCGAACGGCGTCGCATTGCCGGCGCTGCACAGCTCGGCGGTGTCGTCACCGCTGGCGATCCCTTCGTCGTCTCGCTGACGCCCCGCAACGATGGTCGGGGCGGTTTCGCCTGTTTCGACTACCCGTCGACCGACAGTGCGACGGGCGCCCAGTGGCGCCCTCCGTCATAGGTCGTAAGGAGACCACCGTTCTCGTTGATGGCGACACCTTGGTCCGGCGTCGTGAAGCCCAGATAGCTCCACCCGAACCCTGTTGAGGTTGTAGTCGGGTTATAGACGACTCTCCACGTCGCCCCGGCGTTGAAGGTGGCGCGCAGATCGCCGTCGCTCGAGCCCATGACCACGTCATCGGGGCCCGGGCTGGCGATGGGCCCATAGGTACTCGGGGGCAGCGACGCGGTGGCGGTGTGGAATGTCGTACCAGCGTCCTCGGAGAACATGGTGCGAACCGACTCGGTGGGGCCGCCCCATTCACCTTCGTGGCAGATCGCCACCACGTGGGCGGGGTCGGAGGCGGCGATGACGATGGGACCTCCAAGACACATTGGGTCCCACGGCGTCCAGGTGCCGTTGTCCAGGCGGGCGCCGCTGATGAGGACGCGATCGACCTCGATCGCCCAACCGACCGATCCTTGCAGCACGATCTGCGCACTGGGGACCGGACCAGCACCGGCGCTCAAGGTGGTGGGTGACACCACCCAGTCATCTCCATGGACTGAGTCTGACCCGATCAAGTCGGCTGGGTATCCATTGAAAACGGCCTGCACGTGTCCCGCTGCTGCCTCCAGGTCAGAGACAGTGTCGTCTGATGGGACGGCGGGCACGGCAACGTGCTTCCAATCCACTCCACCATCATGGGTCGACCACAAATCCAGGTCGCCGGTGTCCGCCCAGGCCCAACCGTCGTTGGTGTCGGCGAAGCGGAGTTGGTCCACAGCGGCATCGTCCGGAGCGGCGACCTGTAGCCAGGTGCGCCCCCCGTCGTCGGTGCGAAGAAGGACAGGTGAGCATCGGGGAGTAGCGGCACACGGCACGGACCCAAGGACCCAGCCCAACTGCGCCGAAACGAAGGTGACGGATTCGGCCCTGACCGTTTGGGTCACGGCGGTCGTTGTGGTCGTAGCCGGAGTACGCGTAAGACCGGGTCCCGTCGACATGGTTGTCGACGTGGCCGTCGAGGTAGCCGAATGCATCGTCGTCGGGGTGCCGGTCTCCACGGACGTCGAAGGAGCCACCGCCGGCGTTCCAGAGCAAGCTGCAATAGGCGCCACGACGAGCAGGATCGTGGTGAGGATGACGAACCGGCGAATCCGCACATTGGAGTCACGTCGCACGGCGCCAAGGCGTTGACGCCGGTCTCGAAATAGGGCCCCCTTTCGATCTCAGGCGCGGGGCGGGGTGGTATCTTGGGGGCAGCAACGCGGGGTGGAGCAGTCTGGTAGCTCGTCGGGCTCATAACCCGAAGGTCGGAGGTTCAAATCCTCCCCCCGCCACTATTGAGACGCTGGAGGGCGCGCCTCGAGCAATGGGCATAGGCGCCTGGCCAGCGGTTTCGTGTTCGCATCGAGGCCGAAGATCGGGGTTTATCGGGGCTTTTTCTCGGGACCTACTCAGCCTTGCCCTATGCAGCCCTATGCACGGAAGATGGAGCGCGAGCGCCCCTTACGCTGCGGTTTCGTAGTCGTTTGTTCTGTCGAGGCGGCGGTGCATTGGGCTGCATAGGGCATGCCTTGGGCAGTTGCACTACCCAAAATCTTTTGGCCATTTGCTCTGGGGAGAGTCACCTCGTCGGTCGCCGAGGAGAGAGACGATGCCTTGTTGGGCTGTAAACCGATTTCGCTCTGGCAATGTCCCCTAATGGGAGCAGGTCGATCTGTCTTCGGTCAGGCTGATCACCGAGCCGGTGGGTGGTGAGCACGGTGCTGCCTCCCAGAGGAGTTCGATCTCTAAGCTAAACGTAGATCGTGCCCCACCTGGGCATTCCGTCGCTCATCGTCCTGTGTCGCCAATGGCCAGGGTGTAAAAATTTGCAATGTCCCCATTACTCCTTACTCCCAGATGACTGCTTCAGGAAGGCGAAACCAAGCTTCCGGCAGACGTTTTGAGAGGCAAGGTTGGCGGGGTTGATTATCGCAAGTAGTTCGCCCGAAAACGTGTCGCGAGCGCGAGCGAGTAAAGCTTGGCTTGCCTCGGTCGGGTACCCCAAACCTCGCGACTGAGGCACCAGCCGATACCCCCATTCCAGACGTTCCTCACCCTCGAAGGTGAAGTAATCAACGCCCGTATAACCCACGACCAGCCCTGAGGCCCTTTCAACGATCGGCTGCTTGGCGAACGGAACGGTCTCGCACATTGCGAGCATGTGGTCGAAACGCCCGTGGGCCGCCTCGGCAGTCCGAGCTTGACCGGAGAAGATCATGAAGTCGTCATTGCAGAAGAGTTCGGTGAACCGTGCGCGGTCCAGCTCACGGGGCGGGCGCACCTCCAAACGTGGCGTAACGAGTGTCATCTCCAAGCTCAAAGCATCGACCTCTTCTGATGAGCGCCGAGTTACTTATTGACGCCCTTTTCCTGATTGGGTGTGCGGTTCAGCGTGCGCAAGACATTGGGTTACCGTGACGCAATGACCAGTCGGTAGCCGCAGTCATGCTCTGGCTGGTTGAGCAGGTTGCCGTGCCGGTCGGCCCACGTGCCATTGTCGAGGTCGCGGCGCAGCCGGCTGAGGCCATCGCCGCGCTGGTGCTCAGTCTGGGCGAGCATGGACATACCAGCGCGTACGGCGGGGTCGAGGTAGGCATGGGGTCGACGCCAGTAGGCCGCGCCGAAGCCGTCCTGGCAGTCGTATGGCACGAGTAGCGGGATCACCTGAGTGTCAGGACCCAGGCCTGCGCGAACGCTATCGAGGGATGGTCCACGGTGCCGATCGAAGGCGAAGGCTTCAGGGAAGTAATCGGCCAGCCACAGCTGGTCCAAGACCAGCTGGTCCCAGTGAAGGATCAGCGCGCGATGTCGGGCGACTCTCCGGATCTCTTCGAGCCCCATTTGGTAGTCGCTCCAGTGGTGGACGGTAAGGATCGCCATCACCACATCGAAGCTGGCATCGTCGAAGGGGAGCGACTCAGCGCTGGCGGCCAAGCACGGCGCGGCCCCCGAGGGGCGGGCTTGGCGCATGGTCGCGCTGGGCTCGACGGCAAGAACCCAACGGTCGGGAGGTTCGTAGGCACCGGTACCGGCGCCTACATTCAGCACGGTCCGGCTGTCACCGAGGGCGGTCCAGATAACTGCCTCAAGGCGTGGGTCTGCGCGGCGAGTCGTGTTATAGGACGCTCCGATCGCGTCATAAACCTGCGTCACCGTGGGTGGCGTTGTCCTCGTCGTCATAGGTGGAGCGCCAGTTCGTCGATAGAGATGAGCGGCAGGGACCACGCCAGGGAGAACCGTTCGACCGCCCCTCCGGTAAGCATGTGACCGTCGGGGCCCATCACCTCGCAAATGACCGCGACGGTCGGTAACCCCGCGGCCTCGGATAGTGCCAGCGATGCTTCGGTGTGTCCGCGTCGCACAGCGAGCCCATCACGGCGGCCGGCGAGGGGGAACACGTGCCCGGGCCGGAGAAAGTCGGCTGGCGTCGCATCGCAGTGCGCCAGGCGGCGGATGGTCGCTGCCCGCTCATGGGCCGAGACCCCGGTCCCAGGGTTGACAGCCAGGTCGACCGAGAGGTGGTACGCCGTGCCGTGGCGGTCTCCCGCTCCCGGCATCGGCGGGATCTCGAGGCGGTCTAGACGCTCCCGATCACAGGGAACAGTGGTGTGCCCGCACACTTGGCTGAGTAGGAACACCATTGACTCCGGGCGCAGCGTCGCCCCAGCGAACACCACGTCGGCCTCGGCCTCGCGGTGCGGGTCGTAGATCACAACCCCGCCACCGGCCGCCAAGTGTGTGGCGCATTTCTCAACGCCACTGGGGCCGGTCAGTTCTCCCGCCCACGGCAGCGCCGACAGCGTGCGGGTGGCGATCACCCGCGCCGACTGCCACAAGTCCCGGGCGGATTTGACGAATAGGTCCGACTCAAGGTTCACCCTGTCGTCGGGTCGCAGGTCAGCCAAATTGGTTTCGCGCAACGTGGTCGGGATCAGGGCGACGGAAAAGCGGTCTTCCAGCAACTCGGCGACAGTGAGGCTAACCCCTTCAACGGCGACTGATCCCTTGGCGACAATTTCATCGAGGAACCGCTTGGGCGGGCGAATCCATACTCGGTGTGAGCCACCGTGCTCCTCTTCGACCCGGGTGATCTTGCCGACCGCGTCCGTGTGCCCCTGCACGAGATGCCCATCGAGATGATCGCCGACCTGCAATGGCAACTCCAGGTTCACTCTTGCCCCGGCGAGAATCTCACCCAGGGTGCTGCGCGCGTCGGTTTCCGCCGAGACATCCGAAGCGAAGGAACCGGCTGCCTTGTCGACGATGACTGCTGACAGGCAGGTCCCATTTACGTTGACCGACCCGCCCACCGAGAGCCCCGCAGTGGTCTTGAGTGCCTCGATTACCAGGCGGGCACCGGAATCTGTGACGGTGCCGACTTCACTAATACGGCCGCTATACATGATGCGAACTCCTTACAGTCGACGGATAAATGGCATTCCGTCGGACTGTCACCGATGGTTCCGGAATCGCACCGGATCGATCCGCCAGCGGCGGAACTCGCGGACTATCACCGCACAGCACGGGGTCGCACCGTGCACACCACCCTAGTTCTTGGCGTACCCGCGTCCGAACGGTCACAGCTAGCTCGAGTGTCATCCAAAGCCAGCAATCGTCACTGCCGCACAGCGGCGAGCGCCCGCAAGATGCCATTCGCAAGCTCTCGTTGGTCTTCATCCTTCGCAGAGGCGCCGCGGACCATCCTCCGTCCGTATTCGAGCAACGGCCCCATGAATAGAGCGGCATAGAGTTCGGGGCTCATAGATCGGATCTCTCCTCGCGCAACGGCCTCCCTGAGCCACAGTCCCAACTCCTTGCCAAACCGGCGGGTCTCTTCGCCGAGCATCGTTTGCCCGGTTTCCGTGAGTTCTGATTCGTCCCAGCGCAGCATGATTCGGGCCAGAGCCTGGTGGGTGCTGATCCATCGGACATGGAAGCCCACGGCGGCGCGAACGCCTTGCTTCACATTGCGCTTCGAATGCAGGGCCGCAGTAAGCCCATCCCCATAGGTCGAGATGGCCCGACAGTAGATCTGGGCCAAGATCTCATCCTTCGATTCGAACTGGTGGTAGATGCTGCCGATGCTCGCACCAGACTCCGCCCTGATGTCTTCGATCGTGGTGGCATGGATGCCCTGCCTGTCGAAGCATCGAAGGGCGGCTTCGAGGATCTCGGTGCGTCGGCGCTCACCTGAAAGGGTCGTGGATCTGCTCATCGGCCTCGTTGGACAAGTGCGAGATAGAGGATTATTCTAGAATAGTACTCTATACTTAGGGCGATAATGGATGACTCTCGACAGTTCACTGAAATGGAATGGATCAAATTCCTCGGCATAGAGCCTCTATCAAGTGAAGCCGGGCAGGTGGTGATCCGATTGAAGCCGAGATCCGTTCATCTCAACCACAACGGCACCGTCAACGCCCCCATTCTGTTTGGAATAGCGGAGGTGGCGGGCGCTGGCTCGGTGGTTGCAGGGATGCTTGAGCAGGCTGCGGCTAGCTACACCGTCGTGAAAAAGGCCAGCATCGAGTATCTGGCTCCCGCACGTGGCGATGTGACTGCCGACGCACAATTGCCAGGGCACCTCAAAGCACAGGCACTCGCAGATGTGAGTGCTGGCCGTTCATTCGATGCGACCGTTCCCGTCAATGTCCGGGATTCCGCCGGAACTCTGGTTGCAGGTGCTGAGTTCACGATCGCCATCCGTCCTCGTCGGAGAGACGGCTAGTGGATGATGGTACGAACCGCGTTCGACTTTGCGATGGAATGTCACTCGGTTTGGGCAGTCAACTCTATTGACGGTTGCCAAGTGTTGGTCATCAGCCCGGACCTGCGACCATGATCCGCGTCTTCTACCGCTGGCGCGTTGTTGCTGGTGCGGAAGCCACCTTCCGTGCCTGGTGGCACGACGGGACGCTCCGGATCCGAAACGAACAGGCCGGAGCTCTGGGGAGTTGCTTACTCCGCTCCGACACTGATCCCCTTTCGTTTACTGGACTGGCCCGGTGGGAGACACGGGAACACCTTGAAGCCTTCTGGAGGTCGGCAGAAGGTCAGACGAATCCCTACGGGGAACTCCTGGATATCGAGCTCCTCGAAGAAGTCGATGACCTCATCATTGGATCCAATTGACCATCGTGATGTCGTCATTGGCGACGAGGACGTCGACGATGGGATTCTCCGCGGCGATCGTAATGACTTGATAGATATCTCTACCCGGCAGTTGCTGCTGAAGGCCGCCATCAGACCTGTCCGACTGGGCATCTCCGCACCTCCAATTAGAGGGAGGGTTCACCATCTCATCTTTATACAGCAGGCGGTCAGCCGCTCGTGTCGGTTCGGCAAGTTGAACGAGGCCGAACTGTGAATGAATGGCGTCGTGCGGATGGCTTGGTGGGGCTAGTCGCAGGTCGATGGACGCTCGCAGTTCTCGCCGAACTGGCGGCCCAGGGCCATCGCTATCAAGATCTCTACGAAGCCCTGAACGGCATCTCCTACAAGGTTCTCACTGAAACTTTGCGGCGAGCAGAGCGCGATGGACTGATCAGCCGCCAGCTCGATCCAGGCCGAGTCGAGACGGCGACGCTCTACCAGTTGACTGATGTTGGCCGATCACTTGACGGACCGCTGACTGTTCTGACGAGCTGGGTCGACGCCAACTGGAGTCTCGTCGAGGCGGCACGCCGGAGCTGGGATGCCCGCACGAAGAACCGGTGATCCGCAGATATCGTTCCCAGTTGGCGAAGTGTGAATACGTACCTCGTGGTAAGGCACCTCTCGTTGAAGTGCCGTTTTGCCTGGTGTATCAATGGAAATCAATGGAGATACAGGCCATGAGTCTCGTCTTCTGACGTCCCACGGCCCTACCGCTCTGGGAGGTCCGTGCCTATGCGAAATGGTCGGCGTGCTGGTGGTGCGACGGTAGCGGTCGCCCTCGCCGGCCTATGCATGCTCGCCGGTTGTTCGGAATCGCACGACGCCGCTGAAGCACACAACACGACCTCCTCCACGTTGGCGGTCACGACAAGTTCGATGTCCACCACATCACGGGCCGGGTCGGCCGTTCTCGCTGCCTACCGCGCTAGTTGGTCCGCCTTCGAGCTGGCACTGGCCGAAGCCAACCCGAACGCCCCGACATTGGCGGCGACGATGGTTGACCCGCAACTGCAGAGCGTGAAGGCGAACCTGCTGTCCGATCAGATCCACGGGATGATCGGGCGGGGAACCTTCACTCTGCATCCGAAGATCACGTCGCTTACGCCGACGACGGCCACGGTGGCGGACTGCGCCTACAGCACGGCCGAGCTTGTCTACAAGGCGACGGGCAAGCCTGTAGCGCCCATCACGCCGCCGGAGAGCGACGGCGTTACCTCGACGTTGGTGCTAACCGGCGGGATGTGGAAGGTCTACAAGCAGACGGTAACGGATGGGTCATGCGCACCCGCCTCGTGAGCGCAGCGACCGCCGTTCTCCTGGTCGCGGTGGTACCGGTGACGGCTGGTGGCGGCCGGGCGTGGGCCGACGATCCGGGCGGCCAGAACGGGTACGCCAACGCCCAGGCGTCCGGCGGCCAGCTCACCGTGCAAGCCGGGCACACATACTGGACTCCCCCGTCGGATTCGTCGTGGGCCACGACGGCGAAGAGTGATCCGCCGCCCGGCAAGCCGAACCCGAACCAGCCGTATGGCTGTACTTATCAGGCCGACCCCGAAGCGCAACAGACCCTCGGCGCGGGTGGACCGACGCCCGGCGAGTGGGTGATCCCGACCTGTGCCGGTCCCGGAGTGATCGATCCCATGCCGCCGGTGTGGGTGACCGGTGCACAACCGGCCGCTGCAGCTGTGCAGGTGGACCCGGTGGTGCTCGCCCAGCAGGCGGTGAAGCAACTCGGCTTCGGGTCGCCGACGATCGAGATGTCCCCGCCAGCGCGGAGCTCGCAGTTGGTGGGGGTGGCCACGTGGCTGTGGATCGATCCGGGGGTGTGGGGGACGCTCACCGCCTCGGCTTCGGCCGGGCCGGTCACGACGACGGCCACGGCTGTGCCGTCAAAGGTGGTGTGGGACATGGGTGACGGCGACACCGTGACCTGCGGGGGACCGGGTACCCCTTACAGCCCCTCGGACCCGAACGCATCGACGGATTGCTCCTACATATGGCCTCAGGCCGGCTCTTTCACAGTGACGGCGACCGTGTACTGGTCGGTGACCTGGACCGCGACAGGCGCGCCAGGCGGCGGGAATCTGGGCGTCCAGGCCGGGCCGCCGGCAGCGGTGCAAGTGGCGGTAACCGAATCGCAGGCGATCAACACCCCGACCGGTGGGAGCGACTGAGGAGGGCACGGCGATGGCGACGACGGCTGCGGCAACCCGGACGAACGGGCAACAGGCATCGGTGGACGCCCGACCTAGAGTCACGCGCGGGCCTGGTCGCCGCCGCCAGCTCCCGCTCGTCGTGGTCGGTGTGCTGCTGGTGCTCGGCTGCGCTTTGGCGTTCACCGACGCCTCGCTGCACCTGGGAAGTCGTGAGGAGGTCCTCGTCGTCGACCAGCCGGTTTCGGCCGGCCAGATCCTTACGGCCGGCGACCTACGCGGGGCCCGTGTCTCTACTGGCAGCGGGCTCGACGTCGTCCTGGCCGACGACGAGTCGAGCGTGATCGGACGCCGCGCCGCTGTTCCGCTCGTGGCCGGATCGTTGTTGACAGGAACCGAGGTCGGCAACACGCCGCCGGTCGGATCAGGAACGGACGTCGTGGCAGTCGGCTTGAAGGCGGGCGCTTACCCGCCGGACCTGGCCCCCGGGGATCGGGTGCAGGTAGTGCCGGTCACCTCCTCCTCCGACGGGAGCAGCGCCACGGTCACGAGCGGGAACCCGGTCGGGGCGATCGTGCTGGCGGTCGAACCGGCGTCGGCTGATTCGGACAGCCCGACGGTCTTCTCCCTCCAAGTCTCCACCTCTAACGCGGGCGAGGTGGCGTCGCTGGCCGCGGCCGGCCAAGCCAGCCTCATCGAAGTCGGAGTCGCGGGCTGAGGTGGGCGTAGTGGCCTTCGGCTCGGTCCGCTCCTGCGGGGTGACCACCCTGGCTCTCTCCCTGGCCGCAACCTGGCCAGCGGAGCAGCGGATGCTCCTCGTCGAGGCCGACGCGGCGGGCGGCACGCTGGCTGCTGGGGCGGGGTGGCCGTCGGAGCCGAGCCTGGTGTCGCTGGCCGCGGCGGCACGACGGGGCGGCGACCCGAGCCTGGTGTGGGACCACTGCCAGCAGCTACCTGGCGGGGCCGCAGTGCTGGCCGGTCCTCCCTCCCCCGAGCACGCCCGCACCGCGCTCACGATGCTCGACCCGCTGTTGGGCCGACTCGGTGAGCTCGATACCGACGTGCTGATTGACTGCGGCCGGCTCGACCTCGTCTCACCGCTCGGCAGGTTGTGGGAGCGGACAGACCGGGTGGTGCTAGCGGTCCGACCCCGCTTGGCCGACCTGCACGCACTGGCGATCTGGCTCGAAGCCTTGCCCATCGACGGTGGCCGTCTCGGTCTGGTGACGGTAGGCGACGGCCCCTTCGCCGATACCGAGATCGCCGAGGCGCTTGGCGTCGAGGTGCTGGCTCGGCTGCCGTGGGACCCCGCCGCCGCCGAAGCCCTCGTGTCGATGCCGGCGTCGGCCCGTGAGCTACGCCTGGCGCCGCTGACCCGGGCTGCCCGGACGTTTGCTAACCAACTGGCCAAAGAGCACTCACGGAACCCGCCACCCAACGATGCGGTTACTGCCGAGCCCACCTCCGGTGTATCGCTGGCGGTGCGGAGCCGGGTGTGGCGAGCCTTGCGACCCGAGACGGAGCCCGCCGCGTTGAACGGGAGTCCACCGAAGGGGGCCTCCCAATGAAGCCGCGACGATGACGGCTGACTCGTCGCTGGTCGCCGATCTGCGGACCGAGGTCCTAGCCGCGCTCTCGGCGCGCGAGCGGGACCTGACCGCCGCCGGCCGTCCCCCCTCGGTCCAGCCGACGAGCAAGCCCTCGGTCGCCAGTTGATCGCCGAGGCCCTGGAGCGTCGGGCCAACGACGCGCTGACGGAGCCGCACCACGGTGCTGTCGGCGCCCGAAGAGGACGAGCTGTCCCGGGCCACCTTCGACGCCCTGTTCCGCCTCAACCGCCTCCAGCGTCTCTTGGACGACCCGAGCATCGAGAACATCAACGCCAACGGCTGCGACCAGGTGTGGGTCCGCTACGCGGATGGACGAAGCGAGCAGGTGGAGCCCATTGCAGCATCGGACGACGAGCTGGAGGAGATGCTGCGCACCGCAGCGGCCCGCACCGGGATCGGCGAGCGCCGTTTCGACCGAGGCTCGCCCCGCCTGTCGCTGCAACTGCCCGACGGGTCGCGGCTGTTCGCGTTGATGGCGGTGGCGGCTCGGCCCTGCCTGTCGATCCGCCGACACCGGTACCTGCGCATCACCCCCGACGACCTCGTGAAGATGGGCACCCTCGACCTCGGCCTCCGCCACTTCTTGGGGGCAGCCATGCTGGCGAAGAAGTCGTGCATCATCTGCGGCGGCACCGGGGCCGGCAAGACCACCTTGCTCCGCGCGGTGGCCGCCGACATCCCACCCACCGAGCGGCTGGTCACCATCGAGGACTCCCTCGAGTTAGGCCTCGACCGCTTCCCCGAACTGCACCCCGACGTCGTGGCCCTCGAAGCCAGGGAGCCGAACCTGGAGGGCGAGGGCGGGGTCAGCCTGGCCGAGCTGGTCCGCTGGGCGCTGCGCATGTCCCCCGACCGGGTCATCGTCGGCGAAGCCAGAGGCGAGGAAGTCCTCGCGCTGCTAAACGCCATGAGCCAAGGCACGGACGGGTCGATGGCCACCCTGCATGCTTCCAGTTCCCGCGGGGCGTTCTCCAAGCTGGCCACCTACGCGGTGCAGGCCCCTGAACGCCTCCCGCTGGAGGCCACGAATCTCCTGGTGGCCAACGCCATCCACTTCGTCATCTACCTGGCCCAGGACGGCGGCCGCCGTTACGTGTCCTCGGTCCGAGAGGTTGTCGACGCCGAGGGGCCGATGGTCGTCTCCAACGAGATCTTCCGGCCCGGCCCCGACGGCCGTGCCGTGCCCGGCGTCCCCATTCGCAACGACACCTTGGACCAACTCGCCGCGGTCGGCTTCGACCCGGGCCTGCTCGATCGACCCCAGGGCTGGTGGGAGACGTGAGCGCGCTCGGCGGCACTGTGCGGGGCCGGGGTCGGCCTTGGTGTGGTGCTGGTCATCGCCGGTTGGCGGGGCGTCGACCTACCCCGCCCGACCCGCAGCCTCGGGCGTCGGAAGGTGGAGCGGGCCAACCTGCGCATCGGGCTCGCTGTCGGTGCTGCGGTCGTGGTTGGCGCGGCCACCGGTTGGCCGGTGGGCGCCGTGTTGGCCGGCCTGGCCGGATGGGGCGCACCGGGGCTATTGGGCGGCGCCCACCGCCACACGGCGGCGGTGGGGCGCATCGAGGCGATAGCCGGGTGGGCGGAGATGCTGCGCGACACGATGGCCGGCTCGGCTGGGCTGGAGCAGGCCATCATCGCCACCGCCCCGCTCGCACCGTTGCCGATCCGGACAGAGGTCGTGACCTTGGCCGTTCGCCTCGAAGGCGAACGACTGGCACCAGCCCTGCGGGCCTTCGCCGATGAGGTGGCCGACCCGACCTGCGATCTGGTTGTCGCCGCCCTGGTCTTGGCGGCCGAGCACCAAGCCCAACGACTCGGGGAGCTGCTCGGCTCCTTGGCTGCCGCAGCCCGGGATCAGGCCACCATGCGCCTGCGGGTGGAGGCCGGCCGGGCCCGGACCCGAACCTCGGTCAAGGTCATCGTCGGCGTTACTGGGGCGCTCGTGGCCGGCCTGGCGCTGTTCAACCGCGGCTACCTCGCCCCCTACGACACCGCCACGGGCCAGCTCGTCCTCGTCTTGGTCGGCGCGGTATTCGCGACGGCGTTCGTCTGGCTCTCCCGCATGACCCGGCCGGTCGAGGTCGGCCGGTTCCTCACCAACTCCGAGTTCACGACGCCCGAACCAACCTCGGGGGCTCGTCCGGTGATCTTCGCGCTGCTCTGCGGCGCCGGGCTCGGCGCCGGCCTGTGGCTGACCATCCGCGGCCTGTACCCGCCCCGCCCATCCCTCGCCCAGGCCTTGGCCCAGCTGCGCCGAGTGCCCGAACCCGCGCCCGTCCTCACACCCGAGAGGGACGGCGGGCTTGCCGCCCGGCTCGGCCGACCCGCCGCGGAGGCCCTCACCCGGGTCGGGGCCGGCTGGCTCCTCCCGGCCACGGTGCGCCGCGACCTCGCCGTGCTCGGCCGCAGCCCTGAACGACACCTGGCCGAGACAGGTCACCCTCGCCCTCGTCGGCCTGCTCTTTGCACCGGTGATCACTGCCCTGCTGCTCCTCGGGGGCGCCCACTTGCCGCTCGTCGTCCCGCTATGGGCGTCGCTCATCTTCGCCGTCGTCGGGTTCCTCGCTCCCGACCTCGGTATCCGGGCCGACGCCAACCGCAGGCGTCGGGACTTCCGCCACGCCCTTAGCTCCTTCCTCGACTTGGTCGTCGTGGCTCTGGCTGGCGGCGGGGGTGTCGAGACCGCCCTCGCCGACGCGGCCAGCGTCGGGTCGGGATGGGCGTTCGCTCTACCTGCGCAGGGCGCTCGACCACGCCCGTCTGGCCCGCCAGACGCCGTGGGCCGCCCTCGGACGACTGGGCCAAGAGCTCGGCGTCACCGAGCTATCCGAGCTCGCTGCGTCGGTGGCGCTGGCCGGCACCGAAGGCGCCAAGGTCCGCGCCTCGCTCGCGGCCAAGGCCGCTTCGCTACGGACCCACGAGCTGGCCGAAGCCGAGACCGCCGACCAGGCCGCCACCGAACGCATGAGCCTCCCCGTCGTGCTGCTCTTCGCCGGGTTCCTCCTCTTTCTTGGGTTCCCGGCGGTGGAGAGGGTGCTCACCGGGCTTGTGAGAAAGCGGTCGAGATAGGAAGCCACCGAATGAAAGGACAATGCCGTGTTCCCCGAGCTGATCGTCATCCGCCATCTCTTCACTGTGCTCCACGGTCGATGGCAGGCGCTGCGGGCCGATCCCGAGGCCGCCTACTCCACCGAAGCGGTCATCGTCACCGCCCTCTTGGCCGCGCTGGCGCTGACCGCGGTCGGGATCATCGTGGCCAAGGTCGTCTCGTCCGCCAACAACATCTCGACCACCGGCGGCGGTCCGTGAACCTCGGCGACCGACCCCATGACCTCGCTTCGCCGGGTCGTCGCTGGCGCTGCCTCGCACGCGATGAGCGCGGCGCGGTCGCTGCCGAACTGGTCATCGCCACACCGCTGCTGTTGTTGTTGATCATGGGGGTGATCCAGTTCGCGCTGTGGGAGCACGCCGAGCACATCGCCTCCGCCGTGGCCCAGCAGGGCGTATCGGTCGCCCGCCTGCAAGGCGAAACGGCTGGGGCCGGCCAGGCCGAAGCCCACAGCGTCCTCGACCAACTCGGACCGAGCGTGCTCAGCGACGCCAACATCACCGCCACCCGTACTGCAACGACGACCACCGTCATAGTCGACCGGGCATGCCGAGAGCATCCTCGGGATCTTCACCCTGCCGGTCAAAGCGATCGCTGTCGGCCCCACCGAGATGTACACCAATGCGGGCGCGGCGCCGTGATCGGGCGACCCCTCTTACGCCGGCTCCGGCGAGGGGGCGCTGGCGAGTCGGGCAGCGTCGCCACCGAACTGGTGCTGCTCACCCCGCTGCTCATCTTGATGCTGCTCTTCGTCGTCGCCCTCGGCCGCCTGGCCGGCGCACGCCTCGACGTCGACGGCGCCGCCGCCCAAGCCGCACGGGCCGCGTCCATCGCCCGCGACCCCTCCACCGCCACGGCCATGGCCCAGCAGACCGCCACCTCCGCGCTCGGCTCGGACGGCGTCACTTGTGGCCATCTCACCGTTACCACCGACACCGCCCAGTTCGCCCCCGGCGGGTCGGTGACAGTCACCGTCACCTGCAGCGTCGGGCTGTCCGATCTCACTGGGCTGCGCCTACCTGCCTCCGAGTCGATCAGCTCGACCTCCACCTCGGTCATCGACACCTACCGAGCAGCCACATGACCGCCACCACACTCACGCAGGTGCGATCCCGCTTCGGTGAATCGGAGTCCGGGATGGTCACGGCCTTTGTCGTGATCTTCACCGTTGCTCTGATCGTCATGGCCGGCCTGGTCCTCGACGGCGGACTCGCCCTGTCGGCCAAGGTCCAGGCCATCGACGACGCCCAAGCCGCGGCCCGAGCCGGCGCCCAAGCTCTCAACATCCCCCTCTACCGCTCGACCGGACAGATCACCCTCGACGCCGACCAGGCCACCACTGACGCAGAGAGATACCTCGCAAACTCCGGCCACTCCGGCACCGTTCAGGTGACCGGTGAGCAGGTCACTGTGACCGTCACCATCAGCCAGCCCACCCAGATCCTCTCTCTGGCCGGGATCGACCACATCACCGTTTCGGGCACCGGCACCGCCACGGCCGAGCAGCGCGGCAACCCGTGACCCGCCTCGCCCGGATCGCCAAAGGTCTCGGTGCCCTCGTGCTGCTCGTCGCCCTCGTCGGCGCCATCCCGTGGGCGCTGTGGCACTTCGTCGGCTGGCCTTTGCCACACCACGTTCCGAGCGCGTCGCAGATCGGCCGAGCCCTTAACCGCCAAGGCATCCCCGCCCAAGCCCTCGTCGACGCTCTCGCCGTGATCGTCTGGATCACCTGGGCCATCCTGGTCGTCTCACTCGCGATCGAAGTGCCCGCCGCGCTCTCCGGACGCCACGCCCCCCACCTCCCGGTAGCCGGGGTGTTCCAACCGCTCACCGGCCGCCTCGTCGCCGCGGTCATCGTCGCCTGCCTCACGCTCGCCCCCCGCCCGGGCCACACCGCGCCCGGGGGAGCGGGTAGCGGCGGATCGCTCGTCGGACGCCGGCCGGTCGCCACGCTCGTCGTTACCGATGCCACCTTGACGGCCCACATCAGCCCGGTCACTGCCATCGTCGCGACGACGGCCACCACTCAGCCACCGACCCCCACTGCTCCCCAGCCCGTCGCCACGCCGGACACTTACGTCATCCAACGAGGCGACACGCTCTGGGGCATCGCCCAGCGCGAGCTTGGTGACCCGCTGCGCTGGTCGGAGATCTACCAGCTCAACGAGGGCCGACCCCAACCCGGCGGGGTCATGCTCACCGACCCCCACTGGATCGATCCCGGATGGACCTTGCTCCTTCCCGCCAATGCCGCTCCACTTGCTCCGACGCCGTCGGCCACCGCCCTGACCCAGCCGCCAGAGCGAACCGCACCCGATCCGACGCCCGCGAGCCCTCCGGCGGCGAGGCCGACCACGCCGACGACCACGGTCCCGGCTGCGCCGACGCATCCGGCGTCGACGTATCACACCACCGCACCTCTGAGCGAGCACGCGGCCGAACCGGTTCGGCTTCCCTCGGGTTCGGTCGTTGCCGGCTCATTCGCCGCCGGGGTAGTGGCCACTGTCGCCATCGGCCGGCTCCGCCGCCGGCACGCCTACCGCTACCGGCCGCCGCGGCCGGGTCGAGACCTCACGCCTCCGCCGGTCCGCCCGACGCTCGACCGTCTGACTCACGCCAGTCAAGACGGCACCATCGAGCCCGAAGCCACAAGCGCCGACGATGCTCCGTCGTTTCCGTTCAACGACGATGAGCGCCGACTCCAACCCGGACGTTTGGAGATCGGCATCCTTGACGGCCAAGCGGTCATGGTGGAAGTCACAGATCTGTCCGGCATGGCGTTGATCGGCCCGACGACGGACGCCGTCGCCCGGGCCCTGCTCGCCGCCGTGCTGGTTCGGGCTGGGCCCCGGGCCGCAGAAGTTGTCCTCACCGTGGATCTGGCCAGCCGCTTGTTGCCGGGTCTGGCAAGCGACGGGGACATACGAATGGTGGCGAGCAGCGACGACGCGGTCCGGATAGTCGAGGCCGAGCGCATCGCTCGCGCCCGTCGCCTGGCCGCGGTCGAGGCCTCCGACGCCGATCAGTTCCGAGAAGAGAACCCCGAAAACCCCCTCCCGGCTCTGCTCGTCCTTCTCGACGACCTGTTCGACGAGTCGCTCGGACGGTGGTCGGCGCTCCTTGCCGAGGCCCCGCGCCTCGGGATCGCCGTGCTCTTCCTTTCCGACAGCCCCGCAGCCACCGGACACCTCGTCGTCGACGCCGAGAGGACGGTCACCTCGGCTCAACCGGCAGCGCTCGCCGAGCGGCTGAGTGGCGTGGAACTGTTCGGGCTCGACGCCGACGAGACCGTCGAGCTACTGGGCTCGGTCAACGAAGCCAACCATGAAGAAGACAACGACGATCTGTTGGAGGTGCCGGTTGCGCCCATCGCCACCTTGCACCCCGCCGACAGGACCGGAAGTGCCGAGCAAGCGACCCCGGACGAGGAGCCCTGGCCCGAAACCGCTGCGCCGGACGCACCTCCGCCCGAAGGTCGAGGCAGATCCGAGCGGCCGCTCGTGGTCGAGATGCTCGGCCCCATGCGAATCAACGCTTTCGGCCAACCGGTCAGCACCGGCCTACGAGCCCGGGCGCAGACCTTGCTCGCCTGGGCCCTGCTGCGCCCCGAGGGCGCCACCATCGACGAGATCGTGGACGCTCTGTGGCCCGACACCCCGCCGGATCGGGTGCTCAAGCAGTTCTGGCACCCCCTCGGCGACCTGCGCACCTACTTCCGGGGTCCCAACAAGGAGGCCCTCGAAGTCTTGGAGAAAGTCGGCGAGCACTACCGGCCGAGCCCGACCGAGATCGCCTGCGACCTGTGGGACTTCCAGTCTGCGCTCGGCGACGCCGCCCGCGCCGGCACCGACCAGCAGACCAGCGCCGCGCTGCGCCAAGCGATCGACGCCTACCAGGGCGACCTGCTGGCCGGCAGCGCGGAGCGGTGGGTCGAGCCAGTCCGCCAAGACCTCCACCGGCGCGCCGTCGACGCCCATCTCCGCCTGGCCGAACTCGAGGACCACGCCGGCCACCCCGACGGCGCCTTCGCCGTCTTGGAGCGGATCATCGACATGGACCGCTACGCCGAGGAGCCCTACCGCCGGCTCATGGCCCTCCACGCCGCGCACGGTCGGCACGACGCAGTCACCGCGACGTGGCAGCTCCTCCAGAGCCGGCTCGCCGACTTGGACGTGGATGTCGACGAGGTGACCGCTCGTCTCTACCGCACCCTTTCTTCCGATCCTGACGTGCCGGCCAACACTCGATCGATCCGCCTCACGTCATGACTGTCGTGAAGACGCTGCCCGGCCTCGACACCCCCGCCCGGATCGCGGCCACCTGCGCCCTCGGCGCGGTCATCGAGGCGGCCATGGCCTGGCACTTCGGGTGGTCGGACGAGCTTCCCGCCTATCTCGCCTTTGGGGGGGCCGCCGCCACGGTTACCGCGACCGACTTGGTCGCCCGGCGCATCCCCAACCGTGTCGTCGCTTCCGCTTATGTCGGCGGCTTAGTGCTCTTGGTGATCGCTTCGGCCGGGTCCGGGTTGTGGTGGCCTTTTGCCCGAGCCGCCATCGGCGCGGCGCTCCTTGCCGGCTCTTACCTCGCGCTTGGTCTGGCGTTTCCCGCTGGCATGGGACTCGGAGACGTGAAGTGGGCAGGCGTGATCGGCCTATACCTCGGCTACCTCGGCGCGGCTGCGGTCTTCACTGGCACGCTCGTCGCCTTCGGGTCAGCCGCGGTACTGGTCGTCGCTCGATTCCTCACGCAACGAACCCACCGCAGGCTTATCCTCCCCATGGCGCCGTTCATGTCCGCTGGCGCTCTTGTCGCCGTGCTGGTTGCCCGTTAGGGAGAGGGCCTCTCGCGGCGAACGAACGATCCATACGAATCGGGTTGTGACCAGCGCCTATTGTCGGAGCGACAGACCGAAATCGGAGGGCAGCGTGTCACAGCAGGCTCTGACGGTGCGGGTGCCCCAAGAGCTCGCTAGGCAGTTGGTGGAGGCCGGTCTGGCGACTCGAGCGCGCACCTCGTCGAACAGTCTTGCCAGAGATTGTCATTACGGGCCTGGTTTCAGCGGCGACCGCTATCACGCTGATGCAGGGGCCAGAGACGGTGAAGTCCCTTGCTCATGCGATCAAGGGGTGGCTGTTCAGCGGCGATGAGGATCATGCTCCCGATGCTTCCTCTCCCGTCGTCGTAAGGGCGTGGAGCCCGAGGGGTTTCTTGGAGCTGCCCGTCTCTCCTGACACGCCAGTGAGCGAAATTGTCGACTTGCTCGAGCGAACGGTCTTTCTTCGGCCCGAATCTCGAGACTCTCATGGAGAGCCCGACGTCTGATTCCCTGACCGGCCCATATGCGACTCTGAACCAAACCCTGACTGAGGCGGTCGGGAGCGCCGCTCGTGTTCTTGGCTCCCTCCGGCAGGGCCGCTTTGTGAGCGATGACGAGAAGCGGCGGGCTGCACGGGCCCTTCGGCCGGAGGGCGAAGTGCCCTACGAGCTGGCGCAGGCGCTCACGGCCCTTCAGTGCTGCGTTGGTGGTGATCTCGCGTCGGCGCGTGTGATCCTCGAGTCAATCCTTGCCCCATCACTACGTGCGTCGTTCCCGTGGGCAGTGGTCGAACCCGTCCTGCTCTTCGACGTGGCCCGTCCGGCCGTGGCGCTGGATTGGTATGTGCGACTGGCAGCCGAACGGACTTCCGATCCCGAAGCCCAGATCCACGCCGCAATCTACGCCTCCCGGAGGGGAAGCCAATCACTCGCGTTGTCCCTTGGCCGATCCTCCCCTCAGACGCAGAGTCCCCATTGGGTCACGACGCTCAGCACGTTGGCGGCGACCGCGGGTGATCGCACGCTGGCGCTCGATTGGCTACTCGACTGGGTCCGGAACGACCAAAGCGCGTTGGAGCCTCCGGGATCCAACCGTCCAGACGTGTTGCGAGCCGCCGCCCAATCACTGCAAGCCGATGGCGCTCAGGAGTTGATCCGCCGAATCGCGCTCCGCGTGCCCGAGACCGGTCTCGCCGAAGGCGTCGCTCGTCGAATCTGGGTGCTGCTCGAGGTCGCCGACGATGCGGCCCTCGCTGCCGAAGTGATGCGTTCCACCTGGGAATCCGTCATTGGCAAACCGCTGAGCGACGTGGAGTTCGATTCGGTGATCGACCATGCAACAGAATCCCTCGCTGGGAGGTTCTCCCGACTGCTCGCCCTCGTATACACCCAGCGCTGGGCTCGAACTTCTGGGATCTTCGAAGGCTTTCGAGCTGTCCAGTTGTGGCGCGATGTAAACGAGCCGGATCGCGAGGTCGACCTCTTTCTCGATATGACTCGTCAACTTCCCCCTGGATCTGGCGCCGCGTATGACGGAGACACTCGAGAAGTGTGGGGACACATCGCATCTGTTTCACTCTTGGGCGTCCATCCGGACCTTCGACCCGCAGCCGGAAGTGCGCTCGCTTCTATCGGCATACCACTATGGGACGAGATACGACTTCCCGAGGGGATGCAGCGATCCTGGACGTCTCTCAGAGAGGATCGCGAGCTTGCCAAGCTGACTCCGCTGTGGCGTGACGGTGAGATCACTCAAGCCCGATCGCAGGCGTTGGCCGCCGCATTCGACGATGGCATAGGACCTGCGCCCAGTTGCTTGGTCGTCGACGGGCTCATCGAAGGGGGCGATCACGCAGATGCGCAGCAACTGGCGCAGGCATTGCGCGACCGATACCCCTCGGACCCGGCGGCGTTGCGAGCACTCTGCATGACGTACGTGTGGCTCGGGCGGAGTCGGGAGGCAACGGAGTTAGGTCGAGCGGCCGCCCGGGCCGCAGCCACGACCTCGCGGGGCGCGTCCGTGTTGGTTCCGGTCTTGCGTTGGGTCGCAAACCTGGACCGGCAGGCGGCTCTGGATGTGGCGGTCGATGCGGTGAACGATGCAAGGATCGGGACCTACGCCGAAGACCTGGCTGAGCTTGTTGACGAGCTGCGTCGTGAAGTGGACGATGACCACTGACTTTTCGACATTCAGTCCTGCGGCTATTGACGCCTGGAACGCCGCAGTTGATGGCGAGCGACTTGACCTCAAAATCCTTTTGTCGAGTCTGACCCACCGTGAGGATCTAAGCGCTTCCCGAGTACTGGCTCGCCTGTCGGTCACCCATGACGCCTTTGCCGATTGGATGGGCCAGCAAAGAAATGACATTCGCGACGTCGAGTCCGTCCGCCTGATCGAGCGGCTGGATAGGTTGGATGTCGGAATTCCCAGGTGCACAGCGGCGCTCCTCATCGCCACTCTTTTGGCGGTCGACGATGAACTGCTCGGTTTCGGCGCCGCCACTCGCCGAGAGTTCCGTTTGCTCGACGGAGACCTGATCGACGCGTCGAACAAGCTCGAGGAACAGATCCTCGCCGAGATCGCGTGCTTGCTTCTGTCCACTACTGCGGCCGCCGGAGGGCGGCCCCTGATCGTCCAATCACTAGATGCTGACCTCCACATGTTTTACTCGATCACGCTGGAGTCGGTTCTGGGCCGCGCCGCGTCAATGACTCGTCATAAGGGCGAATCGATCATCACGTCGGCATCGCTCATGACGGCCACCACGGCCCTCCTTATGACTAGGGATTTGAGGGAGTTTCTCGACGCTCTCGGTCTGAGCGGCAGCCTTCTCGGTGCAGACAGTGCTCGAACCAGCCGCGAACCAGGTCGCAGGCTCGTCCATGTCCACGGACCCGGGGAGACGGGCCAGTACGTAGTCTCCGAGGTAGTGGCCGCGGTTCTCGACGCAGGGGCGACTCTGGCCGACATGCAGGAGACACACGTCCTCTCGCTGCACCATCTCGTGTTAGCGCAGCTCGCGATTCCCACCTCCAGGCTCGGTGGACTCGTATCTACCCGTTTGCCGGCTGGGGTCAGCCCGATCGACCTGTATCCGCGTTATATCGATTGCGCTGGATTGCGGCCACTGCAGTTGCAATCGGCACGCGATCTCTGGGAAGGCTTCGGACTGCCTTCGGCTGGTGTGGTTGACGACGTCACGCCAAGAACGATCACTCGGGCGATCGTCCGAGCGCTCCTTGAGGAACGCGAAACCTCAGTCAGTGCTGGGCCGGCAGCTCTGCTCGACGTCGCCCATCCGCGGCTACGACCCATGCTCGATCGGTGGTCTGCCGTGCAGGCCAACGCCGGCAGAGCCGAAGTCGTCCCATCGTGGAACGGCGACATCATGGAGACTTTGGAGGAACTGCTCGCCCGCCTTATCGAGCCTGAACCAGTGGAGGGTTCCGTCGCCGAATGGAACGCGCTGCTGGATGTGTGCGCAATCGGTGAGTCCAACAGGTTTGCCGTAAGTCAACAGTTGGGCATCGGGGGAAGCACGCCGCAATCGAGAGAGCCGGCCGGGTCGGACCCCCTCGCGATCGCGGTGCGAGCCAAGAGGACGATTCAGGCGGCGCAGTCGCATGATCCGCTTGCCCAGCGCTGGGCAGCTTCCGTAGACGGCGGATGGGAGCGTCTGGCTGTGAGCCAGGGGCTTGCTGGACGCTGGGCGGAAGTCGCAGCGTCGGTGATGTCGGCAGCGCGAGTCCACGCGCAATCCGTGTCCCGTCCACGCTTCGGCCGAGGACGACGCCTTTCGCTGCGCCCGACGATCGAATTCGTCGACGAGGATCTGGATCGCGCAACTGGAGCCGTGCTCGCAGTCGCTTTTGACGATGGGGGCGCTGTGGCAACCTTCCGCTCGCCGGACGGAACCTGGACGGGAAATCACCGTTCCGTTGATGTCCGCCAAGAGATCATCGAATGGCGGACAAGATGGGACGGCGCCGTGGACTCAGGCGAGATCACCGCGTCGCTGCGGGACCTCTTGGACCTCTCTTCCATCGACCGGGACTGGCTTCGGTGCAGCGAACTCCACCTGGTGGTGTCGGGTCTCGCGTTGGCGACACCCATAGCGCACGCTGTTGCCGTCGCCACAGGGGGATTGACGTGGCCGCTGGTGCACGTCGCTGGTGCGTTGTCCAACTCGCTCTCAAGCCACTCTCCGATGTTGAACGAGCTTGGCGAATGCTGCGTCGTCGAAGAACCCCCCTTGCCGGGCCAGTCTCTGCCATTCGCGTCCATTGAGACCGACCTCGTCTCTCGGGTGGTGAACCCAGGAGCCGTCCTCGCGCACAGCCGGGCCTCAAGATCATGGGTGCAGCGAGTGGTGGCGACGATCCCGACTCTGTCGCCGCCCTCGCTCCTGCACTTCACTGGCCACGGGACCTTTGCTGTTCTGCCGAACGGCCAGGCGGCGGCTTGCATGGTCCTCGCCGACGGGGAACTGCTCACGCCGAACGATCTTCTCGCGGTTGAAGCAGATGTTCGGGTTCTCATATGTTCTGCCTGCGACCTCGGAACGGCGCGGCGGCTGGGGAATCCTGAGATGGAGGCGTGGCCGTTGGCAGCGATCTCAGCTGGCATCGAGTGGGTTGTAGCCGCGAGTTGGCCCGTTGACGATGCGGCCACCACGTTGCTTATGGCTCGCCTGTACAAGGACTGGGCACAGGGCTCCGATCTCCACGGAGCTCTATCGTCCGCTGCCGCATGGCTTCGCACCTCGACGGTGGACGACCTCCTTGATCTTGTCGGCTCGATAACTGAGGAGCGCATGGAAGCGCTCTCGGACGCCCTCCACAGCTACGGCAAAACTCGTCCATTTGACGACCCAGAGTTTTGGGCACCATTCGCTCTCTATGGTGCCTGACCGCTATCGAAATCAGCGGTGCAGTCAAAGACCGACTCAACCGGCCGGCTGGGTTGCCCCGATGTAAATATCGGTGCCCCATGGTGCTCCGGTAGTGGTGGGGATTGATTCGACTCGGACGTCCGCACCGGTGTGGGGAGCATCGACCATCTGGCCGTTGCCAATGTAGATCCCGACGTGGGTGACATCTGCCGGCCCTCCACCGAAGAACACAAGGTCGCCGGGTTCAAGAGGATCACCGGTTCCGAGTTTGGCCGTCGCGTCATACTGGTCCTGGGCGACCCGGGGCAGGGTGATGCCCGCCTCCTTGTAGGCGGCCTGGACTAATCCGCTGCAGTCGAAACCGACCCCGGGGGTCTCGCCGCCCCATATATAAGGAGTGCCGACCTGGGCGAGGGCCCAGTCGACGGCAATCCCCCCGGCGGTGCCAGCGGCGACGGTTTGGGCCTCTGTCTGGCCGTAGGACTGGGCGAGGTCGAGGACCTCGGAGACGTAGCTGTCCGAGTGGTTGTAGGCGAACACCGCCGCGGAAAGGTCGGCGCCGTTCTCGGCGCCGTTGGCGCACAGGTCCCGCGCTGCGGTGTAGACGGCGTCGGTCGGGTCGTAGGGGTTAGGCGGGTTGGAACCTCCGGGCGGGACGGGCTGGTCGTAGGCGGCGAACGTGGCGGGCTCGAACTGCATCGGTCCTTCGGCGCCGGCCGAGTTGGCGCCGGAGTGCACGCCGGGGAGGTTGGAGGTGTCGTTGCCGGATTCGACCGTGCCGATGGCGGCGAGCACGGTCCATGGCAGGCCGGGGCAGGTGGCGGCGGCTTCTTGGTAGAGGGCGAGCATGGCCGGCGGGATATCGCTCGTGGCGGTAGCGGACGGAGCTGCGTCGCCGCCGCCAAGAAGCGAGACGATGCCGGCGCCGGCGCCGGCGCCGAGCACGGCGACGAGGAGGATGAGCCCGCCGGCACCCGCGGCGATCTTGGTGCCGAGCCCGGAGCTGGTGGCGGCGAAGCCGATCGTCACCGGCCGCCCGTGACACCACCGAGTCCGAGGGTGGCGAGCTCGGCGAGTCGGAGGCGTTGTCCGCTGTAGGCGACCGGGAGCCAGACCGCGCCGTCGGGTGCGGCACCGGGTGTGCGGGCGGTGGTGGCGACGGGGACGTCCTGGTGGGCGAGGACGCGGCGGGCCTCGGCCTCGCGTCGGGGACCGGGGAAGGTGAAGAGGACCCAGTTGGGGTGCCCGGCGGCTTCGGCCAGGCGGACGTAGCCGTTGAGCTTTGCGGCGAGACGGTCCAGGCGCTCGGTGCCGTTGTCGTACTCGACCAGGAACGGGAGGTTGGTGCCACGCTCGGTCCAGATACCGTAGCCGTCGGGGCGGACGACCTCGCCCCACTCCCGGGCGCAGCGCCGCTCGGACCACCACTCGGTGAGGGCGGAGCCGGGCCGGGTGCGGGCGGCGCGGAGTAGCGCGGTGAAGAGACCGTTGGTGCCGACGAGGTGGGCGAGGCGCTGGCTCGCGGCGAGGTCGTGGGCGAGGGAGCGCCGCCAGGACAGGTCGGCGAGATCGGCCCCGGTTTCGGCGGCGACGAGGGCGGCGCCGAGCGGGCCGAGGACCCAGTGGTACGGAGCGGGCTTGCCCCAGGCTTGGGGTCGGAAGCGGTCGACGATGTCGAGGGCGTACAGCTCGGACAGGCGCATCCGGGCCCGCCGTTCGCCGGTGAAGCCGACGTCGGCCACCTGAGCGGTGGTGAGCACCCGGTGGTCGTCGAGGATGCGGCAGAGGTGACGGTCCCGTTCGGTGAGCCGACCGATCACGGCGAGCAGTCGAGCGTCGAGGTCACGCCAGCCACGACGAGAGGCCGAGGCCGATGCGGTGCCTACCGGCGCTGCAGGCTTGCTCGGTGACGAGGAGTGCTTGCTCGAGGACGGCGATGCGGACCGGCCTTCGGCCGGCGAGTCCTGTCGATCCGGCCCTTGGCCGGAAGATCCGAGCGGACTCACGACCCCCTACCCCTTGAGTCCGCCGGCGCGACGGAGCCCTCCGCCGGCCCCTGACGTGCCGATTTGCCCGGCTGGGAGGGCTCCAATCCTGGTCGGAGCCCACGACGGAGCCCTCCGTGGACGCCTGGACGGAGCCCACTGTTGCTCCCGATGGGGATCTCCGGGGGGACCTCGCGGGGGACATCGCCGGAGTTGGCCGACGAGCTAGCGGCCGGAGCCGAGGGGGCCGGGAGGTGCCGCCCGGCGAGCGGGGAGCGCGACCGGACCGGGGCGGGTCGGCTATGGGCGGCCCGGTTGGCCGCCCGCACCGCGTCGGCCTGGCCGGGCACCGCGGAAGGGGCGGGTCGGGTGGCGAGGGTGAAGGCGGGGGTCTCCTCGCCGTCGACGACGAGGCGGGCGGCTGCGGTGTAGGCGCCGAGGTGGGAGAGGTCGTGCTCGGTGAGGTTGGGGGCCACGTGGCGTTCGAGGGCTCGGGCGTCCTCGGGGGACATGGTGAACCAGACCTTGGTGCGGGCGTTGGCCGAGACCGTCTCGCGCAGCTCCTTGGGGAGCTGGCCGAGGTGCTGGTGGGCGAGGACCATCGAGAGGCGGTAGCCGCGGGCCTCGGCCAGCATCTCGTCAAAACTGCGCGGCAGGTGCAAGAAGTTCTGGCATTCGTCGACGACCAACGACGCGTCGACGCGGGCGGCTTGGCCGAGCCGGGCCCGGTGGGTGGCGGTCTGCCACACCTTGGCCACCACGAAGCTGCCGAGCAGGCGGGCAGTGTCCTCGCCCAAGATGCCCTTGGGGACCCGGACGAGGCAGACGCCGCCGTCGAGCACCTTGCCCATGTCGAAGCTGGAGTCGGGGCGGCCGACGACCTGGCGGACGAAGTCGCGCAGGAGGAACGCCCGCAGCTTGTTCATCAGCGGCCCGATGACCTGGGCTCGGCTGGCCTCGCTCATCGCTTCGTAGGACTCCCAGAACCCTCCGAGGCCAACCATGTCGTCGGCGACGGCGGCAACCATGGGTGCCCGGAACGTGTCGTCGGCCAAGAGGCGGGGAACGTCGGCCAGGCTGGTCGAGACTCCGGTGGCAGCGGCGTGGCGGAGCAGGGTGAGACACGCGGCGCGCAAAACGTCGTCGGTGCGAGGTCCCCAGAAGGCGGCGAAGATCGACCGGAAGATCCCGACCAGGTTGTCGACGGCGAGGTCGGGGTCGGGCCCCGACAGCACGTTCAATACCGGGGCGGCGTCAGGATTCTCTGGGTCGATGAGCACGGTGCGGGACTCAGCGCCGACGGGGAGCCGGTCGCAGAGGTCGGTGATGAGGTCGCCCTTGGGGTCGATCACCACCACCCCGCGCCCGGCGTCGACGTCGGAGAGGACGAGGTTGGTCAGTAGCGTCGACTTGCCTGAGCCCGTAGCGCCCAAGACGTGGAGGTGGTACCGGGCGTCGGGGACGGCGAGGGCGACGGGCCGGCGCCCGCCGGCCTGGGCATCGCCGAGCACCTTGGGCGTGAGCACGCGGGCGGCGGGCGTCAGGGCAGGTGGCCGGGCGACGGCTGGTGGCGGGGCGACGGCCTTGGCCCCGGCTCGGGTGAGGCCGGGCACGCTCTGGTCGGTCGGCAGGTGCGCCAGCGCGGCGAGCTCGGCGACCGACACGAGGTCTCCGCCCCCGAAGCGGCGCCCGGCGAGGACCTGGGCGGGGTGGCGCAGGCGATGGCGGTCGAGGCGGTTCCGGCCGGAGAAGAGCGAGAACGCCGACGCGACGGCGTGGGCTCGACCTCGCAGCCGCGCCGGCGCCTGGGCGTCAGTGGCGGAGGTGGCGACGGCGTAGCGGATGCAGATGGCCCAGCACGGTTGGGCGGCCTTGTCCAAGATGTCGGCCACATCGCTTCCCCGGCTCGGGTCGGTGTTGGCGGGCTGCGCGGTGGAACCGGGGGTGACGAGGTCGACCAGGCGGGCGGTACGCGTGGCGGGGCGGCCGGCTCGCCGTGCCGCGGCCGCCTTGTGTAGGCGGGTGAGGCGCCGTCCGGTGAGAGGGCGGACCAGGACCTGCACGGCGGCCGACTCGCCCTCGCCGATTCCGTCGAGAGCGCCGAGGAGCGGGCGGAGGGAGTCGACCTTGTGTGCGGTGCGCAGGGGGTACTGCTCGGGCAGGGCAAGGCGCAGTTCGCCGCCGGTGGCGATCCCACCGCCCGCGAGCGGCGCGGTGGCCGGGAGGGTCTCGGTGCGGGCACCGGGCCAGGCGGCTTCAACCGCCCGCTCGACCAGGCCGGGCGGGACGGCCCCCGGCACCCACCAGCTGATGGTGAGCCCGGCGTCGGTGGCGGTGAGCTCAAATGCGAGGTGGGGTTGCCCGCCGAGCGCCCTTCGCCACGCCGGACGGAGGAGCGCCACGAGATTGGTCCACAAGGTGGCCGCCCCTTGGGGGTCAACCTCGGGCGGGGCGAGTACCCGCACCAGGCGTTCCCCATCGGTGAGGCGACGCGCCTGGCGGCGCCGGATCACGGTGACCGTAACGGTGGCGGCGAGGGCGATTCCGGCGAGGGCGGGCCCGGCGGCCACGCCGAGATGGCCGGTGAGCGCGCTGAGGTGGTGGAGCAGCTGGGCGGTCTCGGCGCCAGGGTGGGCGAGGTAGCGGGCCAGGGGCCCTGTCAGGGTTGGACCCGACGGCAGGACCGGTGTCGGTTGCGGGGTGGGCATGCTCACGCGGCGTGGGCCTCCTTGGTCGGTGGCTAGAGGTCGGGGGTGTCGTCGAGGGCCTGCTCGATGCCGGTCCGGCACACCTCGTCCTCGGCCGGGCTGGCGAGGGCGGTGAAGGCCACCCGGTCGACCCCGGCGGCGAGGAGTCCTTGGCCTCTGGCCGCGCCGAGGAGGTAGGCGCGCTCACCAGCCGACAGGCCGAAGGCCTCGGTGAGGGTGTCGACGGACTGGGGGGCTTGGCGGAGCAGGATCTGGGTGGCGGCGTTGGCGATCACCGCTTGGCCGAGTGGTGAGCCGAGGAGATCGCCGGCGTCTTGGGTGACGACGGTCAGGCCGGCCCAGTGCTTGCGGGCCGACTTGGCCATGCGGAACAGGAACTCGGCGCCGGACGGCTCCGACATCAGCAGCCAGGCCTCGTCCACGATCACCAGCCGGCGCTTGCGGTCCGCCGGGTCCGACACACGCCGCCAGATGGCGTCGAGGGTGAGTAGCGTCCCTGCCGCCTTGAGTTCGCCTGGCAGGTCACGGAGGCTGAAGACGACGAGGTGGCCGTCGGGGCGGGTGGTGGTCGGACCGTCGAACAGTCCCCGGTGGGTGCCGGTCACGTACGGTGCCAGCCGGGCGGCCAGCGCCCGGGCGGCGGGGTCGCCATCCCCGTCCAACGCGGTGGCCAGGTCCCCGAGCAGCGGTGCGGGGCGGGCGTGACTGCGGGGGTCGGACGTGATCCCGACCGATTCGTAAGCGGCGACGATCCCCCGGTCGAGCGCCGCAGTTGATGCCGGGTCGGGCTTATCGCCGAGCAGAACGGCGACCAGGGTGTGGACGAACAGGGCCCGGCGGGTCAGAGCGTCGGGGCCGGGGGCGAGGTCGAAGGGGTTGACCCGCACGCCGGGGGCGCCGAGGTGGACGTAGGCGCCGCCGACGGTCTCGGCCAGGCGCCGGTATTCGTCCTCGGGGTCGACCACCGCTATCTCGATCCCGGCGTATAGCGAGCGCAGCGCTTCGAGCTTGGCCAGGTAAGACTTGCCCGCCCCGGAGCGGGCGAGGATGACCGAGTTGTGATTGTCCTGGGCGAAGCGGTCCCAGAGCACCAGCCCCGACCCGTTGGTGGTGGTGCCGTAGAGAACTCCGGTGGTGGTGGACAGCTCGGCCGAGGCGAACGGGAACGACGCGGCCAGGGCGTCGGTGTCGAAGGAACGTCGTTGGCCGAGCGCGTCGACCCCGACCGGCAAAGTGGAGGTCCAGCCCTGCAGCATGCGCCAGGTGGCCGGTTGGGCGTCGAGAAGCATCGACGCGCACACCGAGCGGACTCGTGCGCACTCGGCCTCCAACTGCTCTTCGGTGCGGGCGTGCACGGTGAGGTAGAGGCCGACCCGGAACAGCTTCTGCTCGCCTCGGGCCAGGCCGGCGGCGAGGTCGCGGGCGTCCTCGGCGGCGACCTCGACCTCGGGATCTCCCAGGCGTCCCTTGGCCGCGTCAGCTCGGCGCCCCGATTCGAGGCGGGCCAGCTGGCGGCGCAGGCGTTCGGCAGCGATGTTGGCGGGGACGGGCTCGACGTGGACGGCGACGTCGAGGCGGCTGGGGTGGGCGGTGAGCGGCTCGAGCCAACCGCGCGCCACCTCTCTCGGGTAGCCCGTGACGGCGAAGCTGGCGCACCAACCGTCTCCGACCCGCAGCGCCCGAGGCCGGACCTCGAGAGCGTCGGGGCCGAAGGGCGAGGCGGGCCGAGCCGATGGGCGGGGGAGGCGAGCGAGCAGGCTGGTCATCGCGCATCTCCTTTCTGGCGGGCGAGGGTGATGGGCTCGTCGGTGCCGTACAGAGCGGCGCGGTCGAGCCCAGTGGGGTGCAGCGCGCCGGCCGGGTCGAGGGCGCGAGCCAGGCAGGTGGCGCCGGCCGGTCCGTCGAGGGCGACGAGAGTGACTCCGGCCGCGGCGAGTGCGGTGGCGGCCTCTGTGGCCCGGCGAAGCAGCCGAGTCGGGGCGTCCGCTCCGGGGGGTTGGCGGAGCACGACAAGTACCTCGCGTCGCAGGAGGTCTCGTCGGGCGGCCAGGTCGGCCAGGAAGGCGGCGTGCCCGCGAGCCGCGCTCTCAAGGGCCGGGTGTGGCAGGGCGGGAGCGGCGTCGAGCAGGGCGTCGATGCTCGGGGTGAGGTCGACCGGCTCGGCCCGCACGAGGATCTGGGCCGCCCGGTCGAGTCCGTTGAGCCAGCGGGCGAAGGTGGCCACGAGCGCTTCCTGCTCGGTCGGGGTGCGCAGGCTGAAGGTGACCGCGCTGGCCCGGCAGATGACCGCGAGGCCGTCTGGACCGAGATCGACGATCCCGTCAGCGCTGACCCCGGCGAAGGGTAGGCGTAATGGGTCGGGCATCGGGCCCGCGCTCGCGGCCATGAACGCCGGTGTGGCAGGCACGCCGTCGGAAGCGGGCACGAGGTGGTGGGGGGAGCGATGGTGTCGCCACGCCGCGGACACCCATTGGTCGGCGGCGACGCCTTCGAAGCGGCCGAGCGCGAGCATGGCGGCGAGCGCCCCGACCGGGAGGGCGATCACGCCGTACACCGCCGCGGGCACGACGTGGCGGGTCGCCGCGTAGCCGGCCCACAACGTCACGGCGGCAACACCGAGAATGGCGAGTTGGCGAGCAGTAAGACCAGCCAGCAATTTGTCGGGCCGCTCGACGTCGGCGGGGATCCGGACCCGCCCGCGGTCGTCGCGATCGTCGGGCGGTCACAGTCCGACTCCGGCGGCCAGGGCCTTGGCACCCTTGTAGATGACGACGTCGCGGACCACTCTGCTCACGCCTGAATGGCCCCGCGAGCCGGAGAACACGAACCGGCTGATCCAGCCGGGGATCTTGACCAGCACCCAGCACAGGCAGGCGGAGACCAGGAGGTCGACCAGCCCTCCGGTCGACGCGATGCCCAGGTTGGCGGGGCCGCCGGTGGCTAGGAACACCCGCAGGGCGGTGATGAGCACGAGGGACTGGGCGACCTGGACGGCGAGGGCGCCGAAGAAGGCGCGCCACCACAACTTGGCCAGCCCTTCGCTCTGGGGCAGGGCGTGGCAGACCAGGCAGATCGGGGCGGCGACCACGAGCAGGATCACGATCGCGAGGCGGACGATGTAGGTGGCGAGCACGACGATCGCGAGCACGGCGACCACCCCGCCGACGAGGACGACGAAGATGCCGCCGTCGGCGAGTGAGCCCAAGACGAGTTGGCGCAGCACCGTTGCGGCCTGGGAGGGGTCGACGCCCTGGCCCATGACCGCTTGGGAAAGCGAGTCGGCGGTCGAGATGGCCAGGCCGGCGAGGGAGAGGCTGGCGTTCACGGCGATGGCGGCGACGACGATGCGGGGAAGGATGTCTTTGATGGCAGTGCGGGTCTGGAGCGTCTCGTGGCCCATGACGATCGCCCCGCCGACCAAGACGAATAGGACGAGGAAAGCGTCGGCGATGCCTTCGGTCATCTGCCACAGCTGGCCAACCCGGGACTGGGACGTGACGTTCGGTGTGGCGAGCAGGGTGTGACCCAGCAAGGTGAGGATCGGGTCGAGGGCGGAGGTGACCAGGTCCCGAAACCAGTCGTCGATGGCGGCCTCGATGTGACCGGTGATGTCGAACAGACCAGGCGAGGGTTGGCTGCCGCCGCTCACGCTGCCACCACTACCCGGTGCGGGGGTGGTGGGCGTCGTGGTGTTCCCGGGGCCGACCTGGATGCCGGTGGGTCCATTGCCCGAGCCGGAATAGCCCGTGGGTGTGGGGGTGGTCGTCGGCGGTGCAGCTGTCTTGTCCGCGGTGAGCACAACGGCCAACGGCTGCTTGGTGCCAATGCGACGTGCGGTGTGGTGATGGATGCTTGCGCCCAGGCCGAGCAGGGCCACGAGAGCGAGCGTGCCGACGAGCAAGGCCCGGCGACTTGGAACGAACGGGCGCAGCCGAATCATCCTCAGCCACCCACGATCGAGGCGAGGATGGAGACCAACAGCGGGGCCAGGATGGCCAGGGCGTAGCCGATGGCCGCCGACTTCAGGGCGGTCTTGGCCTTCTCGACCTGCCCCGGGTCGCCGCCCGCAGTTAGGTAGCGCAGCCCGCCGATGGTCAAGAACAAGGTGGCGACCCCGGCCAGGATCCCGACGATCCAGTTGCGAAGGTTGTCGATGACCCCCGACAGCGTTGGGGCGGCGCCACCGCCCTGGGCAAAGGCCGGCGAGGTGACCACGACCAGTAGCGCGATGGAAAGGGCCACCGCGACCGCCAGGCGGCGCAATAACAGTCGTCGCCACGGTTGCGGTCGTGGCTTCTGGAGTGGGGTGGGCTGTGTCGTGGTGTCCTCCTCGGGTTCGGTCACGGTGCTCATTGCCGCGTGGGTGGGGGGTCGTCCGGGCGGGGCCGGTCGGACCGGGGGTGGGCACTCTCACCTCCTCGGTGGACTCGGTCGACGCTTGCCCGGTTGGCGGTCCATTGGCCGTTCCTGCCGGGGACGACCCCCGCTATAAGAACAAGGGGTTTCGGCCCTCTTTTGGACAAACCCGAAGGGCGGATAGTCATCGCCGGTGACCCACTCGACGAGGGCTGATTCGGCCCGCCGGCGCCGCTTGTGGCAGGCCCAGTAGCCGAGGCCGAGCCGCTCGGCGGCCTCGGCCAGGTCTGTCTCGCCAAGGCGGGTGGCGCCGATCAGCTCGGCGTCCGCGGCGCAGATCACGCTTGCGCGCACGGCGGCGGCCAGCACCAAATCGGGGTGTCCCCACGGCCGGGGTGGGGCGGCCGAGACCGGATCCGAGCCGGGTCGGAATTCGACCAGCTCCGCCTGCAGCAACCGTTGGGCGCCGGTGCGTGCCAGCCAGCACAGTCGCGACGCCACGCGAGCTCGCCCGGGCTGGCAGCTGGCCACCGCGGCCAAGAACGCGGTGAGGGCCTCTGACTCGAGGTCGTGGGCCCGGCCCGGGCATGCCTGCACGAGGGGCCAGACGGCCCGGCGCAGTCCGGGGAGGAGCACGCCGGCCAGTGCGACGGTCCAGCGGCCGCCATGGGTCTGGGAGCGGGCGACGAGTTCGCCGACGATGGCGTCGCGAACCTCGAACTCGGTGGAGGGGTGCAGCAGCCGGGCCTTCAGCTCACCGATGGGGACCGGTCGGTCGGGGAGTCCGGTGACGCCGTGCCCGTCGAGAGCGAGCGGGTTGGGCCCGCTCGACAGCAGCGTGAAGGTGCGTTCCAGGGTGTCGAACGGCGAGTCGGTGAGGGGACGGCGGCGGGTGGGCACGGGTGGCTCCTTTCGTTTCGGAGCCCTGATCGCGCCACGCCGTGTCCCCCGCTTTTCCCCCGAATTATCCCCAACCGGCCCGGCCGGGGGACTGCCCCGAATCCGGGGGAGTCGCGGGGGAGTCGAACCACTCTCGACGCGTTATCCCTGGTCAACGGCGCGGGGTAGTCGCGAGCGGGCGCGGGGTAGTCCGACACTCGACAGCCACGGACCGCCCGGAAAAAAAATTCCTCGGAGAGCCTGGCGGCGCGCCCTTCAGGGAGTCCGAGAAGTCGACTCCCCCAGATGTGGGGGAGTCGGCGCTCCTAGGTCGGCGAGGCTCTCGCTCACCCTCCTGGCCGCGGGGGCCCGGCCGACCGGGCGGCAGCTAGCGGTCGGAGACGATGCGGTACCGGCGGGGAGTGATGCTCACCAGCCGAGCCTCGCCGGCCGCCTCCAGGCGCGACAAGGCGTTGGACACCGCCCCCTGGGAACGGCCGAGTGCCTTGCCCACCTGGGTGGGCCCGAGGTCCTCGTCGCGGTGTGCCGCCAGGTACTCGCGCACCAGGGTCCCGAGTGCCCCCCGCCCCAGGCGCTCGCCAGCGGCAGACGGCTCGGCCGGCTCGGGTGCGGCAGTCTCGGCGGTGGCTGCGTTTTCGCCGCCCCCCGGTTCGGCGGAGACCGACCAGCGGTCCGCCACCCGGGTCCCGTTCAGCCGGCCTCCCGGATGGCGCCGGACCGCCCCGGCGCCTTCGAGGGCGGCCAGGCGTTTGGCCGCGGTGGACTGGCCCATGCCGAGGACACTGGCAACCTCGGCTGCGGTCGCCTCCCCGGCGGCGGTGAGGGCCGTCGTGATCGTGTCGTCGGAGATGTGCTGGGGGCGGGCCATGGTGGCTCCTTCCTGGTCGAGTTCACTTCGGTCTCGAAGGACCTACCTCGACCTCGCCGAGCACCTCAAGGCCAAAGACGGCCCCATTTCCCCGGGGTGGAGAGGCGAATAAGGGGAGCCTCAATCGGAGGAGATTGTCCAAAAGGAAGGGCCAATCCCTTGTTCTATAGCTGACGCTTGTCCGGTCGTGGGCCGCCCATGACCATCCACCACACTCGCTCCACCCCGACCGTGCCGCTGGCCATCTGGCCGGTGGCCCAGACCACTGCCCAGTGGCAGCGCGCCGGCCGCTACCTGCCGGACTGCGCCGCGCCATCCGGGCAAGATGCTCCCCGAGCTCGCCCGGCGCATCGTCACCGAATACTCCGACCCCGGCGCACTTGTCGTCGACCCCCTGGCCGGGATCGGCACCACCGCTGTCGAGGCCGCCCTGCTCGACCGGCGCGCCATCGGAGTGGAGCTCGAAGAGCGCTGGGTCGCCCTGGCCGAGGAGAACCTCGACCACTGCTGGCCGGCAAGCAACGCCGCCGAGCCGAGGTTCGCCACGGCGACGCCCGCCACCTCGCCGAGATCTTGGGTACCCACACCGGGAAGGTCGACCTGATCGTCACCTCCCCGCCGTATGCGTGCGACGCCGGGGTGATCGACAAGCCGGCCTGGCTGGCCGGCGGCCGGCTCTGCCCGTCCGACACCCTCAACTACTCGACCAACCGGGCCAACATTGGCCACGCCCGCGGCAACGCCTACACCGCGGCGATGGCCGAGATCTTCGCCGCCTGCCATGCGGTGTTGCGACCTGGTGGCCGACTCGTCGTCGTCACCAAGAACACCCGGCGCAAGGGCCGCATGCTCGACCTGGCTGGGCTCACCGTCGATCTCGCCACACGGGCCGGGTTTTCCTATCTCGGCCACGTCATCGCGCTGCACGCGGCGATCCGCAACGGCGACCTCGCCCCGCGCCCCTCCTACTGGCAGGCCACCCAGCTCCGCCACGCCCGCCAGCGCGGCGAACCCGCTCACCTCGTCGCCCACGAAGACGTCACCTCGTTCATCCGCACCACAACCCCCTCGGAGACCGCCCATGCCCGCTGACCTTCCCCTCTCGGTGTGGCCCACCGCCCAACGCAACGCCCACGCCCAACGCGCAGGCCGCTACGTCGAGATCTCCGGGCACCACCCGGCCAAGATGCTCCCCGCCATCGCCACCCGGGCTATCGCCACCTACACCAAGCCCGGCGACTTGGTCCTCGACCCGATGGCCGGCATCGGCTCGACCCTCGTTGAAGCGGTCCACCTCGGTCGCGATGCCATCGGCGTCGAGTACGAGCCGCAGTGGGCCGAGCTCGCCCGGGCCAACATTGTCCACGCCCGCACCCAGGGGGGGACGGGGCACGGCGAGGTGGTCTGCGGTGACGCCCGGCATGTCACGACCGTCGTTGACCCCGCGGTGCGGGGCCTCGTCGCCCTGGTGCTCACCAGCCCGCCCTATGGGCCGTCGCTGCATGGCCAGGTCACCGCCCGGCCGGGTCAGGGCATCGCCAAGTCCCACAATCGGTATTCCACCGATCCGGCCAACCTGGCCCACGTCGGCCTCACCGGGCTGCTCGAAGCCATGCGCACGATTCTCACGGGGTGCGCCTGCCTGCTTCGCCCAGGCGGATTCCTGGCCATGACCGTCCGGCCGTGGTGGCACGCCGGCCAACTCATCGACCTGCCCGGCGCAATGGTCAGAGTCGGCGAGGAGGCCGGGCTCATCCTCTACGAGCGCAACGTGGCCCTCCTGGCCGGACTGCGCGACGACCGGCTCGTGCCCCGCGCCTCGTTCTTCGCCCTCGAACAGGTCCGAAAGGCTCGAGCTGCCGGCATCCCACGCCTCGTCACCGCCCATGAGGATTTCCTCGTCTTCCGGCGCCCGCCCGATGTCGGGGCGGAGCCAGCGGTTCTTGGCCTCCCCGCCGCTGGTGACCGAGCAATAGCCAAGAGGGCAGCGTGAGGCCGGGCAGGCGACCTCCGTCGGCGCCTCTTTCGGGAAACACGCCCAAGGCCTTGACTTGCAGCGCCTGGTTGAGGCCTCCTCCGAGGTGCCGGTCCCCGAAGGGCGGGGGCCGGCGATACGACACGGAGGAACGGCAATGCCCCCGACAACTGGGATCGGCCACCGACACCGGCGCAGGGCGTCGAGATCAGCCGGCGGCTGCGCCAGGTCGCCCGGTGTCGACATCCGCCACCGCGACCGCCTCGGGCCGGACGCCACGGACCCAGTGACCGAAAGGCGCCTCAGCCAGATGGAGGCCGCCCGGCTGGCCGGCTGCAGCCGCGACACCATTGTTCGGGCGCGGCGCTCGGGCCGGTTCCCCAATGCACGCCTCGATAACGGCCGCTGGATGATCCCCTTCGATGACCTGGTCGTCACCGGCCTCTACCAGCCGTCCGAGCAGATCGACGGTCCAGCGACCGGCGCGGAGTCGGCCATACCGGTGGGGTCCGTCGAGCCCGCTCCCGTCGAGCTGGCCCGGGCCGAGGCCCGGATCGCCGGCCTGGAAGAGCTCGTCGCCCGCCAGGACGACGAGCTGCGCTTCCTCCGTCTCACCATCGAGACATTGGCCAAGCGAGTGGCTGCCTGATGGGCCGGCCGCTCACCGGGTCGCTGCGCTCCTACCAAGGCCTGTGGTGGGTGAGCGTCCCCGAGGCCCGGGGCTCCTCCCGTCGCCGACATGAGTCGTTCGTGGCTGAGTCCGACGCCCGATCCTGGCTCGCGCAGGCCGTCGCCGCCGTCCACCATGGATCTCCCCTGCCCGACCCGAACCGGTTCCGAACCAAGACGCGGACATCGCGGAAAGCCCCCGCACAACCCGAGCCGCTCCGTATCCAGCCCGACATAGCGTCGGTTGCCCGCGCCTGGATGAACGCAGCGTACGAAGACCTGCGGCGCGGTGGACCGGAACGGGCCGAGCGGGTCCGGCGCATCGTCGAGGGGCACCTCGTCCCTTGGTTCGCGCCCCGCACGACCACCATCACCGACGTCTCCTATCTCATGGCACACGAATGGCTCCTACGACTCGTCGGCCGCGACCGGCCCGACGGCACCGGCAAGTCGTCCGGTTGGTTGCCCCGGACGAGCAGTGATGGTGGGGACGGCGAGCTGGGCCTGGCTGAGGCCGCCGAAGCGGCGGGTGTCAGCCTGCCGACCGTGCGCCGACGTTGGCGGGCCGGTCAGCTTCCCGGCGCCTACCGCGACCACTCGGGACAAGTTCGCGTCCCTGTCGCCGCGGTCGCCGCCATCACCACCAGATCGAAAGCACCAGTCGGGCTCTCACAGGGGTACGTCGCCGACGCCCTGTGGGTGCTGCGCCGGATCCTCGCCTTCGCTCGGGCCAACGGTCTCTTCCCGCCTGGCTTCGACCCGACCGAAGGCCTCGACGCGCCCCTCGCTGACAAGGCCGCCGCCCGCAACGCGCCCCGAGGTGGCCAGACCCGACCGCTGACGCTCGGCGAATGCGCCGGTCTCGCTTCCCACCTGCACCCGGTGCACCAGTTGGCCCTCTGGATCCAGCGCATTATGGGCCTGCGCATCTCCGAGGCCTTCGGGATCACCGTCGGCGATGTCGTCGACGTCGGTGACACGGGCCTACTCGCCGTCCAGGGCCAAGGAGGGCGGACTTTCACCGTCCGCGACGACCACGGCCAGATCGTCGCCGTCCCGTATAAGCCCACCCTCAAGACAGCGGCCGGCTCGCGGGTCCTGGTCGTGCCGCCCAAGTTGATGGAGCTGTTCCGTGTGGCCATCGATGCGTTCCACACTGACCCCGACACCGGCTACATCGACACGACCGCCCGTCTCATTCCCGGCCTCCAGACTCCCAACCGCTCAGGCCAGCACGCCTACCGCCACGCCTTCGACGAAGCCGCCACGGCCGAACAGATCTCCAGCGACCACCTCGGCTTCAGTGTCTCCACCCACCTGCTCCGGAAGAGTTGCGCCACCGACCTGGCTTGGTCCGCCGGTATCGAAGACGCGGTGCGGCGGCGCTTCATGGGACATCGCGCCGGAGAGGACGTCTTCGGGCGCATTTACACGCTCGATCACCCCGACGTCGCCCCCCTCGCCAAAGTCGCCGAGATCCTCGACCACAACATCGCCATCACCATCGGCGGCCTCATGACCCCCACCATCCGGCGCGTCCACTGGGGCACTGCCAACCCCACCCTCGCTCGGGCCGACCACATCGATGCCACCCTCGCCGCCGCCGGATGGCTCGTCGAGCCCGGCAACGCCGACGACCCAATGTGCGACGCCCAACGCGTCGCCGCCGAGCTGGACATCTACCCGACCACCGCGCGCCGCTGGATGACCGACGGGACCATCCCCACCGTCGCCGTGCCTGACGCCACCGGCGTACCCCGCCGCCACGCCCGCCTCTCCGACATCTGGCAGCTCAGAGACCGCCTCGCCGGACAGTTCCTCCTTCCCGACCTGGCCCAGGACCTCGGCCTCCGCTACCACGAGGCCTACAACATGCTCCGCCGCCTTGGCCTCGAAGCAGAACAGCGCCCCGGCAACCACGAGTACCAGCTGACCCACGAGGCCGCGGATGCTCTCCGGGTCGAGCACCAGCGCATCCAAGCCCTCCATCGCCGGTCGATCAAGCTCGCCGCCGCCGCTCGAGCACTGAGGGTGGCGCTGAGCACGGCTGCACTGCTGTCTCGGACCGGTCAGATCGAGGTCGATCCGGAAACCGACTCCTCCGGTTCTCGATTCGTGACCAGGACTTCTGTCGATGTTTGCTGGTTGGACAGGCGGGGCACCAGGTCCGGCACGATTGCCATCGATGAGGTCGTCCGATACGCCGGCCTACCTCGGGGGGAGATCACGGACTTGATACGCACCGGTGTGCTCGAACAGGTGACCTCCACCAAGAAGCTCGAGATAGCGGTGAGCAGCCTGCGGATCTGGCTCTCGACACGGTCCTGACCGGACGCTTGGCCGGATCCGGCCGCGACTTTCTGACGAAAAGGCGCTCTCTCAGATGCAGTAGTAGGTAACGGCGTCTTTGACACTGAAGGTTCCGGGACAGGGCGGCAGCGCTGCCCTACACTTTGACCCACCTGGTCTTCATTCCTGGCAGCAGGATCGTCGATTAGGTGGGCACTCAACCAATACCACTCACCAAGGCTCGGACGTCACGCAAGGGCGGTCGGGACCAAGAGAGGACAAAATATGGGTGATTCCACCCCCCAAACCCCTGACTGGGGTGTCATCGGGCAGCTCTACGACGAGCTGGCCGCCATCGAGGAGCGTCGGCCCGGCAGCCCTCGTGCCCGAGACCTCGAGGACGCGATCACGCTGCTCCTCGACGGCCGGATCACGAGTAGCCAGCCTCAGCACCGGCGTCATGATGCTGTCCGGCGTGCCCGCTTCCTCCGCCGCCAGGCGGCCCGTCAGCGGCCAGTCGCCATGTCGCGCCTCATGCTGCCGGCCTCGGCCTCGGCACCCCCGACGGACGAAGAAGAAGGGGGTGACAGATTGGTTGAGCCGTACCACCAGATCACACCCGAAGGGATCATGTGTGCCCGCGAGACTGCACGCGAACTCGGCCATCCGAGCGATCGGGGGCCCGGAGTGTTCGCGGCTGGAGTGCTGGCTGGCCTGCTCGCCGACCAGCCAGCGAGCTCGATCGCGGCCGACCAGGGCATCTCGCGTAGCACGGTCGACCGCTGCACCGTCCAACTACGGCTCGAGGTCAATCGGCTCCTGGCAACTGCGGCGGCAGCGTGACTTCGGATCCGTGGGCTCGGGGGCGAGTGCTGACCGCCCTGCCGGCAAGCGAGGGGCCGACGCGTTTCTCATTCCCGTTCACGTCCCGGCACATCACTGCATCATTGCCCGTTGGTCAGCCCGGCTCGTACCTGCTCCTCGACCGCACTGGTCGCCCGGTGTACGTCGGGCGGTCGGACCAGTGCCTCCGACGCCGTCTGTTGGGTCATCCACTGCGGAAGAAAGCGACCCATTTCACCGCGGCGGTGGCCGACGGCCCCAGAGGTGCCTACTTGCTCGAGTGCTACTGGTGGCATCGCTACCGCCGAGACGGAATCGAACTGGCCAACCTGATCCACCCAGCCACCTATGACCTAGCTATTCCTTGTCCCTTCTGTATCCCAACCGCGGCGATCAACGCCGCCTGAATTGATTGGAGAATTACCATGACTGTCACCGCTCTTTCCCCTAACGCGATCCCTACGTCAGTCTCTCCGTTTGTCGTAGGACGCGCGCTGAAGTCGATGCGAGACTCGGGTTTCAGCCTTGCCGCGGCACTTGGCGAGGTAATTGACAATGCACTGGAGGCGGACGCCAACACCATCGTCATCGACATGCGTGAAGTACCCGTCGACCGCAAGCGCAAGGCCGTGGATCGGATCGCTGTTGTGGACGACGGCACCGGCATGACCGAGGAAGTGCTGCACCACTACCTGCAGATCGGCTACTCGACCCGCTACATGCGCAACGACACCATCGGCAAGTACGGGGTAGGGGCGACGACCGCCGCCCTGAACTTCGCTACTCGCATCGATGCCTGGAGTCGCGATTCCAAGGGCGGGCCGGTCCGTCACGTCGACCTTGATCTGGACGCCATCGAGGTCGCCGAAGAACGCGGGGAGATCGCGAGCATCCTGGCCCCTGACGACGTACAGCTGCCCGACGATCTGGCGGCGTTGTTCCCAGCTGGAACTGGGACCATGGTCGTCTGGAGCAACATAGACAAGCTGGCTGATGGCCAGGGTGCCCACCAACCGGGCGAGCTTCACAACGAGATTGCCAAGGAGCTAGCGCGCATCTTCCGCGAGCAGCTTCACGGAGGGATCAACATCCGGCTTCAGCACGCGGGCACGGTCCTCGACCTTCTCCCGCATGACCCCACCTTCCGGCTGGACAAGACCTTTGCGGACAAGGTGCTCGCCGATCAGGCCGCCCGCGAGTACCCAGGGGGCCGGGAGAAGTGGGAGAAGGATAAGAACCGCAAGACCCACTTCCCAGCGACTGTTGTGTTCGACGACGACGTCCCTGTCGGCAAAAGTCATATCCACGTGGCGGTCACCGTGTACCCGCCAGAGGCTCTCCGGACGTGCGGTAGGGGTGGGGACACCCTCGCGAGAAGCTGAGGGTTCCCGACAACGAAGGAACGATCAGCTTCCTCCGGAAGGGACGCGAGATCAGCTACACCAACGTGCCCCGTATCTTCGACAGTCGGGTCCAGGACAAGGATCGCTGGATCGGTGTTGAAGTGCGCTTCGACCCCGATCTCGACGCCATGATGGGCGTTCGAAACGTCAAGCGCGGTGCCGAGCCCAACGACGACATGCGTGTCGCACTCCGCAATGTACTCAAGGGTGAGATCAGCAAGGCAAGAAAGCTCATCGATGACCACTGGCGCCAGGCTGGCCGGACAACCGACGAGCAGAAGGGTGAGCACTCAGCCGTCAACGAAGCGGTCGCCGATGCCAACGCCACGATGCCGAAGAGCCGGGTCGAACCGGACCCGGAAACCGACGCTGAAGAGGCATTCGAGAACCTGGCGACCGATGTCGGCAAGACCGAGCCCGAAGAACGCGAGTCTTACATCGAGCGAATACGCGCCCTGCCGTATGTGGTTGAGAGTGTCGACTGGCCCGGCGACCAGCTCTTCGAGATCGTGCACGCGGGCAAGACCACCATCATCCGCCTCAACACCCGTCATCGCTTCTACCAGGAGGTGTACGCACCGCTGCGGTCGCTCGCACAGTCGGATCCCGAGACGGTCACGGGCGAAGACTCGGTGCAGGTGGCGAGGCGGGCGGCCGAGGCTGTGACTTTGTTGTTCATCGCCTATGCCAAGGCCGAATCCATGCACGAGGACCCAGATGAGCAATACAACGAGCTGAGAGGCTGGTGGGGCAACTTCGCCAACTATCTCCTCGGCAAGGTAAAGGACGTTTTGGACTAGTCCAAGACGGGCCCCGATCTTCGCCCCTGTGCCGGAGGACGGCCATCGGCTGTCCTCCGGCACAGGGGCGTCTTCCCAGGTCGTCGGCTATATCCCACCCACCGACCCACCCACCTGACATCCTGGAACTTATGACCCAGCCGCGGCGCAACTGGAACAGCATCCAGTTCCCGGCGGACCTCCACGCTGCCCTCACCGGTCGCTGCGGCCACCGGGGGCTGACCGGGGCCGTGGCCGAGGCTCTTGAACACCTGATCCAGCGGACCGAAGTGCCCAAGCTGGACCGTCCAGCGCGGGACCACGGTACGGTCGAGATCACCCTCCGTTTACCTGTCCAAGTTGCTGATGAGGCCGACCGCTGGCGAGCGGCCAACGGCCTGTCAAGGCAAGCGACGGTTGAATATGCCGTGCTCACCGCCTTGGAGGTGACTTCCTAGTGCGCGGAACGACCATTCTCCGTCGATGGGCTTGCACCCGCTGGCCCGCAGAGGGAAGGTCAATGCGATGACCAGGAAAACCACTACCGATTTGGACACATCACCTGTTGATGAAACGACCAGGTTGCGACGGATTGCGAGCCGCCATGGCCTATCTGAAGAAGGACTGGTGGAGTTCGTCGCGGACATTCGCCGCCACGCCCGCAATCGACGTCGTCGCCTTTCCGACAGTCAAATCGAAGCACTGGTCAGCGACCTGGGTGACCGGCCATGAGGCTGCTTGCCTTCGGGCTCACCAACTTCAAGTCGTTCGTCGGGGATCACCGGGTGGTCTTGCCCGATCGGGGGGCGGCCAAGCCCGTCTACCTGTTCGGGGGCCTAAACGGGTCTGGCAAGACCAGCCTGGCCCAAGGTGTCGTCTTGGCACTCCACGGGGAACGAGCCGCGGGCATTCCCGGACTGTTCGACGGTGGCCGAGGTGCCAGAGACCGTTACCACCGGTGGCTTCGGGCGGCGTTCAACCAATCCGCTAGAGCAGCTGGCGCGGATCAGATGAAGACGTCGGTGCAGATCAGCGATGGGTCGGGCCAGCTGACCGTCACCCGGTCGTGGTGGTTCGACGCTGCTGGTCGATTCCTTGAAGAGCAGATTGAGGTCCGCGAGGAAGTCGGTAAGGACACTGACCTGCTTGTTGGCGAGGACGCTCAGGCCCTGATCGACCAGGTTCTCCCTCGCCACCTCCTCGACTTCGCAGTGTTCGACGGAGAACGGGTGCGACAGCTTGACGACACGCTTTCGGCTACTGCGGTCCGCAGTGCGCTTGACCGACTCCTCAATCTCGACGCCGTCGAGCGGATGCGTACCGAAGTCGAGCGCCTAGCCCGCGATCGGCGCTTGGCCCACGCAAACCCAGCCCAGCTCGCGATCTACGAGGACCTTCGCAAGGAGTCGGACGACCACAAAGAACGACGATCGGCGATGGCCGGAGAACTCGGTCAGGCTGAGGAAGCTCAAGAACGCATGCAGCGTGAGCTGGATCAACTCGCTGCGACCTTCGATGCCGTGCTCGCGGCCGCCGCCACGCCCGGACAACTTTCCGCTGATCTGGTCGGGCTGCGAGAACAGAGAGGCGGGCTGCGGTCTCGACTTGGTCGCCACCTCAGCGAGTGGCTGTATCTCTGGCCAGCTTTCGAGGTGCTCCCGTCGCTTAGTGACGATGTCGTTGCGCAAGGTGAACAGCGAACGGGGCGCGATCGACTCAAGCTTGAACTCGAGGCGGTGGAGAGCTTGGCCGAACGCCTCACTGCTGATCGGTCGCTTCGCCGCAAGGTTGGTGCGTCACCGGTTAAGGAGTTCGGCGCTTGGCTTCAAACCGCGGTGAACGAACGCCAGAACGACCTGGATGCCGCCACCGTCGAGGCCCAAGGAGACAGTCTCGGGCAGTTCTCCGACGCTGAGCTGGCCGACGTCAGGGCGGCGATCTCGGGGACCCATCGCGACCTTACCGACGTTCAAGAGCTCGCGGCCGACCTGTTGCGTATCGACCGCCGAATTCGAGAGATGGAGGACCTGCTCGCCGCCGCGGATCGAGACAGCACTACCGCTCAGGTATTGCGACGGCGAGATGAGCTCAACGTCTTGCTGGGTGAGCAGCGAGCCACCGCTGAACGACTCCGCGCACAGGTTGACGAGCAGGACAGCGAGCTTGCTTCGCTTCGAAGTCAGCTCGCCAGTATGGAAGCTCGACTTAACGTGACCGATGACGACCACCGCTGGCTGTCAACCGCCGACGCCACCGTGGCAGCACTCGAAGAGTTTCTCGCTGAAGCCCGCGCCGAGGCGTCCCAGGCGGTCCAAGTCCGCATGCTCCACAACCTCCGTACCCTGATGCGCAAGGACAATCTGGTGGCCGACGTCGTGATCGATCCGAAAACCCATGTCACTCACCTCCTTGGCGAAGACGGAAGTGACGTTGAGTTGCCGTCCGCCGGGGAGCACCAGCTTGCCGCCATGGCCTTCATCGACGCCGTGCTGGCCGCTGCCGACAACCCGATTCCAGTATTTGTCGACACACCCTTGGCCCGACTCGATAGCCACCATCGACGCGCTGTTGTCCGAGATTTCTGGCCGAACCTGGGTCGCCAAGTCATCGTCTTTTCCACCGACGAAGAGGTCGTTGATGATCTGTTTCGGTTCGCCGAACCAGCAGTGGCTGCGACGTATCGAATCGAGTGCGACAAGGCGGGTGCCAGCTCGATCACGATCGACCAATATCTGGAGGTCGCCGCATCATGACCACTGTCATCGTCGAACCAGCACTGCGCGCGACGTACCACCTGGCCGGTGCCGATGCCCAACGCCTCCGCCGCCTGACCCGCCAGTCCGGCCTTGAAGCCGAAAACGTGCTGTCTCGGCTTGCCATTGTCCGAAGTATCACCCTCGGAAGCGATGCGCCTCATGCCGATTATGAGCCATCAAAGACCGGACGGACCAAGGAGATCAAGGGCACGGTTCTACTCGGTCGCCCTCGCCAGGCCGCCCTCTTGCTCGCCCTTCTCGCGAAATGCGATGACCGGGAGTTCATCGACTATCGAGCAGAAATTACGAGGCATTGGGCCAGGGGACTTCGACTACTAGAGGATGCCAGTAGCGGTGGTGACGCCTTGCATGCCCTCGCAGAGCAGCTGGCTGCTCACAAGACCGCCGACCCGTCCGCTGCCCGCAGGGTGCGACGAGCCGGACTGGGGGACAGCCTTCGAGACGAGCTTGCAGCTGCCGTCGGACGGAGCTTCCCTCGCTGGTCGACCGAAGTCTGCCGCCTCGTCGCCATGGCTGCCCGCCTGGACCAGAGACAGCTCGACACGGTCGCTGATCGACTCGCTACTGAGTCCCGCAAGCGCCGAGGTAACCGTCCCCTTACTGAGTCTGCTGCCCTGGGTATCCTCCATGAGCAATGGGGTGTTAACCGCCTCGGCCTGACCACTACCGACCGAGCGACCTTCTCGCACCTGTTGGCCGGTGAGTCGGTTCCTCGGGACGAACCATCGATTCCGTTTCTTGTTGCTCTCGGTCTTGTTACCGCAGGCCGTGGGAAACCCAAACCGTCGACCATCGGTCGTCGCCTCGGAGAGGAGGCCATCCACCCGTGACTACGGTGATCCAGCCGACCATTTCAATCGCCCCAGACACGGCAGCGCGCGTCCAAACAGTCCTCGACCAGTTGGTTCGCCAATACCAAGATGACGCAGACCCTCGCCCGTGGGTCGTCGCGTTCAGCGGAGGCAAGGATTCGACGCTTGTCGCCCATCTCGTCTTTGAAGCACTGCAGCGTGTTCGACCGTCCCGGCGCACCCGCCCAGTCCATCTGCTCGCATCCGATACACAGGTCGAGACGCCGGCCATCAGCGAATTCGTTGCCAGTCAGCTCGCTGCCATCGAGACGGGTGCCCGAGCACTCGGCATGCCGCTCAGCTCGCATCTTGTACGACCGCAACTAGACCAGACGTTTTGGGTCCGCCTTATCGGCTACGGCTATCCAGCACCGACCAGAAACTTCCGGTGGTGCACTGACCGACTCAAGATCCGTCCTTCCAATGCCTTTTTGGTCGAGCAGATCGCGGAGCACGGCAGTGTTCTGGTGCTCGTAGGTAGCCGCATCAACGAATCGGCGTCCCGAGCCCGATCGATACGAAAACACATAGCAATGGGAGGGGCCATCAACCCTCACACGACAATCAAAGGCGCTTGGATGTGGGCGCCCATCCGGGACCTCACCACCGACGAAGTCTGGGAATACCTCGCCCTCACACCCGCACCGTGGGGCGGCCATCACCGGCAATTGCAGAACCTCTACAAGGAAGCCAACAGTGGCGAGTGCGCCCTTGTGCTCGACGAGACAACTAAGCCGTGTGGCAACAGCCGATTCGGTTGTTGGGTGTGCACCGTGGTCGACCGCGACAAGTCGATCGAAGGCTTCATCGGGTCCGGTCACTCTGAGTACATGGGTATGGCCGCGATGAGGGATTGGCTGATCGAACTTCGTGACGACGAGCAGGGCGTCTACCGCGAGAAAGTCCGTCGTAACGGTATGGAGGGAAACGGACCCCTCCGACTAGAAGTGCGAGAAAAGGTGCTCGATCAACTGCTGCACCTGCAGCACGAACTCGGGGAGCCACTGATCTCTCCCGAAGAGGTCGCGCTGATCAAACAGGTCTGGATCAGTGACAGCCTCATCCACGAACCGAGCTGAAACTCCGCGCATACGGGCGGAACTTACGGCCATGGGCCGTACAGGGCTGTCGCTTCCGGCACGCCTAGCAGTCGGCGACGGCCTCTTTACTGACCGGACAATCCTCGACTTCGGGTGTGGCCGCGGGGGAGATGTCCGCCGACTGCAGGCGGCAGGTTTCGAGGCACGGGGGTGGGATCCCCACTACCGACCCGAGCCGCCGCCAGCGCCGGCCGATGTCGTCCTTTGTAGCTACGTGCTGAATGTCATTCCTGACGCGGCCGAACGAGCACGGACGTTGCAACGAGCATACGAATTGGCGGAGCGCTCTCTGATTGTTGCGGTGCGCAGTACCCATGAAGCTCGCCACCTCGACGGTGATGTCCACGCAGACGGCACCCTTACCCGTCGAGGAACCTTCCATCACCTCTTCAGTCCCGCGGAGTTACGCGATTGGATGGAAGCCGTCCTCCAGGTTCGTGTTGTTCCGGTGCAGCCTGGTGTTGCGTACGTGTTTCGCAATACGGGGGATCGAGCGGCCTACCTCTCGCGTCGGTATGGCGGTGCGACGAGGCCAGACGATGACGGCGAGATCTTGCAGCGCCTCGTCCGCTTTCTAGAGGATCACGGCCGAAATCCGACCATCGACGAACAACCCACTCTTTGTCAGGATGCCCAGGCTGCCTACGGCAGACTCTCCCGAGCACTGGCCACCGCGCGTCAGGAAGTCTCGCCCGAAACACTTAGTCAGGCTCAAGTGAAGCGTCGCTTGGATCTCCTAGTCGTGCTCGCCCTTGAGCGCTTCCACGGCGGACCGAAGCTCAGGGATCTCCCACCTGATCGAATCGCGGACACGAAGCAGTGGTACGGGAACCTTCGAGCCGCAACCGATGACGCAGATCAACTGCTCGTGGCGACGGGAAGGATGGAGTACATCCGAACGGCGGTGAGGCGAAGCCCAGTTGGCAAGACGTCACCCACGGCCCTCTACGTCCACGTCGATGCCGAACCGCACCTTCCTCCGCTTCTTCGCTTGTACGCAGCGTGCGGTGCGATGGTGGCTGGTATGCCCACCGAAACCACTCTGGTTAAGTTGCGACACGATCGAGCGGGCGTGTCGTTCTTGTCGTACCCCTCATTTGACAAGGATCCTCACCCGGCAATCGACTCAAGTCTCGCGATTGACCTGACTCACCTAAGTGGTAGATGGACTGATTGGTCAGAGCAGACCAATCCACCGATCCTTCACCGGAAGGAGGAGTTTCTGAATCCGTCAGATCCCCGCTATTCCAAATTTCGGAAACTCACGAGAAGCGAGGAGCGGGCCGGTCTCTATCAGGATCCCGAACGGATCGGCCGACGAGACGACTGGAACACGATCTTGCTCCAACGAGACGTCGAGCTGCGAGGCCACCGTTTGATACGAGGCTCCAAGGCCGAGAAGGCGAGGGCGGTGTCGAGCTAGTAATTGGGTTTGGGCTTAGGCGCAAAGACGAGAAGGCCCACGTCAGAGGCGTCCTCTACAGTACGATCTACTATGCCGCGACCTCGGTCTGGACCAACCCACCCCGCGCCTCAGGTCATTGATGTCGCGGAGCTCCTCATGGTTGATCTCCCTATGCTGGGTGCGCTGGTGACGCCGCATGAGCGGGTGTTGGTCGTGCCACCCAATCAGCGCCCTTGGTCGTGGACCGAGAAGGAGATTGACGAATTCGTTTCGGATCTCCTGATCACGCTTCGTCGGACCCATGAAGTCGTTGGAAATGGTCGCTGGACGCCACGACGAACCAGAGAGCAGCCCCATTTCTTCGGAACACTTGTCTTCGACGTGCAGGACAACCAATCTGACGATCTCGGCATGATTGTCGATGGACAACAAAGACTGACTGCCCTGTGTTTGGTCGCTTCGTGTCTCAAGGTTCGGTTGCGCGAACTGATCGCAGATCGCGGGCTCCACGGTGAGGAGTTATCCGAGGCGAACAGCCTTCTTCAATCATTTGACGACTGGTTGTACGGTCGAGATGCCAATGGTGAGCCAGTACCGAAGCTCGAGCTGGATCCTCGACTTCAGCCGTTCTTCGAGGAGTTGGTACTTGACTCTGCGTCAAGAGACGACCGAGATGCTGTCGCACGGAGGCTAGGCCTTGACAGTCGGATGGGAAAATCTGAGCATCCCGTGGAGAACCGGCTTTTGGTGGGGCTTCGGCATGTGCAAGCGTTATTGGACGGCGTTGTGCCTGACACCGTGACTCCGGCTGAGCTGTCTTGGATTCGCGCCATCAACGTGACTCTCCGGCACGCCTTCGGTGTCGTCGTTCTAAAGACCGCGAATGAGCAGTTCTCTTACAGCGTGTTTAGCTGGTTGAATGCTCGCGGGACTGAGCTATCAGAAGCCGACAAGATTAAGGCTGAACTATTCGATCGGTCCACGAGCGTCGAGCATGAGCAAATTGCTAGCGCCTGGAGCAAGATGCTGGATGCTGCACCCCAACAAGATGCACAGGCGTTCTTGCGGCATCATCACATTGCATTCGTTGGTCCAGCCGAGCTACGCAAACTCTACGTCACTGTGACACAAGATGAGATCGCACCAGCGACTACCGGGTATGAAGTGGTCGGGGTAGTCATGCAATGGCAGAAGCGTGCAGAGGGTCTTCGGGACCTGATGGCAGCCGCTCCAGGCTCGGCTATGCCAGAGCCATGTCGAAGAGCCGTAGACGCGATTGTGTCCGTTCTCGGCTACAGCCTGGTGCGACCGCTGCTCCTCGCTGCTGGCGAACGCTTCTTGCCCGGTGATTGGGATAGCGCGACGAAGTGCATCCGCCTTGGGCTCCACTATGCATTTCGAATGCTTACCGTCGGTGGTGAACAAGAGTCCCGCCTGGAGCGCACGATCGGCGAGGTGTCCCGCATGCTTACCCTCGAAGGTAAAGGCGTGGCAGATATCGCTTCAGTCTTACGCCAGGCCAATCCAGACGCGACCTTTGAGCAGCGTTTTTCTGAGTATGGCACCAACCGGACCGCAATCCAGTTTTACATCTTGAACGAGATCGAGCGGTCATTGAGCCGCGGCGGACTTGTTCCAGCGGAGCATGGGCAGGACACAAACAATATTGAGCATATTTTGCCCCGCAATCTAAGTAGAACTCGGCTGACCGAATGGAAGAAGTGGCGCGATCCCACCGATCCTCTGCGCGGGAGCGATGAGCACAAGCTCTACCGCAATCGAATCGGCAACCTCCTTCTCCTCGAGGCGAATATCAATAGTGAGGTTGGCAACTATGACTTCATGGCCAAGAAAACAGGCAGCTATCCCGGCCGAGCGACGACCGTGTCTGGTCGATCTCGGTTTTGTTTCGGAGACAGCCAATTGCGACTGCCCAAGGCTCTGGTTGCCGATTCGACTACTGATTGGACCAAGGCCGCAATCGAGCGCCGCCAAGAGGCGCTAAGCAAGACCGCCCTGAAAGTCTGGACCCTCCAGCCACGGTCGCTCTAGACGGCTCCTAAAGATGTAAGTGCGGTTGCAAAACCCAGCCCATGTCGGCAATGTTGGGAGCACCAGACGAACCTATACGAAATTTCTATCGAGAACTCAAGAGGAGCGCACCGGAATGCGGTTGGTGGATGCTGCAGCAGAGATCCTTCGCAAAAGCCCAGATCAGGCGCTCCCCGTTCGAGAAATCGCCGAGCGAGCAGTGGCTGAGGGGCTGATCACCCCAAGTAGCGACACACCTTGGGTCTATATGGCAGCCGCGATGAGGAAGGAAATTCGCAATGCTGCTGAATCCGGTGGACAGGCGCGGTTTCGAACGGAGGCTTCGGGTCGCTACCGATGGGCGAACTAGGCCTGACGGTGCACCACTGGTGGCGATGTGATTGATGGACGCCACCTCCTGGACGACTTCAGTGACGCCTTGGTGCGAGTCGGCCTCCCCGATCCGATCACCGTTCTGAGGCACGAGTACCTGCCGGCACCGCACAGACCGCCTTCCAAGTTGCCACCCGCGAACTCTGCCGTCTACGTGTTTTCGTTGAGTCCCTCCTACGGGTCCACATGTGATGCTGGCCCGAACCGAGTGCTCAAAGTCGGCAAGGCTGGAGCTAAGAGCGCTTCTCGGTTCTGCTACCAGCACTATCTTCCCAACTCGAACGGTTCCACCCTGGCCAAAAGTCTTCTCGCAGAGCGACTGCTTTGGCCGTTTTTGGGCATCCGAGAACTTGATCAAGGCAGCGTCAAAGCCTGGATGTGCGAAAACCTCGATCGGGATCACATCTTTTTCGCTGAGCGACCTGGCCTCGCTAGGGAGGTCGAACGGTACTTCAGTCGTCGACTCGGACCGGTCTTCGAAGGATGAGATGCGGATGAGGCACGCGGGCTCTCCAGCCGCCGGCTTGGGGGTCATGGTTCCTTGAGACCCGTAGCAGGCCCATGGGCAGGAATGGAACAGCTCGGTCCCCTGTTGGACACACCCGGTCTGTAAGGTCACGCCAGGGAGACCTACCAAAAGGACCGACGGACATGCTAGCGACGGCTGAAGAGCGACTTCGAGAGACAATTGACGCCTACGAACGGTCCCCAGAGCTCTATGCGCACCGATACCTGGACGTCGACTTTCGAGCACTTCGTAGCGAGTTTCTTGGGGCCTTAACCACCAGCACTGGTGCGGTGCTCGATGCTGGAGCGGGACCGGGCAGGGACTCTGCGGTTTTCGCCCAGACGAGCCACCCGACCGTTGCTCTTGATCTCTCTTGGGAGTTCGTAAAGCGCGTGTCCCGTACAACCGCGGCCCACGCGGTACGTGGCGATCTCAGAGCATTGCCCTTTACCAGTGAGACGTTCGAAGGAATCTGGATGTGCGCGTCTCTCGTCCACATGCCTGACGAAGAGATCCTGACAGCCATGCGAGAAGCTCGGCGCGTCCTACGGCCGGATGGAGTTCTCTTCTGCAGCATTCCATCCGGAAGCGGAGACGAGTGGCGCGCCGATCAATCGGGTCACCGACGCTGGTTTCACTACCTCAGCCCATCGGACGCCACCCGCTTGGCGGCCGATGCCGGATTTCTTTCCGTTCGATCCTCTCTTGACGAAGGTGTCGTGGCAGGTCAGTGGATCAATCTTTGGGCACGCAATGACGGACGGAAGTGATGATGGTCCACCTGTTGGCGGGAGCGACTGCTTCATCCTCATCCTCCTCGGACTCGGGCGCGATAGTCGCCGCCAGCATCGCCGCAGCAGTCGCGCTGCTCGCTGCCGTGTTGACCTTCATGGGAAACCGAAAACAGCAAAAGTTGGACGGTGTCGCCGCCGGCCGCCAAGCTAATCTTCAGCGAGAACTTGCCGAAAAGAGCGATGAGTTGCAGCAGTCTCTGCTGACGCAACAGCAGCAATCAGCTGACGAGACTTCAAAACGAACGCGGGTTCTCCTCCAGATGAACGAGCTGTACGGTCCCCTCTTCATGCTGAGATCGGAAAGCAGGCGGCTGAGGAGCCGCATCGGACCCGATAGCTCTGAGTGGAGAGTCGTCGATCACATCGTTGAATTAAAGGGCGATCCCGTGAAGTCAAGCATTGTCGAGAGCATCCTCTCGATCAACTCGACCCTTGTGGATCTTCTTGTCGGCAAGGCGGGGCTACTCGAACAATTTCCACCTCCCGAGAGCTTTCAGGAGTTTCTGGCCCATGCCCGGCTACTTCAGTCGGCCTGGGTTCGAGGAGAAAATGAGACTCACGAGCGACTTCCGTTCCCCGTACAATTTGATGAGAATGTCCAGGAGGCATTGAGCCGATTGCGAGCGCAACTTGGTAGCGATGCGACACCGTAGGGCGCCGCAAGTGTCCGTCCGCTGCGGGGTATTACCAAAATGCCGCAGACTTTGGGAGCGGAACTAATGAGATATGGGCGAGATGACGAGGAGTGGGATGTCTTAGCTGCAGCCGCGCGCCGCTTTCTTGAGGAACGAGGACGGCTCGCCACTACGACGAGCTACACCGAACTCAATGCGGTGCTCGCCCGCCGGACGGATCTTCGACCATTTGACTTCGATCGTGAAGACGAGCGAGGGGCCATGGGATACCTTCTCGGCCGAGTTACCTCCGATACCTACGACCAAATCGGCGCCATGCTTTCCGCCCTGGTGCAATACCTAAATGAGAACGACGCGGGACCAGGCTTCTTTGAGCTTGCGATCGAAATGCAGCTTCTGCCGCGTCAAAGTACGGCAGCCCAGAGACTTGAGTTTTGGGTTGGGCAGGTCGCGAGTGTCCACCGATACTTTCGGGACTGACAGACGGCGACGATCGTCGCTGGCTAGCTCCTCGCGCTGCCAGGATCCTGATAGCGAGTATCACTGCGACGGAGCCCGAGCTCCATCAAGGCGCCGAGGAATAAATCGTCATCGTCACCGATCCACAGCCGTAATAGGTCGCTGACGAGCCAGGCGTCTTCGTCTTCAAGAGGCGTGACGCCGCCCCACTTAAATGCCTGAGGGTTAGGCCATAGGCGAACAGCGTCGAGAGGTGTCACCATGTCGAGGGATGGCAAGACCATTGAGGAATTCGTGCTGCCCATTACGCAGAACGCAACTCGGCCTAACCCGATGGTCGTCGAATAGGTATTGCAAGGCTCCGAGTAGTCGTTCTGTCCACGTTCTCCGTAGAGAACGCCGAAGTGTTGCATTCGAAGGGCCCAATCCTCGGCCTCGATGTTGAGCGCCCACACATGAGTATCGGCGGGTGGTGTGCGGTGCTTGTAGAGCCACCTGTAGTCCTCCGGCGGTACGGCGGCGCTCGCTGGATGTGTGAGCTGTGCCATGAAGCACGTTTTCGTCACCCAAGTGGCCAGGTCTTCCGCTGACCCGCGGTCGACGGAGCCTTCCTCGCCGCCGATGAGCGGCTTCAAGACGGATCGAGAAGCTTCTTCAAGGTCGTTCATCCAGCCGTTGTTACAGGGTCTGCAGACGCGAGTCACGGTTGCTTCGGTAAACCTCTCGCCCATTCGACGGGTCGTTGCCGGCATAACAGCCGCTGTGATGAATTCGCCAGGAACCACGGATACGTCCTGACCCCTCGAGCGCTCTTGTTCGGGCAAGACGCGCTCCAACCAGCGAGGGAACACATGCTCTCGGGTAAGCGGCACTCCACCACAAAAGACGCAAGTCCGCGCCATGGGAGAAGTTTAGGGCGGCGCCCGACTTAACAATGCACCGAGTAACCACCTTTCGCGCCGGTGTCCCTACGCCGATCAGTGTGGAATGGCGGAGTGAGGGACGAGCAACCCGTCTGTATCGGGTGGGCTGTTGTCCATTCCGGTGGAGGGCGACGTTGTCAGGACGATGCTGGAGACTCTGCGCGGAATACAACATCTGTGAAGGTGGAGTTCGCGGCGTCCTGCAAGTTATTCGCCAGAACTGTCGTGCCGACGGCAACCGTGTAGTTGGGTAGTTCGTCGATAACGCGCTGAAAGACGAGGCGACCGTCTACGAAGAACCTTCCGTAGTCGCCTTCAATGAGCATCGCCAGCCTGGTCTGAGTGTCTGGGCTGGAGGATGTTCCAGCTGTCGTAATACGGGATGTCGGTGTCATTGTCGAGGAGGAGGGCGTGGAAGCCAGATGTGAAGACTCCTGAGGTTTGGATTATTTGATAGCTCACGGCTTCGGGCGCGCCGTTCGGGCCATCCTGAACCCGGAACGTGAAGTAGTTTCTGATGCTCGTGATGCCATAGACAAGCGGGCAGACTACGGCGTTTCCACCAACTGTGTTGCTGACGGTGGCCGCAAAATAGATCCCCCGTGTTCGGTGAGGTGGATTTTGATGGATGCCCTGCTGCGTAGTTTCACTCGTAGGTGATGACCTAGTCCTTGTGCCGGTGCATGAAGTCTGAATCCTCACGCGGAGGTCCATCTTGAGCTTGCTCCTCCCGAAGCCGAGCTAGCTCCTCCTCCAGCTTCGTGATTCGCTTGTCTCGCTTGAGCGCTGCTTGTTTGTGCCGTTGTCGTTGCACCTCGGGCGATTCATGTGCCAACCTCTGCTCTTCGCGTTGTCGCCGGGCCTCTGCTTCGTGAAGGATCTGCATGATTGCCGTAAGCTGTTCTGGACTCGGCGCTGGGACGCCACAGCAGCGCATGCAGTGCACCGGGCCATCGGTGTAGCCGTTCCGCCCCGCACAGCACTCACCGTGCATGGCTCGCCATCGCTCTTGGTCCTTGTCGACCGCTTTCTGTCGCCCAATCCACGGATGGCCGCAGCCTGGACAAGGGACGCCTGCTCGAATCTGCTCATACGTGAGGAGCTTGTAAGGCATCGTGCGGCAGCCAGAAATCATCGACCGGTACTCGTCCCGGGCGAGCCGCTCCTGCTCGACGACCGCCTCAACCTCCCCTGCAGGCGCCTTAAGCAGTTGAGCCAGCACGGGAATCTTCGCCTTGGTCGGCAGTGGTCCATCTACGAGCCAATACTTCGAGCCTGACGGCCCAAGTTCCTGGCCGACTCTCTTGCGGTCAAAGTAGCCACGATCGTCAACCAGGGGACCGAGACGATCCTCATGCGTGAGGTAACCGTTCAGCGGATGCTGATCGGTCCAAGTTCGAGAGCTGATCCACTCTGCGTAGCGCGGATGAAGAGCCCCGTTGGTCAGCCTGGTCGGATCATCGAGGTCCGGCCGTAGCCCACGTGCCACTTCAGAAGTGATGATTGGCCCGAGGTCAGCGGCTTCGAGATCTACCTGGGCGCCGACCGCGCTTGGCCCATCGATCGTGACCGTCAAACTCGGAGCGATATCGACAGCGGCGTTTCGCTCCATTGGCCCATCCGGAGGTGAAGCCGAGCCCCCCGGAGGGTCGGTCGGCCGTTGAGGGTTCACCGACCGAGGTTACGCCTGCCCCTTGACAGATTCAGGGTACGAACATATGTTCGTAAAGATGGTATCGGACATCGGCAACCTGACCGAGGAGCGTCTTGCGAGCATCGAGGGCGGAGCCCGGGAACGTCACACGCTGATGGACCGGGTCGTGCTGGAACTGGTGGAGGAAGTGAGACGGCTGCGAGGGATCATCGCCCGAATGGAAGAGCAGTAGGGGCAATTAGCCCGGGTGTAAGGCCAGGACTACCTTCGGTACGAAGCCGAAGGTCTCACCAGGACCGACAGGGCAGCGGATTTCTCGGGACTTCAACGGCGGAGCGCCGACATTGAGTAGTGCAGCGCCTGGGCGGCTGCATAGTGCAGGTCCCGTGACCAGCGACTTCGTCGGGTCTGGAGCCCGAAGGTGCGTGATGGTCCTGAACCCCCGCCACCATTGAAGGCTCTTCGGATTTCAGCGGGGTCGACGGCGCTCATGTGACGACGATCGAGCCTAGGACCCGCCAATTCGGTTTGCCGGCATAGAGCAAGGCCCGTATCCGGTAGTTCTCGAAGTTGCGGAAGCCGAAGCCGATCCTCTTGATGCGCTTGATCAGGTTGTTGAGTGATTCGGTGGGGCCGTTGGACACCTTGGCCAGGTGGTAGTTGCACAGCTTGTCGAACCACTTCCGAATGGTCTTGCCGAGCTTTTGGATCTCAGGTGGCATGGCCTTCTTGGAGCAGTGTCGCTCGAGCTCGGCGAGCATGGTGCGGGCCTCGTAGGGATTGGACGCCTTGTAGAAGTCACGCAGGCGTTCTTTGATTCGGTAGGCAATGGCGACCTCTGCATTGGGGTCGCCGAGAGCGAGCAGTGAGGCAAGACGCTCGGTGGCGCCGTGGTCGAGCTTCTCCTCGCCCATGAGCAGGGCTCGGCGGGCCCGATACAGCGGATCGTCGCGTCGGCCCCGGTGCCCGAGCTGCTCGGTTTGGACCCGGCGGCGGATGGCGTCGAGGCAGCGGTTGGCGAGCGAGACGGCGTGAAAAGGATCGACCACCTGTCGGGCTCTGGGCAGCATGACCGTGTACACCGCCGCGTAGGTCACCGACATGTCCAGGGCCCCGTAACAGATGCGCTCTTTCCAGGCCTGGGGCTGTTTGTCGATCCAGCCCGCCACGTCGTCGAATTTGCGGCTCGGGAGGATATCGATGATCTGATGGTTCTCGACGTCGGCGACCGTCGTGGCGTAGTTGGTGTGATGGTGTGAGCCCTGTCTGACGAACGATGTCTCATCGAGCCCTATGGCGGTGGTCTGGTTGAGACGTCTGCGATCGGCGGTCAAAAGGGCGCTGCCGTAGGTGGTGACAGCGTCGTTGACCGTGTGCCAGTCACAGTCGAGCTCACCGGCCACTTCAGAGACGGTCCGGCCACTGCCGACCTGGACCGTGGCCCACTTGGCCGCCCTGGTCGTGAGCAGACAATTCTTGGCCGCGATGCGGTGATCGGATAACACCCAGGTCCGTCTCGGGCAGAGGGGATTCGCACAGCGCATGCGGTGCTTCTTCCAGGCCAGTGCCATGGCTGTCCCGTAGACGGGAAGGTCGACGTAGTGCACCACCGGACGTTCTTTGACCTGGGCCCGTTCCCCGCAGCTCGGACATCGGACCCCGTCGATGACCTGCTCGATCATCAGCTCCACATTGGGCCCGTGGCGTTGGTAATGCAGGACCCGGACATCTTTGAGACCCACCAGGGCCTCAAGAATCTCGTTAGGGTGCGTGAAGACGAAGGTGCTTTTTGATTGTTGGCTCACACCTCAAGCTTGAAGCACCTTCGTCTAATTCAAGGTGGATCTCAGGAGAGCGGCTCCCCGCTGAAATCCGAAGAGCCCCATTGAAACGCTGGTCGGCGCGTCTCGTGCACGGCACAGGCCGCTGACCAGCGTTTTCGCGTTGCACCGAGATGCTGAAGATGGGGTTTATCGGGGCTTTTTTCTCGGGACCCGCTCAGCGTTGCCCTATGCAGCCTATGCAGTCGGTCACCGCGCACGCGGCCCGTATGCTGGAATTTCGCAGTCGAGTCGTCGATCAGCGCACACCCGCATAGTGCAGCCCTAGGCATGCCATACGCACCTGCACTACTCAGAGTCCTTGTCGCTCCTAGCCCTCTTGACCGACTCCAGGTCAGTTGGCGACGGTGAATCTGCGACCAGAGTGAGCCGGCTGCTCGATCTCATCGACGAGCGCGACGGCGTAGTCCTCAGTGGAGATCGTCTCGCCTGCAGGGACGTCATCGGCTATCACGTAGCGGCCAGTACGTTCGCCCGGAGCGATGATGGGTGCGGGTGAGAGATAGCTCCACTCGCCGGCGTCCGGCAGTGCCTTCAGCGCCTCGAGCGAGGCAGCGCCAGCCAGGGCTTCGGCCCTGTAAGCATCGGGGAACTCTGGAATGTCCACCAAACGCACGCCGGGCGCGGCGAACAGAGAGCCCGCTCCACCTACGACGAGCAACCGCACGTTGGACACTGCCGCGGCGAGATCGACCAAAGTGGTCGCGAAGGCGGAGGGATCGCCGCCAGGTTCGCGACTCGGGCCGACTGCAGACACGACGACGTCGTTCTCGGCTGCCAATTCACGCATGGCGGCGCGGTCGGCCACGTCGGCCTTGAGTACGGCGACGTTGCTGGATTGCGGCGCATCACCTTTGCGGCTGACGGAGGTGACTTGATGGCCACGGGCGGCTGCCTCGACCACGACCCGCGAGCCGATCATGCCGGTACCTCCAATTACTGCGATTTTCATTGCGTCTCCTTGTTGGGGTCCTCAGATGGGATGGGTTACTCTGGGGATGGTAACTAAGAGTTACTGACGACTTCAACGTGCCCTAGCTACCTACAGGTAACTGATACAAGAACAACAGATTCAGGAGGCCGTGATCACGATGGTGCAAGTCAACAGCTCGTTCGAGCGTGGTGATGCCTTTGACCCTGACTGTCCCACTCGATTGGTGCTGGACCGGATCGGAGACAAGTGGACGGTGCTGGTCGTCGCGGCACTCTCGACGGGCACCTTGCGGTTTACCGAGCTACGCGCTCGCGTCGGGAGCGTCGCCCCCAAAGTCCTCACCCAGACCCTGCGGGCCCTCGAACGAGACGGCGTCCTGACCCGCACCGTCTATGCGCAGGTGCCTCCGCGTGTCGAATATCGGTTGACCGACCTTGGTCACTCACTGGCCACGCCGATAGCGGCGATTCAGGACTGGGCCGAAAGCCATGTGAGCCAGGTTCTGGCGGCCCGCGAAAACTACGACATGACCATCGCATGATGCGGCATGGACTGCCAGAGGGACTAACGCGGGTAAAGCGGTCCACGACGCGCTCACCGCGTGGATGAGGCCCGCGCCGTCCAGAACCATGAGCCGAAGTTCGCGGCTGTTCGCCACTGGCCTGCCTGATACCACGGAGACGTCTAGCCGCACTTCTGGTAGTCCCCGTGTATCACCGGAGTCGACGAGCGCCCGAAGTTTCTGAAGCTTCGCCCAGCGAATCGATGCAAGACGAGAGCGCGCTGGCAAGTCTCGCTCTCGCCGGGGTGGAGAGCTTGCGGAGCATCTGCTCCTCCACAGCGTTGACTGAATTGTCGGCAGATTTCAGAGTGCGCCGACCAGCCTCAGTTAGTTCAGCTTGGAGAACGCGTTGGTGCTGCGGATGAGGACGCCTCACAACGAACTGGAGCCTCTCCAGTTCTTGTAGCACGGCGTGCATGCTCTGTGGCGTCACGAATGCCCGACGAGCGAGGTCGGCATTCGAGAGCCCGGGCTCTTCCTCTAAACCGGTGAGGACGGCAAATTGGGTCACCGTGAGATCGTGAGGCCCGAGAGCATCGGCCATCGCGTTATGCAGGACCGTCTGCGCTCTCTTTATCAAGTAACCCACCCTGTCCATCGTGGTCTGGTCCACGCTCCCCTCGTTATCAGTTTGCCTGATACTATGTCAGGGTACCTGATACACAGTATCTGATCCCACTCACAGAAATGGACACCTAATGACCGCACTCGGCCCTGACTTCATCGCTCTCCAGGTTCGCGATCTGGAGGCTTCCGCAGCCTTCTACACCGAGCATCTTGGCCTCGTTCGTGCTCCGGGCCCCGAGCACGCCGTGGTCTTCGCCACGGAGACGATCACCTTTGCTATCCGGGAGCCGCTCGTCGATCTCGACGCTGTCGAGCACCTCGGGTGGGGCGTGGCCATCTGGCTGAAGGCGAACGATCCGCAGGATCTGCACGACGCGATGGTTCGCGCCGGAGTCCCGATCCTGGTCGCACCCTTCGATGGACCTTTCGGACTCACGTTCGCCTTCGCTGATCCCGACGGCTACGCCGTGACTCTTCACGGCTGAGATGGCCCGTGCCACAAGCATTACCTTCGCCCCGAAGGGGCCGTATTCGTTGGCGGCATCGATTCGCTACCTGGAGGGATTCGCTCCAGCCGCCTACGACAGCGAGTCAGCTGCGAGCTTGGAGATGGCCTTCTGCGTCGACGGCTTCTGGGACCCAGTGGAAGTCCACGTCCACGAGGAATCCGGTGCGGTTCACGGGACGGTCTATGGGGGCGACACGCTTGCCCCAGCGGCCATCGCGGCGGCAGCCGAGCAGGTCGAGCGGATCCTCTCGCTCGACATCGACGGTCGAGGATTTCCCGACATCGCTCGTCATGACCCCGTAGTCGCAAAACTCCAGTTGAGGTATCCCGGGGCCGCAGACCTCGGCGACCTTCCAGCGCAAGCCGCGGCGCTGATGAACCTTGCTACGGGCTACATCGACAAGGATCAACTCGACGATGCCGAGGCCGTGGTCACCCAGGTGAGGCAGGTATTCGAACTGATGGATGCCCCTAGAGATGACCAGGCAAGGCTCTTGGTAATCCGCGGAAATATCGCTGCGGCTAGAAGAGATCTCGATACCGCACGATCCCATTTCCTCTCCGCGGCCGAACTATCGACGGGCGCCGAACGGATCGAATCGGAAGGGGCTGCGCTTTGGACCCTCGCTCAAGATGGCCAGCGCGACAAGTACCGACGGCTCCTTCAGCGGGTTATCCGAGTGGGTCAACGAGACAAGCTTGATGGAACCGTCGCAAAGGCGATTCTGCCGTCTGCCGAAGCGTGGCTGAATTCGGGCGTGACGAACCTCAGTGCCCGAACCTACGCGGCAGCTATCGTTCTAGCACTGGTCCAATGGTCCAATAGCCAGCCCGTAACCACAGAGCCGAACGCCGGCGACCTGTCCAGTGGCGCTGACTCGGTCATGTACGTCATCGCTCGCATGGTGAGCGATCTCAGCAGCGTACCGTCGCTCCGTCCACTAGTCATGACTGGTGTTCTCGCTCACCTGAGAAACGACCTTCCCGACCAGCTCGATGAGATCGTGGCAACCTGGATCGAGGAGTCGGCGGCTCTCTTGGCAGCGGGTGAGAGTCCACCAGATGGGGCGCGCTGAACTCACAACAAGGGGCCGGCCCACCGCGCTGCCGCCGTCACCGGTATGCACCGACGACCTCCCGCTGCCCTCCGGGGAGTGAGGTTAACTCCTGCGACGCAAGTGGGACCGGCGAATATCAGGTTGTTCCGGCGAGGCGGGCGAAGTCGTCGAGGATGGCATGAGCGTCGTTGGGGACGTCGACGACGAGGGTGACAGTCTCGGTGCCGATGTCGAGGGTGAAGTCGAAGAACGGGCAGCATGCCTTCTCGGCCCGGGCCAGCCCGACGAGCTCGGCGATGCTGGTCGGGTCGTCTCGGAGGTGCAGGCGGAGCTGCCCGGGTTCGGGACGCTCGACGCCGATCACGAGCGGGGTGAGGGTCAGGCGCCACTCGTCGAGGCGGGCGTCGGCTTGCCGGTCCTCCAGGGTGCAGGCGATCGGGATGACCCGCCGACCCGGATTTGGGTCGGTGACCGGCTCGGATCGGCGGTGTTCGAGAAGCAGCACGTCTCGCCAGGTGCCGTCGAGCTGGCCGAGGCGCTCACGCCGGCCGATGGTGCGAAATCCGCAGGCGTGGTGGAGGGCGATGCTGGCAGTGTTCTCGGGGAAGATACCAGTCTGGATGGTCCAGATCCCGGCTCCCTTGGCGGCGTCGATGAGGGCGGTGAGCAGGAGCCGTCCGATGCCGTGACCTTGGTGGACGGGGTGGACGTAGACGCTGTGCTCGATCACCCCGGCATAACAACAGCGGTCCGAGACGCCACTGGCGGCCGCCCAACCGACGACCTGGCCGCGGTCGGTGGCGACAAAGCGGAGATCGGGTCGGTGGCCGGCGTCCCAGTCCTCCCAGGAGGGCGGGGCGGTCTCGAAGGTGGCGTTGCCCGTGGCGATCCCGGCCGTGTAGATATCCGCGACCTGTGGCCAATCGCCGGGTTCGAGAGCTCGGACCTGGATCTGGGCGGCGGGCACAGTCACGGTTCCATCATGGCGTGGTAAGGGCGGGTGAGCTCGTCGAGCAGGGCTCGGACTCGCCGGTCGATGTCGTCGACGATGGGCTTGACGGCTTCGATGGGCTGTCCGGCGGGGTCGGGGAGGTCCCAGTCGACGTAGCGCTTGCCGGGGTAGACGGGGCAGGTGTCGCCGCAGCCCATCGTGACGATGACGTCGGCGGCGAGGCCGTCGTCGGCGGTGAGGAGTTTGGGGTGCTCTCCGGTGGGGTCGAGTCCGCGTTCTTGGAGGACGGCGACGACGGACGGGTTTAGTTGGTCTGCCGGTTCGGATCCGGCAGACCGGACGTCGATGCGTCCGTTGGCGTAGTGGTTGAGTAGGACTCGGGCTGCCAGGCTGCGTCCGGCGTTGTGGGTGCAGAGGAACAGCACTACGGGCTTGTCACTCACGTGGTCTCCTTTGATGCTGAGGTTGGAAGCGGTAGGCGGGGGCCGTTTGTCGCCGTGGCTTCGTGGTGGGGGAAGACGATGTCGGAGGCCTCGGCCGGGGTGACGTCGGGGTACAGGGCCTTGATGACGAGCACCGCGACGCCCGCGCCGACGACTTGTGCCGCGATGAACAGAGGTGCCGACGAGGGAGCGATACCGGCGAAGGTGTTGGAGAACATCCGGCCCACGGTGATGGCCGGGTTGGCGAAGCTCGTGGAGCTGGTGAAGAAGTAGGCGGCTCCGATATAGGCACCCACCGCAGCCGGCGCTGTGCGGCTCCGACCCGAGCGGGCCAAGGCGAAGATCACCAGTAACAGGCCGAGGGTGGCCACGACCTCGGAGAGGAAGTGTGGTCCGCTTGCGCGGTGCTTGGTGGAGATGCTGACCACCGGTTCGGCGAACATCACGTTGGCCACGATCGCCCCGCCGACACAGCCCGCCACCTGGGCAGGTAGGTAGGCGAGGGCGTCGCGCCAGGAGAGGCCCCGGAAAGCGGCGTCGACGAATGACACCACCGGGTTGAAGTGGCCGCCCGAGACGGGACCGAACATCAAGATGATGGCGAACAGTCCGGCAGCGGTCGCGGCAGCGTTCTCGAACAGCTGGAGCCCGGTGTCGCTCGGCGACAGCTGTTGGGCGGCGATGCCTGAGCCGATAACGATGGCGGCGAGGAAGGCGCTGCCCAGCAGTTCGGCGAGGAGGCGTCGCCACAGCGGATGCTCGTCCATGATGTGGTTGCGTTCGTTCGGAGCCGGAACTCGGTCGTTCAGCAGCAGGTCGAGGCGGGGGAGGCGACGGCGAGATCGGGCCGGGTAGCGCAACAGGCTGCGCCGCTCGGATCGGCTGCCCGCAGCTCACCGGCTGGCATCTCGGCGTCGGCCAGCACGGTGTAGATCTCCCAGGGCTCACCACCAGGACCGTCGACCCACACCTTGTCTTGGAGCGCGTAGCAGCAGGCCACTTCGTCCTCGACCGCGGTGGCCAGACCGGCCTCGGTCAGCCGGGACTGCGCGGCCGCGACCTCGTCGGTGCTGTCGACCTCGACGCCGAGGTGGTTGAGCGACCCGGGCGTCGAGCTGGCGTCTTCGATCAGGACGAGCTTGAGGGGCGGGTCGAGCACGGCGAAGTTGGCATAGCCGGGACGGACCTTCGCCGGCCCGGTGGCGAACAGCTTGGAGTAGAAGGCGATCGCCTCGTCGATGTCGGCGACGTTGAGGGCGAGCTGGACACGGGACACGGCGGACCTCCTGATAGCATCGACCACTGTCGATGTGTCCATCATGACCAACACATTCAGGTCTGTCAATATGTGATGAGTGGAGGTGCGATCGTGGCGACACCAACCAGAGCCAAGGCGAGGCCGTCCAACCTCGGTCAGGATGTTGTGTGCTGCTCGTCGGTCACCGAGGCGCCGCTGGCTGAGGTCGAGGCCGTTGAGCTGGCCCGGGTGCTGGCTGCCCTGGCGGATCCCGTGCGGCTCCGACTGCTTTCGATCGTGGCCTCGAGCCCCGAGGTGTGCTCGTGCGAGCTCGAAGGGCCTCTGGCCAAGAGTCAGCCGACGGTGTCGCACCACACGAAGATCCTGGCCGAAGCCGGGCTGATCTCCGGGGAGAAACGCGGCCGGTGGATGTGGTGGCACGTCAACCCCGGCCGGCTGGCGGCGCTCCGCGCCGCGTTGGGCGGTTGAGGGGCGAACCAACCAATAGCTTCGAGGCCGTGCCCCACGCCGAGGTAGCGCCAGGTCGACTGCTGCGCCGCGGACAGCTCCTCGAAGGGATCACCCTCGGCTGGAACGTCGTCGGTGTCGTCGTGTTGGCCGTCGCCGCGGTCACGGCCCGTTCCGTGGCCCTCGCCGGGTTTGGGCTCGACTCGCTCGTCGAGATCGGAGCCAGCACCGTTGTGCTGTGGGAGCTATCGGGAACCGGGGAGGAGCGTCAGCGACGCGCGCTTCGTCTCATCGGCTGCGCCTTCGTGGCGCTGGCCCTCTATCTGGCCGTCCAATCGTCGATCGTCCTCGCAGTCGGCTTTCACCCTCACCCGAGCGGGCTCGGGATCGTCTGGACGGCGATCACCGCAGTGGTGATGTTCGCTCTGGCGGCCGGCAAGTGGCGCACTGGTCGGGCTCTGGGCAACCCGGTGCTGGTCACCGAGGGGCGGGTCACGTTGATCGACGCCGGGCTCGCCACCGCCGTGCTTCTTGGGCTGGCCCTCAACGGTGCGCTCGGCTGGTGGTGGGCCGACCCGCTCGCCGCCTACGTCCTCGTGTACTACGGCGGAAAGGAAGCGTGGCAGATCTTCCGCGCCCAGCGCGTCGACTGAACCTGGCCCTACACGAAGCCCTCGTCCCCCTGGTCGTGGTGGCGGCTGGGCTTGGTGTCGCGTTCCCGCACGCTGCCCACTGGCTCCGCCCAGCGGTGCCCGCCATGCTCGCAGGACAGGTCGCAGGCGTGGCACTGACCGTTACTGCTCGCCAGTTCCGCCCGGTGCTCGTTCGACCGGTGCCCATCGTTGCCGCGCTCGGTGTCCAGTGGCTCCTGTTCCCGCTGTTCGGCTACTTCCTGCTCCGGGTGAGCGGAGCTGATCTGGCCGGACAGGGAGCGTTCATCGTCGCCGTGTCGCCTGCGGAGATCACCAGTGCCCTCGTTGGCGTCGTGGCCGGCGGGACCGCGACGACCGCCACCGTGCTCATGACGGCCAGCGTCGGGATGGGGTGCATCCTCACGCCACTTTGGCTCATCCTTCTAGGGCGACACGCCGGGACTGTCGACCGCTGGTCCATCGTCTTCGAGCTCGTCGTGTCGGTCGCTCTCCCACTGGTAGTCGGCGTCTTGATCCGGACCCGCTCTGCAGTCGTCGCCCGCCACCCGCGCCGGTGCCTCGACTTGGCCGGGGTCTCGCTCCTCCTGGTCGTCTTCGTGGGAGCGGGGGCGGCCCGCCCGCTCCTCTTGTCCTCGCGCCTCGCCGAGGCAGCCCTGCTCGCTCTGGCCCTCGTCGTCTGGGGTGGCCTGCTCGGGGCTGCCGTCGGTGCCGCAATGGGTCGGACGCGACCCATCAGCCTGGCGCTGGGCTTTCCCGTCGGCATGCGAGAGTTCGGCATCGCCACCGCCGTGGCCCTATCGATCGCACCTGGCGCCGCCGGTTTCGGCGGTCTCTACGGGATCATCATGATGCTCAGCGCGGCCGGTATCGCACACGTGCTCAGCCGCAAAGGGCCACCACGCCAAGGTGGTCACGAACGGCCAGCGTCGACGTGAACGGCTTGCAACGCCATCGGGCGCGACATCCCGAACCCACCAGAGCCGTCGTGTGATGCGTCGTCACCTCGATCTGTTGTTAGCCGCCCTAGGTATCAGTGCCCTCATAGCCGGAGTGATTTCGCGGCCGTCCGATGCCCGATCGGCCGCGGCCCAGAACTGGTCAGCCTTCGTCCTTGTCGCCGGGCTTCTCTTGATCGGCCTGGCGGCCAACGACGACGGTCTGTTCGCCGCGGTGGGCCATCGGCTGGCCCGGTTGGCTCGAGGGGGCGTTTCGCTCTACCTCGGGGCGACGGCGATGGTGGCCCTGGTCACGGCGTTGCTCAACCTGGACACGTCGGTGGCGTTCTTGACCCCCGTCCTGATCTACACGGCCCGAAGTCGAGGTGGCGGCCAGGTCCCGCTCCTCTACGGCTGCCTGCTGCTCTCCAACGCCGGATCGCTGTTCCTGCCGGGCTCCAACTTGACCAACCTGATCGTCCTCGGGCACCTTCACATCAACGGCGGGAGATTTCTCGCCACCATGTGGCTCCCGGCGCTCGCTGCCCTGCTGGTCACCGCCGCCGTGGTCGCCGCCGTCGGACATCGGGACCTGCGGGTCCGTTCAGTCGAACCGTCGGAATGCGAACCATTGGTCATCGGACTCGGTCTCGGGGCAGTCGTCATCGCTGCGGTCCTGGTCGTGGTTCTCCGGTCTCCCGCACTACCAGTCGCCGCCCTTGGGGTCGCCGTCACCGTCTTCCGCCTCGCTCAAGGCAAAGAGCATGCCGGTCACGTTGCCGGCGTGCTGGGGGTGCCCGTCCTCGTCGGACTGTTCGGCATTGCCGTCGGCCTCGGCACCCTAGGCCGGGCCTGGTCCGGACCGGCGGCACTCCTGTCCCACCTCGACCAGTGGGGCACCGCCATGCTCGGCGCCGCACTGTCGGTACTGTTCAACAACCTCCCAGCCGCCTCGTTGCTGGCGGCTCGGACGCCACCGCATCCATACGCTCTGCTGGTAGGACTCAACCTTGGTCCCAACCTTTTCGTCACCGGGTCGCTGGCCTGGGTGTTGTGGCTCCGCTCCGCACGAGCTGCGGGAGCGCAACCATCAATCGCTACAGCGGCCCGCCTCGGTGCCGTGGCCGTGCCGCTTTCGATGGCTGCCGCTGTGGGCCTCGTGATCCTGACGGGAGCACATTGATGCGCCGCCGGAAACGCCCAGCCGCCATAGGGAAGCGTGACCCGTGCACCGCGACCTCCG